>NZ_JBICWQ010000031.1:0-1136 GCF_043199815.1 Streptomyces sp. NPDC048523 | reverse complement strand
CAGACGGTCCCCTTCCGCCAGGACACCTCCTACCTGGCGATCGGCGAGCGGACCAACGCCAACGGCTCGAAGAAGTTCCGTGAGGCGATGCTGGAGGGCCGCTGGGACGACTGTGTGGAGATGGCCCGCGAGCAGATCCGCGAGGGCGCCCACATGCTGGACCTGTGCGTGGACTACGTCGGCCGTGACGGTGTGGCGGACATGAAGGAGCTGGCCGGCCGGTTCGCCACCGCCTCCACCCTGCCGATCGTGCTGGACTCCACCGAGGTCCCGGTCATCGAGGCCGGCCTGGAAAAGCTCGGCGGCCGCGCGGTCATCAACTCCGTCAACTACGAGGACGGCGACGGCCCCGCCTCCCGCTTCGCGAAGGTCACCAAGCTCGCCCAGGAGCACGGCGCCGCACTGATCGCCCTGACCATCGACGAGGAGGGCCAGGCCCGCACCCCCGAGCACAAGGTCGCCATCGCCGAACGGCTCATCAACGACCTGACCGGCAACTGGGGCATCCACGAGTCCGACATCCTCATCGACACCCTGACCTTCACCATCTGCACCGGCCAGGAGGAGTCCCGGGGCGACGGCCTTGCCACCATCGAGGCGATCCGCGAGCTCAAGCGCCGCCACCCGGACGTGCAGACCACGCTGGGCCTGTCCAACATCTCCTTCGGCCTGAACCCGGCCGCCCGTGTCCTGCTCAACTCGGTCTTCCTCGACGAGTGCGTCAAGGCCGGTCTGGACTCGGCGATCGTCCACGCGTCGAAGATCCTGCCGATCGCCCGCTTCAGCGAGGAGGAGGTGCAGACGGCTCTCGACCTGATCTACGACCGTCGCGCCGAGGGCTACGACCCCCTCCAGAAGCTGATGGCCCTGTTCGAGGGCGCCACCACCAAGTCCCTGAAGGCGGGCCGGGCGGAGGAGTTGGCGGCCCTGCCGCTGGAGGAGCGTCTCAAGCGCCGCATCATCGACGGCGAGAAGAACGGCCTGGAGGCCGACCTCGATGCGGCCCTTGAGGAACGTCCCGCCCTGGACATCGTCAACGACACCCTCCTGGACGGCATGAAGGTCGTCGGTGAACTCTTCGGCTCCGGGCAGATGCAGCTGCCGTTCGTCCTGCAGTCCGCCGAGGTCATGAAGAC
>NZ_JBICWQ010000029.1:0-1721 GCF_043199815.1 Streptomyces sp. NPDC048523 | reverse complement strand
ATACCAACCCGCGAAACCCCCAGCACCTCCGCGAACAACCCGCACAAAATCTCCTCCTGCGGACTCCGCGGACCACGCCCCACCCCACCCACACCGAACTCCGGCACAGGCAACGCAGCACGATCCACCTTCCCGTTCACCGACAACGGCAGCACATCCAGCACCACCACCACCGCCGGCACCATGAACTCCGGCAGGAGACCCGCGGCGTGGGCGCGTACGGCCTGTGGGTCGGCAGTTCCCGCGACGTAGCCGACGAGCTGCGGCTGGCCTTCGGGAGCCGGGACCAGTACGACGACCGCGTCGGAAACGCCGGCCGCGGCACGCAGGGCGGCCTGGATCTCACCGAGTTCGACGCGACGGCCGCGGATCTTGACCTGGTGGTCCTGGCGTCCGAGGAACTCGAGCTGACCGTCCGCGCGACGCCGGACACGGTCGCCCGTGAAGTACATGCGGCTGCCGGGGATCGTGGAGAAGGGGTCCGGCAGGAACGCGGTCGCCGTCTTCGCCGGGTCGTCCAGATAGCCTCGCCCGACGCCGGCACCGCCCACGTAGAGGTCTCCCTCGACGCCAACCGGCAGGAGCTCCAGCCTGTCGCCCAGCACATGGAGCTGAGTGTTTCGAACGGGTGATCCAATCGGGACCGGCCCTCCGTCCCGGAGGGGCGCGGACGTGATCGCAGCGTGCGCGACGTCGTCGGAGCATTCGGCCGGGCCATAGGCGTTGGTGATCGGGATGTGCGGGAAACGCGCGAACCAGCGGCGGCAGAGGTCGGCCGGCAAGTCCTCGCCAGTGGCCATCAGGTGCCGGAGGCCTCGCAGTTCGGGCACGGGCAGCCCGTCGTCCCACTGGTCCAGCGTCGCTCTCAGCAGCGAGGGGACAACTTCCAGGACGGAGACGGACTCGGTGTCGACGGTCCCGAAGAGTGCTGCGGGATCGGCACCCGTGGCGGAGCCGACGGCGCGAACCCGGCCGCCGACGACCAGGGGTGCGAGCATCTGCCAGACGGAGACGTCGAAGGTGAGCGGAGCGTTCTGGATGAGGGAATCCCCGTGGGTGAAGCCGAGGTCCTCGATCTTTGCGAGGAGGTGGTTGGCCATGCCCGCGCGGTGCACCATGGCGCCCTTGGGTCGACCGGTGGAGCCGGAGGTGTAGATCACGTAGGCGAGGTCCTGCCGGTCCGGCTTCCGCACGGTCGATTCCGGCAGCGCGTCACTCCACGCGTTTTCGACGAGGACGGCTTCGACCGCGCCAGCGCTCCCGGCGGCGATCTTCTCGGCCGCCACCGCTTCGCCGGGGCCCGCCAGGATCCAGCGCACACCGGCGTCGGAGAGCAGTTCCGACACGCGAGCGGCGGGTGACCCGGGGTCGAGCGGCACGTACGCGGATCCGGCGGCCAGGATGCCGATGAAGGCCACGATCGCGTCGATGCCGCCTTCGGCCAGGAGGGCGACCCGCGTCTCCGGGCCGGCTCCTCGGGACCAGAGCCACTGCGCGACTCCGTCCACCCGGGTGACCAGTTCCCGGTAGGTGACGGCGCCGTGGTCGTCGGTGACCGCGATGGCGTGGGGTGTGCCCTCGGCAATCGTGCGGATCCGGACGACGACGTCCTCAAAGTCCGCCTCTTCCCGGGCGGTGTCGTTCCAGGTGGTGAGGAGCTGGTGGCGTTCGGCCGGGTCGAGGATGTCCAGACCCGTCAACGGCCGGTCGGCATCGGCGAC
>NZ_JBICWQ010000028.1:0-1935 GCF_043199815.1 Streptomyces sp. NPDC048523 | reverse complement strand
CTGGGCAGTGAGGACGACCCGGAGAGTGCTGTGTCCCGGCAGCTTGCTTTCTGGAAGGACACGCTCGACGGTCTTCCGGAAGAGATCTCCCTGCCCGTGGACCGGCCCAGGGAAGCGGTGCGCGGCACCGAGCCCGGCCGCGTCGTCCGGTTCACCCTCGACCCCGAACTCCACCGGGCCATGGCGGCTCTCGCACGCACTCGGGGCGCCACCATCTTTATGGTGCTCCAGGCTGGACTCGCCGCTTTGCTCAGCCGGCTCGGGGCCGGCGACGACATCCCCATCGGCGCTCCGATCGCGGGGCGCACCGATGATGCGCTGGAGGATCTGGTCGGGTTCTTCGTCAACAGCCTCGTCCTGCGCACCGACACCAGTGGCGACCCCTCCTTCCGCGAGCTGCTCGGCCGGGTGCGCACCGCGGACCTGGCCGCCTATGAGAACCAGGACCTGCCGTTCGAGCGGCTGGTGGAGGTCCTCAACCCGGCCCGTGCGGTGACCCGCCACCCCCTGTTCCAGGTCTGGCTGGCCCTGGACAACACTCCCGACGAGACGCTGGGCCTGCCCGGACTCGGCATCGCGATCGAGCCGACCGCCGAGACGCTCTCGAAGTTCGACCTCCTCCTCAGCCTGCGCGAGCGCCACGACGCCGGTGGCGTACCCGCCGGCATCGAAGGCATCGCGCGCTACAACACCAGCCTGTTCGACCACGAAACCGTGGAATCGGCTCTCGAGCGCCTGGTGCGTCTACTGCGCGCCTCCGTCGCCGAGCCCGGCAATCCGATCAGCCAGGCGGACCTGCTCTCCACCGAAGAGCGCGATCTGATCCTCCTCGACTGGCAAGGCCATGACCGCCCGGCCCCGCCAGAGTTGCTGCCCCGCATGTTCGAGGCGCAGGCCGCCCTCACCCCCGAGGCACCCGCCGTATCGGACGACGGCACCGTCCTGACCTACGCCGACCTGGAGGCCCGCGCCAACCGGCTCGCCCACCACCTGATCGGACTCGGGGCAGGACCCGAGCAGGTCGTCGCGGTCGGCCTGCCCCGCTCTCCGGAGCTCATGGTCGCCCTTCTCGCGGTCGCGAAGACGGGGGCGGCGTACCTGCCCCTCGACACGGAGTACCCGGCCGAGCGCATCGCGCTCATGCAGGCCGATACCGCACCGAGGGTGCTCGTCACGACCAAGGACGCACCGGTCGGGGCGGCCGGTGCCCTGGGCACCGTCATCCTCGCCGTCGACGACCCCGACGTCACCGCCCAGGTCGCGCGACAGCCGCAGACTCCCCCCACCGACGCAGATCGCCCGCTACCCCTGCACCCCCGGAACGCCGCCTACGTGATCTATACCTCGGGGTCCACGGGCGCACCGAAGGGCGTGATGGTCGAGCACGGCGCCCTCGCCGACTACCTGACGGGCGCCCGTTCCGGCTACCGGAGCACCGATGGCGCCGCCCTCCTGCACTCCTCGGTCTCGTTCGACATGACGGTCACCGCCCTCTACGTCCCGCTCATCTCCGGCGGCTGCGTGGTCATCGGGTCGCTCCGGGACGCCGACGCCGGACGGTCGGCGCCGATCGAGCCGTACACCTTCCTGAAGGCCACGCCCAGCCACCTGTCCCTCCTGATGGAGCTGCCCGAGGAGTACGCCCCGACGAGCGAACTGCTCCTGGCGGGCGAGCCCGTCAACGCCGCCGTCCTCGAAGCCTGGCGTCGTCGCCACCCCCACGTCGCCGTGCGCAACGTCTACGGGCCCACCGAGACCACCGTCAGCGCCACCGAGTACCGCCTCGCCCCCGGGCAGACGGTCGACGGACACACACTGCCGATCGGCCGCCCCCTGGACAACACGCGGGTGTATGTGTTGGACGGTGGGTTGCGGCCGGTGCCGGTGGGGACGCCGGGTGAGTTGTATGTCGCGGGTTCGGGTGTGGCTCGTGGG
>NZ_JBICWQ010000027.1:0-1957 GCF_043199815.1 Streptomyces sp. NPDC048523 | reverse complement strand
CGTTGAGGCCAGCAGCGCACGCGGGCGGTGTCACCCTCGATACGGACGATGCACTCTTTGAAGAGCGCCATGGGCCGACCTTCGTCTTCGGGCACCAGCGTTAGTCCGAGGTCCATGATGGGCTTGATGGCCTGTGCTGTTCGAGAGCCGTCGGGGTCCGGGCCGTGCAAGGCCGCCCAGCTCTCGAACAGCGCACGGACCCCTTGCCATCCGGGCCTCGGGATGAAGTGGCAGAGGAACGTTGGCTGATCAATTGCGTGCTGCCGTAGCTCGCCGATCCGGGTGTCGCCCTGTGTGAGCCACCACGTCCCGCTCACTACCGCTCCCTTCAGCCACGACTTCAAGCAGGTTGCCTGAGCTCCCGAGCTCCGTAGTGTCGAATTGTCCGTCGAACTGGCTCCCCCACGCGGAAGTTCATCAGACGTGTGGGCGGCCTCCGTCCGATTCTGTGCTCCGACCAAGGAATGCACCGAACCAGAACGAAGGCCGTGGGGATGAGCCTGCCGCATCTCGATGTCCCGGGGGAAGCGTTCGCCGAAGCGTCATGCTTCCGGGACGACTTCTTCGACTGTCTGACCGCCCGCGGGGACGAGCTGTTCGAGCTGGCCGACGCGCTGCTGTGTGCGGACGGGCCGGTGACCTCGCCGGTGGACCTGACGCTGGTGGCCGAGCACCGGCGTGGGCACGGCGCGATGTACGAGGCGTTGAACCGCGGAAACGTGGACGTGCCCCGGCTGCGGCAGGTGCTGGCCGGTCTGCCGATGCCTCGGGCCGCCGACGGGCGCCTGGTCCTGGCGGTCGACGTCAGCAACTGGCTTCGCCCCGACGCGCCGACCAGCGCGGACCGCCTGTTCTGCCACGTCTACGGCCGCAGCGGACGGTCCTCGGACCAGTTCATCCCCGGCTGGCCGTACTCCTTCGTCGCCGCCCTCGAATCGGGCCGGACGTCCTGGTGCCAGCTGCTGGACGCCGTCCGTCTCGGGCCCGAGGACGACGTCGCCGAGGTCACCGCCGCGCAGCTTCGCCGTGTGGTCGAGGACCTGATCGAGATGGGCCGCTGGCACTTCGGCGACCGCGACATCCTCATCGTCTTCGACGCCGGCTACGACGCCCCGCGCATGGCCCACCTCCTCGACGGCCTCCCGGTCGAGGTGCTGGGACGAATGCGCTCCGACCGCGTCATGCGACGGCCGACGCCCTCGCTCAAGGAGTACGCCCTGTCCTATCCCCAGGGCGGGCGACCGCCGAAGCACGGCAAGGAGCTCCGCTTCGCCAAGCCGGAGACCTGGGGCGATCCGGACGCGGCCACGACGCAGGTCACCGACCGGTACGGCACCGCCCGCGCAATGGCCTGGGACCGCATCCACCCCCGCCTGACCACCCGCTCCGCCTGGATCGACCACACCGGCGAACTCCCCATCATCGAAGGCACACTGATCCGCCTCCAAGTCGACCGCCTGCCCGGCGGAGGTGACCCGCTCCCGCTCTGGCTCTGGTCGTCCGCCACCGGCCTGAACAGCGAGGACGTCGATGTGCGCTGGCAGGCGTTCCTACGGAGATTCGACATCGAGCACCTCTTCAGGCTGATGAAGCAGACCCTCGGGTGGACCCGTCCGAAGCTGCGAACCCCCGAGGCCGGCGAGCGCTGGACCTGGCTGATCATCGCCGCCCACACCCAGATCCGCCTTCTTCGCGAGGCCGCCGCCGACTTGCGGCGGCCGTGGGAGAAGCCCGCCGAGCCCGGCCGACTCACGCCGGCCCGAGTCCGCCGGGGGTTTCGGAACCTCCGCCCGCACCTGCACTGTCCGGCCCGTGCACCGAAACCCTCAACTCCCGGCCCCGGACGGCCACTTGGCTCGAAGAACCAGCGGCCCGCCACCCGCTACGACGTGGGCAAGACCGTGAAACGACCCGAGAGCATCATCGAACGAAACCGACTCAGACCATAAAGAACAAG
>NZ_JBICWQ010000026.1:0-3571 GCF_043199815.1 Streptomyces sp. NPDC048523 | reverse complement strand
CTAAGAGCGACCGAGGATAGGCCCGAGGGTTGCGGAAGCCCGGGGGTCCCATGGCAATGGAAATGCCCTGGTTCTCGCCTGTCATGTCGGACGATCTTCTCTGAGCTATCAGTGCTGGCGCACCCCGTCGATGACGAGTGTCAGCAGGCGATCGGTTTCGGCCGCGCCGTCACTGTCGTGTTCGGTGGCCAGCGCGATGGCTCCGACGAGTTTGAGCAGCTGGGTGATGGTGACCTGGGGGCGCATGGCGTGTGCCTGGTGAGCGCGCGCGAGTAGTTCGCTGCCGGCGTTCACGATGAGCGTGTGGCAGGTGTCCCCGAGCGTCGGATCGCCGGCGCCAGGCATCAGGGCTGCCCCCAGACCCTTGTTGGTTACGGCGTGTGCCCCGACGGCGTGGAGCCAGGTGACGAGCGCAGCCCCCGGATCGGACTCGGTCGCGAGGTCGCGTGCCTTGGCGCAGAGGGTCTCCACCCGGTCTTTGAAGACGGCCTCCAGCAGCGCCTGCCGGGAGGGGAAGTGCCGGTGCAGTGTGGCTGAGCCGACTCCGGCATGGCGCGCGATCTCCTCCAAGGAGGCTTCAACGCCGTGCTGGGCGATGGCGGCCCCGGCGGCGGTCAGGATCCGTTCGTAGTTGCGCCGAGCGTCGGCGCGCATGGGACGCCTGGGCGAGGACGGCACGGTGGCGTCTTGGGACACGGGAGCTCCTGACGGCTTGCTAACCGGGGTGGCCCTCCATATTGTATCGAGCATTAACTGGAGGGCCACCCCACTTACGGGATGGTCCTCCCCGGTGCGTGCGAGATCCAGGAGAGACAGTGGAGCTGACGGACAAGACCATCGTGGTGACAGGCGCGACCGGCCTGCAGGGCCGGGCAGTGACCAGGCATCTACTCGACGGTGGCTGGCAGGTGCGCGCCCTCACACGCAATCCGGACGGCGCGCCGGCCAAGGCCCTGGCGAGCGCCGGCGCGCAGATCGTACGCGCGGAGATGGAGGACATCTCCTCTCTCGTCGACGCCGCCGAAGGCGCCTACGGGCTGTTCAGCGTCCAGCCCACGGTGGGTTCCCCCGGCACGGCGGCGGACTTCTCCGCCGAGGACGAGGTCCGCTGGGGAATGAACATCGCCGAAGCCGCCCAAACCGCCGGCATCAAGCACCTCGTCTTCAGTTCGGTCGCCGGCGCGGACCGCCATGACAGTGAGATGTTGCCGCAGAACCTGATCAGCAAGTGGCGCATCGAACAGAACCTTGCGAAGCTCGGCCTGCCCGCCACGATTCTGCGGCCGGTGTCCTTCATGGAGAACTACACCGGTGAATACGCCCTGCAAGGCGGCAACCTGGTCTCAGGTATCGCACCCCACGTCACGCTGCAGATCACGGCCGTGGACGACGTCGGCTTCGTTACCGCCCTGGCCTTCTCCCGGCCCCAGGAGTGGGTCGGGCGAGCCATGGCCTTGGCTGGCGACGAACTGACTCCGGTCCAGATCGCAGCGCACATCGAGACGGCCATCGGACGCCCGCTGCCGTACGCCCAGATCCCGATAGAAACGATCCGCGCCGTCAACGAGCAGTTCGCCTTCGCCCACCAGTGGCTGAACGAACGCGGTTACCGCGCCGACATCACCGCCACACGGCGGATCCACCCCGCCGCGATGGACTTCCGCACCTGGCTGGAGCGAACCGGTGCAGCCCAGATCACGGCATTCCTGAACTCCCAGGATGCACAGGAACAGGGCGCGTGAGCGGTCAGAGGCCCCACCTTGGGCGTATCGGCATCTGGGCCGGCGAACTCGACAGCTGCCCGGCTGCCGGTGTCCGCGAGGCCGTGACCACTATCGAGGAGTTCGGCTTCGGCACCTTGTGGTTCCCCGAGACAGCGGGGCGGGAAGCGATGGCGCAGGCCGGGATCCTGCTGTCGCAAACCCGCCGGATCGTGGTGGCAGCCGGCAGCACGGACATCTACGCGCGTGACGCGGTGACGACCGCCGCCGCACAGCGCACCCTTGAGGAGGCATTCCCCGGACGCTTCCTGCTCGGCCTGTGGGACAGCCACCCCAGCCTCGCCGAAGACATCCGCGGCCACCGCTTCGGCCCCCCACTGCCCACCATGCGCGCCTACCTCGACGCGCTGGACACCGCCCCCTTCGGGCCTCCGGCCACGGCAGCCTCGCCACACCGGGTGCTGACGGCCCTGGACCCCGGCATGCTCGCACTCGCCGCCGAACGAGCCTGGGGCGCAAACCCGTTGGGCATGCCGGTCGAACACACCCGCAACGCCAGAGCCGTGCTCGGACCCACCGGGCTCCTGGCCGTCACCCAGCTGTGCGTGATGGGCCCGGACCGCTCGCACACCGCCGCACTGGCTCGCACCACGGCAGCAGCTGCCCTGCCCAACCGCCGCACCCTGCTCCCAGACCTGGGGTACGAGAACGTGGACCCGCTCGACGACCGACTCGTCGACGCGCTCGTGGCCCACGGCACCGCCGAGGACATCGCCCGCCGCGTCCATGAGCACCTTGACGCCGGGGCCGACCACGTCAGCCTCCACCTCCTCACCCCAACGCCCCACACCCCGCCCACACGGCAGTGGAAGCAACTCGCAGTACATCTGCTGCCCTGACCCGGCCCGGGAACGTGGCGAACAGGCGCGGCTCTGCTGCTCTCGCCGCCCTGTTCGCCGAGCAAGCCAAGGAGATGCCTTGCCCTCCGTGCCGTCATCTCTCTTTGAGCCTCTCTGGGAACAGTTCTCCGCTCTCCTGCCCGAGCGACCCGAGTTCGACCCCACGCATCCGCTGGGCTGCCACCGTCGACGCGTTCCAGACAGGATGGTGTTCGGACTGGTTGTCGAAGCACTGGTACACGGCTCTGGATACGAACGAGTCGCCACCGCCGACTGCTCGGACTGGACCATCCGCAACAGGCTCAGAGAGTGGAGCAGCCTGGGACTGGCACACGAATTGCACCGCATCGCGCTGACCGCGTACGACAAGATGATCGGCCTGGACCTGTCCGAGCTGTCCGTCGACGGCTGTCACACCAAGGCCCCATGCAAGGGCGACAAGGCAGGGCCGTCGCCAGTCGACCGGGCCAAGCAAGGGCTCAAACGTTCCACCCTGGTCGACGGCGACGGGATACCGCTCGGCCTCGCCTCAGCCGGCGCCAACCGGCACGACTCGGTCCTGCTCGAACCGACCATCGAAGCCGCCAAGCACCAGGTCGGGAACCTGCCCACCAATGCCACCGTGCATCTCGATTCAGCCTACGACGGCAAGCCCAGCCGCCGGATCCTCGACGACCACGGCCTCATCGGCGAGATCGCCCGCAAAGGCGTGCCCGCTCCGATCCAAGTCGGCATGCGCTGGGTGGTTGAACGCACCCAATCCTGGATGAACGGCTACGGCAAGATCCGCCGCTGCTTCGAACGCGATGGCCGAGTAGTCGACTTCTACCTCTACCTCGCCGCCGCGTTCGTCACCGTGCGCGCCTTAGTTCGACGTGCAAGAAAGCTCTACCGGTGGCCGAGCCGCCCAACTGCACGTCGCCTGAGATGACGCCTAACCTCGGTCGCTCT
>NZ_JBICWQ010000025.1:0-4217 GCF_043199815.1 Streptomyces sp. NPDC048523 | reverse complement strand
CCGTGGCGCGCGGTCCGTCGCGGCGCGAGAGGTGGCGAACGGTTCCGTGCTGGCGCCGGTTGACCGCACCCCCCAGGGGCGCGGGGAACTGCGCGACCAGCCCCCACCGGCCCGCACCCGCCCCACAACCTCACCCGGCACCTCCAAGCCGCCCCACAACCGCTACACCCTCCGCGCCCCCGTCACCGACATCACCAGGGAGTACAGAGAAGTCGTGGCCGCGATGAACAGCCGGTTGCCCTTCGGGCCGCCGAACGTCACGTTGGCCACCGGCTCAGGCAAACGAATGCGGCCGATCAGCGTGCCGTCGGGGTCGTAGCAGTGGATGCCGTCGGCCAGGGCGGCAGCCCACAGGCGGCCCTCGTCGTCGAAGCGGATGTTGTCGAAGTGGACGCCCCCGCGGGCCTCGGCGAAGACCTTGCCCCCCGAGAGCGTGCCGTCGGGGTGGACGTCGTACTGGTGGATCCTGGCCGCACGGGAGTCGGAGACGTACAGGCGCCGCTCGTCGGGGGACAGGATCACCCCGTTGGGCCCGTCCAGCCCGTCCGCGGCGAGAGACACCTCGCCCGTGGCCGGATCGATCCGGTACACATGGCACGCGCCGATCTCGGACTCGGCCCGGTGTCCCTCGTAGTCGCTGAGGATGCCGAAGTCCGGGTCGGAGAAATAGATCGTGCCGTCGGAGCGTACGACGGAGTCGTTCGGGCTGTTCAGGCGCTTGCCCTGATAGCGCTCGGCGAGCACGGTGACCGTGCCGTCGGGCTCGGTGCGGGTGACGCGGCGGTTGCCCTGTTCGCAGCTGACGAGGCGGCCCTGGGGATCGACCGTGTTGCCGTTGGTGTTGCCGGCCGGGGTGCGGAAGACGCCGACCGTGCCGGTGGTCTCGTCCCAGCGCAGGAGGCGGTCGTTCGGGATGTCGCTCCAGACGAGCTGCCGCCAGGCGGGCAGGTAGACAGGGCCCTCGGCCCAGCGGCAGCTGTCGTACAGGACCTCCAGCTTGCTGTCGCCGTTGGTGCAGGGCCGGAAGCGGTCGTCCAGGGTCTCGTAGAGGCTGTCGGAGCCGGGCATGGTGTCCTCTCGGGTCGGGGGGTGGGACGGGGTCAGCGGCGGCCGGTCCTGCGGAGGTGGTGGCGCACCGCGCGCTGGGCGACCGGGCCCAGGTCCTCCAGCGCGGCGACGAGCACGCCGAGCTGCTCCAGGGCGTCCAGGGCAGAGGTGGCGCCGGCCGCGTCGACCCCTTCGTACAGTTCGATGCCCACGAAGGAGGCGGCCACCGCCCGGGCCAGGCCCGCGGGGTCGGCGAACTCGCCGAAGGGCGTGGCCGTGAGGACCCTGGTGAGGACCTGCTCGATCTCGGCGATCCACAGCTCCAGGCCCGCCGCGGTGGCGGGGCCCAGGGTGGCGTGGGTCTGGGCGCCGGCCAGCAGCTGGCCGAGGAGGGCCACATGTCCGCCGGCCCGCTCCTCCTCGTGGACCTTGCGTCCCACCGCGAGGAGTTCGGAGAGCGAGGCCACGGCGGCCAGCCGCTCCCGGTAGCGGGCCACCGCACGCTCCGCCCCGTAACGGCAGGCCGCGGCGAGGAGTTCGTCGACGGAGCCGAAGTGGTAGAAGACCAGGGCCTGGTTGACCCCGGCGGCCGCCGCGACCGTACGGGCGGAGGTCTTGGCGATGCCCTGTTCGGTGAGGACACGCAGGGCACCCTCCAGGAGTTTGGCCTTCGTCTCCAGGGCCTTCGCGGACTCGGGGCTCACGCGCGCGCCTCCTCGCGGAGGGGACGGAGACCGGGGCGGACTCCGCAGGCCGCGATGTCGCTGTACGTCGCCTCGAAGGAGCCTTCGTAACCGAACAGCGGGCCGAAGTACCGGTTGACGACCCGGACCCTGATGCGGAAACGGCCCGCCTTGTCGTCGTACGACTCCCGCACCTCCGCCGTCGCGCCGATCAGCTCGGGCACCCGGACGTCCACCACGCCCTCCCGGAACCGGTGCTCCCCGGAGCGGATCAGCAGCGAGCCGTCGGGCTCGGCGCGGAAGTGGAGCTCGCTGGCCAGGTGCTGGTGGGTGCCGAGGTAGTCGAGGATGCGGTCGCCCTTGGGGCTCAGCACCATCTGGGCGTCGAAGCGGCGGGGGCGGCCGGACAGGTGGAAGGTGCGCACGAAGGTCACCGTCTCACGGCCGTAGGTGTCCACGTAGGGAACGTTCTCGATCAGGAACGGCACGTTGCGCCCCGGTCTCGGCACCAGGATGTTGCGGGTCGCGCCGAGGGCCAGGAAGGGCTTCACGAAGGCCCCGCCGTGCCAGACGCGGTCCATCACGCCCCGGCCGGTGCAGGCCTCACCGGTCGTCAGGCCGACGGAGAAGCGGCGCTGGAGCTGAGGGTGCAGACGGTCGAAGTCGGCGCCCATCACCGTGCGGAACATCGAGGTCATCGCGGGGTCTCCAGGGTGTGAAGGACGCGCGGCGCACGCACGCGTGTGGCGGGCCGGCGCAGACAGCGGCGGGCGGCCGGGGTGCCGGGCAGGGGTGACGTGAACAGGGCCAGCGAGATGACGACGGCGAGGAGGAGGGGCGAGACGTAGGCCATCGACGCGGCCAGCGGACCGAAGAGGTGCAGGGAGCGCTCCAGGCCGAGTCCGGTGCCGGCGACGAGCACGACGAGGGCGCGGGCCAGGAGTTCCGCGAGCCAGTTCCACAGGGCCCGCTCGGGGGTGATCCCCCGCTCCAGCCACAGCCTCAGCCGGTCGAAGGACCAAGCCGTGGCCCAGCCGATGAGCGGGCGGAAGAGCAGGCGGTCGGCGACGGCGCCGACGCGGCCCCAGCGAGGACGGTAGTCGTACCCGGTCAGAAACAGGACGCCGTCGCCATCGGGAACGTAGCGCCAGTAGCCACTGCCCTCCGCCAGGAGCGAGAGCGGGTGCGGGGACGAGAAGCGCAGGGCGGAGGTGCGGGTGCCGTCGGGGCGTTCCCGCTCGCCCGCGCAGACGCCGGTGCCGGCGACGGTGAGACCGGGCAGCACGCGCGTGGCGTACCGGAAGCGCTGCGGCTCGCCCTCCGCGCGCGGGAGGTAGGCGATCCGGGTGAAGCGGAGGTCCCAGCGCTGGTGCTGGGACGGTTCCTGTGTCCGGTTCCAGAGGTCGTCGAGATCGGCACGGATGCGGGCCTCGATGTAGAGCCCCATGAATCCCCCAGGTGAGCTGACTGTTTGAGCGATCGCTCAAAGCACCTGGGCAGGAAGATACACATCTTTGAGCGATCGCTCAAACATCGGGGACGAGAAAACCCCGGCCCGCGCGGGACCGGGGTTCGACTCTCAGGGTTCCTTCAGCCGGCGAGGTGCCGCTCCACCGTCTCCACCTTGGAGGTCAGACCATCCGTGACTGTGGGCCGGATGTCCGCCTTGAGCACCAGCGACACCCGCGGCGCCCGCGCCTCCACGGCGGCCACGGCACGCTTCACGACGTCCATGACCTCGTCCCAGTCACCCTCGATCGAGGTGAACATCGCGTCGGTACGGTTGGGCAGCCCCGACTCACGCACGACCCGCACGGCGTCGGCGACGTACTCCCCCACGTCCTCACCGACCCCGAGCGGGGTCACGGAAAAGGCGACGATCATGCGTTCACGGTCCCTTCCTGCTCCTTGCGGGCACGGGAGGCGATGACGGCGTCCTCGGCCTCGCGCTTGAGCCTGCGCTCGGCGAAGAAACCGCCGGTGGGCAGCACGGAGAGCACGAAGAACCAGGTCCCCGTCTTCGCGGACCACTTGGTGCGGTTCCAGGCGTCGAGCCAGAAGATCACGTACAGGATGAACAGGACACCGTGGACCATGCCCATCACCGGCACGGCATTGAAGTCCGTGGTCCGCTTCAACACCGAGCAGACGAGCAGGAGCAGGAACGAGATCGCCTCCGGAGCGGAGACCAGGCGGAGGCGTCGGAGGGCGGAGGCTGTCTTGAGGTCCACGGGTCACCTTCGGTGGGAACGGTTTGTGAACGAACGCACAAGCGTCCTCCCTATTGTGACAAACGGTTCGGTGGTCCTGGGGCGAGGGGGGTGCGGTGGCGCTGCGCTGGGCTTGAACCGGGCGCCTATCGGGGTGCCGGGTCAGGTTGTCGGGTGGCTGCCGGCCGGTGGGGGCTGGTCGCGCAGTTCCCCGCGCCCCTGGGGGGTTGCAGTCACCTGCGCCAGGACGGACCGTTCGCCGGACCGCGCGCCACGA
>NZ_JBICWQ010000024.1:0-8064 GCF_043199815.1 Streptomyces sp. NPDC048523 | reverse complement strand
AACCAGCGGCCCGCCACCCGCTACGACGTGGGCAAGACCGTGAAACGACCCGAGAGCATCATCGAACGAAACCGACTCAGACCATAAAGAACAAGATGAGAGCCCGTCTTCAAACTGCTGGACGCGAAGGAAGCCGACCGCGGCAACTCCGTCACCTGAGCCGACTCCACGCTGGGCGCCGTACTCATACCCTCCGGGGCTCACGCCCGTCGGCCCCCACCGCGCGCCCTGAAGCAACGACATGAGACACCTGAATCCCCACCACCAACTTCCCTTCACATAACAGCCGTTGCCTGGCTGAAGGTCTCGTGTTCCACTGATCCCCATCCACCACTTCGGTCACCCGCTCCCGGGCGGGAGAGCATCCACGGGGGAGATGCGTGTATGAGGATTTGGGTTTCGAGAAGCTTCTCGACGCGGACGGCTTCTTCGCACGCCTGTTAGGGCGGTCGCCGTCGGGGGACGAGGCCGAGCTGTTGTACCGCCCCGACCTGCCCGTGGTGCTGCTCACCGGCGGCCCGGGGATGGGCAAGGGGTGGCTGCTGCGGGCGGTGCACGACCGTTTCGCCCGCCAGGTGCCGGTGATCCGTCTGGACTGCGCCTCACCGGTCTACGCAGACCGGGCCGGGGCGGAACCCGGTGCCCGCTCGGCAATGACTGAGGCCTTGGTCGAGGCCGCCCTGCTGCTGCACACCTGGCGGGGAACGGGCGGTGGGTTCACCTTCCCGCGGTTCTTCGCGGGCCTGGCGGTGATCGCGACCGGCGTCGCCGGCGGCACCGGTGAGGCGATCAGGACAGAGGTCGAGCGGTACGAGGAGTTGCTCCGGCAGCCGCGCCTGCGCCGTCTGGGGGCGCGCGACTTCTGGCGTGGCGCGCTCCTGGGAGCCGCACGGAGAATGCTGGAGGTACTGGCCGGACAGGCGCTCGGCCCGCTCGGGGGCGCCGCGGTAACCGCGCTCGTCGACGCCCTCTTCGAGCACCTGACGCCACGGGCCGAGGCGGAACTGACCCGGATCTACGGCGAGTATCCGGGCGCTGCCGACCAGTCCAGGCACGGACTGATCAGGCTCGCCGACGACTTCCGGGCCGGCGGCGAACGGCGGCAGGACGCGGAGCGCTTCCTGTTCCGGGCGCTGCGCGAGGATCTGGAGGCGGCGTACGGCGGGGTGGGGGGCTGGCTGGGCCGGATCGGCCGCCCGGGACTGCTGCTGGACCACGCCGAGGAACCGCTGGGCGAGCGGCTGCTGCGTGCCGTGCTCACCGACCGCCGGGCCGGGCAGCGCGACCGCGTCGTGATCGTGGGCACGGCGCGCCGGGCGGACGGCGGCGCCTTCCTGCACGGGGGTCTGTCACCTAGGGAGGTGGCGGCGTTCCGGCCCGTCGATGGGGTGCCGGACACCTGGTCCCGCCGCGAGGATCCGGAGGGAGACCAGGGCCCGCTGTCCGCCGGGGTGCTCATACTGCGGATGCCTTTCCTCACCGGCGACAAGCTCCAGAAGGCGACCGAGCGAATACAGGTGGGCGCGGAGCGGGAGGGCGGTGCGCATCGCCGTCGTATCACCGCCGCCGTAGCCCAGCTGAGCGGCGGACGGCCGCACACGGTGATCCGGCTGGCCATCGCTGCCGCCGACCACCCGATGGAGACGGACGCCAACGACCGGGCCATCCTGGACGCCAAGCTGCACCACCCTGACGGCGCCCCCGAGCGGCCGGTGACGGACATACTGCTTCAGGAGCTGATCCTCGACCAGTTGCCGGTGCGGCTTCCGGCCGACCACCATGACCAGTGGCTCGATCTCCTCACCCATCTGTCGGTGGCGCATGACCAGGAATGTGCGGATGTCCTGCTGCGCCATCACCAGGTGGGCCGCGTCCACCGCCTGACTGCCCATGAGGTTGCGGAGCAGCTCAAGGACACCGGGTGGCCGAGCTGCGAGAGGCACTTCATCGGAGACTTCGGCCTTCGCCAGCTGCTGGTGCACCGGCTGTACGGGCTGGAGGACGACGGTGCCGCCTGGTACGCCGATCACCACCTGCTGCGCGACCACTACGCCGTCAGCGAGCCCGGCGGCGGTGTGTTCCACTCGGTGACGACCCACCGGATGAACCACCACCTCGTCTCCGGCGGCATCGACGACGTGGTCCGCCACCTCGCCGCCACCCTCCCAGGCCGCCCCCGTCAGTGGTGCGAGGAACTACTGGAGATCGCCCAGGCGCCGTATCCGGGCGGGCCGGACGAGCGCCGCAAGCGCGCCAAGGGCCTGGTGACGGTCGACGGACCGCCGCTGCGCCGTAACGTCGACCAACTGCTGCACGCCGTTTGGATGTGCGAGGAACGCACCAGGCAGACCGGGGGTGAAATGGCCGGCACGCTGAAACAGTTGCTGACGGACCTTTCGAACAAGGACTTCGACGGCGCCGGAGAACTCGGCCCGACAGCCACCCAGTGGAGCCAACTGGCCGCGAACGAGCAGCCGTTGCTCCGCTGCGACTGCACCGATCAGCTCGGCCGAGGGAGGTAACGGGGATGCCCAGCTGGAGACCACCGGGGTATCGAAGGCTGCCCAGATGGGGAAAGATCCTCTACGCGCTGGCGGGCGTGGCGGTGCTCGTGGCCGTCGGCGTGATCGGCGGTTCCACCATCGGGAAGCCGGACACCTGCCACGACGGCATCGAGAAGACCGGCGGCGAGTGCATCGGCGTCGACGGCGCGGGCTACGACTTCGGCACACCGGAGATCAGCGCCGTGGCCAAGGCCATCGCGGCGGAGAACAACAGGATCGCGAAGCAGCCCCACGTCACCGTGGCGATGATGCTGCCCCTGCAGTCGGACATGCCGGCGCTGAGGCGGCAGATGCGCAGCGACCTCCAGGGCGCGTATCTCGGACAGCGGCAGGCCAACGCGGGCGAGGGCCAGGTGCCCAAGATCCGGCTCGTGCTGGCCAACCCCGGGCGGAACTACGGGCATCAGGACCAGGTCGTGAGCACGCTGCTCGACATGGCCCACTCCGACAAGGACAAGCTGCGGGCCGTCACGGGTTTCAACCTCACCCTCGAAACCACCGAGAAGGCCGTGGAACGTCTGACGGAGAACGGCGTCCCGGCGCTCGCCTCCCGAATCAGCGGAGACGGGATCGCGAACGTCGACGGGAAGAAGCAACGATTCCCCGGCCTGGCCCGGATCATCCCCACCAACGGCAACGCGGCCAAGGCCCTGGCCAACTTCAACGGCGCGCGGGGCCGGGAGGACGCCAGGACGGTGCTGGTCTACGACACCCGCCCCGACGCCTACGACGAGTCGCTGGCGCGCGCGTTCCGGCAGATCAAGGAGACGGGTCCGGCGGGTCCTGACGACATGTCCTTCACATCCCCGGGGATCGACGAGCCTGGGTCGACCGGCAGCCAGTTCGAGCAGATCGCCAACAACATCTGCGGTTCTGCCGCCGACACCGTCTACTTCGCGGGGCGCACCCTGCACCTGCGGATCTTCGCGCTCACGCTCGCCAGGCAGACCTGTGCGAACCGGCACTTCACCCTGATCAGCGGCTCCGACGCGGCCTCGCTGCGACAGGCCATGTCCGAGAAGGACTGGGCGCAACTGCGCGGCGAGGACGGACGGGCGAAGGTGACGGTCCAGTACGCCGCCCCCGCGCATCCGGCCGCCTGGGACGCCGAACTGGCCGCCTGGACCAAGCGGTGGAAGGAGACCCACCATCGCGAGCCCACCGCGAACGAACTCCCCCAGTACCTCGCGGAGCCCAAGGCGGCCCTGGACGCCCTCGATGACCAGATCAGGAGCACCGGCAAGGCGGGCACGGATCTCGGCTCCATCCCGAACCTGGAGGACTCCCGCACCATGCTCGTCTATGACGGCCTCGTTACCATCGGCACGGCTCTGCACGAGGTACAGGGCAAGGACGCCGAGCAGGCGCCCAGCCTCGCGGACGTCGGCCAGGAGTGGTCGAAACTCCAGTCAGTGCACCGGGTGAGGGGCACGAGTGGCCTGATCTGCCTGACCAACGGCGGGAATCCGTACGACAAACCGGTCGCGGTGGTCGAACTGAACCCGGGCCAAAGGGTGCGCGGGGCCCTGAAGTTCGTCGGTCTGGGCTGGACAACCGGCAAGGAACAGCCGAAGAACTGCGTGATCCCGAGCGGCACTTCCTGAGAGGCGCGCAGCCAGGCCAGCGCCTCTACATATCTGCAGCAATGGGAATCCCTCCTATCCGACCGCAGGTCCTGACCCGGCAGCGCCCCGCACGCTGCGAACCGTCTTCCCTCTGGTACGACACACACCGCGGAGCCATCACGGTATGAGTACGCCGCCACCCCGCGTACCCGGGGCGCCGTCCTGGCAGTACTGCGCACACGGCGCACGCCCTGCTACCAACCCCGTCGGCTGCCGTGGCGTCCATGTCCCCGTTACACCGCATGCCTCGCCCACCTTGCCGACGCCGACCGCGACGCTTACCTGGTCGGCCTCACTCCCGGAGCCGATGCGAACAGTAGCCGCCCGTGCCCGGTGGGGTCGTAGGTCCCGGCCAGGGGAACGGCGAGCTTCTCCAGGGCCGGGCCGTGCGCGATGAGGTGGTCGGCGAGCGTAGTCAGCTCGGCGGCGTCCGGCCCGAGCCGCTTCCTCCCGCTGTGGGAGCCCTTGTTGTCAGCCGGCCACGACGTCGCGTAGTTCCTGTACAGCGCGCTCGTGGTGGTGCTGGGCGGAGATCGCCTCGTACAGGTCCAGGGCGCGGCGGCGGACCAGGCCGGTGCGGTAGTCCGGGGGCAGTGCTGTCAGGGCGGCGACGGTACGACGGCACGCCTGCTCGGTGTCGCCGTCGTGATGGGAGCACGCCGCCGCGTCGATGTTCAGCAGGGTGCGCGTCATGGTGCTGGTCGGCGCGGACAACTCCAGGGCGCGCTCCTGGCTGACGTGGGCGAGGCGGCTGTCCCCGAGGGTGGTGAAGGCGTGGCTGAGGTGGACGTGGTGCTTCTGCTCGCCGTACGTCAGCCACGTGTCCGACCGCTCGCTCTCGGGGAGCCGGGCCATGAGGGCGTCGGCGGCCTCGAGCGCGGCGCGGGCCTGTTCGCTCTGGTGGTTGAGGGCGTAGGCGCGGGCGGCGACCGCGGCCGCCAGCGTCGCCGCGGCGGTCGGCCGGTGCCCGGCGACGTGACGGGCCCGTTCGGCGAGGCTGGCCGCCGCCTTCGGGACGCCGTAGTTGAGCGGCACCATCGCCTCGCGGGCCAGGACCCAGGCGTGCAGCTGGTCGTCGCCGGATTCGGCGGCGGCCCGGGCGGCCGTGGCGAACCAGGCGCGGGATTCCCGGCGGCTCCCCAGGTCGTGTAAGACGATCGCGGTCATCCCGGCCATCTGCCCGGCCGTGCGGCACAACCTGGCCCGGACCGGTGCGGGCTGCGGGACGGTGAGCAGCGGGCGCAGGGTCGTGAAGTCGGTGACCAGGTCGGCCAGGACGCGGGTGGGCTGCTGTCCGTGGTAGCCGTACCCGTAGCTCTCGGCAGCGGCCTCCAGGTCGCTCAGATCCTGGGGTGCGTCGGGGGAGAGGGTCTGGTCGACGTCGGTCCGGGCGGCGGTGAGGGCGGCGAGGGCCGGGGTGGTGAGGCCGGCGGCCAGTGCGCCGCGCAGTAGGTTGCGGCGCTTCATCGGATCATCTTCTCCATGGTGGGACTCCGGGCTGTGGGCGGCGGTGTCTTCCCAGGGTTGCGCAGCGAGCCCCAGTAGGGCACCGGGAATGCGCAGTCCGCCGGCGATTGCAACGCCTGTAAGCCAGCGCCCCGGCGCCCCGGGCTGCGCGCCTACCAGCACCGCGCAGCGGTCGCCGGCCTCGCGTCCTTCGGCTACCGCTTGAGCTGAAACCGCAGCTCTCTCGCTCTCGTGTCAGCGGCTGGTCGGCCCTGTGTCAGTGGCGTGGGCGCCTCGCGTCAGCAGGGGGCCAGGCGTCAGCCCGCCCAGCCGATGTCACGGACCTCGATCGCCCCGACATGCGGCATGTACTGGATCCAGCCCTGTCGGCCGAACGCCTCCCGGATCTCCTCCACCGAGCCCGGATCGCGGACATCGGGCCAGGCCCTCGGATCCATCCGACGCGACCTCCACGAGCGCCAGGACCTCCTTCCGGGTCCGGTCGTCCGGCAGCTGCGCCATGACCTCCACCCTGGCGGGTTCGCCTGGGGCCGACGCCGCGTCTGGCGAAGCTGGAGGGTGTTCAGTCGATGTTGTGGGCGGTCGACCTGATAGAGGAGGGCTACAACCAGGCCCGTCACATCGAGGGCGGCGACGCCGTCCTGGACGAAGGGGAGTAACCAGTTCAGGAGATCGACGACGCGATCGAGCGGGCTGACCGGGAGAGCTTCATCCGTCAGCCGCCGTGGTCCATGCAACCCGCTCCGCACAGCCGGCCACGGCCCCACTGCGTCGGCGGGCCGATGTTCGCCGACGCCCAGCTCACGGCTGACGCCGATGTTGTTGTCGACGGTATCCCCGGCCACCGGCGACGTCCTCGCCCCACGGGGCGAGGTGATCGACGAGATCCTCGAAAGCTGCCTGCGGGTGAACGGAACCGGGGAAGGACGCGTTCGACCTCCCCAGGTCACGCATCCTCCACGGCCGGCGCCACGCGCCTACGCCCCGTCATCCAGCTCACGTCTGGCGGTCCCCTGCGCGCCTGCCCTCTGGCACCCGCCGGCCCGCGACACCGGCGGCACGAGCGCTCTCGACGAAGCCCGGTGCGTGGGCAAGCGGCCGGCTCGTCCGCATTCATGAAGAGCCCGTCGGTCGCGCCTACGGCCTCTGGGACGTGATCGTCTTCCTCCGCCGTGCCGGACTGGACATGGGAGAAGAAGACGAGATCGCCGCCTCGGATCTGATCGATTGGATCGGCGCAGGCCCGAACGCATGGGAGCCCTGACAACCAGAAGCAAGCCACCTCCAAAGTGTCGAATAGCCCCTGGCTTCGAGGGGACGACCAGGGGCCATCTGCCAAAAGAGGGCAGTCACCGAAGCAGCAGCCCTGGCAGCGGGCGCTCACCCAACTTGCCTGCCAGCAACGACAGAGCATCGTCGTCGTTTCCGACGACGGCCTGCACCCCTTCACCCGACCGGCCGCAGACTCAGTCCCCTCCACCTTGTCCGGGCACGCTTAACGCTGTTTAGACCGAGTCGACGCGGCCCATACACCGGCCGGCCGCGCAGCCGGGGCGGCGGGTCACGGGCCTGCGGGCATCACCCGCCCTGGACAAGCAGGCCAGTCCCCCATGGGCGAACAGACTCGTTCGAAGCCACGTGGCCAATCCGCGTGAACCGGACAGCACGCGATTACGCCGAAGCCTTGCCCCAGACGGGCCAGTCGAAGAGGCACCCGCCCGGAAGCTGCGGTACTCATTGATCACGACCCGATACGCGGCCCCGGCGCCGTATTGACAAGGGAAGCGGTTTCGGAGGCAGGCAACCGATTGCAGCCTTGCCAGAGTCGGAACGTCCAAAGAGCAACGAGCCACATGGTCCGCGTTTGGGGGAGCGTTCATGCTCAAGGTAAGCATCGTGGTGCCGGTCTACAACGCGGGCCGTTACATCGAAATGTGTGCGCCCTCCCTCTTACGTCAGACTCTGGGGGAGGATGCGTACGAGGTCATCTACGTCGACGACGGTTCGACGGACGACTCCGCGCAACGTCTCGATCAACTGGCGGCGCAGCACCCGCACGTTCGCGTAATCCATCAGGAGAACTCCGGCTGGCCCGGCAAGCCCCGCAACGTGGGTGTCCGGGAGGCGCGCGGTGAGTACGTGCAGTTCGTCGACCAGGACGACGAGTTGACGCCGGGGGCCCTGGAGCACCTGCACCGTATGGCCAGCCGTAACGGCTCGGACATCGTTCTGGGCAAGGTCGTGGGCACCATGGCGGGCCCGAGCAATGTCTTCAAACGCACCGTGGAGCGCTGCACGGTCGAGGACGCGCCGCTCATGGAGAGCCTGACCCCGCACAAGATGTTCCGCCGCGACTTCCTGCTCGCCCACGACCTCAGGTTCCCCGAGGGCCCGGTGCGTCTTGAGGA
>NZ_JBICWQ010000023.1:0-11750 GCF_043199815.1 Streptomyces sp. NPDC048523 | reverse complement strand
TTTCCACAGTGGCTGATGCATGCCCCGACCAGATCGCGCCCCATCCACTCGTCCCTACCCGCACCCCGGTGAACCTTCCCGGCCAGAGCACTAGCCGACGCAAAGGGTGCGATCAGATGGGACCTGAGCGTCGACTCCACGGTGTGTCGCGCTCATCAGCATGCGGCCGGAGCCCGTAAGCAGGGCGACCTGCAGAAGGAAACCGCCGGGCGGCGTCTTCGCCGAGCCCGGTGATCACGGGCTGGGGCGCTCGCGCGGCGGGTTCACGACCAAACTGCACCTGGCCGTCGAGCAGGGCCAAAAGCCCATGTCGAGCGTGATCACGGCCGGTCAGCGCGGCGATTCGCCGCAGTTCGAGCCGGTGCTGGAGAAGGTCCGCGTGCCCCGCATCGGACCAGGCTGCCCACGCGTCCGACCAAATCGAGTCCGCGCCGACAAGGCGTAACTCGAATTGGGCGCTCACCTGGGCATTCGTCGGACGGGTGGACGGCCCCGGCTTGATCATGTGCTCCGACCAAAGACGCACGTGATCAGACCGGGGCCGTGAGATGAGTGTGCTGCAACAGATGGATAAGCGGACAGCGTTCGCGACGCTGTCACGCTTCCGGGCGGAGTTCTACGAGTGCCTGAACGGACGCGGGGACGCGTTGTTCGAGCTGGCCGACGCTTTGCTGTGCACGGAGGGGCCGGTGCGGACGCTGGTGGACCTCGCGTTGGCGCCGGAGCATCGTCGTGGCCACGGCGCTTTGTACGGCGGTCTGAACAACGGCCGCCTGGACGTGGCCCGGCTGCGCCGGACGCTCGCCGGGGTGCCGCTACCGAAGGCGGCAGACGGGCGTCTGGTCCTGGCCGCAGATGTCTCGCCCTGGCTGCGGCCGGATGCTGCCACCGCTCCGGACCGCTCGTTCTGCCACACCTACGGCCGCGGCGAGGGCAAGCATCAGATGATCCCCGGGTGGCCGTACTCGGTCATCGCCGCGCTGGAGACGGGTCGCACGTCGTGGACCGCGCCGCTGGACGCCATCCGTCTGGAGCCTGGCGCGGACGTCGCTGCCGTCACCACCGCACAGATCCACGACCTCGTCGAACGACTGATCGTCGCCGGACAGTGGACGGACGGCGATCCGTACGTCCTGATCGTGCTGGATGCGGGCTACGACGCCCCGCGCATCGCCCACCTCCTGGAGGGCCTGCCCGTCGAAATTCTCGGCCGGATACGCTCCGACCGCGTCCTTCGCCGGCCGACCCCGCCCCGCGTCTATGACCCCACGGGCGGCCGGCCGCCCAAGCACAGAGGCGAGTTCGTCTTTGGGGACCCGGATATCTGGGGAACCGAGCAGGCCGTGACCGTCACCGACACCCGCCTCTACGGAAAGACCACCGCACGGGCCTGGGACCGACTGCCCCCCAGGCTCACCAAACGAGCGGCCTGGCTCGACCACGAGGGACCGCTGCCCCTCATCGAGGGCACCGTCATCCGCCTCCGCGTCGAACACCTCCCCACTGGTCGGGAGAACAAGCCGGTCTGGCTGTGGTGGTCCAGGACCGACGCCACCACGGCGGACATCGACCGCTGCTGGCAGTCCTTCCTCCGCCGCTTCGACCTGGAACACACCTTTCGAATGATCAAGCAGACCCTCGGCTGGACGAAGCCGAAACTGCGCAGCCCGCAAGCAGCAGACCGCTGGACCTGGCTGGTCGTAGCCGCCCACACCCAGCTCCGACTCGCCCGCCCGCTCGCCGCCGATCTGCGCCGTCCCTGGGAGAAACCGGCCGGGCCGAACAGGCTCACCCCTGCCCGCGTCCACCGAGGGTTCCGGAACCTGCGGGCGAAAATGGCCTCCCCAGCGCGTGCACCCAAACCTTCCCGTCCCGGCCCTGGGCGCCCACCGGGCTCCAAGAACCGTCGTGCGGCAACACGTCAAGAAATCGGACGCGTCCTCGCCACCGGCGAGGCATTCACCCGCCCGGCCCACCACAAGAAGGGCACCAAGCCACGGCGCACAGGGAAAGAAGGCGTTTCCGCCGACGGATAGGGTCCCTGCATGCAGACGGGTGGGTTACTCGGCTCCGGCCGCAGTGCGGACGTGTTCGCCATCGATGATCACTGGGTCCTTCGCCGATACCGCGACGGCGGCGACGTCACCGCCGAAGCCGCTGTGATGGCCTACCTTGAGGAGCACGGGTATCCGGTGCCTCGCCTCCGGGACCCGGCGGGCGCCGGTCACAGCACGGCGCCGCGAACCGACCTGGTGATGCAGCGGCTGCACGGCCCGTCCATGCTTCAGGCGCTGTTGCAGGGCATGATCACGGCCGAGGACGCAGGAGCGGGGCTCGCCGATCTGCTGCACCACCTGCACTCGGTTCGCGCACAGATCTCAGCCGATCCCGTCAATCGGATCCTCCACCTCGACCTGCACCCGGACAACGTGATGCTCACGTCGGGCAGGCCCGTGGTGATCGACTGGCGCAACACCGAGGAAGGGCCGCCCGGACTGGACTGGGGAATGTCGGCCATGATCCTGGCGCAGGTCGCTGTCGGCAACACGGCCCTGGCGGCGCTGGCCCGGGCAGTACTCGCCTCACTGCTGACACACCTCGGCCCCGCGATCACCCTGGGCAACACCGACTCCGGATGCCTTGCGGAAGCCAAAAAGAGACGGGCGGCCGACCCGTCAATGAACGAGAGCGAGACGCATCTTCTCGATGAAGCCATGAAGCTGATACTTGAGCTAACGCCCGCCCGACCTTAAACGACAAGTTCAGTAGGTGTTTTTGATCCCTGGGCGTAAGGTGCGTGCGCCCTGGACGATCTCCGGTGTGGGGGCTGGCGGGAGGGGCCGGGAGTATTCAGTGCGGACATCAGCCATCGTCACAACGCGGTGGGCGAAGAGACCCGCCCCTGTCCCACCCTTCCCGGGCTTGACCCTGCACCCAATTGGCTGGGGAGGCTCAGATGTTGCTCAGACCGCTTGCTGGGTCTCTGCCGCGATGGTCGGATCACCACGTGTTCGAGCGGCACCGGCCGCTCACCGCAAGGGGGACTCGTGGAACGTGACCGCCGAGGTCTGCCAGTAGGCGCTATGCACGTAAGAGCCAGGACGGCGGCCGCGTACGCCGTCGGCGGCATGGTCCATCTCGTAACGGCCGCGCTGTTCATCGGCAGCGTGTTGCTGATTGTTTTCGGATTGAACACGGTTGTTCAGCCCATGATGGGCCTGGCGCTTCTGGGCCTGGCTCTTGCTCTGCGTCCGCGGATCGGACGGCTGAATCCCGACCTGCCCACCCTGCGAGAGGCAGACGCCCCGGCGTTGTTCGACTTGTTGGGCGGCATAGCCGACACGTGCGGAGTGCGGCCTCCCGAGACGGTCCAGCTCGCTGCGGAGTTCTCAGTCACCGTCACCCACTACGGGTTCTCCCGGAAGCGCTGCCTCGTTGTCGGCCTCCCGCTGTGGGCCACCTACCCGCCCCAGCAACGCGTTGCTGCCGTAGCCCATGCGCTGGCCTATGCGGCTCCTCGCAACGCCCGTTCCCGTGCATTCGTCGCCATGGCCCTCGAGTCACTGGCCGCCGGGTCGGGGACCATGCGAACCAACGACACCGCGTACATCTCCTGGAATGCCAATCCTCTCGCCTTCCGTGCGGACGATGTGGCGACCGGAGCACGGATCTTCAACATCCGGGGCAAGTTCAGCGAGTGGGTGCTGGTAATCCCGAGGGCTGCCATGTCCGCGACAGCGCGTCTGCTGCTCTGGCTCACGCTGCCGGCCAGTTGGAGCGCGCTGTTGGAGGCGGACGACGCTGCTGCCCGGACAGCGTCCAGCGAGGCCGCCGTCGCCGCGCTGAACAACCAGGACCTTGCCCGCCCGGTCTGTGTGGAAGCGCATCGCATGGTGATCGAGATGAAGGCACTCGCCCCGAGACGATCCACCCGGTCCCCCCAGCAGGACTTCTGGGAGAAACTCGCCCGTCAAGCGGCACGTCTGCGTGAACAACGAGGCGGTGAGGCCACCCAAGATTCTCTCAATGCTTCGCGCGTGGCCAGGTTGAGCGCCGCGCCGAGGTGCCAGGCGGCGATCACTCTCGATGAGCCCGGCTTGACCCGAATCGCCGACGAGCTTCGCCGACCCAAGAAGGCGGTGGTGGACAAGATCATGCGTGACGGCGTCGCTGAGCCACCGCAGCCCACGTCGTTGCGGTGATGGCTCCGTCCGCTATGGAGGGCTTCAGGCAGAGGCTGGCAGAAATAAGGTGCGCGAGACCACAGAGGCGATCGTCGGTGCGGTCACCGGCTCCCTGACCGCTCCCCCCGTCCTCTGCTGCTCGGCAGGTACCACGACCACGGGCGCCTGCAGTACACCGGCCGCACCACCACCCTCACCCGGACGGCCAGCACTACGGTCGCCGGCCAGTTTGCCTCGGCGCGGCACGGTCATCCGTGGACGGGCTGGTCGCTCTCCGGCAGGTGGGGCAGTCGCGAGACAGTGAACGTCACGCTGGTGGAACCCGAGCTGGTGGTGGAAGTCGGCGTCGACGTCGCCCGCGACGCTGCGGGCCGGTGGCGCCACCCCGCACGCCTGCACCGCGCCCGCCCCGATCTCTCCGCCGCTGACGTCCCCCGCTGGACGTTCGTTCGGCGTCTTCGTCCAGGTCACCGACGGGATCGAGGGACTGGTCCACCTGCGAGAGCTGACATCGACGCCCGTGGAAAGTCCGCCAGATGTCGTCCAGGCCGGCGACGCTTTCACGGTCGTCGTCACTGAGATCGACGGGGAGCGGCGCAGGCTGGTTCTCTCTAGACGACAAGGCTCGTCCGACGACCGGTCACCCCTCCACGTTGCCGCAACGGTTCCCTCGCGTAGCGTTCCTGAGCGTCTGAGCGCCCGCTCTGGGCGAGGGAAACACCGCTCCAACCCGATGGACCTGCCGTCAGAGCACTAGGGCCTGTGTGACGTCGTGATCAACCGGTTGCCTTCAGCAGGTCGTTGATCCAGATCATCGAGGCGCGGAGGTGGAGGAGGCGAGGTAGCTCTCGGGCTTCTTGTCGTATCGAGTCGCGATGCCCCGCCAGGCCTTCAGCTTGTTGATCAGCCGCTCGACGGTGTTCCGTTGCTTGTAGAGATCGGTGTCGTGACGTGTGGGCCGGCCGCCCCGGCTGCCCTTCTTCCTCCGGTTGGCGGCCTGGTCCTTCTTCTCCGGGATGACTGCCTTGATGTTGCGTTTGTGCAGGTAAGAGCGGTTGGCGCGGGATGAGTAGGCCTTGTCCGCGGCGACAGCGCCGGGCCGGGTCCGGGGACGGCCGACCGGCAGACGGACCCGCACCTTCTGCAGCACGGGGACGAACTGCGGGCTGTCGGCGGCCTGTCCTGCGGTCAGGACGAACGACAATGGACGGCACTTGCGGTCCGCGGCGAGATGAATCTTGCTCGTCAGCCCACCACGGGACCTGCCGAGCAGGGCCTCCTTCAGCCGGAGCCTGCGCTGCCGCCTGACGTGCTGCCGCTCTTCCCGGCCGGGGGCGTCGCGTCCGTCCTGTCCGTTCTGTTCCGGCGGGCCGCCCCCTTTTGCCGGGCTCGCTCCTGCTCGGCGGCGGCTTCCTCAAGCGCGTCCATGACCTCCTTGCCGATGCACATCCCGGCAGCGTCGTGGTGGGCGCGGGCACTGGTGGAATCCACGCTGACCAGGGACAAGTCCGTCTGCCCCTGGCGGGCGGCCTCAGCGATCACGCCTCCCAGCAGTGCGGTGAAGACGCCGGCGTCCCTCCACACCCGGAAGCGGCCGTAGACCGTCGGCCACGGGCCGAACTCGCCCGGCATCTCCCGCCACTGACTGCTGGAGCGGAACCGCCAGATCACCCCCTCGAACTGCTCCCGCAGCCGCTCGGGGTACGGGCCGTACTCGCCTATCGGCAGGAACGGCTCGATCAACTGCCACTGCTCATCGGTGAGTTGCCTGCGCGTCACGATCGTCTTCCTACCGGATCCGCCTTCCAGGCGGATCCTCATCGGCAAGATTGATCACGACGTCACACAGGCCCTAGAAGAGGCCTTTGTAGCCCTGCCAGCCGCTCGCGATCTTCGTGCGGGCCCCGAACGACCCCCGGCCGTCGCCGTTGTTGCGCCAGATGCTCCCGCTGCTGTCCCGGGAGACCAGGTCGGCCTTGCCGTCTCCCGTGATGTCCCCGACCCCGACGACCGTGTTGTACGAGCCGCCCCAGTTGGTGAACAGCTTCGCCCGCGCCGTGAACGTGCCGGTGCCGTTGCCGTAGTACCGGTACACGTTGTTCGCCGTGTCCTGGGTGAGCAGGTCGCCGATGCCGTCGCCGTTGAGGTCTCCGGCCCCGACGACCTTCTTGTACGTCTTCCAGTTGTCGTAGAGCTTCACCCGGGCCGACAGTGTGCCCGTGCTCGTCCCCTTGTAGAGGTAGACGGTCCCGGTCGAGGAGTTGCGCGCGATCAGGTCGGGGCGCCCGTCCTTGTTCACGTCACCGGGTGCGGTCAGGACGTCGTACTGGTTCCAGCCGGACGTGCCCAGCGAGGTGTACGGCGTGGAGGACTTCAGCGCGGCACCGCAGCCCGGCGTGTAGGCGCGCAGGGCTCCGCTGCTCAGCCGCACGAGGACGTCGTTGCACCGGTCCCCGCTGAGGTCTCCGAACGGCACTGCCTTGACCGAGGTGGGCCAGCCGCTGCCGCTCACCTTCTGCGCGAAGGTGCCCGTGCCCGTGCTCTGCTGGAAGGCGAGTGTGCCGGAGGAGTCGAGGGTGAGCAGGTCGGCGAGGCCGTCCCGGCCTGCGTGATCGCGCCGCACGGGAGCGGCGAGGGTCCCGGCGTTTATCAGATGGATGCGTTCGCCGGCGTCCACGAAGGCTACGCGGCCGGTGTCGGGGTCCAGGGTCCAGCGGACGCGTCGGTCCGAGGTGCTGCCCTCGGGCATGAGGTTTGTGGTCGCGGGCAGATCGGCCAGGTCGGAGGTGACTGCCTGCCCGGTGCGGACGTCGGTGCGCACGAGCTTGCCGTGCTCGTTGTCATGGCGGACCAGGAATCCGTCGGCCAGCAGCGCGTCCCCCACGGGCACGGCCACCGACCGTCCGCGGGAGCGGTCGAACACGCCAGCCTTCTTCTGCGCGGCGCATGCCCAGTACACGAAGCGGCCGTTGGCCTGCAGTTCGCTGGGCAAACACGCGGAGCCGACGTTGACGTCGATGGCCGCGGCCGTCGAGCCGAGGCGGCTCATCGAAAGGTGCCCCGCGATGGACGTGGTGGACCACAGCTGCCCGTCCCACAGGGTCGCGGCCGTGGCCGTGCGGGTCGAGACGACCTTGGACTGCGTCCAGTCGACAAGGAAATGCTTGCGGTTCGGACCGCCCGAGAGCAGCGCGTACCGTCCCTGCGCAGCACTCACCTCGCCGTAGAAGCCGGGAACTGTCAGCGTCTGGACCTCGCCGGCGGGTGTACGGCGGTGGATCAGCTGGGAGTTGTCCACGTCGTTGTAGATGACGGATCCGTCGCCGGCGCCGAACAGCCGCACACAGCTGTACGCGAACCCGCACGGCGTGACCCATCCGCCGGCCTGGCGGACCGGCCCCACCTGAGGGGCCGCGTCGGCCGACACGGTGCGCGTGTTGAACATGACGTCGTAGGACGGGGAGGAGGTCTGGTCGGTCCAGGCAAGGGAGCCGCCTGCCAGCGACAGCCCGTCGACGGGCGCGGGCACCGGCGGCATATCCATCACCTCATCGGCGACGATCTGCCCGTCCGGCGCCTCGGAGATGCGGTACATGCCCCAGTGCGCCTTGTCGGGGCCGCCCACGACGATGGCCGATCCGTCCGCCGACGCGTGGACCCAGCCGTCCATCTGCGGGAGCAGCGTGCGCCATTCCCCGGCGTCGGTCAGGGGCCGGGTGAGGGCGGCACTGGTCTCGTCGCCGTAGGTGGCCACCACGACGTTGTCACCGACAAGGGTGAATTGGGTCTTCCCCACGGTGCCCTGGGCCGGAACGGTGATCACCGGTCCGTCCAGCGCGTCGCGGCGCAGCAGCTGAGCGCCGGCTCCCGGATACCACCAGCCGACGTAGTCCTCGCTCAGGACGGGCAGCCGGGCCGAGTTCGTGTTGTACGGGGCCAACACCTTGGTCCAGGTCCCGTCGCGGACGTCGACGAGGACGAGCTGGTTGAGGAAGACCTGGGGGTCCTCGGTCGGCACTCGGTAGCGCATCAGCAGCGAGCGGTCGTCCCGCGCACTCGTCGCGAGGAGCTGCGCGTCGGCGGGCCAGCCGGTCACCTTCGTGTCCTCGGTGCCACCCCCAGGCGCCCGCTTCAGCAGGTGCAGTTCACGTACGTTGGCCACATTGCCGACGTAGGCGACCACGACGCCCTCCCCGGCCGGACCCGCGTAGGCCAGGCCGGTCGGGACTGTCACCGTGCCCCTGTCCTCGCCGGAGCCCATCGCGCGGAACCGCACGACGCGTCGGCCCTCGGCGTCGGTCGACAGGGTGTACGTGGTGTCCGACTGTGCGAGCCCATGGGGTTGCTGAGTGCCGGCGAACTCGGTCGCCTCCCGGGTCCGGCGCGTCGCGTAGTCGGTCCACAGCGGGCCTGTGGAACCTTCGGGGCTCGACAGCACACCTGTGTCGCCGAAGCCGATGAACAGCGGGTTGCGCGGGGCGCTCCGGTCCGCGGCGGGGAGCACGACCTCGCCCGCCCCGACAACCTGGTCGGCCCCGACGGCCACCGCTATCCCTGTGGGCATGGCGGCCGGAGCACCCGCGGCAAGGGCCACGGTCACAGCCAGGGCCGCACCCCCTCTGCCGAACAGACGGCGTCGCACGACCTTGCGAACCTCCACGGAACCCCCCGGCCCCTCACCTTGCCAGCCGCGGCCCCGAGAGCCCCGACAGCTGTGAATGAAATGTGCATGCCCTGTACGGGCGACGGGAGCCTATCAGTGCACACCAGTGGGGTCGCAGGGGTCGCTGAGGCGGCGGAAAGGGCCCGCACGACAGAGGAAGTCTTCTTCGGGTGCAGGCGTGGCCCACCTCATGGCAAGAGGAGCGCGTCATCCTCGGGTGGCGCCACGACCGGACACGGGCGCGTGCTGTTCGCCCTGCCGCTGACACGTCAGCGGCACTCGCTATCGACCGCGGCATGACCTCAGTCGCTCGGGCCACCGGCTGCCGGGCCGGCCCTGTGCGAGGGACAGCGCGTCGGACATCACTGACCCGCGGCTCCGCACGGCGATCGGTGACCAGCTCGATGCACTCATACAACCCTCGGTCCGCGCGGACAGTCTGATCACGCGGGCCGTTCGGCTCCCTGACTCTCGCGGGCTGGTTGAGCAGAGCCCTTGTTGGACCGGCCCCCGTTCTGATTTGGACTCACATGCGTATACGTGCTGCGGCGATGGCCGGGACCACGTCCGCCGCCCTGCTGCTGACCGCTGGTGCCGGTGTTCCGGCGCACGCCGATGGCGGACCGGTCATCACCAAGGTCGTGGTCAACAAGGGCAAGAACATCCTGGTCGGCCCCACCGCCGTCACCAAGTTCAGCGCACAGATCACGGCCACTGATCCGTCCGGCGTCATCGTGGCAGACGCGCAGCTGTGGTACGGGACCTCCCGCGACAACCGCACGGGCGCGATCTCCTACGACGCCCCCAACTGCCATGCCGACAGCTCTACGACCACCACGTGCACCATGAACTTCCAGGTCAAGGCCGACACCCGCGACATGGTCAACGTCGTATCCAACGCGAAGGCCGGCACCTGGCACATCTACGCCAGCGCGTTCTCCAAGGACCGCGTCCAGACCACCATCGACTCCTACGCCACCACCAAGGTCCAGCGAAGGTCCCAGCTGACCGCGAACGCGGCCCCCGAACCCGTCAAGAAGGGCAAGACCCTCACCGTCACCGGCAAGCTCTCCCGCGCCAACTGGAACACCCACAAGTACGCCGGCTACAGCGGCCAGAGCGTGAAACTCCAGTACCGCCCCAAGAACAGCACCACCTACACCACCCTCAAGACCGTCACCACCAGCAGCACCGGCGAGTTGAAGACAACCGTGAAGGCCACCGCCGACGGCTTCTACCGCTACTTCTTCCCCGGCACCACGACCACCCCGGCCATCAGTGCTGCCGGTGACTACGTCGACGTGACGTAGAACCCGCTCGACAGGAACGCCTCGTGCCCCACCACACGGAGCGCCTCGGAGGACGAGGGGTTGCCGGATCACCTGCGGCCCGGGCGGGCGGCCCGGAACTGTGTGGAAGCCGGGGCGCAGGCTCAGCGAACGGCGATCGGGATGACGATCGCGGCCATGGCGGCCACGGCGGCGATGCCGACGGCCATCGGCCCGCGCGCGGCGGGATGACGGTACGCCAGGTACGCAACAGCGCCGGGGACGAGGACGAAGGCCAGGCCGAGCAGGACGAGAACAAGCAGGGTGAGCGTGGACACAGCAGACTTCTCCCATGGGATCAGGGCATGCGTAGCCCGCATGCGGCGTGGAGCGTGGACCGCTCTCACCCCTTGCATCGCGGGGTGATACGCGGACAGGGCCGGGAGTCTTAGGACGCCCGAGGCGAGCCGCGCCGCTCTGCGCGGTCATACGAACGGTGGCGTTCGCCGCCGAGCTCTCACATGGGCTCTGAGCTGCACGTTCAGCGGGTGCAGGCGGAGGGCGTCCGGGGCCTTGGCCGGTGTTGGGCTTCTTTCCGCGCAACTCGTCCGCACAGGAGGGGAATCACGCGGACGGCTTGGGTCATTGGGCCGGCGCAGCGCTGCGCGGCGCGCCTGTTCGTCAGCGAGCCGTTTGGCCTTGCGCCGGACTCGCTCGCCGAAGGCCTCCGGATCGGCGGCGCCGACGGCGGACGCGGCCTCCGTCCAGGTGGCGCCCTCGCCCTCGGCGTACGCGAACACGACTGCCCGCTCCGCCGGGGCCAGCTTGGCCAGCACGGTGTTCAACCGCTCGTCCTCGAACACCGACGCCACCGTCCGGGAGAGCAGGTCCACGTCCGCGACAACCAGGTCGCGCAGCGACAGTCCGTCGCCGAGATCGGCCTCCAGGGACAGGACCCGGCCGTGCCGGGTACGCCTCCGCCACACCGGTACCAGCTGCCGGTGCACATAGCGACATAGCGCTGGCGGCCGTCGACGTCGTCGCTCGCCGAAGCCCGCCGATACCTCTCCTAGGTCCTGCGCGGCCGCCGTGGTGTACGTGATGCGCGGCGCGTTCAAGCGCCACCATCTGCTCGAGCCACATCGGGACGCTGTCCAGTCGCTCGCAGACCACGACGCCTTCGGGCTGATGCGTCAGGTAGCAGTGGCTCTCGTCCGTGAACTTCCTACCCGGCCCGTACTTCCCGTACAGCTGCACGAGGCGCTCCCGGCAGGCTTCCGCGAAAGCCTCCGACTGCCCGTACGTAGCCCTCCTGCTGCTCGGCGCTGACAGTCGTGAGGGCGACTGCGAGGATCTCCTGCGACAGGTCGCGGTCGAAGTCCGTGTGACCGGTCAGGGAAACGAAGATCCGCTCGGCTGCCTCGAAGACTTGCTGCACCTGCTCCTCCCCCACCGTGTCGACCGGGGTAGGCAGGGAGCTCGGCGCCGCACTCGGTGCGCCGTGCCGACGGTGTCGGCGCCGGGGCGCCTGGAAGGCAGGACAAGCTCAGCCGGTCTGCGCGTCCAGCAGGGCGCCCAGGTCCGTGGTGTCCCCGGCGGACGGGGTTGTGACGGTGACCGGCTCATTGATCCGGA
>NZ_JBICWQ010000022.1:0-15374 GCF_043199815.1 Streptomyces sp. NPDC048523 | reverse complement strand
AAGGGCAACGACTACACGACCGCGGTCGACATGACCGTAGGCGCCGAGGAGAAGTCGTACGACATCGCCAAGAACTCCTGGACGCCGGTAGGTGAAGCGGCGGACCCCGAGGGCCGCGACCACATGCTCGTCGAGATCAGGTCCTCCAAGTAAACGCAGTCAATTTGTCATGCTCACCGCAATGCGGTCCGATGTCCACGGACGCGCAGCCCTCGTGTCTAGGAATCCACGCCCATGCACCTCTCCAGACGTCACCGTCTCTCCGCGTTAGCCGCTGCCCTGCTCGCAACCCCCGTCGTACTGGGTGCCGTTCCGGCCGCGACCACCACGGCCTCCGCGCTGGGCGGAGTCGACGCTCCGGCGCAGCTGAACTATGTCGCGAAGGTCAATGTCGGTGAACAGTCTGCTTGCACCGGCACCCTCGTCGACCCGCAGTGGGTCCTGACCGCGGCCACCTGCTTCGCCGTGGACGGCAAGCTCTCCGCGGGCAGGCCCGCCGTCACCACGACCGTCACGGTCGGCCGCACCGACCTGACCCAGACCAACGGGAGCGTCCAGCAGGCCCTGTGGCTCGTTCCGCACCCCGACCGCGACCTGGTCCTGGTCAGGCTCGCCACCCGGATCACCGATCCCACCGTCAAGCCCGTACGGCTGGCGACGACGCCCGCCGCGGCGGGCGAGAAGCTGACGAAGGCAGGATTCGGGCGCACCAGGACCGAATGGGTGCCCGACGAGCTGCACACCGGCACGTTCACCGTCGCCTCCACCGCGAGCACGACAGTGGACCTCGACGGCTCCGACGGTGCGACCGTCTGCAAGGGCGACGCCGGCGGCCCCGCCCTGCGCACCGTCAACGGCGCCACGGAACTCGTCGCCGTCAACTCCCGCTCCTGGCAGGGCGGATGCCTCGGCAACGATCCTGCCGAAACCCGCACCGGCGCCATCGACACCCGAGTCGACGACCTGAGCAGCTGGGTGGCCTCCACCGTCGCCGTCCCCCGCGTCACCGACCACACCGGGGACGGCAAGTCCGACGTCGCTTACCTGTACAACTACGGGACCAACGCCGACGGCACCAACCACACGGCCCTGTGGCTGCAGACCTCCACCGGCAGCGGCTTCAACGGGCCGGCGAAGTCATGGGACTCCGGCACTGATTCCTGGGACTGGAACCGCAGCAAGACGGTGTCCGGCGACTTCAACGGTGACGGCCTCGCCGACGTAGGCGTCCTCTACAAATATCCCGACACCTCCGACGGACGCGGCCACACCGCGCTGTGGACCTTCACTTCCACCGGTACCGGATTCAAAGCACCGGTCAAAGTGTGGGACTCCGGCACCGGCTCTTGGAGCTGGGACAGTTCCGCCCCGGTGGCGGGTGACTTCAACGGTGACGGCCTGGCCGACGTAGGCGTCCTCTACAAGTACGCCAACACCTCGGACGGGCGTGGTCACTCGGCGTTGTGGACTTTCACGTCGACCGGTGTCGGCGTCAGTGCGCCGGTCAGGAAGTGGGATTCCGGCGAGGGTTCGTGGACCTGGGAGAATTCCGCGCTGGTGGCGGGTGACTTCAATGGTGACGGCAGGTCCGACGTCGGTGTGCTGTACAAGTACGCCAACACCTCGGACGGGCGTGGCCATTCGGCGTTGTGGACTTTCACGTCGACCGGTGCCGGCGTCAGTGCGCCGGTCAGGAAGTGGGATTCCGGCGAGGGTTCGTGGACCTGGGAGAATTCCGCGCTGGTGGCGGGTGACTTCAATGGTGACGGCAGGTCCGACGTCGGTGTGCTGTACAAGTACGCCAACACCTCGGACGGGCGTGGCCATTCGGCGTTGTGGACTTTCACGTCGACCGGTGTCGGCATCAGTGCGCCGGTCAGGAAGTGGGATTCCGGCGAGGGTTCGTGGACCTGGGAGAATTCCGCGCTGGTGGCGGGTGACTTCAATGGTGACGGCAGGTCCGACGTCGGTGTGCTGTACAAGTACGCCAACACCTCGGACGGGCGTGGTCACTCGGCCTTGTGGACTTTCACCTCCACGGGCACCGGCATCAACGCACCCGTCAAGGCCTGGGACTCCGGCACCGGATCCTGGACCTGGGACCGGACCAAGGTCGCCTGACCACGCGTATATCGCACAGGCATCGTGAAGACGTGGTCCCGCGCGGACCGCGAGTCCTGACGGGACGCCATACCGGGTGCCCGGGACCACGCCTCCACTGAACTCATCACCCCCGACGACACCGGAAACCTGGAAGCCCGCGCCGCGGGGTGTGCGGCCGCTCCCTCGCGGCCGCACCCCGTACGCCAGGCTGCGAGGTCCGGCGGTACGACTACGAACCCCCGCGCGCCCGCCGGACACACAGATGGCATTTCGTGGACACCACTTGTTGGAGTGGACAGCGGTGGGCGCGAGCGCGGACCCGGAGGGACGCGAGCACAGGCTCGCCGAGCTCAGATCCGACAAGCAGCACCCTCACCGGCGCCTAGGCTCACGTCCCTGCGGGGGCCCGTCGAGCGCGTGAGCCACACATCTCCCACCAAGGAAACCAAGGTCATGCGACACCACTCAGGCCATCGCCTCGCCCCCTTCACCAGAGCATTCACCACACGCCTCGCCGCAGCACTCGGCGCCGCGCTGCTGGCGCTGAGCGCCACCCCCGCGAACGCCGTCTCCGGCACCACCGCGGTCGACGGCACGCTCGCGTTCACCACCCGCCTTGAAATCGGCGACGGCCAGAAGGCCTGCTCCGCCGCCCTGGTACACCCGTACTGGCTGCTCACCGCCACCAGCTGTTTCGCCGACAACCCGGACGCGAGCCTCGCCATACCCACCGGCGCGCCCAAACTCAAGACCACTGCCACCATCGGCCGCACCGACCTCACGACCTCCGGTGGCGAGACCCGCACCGTCGTGGAACTCGTCGCACACCCGTCACGGGACGCCGTCCTGGCGCGGCTCAACCGCCCCGTCACCACCATCACGCCCGTGAGTCTGGCCGCCGCCCCGGCCACGCCCGGCGAAAAGCTGACGGTGGCCGGCTACGGCCGCACCGCCACGGAATGGGCCCCGCTGCGCCTGCACAGCGGCACCTTCGGCGTCGACTCGGTCGCCGCAGAGACGGTCGCCACCACCGGCGAGAACGGCGCGAGCGTCTGCATGGGCGACACCGGCGGCCCGGCCGTGCGCCTGGCCGACGGCAAGGCCGAGCTGGTCGCCGTCAGTAGCAAATCCTGGCAGGGAGGCTGCTTCGGCACCGATCCGGCCGTGACCCAGACCGGCGCCGTCAGCACCCGCATGGACGACCTGCGCACCTGGGTCGGCTCCACTGTCACCGTTCCCGCTGCGGCTGCGGCCGGTGCCTGGCGTGCTTACGGCAACACAAATCCCATCACTTCCAGCTCCAGCACGTGGCGTTGCGCCGCCAGTAAGACGATCGCCACCGGCGTGATCGCGCAAGCCTGTGCGATCAGGTCGTCCAACGAAAGCGGGGTCCAGGCAGCGGTGATCGTGCGCAACAACCAATCCAGCCTCTATGGCGCGGAAGCGCGTATGGACCTGTATACCGCCTCGGGCACGCACTTGGGCGATTGGAAGTGCCCGTCCTCGGGCGTTGGGGCGAACTCCTGGTCGGTCTGCTTCGGAACAACCCTCGCAGAGAGCAGCCAGGTGAACTCGTTCGGGGCACTCAACGGTACATATCTCGGCCTGTCGTCGAATGCCTGAACCGGGTCCGATCGCCTTTAAGGGCTGAGGACTTGTCCAGCAAGTGATGGCGATGTGACAGAGCCTCCGGTCGCTGGCGGTGTTGACTGCGTGAACTGCATGTGCCGCGTCGGAAGTTGAGCTGATCCAAGCCGGCCCCTGCTCACAGTCCGGGCGATTCAGCCGCTTCTCGCCTCCGGGCGGGAGGGGACCCCTCACGCCCGGACATTGGGCTCGCACCGGACACGGGTAGATCACGTTCTGGGCGTCGGCCCCGCGAATCGCAGACTGCAGCGCCGGCCCATCTCTGCCTTGACGTACGTGTCGACCGGCTCGGCGTCCTCGAGCCAGTCCTCCGCGTCCAGTCCTCGGCGATGACCAGCCGCTGGTCGAGGGCCGAAAAACCAAACAGCTGGCGGAGCGCTGCCTGCGGTGCCGACCTGCCGGACCGTCGACGAGTACGGCCCCCTCGTGGGCCTGCCGCGCGGCGAAGAGGCGTAGCTGTACGAGACGTATCGCGTGCCAGAGCGTGTCCCTTTGAGCGGGGTGAGCTGCTGACGCCGCCGATCCGGTCCGCGGGCGGCGGTGGGCCGACCACCGCCGCACCCTTGAGGCCATCGCGTGGAAGTACCGCACCAACTCGCCCTGGCGGGACCTGCCCGAGGAACTCGGCTCGTTCCAGACCGCTCACAAACGGCTGACCAGGTGGGCAGCCGACGGCGCCTGGGAGGCGATCCTCGGCGCCGTCCTGGCAGCGGCGGACCCCGACGACAGCATCGGCTGGACGGTGTCAGCGGACTCCACTGTCGTCCGGGCCCACCACCACGCAGCCGGAGCCCGCAGAAAGGGGCCATCCGCTACAGCGAGCGCACCGACCAAGCACTCGGACGCTCTCGCGGCGGCCTGAGCACGAAGGTCCGCCTGGCCGCGGACCGCCGTGCACGACGTCCGCTGTCAAGCTCGCCATCGGCGTGGGACTCGTCGGACACGGCTGGTATCGGCACCGATCCGACGCAAGAACCGTGAGGCGGCCGTCCCGCCGACCGACCGGACGGCACAAGTCCTCCGGCGGACTGATGGCGCGGCTCGACCGGATTTCCCTGTGGACCGCGCCGGGGCCGGCTCCGCCGCTCCAGCCGTGGGGGCTCATGGCAGCCGGCGTGGCGACGCTGGTCAGCGCCGACATGTCCCACGCATCCTCCTACCTGGCCCTCTCCGGATACTGCCTCCTCTCCACGAGCAGTCTGCTGACGATGGAGGTCTACACGACGTTCGCTCCGGACTCGGACAGAGTGCGTCTGGGCAAGCTCCGCACCTGGATCGCGACCCACCATTGTTCTTGGCGAGCCGAAGCATCGCCCAGTTGACGTCCTGAGCCTGGGTTTCCAGCAGTGGTCAGGCTGCTGCATCTGCAGCCGCCCGACCACGATGGGTGCACGCCGCCCGCAGGACGTGGAACGCATCCGCGAGCCACGTCCGTGCCGAAGTAGTGGTGCAGGACGCGCACCCGAACGGAAGGGAAGGTAATCCGTTGCGCAGCAGCAGCAGCCTGCCTGTCGGAAGGACAGTCGCCGCGACCGGAGCCGCTCGCGCCCTGACGGCGGCGACGGCCCTGGACGAGCTGCCCGTGGCCCTGCCGGGGTCACGGCCGGCGCCTACGGAGGGCGGCCCGTTCGGCGACTCGGATCCGTCCACGCGGGAGCACGTCATCGACGTCGACCCGACCGGTAGTGCCCACAGGGTCCGCGCCTGCCGGCCCGACGCGCGCGATTGCGGCGGGCCACTCGGACCTCCAAGGCGGGTGCCGAGACCCTCGCGCACACTCTGCGGCCGGGGGTGGCCCATCAGAGCGCTGCCGGGGGCCCGACCCGCCTTCGCGGGTGAATCCCGTGCACAAGGTTGCCGCGCCTGGTCGACGGTCTGGAAACGAGCCGTGTGTCAGACCTCAGGGCGCGCCGCACCAGGCGATCACGTCCTGGACGGAGAGGAACGGAGGAACGGCGATGACGAGGAAAGCGCAGAACAAGTCCGGTAGAGAGAAGTTCACCCGGGGCGACGAGGTCACCTGGAGGAGCCACGGCAGCACCGCCGAAGGCACGGTCGTCCGCGGGCTCACCCGCCGCACCGAGGCCGCAGGCCGCACCGTGGACGCCTCGCCGGAGGAACCGCAGTACGAGGTGCGCAGCGCCAAGTCCGGCAGCACGGCGGTCCACAAGCCGTCCGCGCTCCGCAGGAAGTGAGCGGGCCCGATGCAGACCTTCCTGCCGCACCCGGACTTCCGACAAACGGCCCTGCTGCTGGACCGGCGCCGACTGGGTAAACAGCGGGTCGAGGCCTTGCAGGTCCTGCGCGGCCTGACGGTGCCGGGGTACGGCTGGCGTCGGCATCCGGCCGTACGGATGTGGGCGGGGTACGAGGAGGCACTCGTACGGTACGGCCTGGAGATCTGCCGGGTCTGGCGCGAGCAGGGGCACCAGGACAGCTGCGCCGCCTCGCTGGTGGCCGGACTGGCGGCCTTGCACCCCGGCGCCCCGGTGCGCGATCAGCCGGCGCTGGCGGCCGCCGGGGAACTGCCGCCCTGGCACGGTGATGAGGCCTTCCACGAAAGCCATCGCTCCGCCCTGGTCCGCAAGGACCCGGAAGTGTACGGCGAGCTGTTCCTCGGCGTGTCCGACGACCTCCCCTACGTGTGGCCGGCGTCCGACAGGGAGGGGCAGCCATGCTGACGACGGTCCGGTAACGGCTGGGCCAGGCTCTGAGCTGGCGCGCCAGGAAGGGTGCACGCATCGGTGCCGGGGCCAGGTGCATCATCAGGCCCCGGCACCGAGGAGTGAGACGTCAGCCGGCCGGGATGTTGTCCTGGAACGTGGTGCCGGCGCTGCGGTAGGCGGCCACCTTTGGACTCGCCGCCCGGTGCACGACCCGCTGTGGCTGCTCAGCCGGCAGTGGCAGTTAGGAGAGTTCGGCGCCCAGGACGCCGGATCCCGGGCCGTGGTGCGGATGATCGGCAGCAGCGCGCCCGTCGACGCCCGGCGCCCTGGCGGGGCCACCGACTGGGCGCTGTACGACGACGGCCAGGGCCCGCTGGACACCCAGATCGAGGACGAGCCCGTCCAGGTCGACGAGCGGCTTCGCGCTCGACGTCCATCCCGAGCCCGACGCCGAGGCGGCACCGCCGGGACAAAGCCGGGCGTTCGCGGAGGAGGGCCTGCCCTTGACCGTGCGGTACGGCGGGCCGCCGGCCGACCGGTTCTGGGAGATGAGGGTGACGGGCGGTCTCAACGACCAGTGACCCGGCACCGAACCGGGTCAGGCGGGCCGGTCACCGCCGGGCGTCGCCCGGTGCGGTCAAGCCGGTCACCAGCTCGGCGATCGTCTCCCGCAGTGGCCGCCGACGTTCGACGACTGGGCGGCGCCGCGGAGTTGGACGCCGGATGCGCGCCGCCGGGTCCGCATCCGCCTGACGCACACGGCGTGCTGATGTCGGGACTGCCCGAAGCCGAGGGTTCCTCTGCACCCGAGCCACCGGCCGCTGCGCGGATCCTCGGCCGGGAGGGTCTGCGCGGGTGGTGCCCTGACCGGCGTCGTATCCGGAGGCGCTGGCGCTGTCACCAAGAGTGTGAAGGCGGCGCCCCGGGCGTGACCGTTGCCTCTCCAGACCCGGAGCGGCCGGGGCCGGGGGAGGGTCCTGCAACGCGTCACCGGTGGTCCGGATGAACCCATTACCGTCGGCCGGGCTGTTCACTGCGTCCCGGGGATTCCGTCGAGATCCCCGGGACGCACGTCCGCTTGATGGCCGTGTGGTCAGGGCGCGTCGATGAGCGTCCGGCCGTCAGTGGGCGCGAGCGCGGCGATTCCGCTTGCGTAGGCCGACTGTACGCGGGAGCGCTCGGTGGCATTCGGTGTGGCGTTGGTGCAGGCCGTGCCGGCGCTCGACCCCGACATCAGCTGTGAGCAGGGGCCGGGCTTGGTGTCCGGCAGGCCGAGGCTGTGCCCCAGCTCGTGAGCGGCGATCCGGGTTTTGTTGTAGCCCTGGTCCACGGCCTGGCTGCCGAGCTCGACGCGGACCTGACGGCCCGGACGAACGGGGCCGAGCGTGGCCTGCGGCCAGCCCGTGGTGGCGACGATCACGATCTCGGCCAGGGTGCCGGGCGCCGCTTCCACCAGATGGACGTTGCTCACGTTCGCGTTCCACGAGCCAACTCCGGCCGCGATCGCGGCTTCCCAGCCTGCGGCACGGCTGTCGTCGTAGCGAAGGGTCACCGCTGCCGCCTGCGCGGCGGACGATTCACCCGCGGGAGCGGGTGCGGGAGCGGCGGTCGCGGCGCCCGCCATGGCGAGGACGAGCGCTGTGGCAGAAGTGCCTGCCTTGAGCCAAGTGCCGAGGGGCATTGCTGCTCCTTCATCCGTGGGGGGAATCCGGCCCCGGCGGGGCCGGGTACGCGAAGGAGCGGCACGGGGTGTCCGGTGGGGGCCGGACGCGCCGTCGACCGCCCCTCCGGGGCGTTGCGATGGTATGCCCTGCAATCACTGCCTGTCATGCACCTGCCATGATGAATTTCCGTCAGAATCCAGTTCCCGATGGAAGTTGTCCGGCCGCCGCTCTCGCGGCCGCCGCGCTCGTCGGGGCGGTGGTGCTGCCGGCGTCGGCGGCCGACACGCCCGGCCCAGCCGGACGAAGGTGGAGATCAGCGCGGTCCAGTACGACTCGCCCGGCTGGAACGACCGTTCGCGGCGTTCGCTGAACAAGGAGTGGGTGGATCTCACCAACACCTCCCGCCGCGCGGTCGACCTCGATGATCCACGGCGAGAACGTCCTGGCACAGGTTGATGCCAGAGCGTATGAAGCATCCATCCGGCCGGCCGAAGAGTGAAGGAGGGCACCCGAGGGTTGAGTGTCCTCGACTTGAGGTCGGGCGTCGGGGTCCGATCAGTCGGTTGAGGCTGCCGGGAAGCCGCGTCCCGCGGCTGCTCCCTTCGGTCAGTGCTGCCTGCAGGCCGCAGACGCCCACCTGCCAAGCGGCAGCAGCGCACCCTCAGGGGCGCGTACACGCGGAGGTGAGGGACACGGGCAGGCCCGGCATCAGCGCCTTGAGCTCCCGCGGACCGATCGTCCTGTGCAGTCGGCAGATCCGGGTGAGCTGGGTGCCGAGGTCCAGGTTCCACAGGCGTACGGTCCCGTCGTTGCTGCTGCTGGCCACGGTCCGCCCGTCCGGGGCGAACGTGACGCCCCAGACCGCGTTCGTGTGCCCGGTGAGCGTGGCCCAGGGACGTCGTCCGGGCACGTCCCAGAGCCGCACGGTGCGGTCGCTGCCGCTGCTGGCGAGCAGTCGGCCGTCCGGCGAGAAGGCGATGCCGCGCACCGATCCGGTGTGCCCGGTCAGGGAGGCCAAGGGACGGCGGTGGCGGACGTCCCACAGGCGGACCGTGCCGTCGTTGCCGCTGCTCGCGAGCGTGCGCCCGTCGGGGCTGAAGGCCACGCCCCGCACGGCACCGGTGTGCCCGGTGAGGGTGGCGAGCAGGCGCTGACCGGCGGTGTCCCACAGCCGTACGGTCAGGTCGTCGCCCGCGCTGGCCAGGGTGCGGCCGTCCGGGCTGAACGCGACATCGTTGGCGTAGTCGGTGTGGCCGTCCAGCACGGCGAGCTGACGGTGGGTCGCGATGTCCCACAGCCGGACCGTACGGTCGGCGCCCGCGGAGGCGAGGGTGCGGCCGTCCGGCGAGAAGGCCACCGAGAACACGTCCCCGGTGTGGCCGGTGAGCGTCGCAAGGGCGCGGTGCGAGGGGATGTCCCACAGCCGGACCGTGCCGTCCGAGCCCGCCGACGCGAACGTGCGGCCGTCCGGTGCGAACGCCACCGAGAACACGCTCTCCCGGTGGCCCCTGAAGATTGCCACGAGCCGGTGCCGGGCCACGTCCCACAGACGTACGGTGTGGTCCGCGTCGGCGGTGGCCAGGAGTTTCCCGTCGGGGCTGTACGCGGCCTGCGAGACCTCGGTGAACGGCCGCGCCGTCAGGACCGGGCCGTGCAGGTCCCACAGCACCACGGACTGGTCGAACCCTCCGGTGGCCAGCGTCGTCCCGGCCGGGTTCACGGCGACGGACATCACGTAGTCGGTGTGGCCGGCGAGGATCGCGGCCGGTCGGCCGGTGCGCACGTCCCACAGCCTGGTCGTGCCGTCGCCGCCCGCGCTCACGACCGTGGTGCCGTCGGGTGTGTAGGCGACCGCGTTGACGTCGTCGCTGTGGCCGGTGAGCGTCGCCGCGGCCCGGTGCGTGGCCACATCCCACAGCCGTACGGTCCGGTCGACGCCCCCGGAGGCCACGCTCCGCCCGTCGGGGGCGAATGCCACTCCGAGTACTTCGTCGGTGTGCCCCTTGAGCACGGCCAGCTGGCGGGCCGTGTCGGTGCCCCACAGCCGTACGGTCCGGTCGGAGCCGCCCGAGGCCAGGGTCCGCCCGTCGGGGGCGTAGGCGAGTGAGTTGACGCGGCCGGTGTGGCCGAGGAGCCGCACCTCGAAGGGGTGGCCGCCGCCGGTGTCCCACAGCTGGACCGATCCGTCGTCGGCGGCGACGGCGAGGGTACGGCCGCGGGGGTCGAAGGCGAGCGAGTGGGCCCCGTTCGTCGCCGCGGGCAGCAGGGTCCGCAGCCGGTGGTCGGCGGTGTCCCAGATCCGTACCGGCCCGTCCGAGGATGTCGCCGCGAGCGTGCGCCCGTCGGGGCTGAAGGCGACGGAGCGGACCCGTCCGGGAACGGTGAGGGTGGCGGTGGTCCGGTGGTCGCTGGTCCGGCGAAGTTGTACGGTGCCGTACGAGCCGGCCGTCGCGAGTTGCCGGCCGTCGGGTGCGAAGGCGACCGCGTTGACGGGCCCGTGGTGGCCGACGAGGCGGGCGGAGAACGCCTGGGCCTGGGTGCTCAGCAGGGCCCCGCGTGCCTCGGGGGTGGCATCGGCGCGGTAGGCCTCCTCGGCGAGCAGCATGGATGCCTCGGGCTGACCGCCGGCCAGAGAGGTGGACTGCACGGCGAGGGCCTGGGAGCGGGCGACGCGTTCCTGGGCGAGGGCGGCGGAGCGCTGCTGGTAGGCGAGGCCGCCGGCGGTCACGGCGAGCACGAGCAGGACGGCGACGACGACGAACAGGGCTTGTCGGAACCGTGTCTGACGCCTCGCCAGGAGCCTGCGGCTGTCCTCCTCGACCTGGCTGGCCCGCAGGAAGGCTTCTTCGCGGGGGCCGAGACGGCTGCGGCCGTCGAGTTCGTCGGCCCAGGAGCGGACCGTGTCGAGGCGGGTGCCGCGGTAGAGCACGGACGGGTCGTGGTGCTCGCGCTCCCACTCGGCGGCGGCGTGGGCGAGTTGCTGGTGGAGGAGGAGTCCGGCCCGGTCCGCGTGGATCCAGTCGCGCAGCCGTGGCCAGGCGTGCAGCAGGGCCTCATGGGTGATCTCGACGGTGTCCCGGTCCACGGTGATCAACCGGGCCCGCACGAACACGTCGAGCGCGGCCGAGGCGGCGTCCGCGTCACCGAGTTGTTCCATGAGGGTGCCGCGGCCGGTGCGGCGGCGGGTCACGGCGCTTCCGTCGTCGGACACGTGGACGAGGCGGGACAGGATCCGGCGGATCGCCTTCTGCTCGGCCGGGTACAGCTGGGCGAACAGCGTTTCGGCGGTACGGGCGACGGCGCCCTGGATGCCGCCGGTGCGCTCGTAGCCGGCCACCGTGAGGGTGGTGTCCTCGCGTTGCTGCCAGGTGGCGAGAAGGGCATGCGAGATGAGGGGCAGCGCGCCGGACGGGGTATCGGCGGAGGCGGTGGCGCGGCCGGCGCCCACCGGTTCGTCGCGCAGGCCCGCGTCGCGCAGAAGGAGGGGGACCAGGCCGGGTTCCAGGGTGACACCGGCGAGTTCGGCGGGGCGGGTGATGGATGCCCGCAGTTCCGCGACGGACATGGGGAGCAGGACGAACAGTCCCTCGGTGAACAGGGGTGCCAGGCCCGGGAGTTCGAGGCAACGTCCGGTGAAGTCGGCGCGGACGCCGAGCACGACGACCGCCGGTTCCGGGCCGGTGGACAGCGCGTGCAGGACCCGGACGAAGGCGCGTCTCTCGTCCTCGTACGAGCAGAGGGTGAACAGTTCCTCGAACTGGTCGACGAGCAGCACGGGCCGCACCGGAGGAGGGCGGCGGCCGTCGGGACCCGGCGGGCCCCCGTCCGAGCGGGTGCGGATGATGTCCAGCAGCGCCTCGGGGCGTTCGGCCAGCCGGGTCGCGGTGAGGTCGAGATCGCTGCCGAGGACCTTGCCGGCCTGTTCGAGTAGTTCGTCGAGAGGGTGAGCGGCGGGCGTGAAGGCGATCACGGGCCAGCGGTCGGCGCCGGGCATCGGGAAGCCGCCGGGGCGCCGCAGCGCCGGGACGAGACCGGCGTTCAGCAAGGAGGACTTGCCGGCGCCGGACGGGGCGACCAGCAACAGCGGTCCGCTGCCGACGCGTTGGTAGATCCGCTCGACCAGAGCGGCCGTGGCCCGCTCCCGGCCGAAGAACCAGTCCGCGTCCCGTGGGGTGAACGCCGCCAGTCCGCGGTACGGGCAGGAGGGCGCACCGGCGTCTGCTGCCGGTCCCGCGCCGCGCTGGACCGGGGCAGCCTCCCGTACCAGCCGTAGCAACTCGCCCTCGGCACGCAGGACGTGGTCACACTGGCGGGCGACGTCCGCGGTTGCCGGCTTGACGCCGGTCTCGATCTTGCTGAGGTAGCCCTTGCTGTAGTGGGTATGGCGTGCGAGGTCGGCCAGCGACAGTCCGCGTTCCCGGCGCAGCCGTCTCAGCTGCGCGGGAAAGGACGGTGTGGCCTGGGCGGGGCTTTCCGGCTGGTCGGTCCGGTCGGCGCCCGCACGTCTGTGCTCCTGGTCCCCCAAGGCGTCCCCCTGGCACTGCCCTGCCGGATCGTGAGACGGCGGATGCCCAGGCTACTGCGGGGGTCGGACGGGGAGCGAAGCTTTCACTCGGCGTGGCGAGAACGCGACCGCCGGGACCGGCGTGGGGCCGGTCCCGGCGGTCGCTTGCCCGTGGCGAATGGCGCGCTACGGCCGGTTGAGCTTGATGGAGTTGATGGGGGTGAGGTTCGTGTAGGTCCACTGGTCCTGCGCGAGGTGCTCGACGCAGTTGCTGCCGCCGTAGTTGTTGCACAGGTCCGCGGTGGCGCCGCCGTACTGGTTGTTGAGGACCCAGTGGTACCCGAACTGGTTGCTCAGGTTGTGGGCGCCGTAGCTGGCGTACTGGTTGGTCGGGTGCGGGTTGTTGACCGGGTTGACGTTCTCAGGCCAGATGCACACGTTGCCGGAGAGGCATCCGTACACCGTGCTGTTGCCCGCCGGCGCGGCCTGGGCCGCCCCGCCCATCGCCACCACCGCGGTGGCCGCGGTCGCGAACGCCGCGGCGGCACTGAACATCTTGCGCATGTTTCCCCCTGGTGGGTCTCCTGCGTCGCCGCAGGCCGTCTTCGTGCTGACGGGATCAGCCTGTCCCGAGGGACTTCCTGGGGCGACGGGTTTCCTGTTGCCCGTTCCAGGGGTGACCGGGAAACCCGGTGTGAGCTGGGGTTTCTCGAGCGGTGGTCAACCGGCGGGTCGGACGGGGCAACCGGTCGGGGGCAGGGGGTGACGAAGGGCGAGTGTTCGGCGAGCAGGAGCCTGCGCAGCGACCGAGTTGCCGCCCCCCCCCGGGTGTGGACGATCTGGCCGATCCTTCAACTCGAGCCGTACCCCTCACTGGCGTGTGCTCCGAGAGGCGGGCACGCCGGGACGGTTCTCCGAGTGGAGATCACTCGGAGAACCGTCTCGGACTACCGCGGCCTTCCGCGTATCTCGGCGCCGTGGCGGCGGGATCGAGATCATCCCGTCCGCTCAGATGATGCGGTAGGGCCCCCAGCCGGTGCCGGCCTGGTAGCGGGTGCCGAGGGTTTCCATGCCGGGCTTTCCCGTGCCGGGGTAGACCCACAGCGTGTCGTCGGACGCCTGGCGGGAGAGCACGTCGGTGAGCCCGTCACCGTTGTAGTCCCCGGTGCGGAGGGCGTCCTGGGTCTGCCAGCTCCTGCCGACCTGGTAGCGGGTACCGAAGGCACCGCCGCTCGCCTTTCCGGTGCCGGGGTAGACCCACAGTGTGCCGTCCGACGCCTGACGGGAGAGCACGTCGGGGCGCCCGTCGTTGTTGAGGTCCCCGGTGGTGATGATGTCCTGGCTCTTCCAGCCGGTGCCGACCTGGTAGCGGGTGCCGAGGGTTTCCATGCCGGGCTTTCCGGTGCCGGGGTAGACCCACAGTGTCCCGTCCGACGCCTGACGGGTCAGTACGTCGGTGAGCCCGTCGGTGTTGAAGTCCCCGGTGCGGGTGACGTCCTGGGTCTGCCAGCTCCTGCCGACCTGGTAGCGGGTGGCGAAGGCTTCCATGCCGGGCTTTCCGGTGCCGGGGTAGACCCACAGTGTGCCGTCCGACGCCTGACGGGACAGCAGGTCGCCGATGCCGTCGTTGTTGAGGTCTCCGACCGTGACGGCGTTCTGGCTCTGCCAGCTGGTGCCGGCCTGGTACCGGGTGCCGAAGGTGCTGCCGCTCGCCTTTCCGGTGCCGGGGTAGATCCACAGAACGCCGTCGTCCTTGATGGCCGCGAGGTCGGCCTTGCCGTCACCCGTGAGGTCGTCCGGGTTGCGGGAGATCGCGTACTTGACCCAGTCGCTGATGTCGTCGACCCGGGTGTCGACGGCACCGGTACGAGTCTCGGCGGGATCGTTTCCGAGACATCCGCCCTGCCAGGAACGGGAGTTGACGGCGACGAGTTCCGTGGCGCCGTTGACGGTGCGCAGGGCGGGGCCGCCGGCGTCGCCCTTGCAGACGGTCGCGGTGTCGGAGCCGTTGAGGTCCACGGTCGTGTCCGCGGTGGAGGCGACGGTGAAGGTACCGGTGTGCAGCTTGTCGGGTACCCATTCGGTCCTGGTGCGCCCGAAGCCGGCTTTCACCAGTTCCTCGCCCGCGGCGGCGGGCGTGGTGGCCAGCCGGACCGGCGTGATGCTCGGATCGGTGATCCTGGCGGCGAGTTTGACGAGCACCAGATCCCGGTCTGCATGGGGGACGAGCCGGATGGCCGGCAGGACGCTGCCGCTGGTCTGCGTCAGGTCGGTGCGGCCGACGGTGACGGTGGTGGTGACGGCGGGCCTGCCCGCGGGGGGCTTGCCGTCCGCGGCGAAGCAGGTGGCCGCGGTCAGGATCCACTGCGGGTCGACGAGGGTGCCGGTGCAGGCACTCTGCTCGCCCACGTTGATCTTCGCGACGTAGTTCAACTGCGCCGGGGCGTCCGCTCCGGTGAGCGCGGTGGCGTCGGCGGAGCTCAGCGCGACGGGAGCCGCGACCAGCGCAGCGGCCAACGCGGCGAGACGGGAGCGTCTGGAGAGGTGCATGAACGTTGGATTCCTAGTCACGAGGGCCGCGCGTCCGGTGGTGCACCGGACCCCGCAGCGGTGAGCATGGCGGGTGTCGGCCTGGGGCTACTTGGAGGACCTGATCTCGACGAGCATGTGATCGCGGCCGTCCGGGTCCGCGGCCTCACCTACCGGCGTCCAGGAGTTCTTGGCGATGTCGTACGACTTCTCCTCGGCGCCTACGGTCATGTCGACCGCGGTCGTGTAGTCGTTGCCCTT
>NZ_JBICWQ010000021.1:0-20323 GCF_043199815.1 Streptomyces sp. NPDC048523 | reverse complement strand
CCGCTTCGCTCTGCCTCCGGCAGCCGAATACTCGCGGAGCTCGTTTCGCGCGTCCCCGCGCGAATTGCCCGCCTCCGGCGGGGCGTTATGGAATTGGCCTCCGGCCATTCCATAACGTGCGTTCCTCCGGAACGGAAAGACAGGCTGAGAGGGTTTGTGCCTCCGGCACAAATTCGGGTGCTGATTTTGGTTGTATGGGTGGGGAGTTCGGTTTTGAGTTGGGGTGAGAGTTGGGGTTTAGGTTGAGGGTGCGTCATGCCGCTTTCCCTGATTGGGAGTTAGGGGAAATCTCCGATTCCCTTAAAACCGAGGAGACTTGAATGGTATTCCGTGAAGAAAAGTAAATCACGGAATACCAGGAAAGGGCAACAGGGCCCCTCCGGGGCCCGGTTGCCCGTGCGAGGGAATAAGAGAGCCTGCCTCCGGCAGGAGACCGGAGGAGACAAGGCAGGAGAGACGAGGGAGGTACGGCCTAACTGACCAACTATCCAGGGGTGGGTGACGACCGGCACCACCCCCACCCGCGCGACGGCCCCAGGCCGACGCGCAACACAGGCACTACCCCGCCCCGATCCCCGATGCCGCCGCACCCGACCCACCGACTGCAGAGGGACTGGCCGGCGACTGCTTGGCAGCAAGCAACTCCGCTTCAGGCAAGGACAGTTGAGAAAGTGCAAGGGTCCAAGGGAAGGGGGATGTTGCAGAGGTCGGTCTTTAGTTAAGAGGCGTTCGGGAAAAGTGGCCTCTGACCTGCGGTTTTGTGAAACCTAATGTCGGCGGCCACCGACATTAGGTGCGCGCGGATGTCGGTCCGTACCCACACTCAGCATGGAAACATGCGTCCGTCCACAACTCTCCACTGAGACATGTGAATAGACGCAAGTCTTGCCCTCCAGTCGACGCTCCGCAGTGCGCACCGCGGAGAAGACTTCCCTTGACGGATCACTACCCCGCTAGGCATACAGACGCCGCGTCAGCACCTGGCCGCGCGCCGGCGCCTCGTCGTGCGGCGCCGACAGGCGGCTCTGCGCCGATGTCGGCGGCCACCGACACAAACTTGCGACGAGTAGCAACTCTTCGGCGTGTAGACATGCGGCTAGGCGCAACTTTTGCCGTACAGTGCGCAGCACCTGTACGCGAAAGGATCATCTACATGGACTCAGCGGCAGAGGGCCTGCGCGCGTGGCGCGCGGACCCTCGACCACAACGCCCCAAGCCGGTTCGGCCGGTTGAGCAGGACGGCGGGACCGATCTCGCGCGTCGGATCGCGGAGCAGTTCGGCAAGGGCCCCGTCCACGAGGTCAAGACCGTCGTGTACCGACGTCCAGCTCACGACATGCTTGGCGAGGTCGGCTACTCGCTGGTGTCCAACTACTTCCTGCGCCGCGTTCTGCCGTACTGCCTCATGCACAACATCATCAGCAAGCTGCAGGCCGCCGTCTTGTCGAACATGATCGGCAGGCAGAAGAAGGGCAAGATCGAGGCCACCCACGCGGAGATCGCAGCCGAACTCGGCGTGAAGCGGACCAGCATCGGCCACGCCCTCGACTCGCTGTGCGAGAAGAACCTCATCCGCAAGGTCAAGAGGTCCTCCTACCAGCTCAACCCCCGCGTCGCGTATAACGGAAACGGCCAGGAGCAGCAGGACTTCCTCGCCGAGCTGCGTGCACTCGCCCTCGACTCCAAGTTCCCCGACGAACTCGCACCCGAGCTCACGCTGTTCTCGCGGCAAGAGCTCGGCTGACCGAAGGGATCCCATCGCCATGATGACCACCACGGACTTGCTGGGCATGCTGCACCAGCTGCAGCTCACCCCCACGGCGATCGACGTCCTCTCGGTGATGGTCGCGCACCAGGACCCCGGGGGTTCGGTGGGCATGAAGCAGTCCGAGATCGACGCGGTCCTCGGCGTCGGCCAGGCCTCCATGAGCCGCGCCATGGGACTCCTGGTCGATCGCGGCATCGTGCTGCGATCCGGAGGCGGCCGCGGCCACCGCTACGCGCTCAACCCGGCTGTGGCCGGCTACGAGTCGCAAGACGAGCTGGAGAAGGAGATGACCCAGCAGCTCGCCGTTGGCGGTCCTCCCCCGATCAGGGTGCCGGGCTACGCCAAACGCCCTCCCAAGCCCGGCAAGGGCGGACTGCAGTCCGTCGCGTAGCGGTCGTCCACAACGCAGCGAGGCCCCGGCGGGATTGCCGGGGCCTTCTGCACCTGTACGCGAAAGCGTCCACCCCCAGTATGCCCACAAGCGCCGACAAGCGCCTCCCCGCGTTCAGAGCATGCCCCTGTGAGGAAAGCCACCGATGCCATCGCCCCTCGCTCCCCAGTGGGCCCACTGCGGTCACGGCGCAAACGCGGTCACAGACCCAGTGGGATGCCGTGGACGCCAAATAACCGACCACAGCGCATGCCTGGCCCATGCCAGCCCCGCCCTTCGCGTCTCTTACCTCGGCTCCCTCACCGCCGGCTCGGACCTCGACCACCGCGGTACGCCGTTCACCGAGGCGCTCCTCGCAGACCTGCTCAACGCACTGCGCGATGCGGTCACAGGCGGGATCGTCGTCGGACGCAGCCGCTTTAACGGCGCCCGCTTCAGCGGAGAGGCAGATTTCGCGGACGTCACCTTTACCGGCCGAGCCGACTTCGATGGCGCAGAATTTGAGGAATGCAGCCGGTTCAAGCGGGCCCGTTTCACGGAGAATGCGAATTTCAAGGGTGTGCTCTTTTCGGGTGAGGCCTCCTTCGAGAAGGCGGCATTCGAGAAATCCGCACACTTCACGACCGCTGTATTTCACGGCGAACCACGGTTCTCGCAGATAGAGTGTTTAGGACAGGCCGACTTCACGCTGGTGAGGTTCGTGAGCGCAGCCCTGTTCGATCGTTCAGCATTCACGCAGGTGTCATTCAGTGGTGCGCGCTTCATGGAAAGCGCCGACTTCAGCAACACGACCTTCGGCAGGACTCCTTCTCTGGGCCCCTTGGTGTGCGCGGTCAGTGTCGATCTTGAAGGAGCCGTCTTCGAGGCACCCGTCACGATTGAGATCGCAGCAGCGACGGTGGACTGTGAGCGGACACGATGGGATGCCACTGCAGAACTGCGGCTTCGCCACGCTGACCTGCACCTCCGTGACGCCGTCCTGTCCGCGCCGACAGCAGTCACTACCCATACGATCCCCTTCAACTACCTCGGCACCATGCTGCCCGAGGCAGCGATCAACAGCCAGAACCCAGCCGTACACGTCACCTCAGTACAGGGCGTCGACGCCGCCCACCTCGTACTGACCGACACCAACCTCGCCCACTGCCGGTTCGCGGGCGCCTTCCACCTTGACCAGATCCACATCGAAGGCCGCACCACCTTCGCCCCCGTCCCCCAAGGCATCCGTCTCCGCGGTCGCCTGTGGCCCACCTGGTGGTCCCAGCGCCGCACCCTGGCCGAGGAGCACCACTGGCGAGCCCAAGAGGTCAACCAGCCCGCCACTCCTGTCCCGCCTCCTCCAGGAGACCGGACCTGGCAGACCGGCCCCCACCACGGCAACCCCGCGCGCACACCCGACCCTGAAGACGTCGCAGCTCTGTACCGCCAGCTCCGCAAGGCGTTTGAGGACGCCAAGAACGAGCCCGGCGCCGCGGACTTCTATTACGGCGAGATGGAGATGCGCCGCCACAGCCGCTCCGACACCGCACGCAGTGAACGCGGCCTACTGCACGCCTACTGGTTACTGTCCGGCTACGGTCTCCGGGCATCCCGCGCCGCGGGGTGGCTGATCGCCGCGATGATCATCTCTGTTCTGCTGCTCATGGGCTTCGGCCTACCTCAGAACTCCCCCAGACAAGGAGCAAGCGGGAACGTGCCGACCGGTGGCGGCCATGTCACCTTCACCATCGACAAGGACGACCCGCAAAACCCCACACACGACCGGTTCACCGGCAAACGGTTCGAGAAGGCACTCAACGTCACCCTCAACTCCGTGATCTTCCGCTCCAGCGGCCAGGACCTCACCACCGCCGGCACCTACATCGAGATGGGATCCCGCCTCCTGGAGCCAATCCTCCTGGCACTCGCTGTGCTCGCCGTCCGCGGTCGAATCAAACGCTGAATCGCAAGGCCGGTCGGCCTACACGAGGCCTCGATGCAGCTTTATGCGTGAAGTTGCCCTTACTTTTTGTTGACAGGGAAGGGCGTATACTCGGGGGTTGCCGACGCGGTGGTACCGCGTTGGCCGCGCACCGCTCTGGCTACATGGAACTGCATGTCACAGGCAACGAACTGGGGCATGAAGAGCGGCTGGCACCCGTCGGCGACGGGCGTTCGATCCCTATGGATCGGCTGACCAGCGGCTTGCCTAGAACCTTGGAATGCCAGTCGGCACGGGACATCGCGGCGTGGGAGCCGATGGTGGAGCGTGACGGCGCCGCCGCCCCCTGGGGACGGCGTGCAGTGGAGGCAGGGGTGCCCTGCCCGCGGATTTCCTGCTGCGCGCTACGCCCTGGAGGGCGAGACCATGAACACGAACGACCATTTCGGCATGGACGGCCAGGAGCCCGACGACGGCCTCCCGCCCCTGCTGCGTCGCCCCGTACCGGTGGCGGACCCGGAGCCCGTGGCGAAGCTCCGCGGCGCCCGCAAGGCGCTGCTCGACAACCCCGACACCTCGCTCGACGAGGCCGCGGCGAACGCCGTCACCTCGGGTGCGGTGGACCCTACGCGGCTGCGGGCCCTGGTGGAGGCCGATCCGGTCAGCCTGCTGACGGCCAAGCCGGTCGTGGGCGGCACGCTGTACGCGACCGCCCCGCATGAGCGCTACCTCGACCTCGGCGTCCTGCCGGACTTCATCAACCAGCGGTGGGCGGACCAGTTGCACACCGCCATGGACGTGGAGCCCTCCACGTCGCTGGTGACGTCGTACGAGACGCTCGTCGACCCTGAGACCGGCAAGCCGGTCGCGGTCTTCACCGTCCGCATGCACAACCGCAAGGCTCTGGCCGAGGCGGTCCGCGAGAGCATGCGCAACACCTTCAACGCCCAGAAGGGCGAGAACGACTACACCCAGAGCGTGCTCCAGCAGGGCGTGAAGGAGCCGCTGACGCTGTTCGTCATGCGCGTCGTGTACGACGACGGCACCGAGGACACCTTCCTCGTCGCCGGGGACGGCAACAGCCGCTACGTGAGCATGTGGCGGGCGCGCACCGGCGGTGACATCGACAAGGCGATCTCGGCCTGCATCAGCTCCGTCATCGGCTCGACCGAGCAGAGCGGCGAGCGCAGCCGGTCGGAGCTGTCGGCCTCCCGCCGCCGGGTGGCCAAACTGACCGCCCGCACCCGCAAGAACCTGGCGATGCCCACGCTCACCGAGGCCACCCGGCGCGAGGGGCACACCATCGCCTTCCCCGCGGTCGTCGTGGTGGGCGCACGGGCGGACGACGACGGGCCGCTCACGGATCTGGTGGCCGCCCGTGACGACCTGCTGGCCAACCTGCACGTGCACGTGACCCCCTGGACGTCGGGGGCGCAGAACACGCAGGGCATGATCCGCGTCTACCGGCACGCCCGTGCCGAGGAGCTCATCACGGCGGAGGAGTACCAGGTGCTGTCGGGCACGGTGGGCCCGGACGCCATGCACGACCTGCTCGGCGTGCCGGGAAACCGGCTGTGGGCCGCCGCGGTCCACCAGCACGCGGTGCTCGCCGGCCCGGACGCGTACGCCATGAACCTGCTGATCAAGCAGGAGTTCGGGATGGGCAAGGCCGACCGGATGCGCATCAGCGAGCGGCTGGCGCCCATGGCGCTGTCCGCCTACCGCAGCAAGGACGGCATCGAGCAGCCGCTGCGGGCCTTCGGCAACGGCGGCACGATCACCGACACGGTGTGGAAGAAGCCGTGGGAACTGACCAAGGGCGACAACGTCTTCGAGGTGCTCGACGACATCCTCGCGCGCGCCCTGGACGGCGATGCCGGGGCCGTGGCGGAGCTGACCGTGCTCGGCGGGACCGCCGCGATCCTCGACGGCTACATCACGCGGGACCGCGGCTCGAAGGAGGGCACCGAGCGCGACAGCCGCAAGGCACCCTTCCGGGCCACGCCCGTCAAGCTCCTGGAGCTGCTGTCGAAGACCTCCGGCGGGCTGCAGATGCTGCACTCCCTCGCCCTCGCCCACGTCGCCGCCGACCCCGCCGTGCTGCCCAAGCTGTTCCATACTCAGGACCGCGAGGTGGACGGCGTGCCGGTCCGTGCCGGTGAGCCGGTGCTCGACAAGGCCGGCGAGCAGGTCATCATCGACTACGAGTGGGACCTCGTCTACGCCGCCGACCCGGCAGAGGCCGAGCGCACCATCGCTAAGAACCGGGCGGCCATCACGACGAGCGGCAAGCTGACGGAGCCCGAGGCGGAGGACGCGCGCCAGCGCCGGATCCTCGAACAGGGCATCACCAGCGCGGCCAAAGCAGGGTTTGCCCTGGCCCGGCTGGGCCAGAAGCGCGGCAACCAGGTGTTCGGCACCTTCGAGAGCGTCCAGGCCCTGCGCGACCAGATGGGCAAGCTCAACGAGATCCTCATGAAGTTCGGCCCCGTCGACACCTCGATCTTCGTGTTCGACGAGGACCAGGACGAGGACACCGAGTGAGCGCCCACCTCGCGCTGCCTCCCGAGATCAGGCGCCAGCTTCGGCCGGTTCTGCAGCTGGTGCGCCCGGTCCTCGAGGGCGCCGGCTCGGGCAGCGGCCGGACGTCGTCGGTGGTGGTGTGCCCGGCCCGGCCGACCGAGGTACGCCGCCAGGTGACGGCGTGCTGCGCGGTGTACGTCGCGTGGGACAACCGGTACGGGTGCCGGTACGTGGGCAGCGTGCGCCGTCAGGGCCGTAGCGCGGTCGGTGACCGGCTGGGGGAGCACTACGCCCACCGCACCGCCGGGACGTCCCGGCGGACGTCCTGGTGTCTGCTGACCGTGCTGCCCCTGGTGGACGGCATCCGCCTGGAGGCCGTGCGCAACGCGGAGGGGTGGACGGCCCGGCTGCTGAACCCGGTGGACGGCTCGGCCCATCCCCGGGTGGATCTCACGTATACGCCCGCCTCGCTGGCCTTCGTGCCCCACCAGGCGAGGTAGCCCCGCAGGGCGAACGCCTGGGTCCCGGCAGATCCATCAGCCGGGACCCGGGCCCTTTCCGAGGGCCTGGCCGACAGGGGCCCCGAGCCGACGGAACATCGGTGTCGGTGCCCGTCCGTAAGGTGGGGGCGTGGTGAGGGTTCCGTGGGACAAGCTGGCGGCCGAGAGGCCGAAGGTGTCCGAGGCGCTGGTGACGATGCTGGTGCTGCGGCTGCGCGAGAGGGCGCGGGCGGTCGACGGCAGCGGCGGGGACGGCGGCCGCGACCTGTTCGAGTACACCGCCGGGGGTGAACTCCTCGTCTACGAGGCGAAGTCGTTCACCGGCCGCATGGACAAGACGCGCCGCAAGCAGGTCGTGCGCTCGCTGATCTCGGCGGCCCGTCACCAGCCCGACCACTGGGACCTGCTGGTGCCGATCGACCACAATCCCGCCGAACTGCGGTGGTTCGAGGAGCTGCGCGAGGAGTTTCCGTTCGTGCGGCACTGGCGCGGGCGCAGCTGGCTGGACGAGAAGCTCGCCGCCCACCCCGATCTGGTGCGCTCCGCGCTGCAGGAGTCCGGTGACTACATCCTGGAGCGGATCGCCGAGGCGCGCGCCGAGCGGGACGTGCTGCTGGGCGGGTTGCCCGACTACCTGGACCGGGCGAGCGCGCTGCATGCGCGGGCCCAGGAGATCTCGCCGCACTACGCGGTGCACACCACGTCGGGCGCGGACGGACAGACGGCCGTGCACCTGGTCCCCAGGACGGCCGGTTTCGGCGGGCAGGCGGCGATCCGCTTTGCCGGCCGCATCCGGTTCCCGGCCGGTGACGAACGGGAAGCCGAGCGGCGGCGCCGGTTCGAGGAGACAATGCGCTTCGGCGGCAAGGTGGAGCTGAGCGCGGACAACCTCGCCGGGATGCGTCTGACCGGGCCCGCAGGGCTCGGACTGGAGCAGCTCTCGCTCGGCACCGTGCACATCGCCTCGCCTCGGCAGGAGGTGGCGCCGCCGCTCAGGGGGCAGATCGTTGTCCAGCGGCCGTCCGGAATCCCGGTCACCTCCCTTCCGGTGGCGTTCATGGAGAAGGTCACCGGTCTGGACGGCGGGACTCTATACGGGCGCGACGGCACCGGGGTGTTCACGGTGGAACTGCGCTACAACCAGCGCGATCAGACCGGCACGCTGACGTTCTCCTTCGAGCTGAACGAGGTGGTCCTGCCCCAGGCCGTGGTGCCGGTGCTGAGGATGATCGCCCACAGCCGGCCGGGCCACGTCATGGCACTCACGCTGGCCAGCTCCGCCACGCCCGGGGTCCGCGTCCTGATCACCGAGGGCATGGCCCCGCCCGGCTGGGAGGACAACGAGGCGCAGTTCTGGGCCGACGCCTTCGACGACCTGGCCCGCCTGCAGAGCCGCACCGGCCACTTCTTCCCGCTACCCGAGGACTTCGGCCGACAGGACGCGCACGAGGTCAAGGAGATCCATGCGCTGCTCGACGGCGGCGAGAACGTCCTTGAAGGCGACACCGTGACCGTGGAGATCGAGGGCGCCGAAGCCCTCGACGAGCTGGCCGACGCGGCCGCCTCGATGTCCCGCATCAGCATCGGCTACGCGTCGTTGGTCTTCGCCCTCGGCGAGCACCAGATCGACCTCGGACCGTGTACCGAGGCCTACACCGTGGACAAGATCCTCAACACGAGCGAGGCCCGCGCCGAACTCGCCGCGCACGGCCACGCCACCGTCCGTATGCGGCTGACTCGACACATCCCGGCCGTGCGTTACCTGGGAGACCAGTTGCCGCAGTGAGCGTGCCCCCGCCGTGGCCGCCCTTTGTGGTTGCTCAGCCAACCCTCCGTCCTCTACGGGCCGGCCGGGGCAAGCTCCGTGGACCGTCCCGCCTCTAGCACACCGTCAGAGCCCGTTGGCCTGCTGGGCGTACGAGCACCTCGGCACCATGCTGAACGGATTCGATCCCGCTGGGCGGCGGGTGGTGTCCGTGTCCTCCAGGAACGAGAGCACCACCTGGCTTGAGGCAGCGTCGGAGGGTGCAGAGGGCCGGAAACGGCGGACCCCCCCGCGGCCAAACGAGGGGGTCAAAGCGCCGTTGCCTTCCGGACAAGGAGGACACGACGGTGTCGTGGTTGAGCACCACAGACCAGGGGCCGCTGGTAAGTCGACCCTTCGTCTCTATTGACGGCCCTCCAGCTCCGCAGCGCAAGACCAGATTCGGAACAACCTCGTTAAGGGCCGTTGAACTGCCGCAACGTCACCAAACGCCTGTTAGCGATCGTTCATCGTTCTTACTACGGGCTTTCGCGGACATCTGGACCACAGCATCCTTCTTAGAAGGACGACCACGCGAAGACGCTTCGCCCCCGGGATACGGCCAAGCCGGGAGGTCGCCCGACTTCCGGACAAGCTCAGTAGGACACGTCGGAGGACGTCATGACCCCCCGTACCCGCCTCGTGCTCGCGATCTTCGGACTGGTCTCGTTCATCGGTCTCGCCATCACCATGCTCGTCATAGGCGAGAACGTCACAGCTATCAGCAGCCTCATCCCGGTGATCGTCCTGGCCGTGGTGCATCTGCTCCAGGGCTTCGACGGCCGCATCCGTCCCACCTCGACGCGCACCCCTCTTCGCTCCGTGCAGAACGACGCGGAGGACGAACACGACGAAGAGAGGCCTGCTGCATGACCGCCATGTACATCGCCTCCCGGGAGGAGCCGGACCGCCCCGGGCCGGGCCGTCGCCTCAAGGCGCTTACCGACGCCGTGACCTCCGAACACCGCGAGTGGCTGGTGCCGCTGCGTGTGGCATTCCTGGAGAGCGGACTCACGTACAAACAGCTGTGCCCCAGAGCGCTCACCAGTCCCACGCAGCTGTCGAGGCTGCTGAACGGCACGGACGGCTATCCCGACCTGGAGCGCATGCTGAATCTCCGAGATGCGCTCCAAGGTGCCCAGGCCGCCCTCGAACCTGTGGAACGGCTGAAGTCCATCCCGAGCCAGCATGGGATCACTCTCCACTCTATTGATCAGGACGAACCTCCGAAGCCCGTTCAGCACCTTCAGGATTCCGAGTGGTTTCGGAAGGCGTGGGAGGCCGGGGCGGTGGCGATCGGCCGTCCGGCCCAGTGGATCCGCGCCCGAATCCAGGAGGTGGACCGGAAGGAAGCCGCAGCCCGGCGGGGCGCCCTTGCCCGGAAGGTGATTGACGGCTTCGGCACCACGTGTGGCGTGTTCGTCGGCGCAATGATCATCGCCTGGCTGATCCTGGTGCTCAGCGGCGCCCACTGGGGTGAAGAAGGCAACGCTGCAGGTTCGGCGCCGGCTCCCCACACGTGCCGGGTCCTGCCCACAGGCGCGACCTGTCAGGTGTCCGATCGAGAAAGTCAGCCTTCATGGCTCGCCGAGCCTCGCACCTACGTCCGCTATGCGCCGCCGACCAACCGAGCGGGAACCACGCGGTGGACCGTCAGGGTCGACACCCCGGTCTATACCCCGAACGGAGAAGACACCGGGTTGTACGTGCGGGCTGGCGAGACGGTCTACGTAAAGACGTGTAAGGACTCCGCCTCGGCCATGAGCCGGCTGGTCATCGCGAACTCGGATGGCATGAGCATCGCGAAGTCTGCCGCGACACCAGAAGTCGCGGGCCAGAGCTGTGATCCTGATTCCACGGCTTCGCCATCCCTCGGATAGCGGAAACTCGAAGGGCCCCTCCGACCTTGATGGCCGGAGGGCCCTTGCCGACGACCAACGGTGCGACCGGGCTGACGTGCCGCGCGTGACTTGTGAGCCCTACGCCCTGTGGTGCTGCCGCCAGGCGCCGCACAGTGTATTGAACTCCCGGTGGCGTTCGGCAAGGAGGTCCTGGGGCCGCTGCAGGTGGCAGTCCAGGATGTGCACGCCGTCCTGGAAGGGTTCGAAGCCGATCCGCTCCCATACGCGGCCGAGTTTGGCGGCGGCTTCGCGATGCTGTTCTTCCGTCAGCTCGCGGCCGTCAGCCGATCCAGGCTCGCACGCCACCGCGACACAGTTCTGCGAGAGGCGCCGGATCGCAGCCCCGGCCAAGACCGGGCCCAGGCCCAGGCCGCGCCACGGGGGTTCCAGGATGACCCGGTCCATGACGAGCAGGTCACCGACAGGGTGCGCGAGCGCGGCCTCGAAGGCCGGCTCCCACTGGCCGTCAGCGACGTCCAGCACAACCTCGCCGATGCGGGAGACGTCCCCGGTGTAGGAGTCCATCGCCTCCCATGGATGGTCCGGGCCGAACATCCGCACCCGCACGAACGACATACGGCCCACCGTGACGTCCTGCACCGCGTCCAGCGCCTCCTAGTCCACGTCGCTGTAGGCGGCCAGGTCCTCCGCCAGGACGTCCGCGTCGATCCGGGCCGACACCTTCCACACCTCCAGCGTGTTCTCGAACTCGTATGCCTGGACAGGGTGTTCATGATGGTAAGCGAGGCTGATCAGCGACGGATCGACGGGCAGCTGGGCAATCTGGGGAGCCAAGAGGGTCACCGTGCCACCGTAGTTCTGTCCGGCCGGCACGTGCCTGGGAACAGCGCACTCTCACCCTTCGGCAAGGCCGCGTGCAGCACCCGACGTTGAAGCACGACACCGGACCTCTTGTGCACATGCGTCTTACCTCTTGACGCAGGTCACGAATCGGACAGACGGTAAGTCTCGCGTCTTGCTCCACGGGAAGGGGACCGTATGTCCTTCACCTGGCGATACCTCGTGCGCCCCGACGGCGACTTCTGCCGCATCGGCAACCTCGACGGCAGTCTTGACGACGTCAGCGACGAAGAGCTGGCCCGCCTGCATCCCTCCGATCCTGAGGAGGAACAGCCGGCCCGGCACTGTTCACGGTGTGGAGGCGAACTCCTTCTGCACTGGCATGGGCCCATCATGACCGGTGTATGGATGGAACTCTGCCCAGCCTGCGACGAGCACCGGCCCGCTGCCCGTGCCTTCATCCGCTGGTACCGCGATGCCGACCGCGATGCGAAGGCGCTCCCCCAGTTGTTCGAGGACTGGGAGACCGAGACCATGCACGCTCACGGCTGGGCCCGAGCACCTCAGCTCGCGCCTCCGGAAAGCCCGGCTCCCCCACCCGGTCTCACCCCGCGCGGACGGGGCTGAACGCTCTCCGCCGTGGAGGGCGGCGGATGCTCAGTCACTTTCGTACGCGGAGGGTACAGGTACGGCTACCAGGCGATACCTTGGTGCGGTGGATCAAGGACTACCCAATCCCGAGGCCGCTGAGCGGGTGACGAGCCGAGAGCAAGATGCCGTGCGGCTCCTGCTGCTCATCGACGGGGCGTGTGAGCCCGTGTCCGACGTCGAGCGAGCTGACTCAGGACTGGAATCAGCTGTGGGAGTTGTCCGCACTCAGGTCCGCCTGCAGAAGCTGGACTTCTGGCTCCGCAATCCTGACTATCTCGCCGATGAGCTGCTGACGAAGTACGAGGCGACCACCGAGGACCGCCTGCTGGAGTTGGCCGGCCGCATTCTGGATTCCGAGGAACCGGAGGTGCGGTGCTATCCGATGCTGCGGCACCACTTCGGGGCGTACGAACCGTTGGACGACGCCCTCGCCGTGCTGCGCAGTGCTGGTCTGGTGGCTCGTCGCCGACGTGGGACCGTCAACCGGGTACGGCAGCACGACTACTTCCTGTTGGAGGCCGGGCGGACGGTCGCACGCGAGGCGATTCATGAGGCACCCCCATTCCAGTACTACGTGGACCGGGTTCAGCTGGTGCTGGATCTGGCCGACGGACGTGGTGGTAACCAGCTGAAGAAACAGCAGTACCTGCAGCGCGAGTACGCCGAGGCCGCCCGCGGTGATCGGATCGGTTCGGTGCGCGTGCGAGCGCGAGCGCGGCTGGAAGAACTGCGTAAGCAGGCACAGGACGGGGATGCGGAAGCGGGGGACCATGGCTGAGGAAGTTGCGCTGGAGAATCGGATCGCCGCGCGCGCGAAGGTGACGGTCGATGACGTCCGGGCGGTGTTCGAGTCCCAGGGCATTCCGCTGGGTGCGCCTCCCGCGCGGCCGCGGCCGTTGCGGATTCACCGGCTGCGTGTGGCGGGGGTGAGAACCGGAGCCCTTGAACCCGGCCCGTTCAACACCACGTTCAGGTTCGGCGACGGGCTGACCGCCCTGGTGGCATCGAACTTGCGTGGGAAATCGAGTGTGCTGGAACTGGTGACGTGGTGTCTTCGGGGCACTCCGCGTGAGAAGAGCGGCGCCATCCACTGGCTGCGTGAGGTGGACCTCGACGCCACGGTTGCCGGCCAGCCCATGGCCTTCCGGCTGGACCTGGACAACGAGGAAATCACTTCCGCGGTCGCGTTTGCCGGGCCGGATCTGGCCGCGCTGGAGACTCTCCGTGCCCCGGACCCGGCGCAGGGAGTGCTGCCGCTGTTTCGCGCCGCGAGTTCGGAGAGCTACGCCGAACAGGTTCAGGCGCTGATGATGAAGTGGATGGACCTGCATCCTCTCGTCAGTGCCAAACAGGGGACGTCCGCGGTGGCGCACGGGTGGCCCGCCTACTTCGGGGCCCTGTACCTGCCAGCGGCCCGTTCCCCCGCGTTGCTGGGCGATGTACTGATGAGCGGTTTGCCGGGACGCCTTCTGCAGGTGTTCCTCGACCTGCCGGCCGCCGGTGTGCTGACCAAGGTCAAAACGCAGGCGGAACTGATGGCCACGGCTCGCAGGCGTCGGCAGAGCGCAGCGAAAACGGCGCAGGAAGAGCGAACGGCGCAGCGCCAGCAGACCGAGGAGGATTTGGCAGCAGCCCGTGCCCGTCTGGAGCAGCTGTCAGCAGGATCAGCTGGTTCCGATCAAGACTCGTTGGCTGATCTGGCCGCGACCACGATGCGTCTGGCGACTTCGTGGGCGGACAGCCAGCAGGCGTGGGACGACCTGATGCGGGTCCACCGGCAGGCCAAGGGGCAGCGGCAGCGCGACGAGAAGCTGCTCAACGATGTCCGCGAAAGCGCGATCGCCCGCCGGTTGTTCCACGGCCTGGACCCCACAACGTGCCCGCGGTGCGATCAGGACATCGCTGCGGAACGGCGTCAGCTGGAGATCGAAGCACACAGTTGCGCCGTGTGCGCACGCCCCGTCGAGGGTGATGACGAGGACTCCGAAGACGTCCTGGCCGAGGCCGAAGAACGCGTCCAAGCCAGCACCCAGGCCGAACAGGCGGCCAGGGACGCATTGGAGCGGGCGGAGACCGAGCTCAATCGGCTGTCAGGGGAACTGACCGCGGCACAGGAAAAGCTGCGGCGGGCGGATGCGGCAGCCCGGGTGCCGGAATACGCCAAGGCTCGAGACGAAGTGCTTCGCCTGGAGGGCGCGTTGAGCGTTCTGCCCGAGCTGCCTGACTCTCCCGATGATCCGGCCGAAGACTTGGCAATCAAGGTGCTGCGTGCCGGTGCGAGGACGCTGGAGGACGATCACGCGAAGGAAGCGGACAAGCTGTTCGCGGACCTCAACGAGGAGATTTCCGACCTCGGGCGCAAGTTCGGTTTCGCCGGGCTGGAGTCGGTGAGTATCGACCGCGCGGCGCACCTTGATGTGATCTCTGACGGCGGGCACGTGCGCAGCTTCACCGACCAGGTGCCCGGCGAGCGGCTGAGACTGCGGATCGCCGTGATCGTGGCACTCCTGCGTGTGGGCGCGGCCCACCAGGTGTCCACGCACCCGGGCCTGCTGCTGATCGACAGTCCCAAGGCGGAAGAGATCCAGGATGTCGATATCCATCTCCTGCTGCGGGAACTGGACGCCGTGGCGGAGGCGAATCAGTTGCAGGTGCTGGTCACGACCGCGGACTTCGGCCTGGCCCACGACGTTCTGCCTCCTGACAGGATCACCGAAGCGCCAGAAGGCAAGCCACTGTGGTGACACGAATATGAAGGTGGAGGGAGAGGAGACATGACGCAGCTCGCCGAGCGCCTCAGTGACCTGGCCACCACAGGAACCCACGCGATCACGTTCGAGGACATCGGCTTGCCCGCAGACACGGTGCGCGACCAAGTGCCCGAAGTCGCGGCCGGCCCACTCGCCCCCCTCCTGGCCGAAGCGATCGTTCACGCCTACGACGCCGCCGGTGGTGTGTGGAAGCAGGCAGCCGCCGCGTTTCCCACGGGGTTTGCCCGGCAGAGCAGCGTCCTGGCCCTGACGTCGTCGCTGGAAACCCTCCTGGGCAGCGCTGCCACCGCCAAGGCGCTCGCCAAGCCGTTGAACGGGGCCCTCCTTGACGGGCTCACCGAACAGGTCGAGCGCGGGCCGCTCCTTGCGGCCGCCCGGCTGGAAGGAGCTGTCAGGCTCGCCGCCTCCGACGCTGTCAGCCCGTACCAGGTGTGGGACATCCTCGAGGAACTGCCGGCCGACGGGCCGGAGGACTTCCTGGAGCGTCTCCCTCGCGTCCTGGGCGTCGCACTGGACTGCTGGGCGCAGCAGGAATCCCGCGTCTCAACGGCCGTGCGGGAGCTGCTGCAGCACCTGTCCGTGGACGAGGCCGCTGACGTCGACGCGTTGTTCGAGCTCGGCTGTGACCGCCTGAGGACCGCCTTGTCCTCAACCGATCTGGCCGACGTGAGCCGCCTCATCAGCGAAGCGCGCTCCCTCTTCGCCGCGGCTGAGGCGGCAGAAGAAGCCCGCGATGACGCCGCCGCGTACCTCGCCGTGTGTGACGCCATCCTCGGCTTCACCGCGCACAACGCCGATCAAGTGGCATCGGCTGCCGACCGGATCGAACGGGCCCTGGAGCGCCGTCGGGCTTGGCTGCACGGCACGCACCAGCCCGCGTGGCTCCAGCCGCGCCAGGCCGCCGAGGTCGCCTGGTCCCAACTCCTGCTCCAGTTGCGGGCCGCTGCGGAACAGTTTGCGGCCGACGTATGGATGGACTCCTGGCGAGCTGTGGACGCGGTCCTCGCCGCCTACCGAGCTGCCCGCACCGTCCAGCCACTCGGCACCAGTCAGCTGGCCCCCGGTCTGGCCGCGCTGGTTGAGCCGGCTGTAGAGGACGGCTTCCTCCGCAAGGAGGCCTTCCTCAGTGCGCTGCGGCACGCCGCAGCGCACCCCGAGGACTACCCCGGCCCGGTATTCGACGGAGCCGCCGCTTCGGCGATCCTCGCCCGGATCGACGCTCGGGAGCACCACGAGACGTCCAGTAGCGACCAGGGTGACTCCGACGGCGAAGACCCGGACGCCGACGCGGGAAGAGAGCGGCTCCATCGCATCGCACCAACCGTGCTCCGTAAACTTCCGCTCTCTCGTGCCCTACGGCTCGCAGAAGGCCTCGACGATACGGCTCTCGCTGCCGTCGAAGGCATCGCCTACGACAGCGATGTCGCCCGACTGAAGGCCACCGACCCCGTCATCGTTCCCCTGCTCGACAGCTTCCTGGCCAGATTGTCAGAACACGAGGCCTTCACTGCGGCTGTCCGACAGACTTTCACCGCGCTGCTCACCCAGACCCTCCTGTTCCTGAAAAGCCGCACCGACCTGGAACGCACCCACATTTTCGGCACCGGAAAGAAGGACGACCCGCCGTACGACTACCGCCGCAAGCCCGAAAAAGGGCAGCGTGAGGCCAACGAGGCCGACCTGCAGCGCGACTTCCACCAATGGCTGCTCTGCGGCCCGTTGCACAGCATCGTTCAGGTGGAGACGAACAATGTCGGCATGGGCCGCGCCGACGTCCTGGTCCAGTTCGGAGCACTGCGCTATCTGACTGAGATGAAACAGGACCCCGACGACAACAGTCGCGCTCACATCGAGGGCAAGTACCTCACTCAGGAAGCCGAGTACACCAACACCAACGCCCCGTTCGGCCAGCTCCTCGTCCTCGACCTCACTCCCAAAACGAGCAGCGGCGGCACCCTGCGCGTCGACGAGGTCGCCTGGCTAGCCACCCACCGCCCCCGCAGCGCCACCACCGACCGACTCGTCCTCGCCGGCATCGTCACCGGCAACCGCGTCACCCCCTCGACCTACTCACGCTGACGACACCGCCCGCCATCAGGTCAACCATGCCCAGGCTGAGCGCGGTCGGCAAGCCCGCGAGCATTTCGAGGACACCAGTCCGGTCGCGCCGGCGGTCCGCCACATCGCCCGGACAGTGGAGTTTCTGGATCTGGTCACCGCCTGCCACTCGTTCGTGGCCGCCGCCGGCCGGGCCGTCCCGGGTCTGCGTGACCGCACGCTGGGCGAGGACGAGCGCACGATCGTGCACGAGAACGTCGCGAAGGTGCGGGCGACGCTGGACTGGATCGAGACCGCGGTCGACACGGGCAAGGTCGACATGGACGGCGAGCTGGCCCGTCTACTGAAGGGCGAGTAGGCATGCCCCGCGCCTCACGGCGCCGGGGCGACGCCGCCAAGCGGCATGCGGACACCCTGCGGTTCGTGCTGTTCGAGGCCCGGCCCGCAGGGTTGTTGTTCCACCAGCTGCCCCGCGCTTCCGGACTTTCTCCGAGCCAGGTCAGGGCCGGTCTGGCCTGCCTGCGCGGCATCATCGCGGAGAACGGTTGGCCGCCACTGATCTGGACGAGAGCCGACGGCTACCAGCTCGGCGCCGAACCGGCCGCCCTCCAGGCATACGAACGGGTCGTGCTCACCGGGAAGCTCACTGAGTTCCGCAGGTTCCTCACCGGCACGGTCGCCCCGCACGCCGCCGCCCACCCGGGCGACAAGTGGGTCAAGCACATCATCGCCCAGCTCAACTCCATCGAGTCCACCCTCGATCTCGTCATCTCATCCTGACCATCACGAGCGGTCCGCCCGGCCGGAGGTCGGGCGGACCGCTCGCCAACGCTTGGAGTGAAGGCCGCCGCGATGCGCCAGCGCCGCTATCCCTCCGACACCACTCACGCCGAATGGGCCCTGATAGAACCGCTGTTGCCCGAACCGGCCTGTGAGACCAGAGCCGGCGGACGTCCGGAGAAACACCCTCGCCGCGAGATCGTCGACGCGATCCGCTATGTCGTGGACACCGGCTGCAAATGGCGGGCCATGCCTGCGGACTTCCCGCCCTGGCGCACAGTTTGGGGCTTCATGGCCCGCTGGGCCGCCGCCGGCGTGATCGGACAGATCCGCGACCACCTCTCAGGCCGGATCCGCCGGGAGATGGGCAAGGGCCCCCGGGCGGTCGCGACCGTGATCGACTCCCAGAGTGTCAGGGCCGCCGAGACCGTCGGCAGGGACTCACGAGGCTACGACGCGGGGAAGAAGATCAACGGCCGCAAACGGCACCTGGTGGTCGACACCCGTGGTCTGCCTCTGCTGATCATGGTCACCCCAGCCTCGCTCACCGACCGCGCCGCCGCCAAGGAGCTCCTCTTCCGCCTTCGCCTGATGCACCCAGAGATCACCATCGTCTGGGCGGACTCCGCCTATGCCGGAAAGCTTGTGACCTGGGCAAAGGAGTACCTCAACCTCACGATCAAGACTGTGAGTCGTCCCAAGGACGCCTCCGGGTTCATCGTGCTGCCCCGCCGCTGGGTCGTCGAACGAACATGGGCCTGGATGATGCACGCCCGCCGCCATGCACGCGACTACGAACGACTCGTCCAGCACTCCGAAACCTTGATCACATGGGCAGCCATCACCCTCATGACCAGGCGGATTACCCGGGCAAGAAGAGCTTGAACCGCCGACAAAATTGCTTAGGACGACGGGTTTCGGTCCCCGCCGTGCCGAGGCGCGTCTTCGTCGGTACCACTACGTCGACGGCTAGGCCTGAACGGTGCGAGCCGGGTCAGAGAGCGCCAGACCCTGACCCACCGCGTCGTGGCTCTCTGTTGTTTTGTCCACCTATCTGAGAAGGCTTTCGGCGCGTAGACGACGTAAGTGTCGCCGACGACGGTCATCAGCACGCGGGATGGGGGCCGTCCTTGCCGGTTGTCACGATAATCAGGCATGCGTCTAGCCTCACCGTGAGCTACTAGAGGGTCCAACACCTGTTCGGCGGATACCTACGCAACTCTGTTGTAGATCGCGGTCAGGGGGCGAGAATAGGGGCGTGCGCGATGACACTGATCCCCGGCTGCTGCGGGCTTTCCTGGCTGTCGCCGAAGAGCTGCACTTCACCCGCGCCGCCGCCCGGCTGTTCGTCGCACAACAAGCGCTCAGTCGCGACATTCGGCGGCTGGAACAGGCGTGGGGCCGCGCTCTGTTCCAGCGGAACAGCCGGCATGTCGCCCTCACCCCCGAAGGGCACCGGCTGCTGCCAGCTGTCCGCCGAGCCCTGGCCGCCCATGCCGAGTTGAGTCAAGAGCTAGGCAGACCACCGCAGTCCGGGAACAACCGGCCACTGGTCGTTGATGTCGCCAACAGCACTTCCACTGGACCGAGGTTGCTCGAACTGGCCCGAAACTCAGCTCCCGAGCTGGACTTCGTCGTCCACACCCATAGCGGGCTGGCCCGCGCTGTGACGGAGATGGCGGGCGGGCACCTGGACATTTCATTCGGTCGTGTCGCCGGGCTCCCGCCCGAGGCGCGTGCCTCGCTGGAGCACCGGCTGATCCGGTTCGACCAGCTGGCAGTGATGGTGCCGACCGATCACCAGCTCGCCGCCTCGCCCCAGGTGCCGCTGGCCGCGCTGGCCGGCGAGACTCTGTACGCCGCGGCTGGCAACGAGGACACCACCGAGTGGACGGACTACGCGCGCTCCTTGTGTGCAGGGCGCGGTATCGAGCTGGCCCCGCCCTATCCCAAAATCGAGGGCGAAGTGGAGTTCAGCCGGGTCATGAGCAGACACCGGTGGCTTGTCCTGGCCAGCCTCAGTTTCATGACCGTTCCCGAGATGGTCTTGCGCCCGCTGACCGACCCGGTGCCCCTCACTCCGGTGTCCATGGTCTGGCGCCGCAGTCTGCACCACCCAGGGGTGGAAGCCCTGGCCAACGCGGCGCGGAGCCTCTGCACCGCAGAGGGCTGGCTGAAACGCCCACCCGGATCCTGGCTGCCCGAAGCAGACCTGCGTGTCATCGGCCGGTGTGACGACAGCGCAGGATCCGCCGAGTAGTCCCAGGTCACTGATAGCCGGATGGGACACCAGCTCGTCAGGTCTGCGCCTGGAGGATCGAAAACAGGTACTTAGCTTGTTCTTTATGGTCGGCGGCTTCGTTGAGGCCAGCAGCGCACGCGGGCGGTGTCACCCTCGATACGGACGATGCACTCTTTGAAGAGCGCCATGGGCCGACCTTCGTCTTCGGGCAC
>NZ_JBICWQ010000020.1:7845-28253 GCF_043199815.1 Streptomyces sp. NPDC048523 | reverse complement strand
ACCGCTCGGCGGTGGCCGCCACCGCGTCGTGGTCACCGGGGAGACGGCCATCGACCCCCTCACCCTGGCCGGCGGCCGGGCGATGGAAACCGGCATCCATGTGGTGTGGGCGAGCGCCCAACTCCTCGGCGTGGGCCGCAGGGCGAGGGTGACACGCAGTGACGACGCCACGCGCGCTGCAGGCTCCGACGTCGGCTTCGGCTCGGTCAGGGCCGGAGTCCGCCCCCACCTGGTGATCCCGGCCTGGGACGGCCCGGACGGCCAACTCCGCCTCTCCGTCCGCCCACCGACTCAGACCACACTCCCGCACCGCCTCTACCTGCGCACCACATCGGCCCCGCCCGTGCGCCGGACAGCCCGTAAGGTGCTCCACCACCTCCCCCCGGACGTACGGCGCCGAGCGAAGAAGCTGGCACGCAGGGCCGACCCATGGAGCGGCGGCCGGCGATAGCAGCAGCTACGACGCCGCAAGGACGACATTGCGAAAAGGCTGTCAATCTCAACGTGGGCCGCATGCTCGGGGGCGCGGGAGCTGCTGATCGTCAGATTGAGCATTGCGACCTCGTCGCCACGCGCCCCGCCCCAGGGCGACACCACGGTGCAGGCTGTCGACTACAGGCCGGCGGTGCTGTCCTGCACCGACTTGCCCCAAGCCACACCCTCGACGTGCGTGTTGGCGAAGTCCGGGTCCACGTAGATGTGGACCCTCTTGATGAGTTCACCCTCGAACTCGAACACATTGCAGAACAGCCCGAAGGAGGAAACGCCGTCAGGGAAGTCCACGCCTGACGTCGTTGTTCCCCTTTCCACGCCCTCGACGATCACGTAGTTCCCGGACGTCAACACGGTGAAGCCCTCGATCTCGTGCTTGAGCGACGCGATTCCCCAGCCGAGACCCTGAGCGAACGCTCCGATCTGCGCCTTCCCACGTGCGATGCCGAACTTCGGGTAGAACATGTGAGCATCGTCCGTGAAGACGTCGATGACCGCAGGGTTGCCGGCGTCCACCATGCGGAAGTAGTTGATGGCAATCTCTTCGCGACGCTTCTGAATATCGCTGGTGGCGTTCACTTTTCCTCCTGGTACGTGGTGTGTTGTGGTGCGCTCTCGCGCTGGTTGAAGGGCGCGGTCAGACCTGCGCAAGGCCTCCGTCGACGAACCAGTCGGCGCCGTTGACGAAGCTGGAAGCGTCCGAGGCCAGGAACGTCGCCACGGCGGCGATCTCGTCCGGGCGGCCGATCCTGCCGAGCGGCACCTGCGAGGCGAGCTGGTGGCCCGGGCCTACAGCGCCGACCAGGCCCGGGGTCTCGGTCGGGCCCGGGCTCAGCACGTTCACCCGGAACTTTTGTTCCTGCGCGCTGAGCGCCCAGCTGCGCACCAGGTTGCGTACTGCTGCCTTCGATGCGCCGTACGTTGCCAGGCCCGTTCCGGGGGAGAGCGCATTGGTCGACCCTGTCACTATGATCGATGCGCCGTCCGACAGCAGGGGCAGCGCCTTCTGTACGGTGAAGATCGTGCCCTTCGCGTTCGTACCGAAGGTGGCGTCGATGGCTTCCTCTGTGATCTCACCGAGACGCTGAGGGACAGCACTGCCGGCGTTGGCGACAAGCACGTCGATGCGGCCCGCCTCCTCGCGCACGACCGAGTAAAGGTCATCGAGGTCCGCCTGTACCGAAACATCGGCCCCCACACCAGTGGCCGCTGGCCCGATCTCAGCTACGGCCGCGTCGAGCGGCTCCTGACGGCGACCGGCCAGGAACACCCGTGCCCCCTCCGCGGCGAACCGCCTGGCGATGGCAAGTCCAATGCCGCTGTTGGCTCGACCACCGCCACCTTGCCTGCGAGTACTTCCGTCATGACGCGCCCACTTCTCGATTCTTGACTGGTTCGTCCATAACGCTAGCCCGTTATGGACGAACGAGTCAAGAACGGGTAGGCTGTCCCCATGGCGCGACCCAGGAAGTTCGACGAGCAGCAGGTGCTGGACACTGCCCGGGAGCGGTTCTGGTCGGGCGGGTACGCCGCCACGCGCATGGAAGACATCGCCGAGGCAACGGGGCTCGGCAAAGGCAGCCTGTACGGCGCCTTCGGCGGAAAGCAGGAACTGTTCCACCGCGTGTTCGACGCCTACTGCACCTCCGTCGTCGACGCTGCGAGCCGGCAACTGCGCGGCAACGACGCGGACGCCTACGCGCGGCTGTCCGCCCACGTGTATGCGGTGGCGGCGGCGACTGCCGCAGACACCGCCGGCCGCGGATGTCTGTTGGCCAAGGGCGCCGCCGAGCTGGCCGAACACGACGAGACGGTGGCCAAGCGGGCGCACGCGGCCATCGAGGCGCTCCAGGCGCTACTGGAGGACGACATCGCAGCATGCCAGCGCAATGGCGACATCGCCGCGGACGCGGATCCGGGAAAGCTGGCTGTTCTGGTGCTCGCCGTGCTGCGCGGCATCGAAGCGCTGGGCAAGGCCGGAGCGGGCGAGGAGACGCTGACCGATATCGCCCGGACAGCCCTTGCTGTACTGCCCCGCACTGCCCACTGAGTCTCCTCACCGTTGCCGCTCCAGTGTGAGGATGGCCTTGGCGATTGACGTCATGCGGTTGGGGCTGCAGCGGGCTCTGCGGAAGACGCGCCAGGACTTCAGTCTCGCGACGCTTCGTTCGACCGGTGCTCGTGCCGCTGACAGGGCCCGGTTGATCATCCGCTGGGTTGCAGTGAGGTCCTGTTGCCGTGCTGAAAGGATCACTGACACCGATCGCCCAGAAGTGGCCGCCCTTGGCCCCACGCCATTTGTCCTGTGACAGTGAACCTTGAGCGCGTGCCATCAAGCAGTCCGGGCACCGCTAGCACCACGGGTACGGAAAGCCCCGGCCCTCGAGTTGCACCCAAGCCAAGGCTTTCCGGGCGGGTCGTTGGATCAGATCGTGACGCAGATGTCTTCGATCGACCGGCCGTCGCGCTCCAGGCCGCCGCACACTAGCTTCGACTGTGACTGCTCATAGCCCACCCCCCACCGGTGGGACGCGGCGTCGACCTTCGTGGAGTGGTAGTTGCCCCAGTAGGCGCGGAGCGTTCCGGGGAGACCGTCCTTGGTCTGGACAGTGATGTCCTGGACGAAACGGTTGTGGTGTGCAGTCATGACGCAGATGTACCGGCCGCACTTGCTGTCAACTGCGGCACTGGCCGGGGTGGCGGCCAGCAAGGGAACAACGCAGGCGGCGAAGAGGGCCACGAACTTCTTGATATGAGGCATGGCCTGGCTAACGATCAAGAAGGGAAACGGTAATGCGGGCCGCCCATCGGCCGCCGCCGCACTCACTGAGGTCTTTCAGCGTTGCCGCTCCAGGGTGAGGACTGCGGCGGCGATTGACGTCATTCGATTCGGGCTGCACCGGGCCTTACGGAAGATCCGCCAGGCACACTGCCTTCGCTTCTCAACCAGCCACGCTGTGGCTGGTGCCAATCATGCTTTTAGTCTCAGCGACGACCGGGTGGGTGCTGGCCACGAGGCGACACGGACCGCGACCAGTTGCTCCCTCTCAATGCAAGCGCGTCTGCTGCTCCCCGGCCCGCGTCGACGGCCTCGACCACCGTGAGTTCGAATACCTCATCCGCGATCTCATGATCCGTGACGGGGCGGACAAGGCGAAGAGAGTCGGGGGAGCAGGCGACAATGGGGCCGACGTCATAGCGGTGGACCCCGTCGGCCAGCGCTGGATTATTCAGTGCAAGCACCGCAAGCAAGGTCTCTCAGGTGGCCCCGTGGGTGTTCAGGAGTTTCAGATCCTCAACAGTACGGGGCGTCCCGTCCACAAGGGTCATGTCGTTGTCCTGGTCACCAATGGCAAGGTCACGGCCAGGGCTCGCAGCTTCGCGCGGGATCAGAATCTCCAGGTCGTTGATCGCTTTCTGCTGGAAGACTGGATTGATACCAATCGTCCCGTATGGGAGCTACTCGGAATCTCGCTCCGTGCCTGCACGACCGACGCGGTGCCCGCGGCGAAGCCTGCAGTGCATGAGCCGTCCAGTACCGATCTCGGCACCACCTACGATGATCTGCAGGAACCGCTGTATACCCTTGCCGAGGCCTACGAGGCGGGCTTCGTCCCCTGGAAGCCGACCACGATGCGCCAGTACCTCCTGCGCTCACAGCGCCGCGGAATTCCCCTGCCAAGGAGCGCTTGGGACGGGCAAGCCCACCACTACACCGAAGAGCAGTTGCGAATGTGGCTTGAGAATTGGCGGGCCAAAGCTGGACCGAACAGCAAGGTCCACGAACTCCGCCCTGAATGAGCAGCGGTCGCCCGGTCTCCTTCCAATCGGTGCTACGGCCGCTGATGGCTCCAGGCCACCGACGGGCCAGGTCATCGGGGTACGGGACTCAGACCCAGCAACCGCCTCCAAACCTCGACTCCTGGATCCTAGGACCGGCGTTTTCCTGGCGGCCACGCCGCGGGCCGGAAGCTGGGTCCGGCTGGGTCCCTGGGCCCCGTACCCTCGTACGGCCGAGTTCGTCAGGAGTGGTCCCCACTGGCCGGGGCGGCCGATACCGTTGAAGTCGACGCCAGTTCCGCCCTCTGGAGCCCTCGATGAGCGAACAGCCGGCCCCCGCCGACCACGCCCGGCAGCAACTGGAGCCCGCGGCCGCCGACGCGGTGCGCGCGTACGCAGCCAGGACCCGCGAGAACGCCGACCAGTTCGCCGCGGTCCTGGAGGACATCGCGGCCAACGGGCTGCCTTCGGTGGAGGACTGCACGCCGTGGGAAGAGCTGCGCGAGGCCCACCTCGCCCGGCTCGCCAAGCAGCGCCCGGCCGTCGCCTGATGGCCCCGCAGCACGGCTCGCGCCGCGCCCGTATCGCCTTCTCCGACTCCGCCGCCAAGCAGCTGGAGAACATCACCAGCGAGGCGGCCATCCACGCCCTGGACCGCGCCCTGGTCGTCATCTCCGTCGACCCCGACGCCGGCGAACCGATCCCCGGCGACACCACCAGCACCCAACTGCGCCAGTACACCGACGAAGTCGAAGCCGTCCGCGTCCTGTACTTCGTCACCGCGCTGCGCACCGTCGTGGTCGTCGCCTACATCGAGGTCTAGCCGCCGAAGGAGCCCAAGGTGCCGTCCGACATCAACCAGCTCACCGCCGGCCGACAGGTCACCGGGCTCCGCCAGGTGCTGGACTGCCCCGCCACACCGGCCGTGCTCCGCCAGGGTCCCGCCGCCGCGCCGGGGGAGGCCCCGGACTGGCTCGCGCTCCTGTGCCCCGCCCACTCCGAGGCCCTGCCCGGGTGGCCGGGCACCGCGGCCGACACCGCCGGGCTGAGCCTGTCCTGCGGGTCCGTCCTGGACTACCGGTCGGCCGAGCAGCTGCTCCAGTCGCACGCCGACCGGTGGCTGACGCCCCTGACCGGCGTGGACCCGAAGACGTACGCCGGAGTCTGGCCCGACGTCCTGGACCAGGCCGACCGCGTCATGCGCGCCCGCCTGGGCGAAGACGCCGCCGACGGAGACGAGACGCTGCACAGCCTCGCGATGATGCTCGGGATGGCCTCCCGCAACGCAGCCGAGGGCAACCTGTACCAGGCGACCGTTCTCCTGGCCTACTGCAAGACCCTCGCCCAGCGCCTGTAGCTGCGGCCCTTGCACCCATCAACCGACTGCCGCCTCCGGATCGTGGCCGTGCTGCGCCCTCGCCACAACACCGATGCGGGGGATAACCTCAGCGGCGCGCCGTATGACCCGCGAGGGTTGCACGGTCATCGTCCGAGCGGTCCACGCCGCAACGAGGGGGTTCGATGCGCTGGCGATCGCTCAATGGCGAACGACGGACGGTCACCGGCGCCATCCGACTCGGCGACGACGCGATCGCTCGCGGACAGTGGGCCCTTGCCCTGCGCCACTATGGGAAAGCCAACCACCATGCGGTCAGGGTCGCCCAGGCGGGAGAAGGCGACCAGGACCAAGCGGTATTAGGCTCTGTCTACTACAACCTGGCTGAGCTCCACGTGAAGACCGGCGAAGTCTCCATGGCCTGGCTGTGCGCGCTCCAGGCCTGCCAGGTGTACGGCCGGCTGGACCCCACGAATGCTCGGCCCGCCGCCGTGTACTCCTGCCTCACGGACCCTAGCCAAGCCACGTCCCCGAGCCCGCCCCTGGCCAGGGAACGGATTGCCCTGAACGCCGACGCCCGATCCCGCTACGTCCTGCTCAGTGCAGGCCTGGTGCGGGAGTTCGGGCCTCAGGCCCTACGGGTGGGCGTTGGTGGCGGTGCGCTCGACGGGATCACCGATGCCCGCGAAGTGGTCGAACGGATCGGTGAATCAGCCGTGCGCACCTACCAGGAGCTGGTGCGTCACGACACCGTCTACACCGAGGTCGACGTCACCCGCACCCGAGAGCGCGTTACCAGGGCACGCAACATCATCGACGCCTGATTGAAGGTGGTCGGGTGGCAGTGTGGCTGTCATGAGTGATGACGTGCCTGTTCGAGAGCCAGCGGGCGAGAGCATGCGACCGTGCGACTTCTGCGAGCATCGGGTCGTGAGTGACTCGGTCGACGAACGGAACTGCCCCGTGTGCGGCGAGGCCGCTGAACAGCAGAGCTCGCAGCGGGAATCCGATGATCTGCCCTCGCCCGTACGACAGACCGCCGGTATCCGGCGCGCGTGATCCTTCCCGGCCCCGTACGGCCGTCTGCGGCGATTTGACACCCGCCGGGCTCCCGCGAGCGGCGATCAAGGCGGCCAGAGGCGCTCACAGCGCCGTACAGAGCCTCCAGGAGCCGGAGGTCCCGCTGATCCTCCTGCGGTGGCCAGAGGGCACGCCGCGGACCTTCCAGTCGGCGTACTCGCGAACGTCGCCCCCTTCGGTGCGGCGCCGGGTGCCGTTGGCGGAAGGGGCTAGATCTCGATGGGCACCCAACCGGGATGACGGTTTTCTACGGCCGGCTGTCAGCGCGGGGAGTGCCGTACCAGCGCCACTTGGTAAGGCGCGGCCGACCGGGAAGTTCCGTGCGGCCGGTGGCCCAAAGGAGGGTTGGCCACCGGTCGGTATCGGTCGGGGCCTCGGGGAAGAGCCGGTCCAGCACGCGGCCGCACAGGTCTGCGGGCGGCGTCCAGTCAACGCCCAGACCCTCGGCAACGTCGTGGGTGTGCACCAGGGTCTCAACGATGCCCATCGCGGCGAAACCTTCGGGATCGGCAGGGCCGAAGACGTGATGCGCCCGGACCGTGGGCGGCGTCGTGCGGACGATTGCAGTCAGCAAGGCGCCGCTGGCATCCAGTACTTGCAGCAGACCGGCTGTGCCAGCCTCGCGGTCTGCGAAGACAGCATTCGCCGGGCCGCCCGGCCTCTTGCGATCCCACGCGAACGGCACGTGGGTGTCCAGCGGCGGTTTCGCCGGGCCCAGTTGGACAGCGTAGGAGAACAGGTCGTCGGCCAGGTGCTCGACCGTCTCCCAACAATCCCACTCCAGGGAACCAGCCTGGACACTCCAGTCCGGCGCGTTCGCCCCGCGCAGAGCGACGAGCGCCAAACGGACGGCACTTTCGACATCGGCCGCCGTAACCGGGCCGTTCGGTGATCCCTGTACTTCAGCCATCACGGGACCGTATCAATGATCATCCGACCCCAGGTAACCCGTGTTCGAGGTTGGACCAGTGTGATCCGCATGTGCCGACCGCTGCTCAGGTGCCAAGTAGCGGTCGGCACGGTTCGGGCCGCCTACACGGCCGGAGGACCGGCGGCCGCCGGGGATCTCGACGAACCCACCGCGCGCGTCCTGCTGCGTGAGGCCGCCCAGACCGCGCGCCCCTGGCAAAGTGCCCGCAATGAACGCATCATCGACGACGCCCTCGCTGCCGGGTCCGCCCGCCCGCTCCACCTCGAAGGACGCTCATGAGCAGCGCCGAGACGCCGCGCTTCGACGCCACCGCCGCTGCCCAGCAGATGCTGGACCTCGAACAGACACACCAGCATCCGGCCGCCCTGCCCGCCCGGGCCCACACCTCCCCGCTCGCGACGCCGACACCGTCTTGGGCGTTGCCGGCACCCCTGCCCGGACCCCTCACCGACCGCGGCAACGCCAAACTGTTCGTCAAGCTCTACCGCGATCAGTTCCGCCACGTCGAAGGCCTGGGGTGGTTCTGCTGGGACGGCTACCGCTGGAAGCGCACCGGCGGCGAGAAAGCCGCCCTGTGGGCCGCGGGCGAGATGGCCGAAGACATGCCGGACACCGACCCCCGCGGACTCTTCAGCGACCGCGAGCTCCACCACCACAAAAAGCGCACCCTGTCGACTACCGGCATGAAGGCCTTCCTCACCCAGGCCAAAGCCTCCCCGGACTTGTCCGTCGACCCCGACACCCTCGACGGCGACCCCTACGCCTTGTGCACCCCCGCCGGTGTCGTCGACCTGACCACCGGCCAGCTGCGCAAGCCCGATCCCACCCGCGACTTCCACTCCCGCGCCACCAGCGTCGCCCCCCAACAGACCGGGACACCACGCTGGCACCGCTTCCTGTAGGACACCTTCGGCGATGACGCCGAAGGCCAGGAAATGATCGACTTCCTGCACCTGCTGCTCGGCTACTCCATCACCGGCGATGTCGGCGCCCATGTCCTGCCCTTTCTCCACGGCCACGGCAAGAACGGCAAGAGCGTCCTGCTGGACGTCATGATCCAGAACCTGGGGGACTACGCGGACGCCGCCCCGCCCGGATTCCTCATGGACCGCGGCGCGTTCTCCGAGCACTCCACGGAACTCACCGAACTCCACGGCCGCCGCCTGATCGTCTGCAGCGAGCTCAAGCCCAACGACAAGTTCGACGAAGCCCGCGTGTCCAGTTTCGCCTCACGGTCGGGGTCCGGGGACTCCTTCCAGGTCTTGGTGCGCTGGGAGGAGACGCCGCAGCGGGCGAGCAGGGACCGTAATGCCTCGCGGCCGATGCGGATCACCCGGCCGTGCACTTTGCGCAGGTAGACGACCAGCCTGCGCAGCGACCAGCGGGTGAACGACTGGCCGCGCTTGACCGGGCGAGTGGCGGCCGTCGCGATGACGAAATCCTCGTGTCATCGCTGAGTTGGCGGGGACGGCCTCCCGCCCACTGAGGGTCCAGGCAGGCCAGGCCGATCTCGTTGAAGCGGTGGATCACATCCCGGACGGTGTCCTCGTCGGCCTGGACCAACTGGGCGATCACCGGCACCCGGTTCCCGCCTGCCGAGGCCAGCAGCATCATCGCGCGCCGGTAACGCACCGAACTGGTGCTGCTCCGACGCACGATCTGCTGCAGCTTCTGCCCCTCCTGGTCGGTCAGTCTGCGCAGGCGGACGGGCTCGGCCACCGCGCCTCCAGCGGTCGGATCGGACGTCACCGCACATCCAACCGCTACAACCGTCGACCCGGCGAACCTATGCGGTCACAGGACTAGCCGTCCGAGCCCCGTGCCGTGGACCCCGCGTGGCGCCGAACCTCCGGTCGCCGCTGGTCGCCGCCACCTCTGCGCCTGGCGGCTGGTGCGCTGGCACGGACAGCGAACGCCAACCCCGACCGGGAGGTGGCCTCGACGGCAGCTGTCAGCCGATGTGCGGTCCCGGGCCTTCCGGTGTCTTCTGGCGGCAGCCGTCGACGCTGGGATGCACCTGCCATGTGTTCGTCGCCTCACCTTGAGCGGACACGGTTGCTGCGGCTGAGGCGCTGCTGATCGCCGCGCACCACCGACGGCGTCCGCCCTCGTCGGCCGTCTCAGGGGTGATCCGTTGACAGTGCTTGATCGGATGGATCTCGTTCCATCCATCATGCGCCGAGTCGTAGACCCAACTGCCCTGGACCACCAGCCAGTCCCGCATGGGGTGAAGCTCGCCGAGGTTGGCGTTCACGTCGTTGGGGTTGCCGGTGTCGCTGAGGCCGACGAGGGCGCCGATGGCGGTCACCACCGCAGCGATGATGGAGAGGATGAGGCAGGCGACGATCCCGATGATCCCAGCCGCGCACAAGGCCGCCGCGACAGAGGCGATCGCTAGCGCGGCTAGCGCCGCGAGCATGAGGTCATAGACGCCACCGCCTTCGAACTCCACGTGCAGGACGGCCGTCCGGTTGGGGAGGTGGAGCTGCTGGACGAGTTGATCGACGAGCTTCTGTTCGGAATCACTGAAGTCGTCGGACTTGCCTATGATCCCCTTGATTGTGGCTGCGGTGTCGGCGTCGAAGACCGAATGGCCGGTGAAGCCAGGCGTCTCGTTGATCGGGAACTTCACGCCAGCGAGCTGGTTCTTGATCAGGTCGCCCTGGAACGACGCCTCTGCTGCAGCTTGGTTGTCGCCGATGGACGTCCCAGCGAGCATAAGGTTGACGCTGTAGTCGGTGTCAAACGAGTCCAGACCGCTCTTCTCGCTGGCGGGCTCGACACCGATCACCAGACCCACCGCGCACACGTCCTTGCCGCCGTCGAGGCAGACGAGACGGTCGTAAAGCCACCAGCGGCAGTAGATCAGGATGGCTGTCAGCGCGACCACGGCCACCCCGGGTGCGAATCCGACTCCGGCCCCGAACGTCGCACCCGCGGCCACGGCCGCAGCGATCACGACCTGGGCATACTGTTTGCCGAGATGGCTACCAGGGGCGACACATTTGGTGTGCTGGCGGAAGGCCATCAGCCACGCTCCACGTAGACAGTGACCCCGCCCGCGAGCCCACTCGCGTTGAACGCATGGACGTTGATGGGCTGTCGGCCATGAAACGAGTCGGGCGGCGTGACCTCGACCGCGACCGCGGTCTCCTCACCAGGCCGCAGGGTCGGCTCCGCGGGTATGAAGCCCACGCTCCAACCACGGGGAACCGGGAAGGCTTCCCGACGATGTCGAGCCTGAAGAGCGAGCATGTACCGGACCCCGCCATCCCGCCGGGACGGATCACCCACTTGCTCACACGGTACGAGGTCGGGGATCGCATAACCATCGACCTCGAAGCGATAGTTCTGAGTCCGGTCGGTGTCGTTGCGGAGCGCGAACGTGTAGGTAGCCGGCGAGTTCACCGGAACCACGCGGAGATTCTCCTGGCCGAGGTTGTTGGCCGGGTTGAGATCATCCGGCCAGGAAAACTCGACCTGGATGCAGTAATGCCCCGGCGTCGCGGGGCTGCGCCAAGCGCGCGTCGCGGTGGCCGGGCAACTTGGTCCTCCCTTGACGCCGAGGTCGACCGTTGCGCCACCAATGTGGTGGCTCACCGTGCCCACGCCGAAGCTCAAGTAGGAAAACGACACCGGCAGGCCGACGACGGGAGCCTCGGTGGAGCCGTTCCAAATGCGAGCCGAGATTTCGTAGTCGGTATCGGGTTTGATGTCGGAGGACGAGACGGGAACACCGCCCTCGAAGAGCACGATGTCAGGGTTGTCCCAGGTAACGCCCAGGCCGAGCGCCATCAAGTAATACTGGTCGTAGATGAGCGGGTCAGGGCGTTTGTACGCCGGGTCGCTCACACGCACGCAACGGCCAGGATCAGCACGACCTATGCGATCGGCCAGCCGACCTCGGCGCAGCGCTGTGACCAGCCTCGCCCAGAGCACCAAGACCAACCGAACCACGGCGACAAGCCAGTCATAAAGCAGCGCACGCAGCATGAAAAGCAAGATCGCGAACGCCTGACGCAAGACGGCACTCACGGCAATCGCCACCCATCGGGCCCATGAGCCGCCCTCCTGTCCGGGGGAATGAGCAGGACCGGCTCGCCAACCCCGCAGACCTCGAACGCGGTCTCCGGGGTGTCGATACAGATGCGATGCATGACACCAACTCCTTAACCGAACCGTTCGCGGCCTCCGGGCGCACCGCGCGGGCGGAAATGGCCACGGTGTGTGTTAGATGAAACAAACTCAAGTCGAGACCTACCGTGCTCGGAAGCAGCGGACGTTGCCAACCGCGTCGCGACACACGACCGCCCTCGTGCCGGGTACGAATGACACGTGGTCGATGCAAGGCGGATTCTGCACGAAGATCGGGGGCGAGCACTCCTCAGGGTTGCCTGACACTTTGAGCACCCGCTGGTACGGCGGCACCGGAGGAAGCTTCGCTGTGATCAGCGCGTCCGTCCGCGTCGTGTGCGCCAGCGTGATGCGCGAACCACTTGCTGTCTCAAGCCCCAGGTCTCCCGGAAGACCGCCAATTCCGTCGCCAGAAAAGTGAATGTCTTCACCAAAGAAGGCCGGGGCTGAACTCGTCTCTCCGACGGGCACTACGAAATATTTAGGGCACGTCATAACGCTCTTCCTAACGGACAATCGGCACCGCTACCCGCCGAGCCACGCCATCCGAGTGGCAGGTCGTCTTGCTGGCCCAGGACGATCGACGTCAGGCTTCGCCAGCATCGGGGTCACGCAAGGGCTGCATGCCGCCAGGCAGCTCCGGAAGCTGGCAAAAGTAGCTACCCGGCATGTTGATGTGGTGCCGTACGAACGGCGAGAGGCAGGCCACATCCTCGTCCCGGACGTCGAAGCCGTCGCTGCGGAGCTGGGTGACGGCGGCGTCCATGTAGCGGGTGTTGAAGAAGAGCACCGCAAGTAACCCTGCCGCCCTTGGTCATTCGGCAGGTGCCGTATGGGCCCTATGCCATTCACCTCGCGCGAGCAGAGAGAACGTAACGGTGGCACAGAGAGCGACGACAACAATCGCCCACTCAAGAGCACCGCTGTGCCGATCGGGATCCAGCCCGAACACACCCTCGATCCAGTCGGGCCAAGCCAGGGTGAGGAGGAATAGGCAGCCATTGATGGCGGCGGCGACGGTCTCGACCCAACCTCGTGCGCGCACACGTGATTTCATATCGTGCCCCTTGACGTGCGGGCAGGCGACGCCAGCGGTCAGGAGCTAATCTGGGCGCTGGACGATTCGCCTGACAAGCCTACGCCACTAGGCGACGCGGGCGTCGTGCATGTCCGGCCTTCACCTCACTCTCAGTAAGCATCGCTGCGAGGAATCTGTCAAACGCAGCCACAGGGCAACGCGTTCCAGAGGCACTACGCCGACAGCGCCGGCAACACCTCCGCCGCCCTACCCCGCGCCGCCCAAGCGAGCGACCGCCTGCTAAAAAACGCGCTGGCCGAACGCCCCCGCACCTTCCTTAGACCCGTGCTGCTGGAACCGCCAGGACCGCGCGGCGCACCCTAGGGGATGCCGCACTGGCCCTACGTGAAGGCCGTCGACGACGCCCCCACTAAGCGGGGCATCCCACCGGGCACTGTCCGGGCTGGCCACCATGGCCTCGAGCGCGGCCTGACCACCTACATCACGCTCGCCTGGGACGTCTCCCGCACCAGCGGCCGCGGTGGCATTCGCCTCGACTGGGAGGAACGCCAGGGCTGGTACTACGCCCTGACCGGGCTCAATGCCTACGACGTGCTGCTCTACACCGTGGTCACGGCCCTGCGCACGCCGATCGCGGACCTGGCGGGTGGCCGACGTGGCGGAGGAACTGGTGCGCTTCCGGCGGCTGCCGGACGTGAAGTACCAGGAGGAGTGGGAGGACGCGCGGGATGTGCAGGCTGCCGCGGACGGCTTCCGCCGCAGTCGCCTGGCTCTTGGGCCCTTCCGGCTGCCGGAGGACGGCAGCGCTTCTGACTTCGAGCGGGAGTCTGGCAGCGGTGTGCAGCTCATGATCGACACCGGCACCGACACCTTCGAGCAGGTGGTCACGGCGGTGCGGGCCGTGTACCGGCGTGGTGCACAGGCATGAGCCTGGCCAGCGCCACCGGTGGCCCTGTGGGACTGAACGCGGGACGGCTCTGAGCGTGTCGTGACCAGCCCTGGGGCCGTGACCTGTAGTCCGCCCTACGCTGCAAGTCATGCCACCTACACCAGATACTGGTGACAGCCCGGAGCACAGCAGACAGCGGCACCCGCTGAAGTCGCGAGTGCTGGTACTTGTCGGAGCGGTGGTGACCGCTCTTTTGGTGACGGTGTTCACCACCCCGCTCGAAAGCTGGCTGAAGAAGGTCCTCGACATTGACCAACCGCCGGAGACCAAGCTCCAGCTAGTGCTCTGGCCGGGAAGGTTCACCGGGGTGCGGGTAGGGACGAGTGGATGGGGCGCGATCTGGTCGGGGCATGCATCAGCCACTGTGGAAACAGTTGGACAGGTCCTGGACTCTCCACGACGATTCGAGCTGTGACAGACAAAGTCGAGCGCCGGTCCCCGGCACCCGCGAGCCCGAAGTCCGTGCGATTTGTTGAGTTGTCGAGCGCGATCATGAGGGCCTTGCTGAAGGACGATCTGGCTCGCGCGAGTGCCGAAGCAGGTGTCGCTCTTACCGAGTACTTCGTCACGGACACGGCAAAGTGGGTGTGGCAGTATCGGGTCAATCAGCTGACCTCGGACCCGGGTTACGCGGGGTGGCTCACTGAGATTGTGGTGGCCGAGCCGGAAGGTGCCGTCGTGGGGTATGCCGGGTTCCATGGGCCGCCGGATGAGGCGGGGATGGTGGAGCTCGGTTACTCGGTGGTCCCCGTCTACCGTCGTCAGGGCTACGCCAGGGCGATGCTGACCGCGTTGGTGCATCGGGCCGTTGCCGAAGCCCGAGTCGGGACCGTGCGGGTGACGATCAGTCCTGACAACGCCGCATCCCTGGCCACGATTTCGGGGTTTGGCTTTGTGGAGGTCGGAGAGCAATGGGACGAGGAAGACGGCCTCGAAGTCATATTTGAAGTTCCTGTCTGATCGAGCTGCTGCTGGAAGAGGTCGGGCTCCCCAGCGGATGCCTCTCTGGCTTCGGATGCGGGCGCGTTGCTTGCGCTGGGCGGCGAGTACGTCGGGGTGGCGGGCGTTGGGTTGCGCCAGTGCAGGTAGGCGTGCAGGGCGCGGGTCTGCACGGTGTGGTTGTGGTGGTTGGAGTTGGCGATGGTGAACGGCCTCAGCGGTCCAGAGTGTGCCTCGATCGGGTTTGCCCACGAGGCGTAGGTCGGGGTGAAGCACAGCTCGACCTTGTGCTTCTTCGCCCAGCGCTGGATGTCGGCGCCCTTGTGGGCGGACAGGTTGTCCATGATCACGTAGATCGGGGCGCCGTCGGGCCGTGCGGCGCGGATCGATTTCAGCGCGGCGTGAGTGTTCGCGGCGCCCTTCTTGCGGCGGTTGACGCCCCACAAGCGGTCGTCGCCGACCGAGTAGCAGCCGTGGAAGTACCGGACTCCGTGGGTGCGATGGTAGGTGGCGGGCAACCGGTCGGGACGCCGTTGCTCGGCCCAGCCAGAGCCCGCAGTGTGGCGGATGCGGAGCGGGCCGAACTCGTCGAAGGCAAAGACGCGGTCCGGGAAGCGGTCCAGGACGTGCTCGATGCGGTCGAGTTTGGTGTCGCGCTCGGGGTCTGGTGATTCCTTCCAGGTCTTGGTGCGCTGGAAGGTGATGCTGCGGCGGGCGAGCAGGCAGCGTAATGCTTCGCGGCCGATGCGGATGATCCGGCCGTGGATTTTACGCAGGTAGGCGGCGAGTTTGCGGATCGACCAGCGGGTGAAGGGCCGGCCGAGCTTGGCGGGTGGGGTGGTGGCCGTTTGGATGACGAAGTCCTCGTCGTCAGGGCTGAGTTGGCGGGGACGGCCTCCCGCCCATTGAGGGTCCAGGCAGGCCAGGCCGATCTCGTTGAACCGGTGGATGACGTCCCGGACGGTGTCCTGGTCGGCCTGCACCAGTTGCGCGATCACCGGCACGCGGTTCCCGCCGGCCGAGGCCAGCAGCATCATCGCGCGCCGGTATCGCACCGAACTCGTGCTGCCACGACGCACGATCTGCTGCAGCCGCTGACCTTCCTGGTCGGTCAGTCTGCGCACACGGACAGGGGCTTCTTCTCCGCCTTCGCCTTCAGCTTCCAGGGGCTGGGGCCGAGTCCTGGCGTGCGCGGCAAGGCCTTCGCTCGCGACCGCATTCTTCGGCCCAACCAGGGCGGGCCGGTGGTGGCAGCGCCTGGCCGCCCGCATCGCCAGGCCGGCCTGGACGCCCGAGTCCGGGCCGTAGCCCGGATCACCAGGGATGACGTTCCTCTCGGGGGAGGAGGTGAGGGAGCGGATCCTGGTGACAGGCGCGAGGTTCAGGGAGATTGAGGACGTCCTCCGTCTTGGTGGACTCGGGTAGGCGGGGGGCGCCCGCTCACCATCGAGGTGGTGGTGTCGGTGGGGTGGGTTAGGTGAGTGGGCCGGTGAGTGTGGAGGTGAAGATGGTTTTGTTGTTTTGGTGTCCTGTGATGTGGATGGTTGCGTGGTGGGGTTGTTGGGTGGTGGCCCAGGTGGCGTGGATGGTGCAGGGTTCGTCGAGTTCTGCGTAGTGGTGGAAGAGGGTGGTGATGGCGGCGGGGGTGAGGGTGTGGGGGGTGGTGAGGGCGCATGCGGCTTGTCGGGTGGCTTCGAGGAGGACCATGCCGGGGTGGTGGTCGCTGGTGTGGTCGAAGAGGACGGGGTGGGTGGGGTCGGGTGTGAGGAGCCAGTGGTTTGGTTGGTTGGTGGGGGAGAGGACGACGTCGGTGGTGCGGGTGCGTCCGGTGGTGGTGGGGGGGAGTGTGTTGCGGGGGGTGGTGGGTGGTGTGGTGGTGTGGGTGGGTCGGGTGCCGCGTAGTCGGCGGTAGACGGCGGGGGTGATGACGGTGAAGCGGCCGCCGCCGGCGGCGATGGCTTCGCCGTTGCGGTGTATGGACAGTTCCATGCGGAAGCCGGTGGCTGTGGTGCCGCGGCGGGTGATGTCGGTGCAGGTGGCGCTCAGTTCGATGTCGGTGGGGCGGGGGCCGATGTCCAGCCGGTCGAGTTGTGTGCTGAAGGCCAGTTCCCACATGACGAAGTGGTGGCCCAGGGGGACGCCGAGTTCGGTGTGTGCGAGGAGCAGTCCGGCCTGGCGAAACGTCTCTGCGGTCAGCAGCGGGTCGTGTCCGGTGCCGTCGGCGGACTGGAAGAAGGTGTGGGCGCGGGGCCATTGCCCGGAGAGGGTGTACTGGCTCTGGCTGTGTTTGGTGCAGCCGGTGAGGAAGACCTCGGCCAGGCAGGCCCGGTGGACGTACTCCCGGGCAACGGTGGTGGTCAGGCGCGTCGGGTCGGGTGCTGCTGGGTGGGCCTGGGGCGGAGCCGGTTGCATCTGCGTCTCCCGGGGCGGGTGCTGAGGACGGCGGGATGTCTGAAGAGCCGTTCCCACTGGGTGGGCCTGGGGCGGAGCCGGTTGCATCTGCGTCTCCCGGGGCGGGTGCTGAGGACGGCGGGATGTCTGAGGAGCCGTCATGTAAGATACGGACCTACCGGTTTTATTCTCAATCGGGGCCCGGTAAAGGAACGGTCAAGCGTTCGGATTGTGTGGTTCCGGAAGCGGGGAGCCGGGATGCGGGGCTCCGGTGGGGGTGTTCCGCTGATCTGAAGTCAACTGGCGTGTGTTTCTTTCGGATTCTGCCCGTGGTGCGTGCTGTGGTGGCAGTATCTGTCCCGCCGCACCGCATGCTGTTTCGATTTTTGTTGACCGTCTGCACGGCCTTCAGGGGGAAGCCGACTGATGGAAGAACCAACCGTTCCTGCTGTCCTGGACCCCAGTGGTCGGGATGTTCATGCCGAAGGCGCCTGTCTGAGGGCGCGGGGTCCGGCCGTCCGTGTGCAGCTGCCCGGGGGGGTGCCGGCCTGGGCCATTACCCGGCACGAGTTCGTCAAGCGGCTGATGGCCGATCCGCGGGTGTCCAAGGACGCCTACCGGCACTGGCCGGCCTGGAGGAGCGGGGAGGTCGACGCGTCGTGGCCGCTGGCCATGTGGGTCTCGGTACGGAACATGCTCACCGCCTACGGGGAGGAGCACCGTAGGCTGCGCCGGCTGGTGGCGCCGGCGTTCACCGCGCGGCGTACCGCTGTGCTCGGGGCGAGGATCGCGCAGATCGTCGAGGAGCTGGTCGAGCGGCTGGCGCGGGTTGCCCCGGGCCAGGTCGTCGATCTGCGCAGGGAGTTCTGTTTCGCGCTGCCGATCCAGGTCATCGGCGAGCTGCTGGGTCTGGGTGAGGCCGGCCGGCTGGACCTGCACCGTGTGGTCGATGTCCTGTTCACCACCACGACCACCTCCAAGGCGGCGCAGGCCAACCAGGCGGAGCTGTATGCGCTGCTGAGGGCCCTGGTGGCGGGCAAACGGCGGCTGCCCGCGGCGGACCTGACGAGCGAGCTCGTCGCCGTGCGCGACGAGGGGGGTTCGGGCCTGAGTGAGAAGGAGCTCCTGGACACCCTGCTGCTGATCATCGGGGCCGGTCACGAGACCACCGTCAACCTCCTGGACCAGGCGGTCACCGCGCTGCTCACCCACCCCGGCCAGCTGCGTCTGGCTCTTGGGGGCGAGGTGTCCTGGGAGGCGGTGGTGCAGGAGACGCTGCGCTGCCGGGCGCCGGTGGCGACGATCCCGCTGCGTTTCGCGGTCGAGGACATCGACTACGGCGAGGTGCGCGTGGCCCGGGGCGAGGCGATCGTGATGTCTTTGGCGGCGGCCGGGCGCGACCCCGGGCGGCACGGGCCGGACGCGGACCGTTTCGACGCCACCCGCCCCACCAGCGGCGACCATCTGGCCTTCGGCCACGGGGTGCACCACTGTCCGGGCCGGCCGCTGGCGATGTTGGAGGCGATAACGGCCCTGCCGGCTCTCTTCGCCCGCTTCCCGCATCTGCGGCTGGCCGTGCCGGCGCAGGAGCTGCGCCCGCTCGAGTCGTTCATCTCCAGCGGCCACCGCGAGCTCCTGGTGGTCCTCACCCCCGGTGCCCCGCGGTGAACCGCGCCTTTGAGGAGGAGACCGACATGCCCGCCCCGCTGCCCCACCTTCGCCTCGCCGCGGTGAACATCGACGGCGTTCTGCTGAACGACACCTTCAGCCCCCTCATCCGGCAGATGGTTCTCGAGCGGGGCGGGCAGTACACCGCCGACGTCGAGTACAAGCTGTTCTCCCAGTCGCAGCTCGTGGCCGCCCGGGCGTTCGCCGAGGCCGCGCAGGTGACGCTGAGCCCGCAGGAACTGCTGGAGACCTACCTCCAGGAGCGCGAGCGCTACCTCGCCCACACCCCGGTCCGGGTCCTGGAGGGAGCCGCGGACCTGCTCGCGCTGCTGCGGGGGCTGGGACTGCGCACGGTGTGCTACGGCGGGCTGGAGCGGGCGCACTTCGAGCGCCATCTGGGCCACCTCGCCCACTTCTTCGACGGTCCGGGCTATGTGTGCACCGACCGCTTCCGCCCCGGCATCCGGGAGATCACCCGGGAGGTCTTCCGGCTGCCCTACGACCGGGTGCTGTTCATCGACGACGTGGCCAGGGTCGCCGAAGAGGCCCACCGGCTCGGCGTGCCCTTCATCGGCCGTCCCGGCGACTTCGAGCACGGGCACCAGCACACCCTCATGCGGCGCATCGGTGTCCGGCACGTGGTGCGCGGCCTGCGCGAGATCGACGGGGCGCTGCTGCGCAGGGTGGACGGCGAAGCGGCGGCGGGGGCCTTCGCGCCGCACGGCGGGCTTGTTGCCGGCATCACCGGGGCGGGAGCGGCACATGTCTGACGGCGCCGCTGCCCTGCGGGACAAGGTCGTGCTCATCACCGGCGCCAGCAGCGGTATCGGCGAGGCCGCCGCCCGCCTCTTCGCCCGGCAGGGCGCCCGCCTGGTGCTGTGCGCCCGCCGCGAGGAGCGGCTGCGCCACCTGTGCGGCCGGCTGCGGCAGGAGGGCGCGACGGCGAGTTACGTCGTCGCCGACGTCTCGCGCGCCGAGGACGCCCGGGCCCTGGTCGAGCAGGCCATGGCCCGCCACGGCAGGCTCGACGCGGCCTTCAACAACGCCGGGACCGCCATCGAGAAAACCCCCCTGCACCTGACCGACGACGACTCCTACGACCACGTCATGGCCGTCAACGCACGGGGTGTGTGGAACTGCCTGCGCCACGAGATCACCGCGATGCTCACCTGCGGGGGAGGCGCGATCGTCAACACCAGCAGCGTCGGCGGGCTGCTCGCCTCCTCGGCCGCCGCGCCGTACATCGCTTCCAAGCACGCCGTCATCGGCCTGACGAAGGCGGCCGCGGTCGAGTACGCCGGCGACGGGATCCGGGTCAACGCGATAGCTCCGGGACTGGCGCGCTCCGAGATGGTCGAGCAGTGGTTCACCCGTCACCCCGGGGCAAAGGACCGGGCCCTGCGGTCGGCGCCGCAGCAGCGCGCCGCCGATCCGGCGGAGGTCGCCGAAGCGGCCGCGTGGCTGTGCAGCGACCGGGCGTCGTTCGTCACCGGCGCGACGTTGGCGGTGGACGGAGGACGCACGGCCTGGTGAGACCGGCAGGCGCTGCAGCCGGGGGCAGGGGGTGGGGGGGGGCCCCCCCCCCCCCCGCGCCCCCCCCCCCCCCCCCCCCGCCCCCCCCCCCCCCCCCCGCCACCCCCCCCCCCCCCCCCCCCACCCCCCCCCCCCC
>NZ_JBICWQ010000020.1:0-7836 GCF_043199815.1 Streptomyces sp. NPDC048523 | reverse complement strand
GTCGTTTTGCGCCGCGGCTGCCCCCCACCCCCTGCCCGCACGTTCCACGCCCTCCTGCACAAAACGACCGCGCTGCTTTTTTCTGCGGCGGCATGCGGTAAGGTACGAGTTGTTTGGTTTAATTTTGAGCTAGAGGAGCATCTCATGGCTCAGCAGGAACGAGCTGTCCGGACCCGGCGCGCTGTTCTGGAGGCCGCCGCAGCGATCTTCGCGGAGCGGGGATACACGGCGGCCACGATCGGCGAGATCCTCACCCGGGCCGGAGTGACCAAAGGCGCCCTGTACTTCCACTTCAACTCCAAGGCGGCCCTCGCCCAGGGCGTGCTGCAGGCGCAGGTCACCAACGACTACCACGTGCCCCGCGAGCTGAAGCTGCAGGAGTGGGTGGACGCGGGCATGACCCTGGCCAAGCGCCTGCCGCAGGAGCCGATGCTGCTCGCGGGCGTCCGGCTCTCCGCCGACCTGCAGGGCCGCGACGTCTTCGGCAGCGCCTGGCCTGCCTGGACCGAGCTCACCGCCGCCTTCCTGGCCGAGGCCAAGGAGCGCGGCGAGGTGCTCCCGCACGTCGTGCCGCAGGACAGCGCGCAGGTCTTCCTCGGGGCCTGGATCGGCGTGCAGTACGTCTCCCAGGCCATGTCCGACTGGGCAGACCTGGAGGTGCGCATGTCGGCGCTGTTCAACCACATGCTGCCCGCCATCACCGCCCCGGCCGTCCTGGTCAGGCTCGACACGGCCCCCGACCGGGGAGCCCGGGTCATCGCCGAGGTGCGCGCACAGTCCCCGGCCCTGGCCGGCGCCGGCCAGTGAGGCGCCCACGCGCCCGTCCCCTGCCCGTCCCCGTTCCTCGCTTGCGTGAGCACCCTCAAGCCCAAATGAACCACCCGTGCGGTTTGATAGTGTCCTCAACCCCTGCTGCGTGACGGGCCGCTCGCCGCGAGGCGCTCAGGGGGCCGGCGGGGCCGGCTCCCGGAAACCGACCGGGGCTGGAGAGGCGGGATCGGGCGGTCGGGCGGGAACGTGCCGCTCGGACCCGGCGGGCACCGGCCCTCGGATGAACTTCTGGCTCGCCAGGAACTCGGCGGGCTGCTTGCCGCCCTCGCGCCCGTCCTCGTCCTCGTCCTCGTCCTCGTTCTCGTCCTCGTTCTCGTTCTTGATGATCGTGCCGACCGTGGTGCAGGAGCCCTCCAGGGCGGCCTGACCGGCCTCCGGGTCCAGGTCGAACAGGTCCCGGGACTCCGCCTCCGGGCGGCGCCCGCCCTCGCCGGCGGGGACGGGCGTGGGCGTTTCTCCCCGGCCGGTGAGCGGGCCAAGGGGGCCGGGGGTGCGGCCTTTTCCGCTGCGGGAACAGCAACGCCCCGGCGCGCGCGGTGGCGGCGCGGGCCGGGCGGCGCCTGATCGGCTCCGCGCGGCAGCGGCCCGGGGTGAGGCGGCTGGAGCTGCCGACCGGCGTGCTGCGCGGCCCAAGGCCCCGCAGCGCGCCGGGCGTGGTCCCGCGGGCCGGGTCCGGGTGGACGGCGACGTCACGCGCACGGGGGGCCTCGCCCTCTCCCGGCGCCGGGAGAGGGCCAGGAGAGGGCGTCTCCCGGCGCGCCGCCGCCACCGCCGCCACCGCCGCCACCGCCGCCACCGTCGCCCCCGCCGTCGCCGTCGCCGCCGCCGTCGCCGCGGCGGCCGGACCGCGGACCGGGCGTCCGGGACCGGACCCGGCGGCCGGTGTCCCGGACGGCCGCGGATCCCGGAGGGTATCTTTGCTCCCCCGGAAAACGTCCTGACATCCTGGTTCTGCGGCTCGAGCCGGCCTCACCGGCACCCCTGCCATCGGACAAATAGCGCTTTTCTCCTCGAAATCCCCAACACTCCAGAGTAAAAACAATCCGTCCGGTTTGATATTGACAAACCGTCTGGATTGTTTTTGAATCGGGGGCCTACCCGCTTTCCGGCGAGAGACTGCGCCGACGGGACGACAGGGGGATTGGCGTGGACATTCAGGTACTGGGCGCCCTGGGGGTCAGGGAGGGCGGAGTGTCCATCACTCCCACCGCGCCGAAGGCGCGGCAGGTGCTGGCCCTGCTGGCGCTGCACGCCGATCAGGTCGTACCCGTCTGCGCGCTGGTGGAGGAGCTGTGGGCGGGTCATCCGCCGCGCAGCGCACGCACCACGCTGCAGACGTACGTGCTGCAGCTGCGCGAACTCATCACGGCGGCCCTCGCCCAGCACGCCGGCGGTCCGCTCGGCGCGAAGGACGTCCTGGTGACCTGCCCCGGCGGTTACCGGCTCGACACCGGTGGCGGCACCAGCGACGTGCGCGAGTTCGAACGCCTGGCCGGTCTCGGCTACCGGGCCATGGACGCCGGTGACCACCCGCGTGCCGCGCGGCTGCTGCGCGAGGCCCTGGGCCTGTGGAACGGCGCGCCCTTCGCCGACGTCCAGGCGGGTTCCCAGCTGGAGACCGAGTCCAGGCGCCTTCAGGAGAGCCGGCTGTGTGCGCTGGACCAGCGCATCGAGGCGGATCTGCGGCTGGGCCGGCACCGTGAACTGCTCGCCGAACTCACCGTCCTGGTCAGCCAGTTCCGCACCCACGAGAACCTGCACGCGCAGTTCATGCTGGCCCTGCAGCGCTCGGGCCGCCGCAGCGAGGCGCTCGACGCCTACCGCAGGCTGCGCACCACGCTCGTGCACGAGCTGGGCATCGAGCCCTCCGTGCCGCTGCGCCGCCTGCAGCGCTCCATCCTGCTGGCCGGCCCGGAACAGACGGCGCAGCCCCCCCAGGCAGCGCCCCGGATGGCGTCGGCGGGAGGCTGACCTGCACGGCGCTCGACGGCCGCCCGAGCACCACAACAGCGCCCCACCCCATCGGGTTCAGGCGCGCTTGACGGGGACTCAAGGACGGGGATGCCGACGATTTTTGGCCCCTACCGTGGCCAGTCAGCGCACCCGCTCTTCGAACGCACGGTCGAGGAGAAGACGACGCCAAGGGGGAGACGAAACCATGAGGATTCAGGTACTGGGTCCATTGAGCGCCGACATCGGCGGTGTCTCGGTGGTGCCGACGGCGAGCAAGCCCCGGCAGATCCTGTCACTGCTCGCGCTGTATCCCGGCCGTGTCATGCCCGTTCCGACCCTGATGGAGGAGATCTGGGGAGCCGACCCCCCGGTCAGCGCCCTCACCACACTGCAGACCTACATCCTGCAACTGCGCCGGCGGCTCGGCACCGCCATGGGACCCGACTCACCGCGCAGCGCCAAGGAGCTGCTGGCCACCCGGCACGGTGGTTACCTGCTCCAGATCCAGCCGCAGAACGTGGACGTGCACACCTACGAGCGGCTGGTCACGGCCGGACGCGCCGCCTTCGAGGCCGGTGACGACGCCCGCGCCGCCGAAACGTTGCGCCAGGCGCTGGACCTGTGGCAGGGCCCGGCACTGGTCGACGTGCGCGTCGGTCCGATCCTGTCCATCGAGACCCTGCGCCTGCAGGAGAGCAGGCTGGTCACCGTGGAGCGGCGCATCGACGCCGACCTGCGGCTGGGCAAGCACACCGCACTGCTCGCCGAGCTCAAGGACCTGACCGTCCGTCATCCTCAGCACGAGGGCCTGCACTCCCAGGCCATGGTGGCGCTGTACCGGTCGGGCCGGCAGGCCGCGGCACTGGACGTCTACCGGCAGCTGCGCATACGGCTCATCGACGAACTGGGTGTGGAACCCTCACCCCAGCTGCAGCGCCTGCACCAGGCCATGCTCACCGTCGACCCCGGGCTCGAGGTGGCCGCAGGCGCCCGCCGCGGCTCGACCTTCGATCTGTACGCCACCTAAAGGCCGCGACCGTCGCGGCCGTTTCGAGCCCGCCTCTAGCACCGTGGGCCAGCCTGGTGGGGCCCGTGACACACCAGGGGGCCAAGGAGGGGCGGACATGGCGGACACAGCGCCACCCGTACGGCTGTACTGCTTCGCACACGCGGGGGCCGGAGTCTCCGCCTTCAACGGCTGGACCCGCAGCATCGGCCCCGGCGTCGAGACCGTGCCCGTCCTGCTGCCGGGCCGGGAGCGGCGGCGCCGCGAACCGCGCCTGACCGACCGGGCGGCACTCGTCGCCGAACTGCTGGAGCGCGTGAGGCCCGAACCCGGCAGGCCGTTCATCCTGTACGGGCACAGCCTGGGAGCCCTGGTGGCCCACACCCTCACCCAGGCCCTGCACGAACAGGGACGTCCCCTTCCCGCGCTGCTCGCCGTCGGCGCCTGCCCGCCGCCGGACGAGAGCAGCGAACTCTCCGACAGCGCCGGCACCGCCGACGGCCCGCTGCTGCACCGGCTCCACGCCATGGGAGGTGTGCCCGAGGGAGCCCGGCCGGACGGCTACTGGCACCGGGCCGTGCTGCCGGTCCTGCGCGACGACCTGCGCCTGGCGCGCGCGCTGCGGGCCTACGCCCGCGGCACCGCCGGCACCGCCGGCCGCATACCGGTGCCCCTGCTGGCCGTCGCGGCAGACCGCGACCCGCTGGCGCCGCCCTTGCTGGTCGCCGGCTGGCGCAGGTGGTCCGCCGCACCGGTGGCGACCCGCACCGTCACCGGTGACCACTTCTTCGTACGAGGTGACGCGCTGCCCCGGCTCCTCGGCCGGGCCGCCCGCGTCGTACGGCGGCTCGGCAGCACCCCCCTGCCCGTACAGCACCCCGCACCGCAGGCACCGCAGGCACCGCACGGCAGGCCCGCGGTGCCGGGCCGGCGAGCCGTCCCGGCCGGGTGACACCGCCCGGGCCCCCACCGATCCCCTTCACCCCGCATGTGCCCGGCACGAGAAGAAAGAGAGTCACCACCATGCAACCTCTGGACATAAAGGACCTGGTCGTCCTGCTGCGCACCAACGCCGGTGACAGCGACACCTTCGACCTGGACGGCGATGTGCTGGACGTGCCCTTCGACGAACTCAACTACGACTCGCTGGCGCTGCTGCAGGTCACCGGTGCCATCGAGCGCGACTACGACGTCGCCCTCGATGAGGAGGCACTGGAGGAGGCCGGAACCCCGCGCCAGTACCTGAAGGTCGTCAACCAGGTGCTCGCCTCCTCCCGGACGGCCTGAGCCCGGGCACCCCCGGGTGCCCGCCCGCGAGCACCTGGAGGGGCGGTCCCGGAAGGGACCGCCCCTCCAGGCGCTCACGCGGCCAGGGCCGTGTGCCGGCGCCCGCACTCAGTCGATGCCACGCACGATGTGCACGGGGGTGATGTCGTCCTCGTCCGCCCCTGCCAGGAGCAGCGGCGGGGCCGCGACCGCAGCCGGGCCCAGGTCGTGACGCGAGGGGGCGGGGCGCAGGTGCTCCCCGTGACTGTCGTGGCGGGTGTCGTCCACGTTCTCCTCCTTCTTGAGGCGGCTGCCCGGGCGGTCGCCTGCGGCCCGGGCGCCGGCCACGGCTCAGTAGCGGTAGTGGTCCGGCTTGTACGGGCCCTCGACCTCGACACCGAGGTACGCCGCCTGCTCCGGGCGCAGCCGGGTCAGCTTCACGCCGAGCGCGTCCAGGTGGAGGCGGGCGACCTTCTCGTCGAGGTGCTTGGGCAGCACGTAGACGTCGGTCGGGTACTCGTCGGGCTTGGTGAACAGCTCGATCTGGGCCAGGGTCTGGTCCGCGAAGGAGTTGGACATCACGAACGACGGGTGGCCGGTGGCGTTGCCCAGGTTCAGCAGCCGGCCCTCGGACAGCACGATGAGCACCTTGCCGTCGGGGAACGTCCAGGTGTGGACCTGCGGCTTGACCTCGTCCTTGACGATGCCGGGGATCTTGGCGAGACCGGCCATGTCGATCTCGTTGTCGAAGTGACCGATGTTCCCGACGATCGCCTGGTGCTTCATCCTGGCCATGTCCGAGGCCATGATGATGTCCTTGTTGCCGGTCGTGGTGATAAAGATGTCGGCCGTCTCGACGACCTCGTCCAGCGTCGTGACCTGGTAGCCGTCCATCGCCGCCTGCAGCGCGCAGATCGGGTCGATCTCCGTGACGATGACGCGGGCACCCTGGCCGCGCAGCGACTCCGCGCAGCCCTTGCCCACATCGCCATAGCCCAGGACGACCGCGGTCTTGCCGCCGATCAGGACGTCGGTGGCACGGTTGATGCCGTCGATCAGGGAGTGCCGGCAGCCGTACTTGTTGTCGAACTTCGACTTGGTCACGGCGTCGTTCACGTTGATCGCCGGGAACAGGAGAACCCCGTCGCGCTGCATCTCGTACAGGCGGTGCACGCCCGTCGTGGTCTCCTCCGTCACGCCGCGGATCTCCGAGGCCAGCCGGGTCCACTTCTGCGAACCGTCCGTGATGGTGCGGTGCAGGAGCTCCAGGACGACCCGGTGCTCCTCGGACTCGGCGGTGTCCACCGAGGGGACCTTGCCGGCCTTCTCGTACTCGACGCCCTGGTGGACAAGGAGGGTGGCGTCACCGCCGTCGTCCAGGATCATGTTCGGGCCGCCGGTGGGGCTGTCCGGCCAGGTCAGCGCCTGCTCCGTGCACCACCAGTACTCCTCCAGAGTCTCGCCCTTCCAGGCGAAGACCGGGACACCCTGGGGGTTGTCCACGGTGCCGTTCGGGCCGACGGCGATAGCGGCGGCCGCGTGGTCCTGGGTGGAGAAGATGTTGCAGGACGCCCAGCGGACCTCGGCACCCAGGGCGACGAGCGTCTCGATGAGGACGGCGGTCTGCACCGTCATGTGCAGGGAGCCGGTGACACGCGCGCCGGCCAGCGGCTGCGTCTCGGCGTACTGTTTACGGATCGCCATCAGGCCGGGCATCTCGTGCTCGGCAAGAGTGATCTCCTTGCGGCCGAACCCGGCCAGGGACAGGTCGGCGACCTTGAAATCGGTGAACTCAGCTGACACGGGAGCTCCTTGCACTCATGACGTTACGGTGGATGTCCAGGGCCGCGGTGGACCTGTTCAGGGTGATGTAGTGCAGCCCGGGCGCGCCCTCGGCGAGCAGGTGCTCGGACATGGCGGTGGCGTACTCCACGCCGATGCGGCGGCCCGCCGCCGCGTCGTCCCGCACCGCCTCCAGGCGGTGGGCGAGATCTTCCGGGAAGGCCGCGCCGCTCAGTTCGGCGAACCGGCGGATCTGGCGCACGTCGGTGGCCGGCATGATCTCCGGGATGATCGGGAGGTCGCAGCCGGCGGCCGCCACCCGGTCCCGCAGCCGCAGATAGTCCTCGACGTTGAAGAACATCTGCGTGATGGCGTAGTCGGCACCCGCCCGGCACTTGGCCACGAAATGCCGGATGTCGCCGTCCCAGTCGGATGAGCGCGGATGCCGCTCGGGGAAGGCCGCCACGCCGATGGTGAAGTCACCCAGCGAGCGCACCAGTTCGACCAGCTGGCAGGCGTAGCGGAAGCCGTCCGGGTGCGGCACCCACGGCCCGGCGGGGTCACCTGGCGGATCGCCGCGCAGGACCAGGACGTCCCCGATACCCGCGTCCGCGTAGGCGCCGATGATGTGCCGCAGCTCGGCCACCGAGTGGCCGACGGCGGTGAGGTGGGCGACGGGGCGCAGGGTCGTCTCGGCCGCGATGCGCCGCGTCACCTCGATGGTGCGGTCCCGGCAGGAGCCTCCCGCGCCGTAGGTGACGGAGACGAAGTTGGGCCGCAGGGGCTCGACACGGCGTATCGCCTGCCACAGCGTGCGCTCCCCGGCCGCCGTCTTCGGCGGGAAGAACTCGAAGGAGAACGTCGGTGTCACCGCTCGCCTCCCGCGTTGAAGTACGTCGCCTGCGGGTGGTGGATGACGATCGCGTCGGTGGACTGCTCGGGGTGCAGCTGGAACTCCTCGCTCAGCTGGACGCCGATGCGCTCGGGGCGCAGCAGGT
>NZ_JBICWQ010000019.1:57433-65566 GCF_043199815.1 Streptomyces sp. NPDC048523 | reverse complement strand
CTACTTCGTGGACTGCCGTCCACGACCAGCGGGAGTACGCCGACAGACCAGCACGCCAGTCCTTTGAGCAGCGACTTCAAGTTGGCGGAGGCTCACTGCAGTTCTCGTCCTCGCCGGCGCCGTCACCGTTGTCCTGACGCACAACACCGCCACTGCCATCACTCTCGCCTCGCTGACCGCCTTCATCTCCGCGCTCAGCGGATACGTCTCGGCAACCCTCCTTGCCACCTACCGCGTCTCTGTTGAACAGGCCCGCTTCTACTTTCGTGAACCCCTTGCAGGCGGCTATCTCCTCGCGGCCGAGCATCTCGCCAAACGAGTTCCCGCCCCCGAGCACGTCCCCGCCCTCCACCGCGTCGTCGACGGCTTCATCCAGGCAGCGGTCAACATCCCTGGAGCCTCTCCGGAGGCCACACCACCGCAAGACCCCCCACAGAGCCCCTCGGCGATCGCGTAGGTCCCACTGGGCTCTATTGCCGTGTCCTGTGCGTGCAGGTTCAGTCCAGATCGTCCCAAGCCCACGAGGGGGCCGCACTCCCGTCAGGTTCACGTCCGTGCCGGAACCGCCAGCCGCTGCGGCCAAGATTGATGAAGAGATCGAAGTGTCTGCTGCAGGAAGGCGCTCGACCAAGATGTTGACCTGCTCGTGTGCCCCGGCCTTTCCCCGTGCTAGTGAGGCTCGCTGGATGATCGGTCGAGGAGGGTTCGGAAGAACTCTGTGACGACGGGCCGGGCTTGGCCGCGGTCACGAAGCTCATCGTGGCCGAACCGGAAGACTTCGTATCCGCGAAACTTCAGGTCCCGATCGCCAGCCATGGTGGCAGCGTACTTCGCGCCGTCAGGCACGGTTCCCTCCTTGCGCGTGTAGTGCTGCCTGCCGTCGACCTCCAGTACGACCCGCCGGTTACCCGGCAGCAGCATGAGGAAGTCCATGCGCAGATTCTGCAGAGCAAGCGCACCTCGCTCACGAACCGTCCTCGGATCCCAGTGCACCCATACCTCCGGAAGGAGAGCGGGGACCGCACTCAAGTCCTCCCGGTAGATGTTGTGGTACAGCCAGAACAGATTCTTCTGCCCGTCGGACTCGCGGGGCAGGGAAGCGTGCATACGGTCGTAGAGGGACCAGGTCGCCCGCTCCGGGTCGCTGATCTCCCTGGTCTCCTGCCACCAAGCGAGCAGCTCACGCCACCGCAGCCCGTTCTTGCCGACCGGCCGGTCGTAGACCAGGACCTGATCGGAGCGTTCTGCGATCTCGATGTCGTTGTCGAGGGCGCTGGTGAAGCGGATGTCGGGCTTGCCCAAGGTGGCAAAGATCAGATTCCGCGGCCGTCGGCCCGTTCCCTGACCGAACTGGATGAGCTGGAACAGCGGATAGCCGTCCTGTTCTCCTTCGAGGCGCAGCTGCGCGCCCACCGGCTGCAGATGCTTGTTCACTAGGTCAACGAAACGGCGCTGGGCCTGCTCGTCGGGCAGGGTGGTAGGGGACGCCAGTCCTTCGAGGAAGTGCCCGAAGCGGGGATCAGGGGCTTCGAAGGCATGCAGTTGCTCGAAAAGGTACTCGGTCGTCCAGTCCTCCTGGAACCTGATCACGTGGCGCTGGATCTCGTCGCTCAAGGCCGGTGCGGATTGGTCCCACGAGCCCCGCAGATCGTCGCCCAGATCCCAGATTCGGCCTAGCAGCGCCATGAAACGGTCGGGGTAGTTGAGATGACCGGACAAGTCGAATTCCCTCGCCAATTCACGCCGCGTGCGGCCCGGGATCCGCACGTGGGGGCGCCCCAGCCACAGCACGTCCTCCAGCCGGTTGCGCTCCCACGCTGCCAGCGGCTGACTCTCGAGAACGGCCTCAGCGACCGCCTCCAGGCCGTCGTCGGGACAGGCCTGCAGACTGGCCGACAGCCGCTGGTGTTTGGTGTGGCCCTCCTGGGGAGGCGGCTGAGGCAGGCGGAGCCGCTCGCAGAGCGCAGGCAAGTCCTGATGGCCGTGATGTTCATAGGCGCCAGCGAGGAACTCGTCGATCAGACCACGCAGTCGCGGCACGTCCATAAGATCAGCCATCACACGATGATGGGACAGTCGAGCACTCCAATCCATGCCTTCTCACAAATGGCGCGTGCCCAGGTCAGGTCGGAGGACATCGTCGGAGCCGTGCGAGGTCTGCGCCGCGGTCAGAGTGCCGACGATCCGCTCCCGGGCGACCACGTAGGTGCAGCGGACTGCTTCGGGGGGTGTCGTTCCGTCTCGTTGATCTGCTGGGCCGCTAGGTTCTGGGCTGCGGCAGGATGCGCACGCCGCGAGCCTGCGTCCGGTACCCCGCACCGGTCATGCACCAGGCCAAGGACACCGGAACCGAATCGGTTCCAGGGACGGTCCCGCACTTGTTCGCCCATGCCCGCGCGTCGTCGACTCTGCGGGGCGGCGGGGGCCCTGGAGCGGAGATCGATCCTCATGACCAAGTCCGGTGCGAGCGGCCCCAAGGCCCGCGCCCGCAAGGCACAGCAGGCGGCCGGCGTCCGCTACACCCAGGTCCGCCGCACGGCACCGCCCTCCCGCAACGGGCGCACGGTGCAGTTCCTGCTCGAGGACCGGTACGAGCTCAGCACGCTCGCGGTGCAGATCGCGGCCGCGTGGGCGCGGCAGGGAATGCGGGTGTTGCTGGTGCACGAGTACAAGCCGTCCGGGATCAACATGGCGCTGTACTCCCGCCGCGCCCGGGAACGCAAGGCCGCCGAGCAGCGGCTGCAGGAGTGGCCCGGGTACCGCAGCACCCTGCTGTGGAAGGCCGGCACCGGCCGGGACCAGGGTGGGCTGCTGGTCGAACAGCACACGCCCTGGTCGACTCGGCCCGCCGACCCGAAGTACCTCACGACCGACGACAGCCCGCTCCGCGACGCGCTCCAGTTGGGGCGCCGCCACTTCGACTCCATCGTGCTCATGGGCCGCCCGACCTGGCCGCACCGCGACCTCGTGGACCACTTCGTCGTGCTCGCCGCCACCAACGGCGCCCCGGTCACCGAGACCCTCACCCACGGTGCGGTACCGGAAGAACGCCAAGAACATCCGCTCACCCCAGAGCAGAGTGCCGCACTGCTTCGCGAGCGGCACCTCAACTTCCTCTACCACCGCCCCACCGCATTCCTCGGCATGATCAGCGGCAGCCGCCAACTTCCGGCCGCAGAGCCCGAACCCGGCTTCATCCACGCCGTCGAAGCCAATATGGCTGCCGCCGGCATCCCGCTCCTGGGACACGTACACGTCGGCGACCACGACCTGGCAACCCACGCCCGCCGTAGAGATCAGGCAGCTCTGGTCGCCGCCTCCCCACTCGACCCCGGCGTCGCGCAGGTCGCAAAGACCATCACAGACCGCTGGTAGCCATCCGGGCCTGCGAGCGCAGGCATTCCGGGCCTGGCTGAGCCCCAAAGCCAAAGCGAAGCCCTACCGGTGGCTGATCGTCCTGGACGATGTCGCCGACCCAAAGGACCTTGCCGGGGGCTGGCCGTCGGCCAGGCCGTACGGCCGGACCCTGGTCACAACCCGCTGGCCAACGCGTCAATGCCATGGCTGACCCGAGGAGCTCCTGTTCCTTCCTCAACCTTCGCCGATTTCGGCATTTCAACCGCTGTGTTGCCCTATCGTCAGTCTCCATGGTGACCGTGGGGGATGGCTTCGATGGGTACCGCGGTGCCGTGCCGTATGCGATGGCGCCGCCTGTGTTCGACAATCGAACCCGGGACGCCTGCGTGGTGGTGCCGGGCATCATGGGCAGCGTCCTCCAGGACACCGCGACCGGCATCCGGCTGTGGGGCGTCGACCTGTCGATGCTCACCAACCCGCTCACCGGCAAAGGTTCCCTCAGTTCCCTGCACGCAACTGCCGAGGAGCAGGCCGCGGATGCCGACACGGCCCGGCATCGTCCTTTGACCCGCATCCGGGCCACCGCACTTCTCTCGACTCCCTGGTGGCTGCCCGTCTTCGAAGGCCTCGACCCCTACACCTCTCTAACCGGAGCCTTGCAGCAGGTCACGCTGGCCCCGCAGGCGGTAGCGCCCTTCCCGTATGACTGGCGTCTGGCCGTCTCCTACAACGGCGCGTTGCTGGCTCACGCGGCTCGCGCGCACCTGCGGCGGTGGCGGGAGCAGGTCGCCGGGCGGACTGACTGGCGTGCGGCCGGGGTGCAGCTGCCGCGGCTGGTGTTTGCCGCCCACTCCATGGGCGGACTCGTGGTGCGCGCCGCTCTGGAGCAGGACCCGGAGCTTGCCGCCGACACCCGGGCGGTGATCACGATTGGGACGCCGTTTCTCGGCTCGGCCAAGGCCGTCATCGCCCTCAACGTCCTGCAGGCCGAGGCAAGACCGGCCTGGCTAGTACGGCACGTGCACAGGATGGCGGTGACGCTGCCGGGTGTTCACGATCTGCTGCCCGGCTACCGCTGCCTGGACCGCGGCCTGGACGTCGACCGCCTGACCCCCGCCGAAGTGGCCCGGTTCGGCGGCAACGAACACCTGGCCGCCCGATCCCTTGCCGAGTTTGCCCGCTACCGCGAGCACACCTTCACAATGCCCAGCCACCGGGCGATCGTCGGGGAAGCCCAAGACACCGTCCAGACCCTGGAGGAGGAGGTCCGATTCGGCCGACCGGTCGCCGCCGGCCGTCATTACGCCTTCGATATCGGCGAGGACCGCGAGGTTCTCAGGGATCCCCGCACTGGCATCCCCGCCCGGCGCAACACCTTCGGAGACGGAACCGTCCATGAACCCTCCGCCAAGATCGGCACCGAGGCGGTCACGTACGTGTTCGGGCAGCACGGCACGCTGACCTGCCACGACGAAGTTCTACGCCAGGTCCGCCGGACGGCGCTGGAACGCGAGAAGAACGCCTACCTGCCCGGCGACGACGGCGCCAGGCCCGGCCTGACCACTCCTCATCTCGGTGGATTGATCGGCCAGCCAGTTCCCCTGCAGGTCACCGGTCTGGATACACCCGCAGGCGCCAGCCTCAGCGTCCACAGCGCCACGACCGGCCGACCGGGCCCCCCGCTCGAACTCCGCTACGGTCCGGATAACCCCAACGGGACTCTGTCCGCCCGGTTCATCCCCGATGCGGCCGACCTGTACCGGGTAGTTCTGGACACGGGAGGCCACGTTCCCATCACCCAGCTCCTCCTCGTCAGCCCGCCCGATGCCTGACCCCGGCAGCCGCACGTGACAACTCCCGACAGGACAACTGATACCCCGGAGAGCACCGCCCACAGTGGGGTCGAGCTCTTCCCGATCAGCTTCACAGCCTACGAGCACCACCCCGACCTGAAGACCGAAGAGCAGGTGCAGGCCATCGCCGCCCTGCTCGCCCCGTACGGCGTGCGCACCAGCCCGTGGCAGACCCCGGCGAAGGAACGGAACCGGCAGGCGGTGGAGACCCGGCTCGGCACGTGGAAGAAGCCGGCCGCCCCCGAGTGCAGCGGCAACACGCTGCTTTACTGGGTCGGCCACGGAACGGCCACCCACCTCGCCCACTACAGCACCGCGGCCCCAGTGGACGACGGCGTCACTCCGCAGGACATCGCCCACGCCATCGGGAGCCGCCAAGTCCACCCCGCCGCCGCGGGCAACTGGGCGATCGTTGTCCTTGACGCCTGCTACTCCCGCGACTTCGCCCGTAGCGTCCACCGCGAACTCCTCAGCAAGCACTCTGCTGCCAGCGGCTACCTGCTGTTGTCCACTGCCGCCCAAGCACCCGCCGAACTCGGCGACTTCACGCGCCTCCTCGAGCGTGCCCTCACAGTCACCTTCCGCGGACAGGCGACCATCGGCCTCGCCACCCTCGGCGCCCAACTCACCCCTAATCGCTACAGCTACCGCAGCAACGAAACCGTCGACGACGACCGGCACGCTCTCGTCCGCAACGCCCCCGACGCCGCCACCGCCGTCTCAGCCCCCCTGGACCAACTGGCCGAGATCCAAGCGATCCTCGACCAGCTCCCCACCGACGAACAACGTCACTTCGTCCCCAAGGCGTCCGGCGCCGAACTCGGTGAACTCGCCTGGTATTTCCACGGGCGCACCCTCGAACGTGACCGCATCCTGCGCTGGCTGACCACCACCACCCACGGCGCCCTGGTCGTGACCGGGCGCGCTGGCGCGGGCAAGTCCGCGCTGCTCGGGCACATTCTCCTGCATACCCGCAGCCAGCTCCGCGACATCCTCATCCGCCACGGGCACCTGCAGCCACTGCCCCAAGGAGTCGTCTGCCCCCAGGACCCTTTCGACGTTGTCGCCCACCTCGCTGGCCTCACTCTCGCCCGCACAGTCGAGCTCATCGCCACCGCCGCCGACCTGCCTGACATCACCCGGGACGCCGCCAGCGGCCAGCCAGCAGCCGATCTCGCCGACCGGCTAATCGGACAGCTTCACACACGAGGAACCCCGCTGACCCTCCTGCTCGACGCGCTCGACGAGGCCGAGCAGCCCCTCACCATCGCTGATGTCCTCCTACGGCCTCTCGCCTCTCTTCCAACGATCCGCGTCATCATCGGCACCCGCAGCTCCACCCACGAAGGCCCCGACCAGCCAGCACCCGCCGACACCAACCTTCTTGACGCTCTCCGCTCCCTGCCACCGTCGGCCGACAGCCAGCGCGCCAGCCATGTCCAGTGCCTGGAAGTGATCCAGGACCGGGAGGCCTTCGCCGGATACCTACGCGCCAAACTGAGTGCCGCCAAACTCGACGTCGACGACGAGCAGATTGCCGACACCGTCCTCCTCCTCGCTGACCACCACCAGGCCGGCACCGAACCACAACAATTCCTCTATGTCCGTCTAGCCGCCCACGAACTTCTGCGCAACACCCACCTCATCACCGACCCCACCCCCCTCATCGGCCAAACCCACCGCCAGCTCTTCACCCGCGCCCTCGACCGCCTACACCACGCCAACCCCGCCTACACCCCCCTGCTCCACGCTCTCGGTCTCGCCCAGGGCCGCGGCATTCCCGATCAAGACGACATCTGGGCCCTCTCCGCCGGCGCCCTTACACCCACGCCCACGGCCATCAGCAACGCCATCCCACAGCTGCTGCGCGACGCCGCCCCCTACCTTGCCCTGGACCAGGAATACGGGCAGACCGTCTACCGCCTGGCCCACCGCACCTTCGCCGAACACTTCATCAACGCACCTGGCTCCACCGAAGCCCACGTCGCCCTCTGCACTGCCCTCACTCAGCGCGCCCAGCAGATCCTCGACACCCCAGCGGGCCAGACCACCGTCCCAATGCCACCCCCCGATATCAATCCCTACATCCGCTACCATCTCGCCGGGCACGCCCGCCTCGGTGACCCCGCAGGGTCCTTCCGAACCCTCGCCGACCACCCCGGCGTACTCGACACCCTGGACCTCACCAGCGTCACAGCCGCCGTCAACCACGTTCCCGCACACGTACTGCCACCTGCCATCGCGGGAACCGTCCTACTCCAGCACCTCGCCCACTCCAGCTCTACATCCGCCGAGTCAGCCCTCGCGGTCACTGCATGGCGGCAGTGGTGGCGTCGTCTCGGCACGACGTACGTCCAAGGAACCGCACCCCCTACCGAAGCACCGGTTCCCGCCTCAACAGGGCCATGCGCCACCGTGCTCACAGCGTCCGTCCAACGACGCCAGCTTTCCCTCCAACTCACCGGGCACACCGGAACTGCGCGCGCGCTGCTGGTGTTCGACGCGGCCGACGGCACCCCCCGCCTGGCCACCACCGGCGCCGACGACCAGAGGGTGCACATCTGGAACCCCGCCACCGGACTACCGGACGGCGACATTGACATCGGCCACCTCCACCGGGTGCACATGATGGTGGGGTTCGCCGCGGCCGACGGCACCCCCCGCCTGGCCACCACCGGCGCCGGCGACCAGAGGGTGCACATCTGGAACCCCGCCACCGGACTACCGGACAGCGACATCCACACCGGCCACCCCCTCGGAGTGCGGGCGCTGGTGGGGTTCACCGCCGCCGACGGCACCCCCCGCCTCGCCACCACCGGCGCCGACGACCAGAGGGTGCACATCTGGAACCCCGCCACCGGACTACCGGACAGCGACATCCACACCGGCCACCCCCTCGGAGTGCGGGCGCTGGTGGGGTTCG
>NZ_JBICWQ010000019.1:55634-57339 GCF_043199815.1 Streptomyces sp. NPDC048523 | reverse complement strand
GGTTCACCGCCGCCGACGGCACCCCCCGCCTCGCCACCACCGGCGCCGACGACCAGAGGGTGCACATCTGGAACCCCGCCACCGGACTACCGGACGGCGACATTGGCATCGGCCACCTCCACCGGGTGCACGTGATGGTGGGGTTCGCCGCGGCCGACGGCACCCCCCGCCTGGCCACCACCGGCGTCGGCGACCAGAGGGTGCGCATCTGGAATCCGGCCACCGGACGATGGGACGGCGACATCCACACTGGCCACCCCTTCGGAGTGCGGGCGCTGGTGGGGTTCACCGCCGCCGACGGCACCCCCCGCCTGGCCACCACCGGCGCCGGCGACCAGAGGGTGCACATCTGGAACCCCGCCACCGGACTACCGGACAGCGACATCCACACCGGCCACCCCGGCGGTGTGCACGTGATGGTGGGGTTCACCGCGGCCGACGGCACCCCCCGCCTCGCCACCGCCGCCGGCGCCGACGGGAGCGTTCGCATCTGGGACCCGGCCACCGGACCACAGGACAGCGACACCCACACCGGCCACCCCGGCGGTGTGCAGACGCTGGCGGGATTCACCGCGGCCGACGGCACCCCCCGCCTCGCCACCATCACCGAGGAACAGAGGGTGCACATCTGGGACCCGGCCACCGGACTACCGGACAGCGACATCCACGGCCTGCACACTGGCCACCCCCTCGGAGTGGGGGCGCTGGTGGGGTTCACCGCGGCCGACGGCACCCCCCGCCTCGCCACCGCCGGCGCCGACGGGAGCGTTCGCATCTGGGACCCGGCCACCGGACCACAGGACAGCGACACCCACACTGGCCACCCCGGCGGTGTGCGGGCGCTGGTGGGGTTCACCGCGGCCGACGGCACCCCCCGCCTGGCCACCGCCGGCGCCGACGACCAGAGGTTGCGGATCTGGGACCCGGCCACCGGACGACCGGACGGCGACATCCACACTGGCCACCCCGGCGGTGTGCGGGTGCTGGTGGGGTTCGACGCGGCTGACGGCACCCCCCGCCTGGCCACCACCGACGCCGACGGGAGCGTGCGGATCTGGGACCCGGCCACCGGACGACCGGACGGCACCCTCCAAATCGCCCACCCCGGCGGTGCGCGGGCGCTGGTGGGGTTCACCGCGGCCGACGGCACCCCCCGCCTGGCCACCGCCGGCGCCGACGACCAGAGGGTGCGGATCTGGGACCCGGCCACCGGACGAGAGGACAGCGACATCCACATCGACCGCTTCCTCCGGGTGCGGGCGCTGGCGGGATTCACCGTGGCTGACGGCACCCCCCGCCTCGCTACCACCGGCGCCGACGGGAACGTGCGGATCTGGGACCCGGCCACCGGACGAGAGGACAGCGACATCCACACCGGCCGAGCCGGCGGTATGCGGGCGCTGGCGGGATTCACCGTGGCTGACGGCACCCCCCGCCTCGCCACCGCCAGCGCCGACGGGAGCGTGCGGATCTGGGACCCGGCCACCGGACCACAGGACAGCGACATCCACATCGACCGCTTCCATCGGGTGCGGGCGCTGGCGGGATTCACCGCGGCTGACGGCACCCCCCGCCTCGCCACCGCCAGCGCCGACGGGAGCGTTCGCATCTGGGACCCGGCCACCGGACCACAGGACAGCGACATCCACATCGACCGCTTCCATCGGGTGCGGGCGCTGGCGGGATTCACCGCGGCTGACGGCAC
>NZ_JBICWQ010000019.1:0-55539 GCF_043199815.1 Streptomyces sp. NPDC048523 | reverse complement strand
GGCACCCCCCGCCTCGCCACCGCAGGCGCCGACGACCAGAGGGTGCGCATCTGGGACCCGGCCACCGGACCACAGGACAGCGACATCCACATCGACCACCCCGGCGGTGTGCGGGCGCTGGTGGGGTTCGACGCGGCTGACGGCACCCCCCGCCTGGCCACCACCGACGACCGGAGGGTGCACATCTGGGACCCGGCCACCGGACGAGAGGATCGCTCCCTCCACATCGACCGCGTCCACAGGGTGCGGGCGCTGGTGGGGTTCACCGCGGCCGACGGCACCCCCCGCCTGGCCACCACCACAGAGGACCAGAGGGTGCACATCTGGGACCCGGCCACCGGACGAGAGGATCGCTCCCTCCACATCGACCGCTTCCACCGGGTGCGGGCGCTGGTGGGGTTCACTGCGGCCGACGGCACCCCTCGCCTGGCCACCATCGGCGAGGAACAGAGGGTGCACATCTGGAACCTGGGAGCAAGAACGTCACAAACGCTGCCTTTCGATACTGCCGCATCGGGGCTGGTCGCAGTCCACGGCCTGCTCGTCGTAGGCAGCGCCGCAGGCCACTTCGTACTTCGCATGGCATGAGCGTCCACGGAGACGAAGACGCAGTAGACGACGGACGGCTCTCGGTGATGGACATTCACCGCAATGCGAGCGTCCTCTCGGGTGCATGGCGACCGCACAGTGATGCGCGGCGTGGTGCTGTGTCCGCCGGGGCTGCCCGCAGGGCGCCGGGGGCGCGGTGGCTGGCTTCGGCTGGTTTCGCTAATCGGTGTCCTTCTCACCTTGCCAGGGGCAGCCGGGCTGGACGGATCGAGGAACTGATGGCGGCCTACCCTCCTGACGTCGATGCCGGGAGTCGGCGTCAGGACCGGGGCCCGCATCCTGATCGAGGTCGGTGACGGCAGCACCTTCCCGACCGCCGGCCACCTCGCCGCCTACGCGGGCCTCGCCCCGGCGACCCGGAGGCCGGGCTCACCGATCCGCCGTGAACAGCCCTCACGAGGAAACAAGCAGCTCAATCAAGCTCTCTTCCCATCCGCGTTCGCCGCCCTCGGCGACCCGGCCTCCCGGGCCTACTGCGACAAGAAGATCGCCCAGGGCAAGCACAACACCCAAGCCCTGCTCTCCCTCGCCCGGCGCCGGGCCGACGTCCTGTTCGCCATGTTCCGCGACGGAACTTCTACGAACCGCAGCCGTCGGCCTCCGTCACGTGCCGTCGTACCGAAGGTAGTCAGCAGATCGGTCGCCGGTTCCGCTCATGAGGGGCCCAGGCCGAAACGCCAGTACTTGGTGAAGCGGTCCAGCGTCAGCTCTGCGTCGATTTCGTCGTTCCACACCGCGTTGAGCCACATCGGGACGCTGTCCAGGCGCTCGCAGACCACGACGCCTTCGGGCTGGTGGGTGAGGTAGCAGTGGCTCTCGTCCGCGAACTTTCCGCCCGGCCCGTACTTCCTATACAGCTGCACGAGGCGGTCCCGGCTGGCTTCGGCGAAGGCCTCCAACTGTCGTACGTAGTCCTGCTGCTGCTCGGCGCTGACGGACTTGAGGACGACTGCGAGGATCTCCTGGGACAGGTCGCGGTCGATGCCCGTGTAGCCGGTCAGGGACACGAAGATCCGCTCGGCTGCCTCGAGGACTTGCTGCACCTGCTCCTCCCCCACCTGGTCGACCGGGGTGGGCAGGGAGGTCGGTTCCGACTCAGATGTGACCGGCCGTGTCTCCATGGCGGCGGCCGCCGTTCGTGCCTGCTGGATGGTGCGGTCGGCGATGTGGGCGAGTCGCTCGGAGATCGTCTCGACGGCACGAAGCCAGCCCTCCTGGACCTGGTCGCTGGTGTCGGCGGGGGCCTGCGTGTCCAGCGCGATGACTTCGCCCTGAGCGCCTTCCACGGCGCCGGCGCGGATGGCCGCGATGAGGGTGTGTACCTCACCAGGGCTTGCGCCCGCGACGCCGAGCAGCTCGATCACCCGCTGCTCGGCGTTCGCGGCCGTCTCTGCGTGTACGGCGATCAGCGGTAATGGCCGCCGTGGTGGATGGTGGCTCATGAGGTGGCTCCCCCTGCTGCAACGTGTAGTTCGGCCGCTGGTGCGGGCTGTTACCGGAGTTCGACGGAGTAGGAGCCGCCGGTGAACTGCCAGCCGTCGGTGCCTTCGCCGATGTCCTCGACGATGACGTCGTCGATGAAGTGGTCCTCGAACTCGTCGTCGGTGAGTTCACCGGCGAGCCAGAGTTCCTCGATCGCGTCCCAGTGGCCGCGGGTGCCGTCGATGCGCAGGGGCGCGGCGTCTGCGGTGCCGCGTTCGCGTTCGTCGTCGCCGGTCGTGACGACGCCGCTGATCTCGTACTGGCCGCGCTTGATGTGGCGGGGGATGGGGTCGGCGGGGACGAGGGCGACGTTCTCGTACGCGGTGTGGATGAGGTCGCGGTAGTTGCGGCGGATGTTGTACTCGGAGTCGGACAGCCAGTTGATGAGGGTCTTGGTCGTCACGTTCAGACCGGCGTCCGCGAGGGCCTGCTGTCCGCGGTGTGTCGCGGTCAACTGGGAGAGCTGGGCGTGCCAGTGCTTGGCGCTGTAGGACGACAGCCGGTGGCGTGCGGTGACCTGGGAGCGCAGCAGGTCGTTCAGGGCGGCGCCCAGGGAGGTGCCGCGTCCGGTGGGTCCGGCCATCAGTCGTCACCTTCGAGGATGGTCTCTCCGGCCTTCACGAACTTGCTCTTGACTTCGCCGAAGCCGGTCCCGATCCGGTACGTGGACGGCGGCGTGCCGGGTGGGGTCCAGAAGATGGCCTGGTCGACGTTGCGCAGCGCGACGAGGGTGTGGCCTTCCTGGACGGCCTTGAACGCGACGGTCCAGTGCCGGACCGAGGCCTCGGCGACCATGCTCATGCGCCAGTCCGGCCGCCAGAACGGTGAGCGCTGGGAGGGGCGCTTGGGCCACAGCAGGCGCAGCGCGATCGACAGGCGCGTCTTGTAGGCCTTGTAGGGGTCGCCGCCGACCTGGACGAGTTCGGTGCGGGCCTTGCGGGTGGCCTCGTAGAACGGCTTGAACAGCGACTCGTTGGCCTTGCCGGTCCAGGAGTCGTAGATGGTCGGCATCGCGTCGAGGTGGTGGTCCCGGACGAGCTTCATCAGCTGCTTGATGTGGGGGGTGGTGACCCACGCCCGGCCGTCCTCGTCGGGACGGTCGGCGATCCGCCCCAGGGGATGCGGCATGTCGGTGCGGGTCCAGGCGGGGATGTCGATGAGGTAGATGCCGGCCCCGGCCTTGTCGTACGCGTCGAGCGGGCCGGTGTGCAGGAGCTTGTTCGGGGCGAGCGGCACGGCCGAACAGGCGGAGGGGAAGCTGCCGTTGCGGTCGATCAGGCACAGCACGCCTTCGCCGAACGAGTCGGGCACGTCGAGCTGGTCGCGGCGCACGCGCCTGCCGTTCGCCCGGATGTGGGGCACGCGGGTGGCGGTGACGTCGGGGTGGACCCAGCGGGGCTCGCCGTCCATGTGCTCGCTGATCAGCGGCCACGGGCCGCTGTCGCGCTCCTCTTTGCGGATGACGCGGATCGGGTGCATCTTCGAGCGGCCGACCGAGTCCTTGAGGATCTTCAGGGCAGGGAAGACGTGGTTCTCGGGCTCGTCCTCCTCGTCTCCCGGCGCCAGACCATCCTCCTCGTCGTCTTCCTCGTCCTCCGCCACCTCGGCCGGTGCCTGCCCGTTGTCCGCCGCAGCCGGGACAGCGGCACCGGCAGCATCCGACTGCCCGGCGGCTTCGGTGGTGCCGGCGGAGTCGGGCGTGCCGTAGGGGCGCAGGGCTGCGGCGAGGAGGTGTCCCTCATGGGTGTCCGGCCACTGCGAGACCGTGGCGGCGGCCTGGAGCAGCGACGGCAGGATCTCCTTCAGGGCCTCGTGGTCGCCGCCCGCGACGGCGGTCCGCCACGCGGCGAGCTCGTGGGTGAGGGCGGCGGGGATCCCCTGGTGCCCGCCGGACGTGTAGGGAAGGGCGGCTTCGGCCAGTTCCAGCGCCGTCGTCCCGCCCGCGGCCGCGGGCCCCGGGCCCGCCGGACTGTCGGCGCGCTCGAGGGGCGCGGTGCTGGCGTCGAGGAAGCGGGCGTGGATCAGGTCGGGCTTCAGGTAGGCGGAGCCGATCGTGCCGAAGTCGCGTTCCGCGACCGTCACCTGGACTTTGGCAGGGTCCTCGGTCGGCGTGAGCGTCAGCGTGATGTCGGCGTCCAGGAGGCCCAGGAGTGCGGGATCGTCGCTGTCCACGATCGCAAGGACCGGTACGTGCAGGGTGCGCGCGAGAGTGGCCAGGACCTGGGAGGCGGCCGGGAGACGGTCCCCGGACAGCGGCAGGCGGGCGCTGTGGGCGGCCTGCAGCCGGTCCACGACCACGAGGGCCAGGCCCTGCATGTGCGGGGCGGTCTCCGCGATGTCCTCGGCCCTCAGGTCACTGCCGTCATCGATCATCAGGAGGTCACCGGCCTGGACCAGCCGGTGAGCGACCTGCTGTTCATGCTCGGTCAGGCGGCCCTGCTTCAGACGCGCGTACTCGCCACCGGCCTCGGCGGCGATGATCCGGCGGAAGATGTCGTCCCGGTTGGGCCCCGAGGCCGCGTACAGGACCATGACCTGGTCGACGAGCGCGGTCGTGCGCGCGGCGGCCAGCCCCAGCAGGCTCCCGCCGACACTCGGACGCGCCGCCACGAGCGTCAGCTTGCCCCGCTGCAGACCGCCCGTGGCGGCATCCAGGCCCGGCAGCCCGAAAGTGGGGCCGCCAACCGGGCCATCGGTGAGGACGGAACCGATGGCATCGCCCAGCGTGGCGAGCCTGCGGGGCGTGCTGCCGCGGTCCTGGTTGCCTTGACGGTTCACCGCACCTCCTGCGGTCGCCGCGCCGGGGTGCGCGGCCATGTCGGACGAGAGGGCGTCAGGAGAGGAGTCGGCGGGGAGCAGCACCGCGACCGGGGTGGTGTTGCGCAGGAGCACCTGCGGTTGGCCCTTCGCCGCCAGCGCGACGAGGTCACCGAAGTCCCTCTGCGCCGTACTCAGCACGTGAGCCGGGAAGGCATCGGTCTTCCGGGCTGCCGGGAACCGGTCCAGCGGCGCCAGCAGAGCGCGCACCTTGTGCTTGGTGATCACCGTGGTGCGCCCCTCTTCTTCGGCGAGCTTCACCAGCGAGTACAGGCTGTTCCGCGCTGTGGTCGCGTTGATCGCGCCCTCTTCCTGTGGCGACTGGCTCACTCACCCTCCCTGGAATCTCAACTGCCCATCATCATAGCAGTATTCACTTAGTTAACGTTGTAAAGTCACTACTTTATTTGTGAATATCACTCACTATTGGTGACCCTGCGGTTTCTGTGTTGACGGGTCGGGGTGCCCCAGCCGCCCAGCGGGAAGGCCGGGACCACCGGCCCCGGCCTTCGCTCCGCACCGTCCGCAGACGATCACATCCGCCGAACCGGCGGACTCAGCTCCCCGTGGCCGACTCCTGCTCTCCGGGGCCGTCCTTGTACGCGACGCGGCCGATGGCGGAGTAGGCCGTGCTCAGCCTGCCGTGGAGCGCACCCGCGAGGTCCTTCGCCGCGTCGGAGGACTCCGTGAAGCGCTGCAGGACATCGTCGAGCGGTTCGCCCCGGTAGTCGCTCATCAGCTGCTCCTTGTCCTGCAGTTGCTGCACGGAGGCCTCGATCAGCTCGATGGCGGTCCGCAACTCGCCGGCGCATCGGGTGAGATAGCTGTGGACGCGGTGCGCCTCCCCCGGGTACTCGATACCGCGGTACTGAAGGGTGCGGACGAGTTCGACGAGGGAGCGCGCCGCGCCTTCCGCATGCTGTTCGATGGATTCGGTCATTGATCCGGTTCTCCTCGGAGAGTGCTGGTCACGTGGTGGGGATGCGGGCGCCATTCCCAGTGCGGCTGGTCGGGCAGGAAGGTGGCGTCCAGGAACCGGACGATGCCGGGCCGGACGCTGCCCGCCTGACCGGTCTTCAACAGCGAGGCCGGAAGGGTCGGCCACCGTGCCGAGGCCGGATGGCTCGGGGCTACCGCCTGATTCGGGATTCCCGCCCGTGACCGCGATGGCGGCCCGCGACGCGTCCGTCGTGCCGCTGTTATTGCCCTGCAGAAGCCCGGTGGGCTCGGTGCCGTAGAACGTCCACAAGCCCAGCGACTCCTCCAGGAGCGCCGCCCGGTCTTCCGGGAGCAGCAGCTCGACGCAGCGGAGCATGATGTGTTCTTTGCCCGGCGCCGACGCCCGGACGACCATGAGGAAGAACTGGGAGACGTCGGAAGTGAGGCCTCCTCCGTCCGGCTCGTGGGCCTCATGCAGGCGGTAGACGGTCCCGGCCGTCACCGCGAGCACGATCGGGTCTTCGTCGAGGAGTTTCGCGGCCAGGGAGGTCTGGCACGGTGCGCACTGCTCGATGCGCGCGCTGATCAGCGCGGACGCGGTCCGCAGGTCCGGGGCCGCGTCGATTCCCCATCGGCCGGGCTCGTCCGGCTGGAGGTCCTTGTCGGTCGGGCCGCTGGTGTGCTGGTGGAGAGTGCCGGCTTGGGCGGCGGTGTACGCGGCCCCTCGACTCCGGCTTGTTTTCCGCGCCCGGCTCTTACGGCCGTGGCCCTTGGTCATGTCTCATCTTCCCGCGCCCGGCCCCATGATCCGATGCGCGCGTCGAAGAGCAGCATGCGGAAGGCTTCAACAGCTGGAAAGCCGTTAAGAGTTGATGTTCACCATCGCACTGATGCGCACAGTCCGGTCCCGTTGCACGGGGCCCGCGGGCACCTCTGCCGTCATGCATCCCGGTCATGGGCCAGGCCGCTGGCTTGGGCCGATGCGACGGCCACTGCCCGCACCTTACCGCCCTACGCTCGGACGCGGGAACCGATGACCGAAGTCGCCAAGAACTCCGTTGTCCAGATCAGGCGAGACGCAGGAGCACGAGTGGTCATCTGCACGGACGAGATTCTCGGCGCGCACAGGGCTGACGCCTCTGTAGATGAGCCGACGGATAGAGATCTGAGATTGCCGCGTTGGCGACAGAAGTTGCGTTCTGTCGCCAACGGGCCATTGATCCTAATTCACCATGTGTAGACTTTTCTGATCTTTACTTGGTGAACATCCTGCGCAGCACGGCTGCGGCGTTAGCTCATCTTGCTCAGCTTGCGCGCGGCGAACCGGAGAGCCAAGACCTGGACTACCGCACAGCACACCCAGAGGACGGCCAGAGTCACCGATGGTCCGCTGTCTCCGACGGTTGCATGGTCCTGGCTGTCGTTCTGGTTGAGGAATGCCATTGTCGCCCCCAGCACGATGAGGATCGACGTCGGCGCGGTGATCCACATCACGATCTCGGTGACCAGGCCGGCGCCCGGGTTCCATGCGACATCCGCGACGGCCAGGACCACAACCGTCAGGATGTATGCAGACGATACAACTCGGCCTACCATGGCCTGCCTCTCGCTTCTCTCTTGCGGGCAAGATCGCGTAGATCCATGCCTGGCGCGGTTAATAATAGTGGTTTATCTGGGCTTCGAGGTTCTGCAAGTTCCTCCAGAATTTGGCCCACATATCCGTGGCAATTTTCTCGTAGGTTGACCCGCCCACGAAGATGTCCGCGAGAGAAAACCTCGAATGCCCGTGAACGATCATGAGCATGTGACCGTTCTTCTTCCGCTTGAAGTTGAAGCTGATCCATCCTGGGTAGTCGGGATGGCCCTTGAGTGTGTCGAACTTCCAGTAGTGGGAATTCATGGCGGATACGCGTACGGGGAATGGTGCGGGGCCGACGTGGAGGTTGATCCGTGTGCCGACTCCGGGGAGTTTGTTCGGGTGTCCGGCGATGGGGAAGACCGCGCCGAAATTCGCCTTGACGAACGTGAAGAACCTCTTCGCGGACACCTTCGACCAGCCGATGTCATAGGTGATCTCGTAGTCGAACAGGCCTGTCGGGTCTGTGCAGTTGACCGGGTCTGCGGAGCAGTAGGCATAGGCGTTCGCGCCTCCGCCTTCCATGGCGTCCACGCTCAGGAACCGGCCGGTGGCCGGGTCGTAGAGGCGTATGCCCATCAGAAACGCGCCGGTGGGGGTGTCGGATGCGCGTTGTGTGGTGCCGAGCCAGCCGTAGCGGGTGCTGGGGCTTTCGCCTTGGAGGTTGCCGTATTCGTCGTAGGCCAGTGCGGTCGGCGCTCCGGTTGTGGCGAGGGGGAGCTGAACGGTGATGTCGCCGTGGATGTCGGTTAGTTGCAGCGCGGTGGCGCCGGTTTTGCCGGTAGTGGCTTCCAGAGCGTTGTCGAGGCCCTGCACGTTGCGCGTGATCGTGCCGTTGGCGTCTTCCGCGGTCCAGCTCGGGCCGTCGCCGTCGGCCGCGTAGTGGTTGGTCCGGGAGCCGGTCTGGGTCCAGGTGCCGTCGCTGTTTTTGTCCTGGGTGGTCCATGCTGCCAGGCGGCCGACGGCGTCCAGGGTCCACGTCTGCCGGCTGTTGCCGGCTGTCTGCTGGCGGACCATGTCGTCGGCGTAGTAGGCGATGGTGGCGCCGCTGGACTGGGTGGTGGTGCGGCCGAAGGCGTCGTAGACGGTGCCGCTGTTGGTCAGCCGGTCCGCACTGTCGTAGGTGTAGGCCGTCGTGACCGCGCCGGTGCTGGTGCACTCCGCGCCGGCGTCACCGGTCGAGGTGGCCAGCGCCGTCCGGTTGCTGTTGTCGTCGAGGGAGTAGTCCCGGCGGGTGCAGGAACCGTCGGGGTTCGTTTCGTCCGCCCGTATCAGGCGGCCCAGCGGGTCGTAGCCGTAACTGCGGCTCCTGGTCTGGCCGTTGCTGTCAGTGTCGGCGGCTGTCTCACCGTGGACCGATCGGTCGACCGTGTCGGAGGCGACGATGGTGCTGTCGCTGTCCCTGGTGTAGACCCGGGAGGTCTGGGCGCCGACTTCGTTCCGGGTGACGTTCAGGGTGTAGCCGCCGGGAAGGGACTCCGTCGTCAGACCGCCGTCGGCATTGTAGGTCGCGGCGAAGGTGCCGGCGACGGAGTCGGTACGTGACGTTGTCAGGCCGCGGGGTTCTTTTGCCGTGTCATAGGCGTATGTGGTGGCGGACTGGGCGGAGTCCGTGCTCTTCACCAGCCGGCTCAGAGCGTCGTACGCCGCGGTGGTGGTGTTGCCCGTCCCGTCGTTGTAGGAGATCTCCCTGTCGAGGGCGTCGTAGGTATGGGTGATGGTCTTTCCATCAGATGCTACGGACGCGATTTCGCCGGTATCGGCGTCGTAGGTGGTGACTGCGTCGGGAACTGCTGTGCCGACCCCGCCGGAGACCGAGGTCCTGATACCGCGCCCTGCTGCGTCGGTTGAGGTGGTCGTGGTGCGGGTGACGCCGCTGACGGTTTCGGTCACCTTGGCGGTGTTGCCCCAGCGGTCGTACTCGACTGTTCTGACGGGGAGCTGGGTTGGATTGGAGTTGGCGCCGGTGATGGCGCCGGCGGGGCCGGTGGTGCAGATCAGGTCGGCCCATTCCGGTCGGCCGTGGCATGCGCCGGTGCCGGTCGCCGAGTAGTACGCGGTCACCGTCGTGTTGGCGTCGGTGCCGTTGGATTTCGGCAGCGTGGTCTGCACGATCCGGCCCTGGGAGTCATACGTAGTGGTGCTGGCCAGCGTCGGCTTGTCGGCGCTGGCCGTTTTCGTCGGCAGCCCCTTGACCCAGTCGTAGGTGGTGGTCGTGGTTCTCACGTCGGCGTCCGACGGGTAGCCGTCCACGAACGCCCCGGTCCTGACCGTGGTGGGCTGGTTGGCGACGGTGGCGGTGCCGTCGGTCGGACGGCCTTCGTCGTAACTGGTTGTGGTGTGCTGCCGGGCCGGAATCCGGGTTCCGGCCGGCAGATCGGAGCCGCCAGAACCGGCTTTGAGGGGCGAGGTCAGGGTCACCTGGTGCAAGGGGCCGTACGCGTCCGTCTCCCGCAGTCCGTCGTGGGTGTATGCAGAGGTGCTGGACAGCAGCTGGGCGCGGTCGGCGGTCGGCATGCCGACAATCTCGAGCGCGGTCAGTTCGTCGTAGAGCGGGCTTGCGGTGTCGGTGGCGAGAGCCAGTTCCCGGTTGCCCGGGGTGAGTTGGCGGGTGGAGTTCCCGAATTGGTCGTACTCGCTGGTAGCGATGTAGCCGCCGGGGGTGGCCACGTTGACTTCCCGGCCCGAGGCGTCCGCGTAGGAGATGGTTGCCCGGGTGTAGTCGGAGGCCGACAGGTCGGAGCCGGTGCTGGACGCCGGAGTGACGTCGCTGGCAGAAACAGCGGCGGGGAAGACCGCGGTGGCGTCCGTGGGGACATCGGTCTGGCCCCAGTCGTCCACGTTGTCAGGGCCCATGGCGTTGGGGGCCTTGGTGTCGGACAGCGGGACGTCGTAGACCACCGTGGTCCTGGCGGTGGTGCCGTCCAGGGTGCTCTTGCTGCCTGCGGCCAGGTTCGGCCGCGAGGCGGACAGCAGCATGCCGTCACCGGCGGTGGCAGCATTTCCCGCCTTGCCGTAGACGAGGGTCCAGGGCAGTTCTCCGGGGGGTGTCAGCGTGATGATCCGGCCTGCGCTGTCATAGGCATATGTGGTCTTGAGCGGGGTGGAGATCCGCGCATCCCATTCCTGGCTCAGGCGTCCGCCGGTGTCGTAGGAGTAGCGGGCGATCGGTGTGGCCGTGGTCTTGGTGTCCCCCGGGGATGTGGCCCATACCTTGATCTGCTGCACTCTCCCGCTGTAGTCCCCGAGCGAGGAGCCGGTGGCTGTCGTTGAGGTGGCGTAGACGAACTGCAGGACCCGGCACCCGGCCGTGGTGCTGGTGTTGGTGAACCAGTCGTTGCCGGCAGCCACCGCTGTTTCGATCGCGGTCTGGCAACTTGCCGCGCTGACTGCGGTGGTGGGGGCGATGACGAACTTGGGGCGTGCCAGCGTGCTGGTGCCCGACGGGACCGCTTCGGGGACCACTGTGGTGGTGGAATTCTCCGTGGTCAGGCGCGTCGCCGTGAGCTGCCAGGTCGTGGCCGAGGAGCTGACCTTGGCGAATGTCGAGACGGTTCCGTCGTTGTCCTTGAGTGTGAAGGCAGCGTCGACAGAGCCGGTAAGGGTGAGGTCCTCCGCGCCGGGCTCGGGGCTCCAGCCGCCTGCTGTGGTCTTGGTGAAACCGGTCTGCTCACCGCTTCCGTCGACCAGGGCGACCGAGGTGGCCGAGGACTTGCGGATGTACGACCAGTTCGATTGGGTCAGTTCATCGCTGATCCCCGCTGTCCACTGCGGGCCGAAGATGGCGACCTGGCCCTCAGCATCCGCCCCCGCGCTGGGATGGCGCGAGGAGACGGTACGGGAAACAGACAGGTCGAAGACCGAAACGTCCGTGGCCGAGATCGTGTAGTCGCCGGTCAGGTCGTTGACCGAACCGGGTCCCACAGTGTCACTCGGCGCGGTGCCGGCTTCCCGGTCCACCGTGATGGTGCGGGTCTGGCTGTACCCGGTGGTGGTGCCGTCGGTGAACGCCGCCCGGATGTCGATCGGCCCGTCCTGAGACAAGGACGAGGTGATGTTCCAGACCAGAGTGGCCGGAGTACCGCTGACGACCGCGACCGGCCAGGCGGAAATGGTAGATCCCTTGGAGGACTTGATGTCACCGACCGGGACATCGTGCCAGGTGGTGTCGGTCTCGCCGCGCCGGTACTGGTAGATCACTCCCGTGTAGGACGGCTTGCCGGTGGAGGACAGGCTGACCCGGCGCGCTGCGGTGTCGCCCTCGGCGGGGGTGAGCAGCGCGGCCCCGTCCGCGCCGACGCCGAATTCGTACGTGGTGGTAGCGGTGGAAATGTTGCCGCCGGAGTCGACAGTCTTGGCGTACAGCTTGTGCCAGCCGTCTGCCGGGCTGATGGAGACGGTCAGCGGATCACCGCCGTTGCCGTCGACCGTGTCGTAGAGGTGTGTGGGCGTGAGTGAATCGTCCAGACCCCAGTAGTAGCCGGCACCGTCCCCAGAGGACGTGTCCAGGGTGCACGTCACCGCGCCGTCGGCGCGGGCCGTCCAGGTGCTCACCGGGTAGCTGTCGCACAAGACGGTCGGCGCGCCGGGCTTGGCAACGTTGGGTACGAAAGTGGTGTAGCCGGACCATGATCCGTAGTCGGTCCCGTCATAGCCGCGCACCCGGAACCGCAGATGTGACGCCGCCACCGCTGACGCGGCCGGGATCGTCAGCTTCGCTGTGCCACCGGAAGCTACCGAGGAGGAGGTGCCCGTGAAGGAGTAGGCGGTCTCCCCGGAGTACGCCGGATCGTTGGTGATCTCGAACTGGGCCTTGACCGAGGAGCCGTCCGCGTCGGTGACCTTCGCCGACAGCGTGGGGGTGTACGTGGTGATGTACCGCTTGCCGCTGTAGGCGTTCACACTGCTCGGCGAGATCGCGAGCGCACTGGTGGTGGCGTAGGAGTTGTAGGTGACCGTGAGGTGCGGCTCGACGGAGTTGTCGCCGGATATGTAGTTCGCGGAGCGGAAGCGCCGCCAGGTCAGCGAGTCACTCTCGTCCGCACCGCGGACCTGGAGCCCGTAGTTGGCCGACCCGCTGGCCCACGCCTGCACAATCGCGTCGATGTCGAAGTTCACCGTGCCGCCGGGGCAGTCGGTGCTGGAGTAGCCCTTGGCCACGGTGCTGGTCACCGCGCCGGTGGTCGTGGTCGACGGCTGGACGGCCCAGGTGACGTCCGACGACGACCACGAGGAGGTGATCCGGCGCACCTGCGTGCCTGCGCCCGAGGTGGAGCAGGTCGAGGAGTAGTACGAGTACAGCGCCAGGTTGGTGTCGGTGATGTGCTTGCCGGCGAACTTCGACACGTCGAACTTGAGATACGAGCGGGCGATGTCGCTGCCGCTGTCGTACGTTCCCGACTTCAGCTCGGTCGAGGAGACCTGCGAGTCGGTGTAGTCCGGGGTCTGCACCCACGTGTCCGTGGTCACCGCCAGCGTGGACGTCGGGTCGACGGTCACCGGGTAGGTCGCACTCGCCAGGAAATCATGGTCCGGGGTGAGCACCAGGGTCTGTGCACCGTCGTCCGCGGTCTCGACCGCGGTTGTTACCTGCTTCTGGTGGGCGGACTCGCCGGACGCCGGGTCCTTGGAGGCGTCCCACATCATCGGCGCCGGCGCCTCGGCGACCAGGTCACCTGCGCTGTTCTTCAGCAGCAGGTGACCGGAGCCGGCCTGGGACAGCTTCAGCCCGTCCAGGTCCAGCGGGATCCGATAAGACACAGCAGCGCCATCGGGCTGCTGGGCCAGCTTGATGTTCTCGGAGAAGCCCTGCGCCAGCGCGGTCACCGAGAGCGTCTGGCCGCTCCCCAGGTCGTACGAGGCGGTGCTGTTCTTCACCGTCGGCGTGGGCAGCTTGTCCTGCCAGCCCAACCCGAAGGACTCTTTGCCCTTGGTCACCGACGCCAGATCGGTGTCGCCGCCGTCCGAGACCGCAATGTCGGCAACCGCCGCCGCGGGGGTGAGGTCGGCACCGGTGTCGGACAGCGCGGTGTCGATGCCCTTCCACACCCCCGCCCGCTTCACCCGGATCGGGCCCGCGTACGCCGCCGTCTCCAGCTCCCCGCTGGGCAGCGCGTACGTCGTCGAGTCCGCCGCCCGCTGCGACAGCACCTCAATCTTCCGGCCCTGCAACCGGGCCATCAGCACCGCCGACGCCTCATCCTGCGCCTCCGCCGGACCCGGCGACTCGGTGGACGACACCGCCGAGACATCGGTAGTCGGCGTGGCGAACGCGATGCCGGTGTCCTGCGACACGAGTGCTGCCTCGGTCGCGAACAGCATGACGACGCCGATGGTTATCTGCCGCAGCCGTCGCGCCTGGCGCCCTCGGCCCCTTCTAGATCTGCCATGGGCCACGGGTCTGTGACGCACGATCAGCTACCTCCCCTACGCCCCGCAATGCGGAGTCAACAGAAACGGAGCTGATCTTCACAAGAGGGTCAGATTTCGGCCACTGAAAGTCCGCCAGATATTCAAATCTTGCCCTGCAAGTCACCAAGAAGTATTAAACGGCTGTTCGCGGCAGTATCCCCCGGTCGTCCCAATTGAACTGCCTTCATACACTTCGAGCCGAAGATAGTAGGCAGTTGAGCCTGTGGCCGCACCCTCTGCACCTTTTTAAGATTTTTATAAGAACTGAAAGAAGAAGGGGAGCAATCGGTAAGAAGACGACAAGATCGGTGCGTCCTGCACGGCAGCACATGAGGACGTCGTTCACGCCGCGGTTCTTGATCTCGGTGAGGATGTGCAGCCAGTGCTTGGCGCCCTCGCCGCCGTCGCCGGCCCACAGCCCGAGGATCTCCCGCCGGCCCGCGCCTCAGTGCACTGTGCCTGACGGATATGTACGGGACAGGCGGGCACGTACGGCATGTTCATAACGTGGGAGCCGATCCCCGACGCTGCCCATCATCGTCGAGCGTGAACCGTTCCCGTCCCCAGGGCGTCCATACGGGCACCTGACACCGTGGAGCCGCCGCACCATGAGCACATCCGAACCGCCAACCTGGCCGCACTGCGCACACGATGCAGATCCTGCTGCCAACCCGGTCGGTTGCCACGGCATCCACGTCCCCGGCCACACCGTATGCCTCGCCCACCTGGCCGACGCCGACCGCGACGCCTACCTGGCTGGCCTGACCCCCGGCGCAGACATCGACCACCGCGGTACCCGCTTCACCGGAGCCCTGCTCGGCGTCCTACTCGCCGCTCTTTGTGACCCCACGACCGGACAAGCACGCCTTGGCACTGCCGAGTTCGCGGGGGCGACCTTCGAGGGCGGCGCCAACTTCGGGTCGGCGGCCTTCGAGGGCGACGCCGGATTCGTGGGCACGACCTTTAAGCGCGCCCTGTTCCAGGGCGACGCCGACTTCGCGAGGGCGACCTTCGAGCGCGTCGCCAACTTCGGGTCGGCGACCTTCGAGGGCGACGCCGGATTCGTGGGCACGACCTTTAAGCGCGCCCTGTTCCAGGGCACAACCTTCGAGGGCAACGCCGACTTCGCGAGGGCGACCTTCGAGCGCGGCGTCGAGTTCCGGGCGGCGACCTTCGAGGGCGACGCCGGATTCCGGGCGGCTACCTTCAAGGGCGTCGCCATGTTCCAATCGGCGACCTTCGAGCGCGGCGCCTGGTTCCGGTCTCTGACCTTCGAGGGCGACGCCGACTTCGCGAGGGCGACCTTCGAGCGCGTCGCCATGTTCCAATCGGCGACTTTCGAGGGCCGTGCCATGTTCCGGGCGGCGAGCTTCAAGGGCGACGCCGGGTTCCAGGCAGCGACCTTCGAGGGCAACGCCGTCTTCGAGTCGGCGACCTTCGAGGGCGGCGCCGAGTTCCGGGCGGCGACCTTCGCGCGCGGCGCGGGGTTCCGGGCGGCGACCTTCGCGCGCGGTGCCGAGTTCCAGGCGGCGACCTTCATGGGTAACGCCAGGTTCGAGTCAGCGACCTTCAAAGAGGCTGACCAGCTCGGGCCTTTGGCGTGTACGGGGCGGGTTGTGCTTTCGGGTGCGGTGTTCGGCGGTCCGGTGACGCTCTTGTTCGTTGCGCACCGTCTGGAATGCCGTCGTACTCGCTGGTCATCCACAGCGGAAATTCGTCTGCGCTATGCCACCGTGGACTTCGCTCATGCGGTATTCGAGTACCCCCTCACGATCGCTGCCGAGCCGGATCCGTTCGTGTTCACCGACGGCAGACAGCTCGACGAAGATCCCTTTCGGAGCACGCCAGACCTTGGAGCGCGGGTGGCGTCGCTGCATGGGGTGGACGCGGCCCATCTGGTCCTGGCCGACCTCGATCTGTCGGGATGTCTGTTTGCCGGCACCGTGCACCTGGACCAACTCCGTCTGGAGGGGGCCTGCACTTTCGACACGGCTCCGCCTGCCGTTCACTGGTGGCGCTGGCCGCCCGTGCGGTTCACCGAGCGGCGCGTCCTAGCCGAGGAACACCACTGGCGTGCCGGCCAGCCGGGGGCATTGCGGGGCTGGAACGTGGCGGTCCTCGACGCTGGGCGGGCGGGGCCGTTGCAGCTGGCTCCGGTGTACCGGGCACTGCGCAAGTCCTTCGAGGACGGCAAGCACGAGCCGGGGGCCGCGGATTTCTACTACGGGGAGATGGAGATGCGCCGCCACGCCGACGACATCCCCCGCGGTGAACAAAGGCTGCTGACCGTGTACTGGGCGCTGTCCGGCTATGGCCTGCGCGCCTCCCGGGCCCTGGCCTGGCTGGGGGCGGCCATGCTCCTGACCATCGTCTTGCTGATGGCCGTCGGCCTTGCGAAGGACACCCCGAAGCAGACCGCGACCGGCACCATCCCGGTCGGCGGGGGCAAGGTCACCTTCGAGATCGACAAGGACGATCCCCAGAACCCGACCGGTAACCGGTTCACCGGCGAGCGCTTCGAGAAAGCCCTGAACGTCACTCTCAATTCGGTGGTGTTCCGCGCCTCCGGCCAGGACCTGACCACCGCCGGCACCTACATCGAGATGACCTCCCGCCTGACCGAACCCGTTCTCCTTGGCCTGGCCGTCCTCGCCGTCCGTAACCGCGTCAAACGCTGACGACCTTGCCCAAGGCCGTCCTTGCACGCCCGGGCCGTCGGCTGACGGCCCGGGCGTGCAGCGTGGAGTTGTCAGGCGTCGTCCGTCATGAGGCTCCTGGCCTGCTGCGGGTCGCTGAGCAGTTTCTGTGTCGCCGCCTGTGCTTCCCAGCGTGCGGCGGCCTGGGTCGGGGCGCGGCCGCTCTTGTAGTACGCCTTCGAGCCGTCGTCGCATTGCCGGTCGAGGGACCAGCGCCACTGACCGATGGTCGTGGCCTGGCTCCACAATGGGCGCCCGACGAATGGCTCCGGGGCGACCTGGGCCCACACCAGCAGGTCGGTTCCCGGGACGGGGACGCGCGCGCTGGCACAGCTATGGTCTGCTCCGGGTGTCTGCCACAGGAGAGCGGTAGGCACAACGTCCAGGGCCGACAGCTTCGCTGTGTAGGCGATCAGGTCGGCGAGATCCCACACCAGGGCCAGCGTGAGTGCGGCGCGCTGCAGCGGCGGCCAGTCGCCGGGGGCTTCCAAGAGCAGCACGTCGACGGCGTGGCCGATCCGGTCCTCGTTCAGCCGGCTCTCGGCCTCGAACTCCGCCATCGTGCTCACTTGGGGCTCGCGCCTGCCGGATGTTGTCTCCTCTACCAGTTCCAGGGCCAGAGCGACCATCTCGTGGTCGACCGACAGTGCGATCCCCACCTCGCGCAGTTGTTCCGGTGCCAGTTGTTCCACCAGGTTCTGGAGGTTGGCTGCTACCGCGCTGTTGGCCTCGCTCAGCCGGGGCCGCTCAACTCCGGGAACCGTCGGATGGCCCCATACGTGGGCTGTGTTCCACAGCCCCAGCAGTTCCCGGACATCGTTCACGCCCTCGACCTGTTCGGCGATGTCCAGGGCCGCGTCGACGACGGTGAGCGCGGCTGTGCTCTGTTCGGCGCCGGGTCGGCCGGCGAACCGGCACAGCTGTGCCGAGCGGCCGTCGACCGGCCCCAGCACCAGGCTGGCATTCTCGAACCTGTGCGTCATCGGGTCTTCTCCAGTCCTGGTCACAGCCGGTCGGTGAACACGCAGCGCGCATGCACAGCAAGCAGGCGGGCGGAGTCAAGGGGCGCTGCGGGAGTGAGATCGAGCGGCCCATACAGCAGGACCGAGCCTTTTTCGCGCGCGGTCTCCAGCCATGCGGCAGATGCCGGTGTCGGCTGCGGGGCGCTCCACAGGATGACGTCGTACGCGTCGGGGCGCCACTCCCGCGGTTTGCCGGGCAGGAGGGAGGCATCGAGGAGGCGGACGATGCCGAGCAGGGTGCCGTTCGTCTCGTGGATCTTCAGTACCCATGCCGGATCTTCCTCGGGCAGCGCTTCGGGAAGATAGGGCTCCCAGGCCAGGCGCTGGTGCAGGTCGTCGTAGCCGGCCTCACGACTCTCGGGGTCCGGAACCAGCGCGACGGAGGCGACGCGGCCGGACCCGGTGAGCGTCATGTCGGCCCGGACGCCGTACCGGGCGGGGTGAGCCAGACCCGAGAGGTCGAGGACCGTACCGGGGCCCGCGTCCTCGGGAGCGCTGCCGGGGACGGCGAAGGTGAAAGGCGACGGGCTTTTCTGGCGGGTGTTCTGGCCGCGCATGAGTCCAGGGTGCTTGTGCCCGTAGAACGTCCACAGGTCCAGCGCATCCTCCAGGAGCGCCGCACGGTCCTGGTAGTTCAGCGACTCGACGCAGCGGACCATGCCGCGGCCGTCGCCCGGCGACGATGCCTTCAGCGCCCGGAAGAACGCGTGGGCGGCTTCGGAGGCGAGGGAGCCCGCGTCCCGGGCATCGGCTGCGAGGCTGTAGACCGATCCGGCCGTCACCGCGAGCACGATCGGATCCTCGTCGAGGAGCTTCGCCGCCAGGGACTGCTGGCACGGCGCGCACCGCTCGAGGCATGCGCCGATCAGCGCGGACGCGGTCCGCATGTCCGGCGCGGTGTCGGCGCCCCAGCCGCCGGGACGGGCAGGCTGCAGGTCCTTGTCCGACGGACCGCTGTCGTGCTGGTGGAGGGTGCCGGCCTGTGCGGAGGCGTACGCGGCGCCCCGGGAGCGGCTCGTGTTCCGTGCCCGGCTCTTTCGACCGTGGCTCTTGGACATGGCTCTCTCACTTCCCGCGCCCGGCCCCATGATCCGATGCGCGCGATGAAGAGCAGCATGCGGAAGGCTCAACGGCCGTACAGCCGTCAGATGTTGACGTACACCTCGCACTGATGCTGCACAGACCGGCCCCCTTTGGGGAGGGGCCGCGGGCACCTTTGCCGTGGTGCGCCCCGGTCATGGGCCGGGGTGCGGGCTTGGGCCGATGCGACGGCCGCTGCAGGGCAGCCTACCGACCCGCAGCTGGCCGCGGGAGCGATGACAGAAAGTGCCCACAGCCAGCAGGCACGGCAGTACATCCAACTCTGTTTCCCTCTATTGGGTCACTGCTTGCGCAGGCAGTGCCGTGACCGCGAGGACGCTGCCGGAGGGCGGTCCGGAGACAGGGGTGCCCGCCGCGGGCGGGGTTGGCGTAAACGTGGAGCCGCGGCCCTTGGACATCCGGGTCAACACCTTCCTCGCGGATTTGCAGTCGCCAAGGGCGCGGTGGCGGCCGCCGAGCCGCAGCCACCGGGAGGCGCCGAGCCAGTCCTTGTACGCCTCCATGAGGCAGTACCAGGAGTCCCAGGGTTCCAGGTGCATCGGCTTCTTCCCCACTCGCCGGACATCGCCGAGGACGACTCCCCTGTCGAAGTCGGCGTTGTAGGCACAGATGACCTTCCCCTTGGTGACCTGGCGCAGCCGCGGGAGGATCCTCTCGAAAGGCCGGGCGCTGGCCACCATCTCGTCAGTGATGCCATGGACCCAGCGGGCACCGTCGCTGATCGGCTCGGTCGGCTTGACCAGGGTGTCCATCAATTTCTTCCCGGTGGCCGCGTCGATCACGGCGACCTCGACGGTCTGCCCAGGCAGGTCGGTCGTCTCGGTGTCGAGGATGACCGCGGCGTCCGGCGCGAGGAGTTCGCGTGCGCGGCGGGTCACCTTGCCCCATGCCGGGCACAGGGCGATCTCGCCGGCGTACGGGACGGTCGCCGCGTCCGCGAGCAGCTCCCGCAGGACCTCCTGCTTGGTCGGTCCGCCGTCGACGCGCTCCCAGTCCAGCTCCCAGCCCCCGGAGTACGGGGAGTTCCACGCCCACACCGTCGTACCGTGCCGGTCCGCCAGCCCTTGCGCGAATGCCTTCACCACGGCGGCCCGAGTGGGGGCGAGGGCCGCGTACTCGCGCAGCGGCGAGACCGTGCCCTTGGGCAGGCCCCGCACCGCTTCCCAGTCCACGCCCGGCATGTCCCGCACGGCGCGCACGTCGGCGAGCCGGTACAGCGCCACGGTGACGGTGCGGTGCCGGCCGACCTCGCGCTCGTAGGTGGCCGCGGGCGTGATCCACCCCGTGGCCTCGACGTACTTCCAGTCGGCCGGGTGCCGGATCTCCAGCACGTCCTCGGCGGCGGCCTGCGCGGTGATGTACTGCTCGCCGTCCGCCTCGGTGGCCAGCGTCTCCAGGTCGGTGATCAGGTAGCGGCCACCCTTGCCCTGGGTGATGCGCCCCTCGGCGCCCATCCGCTCGATGTCCCGCCAGTGCCAGCCGATCCGGTCTGCGGCCGCATCCCGCGTCAGGCTCGCCGCCTCCCACGCAAGCCGCTCGTCGACCACGTCGCGCACCAGGTCCTCGTCGAGGGCGAGCGCGGCCGCCGTCGCGTACATCGGCCTGCCCTTGAAGTGCCTCTGCACGACCAGGTGCTCCTGGTCGACGAGTTCGCCGATGTCGGCCATCGTCACCTCGATGCCCAGCCGCTGCGACAGCAGGCCCGCGATCCGCCAGGCTCCCAGCTCCTCCGGCAGTGCCGATGCCTCGGCGGCCGCTTCCGCGGTCTTGGTGGTGGTCTCGGTCATCCTTCCTCCCCCGTCTGTGTCGGTGTCGGGGCGGGAGTGGTGGTTTGCAAGCGGCGCCGCTCGGGGGGCCAGATCAGGCTCAGGTACTGCATGGTGCTGGTGGCGTAGCTGATGTCGACGTTCGCGTCGATCACCGTGTACGGCGTCTGTTCGGGGGCCTCGATCCGGACCGTGGCCTTGGGCCAGGGGATGCCGTCGCGTCCCTCGGCGTCGATGTAGCCGCCGAACTCCTCGTACCGGTCGTACCGGTCCCCGGGGCCGGGCACGCGCAGGTCCGGGGCGTACACGGTGATGGTCTGCCCGCCGTCGAAGGTCAAGGTGGCGGGCTCGGTGCGGGTGGTTCGGGGGAGCTTGCCAAGGGCGCGCAGCCACTGCTCGGCGGCCTCGCGGGAGAAGGTGGGGCTCTCCTCGGTTCCGCCACTGGCGTCGAGACCGCCGTGGCGGCGGCGCCAGTTGACGACCGCCACCCGGCCGACCCCGGCCATCCGGGCGATCTGGGACAGGTTCACCTGGGAGTCAGTCACGTCTGCTCCTCTCAGATGAAGCGGACGGTGGCGGTGACGGCCAGGAGCTCACCGGCGCCGGCAGCCGCGCGCAGGGCCTTGTCCCCGGCGTCTTGCACGGGCCCGGCGACCACGATGTGGCGTGTCTGCTCCAGCAGCGACCACCAGTCGGCAGGCATGGTCACGACCTCGCTCGCCCGCCACAGCTCGACCGCGACCTCGTCGCCGGAGGAACCGATGCAGACAATGCCCGCGAGCGCCCGGTCGGCCCGACGCACCCGCACCTCCCAGCGGGGGTCCGGCGCAGGCGAGAGGTCCAGGCCCCACCCGGGCCACCCGGCGCGCACCCGGAGGTCCTCGATGCCGGCGTCCTCGGTCTCCGGGGTCAGCGTCAGCATCGGCGTGGCCCGCTCACCTGATGCCAACGTCCCGACGAACAAGGCGTAGTTGGGACTCAAGTGGTAGGCGTCAACGTCGTCCAGAGCGAGATCGTCCACGGTGAACACCCGCAGCCCACCGTCCTGCACAGCATCCGTGTTCTCCCCGCCCGGCCCGGAGGGAGGCGTACGCGTGAGCAGCGGGGCGAGCAGGTCGGCGAGCTCTTCCGCGCTCGCCCCGGCCAGCGCCCAGTGATCGAGCGCGTCCTCAAGGAGCTCCGCGGCCTGCACGGTGTCCATCTCCTCGACGGCCGCCCGCGCGGCGGCCCCATCTCCAGAGCCGGCGGCCGCGCGGGCGAGCGGCACCCACGACCTGGTCGTGGCCGACACCGCCGACGAGTGCGCGGCGGCCTCATTCAGCGCGAGGCCGTAGGGGACACCGGCGAGCGCGGCCAGCAGCGGCCGGTGCCTGTCCACGACCTTGTCCACGAGGGTCTCCTGGCACGGCCGGCACCTCGACCGGCAGGCCCCCACCAGCCGGGCCGCGACCTCCAGGTCGCCCTCCCCCAGCTCGTACGGCGCCCGTTCGAGCACCGACACGTCGGCGGCCGGATGCCGGTGCACTCGCCCCGTCGACACCGAAGCCCGAGCCGCTCCCGTACGCACGGCGGCCCTCTTGTTCCGGGCCTTCTTCCGCTGGTTCTTGACCATGGCAGTCAGTCCTCACCTTGCGTGCACGGACCCATGACCCGAACACGCGCGCGACAAGACGACTGCGGTGATCGGCAACAGCACGCCGCAACACGGCGTGAACTTCGCACTGATGCGCACGAACTCGAAAGGTCCCGCGTACCTTCGCCCCAGGGCTCCCAGTCATGGGCAAGGGGCCAGCTTGGGCCGGTGCGCGGCCCGTACTCAGTACGGTACAGCCCACCACTGACACAGCGCGGAGACTCGAGGAACCGCCTCGCCGGACCGGACCGGGGTGCACCGTGACGCCGGTGGACGAGTGCGTCACAGAGACCTGGGGTGCGCCATGTTGTCGGCGAGTCGAACTAGCATCCACGCCATGAGTACTCCCGCCCCTGCCGTTGAGGACCAGCCATTCGACCCGAAGGCCTTCCCGAAGGACCTGATCGCCGCGCAGCTCAAGCTCGCTGAGCTGTACGCGGCGCTGAACGCCCACCAGGCGAAGCTTCCGTGGTCCCGGGACTCACATGCCGGATGGCCGGCAGAGCCGGAGCGGTGGTACCGCCCAGGGCACCCCGAGACGGACGGATGGGAGGCGTCCGCCGCCGAGACGTATGACGGGCTGTGGAAAGCGCTCCGCAAGGCGGCCGCGGCCGTGCAGGGACACGACCACTGGAGCCGCTGCAAGCAGCACGGAGTCACGGGCGCCGACCTGGTCGCCACCCGGCAGGCCCTCAAGAACGCTGATGGCGCCGTCCCCTCGGGTATGGAGGACGTGCCCGCCCTCGACCAAGAAGACGTCGAGCGGGCCGCCTGACAATCCCCGGAGCGACCGCGCTGCCGGCCGCCGCGGGCCAGGCGGGGCGCTGGGATTCGCACGCTCACCAAGTACGGGCCCGACCAAGCAGGAGGTGCGGCGGGAACTGCTCGCCGACCCGGCGGCCGCCCCGTACAGCAAAAGCACTGGCACGGGGCGAAATCGTCGTGCATTCTGCCAGGTTGCCCACCTAGGAGGCCGTAACCGTGGCAGAGATCCTCTCGCTGGAAGAGCTACAGACGCCGGACAGCACCGCGCTCATCTTCACCCCGCTCGGGCTGGGCGGCCCGATGCCGGCCGAGCGGTCGGCTGAGTTCCTACAGCGGCTGGTCGCGGACTGCGAACTTGCTGCAGACGTGGCGGAGGGAACGCGCCGGGAGTTCGATCGGCTTCAGCGCCTCTTCGCCTACGGTCTGCTCGAGTACGACATCTTCACGATGGTCGACGACCGCGCCCTGCTGGTGATGGAGCAAGCGCTGCGAGAGCGGTTCGTCCAGTGGTGCGCCGGTACGGTCACCTTCGAAGACGCCAACGGCTGCGAGCCTCCGGTTACCGAGGACGTGCACGCCTACGACGACGTGCTTGCCGCGGTGAAGAAGGTGGGCAGGAGGAGACGGCGGAGCGCGCAGCGGCAGCCGTCGCCGCGGTGGCAGTTGAAGGTCGGCAGCACGCTGATCGACTTCAACGGGATGCTCGCCGGGCTCCGGGCCTGGGCGCGGGCGGCCGGTCTGCTGCGTGGCCAGCGCACGCGTGGCATCGAGCATGCGATGTCGAGTCTGCGTAACGCTGTCGCGCACCCGACGGGATACCACCGCACGACGCCTGTGGAGGCGGCGCGGACCCTGCGCGACCTGACGGAATTCATCAACCAGTTGTGGGGGCATTCGACGCCTGGCGGGCGCCTGTATCCCGCCCCGGTGGAACGCGACATCGTCGTCATGGCCTGGAACGACGAGGGAAGTGTCCACATGGCCCAGGCCGATGCCCTGCGCGAGGACACCGGTGCCGACGGATACCTCTACCTCCTGATCCGCAGCGCTTGCCGCCCCGGAAGCCGGTACGAGGACGCGCACTGGTCAGCGTTCGACACCCGGTTCGAAACCACGCAGTTCCCCTCGGACTACCTCTGGGGGCCCGGAAGCCGCAGCGACGCCCTGGCCTGGCTGGATGCCCAGCAGCCGAAAGGGGACACCGTCGACTACGTCGACCGCGTCTTCATGCTCCGCGAGCGCGACGGCCAGGTGTACGCCCCGATGCGCCCCGAAGTGGCCGCGGGCCTCACCGAAGAGGAGCAACGCGGCACCTGGCACACGGTGCAAGCCGACTTCCCCGAACACGCCTTCGCCCACGTACGCGGCCTCAACGACGCCCCCGATGCACACGCCCGGACCGGCGACTGCGCAAGCTGCGCTGCTCATCACCTCGCCAGCGGCAGCCACGACCAGGCCTTGCAGGCCGCCGAAGACGCCGTCGGCCCCGTCACCCCCCGAAGGCCGCCTGCCGTACGTATCCCGGGCTCGTTCTTGTGGCCACATAGATTCTGAGCGCACTATCAGCGATGGGAGGGTTCGTCGGTCGACACCTCTCATCCAGCGCACCCCTGCACTGCAAGCAGGGGCAGTGGAGGGGCGGCTCCCGGCCCAGGGCGCAAAGTGCCGGGGCCGCCCGAGCCCTGTTGTCCTGTCAACACAGGGCACTGCCACGCTAGGGCCCAGCAGGCGGCCTCGCCAGCCGCAGACTAAACGGACCCCGCGCCCGACGACTTCGTTCCCGCAGCTCGGTGCCCTCGGAGGACCGGGGCTGGCAGACATGCAAGGTTCGTGTCACGAACGGGGCGGGCGGCCACCCGCGCAGGTGGCCGCCCGCGCGTGCGGTTACAGGCTGAGGTAGCAGCGCACGGTCGTGCCGTCGTCGCCGGTGTGTACGCGCACCAGATCGGACACGTAGTTGACCAGCATCAGGCCCCGGCCGCCCAGCTGGCCCGGCTTCGGCGGGCGGCGGCCGGCCAGCGGATCGGTCAGCAGGCCCGCATCACGGACCTCGATCACGAGCTGGTCCTGTTCAGCCCACACCGCGAGCGTCCCACGGCCTCCGCCGTGCACCACGCTGTTGGTCGTCAGTTCCGCGACCGCCAGCTCGACGTCCATCAGCCGCTGCCCGGCCATGCCCAACTGCATCGCCTGAGCGAGTGCGAACTTTCGGACTGCCGGAAGGTCCTCATCATCGAAGGAGAAGGCAGCGGCGTCCGGCGCCGGCGGCAGCTCCTGGTTGTACCGGTCGACGACCGCCTGCCAGTCGTAGACGTCGCTGACCGACTCATGGCCCTCCCCGCTGATGAGGGTCGGGTGGGTGACCTTCGCGTCGGCGATCACCTGCGGATCCAGCCGCACCTCGTCGTAGGGGCACAGGATCGTCACCGCCCGGCCCTCGAACGCCGCGTTGATCAGCGCCTCGTGCTGCGCGCACGCCGGGTACTCCACCGCGCTGCGCCCCGCCCAGATCGGCTCGCCGATGATCCGTACCCGCCCGTTGGGGTGGGCGTCGGCGAATCCGCGCAGCACCTTGGGGATGATCCGCCCCGGGTTGCGGCCGGCCTCGGTCATGTCCAGGAACAGGATGCCCTCGGCGTCCGAGCCCAGACCTGCCTTGATCAGCTCCAGGTTGGGGCCGGGCACCGCCACGGCCATCGGCTCACCGTTGGTCAGGCCCTCGCGCAGGAATGCCAACGTCTGCCGCGTGTACTCCTGATCGGTGCGGTAGAACAGGGCAGGATGCACGAACGCCTCATGGGTGGTCACCGTGCTCATCACGAAGCCACCTCGATCCGGTCCAGGCCCGGCCAGAACATCTCCAGCACCCGCGGCAGCTGCGGCGGGGGATTCTCGACCACAACCCTCCCGTCGGGCAGGTTCATGGCGGTGAGCGCCAGCGCGGTCACCCCGGCCACGTCGACGAACGCCACATCCGACAACTCCACGTACGACACGCCTGCGTGCCGCCGGGCCAGCTCAGACAGGGCCTGCTCCCACGACGGACGAGTCAGGACGCTGATCTCACCGCGGGCTCGTATCCCGGAACGACCGGGCAACGGGCTCACCTCCAACGCGGCCCTCCCGGACTCCGCCGGGGCCGGCCTGCCCACCGCATGTGGGATGTCCACGCTCGGGCTCCTTCACATCAAGCCGCCGGCTGACCGTCCCGGCACAGGCAGAGGAACAACTCGTCCTGACGGGGCAGTCTATCCAGGCGGCACACACGCCCGGTTCTCTCAGCTGGTTGCGCCCCGTCCCCAGTGAGCAGGGGGGAAGCAAGTCCCCGCGGCTGTCCTCCGGAACGCTACAACCAGGGGGACTGACCGTAGTGACGCGTTGGAATCGAATGGATGCTGACAGGAAACCCGGGCAGGCGGATGAGCGTCCCCCTGTCCGCTGTCGTTCCCGGTGATTGCCTTGGCCCCGTCCGTACCTCCCCGTCCTCAGTCCGCATCGGCGTCGGCCGATGAGCTGATGGAAGAGCGGGAACGGTTGCGGGCAGAGAACCGGCAGCTGCAGCAGGCCCTCGCCTCGCACGCCGTCATCGACCAGGCCATCGGTGTCCTGACCGTCCTGGGACAGATACCCCCGCGCGACGGCTTCACGGTGCTGCGGGAGGTCTCCCAGCACACCAACATCAAACTCACCCAGGTCGCTGAACAGGTCCTCAACCACGGCCAGGGCGCAGCCCTGCCCGATGTCCTTCTCGGAGAACTGCACGCGGCACTGGCCCGCCAGGCAGCCTCACGGCGTGCCTGACCGGGGCGGGTTCTACAGGGGCCGCCGTCCGGCGACGGTGCCGCCGGGGTCGTCCAGGAGGGCGATGCGGGCGGTGATGCGCTTGCCCACTGGCTCGCGCTGCGCTTCGAAGCCCTGGGCGACGGCCATCACGATCTCCAGGCCGTGCTGCCCTACGCGTCCTACGTCGGCGGCCCGGGCCACCGGCAGCACCGGATCGCTGTCCCACACCATCACCTCGACGGCGTCGCCGGCGATCCGCAGGTCCAGCAGGACTGGTCCCGGCGCGTACTTGAGTGCGTTGGTGACCAGTTCGCTGACCACCAGCTGGGTGAGGTCCATGGCACGCTGCGAGACCGGCAGGCCGTGCTCGGCCTGCGCGCGGGTGAGGAAGCCGGCGGCGAGATGGCGGGCGCGGGCGATGCACCTACCGTCGCCTTCCAGGGCCACCGTGGTCTGTATGGCCCGCTCCCCCGGCGCCGGGACGTTCTCACTCACGGGAACTGCTGGCATCTCGGTCCTTCTCTCCCCCGTTCACACCCCACGCGTACCCCCAGCACCCGCTTTACGCCTTCGACATCAAGGCATTACCACCCTGTCCAGGGGCGGCACTGCAGGTGAAGGCGCTGGTGTGCCAGGATCACCGGCATGACTGGGGACGAGATGCCGGACACCGAACAAGCTCCGCAGCCAGACCAGCTGTCGATCGTGGACACCTCCAGCGAGGGCATCCGCATCCTCACTGTCGCCGGTGAGATCGACTACGACACATGCGAAACGCTACGCCAGGCGCTGGACATCCCCGCCACGCCGCCGCCGCGCCTCGTGATCGACATGCAGCAGGTCACCTTCATGGACTCCACCGGCATCAACCTCCTCATCGCCGCACACCAGAGCGCCACCGACGCCGGTGGCTGGATACGCCTGGCCGCACCCACCAGTTCCGTCATGCGCACCATCCAGATCGTCGGCCTCGACACCCTCATCGACTGCCATGCCACCCTTCGCGAAGCGCTCAGCCCCTGAGCCGTAGAACGGTGATCGCACCACGGCTACACCCCGTCAGCCGCGATGCCCGGCACCATCTCGACGCAAAAATGTGCACCATGGCACCCATGCGACCGGTGAGCGTCGGCCCACCCGACAGCCAGGGCGGCCGGTTGGTGCAGATCCACAACCACGCCGTCGGCCGCGCCTACGGCCTGTGGGACATGGTCGTGTTCCTCCATCGCGCCGGGCTCGACGTGGGAGAAGAGGACGAGATCGCCGCCTCGGACCTGATCGACTGGATCGGCGGAGGACCGACCGTCTGGGAACCGCGACGAAGTTGATGTCGCGTGCAGGGCGCCCAGCCACAGGAATAGTAACTTTGCGTATCCGATTACTTGCTAGTTGTTATTGGATTGTGGATGGGAAAGACCCTCATGAACTTCGCCCCCACGCGTGCCGGTCATTTCCTCGCCGGCACGGCCGCCCTCGTCGCTGCGGCCGTGTTCCCTGTCGTCACCGCGCATCCCGCCGCCGCACGGGACTCCTTTCGGATCGAGACCGTTGCCGGGGGGTGCCTGGAAATCGCGGACGCCAGTACGCACAACGACGCCCCACTCCAGCAGTACCGATGCCTCGGCACGGACAACCAACGCTTCACCATGGAAGACGCCGGCGACGGCCTCGTCAGGATCAGGACGTTCGCCGGCAAGTGCCTGGAAACCCTGCGCAGTGATCCGAGCCCCAACGACCCGATCGTGCAGGGGGACTGCGACAGCCGCTACACCTTCCAGGAGTTCTTCATCCACGACATGGGCGACGGCACAGTCAGGATCGAGGCTGACAACACCCTGCTCTGGGGCGTCGAGAACGGGCACCCCGGGCTCCTCGCCCCGGTCGTGCTGACCGACGCCGGCGAACCCGGCCAGGAATTCACCTTCATCCACTGACACTCACGTCAGCCCCGGCACCCGCAGCACTGGCCGCGTACAGACCACAGCTACGACCTCACCCCCGCCTGCCGAACCACCCCGCCAGGGAGCGATCAGTCCCTCTTCGGCTGAGTATCCTCTCTGCCGGGCCGGGAAGGGCTGTGGGGAGAAGGGGGCCGGCCGGTGCCCGCACTCCAACGGTGTATGCCCGCTGAGTACCCCTGCCGGCGCGCCGACCCGAAGCAGACTCCTCCGCGGCTGCTTGCACTGCACGAACAACAAGCCAGCAGACCGAACTGGGTTGTGCCCCGCCTCTTAACGGCGCCCCAGGTCGCCACCCGTCCAGCGCATCGGCCACGGAGCGCCGCACCGGGGCGCCCCCCTCATCTCGCCACCTGAGAACGCGTCAGCCCTGTGGGTGCCGATGACGATCCTCGCGTCTTCGGCGGGGCCAGTTGGTCATCTCCTTGAATAGAGCCTGGGCATGCCCGGGGAGGCCCCGGCTCGAATGCCATGTCGCTGGCCGTCGTTGAGGAGCCGGGCGATGGTGTCTTCCTGAGCCGGGGGCCCCGCCGGAAACTCGCGGCGCTCATCGGGCTCTGGGTCGGACGCCTCTCGGAAGCTGCTCGGCGACCAGGTCGTAGGAGTCCTGGACCGCGTCGGTGATCAGCCGCTCGGTGCCCGGCCCCAGCGAGATCCAGTGGCGTTTGTCGAGGTAGCGGCCCGGTGTGATGGAGGCGTGGCCGCGTTCCAGTGCCCGTGCGTGCTCGGGTTCGCACTTGACCGTGATGATCTGGTCGTCCAGGTCGTCGGTGATGATCAGGAACACCTTGCCCGCGACCTTGTACACGTCGAGTCCGGGGGTGAAGGGGTAGCCGTGGCTGACGTCGGGGAGGGCTAGGGCCGCCTGCCGGGCGGTGTCCTGAAGCCGGTCACCAGCCGCGCTCACCGGGCCGCCCGCGTGCCGGTGCCGTAGGTGTGCGGGTCGACGGGCCGCTCGGCCTTGGGCAGCTGGGCGACGACGAGCCGGTAGGAGTCGGTGACGAGCTCCCGGACGAGCTCCTTGTCGACGCCTTCTCCGCCCTCCACGGTGATCCAGTGCTTCTTGTTCATGTGATAGCCGGGGGTGATCTGGCTGTACTGCTCCCGCAGGGCGTGGGCCTCGCCGGGGTCCGCCTTGAGGATCACCACGGGCCGCCCCGGGACCTCGGTCATCAGCATGAACACCTTGCCGCGCACCTTGTAGACCTCCCAGTCCGGGCCGAAGGGGTGCTCCAGCTGGGCTCCCGGGAGTTCCTCCGCACAGTCGGCGGCGGTCCTGTGCAGGGCCGGTCCGTTCATGGGGCGATTCCTTCCTCAAGTGGTCACGGACTGTGGCATCGAAAGACGTGGAGGGCGCGCCGCGCGGGCCCGGTGGCATGTCCCATCCTTCCGCCGCAGCCGACCGGAAGGGCGGTAGGCTGCGGACACGTGATGGTCGATAAGCGACACTCAGGCCCGAGTGGCAGCACGGCCGGTCCGGCCGCGGTTCCGCTGTTCGCTTTCCAGCCCCCGGTCGGTACCCCGTACGGCCTTGAGGTGAGTACCGTCGAGGACTTCTTCGCCCAGCACGACGACTGGCCGTGGAACCCGCCCCGGCCTGGCCGCGCCACCTTCCACTACCTCATCGCCGTCACCGAGGGTGAGCTGCAGCACGACGTCGACCACGTCACTCGGACTGTCACCCCCGGCCAGTGGCTGTGGGTGCGTCCCGGACATGCACAGTGCTGGCATCCGCCCGGCGAGGCCCGCGGCCCGTTCATCCTGTTCGAACCGGACGTGCTGCGGCCCGACCTCGCCCGTCTCCTGGGCCCGCTCACCGCGCACGCGGCCCCTGCCGTGCTCAGCCCGCACCCCGATGACACCGCCTGGCTCCAGCAGACGGCACTCCAGCTCCTGGACGAACACCGCGCGCTGGGGCGCCGCCCCCTGGACATCCACCACGCGCTGCGGCGCAGCCTGCTCGAATCGCTGCTGCTGCGCCTGGCCAACTCCCCGGGCATCGCCCCCATCGGCACGGCCACGGCCCACGCGGGCCGCGCCGACCGGTACGGACGCTTCCTGGACGCCTTGGAGCTGCACTTCCGTGAGCTGCACCAAGCCGCGGACTACGCCGAGTTGCTCGGCTGCTCGGTCCGCACCCTCAGCCGCGCCGCCCGGGACGCCACCGGCAAGGGAGTGCGCGAGCTCATCGACGAGCGGCGCCTGCTGGAAGCCCGGCGCCTTCTGGGAGCTGCCCGGTGGGATGCTCGGAGGGTGGCCGTCCACCTCGGCTTCACCGACCCCGCGAACTTCGGCCGCTTCTTCCGCGACCGCACCGGCCTCACCCCGGCCGCCTTCGCGGCCGGCGAGGCCGCCACCGTCCCCCCTCCGCTCCCTGGCTGACGGTTCTCGGTGGTTTCCGGGCGGGTCTCAGTCGATGGCCTCGATGGTGACGTCGACTGCGCCGTCGTACTTCTTGAGAGCATCGGCCCCCGAGTCGATGTGGCCGAGGATGACGATGCCGGGGTCGGGGATGGACTGGCCGTCGTGGTCATAGAAGACGGCGATGTCGGGACCGGGTGACCAGTAGGCGATGTTGCCGATCTCGTAGCCGAACTGCGGCTTGCCCCCTGCGGTCAGAGACCGGGGCAGGTGACCGTACTTTTCGCGCGTGAGCAGGTCGTCCATCTGCAGCGTCAGCGGAAGCAGCGAGGCGAAGTCGCGTGCCGTCGCGTTGTCGTCGAGGGTTGCGGTGAGGACGGTCTCTCCGGCAGTCAGTCGGATTCTCATATGGCTCCTGCTCTCTGGGGTGTTGCTGGCAGCGGGTAAGGGAACTCATCGACGAGCGGCGCCTCCTGGAAGCCCGGCGCCTGCTGGCAGGCGCCCGGTGGGGTGCCGGGCTGGGCCGTCTATCAAGGACTTCTCCCACTCCAGTGCCAGTTCCTCGTACGGATGCTGTGGCCGGCCGTCGTCGACCGGCAGGCATCGTGCGCGGTTGGTTGTCGTTTCTCAGTTGCCAGGTCTCAGTCGGCCAGGACGACGACGTGCTTGCCCGGCGTGGTGCCGGACTCGACATCGGCCTGGGCGTCACGGACCTGCTCCAGGCCCTGGTAGACCTTCGCGACCGGGACTTTGAGACGCCCTGCGGCGATGGCCTGGAGCTGGCGGGCGAAGACGTCGGCCGGGAGGTCGGCTGCCTGACCGCCATAGGACGTCAGCCGCACCCCGCCCGGGATCATGAACGGGCTGAAATCGGGGATCGACCACTGGCCCGCCAGGGCTCCGGTGAAGCAGACCGTGCCGTGCCGACGGACGGTGCGCAGGCTGTCGGCGAGGACCGAGCAGCCCACCAACTCCAGTACGGCGTCGACACCCTCCGGCATCAGCTCGCGCACCTGGTCGGCGATCGTGCCGCTGTCGACGAGGGGATGGTCGACGCCCGCGGCCCGCAGGTCCCCGGCTCGTTCCGGGCTGCGGGTGGTGGACAGCACGGTGGCTCCGAGGTCCTTCGCGATGGTGGCCGCGCTCAGCCCGACCGTGGAGGTGCCGCCGCGGATCAGCAGCGTCTGCCCGGCCTTGAGGTCCAGGCCAGTGGTCAACGATCCGTAGGCGGTCTGGAACATCTCCGGCAGCGCACCGACGACCTCCCACGGCAGGCCGGACTCAAACGGGATCACCTGCGCCGCCGGGACGGTCACGTACTGGGCGTACGCGCCGTCGTACGAGCGGCCCATGCCGCCCATCATCGTGGCCACCTGCCGGCCCGGCCTCAGCTCGCTGTCTGCGTCGGCCTCATCGACCACGCCGACGCCCTCGATGCCGGGAACCCGCGGGTAGGTGACCACCGCGTCCGACTCGCCCCTGCGGGTGGTGACCTCGGACTCGTTGACCCCGAACGCCTTCACCCTGATCCGCACCCAGCCGGGCTTGCGTACAGGTACGGGGATTTCCTTGATCTCCAGTGCTTCAAGGCCGCCGGGGCGGGTGACGACGACGGCCCGCATCGTCGCGAGTGTGGCTCCGCCGGCTGCTGTCGATTGGCGCATGCCGAGTTCCTTGTCTCCTTGGCCTCATGGTGGTGCGAAGGTTGGGCCGGGGGTCCGCGTGCGGACAGCCGGTGGCGTACCTGCGCCGTTGTGCGTCTCTGTGTCGCCGACGGCTGTCAGGGGCGGTCGATGCCCTCCCACAGGTCGAGGACCTGCTGGTAGTGGACGGTGGCCTCGAAGGGAGGGCTGCCGACGCTTTCCGAGGTGGGCCGGTCCGTGACAGCGGGCCACAGCCGGGTCTGCTGGCCGGTGGCGAAGTCGAGCACGATGTCGCGGATACGCGTGTCACGCTCGGCTTGTTCGGGGCTGCGGCCCGGCTTTTCCTGGCCGACCAGGGCGTACATCTCGGTGCCGTGCACGGCGGGCGCGCCCTCGGCGGGCCCGATCAGAAGGAGGTGGGCGTTTCCGCCTGCGGCGGCGTGGGCCAGAGCGCCGCGAGCTGCGGGGATCGCGAAGAGGTAGTCCGCCATGACCGCGGCGCGGACCTCGGCCGGGGTACGGCCGCCCTGGTCGTAGGCGTCGACGATCTTCTGCGCGCGGGAGCGGGAGATGCGCCACCCCGCGACCTCGTCGACGACGCGGTCGACGGTGCCCGGGTCGAACCGGTCGAGGTCGTTCGCCACCCACCAGCCCATGTCGTCGCTGGCCATGCTCAGCAGGATGTCGACGTCGCGGTGCGCGCCCGAGGCGAGGACGTCCATGGGGTGGGCGTGCACGACCGCGCCGGGCTGCCCGATATCCAGGACGACGCCGGTGGCCTTGTTGTCCACCCCGCCGCGGACTCCGAGGTCGGTCGGGGCGACCTTGCGCAGGGCGTCCCGCAGGGAGAGCGGGTCGAGGTCCAGCAGCTTCTCCGGGTTGTTCGCGACGCCGAGTTCGGTGACGAACAGGTGCGCGAGTTCCTCGGCCCACCAGGCCGGGATGCTGCGGGCGGGCCCGCCGGAGAACCCGGCCAGGCGCCGGTACAGGCCATCGGCGGAAGAGGCGCCGAGCAGACCGAAGGTGGAGTAGGCGCCGCCGCTGTGGCCGTAGACGGTGACATTGTCGGGGTCTCCGCCGAAATGGGCGATGTTCCGCTGGACCCAGGTGAGCGCGGCGATGATGTCCTGGAGGAAGAGGTTGCTGGCCTCGGCGAGGCGCCCGCCATATTGCGAGAGCGAGAGCGCGCCCAGGGCGCCGAGCCGGTAGTTGATGGACACGCCCACCACGCGCCCCGTCGCGGCGAGACCGGAGGCGTTCGAGGTGAACTGTGTGTTCGCACCGAACTCGAATCCGCCGCCGTGGATGTACACAGTCACCGGGAGCGCCTTGTCGGCCGGCCTCTCGGGGGCCCACACGTTCAGGTTCAGGCAGTCCTCGCCCATCCCGCTGTCCGCTTCGAGCCAGTCGCCGCTGTCGGGCTGGACAGAAACGACGCCCTTGCGGTCGTACGGGAGATCCGGATCGAAATCCGCGACCGCGGGCCGGCGGTACCGCTCGGCGGTGGCGTAGGGGATTCCCCACCAGGACCGCACCCCTGGTGCAGTCGGAGCCTTGGGCGCGGTCGCGGTCATGGCGTGAGATTCCTTCCGGTCGGTCGGGGTAGTTCGCGCGAAGTGGCGGCGGCTGATCGCTCGCCGTGACGCTCTCCAAGCATTCCCTGGACTCCGACAAGGTGCCGTGCGGACAGCGGTCACCTGGTGGTCATCAGGTGACACCTCTCCTCCGCTCCTTCTCGCCGCCGGGCCGCCGCGGTGGCCCGGACGGCCTGAGGTCCTGCTGTCAGCGCGCCCGGTGGATTGTGGCCAGGGGAACCCAGTCGTGCAGGCACTGCATGCGCAGCTGGCGGGAACGGGCGTGTACGCGACCAGTGTCACCATCGCCGGAGCGATCGGCGGCGGTGAAACGCGCTTCGATCCGGCCGTGCTCGCCCAGGCATACCTTGACCTGCACCACCAGCCGGAGAGCGAATGGCAGCACGAGCTGCTGCGCGGCTGAACCTTCCACAGCCCCTCACTGCGCTGTCCGCGATGACTGCTCAGCGCCATCCCCCGCACCTCCACCAGGTGCAGTGTCGGACTGTGAACCGAACCCCTGGCCCTGCCACTGCCCCTGAGGGCGTGCGAGTTCCGCCCGTTCGAGCTTCAGGATTCCGCGAACCTGCGGGCTTCCGCCTTCGACCTGCTGCGGCTGTCCAGCACCGACACGACCGCCTGGCCCTATCAGCGCCGCCGGGCGGCCCTCGAGTCCGTCTTCGCCGCCCGCCGGCTCACCGCGCCGTGGACGCTGTGCCCGTCGACCACCAACCCGCAGACCGTGGCGCAGTGGCTGACGTGGGGGTCCGTCGGGTTGGAGGGTGTGCTGTTCAAGCGGCTCACGGATTCCTACCGGCCGTCGGCGCGGGGCTGGCTGAAGTACAAGCCGATCGAGACGAGCGGTTCCCTGCTCTTGGGCCGGTACGACACTGGCGGGCACCTGCACTATGTCGGCCGTACCACCACGCTGGCCGCGGCCGCCGGCCGCGCGATCGCACCCCTGCTCACCCCGGCCACCGCCGACCATCCGTGGACGGGCTGGTCGTTCTCCGCTTTCCCTGTTGGATCGGCGTGTTGAAGCCGATGCCTACTTCTCTGCCGTACCGGGTTCCCTGCTGAGGGACTCCTGGTAGGCGTCCGCATAGGTGCGTGAGTCCTTGACCAGGTCGTCGCAGAACGCGGCAACGTCGTTGCCGATGAGCTCTAGGACCCCCTTGCCTGCTGCGGCGCCTTCCTCGAAGAAGTCGACGATCCCGGGGAGCAGGGGTCCGTCAGGCAGGTCGATCGGTCCGACCTTGAACAGGTACTTCTGCATCTCCTTGTAGACGATCTGATAGTCCGGCGGGAGCGCCTTGACCCGAGCCATGTGTGCCCGCCACTGCTTCTTGCCCTCGGTGATGTCCTGGATGCTCACGTCAGCCTCCCAGCTGGCTCAGCTTCTTTGCGACGTTCCTGTTCAACTGCTCGCGCCACCGGTCGCGATAGGTTCGAGCCCCCTCTCCACCGGCCAGCGCGGTGCAGAACCCCGGGATGTCGTCGCCGAGTACCTCCTGGACGCTCTGTCCGTCCGCCGCTGCGATTTCGAGCAGCCCCAGGGCGGCGTCGAGGATCGGCATCAAGTTGCGGCCGGTGAAGTCTCCAAAAGGGAAGAGGTGGGCGATGATCTGCCCCCACGCCGCCTGGTAGGCGTCCGGCAGGGCCTCGGCCCGGGCTTGGAACGCCTTCCATTCCCTGGTGAGATCGCTGCCTGTGATCTTCTCCCAGAAGTTCATCTCCCGCCCCCCTTGAGCCTGTCGACGCGTGATGAGACGTACTGCCACTTCGCCCAGAACTTCGCGAGCTCCTCGCGTCCGGCGTCGTTGAGCGCATAGAACTTGCGTGGCGGACCGACCCCGGATGGTCGTTTCGTCACCTGGACGAGCTTGTTCCTCTCCAGCCGCAGCAAGATGGTGTACACCGTCCCCTCGACGACGTCGGCGAAGCCGAGCTCGTTGAGCTGACGAGTGATGGCGTACCCGTACGTTTCCTCGCGGCCGATGATCTCGAGTACGCACCCTTCCAGCGTGCCCTTCAGCATCTCCGTCAGGTCGTCCAACGCGAGTTCCCCTCACCCCTAGCGGTACTACGTACTACCGAGTACCACTACAGAGTATCACCGAGTAGTGGAGGATTGGTCAGCGCTGCAGTCTTGCCCTTCTGCAGGCTTTGGGGCTTCGCCTACCGCAACACGCAGAACTTGACAGAGAACCGCCGGGTGGGGCAGCCGGGAAACGCTGAACGTCACGCTGGTGGAACCGAGCTGGTGGTGGAAGTCGGCGTCGACGTCGCCCGCGACGCCTCCGGCCGGTGGCGTCATCCCGCGCGCTGGCACCGCGCTCGCCCCGACCTCTCCCCCGCCGACGTCCCCCGTCTGCCATACGGCGAGGCGCAACACCGGTGAGCGCCCCCGATCCCCCGCCGTGTCCGCGCCGCCCATCCCGCCCTCGACCACGGGCCCGGCAACGTCCGGTCCACCGTGATCAGTGGACGGTGGTGGACTTTCCCGTCTCCAGATCCAGCGTGGGCACCGGGCGGCGCGTGTCGTGCTGGCACGCGGCCCTGCGGCCGTGGTCGCGCGCCCACCTCCAGTTCCACCGTGCCTCCCCCTCCGGGGGTTCGGGGAGCATGCCGGTGAGCTGGTTCGTCCAGGCGTACAGGGCGTCTTGGGCTGCCTCGGGTGTCACGCAGGCGTCGCCGCGGTAGGTCGTCGTGTCGACGTCGGTGACGACGCCCGAGAGCAGGCGCACCGCTTCATGGGCATCGGTGAGCACGGCGACTGCGTCGCCGATGAGGGCCTCGTAGTGGGCTACCTGCTGGTGGTTGGACGCCTGCATGGCGGCGATGTCGTCGTGCTGGTCGCCGCGGGTTGTGCCGGCCTGCCCGCAGCCCTCCCGTTCGCAGGTCCAGCGGGACCAGGCGCCCCGTGCCTCCATCGTGTAGCCCCTGCTGTACCCGGCCAACGTCTGCCCCTCTCCTCGGCTTTGGGGCGCCAGTACATCAGCAGCCGCGCCGACGGTGCGGCGCTTCGCCGGCCTTCGCCCCGAGGGGGTGGTGGCGGGGCTGCTGGAGCCCGGGCGGGTGAATTTCTCCCTTGCGTATACGGGCGGGTATCTAAGCGCATACGCTCAACTTCCCTGTTTTTAACGGCACTTGACACTGATTCAGTAGTTATGTCACGTTCCATAGCCGACCGACGTGGTGGGCGGCGTCGCTGCGGTGCGGCCGACACCGATGAGGGTGGCCGAGGCCGGGCAGGTCCAGTGGCCGTAGCCGAGCAGGTGCAGCCGCGGCTCGCCGAGTGCGCGTGTGCCGTCGGTGGGGATCTGCCCCCATGGGCCGCGCAGGTTCAGCGGGGCGAGGTGGGCCAGTGCCGAGCGGAAGCCGGGGCACCAGATCACGGCGTCCGCGCTGCTCTGGCTGCCGTCGGCCCACCTGACACCGGTGGCGGTGAGCTGGGCGAACATCGGCTTGGCCCGCAGTGCCTGTTTCTGAACCCCGTCGTTGGACAGTCATGGAGTTCAGCGAGTTCGCCATGTACGAGGCCGCCCTGATCCGGGCTGACACGACAGACGAGGAGTGGGCAGAGCTGGTACGGCAGCGGCCCAGCCTGGAGGGCGCTCTGGCTGCCCGCAAGCGCACGGCTGAGTCGCTCACTTCGCAGTAGTGGGGTACCAGCTGCCCGCCCATACCTCTCCCCCTCCGACGTCCCCCGCCCGGCGTAACCGCCGCACTGACGGTGGTGACGCGCGGAGGCTCGCACGCGCGCAACAGCGGTGAGCGCGCCCGATGTACGGGCGCGTCCGCGCCGCCCACCGCGCCCGCGCTGCTCTGGCGTGGTAACGGCGGGCACCGACGTCAACCGGGTGACCGGGCGGAACGGTTCGGCGGTGAAGCCGTTCCGCCGACCGGCCGACAATGAGGTCCTGATCGCTGACCGGTCCGGTCGTTCACCGCTATGCCTGCCGTCGTGATCAAGAACATGCTGCGTGTCCTGGCCGCGCTCTCCCTCTCCCTCACTCCGCTCGCCGTGCCCGCCTCAGCGGACGCCGCCCCGGCCGCCGCGGCGGCGCAGACCTTCCCGCTCTCCTACGCGATCGGCCAGGTGCCGGTTGCCGAGGAGTCCCGCGCCGGATACACCCGCGGCAAGTTCAAGCACTGGAACTCCGGCCTGGACCCGGCGGACGGCTGCAACACCCGCGCCGAGGTCCTCCTGGCCGAAGCGTCCGAGGCGCCGACCGTGTCGGCCGGCTGCAAGCTGACCGACGGCGAGTGGCTGTCGTACTACGACGAGCAGGAAGTCAGCGACCCCGCCAAGCTCGACATCGACCACATGGTCCCCCTCGCCGAGGCGTGGGACTCCGGCGCCTCCGCCTGGAGCGCCGCACGGCGCGAGGCGTACGCCAACGACCAGGACGCCGCCGCCAGCCTGGTCGCCGTCACCGCGCGCACCAACCGCCAAAAGGCCGACCAGGACCCGAGCACCTGGATGCCGCCCGCCCCGACCGCCACCTGCCGCTACCTCGCCGAATGGACCGCGACCAAGCTCCGCTGGGGGCTAAGCGCCGACCAGAGCGAGATCGACACCCTCAACGTCTACGCCGGCGGACCGTGCCAGATGACCGTCGTCCACTACATCCCGGCGCCGTAACGCCGACGATGCCGACCCGTGCTGGGGACGCGGCACGGGTCGGCATCGGGGCACCTGCGGTGGGCGTAGCGGACGCGCGCGACATCGGCCCGGTGACAGGACACGTGCAGTCAGGCGCTGCGTGAGCCGCGTGCTGGCGTCTTCTTCGCGGTCTTCTTCGCCGCCGTCTTCTTGGCCGGCTGCTTCTTCGCGGTCTTCTTCTTCGGCATCTCGTGCACGTCGGCGTCGGCGTCCTCGCCGCGGGAGGCCTTGGCCTGCTGGACGGACTCGGTCAGGGCGGCCATGAGATCGAGAACCTTGCCCGGCTGCTCCGTCTCCGGGGCCTCGGGAAGCGGCTTGTCTTCCCGCTTCGACTCGATGATCTTCGCCAGGGCGTCGGTGTAGGTGTCCTCGAACTCCGGCCCGTCGAGGTCGTCGCGGGACATTGACTCCATCAGGGCGAGCGCCCCCTCGATCTCCTCCTCTGACACCTGCTCGTGCGGCGGGTCGACGGCGGCAGGATCGCGAATCTCGTCAGGCCAGCGCATCGCGTGCAGCACGATCGCGTCCTCGCGCAGCCGCAGCAGACCCAGCCGCTCCCGGCCCGACCAGGCGTACTTGGCGATCGCCACCTTCGACGACCTGTTCAGAGCCTGCCGCAGCAGCTTGTACGGCTTCGCCGCGACCTGCCCGTCCGGCACCAGGTAGTAGCCCTCCGCGATGCGGATCGGGTCGATCGACTCCAGCGGCACGAAGGCCTGGATCTCGATCGCCTTCGCCGTGGGCAGCGGCAGCTCCCGCAGCTCCTCGTCAGAGATCGCCACCACCTGGTCCTTGGCGTACTCGTAGCCCTTGCCGATCTCCGACTGGGGGATCTCCCGGTCCTCCAGATCGCAGATCTTCCGCACCCGCACCCGGCTCATGTCCTCCAGGTGGTACTGGTGGAACTGGATCGAATGGTTCTCGGTCGCAGATGCCACGCGGATAGGGATGCTGACCAGGCCAAACGAGATGGCGCCGCTCCAAATGGTTCGGGGCATGAGGGACCTCCGCGTGAGCCCCGAGCAGCATTAGCCTACGAGCACCCCCACTGGCCCGCATGCGCGCGGGCGTCCCGCGCCGCACGCTGGTGCCAAGACCGACACGCCCCATCGTGTGCCGTTTGAGAGTAGGACAGCGAGGAAGGGCAGGTCAGGCGGCGTCCCAGCAGTATCCCTTCTCGACGGACAGGCCGGCGTACTTGTCACCCTTCAGGTGGACGGCGCTCGCAAGCAGGCAGTGGGCCCAGGGCGTTGTCGGGTGATGCGCGTGCCGTCCCTGGCTGGAGATCAGTCCTGCCCCGTGCCGGGGTCGGCATCGACCCACTGGTGATGTCGACGTCACCGTCGTTCTCCAGCAGGGTCAGTGGTGGCGGCCGCTGCCGTGGTGATGGCGGTGCCCGGCCCAGGGGGCGTCGTTGTTTTCCGCAAGGCTGGCTGCGTTGCGGTGGTCTGGAAGTTATTTCGGCTCAGGGGCCGGCCGGGTCCTGACGGAGTAGGTCGGGGCGGATCGCGGCGAGGTCGAATGCTTTCTTCAGGCCTTCGACGAGGGCGGGCTCGATCTGGTAGAGGCGTGCGCTCTCGTTGCGCTCCAGCAGCTGGGTGCGGTTGTCGGGGCCGATCCGGCGGCGGACCGCGCGGACGCTGGTGAGCGTTCCGCCGATCCTCTTGGGCTCGATCGGCGTTTCCTGGTGGCCGGCGAAGTGGGTCTGGATGTCGTCGTAGGTGGCGGTGCCGCCGACTTCGACCAGGCGGCGCAGGACGGCGCGGGCGCCGGGCATGAGTGCGGCGACGGTGTCGAACAGCATCCGCTCCGTCCAGCCCTGCCCGAGGTCGTCGCTGCTGAGGGTTTCCGGGCCCGGCCGGGGCTCGTGCGCGGGCGCGTCGGGCCAACTACTGGTGACGGCGGCGGGGTTGAGGCCGTAGGCGGCCTGTACGGCCGCGATCGCCTGCTCGTAGGTGTCCCGCTGGGTGTCGATGGTCAGCTGCACGCCCTCCCCCTCCATACTCTCCTTGCCCGCCCCCAATCCCGCACCGGCCCGCTGCTGGTGGCCGAGGGGCGGCAGTCCCAGGCGGGCGCGGCGGAAGTCGTTCGCCGCGGCCTGCACGTCGCTGGCGCCTTCCCACTGCTGCCCGTACTCGGATTCGGTGATCCGGCGGAAGCGTACGAGGTGTTCGGCGACGTCGGCCACCGCCTCGGGGACGGGCATCGGCGTACGCAGCGGGGTGAGGACGGTGTAGAAGTGGACGTCGAACTGGCTCAGCCCGGCCAGGGCGTAGAACCAGCCCTTGCGTTCCTGCCAGTGCAGCTGGAGGCCGCCGTGGCCGCCGGTCCGGCTGACGTCCCACGTCATCACCGTGTACATGGTCATGCCGTGTTCGAGGCTGGTGTGGTTGGCCCGGACCGTGCCCGGCGCGATGCCGCGTGCGGCGAGGGCGTCGTCGACGGCCTGGACGTAGGGCCAGTGCGGCAGCCCCTTGGGGTCGACCAGGGATCCGGGCGGGTCAAGGAGCACGGCCGATACCTCCGCGGCAGCGAATCGGGTGGGGGTGGGGTCAGGAGGCGCTGCGGAAGACAGCGGCCGGGCCGATCACGCTCGCGCCGAACTTGTCCCGGACGCGGTCGACGGCCGCTTCGGCCACCAGCCGGGCCTCGCGGGCCTCATCGAGGCTGATCTGCGTGGCGACCTGGCCGGCACCGATCAGGTCCTCACCCCTGAGGGCGAGGGCGGTCAGTCGTCCGCGCTGCAGGCCGGCCGCGTCGATGAGCTGGTAGGCCAGGGTGCGCAGGTCATCCTCGTGCGCGGACGGCTCCGCGAGGCGGCGGGTCTTCTCCCAGCTGGTGTTGCCGGCGAAGGACAAGGTGAGGGTGAGCGCGCGGGCCGCCTGGTCGCGCCGGCGCAGATCCCTCCCGAGCCGGACGACCAGATCGAGCAGGGCGGCGCGGACCTCGGCACCGTCCAGGGTGTGCCGGGGAAAGGAACACCGCACGCTCGCCGAGGCAGGCAGCGCCCGGGGCACCACGGGGCGGGGGTCGATGCCGCGGGCCCGGTCGGCAGCGAGCCGGCCGGCCTTGCCGCCCAGCAGGCGCTGCACGGTCGCCGGGGACACGGCGGCGAGCAGGCGGACACTGTGGATGCCGTAGTCGCGCAGGACGGCGGCCTGGCGGGGGCCGATGCCGTGCAGGGCCTCCACCGGCAGCCCGCCCAACCAGTCGGCCGCCTCCTCGGGGGTAACCGCCAGGACCCCGCCCGGGTCGGGGACTTGGGCGGAAGCGGTGGCCGCGACCGTGATCGAGGGGCCGATCCCGACGCGGACGTCGATCCCGAGGCGGGACAGGGTGCGCACCCGCAGGACCTCACCCAGGCGGCGCGCGTCCACGCCGTAGTACGGCAGCGCACCCTTCAGCTCCACCAGGGCGGCGGTCGGCGGCAGGGCCTGCACGACCGGCGAGAGCTCCGCGAGCTGCTCCAGGACCTGCCGGTAGACCTCCTGATCCAGCCGGTCCGGGCAGCGCACATGCATCACCACACCCTGGCGTCCGCTCGCCGTCACCTGCCTGCTCATCGTGCTCACCTCCCCCACCACGCTATCGAACAAAAAATCGAACACGCGAGGGGATGAGCCGTGATCATGAGCATAGAATCAAAAATGTGTTCGATGACTTGCCACCCGACCTGGACCGTTTGCAGACTCTGCGCACCTGGCACCTGCTGTGGGTGCGGCGGATCGACGCGAAGATCGAGGCCCTGCAGCGCCGCCAAGCCGAAAAGGAACACGGTCACCGCAACCGGCCCGAACCGCCGGAGTGGATCGTCGAACTCGGCATCGGCGCCGGCCGCCCGCCCGTCCAGGTCCACGCCGGGAACTGCTACATGGCCGGCAAGCGCCGCCGCCCCGTCGACCGCAGCGAGGCCCGCCGCCTCCTGGCCGCCGGCCTGGAGGCCTGCACCCACTGCCGTCCCGACGCCCAGCTCCACATCATCGACTTAGCCCCAGCCCGCTGCAGGGCGGCCACGCACCGGAGCCCCCATCTCGGCGCGCCGAATGCCGGACAGCGAGTGTGTGCGGCTGCGGATGTATGCCGACCTGCGCCAGGTCTGCGACGAACGCTTCTCACCAGGGTGGTCGCGCGGGAGCACAGATTGAGGCTGGCTCCGTCGCTACGGGGGAAAGCGACGGAGCCAGCCTGGTTCCACCGTGCCACACCCGACCCCACCGCGCTCGCTGTCCGCGCGAACTCGCCTCCGCCGCGGCGCGCAAGGGCCGGCAGTCGTCACGCGTGGTGTTCGTCGAGGAGGTGCGGCCCGTTGTTGCGGACGTTGTTGACGGCGGTGGAGACGGGCCGGGCCTGCAGGTGTCCTTCGGCCGGCTGGCCGAGCAGGGCCCGCAGCTCGTCGGGATCCTGGTGCTCGGGGTCGAGCCAGGCATCGTAGTGGTCGGGCGTGAGGGCGAGCGGCATGCGCGGATGCACGCGGCCGGCCGCGTCGGTGGCCTCGGTGGTGATGATGGTGCAGGTCATCAGCCAGGCGGCCGGGTCGTCGTCCTGCTGGACGGCCGGGTCGCGCCAGTACTCGTAAAGGCCCGCCAGAGCCATCACCTGCTCGTCCTGGGGGTGGATGAAGTACGGCTGTTTGCGGGCCTTGCCGGTGGCCGGGTCCTTGATCTGCTCCCACTCGTAGAAGCCGTCGGCGGGCAAGAGGCAACGGCGCCGGGTGAAGGCGCGGCGGTAGGCGGGCTTCTCGTGCACCGTCTCCACCCGCGCGTTGATCATCCGGGCGCCGGCCTTCACGTCCTTCGCCCACGACGGCACCAGCCCCCAGCGCAGCGGCCGCAGCTCCCGCCGCACCGCATCGGTGTCTTCTTCGCCGCGGGGTGCGCGCTCGAGGACCGCCCACACGTCGTTGGTCGGGGCGACGTTCCAGTTCGGTGCGAGGGTCTCCTTCGCTGGGACGTCGGGCACCTGAAAGAGCGGGGCCAGCTCTTGTGGGCTGCGAGTGGAGGCGTATCGACCGCACATATCGCCACTCTTGCACTAGCAGGGTGTGGTCTGGCGTCGAACGTGACCAAACAGGCTGCTGCCCTCAGACGTCATCGACGTCGTCCAGGCCCGCGAGACGCAAAGACGCCTCGATGTCCAGCTGTCCGACCATCAGCCCCACGAACCGATCGTCCAGCCGTATCGCGCCGAGGGTCAGACCCGCTTGCGCGAGACCAGGCCCTGGTGGCCGTCCTCGTCGTCGGCCAGTTCGCCGAAGTGGGCGGTGTCCCAGTGGAGCAGGCTGGAGCAGAGCTTCTGGAAGCGCTCGGCGAGTTCCCACACTTCGCTGCTGTCGGTGAAGGTGATCTCGGGACGCTGACTGTGGTGGGCTCCCTTCAAGGTGAGCCACTGGTAGGACTCGTCGTCGTAGATCCAGTAGCCGTGCAGGTAGCGGTTCCGTAGGCGGAACCCTTCCTCCGTAGCGTCCAGGTCTTTGGTGAGCGACGTCTTACACGAGGCGGCAAGGGTGGCCTCGCCGAGCTTCTTTCGGCATTGCTGGACGAGTTTGCCGCCGGTAGCGACTGCCAGTTCGCTGTAGGCCTTCTCCGCTTCGACGAGGTGCACGTAGATGCTGTGCAGGATGTACTCAGCCTCCGCGGCCTTCCGGGCCACGAGTCCCAGCCCCAGGTTGATTGTGAGTTCCTCTTCGTTGGCGCCGTCTATGAGATGGGGGAGGGGCGGCTCGATGCCGAGAGGGTGGGCGCTGCTCTCACTCATGCGGTCTCCGCGAGGTCTGAGGGTGCGGTCCGCCTTGTGGGGACCGCCTACCGATCATCCAGTCTGTGGTTGCTTTCGATCGGAAGGCCGCCCAGAGGGCCTTGGGGGCGGCCAGTTGCATGTCATGCCTTGGGTTCAGGCAGTTCGCCGGGCTTGATCGGCAGGATCTCGATGTCGGTGGCGTGGGCCTTCTCGAGTTCACCTTTGCGGTGTTCGGCAGATCTCTGGTCGTAGGAGACGGCGGATGCGCGGGGTACCCCGTCGGCGTCGGTCCAGGTGAGGGCGTAGCTCTGCATGGTGATCGGCATGGGGGCATCATCGTTGCTGGGTCTGACAGTGGGCACCGGGCGGGTGGCCGTGGCCCGTGGGGGAACCTGGCGATGAGGGGGTGAGTGCTCGTTCAGCACCGGATCAGTGTGACGCCCGGGGCGGAGTTCTCGGCTCGCTCGCCGACATCATCCGGCAGGGGCGGCAGGACTCGAACCTGCGGCATCCGGTTTTGGAGACCGGCGCTCTGGCCAGCTGAGCTACGCCCCTTCGATGGGATTCAGCGTGGCATGATCGACCGGCTCTTCTCCACGGGTTTTCTGTTCAGAGGAGCCGCAGGACACCGACGACCTTGCCGAGGATGCGCGCGTCGTCGCCGGCGATCGGTTCGAAGGATGGGTTGCGCGGCATCAGCCAGACCCGTCCGTCCTGTCGCTTCAAGACCTTCACTGTGGCCTCGTCGTCCAGGAGGGCGGCGACGATGTCGCCGTGATCGGCGCTGTCCTGGCGCCGTACGGTCACGACATCGCCGTCACAGATCGCAGCATCGATCATGGAGTCACCGGACACGGTCAGGGCGAACAGGTCACCGTCGCCTACGACTTGGCGGGGCAGGGGGTAGACGTCCTCGACTATCTCGGCGGCGAGCAGGGGTGCGCCGGCGGCGATCCGGCCGACGAGCGGGACGTCCACGGGCGCTTCGCCCCGGCCTCCGAGGTCGGGTGCCCATGACGGCCGTACACGGTACGCGCGGGGGCGGTGGGGGTCGCGGTAGAGGACACCTTTGCGTTCCAGTGCCATCAGTTGGTAGGCGACCGAGGATGTGCTGGCGAGGTCCACGGCTTGGCCGATCTCCCGCATCGATGGTGGATAGCCTTGTCGCCGGACGGCCTCCGTGATGCAACGGACGATGGCGGCCTGCCGGTCCGTCAGCTCCCCCTCGGCAGTCTGAACGCCCGGTGGACGACCTCGGCGCGCGGGCGCGGCGTTCTCCATCCGGGGCACCTCCGTACAAGATCTCTCAGAGCGTGACCATAACCCGCCATCCCTGGTAAATGGAACACTGTTTCGATACTGAGGGCTCTGAACGTCGCTGCCGGCCGCCGGGTGCCGCCGCCGCGTCTTCCTCCTACGAGCGGTTCCTGCGGACATGGCTGCGCGTCGCGCCGCGGTCGTCTCGGACGCAGCGTAGAGGTGACGGCGTGGACCACGACTTCGACATGAGTCTCACCATTGCGATGGACAAACTGTTCGGCCACCCGGCCCCCGAGCGCAGAACTCGGGGGCCTTTGTCCCGAACAGGTACCGGGACTGCACGTCGCGGTGGCCGGTATCGCTGTGGGATCAGCCAGCTGTGCCGACGTAGAGACGCTGGTTGAGGCCCGTGGCCCAGAAGTCGTACCTGCGTGTCTCGCTGAGGTTCTTGCTGCTGCTCACGCACCAGCCCTTGCCGAGGTTGGCCGTCACGCGCCACACGAGGGTGTCGCTGTTGGCGTAGTAGACGGACACCTTGGGAGCGAAGCCGTCGGCCCTGGTGTCGCAGACGGTGAGCTTGTCTCCATTCGCGACGAACTGCGCCGTGCCGCGCTTCACGCCGTCCACGTCGACCATCGCCTTGGGACCGAAGGAGCCCGCCTGGGCGACGCCGCTCGTCAGCATGAGGCAGGAGGCAACCGCCGCGCCGAGCCCCAGGGTTCGGGCGGCTACGGTCTTCCGGATCTTCATCTTGATTCCGATCTGCGAGTTGTTCTGCTGTAGGCACGGGGGGTGAAGGAACGGGTTGGACGCGGCGGAGCGCGGGCGAACGGCTGACGCATTAGCTGACGGAGGCCAGCGCGGCGGCGAGGAGCCAGATCGCTGCGGCCAGGGGGATGAGAGCGACGTACGCCTGGGGGCGCCGGAGGACCGGGGCGCCGGGGTCGGCCTGCGGACGGCCGGGCAGCGGGACGGACGGCGGCAGGCGTCGCAGTCGCCGGAAGGCGGCGGCGTTGGACACCAGCGCCACGGGGGCGTAGATCAGCAGGGAAAGTGGGTTCCACCAGCCCAGGCACAGGGTCCGGACAGTGAGTTTGCGGACGAGGGTGACGCCGCACGGCCGGCAGAAGGGCCCGTCGATGGCCTGCCAGCGCATCAGCACCAGCAGGCCCTGGTGGGAGCGGACGGTGACTGAGGCGACCTCAGCCGCGGCGCACGTGCGGCAGCGAGTTGTGAGATCGAGTGCGGGGTTGTCGACGCTGTGCCAGGCCACGGGAGGTGTGGCATCCGCACGTTGCGCGGCGTTGCGCGTGTACCAGTCGGGAAACGTGTATTCGGGGACGAAGCCGTCGTCGGCGTTGGTGTGGGGCTGGGGGAGGCTCACGAATGGATCTCCGGTTCGCATCGGGTCAGCGGGCTCAGGCCGCGGCCCGGTGTGCCCGGCGGACGGCCTGGGCGAAGTCGCGGCACACGGCTGCGGCGGCCGGGGCGGGAGCGTCGGGGTGGGCCTGCATGCGGCGCATGACGGCGGAGCCGACCACCACTGCGTCCGAGAACCCCGCGGCCAGGGCTGCCTGTTTGGGTGAGCTGATGCCGATTCCGGTGGCGACCGGCAGGCCGGTGGCCTCGCGTAGGCGGCGTACGAGGCGCGGCAGGTGAGGACTGAGCGGGCGGCGGGTACCGGTCAGCCCCGGCGTGGCAGGGGCGTAGACCATGCCGGTCGTCGTCTCGCGGAGCTCGGCGAGACGCGCGGCAGATGCGTGGCGTGGAGCCAAAGAGACGGTGTACAGGCCGGCCTCCGTGGCGACCTCGTGCCAGAGCGACGCCGAGGCCGGGGGGAGGTCAGGTACGAGCACCCCCGCGCCGCCGGCGGCGGCCAACTCCCTGGCGAAGGACTGCGGGCCGTGGCAACGGATCGGCTCCCAGTACGACATGACCAGCAGGGCGGTACTAGTGCGGGCCGTGAGCTCTACGGCGGTTGCGAACAGGTCCCGCATCTGGAAGCCGCCCGAGAGTGCTTGTGCAGCGGCTTGCTGGATCACCGGTCCGTCCATGTGGGGACGAGGGTGCGGAACTCCCAGCTCCAGCACGTCTGCATGGTCGGCCGCCGCGAGCAGGGCGTCGCGACTTGCCGCACGGCTCGGGTAACCGACGGGCAGGTAGATCGCGAGTGCAGCGCGATGCTCTTCGCGGGCGATCGCAGGGGCGTAGTCGAGACGGGCGGCAGACCAGGACAGGGGTGAGGTGCGCATGACGGCCTCTCGGAGGTGCCAGATCAGGCGGGACAGCTGTGGCGAGGGCGAAGGGGAAGCAGCTGACCGGGTCGGATGGAGCCCGGGGTTGGGCAAGGAGCCCCAGCCGACCCGGGGGGAGGTCGGGCGCCCGTTGCGGGGACATGGCGGTTCGGCCGAGAACCGAGTCAGTTCCCTGGGAGGCCCACCGGTCGCTGGCGGTTCAGGCCTTCGGCGAGGCCGCGTAGCCCCACGACTTGTAGCCGCCGCAGCACTGGTGCCAGTCGAGGAGGAGGGTGCCGTCGGCGTACGCCTTCGTGCGGTTGACCTTCGCCTTGATCGTGCCGGTCGTGTAGGAGCCGGAGCCGGGGTGTGCCTCCAGCTTCTCCTCGAGGTCGTAGTCCTTCTTCGCCACGGTCGGGTCGGTGCCGGCGACCGACTTCTTCAGCACCAGGCGGTACTTGGCGCCATCGAAGATGTTGGGGCCGGTGTTGTAGTACGTCGGCCCGTCCCACTTGATGGTGGCCTTGCCGTAGACGTAGGACCCGCTGCGCGCCGCGCAGTTCTGGACGGTGATCTTCCAGTTGTCGGGCCACGGACCTGAGTAGTTGGCCGTGTCGATGGTGTGGGAGCTCTTGGAGCAGTGCCAGCTCAGGGCAGATGCCGGGGCGGCGGACAGCATCGTCGCGGTGCCGGCTACGGCCGCGACGGCGAGGAGTCCGGATCCCGCGCGGCGGGTGAAGCGGTGGTGCGTCCATGGACGGCGCACAGCAACCTCCTGTTGAGGGTGCTGGGGCTCCAGCCCAGGACGTTGCGCCCAGTCCTGCTGTGAGCAGAACAGGTGCGGCTATCCTGGTGCGAGGCGTGCGACAACACGCCTCTGTGGCACCCCAGCGGGTTCGTGGGTTCGAGCTCTGGGTGCGGGCGGCTCTCACGAGCCGCCACTGGTGGCCGTGTTCTGCGACAACAGGACACGGCCACATTCAGTTGTTTGCCGAGCGTGACTCGCAACGAGTCGAAGGCGGGGCGTGCCTCTCCTGCGACAACAGGAGAGGCATGTCCCTGCCAGCCATCCAGATGGGCGGCGCACGGGCCTGGTGGCCCGAGGTGTCCTGGCTCACGCGCCCTGGAATGCGTGAGTCTCGGAGACGTTCGCCGCCTCCCCGACCCTCAAAACAAGGTCAGTCACCTGGTTTGGTTACAGAGACTCAATCATGTGCGGTGCGAAAGAATCAACGGCGGCGTAGTGCGCGCAGTGATGATGCGACTAACCTCATCGCTTACTGTCCGCACACAGAGACCTCTCACGCGCTGTGAGTGGTTTTGTGTCGGTCGGGCCCTGCAGTCCGGCAGTGGGCGGGGACCGGTTTGGAACTCAGGAGGCACGGTGGCACGGCAGCCAGTTCAAGCCCGAGCGCGGGCGAAGTACGACGCGATCTTCAAAGCTGCCGCAGAGTTGTTCGCCGAGCAGGGTTTCGCCGCGACGTCGGTCGACCAGATCCTGGATCGGGCAGGTGCCTCAAGGGGGTCCTTGTACAACCTCTGGAAAGACAAGGACGAGCTCGCGTACAGCGTGGTCACCGAGTCGCTGATCATTGACTCGATCACTCCGGCCTCGCCCCTCTTGCAGAGTGTCGTCGACGCGTCGATTCTCCTGGCGGTGCTGACGCCTCGTGTGACGGTGATCAGGGCGGCGAACCGGCTGGCGACGGAACAGGGGAAGGCCTTTTTCGGGTACCTCTGGCGGGCGTACACCCCGGTGATCACCGAGCTGATGACGCATGCCCGAGACCTGGGCGAGCTCCAGCCGGGAGTGGAACCCGGTGACTGGGCTGGTCTGTGGATCGACGCGTGGGTCGGCCTGGACCTGCGCTTCAGGGAGAATTACGACGAGCTGGCGGCTGCGGTGGCCGTGCTGAACCAGCAGATGGTGCGCTCCGTGGCGACTCCGGAGACGCTGGCGAAGTTGCAGCTCTCCGTCGGACGTGGCCACGAGCTGATCCCCACATCCCAGCATGCTGAGGCCTATTTCGCCTCCTTGCAGGAGGACTTGAAGGCGAAGCGCGAGGCCGCGCCGGAGTCCACAAGCTGATCCGCGGGGCGCGCGTTTTCGGGGGCAGCGGGCTGCCCCCCGAAAACGCGCGTTGCGGTGCGTCAGCCCAGCCGGACGGGGATCCTCGTGAATCCGTTGGCGATGAAAGAGGGCGGCTGGGACAGCTGCGCGGTGTCGGCCGCCAGGCGGGCCTCCGGGAAGCGGTTCAGCCAGCGGGAGACGGCAATGGTTACTTCGCGCCGGGCCAGTGGTGCGCCCGGGCATACGTGCGGTCCGTGGCCGAACGCGAGGTGCTTGCGGCGGGTCGGCCGGCGGACATCGTAGGCGCCGGGTGCGGTGTGGACGTTCGGATCTATGCCGGCGGCTGCGGTGTGGATCAGGATCGGTTCGCCTTTCCGGAACGTCTGGCCGCTCTCGGCATCTTCGAAATCGCGGACGGCGAAACGCAGGGGGACGCTGGCGGCCGGGGGCTGCAGTCGCAGGCTCTCGTCCAAAGCGTCGTCCAGGGAGACCTCCCCGCTGACCACGAGGGCGCGCTCGGCGGGCCGCGTCAGCAGGTGCACGATCAGCGTGCCGATGGCGTGCACCGTGGTTTCGGTGGCCGCGATGACGACCAGCATCAGCTGTGCCAGGAGCTCTTCGTCGGACAGCGGGTTGTCGGCCTGTCCGGCGGCGCGGATCAAGTCACTGACCAGGTCGTCACCGAGCTGGGTGCGCCTTGCGGCCACCATCTCCCCCAGCAGTGTCAGCACCGTGTCCATGGAGCGCTGCATGTCCGCGGGGCCTGCCGAGGTGTCGAACAGTCCCGTCGCCGCGCGGCCGAACTGGCCCATGAGTGAGGACGGCACGCCCATCAGCCGCGTGATGACCTGTTGCGGGATCCGCAGGGCGAAGGTGGGCACCAGGTCCACGATGCCGGAGTCGGCCGCGAGGACTTCCAGGTCGTCGAGGGCCTCCTCGACGATGGTTTCGATCACTGGTGTCATCTCGCGCACCCGGCGAGGCGTGAGGCCGGCCTGGATCGGGGCGCGCAGCCGGGCGTGCTCCTCGCCTTCGGCGTTGAGTGCGTTGCGGGGTCCGGCCCACTGACGGAGTACGCCGTCGACGGCAAGGCTGCCGTCGCGGAAGCCGGGCCAGTGGTCCGCGTTGCGGCTGACGTCGCTTCCTGCAGCGAGGCGCTGGGCGAGGTCGTAGGCGACGACCACCCGGGCCTGCACACCGCCCGGCAGCACGGCCACGGGGGCAGGGCCGTGCTGCTGCAGGGTGCTGCCCTCGGCGGCGTTGTTCCGTCCAGGGGCGGACCCCTTCAGGTGGAATGGGCACCCGCTGGATACGGCGGGGGAAGGCCTCTGCTGCCGCGTGGCAGGGCTGGGGATCCTGAGCGCTGCGGGGGTGCCGGAGGTGGTGTCGGCACCTTCCGGATTGTCGATGACGGTCACGCGGTGAGCTCCTGACTTTGCTACGCAGAGTGACAAACGTGCGACCCCTCCGGTTCCGTGCAAACCAAACAGAAGGGGCGTTCACGCTAAAAGGGATGACCTTTGCAATTGCATCTAAAGAGGGCATGGATGCGAGGTGATGCCTGTGACGCCGTTCCAAATTGGGTGACCCACATGATTTGATTTGCGTTCATCGTCAAGGCCGGTGAGCCGATTAGCAACGGCCCGCACTCCGGGCGCAGTGTGACTGCGAACGTTGCAAGAACGCTCGACAGCACGGGAGAAGCAAGTGAGGAGCCGAAAGCCCGAGCACGACTACGAGCACGTGTGGCAGTGGCTGCTGCGGTACTACCGCGGCAAGATGACGCGGCCGGATGCCGGGCTGCCCCCGCTGGTGAGCAGGAGGGGCGGACCGCGTTCCCCTGGCCTGCGCCAGGTCGACGTGGATGTTCTCCTCGGCGGCGGAGCCGGCGTCTACGCGAAGGTCGAGAACAACGACTTCCGGCCCCAGCCCGAGCTTTTCCTGCGCATCACCGAACTCCTCAAGTTCAGCCCCTACCACCTGCGCATCGCCTACCTGGATCTGTACGGGGCCGAACCGGTACTGCCGGTAGAACAGCCGTCGCCGCACTGGCGGCAGGTGCTCGCCGGGCAGAGCGAGATGGCATGCGCACTCATGCCTGACGGGCACGTGGTTGCGGCGAACGACCCGTTCACGCAGTTGTTCGCGACGGGCCGGCCACCGACGAACTTCTGGCGCTGGACCTTGTGGTCCGAGGAGGCCCGCGAAGTTCTCGTCGACCGGGAGAAGTGGGTCGCGTGCCTGGTGACCGAGCTGCGGCTGGCCCAGCACCGTTACCCCGATGACCGTGCGGTGCAGAGGATCTGCGCGGACATGGAGCGCGATCCGCGTCTTCAGCAGCTCGCCGAGTCGCGCGTCGGCCTGGACAACCAGGAATTCCCGTTGCAGCACCGGACGCGAGGACCGGGTACGGCGCGGTTCATGGCGTCTCACACGCCTGCCGGCCTCAGCGTCTGGACCCTTTTGTTCGAGGCCACCACCTAGCACGCCGGAGCACGCCGCCGATGGGAGGAGACCGACCGATGCACGTGCTGTTACCGGACGACATGGAATTCCTGGTCCGCTTCACCGAGATCGAGAACCCTCTGCTGTCCAGCCTGCGCGACTACACCTTGATGGAGCTCTACCTGGACCAGGCCGAACTCATCCGCGACGCCTTCAAAGCATGGCGCGCGATCCACCAGAGACTGCCCGCCGTGCTCAAGTGGGAGAAGCTCCCCGAGGACGGGGCGCCACCCCAGTCGGGCGGGTACGTGCTGCACAGCCCCAGGGGAAAGCAGCTGACCAGCCTGTACGCCGTGGAGGTGAGTCCTGCACATCTGCAGACTCTCCGGGACTGCTACACCATGCTGGCCGGAGCGGAGCAGGCGGGCTACGGCCCGCTGGCGAACGCCGTCCACGCCGTGCAGCGCACCTCGGACAATCAACGCAAGCATCTTCTCGACGGCTACCGCAGGGTGGTGGAGGTCCTCGAACTCAAGGCCCCCTACAACCTGGTCGAGTCCCTGAAGCGGGCCACGCCCACCGGGCCGCAGGCGCCGGCCGTCGGCATCACCCTCAACGGCGAGGAGTACGACTCCTATCAGAAGCTGTGCAAGGACATGGTGGCCGTACTGAGCGCCGGGGACAGCTTCGCCTACCTCCAGCACGGCCGGATGTACGCCTGACCTGCAAGCCCGCGGCACATATCCGGAGCGGCGGGGTCATGCCGGGACGAGGGAGGCAGCCTGGTCGGTGCGCAGCATCGGATGGTTGTCCAACAGTTCGGCGGGCACGGCGAAGGCCTCCGTGAGAGTCAGGGTGTGGGGAGCCAGTGCTGCGACGGCGGCTTCCACGGCATCGGGCAGCGCACGGACCTGCCCCGCGGTCAGCCGCTCGTACGCGAGCAGTTCGCCGCTGTGCGCGGCCACGTAGCGCAGGACGAACAGCCGGTGCAGGTCGTGCAGAATCAGGCCGGCCTGCGGGTCGGCAGCCTGCTCGGCCGCGGCCAGGAGTTCCTGCGCGGCCAGCCGGTTTACATGGGCGTCGACCAGAGCCAGCGCCGAGCGGGAAGTACCGTTCCAGCGGTCCATGGGCGAACCGACCCGGCGCGCGCGCAGCCGCCCGCGGGCCCGTTCGTGACGGATGCGCTCCAGGTCCGCCAGCAAGGCGTTCAACTGGGCCGGGTCCTGCAGCGTCCAGCCGGAAGGGTCTGTCGCACCAGGCGGCTGCGGCGTGAAGCCGCCCATCAGCATCTCCCCCGCGGCCTTGACCCAGATGACAAGATTGTCCCCTTCCGCAGTGATGGTGCCCTCGTTGGCAGCCAGTTGGCCGGCTATGCCGTTCGCCAGGACCAGCCCCTGTCCCCCACACCGCTCCCGGCACTCCGTCATCACCTGCCGCGCCTGCCAGGTGATCCACCCCTTGGCCATGGCCACCAGCCGCTCGGCATCCGCGCGCTCCGGCTCGTCGGCGTGAGTCCATCGCCGCACCGCTGCCCGGTGCAACAGCGTGGCCGCGTATGTGGTGGCAACGGCCCCGATCAGCGGCCCGTGGTGGCTGCGGTGGGCCATCAGCGGAACTCTCTGCTTCCTGGTCATCCCGGAAGTGATCCGCTGGTGGCCGTGGCGTACCGCAACGGTCAGGGCGTGCCGGGTCACCCCCAGACTGGAGGCGCTCATGCACAGCTTGCCCACGGTGACGCGGCCGATGGAGCGCAGGAACCGCTTGCGGGGACTGCCCAGAGTGCTGGTGAAGGTGCCGTCGGCGCTGAGCCGGCCGTGGTCGGCCTGCAGCAGCGCGCCGTACGGCAGGCGGACCCCGTGGAAGGAGGTGGCGCAGTGGTCCACTGGGCTGCTGGCCGTTTCGGGCAGTACCTCCACCTCCACGCCCGGCAGATGGCGCCCCTTCGCGTCGGACAGCGGGGTCAGGAAGAGGAAGACTCCCTCGTTCTTCCCGTCGATCATCAGGCGGGCGGCCACCAGGGCGTCCTTCGGGCCGCCGGCCGCGGACGTGTTGGGCATCCACTTGCGTGCCCCCCGTGTCGGGGTGGTGAGGACGAAACCGCCCGTCGATCGGTCGAAAGTCGCGGTGGTCTCCATCTGAGCGGCATCGTTGCCGTGCGCCTGCTCGGTACACAAGAACGTGCCGATCCGCTCCATGCGGAAGTACGGGCCCAGGTCACGGTCGCCGTGGTCGTGATCCAGCAGGCTCCCGAGGAAGAGGTTGAAGTGGATGCTGGCGATGGTGCCTGTGCCGGCGTCAGCGGCTCCCACCCACTCGTGCAGGGCTGTGAGCAAACTGGCGTCGGTGACCAGCGCGCCTGGGTCGGCGACCGCCTCGTTCACGAGGCGAAGCCGCTGGTAGGACAGCTCTATGCGTGCCTGGTGCGTCAGCCCTTCCTGGAAGGAGAAAGGAGCGGAGCAGAAGAGGTTCGTCCAGGGCCCGTGGAGTTGCTCGGCGCGGGGACCGAAGAGGGCGTGTCTGAGTGAGGCCAGGGAGTCGGGGGCTTCAGACAGAAGAGAGTCGGTCACAGAGGCAACCTAGTCTTCAGGACCCGCCCGAGACATCATGATCATCACCACGATTCGGGCGACGCTTTTCGTGGTAGATACCCGTTCAACGATGCTCTGAATACTGTGAGTTGAGGTGCCCGTGTAGCAGCGTACTGGGGCTGCTGCAGAGACGGCGCCCCTCATACATTCCCTGGCAGGGCCCCGGATGCTTTCAGCCACACGGCACGCGCCACGGACGCCGGCCGCGGAGAGCGGCTACTCGCGTCACGAGGCCGCTACGGTACACAAGCTCAGCCGGTCTGCGCGTCCAGCAGGGCGCCCAGGTCCGTGGTGTCCCCGGCGGACGGGGTTGTGACGGTGACCGGCTCATTGATCCGGA
>NZ_JBICWQ010000018.1:0-70186 GCF_043199815.1 Streptomyces sp. NPDC048523 | reverse complement strand
TCCAGCATCGCCTCACGGAACTTCTTCGAGCCGTTGGCGTTGGTCCGCTCGCCGATCGCCAGGTAGGAGGTGTCCTGGCGGAAGGGGACCGTCTGGTACAGCGACGCCGCACCCGGCTCCGGGCGCGGATCACGCGGTGGCGGCGTCAGCCCCCGCACCCGCTCCACCACAGCGCGCAGATGCTCCGGCGTCGTACCGCAGCAGCCGCCCACCAGCGAGAGCCCGTAGTCGCGCACGAAGGTCTCCTGGGCGTCCGCCAACTCCCGCGCGCCGAGCGGATAGTGGGCGCCGTCCTTGGTCAGGACCGGCAGGCCGGCGTTGGGCATGCAGGACAGCGGCACCCGCGCGTGCCGGGCGAGGTGGCGCAGGTGCTCGCTCATCTCGGCCGGGCCGGTCGCACAGTTCAGGCCGATCATGTCGATGCCGAGCGGCTCCAGCGCGGTCAGCGCCGCGCCGATCTCGGAGCCCAGCAGCATCGTCCCGGTCGCCTCCACGGTCACCGACACGATCACCGGGACGTCGGCGCCCAGCACGGTCAGGGCCCGCCGGGCGCCGTGCACCGCGGCCTTCGTCTGGAGCAGGTCCTGGGTGGTCTCCACGAGCAGCGCGTCGGCGCCGCCCGCCAGCAGGCCCTCGGCGCCCTGCTGGTAGGCGTCGCGCAGGACGCCGTACGTCACATGCCCCAGGGTCGGCAGTTTCGTGCCCGGGCCCATCGAGCCCAGGACCCACCGGGTGCGCCCGTCCCGCGCCGCGAAGGCGTCCGCGGCCTGGCGGGCGATCCGTGCCCCGGCCCGGGACAGCTCGGCGATCCGCTCGGGGATGTCGTACTCGCCAAGGGCGGTGAGGTTGGCGCCGAAGGTGTTGGTGGCGACGCAGTCCACGCCGGCCGCGAAGTACGCCTCGTGCACCGAGCGGACGAGGTCCGGGCGGGTGACGTTGAGGACCTCGTTGCAGCCCTCCAGCTGCTGGAAGTCCTCCAGGGTGGGCTCCTGGGCCTGGAGCATGGTGCCCATCGCGCCGTCGGCGACCACCACACGGGTGGCGAGCGCCTCGCGCAGCGCGGACCTGCGGGCGGCCTCGGTCATGAGCGCACCACCAAAGAGCAGGAGAGGGCCTCGGCCGCGGCGGGCCCGTAGGCCTCTTCGAGACGGGCCAGCAGCTCGGCACGGACCAGGGTGTGCTCCTGGCTGCCCACCGACTCCAGGGCGAGGACGGCGGTGACGCTGGCGAGCCGGGCCGCGTCCCGCAGCTGTGCCCCGCGGGCCAGGGCGGCCAAAAAGCCCGCGCGGTAGGAGTCGCCGACGCCGGTGGGGTCCACGGCACGGCGGGCCGGGACGGCGGGGACCTCAAGGGGGGTGCGGCCCGCCTGCCGGATCCGGGAGCCGGCCTCGCCGAGCGTGGTGATCCACAGACCGGTGCGGCCCAGGACCTGCTCCTGCGTCCAGCCGCTGCGTTCCTGCAGGAGGACCGACTCGTACTCGTTGGTGAACAGCATCCGCGAGCGGTCGATCAGGGCGCGGACCTCGTCGCGTTCGAGGCGGGCCAGCTGCTGCGAGGGGTCGGCGGCGACCGGCAGGCCCAGTTCGTGGCACTCGCGGGTGTGCCGCAGCATCGCCTCGGGGTCGTTGGGCGAGACCAGGACCAGGTCCAGTCCCCGGGTACGGGCCAGGACCGGGGCGAGACGGATGTGCCGGGCCTCGGCCATCGCACCGGTGTAGAAGGTGGCGATCTGGTTCTGGTCGGCGTCCGTGGTGCACACGAAGCGCGCGGTGTGCAGACCGGGACTGACCCGCACCGACTCGGTGTCCACGCCCTGCTGCTTCAAAAGCACCCGGTGCGGTTCGAAGTCGCTGCCCACGGCGCCGAGCAGCACCGGCGCAAGCCCCAGCAGGCCGAGGCCGTAGGCGATGTTGGCGGCGGCGCCCCCGCGCCGGATGTCCAGGGAGTCGGCGAGGAAGGACAGGGAGACCCGCTCCAGCCGGCCGGCCATGAGCTGGTCGGCGAATCGGCCGGGGAAGACCAGGAGATGGTCCGTGGCGATGGACCCGGTGACGGCGATCCGCATGTCAGGCTCCGGCAGCCCGGCGCAGCGCGCCGGCCCGGTCGGTGCGCTCCCAGGTGAAGTCGGCACGTTCGCGGCCGAAGTGGCCGTAGACGGCGGTCTGGGCATAGATCGGGCGCAGCAGATCCAGGTCGCGGATGATGGCGGCCGGGCGCAGGTCGAACACCTCGTCGATCGCCTGGCGGATCCTGTCGACGCCGACCTTCTCGGTGCCGAAGGTCTCCACGAACAGGCCCACCGGGGCGGCCCTGCCGATGGCGTAGGCGACCTGCACCTCGCAGCGCGAGGCCAGGCCCGCGGCGACGACGTTCTTGGCGACCCAGCGCATCGCGTACGCCGCCGAGCGGTCCACCTTGGAGGGGTCCTTGCCGGAGAAGGCGCCGCCGCCGTGGCGGGCCATGCCGCCGTACGTGTCGATGATGATCTTGCGGCCGGTCAGGCCGGCGTCGCCCATCGGGCCGCCGATCTCGAAGCGGCCGGTGGGGTTGACCAGCAGCCGGTAGTTCTCGGCGTCCAGCTTGACGCCGTCCTTGGCCAGGGCCTTCAGTTCCGGCTCCACGACGAACTCGCGGATGTCGGGGGTCAGCAGGTGCTCCAGGTCGATGCCGGCGGCGTGCTGCGAGGAGACCACGACCGTGTCGAGACGAACAGCCTTGTCGCCGTCGTACTCGATGGTGACCTGCGTCTTGCCGTCCGGGCGCAGGTAGGGGAGCGTGCCGTTCCTGCGGACCTCGGACAGGCGCTTGGCCAGGCGGTGCGCCAGGAAGATCGGCAGCGGCATCAGGGTCGGCGTCTCGTCGCTGGCGTAGCCGAACATCAGCCCCTGGTCGCCGGCGCCCTGCCGGTCCAGCTCGTCGCACTCCCCACCCGCGGCGCCACCCTCCACACGGGTCTCGCAGGCCGCGTCCACGCCCTGCGCGATGTCCGGTGACTGCGCGCCGAGGGAGACGGACACACCGCAGGAGGCGCCGTCGAAGCCCTTGGCCGAGGAGTCGTAGCCGATCTGGAGGATCTTCTCGCGCACGAGCTGCGCGATCGGCACGTAGGCCCGGGTGCTCACCTCGCCGGCCACGTGCACCAGACCCGTGGTGATCAGCGTCTCCACGGCGACCCGGGAGGCCGGGTCCTGGCGCAGGAGCGCATCGAGAATCGTGTCGCTGATCTGGTCAGCGATCTTGTCGGGGTGACCCTCGGTCACGGACTCCGAGGTGAACAGAAGGCCCATGGCGAATTTCCTCCGCTTTCAGGTCGGATGAGGCAAGCCGTGCGCCGGGTGTCCATGCCGCCCCAAGACGTTGGCCCGGATGCCCGGGAGGTATGCGGGATCGATTCGACGCCACCGGCGCCGAGCGCGGGTGGAGAGGAGCTCGACCACCCTCCAGCCCGGGTTGCCGCAGTGCCACAGCGGCACCCGGCGGCCGGGGCGGATGCTCGGCGTCCGCAGTGGCACCCGGTCCACAGCCGCTCGCCGGACACTTCAGGAACGCTCGAACCCGGCGGCCCGAACGCACCGCGACGGCTCGGGCCCCGCCGTCCACCTGCGCCGCAGGAACCACCCGGCGAACGCGGGCGCGCTGCGTCCCCGCGGCGCCACCAGCGGTGATCCACCCGGCCTCCAGCGGGCTTCGAGCGGCCGCCCGCACAGTCGTATCGCAGAGATGAACAGAAGGGGGTGAACGCCGATGCCCGCACCGGCCCTGCACCACACATCGCATCGGATCGAGGTGGCCGCTCCCGCCGGAGTGGTCTACGGACTCCTCGCGGACGCCGAGCGCTGGCCGCTGTTCTTCGCCCCGACCGTGTACGTGGAACCGCTGGACCTGGAAGGTCCCGGGCAGCGCCTGCGCATGTGGGCCCGCGCCGAGGGCCGGATCACCTCCTGGATCACCCGGCGCGTCCTCGACCCCGGGGCCCGGCGCATCACCTTCCGCCAGGAGGTGACCTCGGCGGCCGTGGACAGCATGCGGGGCCGGTGGCACGTCGAGCAGAGGGCGGGCGGCTCCTCGCTGCTGACACTGGAACGGCAGTTCACGGCGGCCGAGGGCCACCTGGCCCCGGACCGGATCGGTGACGCCAACATCCGCGCCCACCTGGCGAACCTCAAGAGCCTCGCGGAGCGGTGGGCCGTCCTGGACGAACTGGTCGTCACCGTCGAGGACACCGTACGCGTCGACGGACCCTCCGAGCTCGTCTACGGCTTCCTGTACCGGGCCGCCGCCTGGCCCGGCACCGTGCCCGGTGTGGCCGGCGTCCGCCTGGTGGAGGAGGTACCCGGCATCCAGACGCTCCGCGCCCAGGACGGCGCCCAGGACACCGTCGCGGTGCGGCTGTGCTTCCCGCACGGCGGGCTCATCGTCTACAAGGTGACCAAGGCGCCCGAGGCCGTCTCGGGGCAGGCCGGGCAGTGGTCGGTGGAGCCCGATCCGAGCGGTGTGACGGTGCGGGCACGCCACCAGGTGGTGCTCAACGAGCACGAGGTGGCGCGGGTGCCGGGACAGGACGCGCACCTGGCCGACGCCCGCCGCCGCGTCCGTGAACGCCTCGCCCGGGACAGCGCCGCCCTCCTGCACCTGGCCAGGCAGCACGCGGAGGACGCCGCCCGCGCGCTCACCCCCAGCGGCCTGCCGGGACGGTCATGACCCTCATCAGGGACATCGTCGCCCCGCCGGGGGCCATGGACCGCCGGCCCCACCTGTCCCCCCGGCCGGCGGCCACCTACGGGCGGACCGCCGCGCTGGGCCGCGCCGCCCGGCTGGACACCCTGCTCGACAACCCCTACGACCCGGCCAACGAACACGGCTTCGCCGCCTTCCTCGCCGCCGACCAGGAGCGCCGACCGGCACGGTCCGCCGAAAGGCTGCTCGCCGATGCGGGCCTGGCCGCCGAGTTCGTCCCCGCCCGCCAGGGCGGCACACTGGCCCGGGCCGACCTGCTCATGAAGGTGCTGCGCCCCGTCTTCCGGCGCGATGTGGCCCTCGGCTTCGCCGGCGGTGTCACCTCGCTGTTTGCCGCCTCCGCGGTCTGGGCGGCCGGCACCGGCGCCCAGCAGCAAGCCCTCGCTCACCTGCTGCTGGGCGGCGGACGCACCACCGTGGTGCACCCCGGGCTCGCCCCGGCCGGCGGGGTACGACGCGAGGAGGTCACCGCCCGGCGCACGGCCAAGGACACCGCCCTGCTCGTCAGCGGCCGCAAGGACGTCATCATCGACGCGGCCCGCGCGGACCTCTACGTCGTCCACGCCCGCACCGCCGACACCGGCCCCCGCACCCACTCGGTCCTCCTGCTGGACCCCGCCCAGCTGCCCGGCGCGACACTGCAGCGGCTGCCGCGGGTGGCCACCGACGGCATGCGTGGCGCCGTCTTCTCCGGACTGCAATTCACCCGCTGCCCGGTGAGCGACGACGCCCTGGTGGGCCGGCCCGGCGACGGCGCCGCGCTGGCCCTGCGCATGAACCAGGTCAACCGCTGCCTCGTCGCCGGCGCCGCGACCGCCGCCCTCGACCCGGTCCTGCGCGCCGCCGTGCACACCGCCACCGACGGCCGCACCGGGCCGCCGGCCCGCCGCTGGCACCGCCCGCTCGCCGGGGTCTTCACCGACCTGCTCGTCTGCGACGCGCTGGCCACGGTGTGCCTGCGGGCGGTCGGCCTGCTGCCCGACCGGGCCCACGCCCCGACGGTGGCCGCCACCTACACCGTGCCCGTGCTGCTCACCGACGCCCTGGAGGAGCTGTCCGCCGTCCTTGGCACGCACGGCGGGGGCAGCGACGTGGTGCACGGCATCCTGGCCAAGCTGGTGCGCGACCTGCCGGCCGCCGGCCTGGGCCGCGACGGCGCCGCGGCCTGCCAAGCCGTGATCCTTCCCCAGCTGAGCGCGCTGGCCCGGCAGTCCTGGCTCGTGGAGCAGGAGCCGCCCGCCGAACTGTTCCGCGCGCGGGGCGACCCGCCGCCGCTGGACCACGGGGCGCTGGCCTTCGCGGGCGGCGGGGACTTCCTCGCCGCCGCCCTGACCGCGGCCGCCGAACGGCTGGGCCGCTCCCGCAGGGCCGGCGGGAGCATCGCCCTGCTGGCCGAGCTGGCCGAAGGCTTCCTGACGGAGCTGCATCTGCTGCGCGAGCAGTGCGCCCTGCTGCCCGGACAGTTCGGCGACGCCCTGTCCGGGCCGGCGGCCTGCGCCCTGAGCGACCGGTACGGGCTGCTCGCCGCGGCGGGCGCCGTGCTGGCCCTGTGGGAGGGCCAGGAGGGAGACGACCCGTTCCTCGCCGACCCCGGCTGGGTGGTGCTGGCCCTGTCCCGACTCGGCCGCAGGCTCGGCATCGAGCTGCCCGACCTGCCCGGTAACTGCGTCACGGGCGTCCTCGACGAGCTGCTGCGGCGCCACCACAGCGGGCGCAGCTTCGACCTCGACGTGGTCGACCTCGCCCTGTGAACGCCGGCCACCGTCAGGGACGGGCCGCCCCCCCACACCCGCAGCAGCCCCTCCCAGGCCGCGAGAGGCCGCCGCGTGCCCGCCAGGCGCCGACCGGCGGCCGCCGGACCCCACCCAGTGATCCACAGGAGGAGCGGACGGATGACGCAGGCACCCCGCATCGCCCAGCCCGTGCACGTGCCGGGGCCCGGCGGACCCTGGGACGAGGTCACAGCGGCCATGGACCGGTGCGGCAGCGCGGTGGCCTTCACCACCTGGGGGGAATGGCTGAGCGCGGTCGTCACCGAGCCCCGGCTGCGCCTGATGCTGGGCCGCGACTGGCCGCGCTACCGGCGCACCGCCGACCCGCTGGTACGGCACCGGTTCGCCGCCGCCCGCCTGGTGCTGAAGTACACGGCGGCGGCCGCCCTGGGCACCGACGCCGCCGGACTCGACCTTGCCTACAAGATCGGCGGGCGTCCCCACCTGCGCGGGATACGCCAGGTCGACGTGGGTCTGTCGCACACCGACGAGCTCATCGTCGTCGGGATCAGCCGCGGCGGGCGTATCGGCGTCGACGCCGAACCGCTGACGCGCACCCTGACCTACGACGTGATGCGCGAGCGCATGTGCACCCCCGCCGAACGAGCCGCCCTCACCTCCCTTCCCGGCCCGGCACAAACCGCCGCGCTGCTGCGGCTGTGGACACTGAAGGAGGCCTACACCAAGGCGCTGGGACAGGGACTGCGGCTGGACTTCACCCGGTTCGGCTTTCCCGCCGGCGCCGAGGGGGAGTTCACCGCGGACGACGGCGCCGGCCTGCTGGCCCCCGACGGCAGCCCGGCCGCACCGGAGACCTGGTCGTTCGCCACCTACCGGACGATGCAGCGCTACGCGGTCGCGGTGGCCCGCTACGACACGGGCCCGGCCGCGGTGCCCGGCGACGGGGAACGGCCCGTGGCCGATGAGCGGTCCATGAGCCTGGTGGCGCAGCTGCTGCCCCGGCAGACATACGCCGCACAACCACATCAGCCCCGCTCAGGGGCCGCTTAACGATGCCTGGAGGCCACGGGCCGTCCCCGTCCGGCCGGGCTAACGTGCCCCATGCATACATCTGCCGACCCCGAGCATGAGGAGGCAGCCGGGCTTGCGTGGAGCGAAAGGAGAGGCGGCTCATGACCCAACGCGGCCCCGCGCGAACGCCGTTGACCGTCGTGGCTGCCGGAGCGGTCCTGGAGCTGCACGGCCCCCTCGGCCCGGCCGCCGTGGACAGGGCCCTTGCGCGCGCCGTCGTACGCCGCCCCGACCTGCGCGGCTGGAGCCTGGACGGCGACGACACGCCGCACCCGGACCGAGCACCGGCGCAGGGTGTGCTGCACGCCCGCCTGCGGCGGCACGGGCCCGGCCACCACACCCTGCACCTGGCCACCGGCCGCACCGCACGGCCCGACGGCCCCGCAACGGCACACGAAGCGGCCGGCCTGATGGCGGACCTGCTGAGCATGCCGCCCGGCCCGGTACCGCTGGAACCCGCCCTGCGCGCCGTGCTGCACACCCTGGACCAGGCCCCGCACCGCGCACACCGCGCCATGCTGCTGCGTCTGGGCGACGCCGTCGCCCCACACGTGCTGCGCGAGGCACTGGCCGCCGTGCTGGCCGCCCATCCGCTCCTGTGCACTGTGCTGGGGCCGGGCCCGGCGGGCACCCTGCTGCTCGGTACCCGCCCGCCGGGCGCCCGCATGCCGCACGGCCTGCTGAGGACGGCCCGGTTCACCGGCCGCGCCGCCTTCGACGCGGCCGTCGCCGACGCGCGCCGCAGCCTCGACCCGCGCACCGGAGCGTCGCTGCGTGCCGTGCACGCCCAGGGCGGCCTGCCCGGCCTCGCCGGAAGCGATCTGCTCTTCCTCGCCGTGCACGACCTCGCCGCCGACCCGGCGTCCTGGCGGATCCTGCTGGAAGACCTGGAGACGGCCCTGGGAGCGCTCGCCTTGGGAAGGACCCCGCCGCTGCAGGACGACGCGGGATGGCTGGAGCAGTGGAGCGCATGGCTGGCCGCCACGTCCGGCGGCCGCGATGACCAAGCCCCCGGCCCCACCACCCCGGCACTCGCCTCCGGTACGGCCGCCGGGAGCGGCACGCCCCGCGCCGCCCTCGGCGCCGTGGCCGAGGGCGCCAGCACCGAGGGGGTCACCCTCGAGGGCCTCAGCGCCGAGAGTGCCACCACCGCGGGGGTCACCGCGCCGGACGGTGACGGCGGCCTTGAGGCGGCGCACGCCCGCTTCAGCCTGGGCGCGCGCGAAACCCGGCAGATCACCGCCGTCCTGCCGCACCACCACCGGCTGTCCGCCGCCGAGCTGCTCGCGGGAGCCTTCGGGCAGGCCCTGGCCCGCTGGTGCCGCACGCACGAGGCCGTCTTCGACCTGTGCACCGACGGGCGCACCCTGCTGCCCGCGCACGCGCGTGCCGTCGGCCCCTACACCCGCGCCCGGCGCATACGGCTGGACGCCGACCCGGACCTGGTGCCCGCACGGTTCCTCGTCACGGTGGCGAGCGCCCTGACCGCGGACGAGCCGGCGGGCACCGGCCCGGGATCGCCCACGCCAGGACGCCTGCTGCGGGTCCGCCTCACCCATCACGACCCGGCACCACTCCCGGCGCCCTCCTCCCGCTTCACCGTCATCCACACCGACGAGGACCACGCGCCGTGGCCCACCCAGGGCCTGGGGGAGTACGAGATCGAGGTCCGCACCCAGGTGGAGGACGGCCGCCTCCACGTCCGGGCCGTCGCCGGCGGCGTCTTGCGGGCCGCCCTGGACGTCCTGTGCGGCCATCTGCGCTCGGTACTGGAGCACTTGGCGGGCCCAACGACGCCGGCGCCCGCGGCGCCGTACCCCGCCCCGGTCGTCGCCGCCACCCCCCGCCAGCAGGAACTGCTCGCCCGCTCCCTGGCCCGCCCCGGGGCCGGACACCACGTCGAGCAGCTGCAGTGGATGTGGCACGGGCCGCTGGACAGCGAACGGTTCAGCGCCGCGTGGCAGGCGGTGGCCGACAGCGAGACACTGCTGCGCGCCGCGTTCGACCCGCATGACCACACCCGGATCACCCTGCACGAACACGCCACCGTCCCGATCGAACGGCTCTCGCACCAGGACATCACCTGGCCCTCGCTGCTGGAACGCGACCGCCGCCGGGCCGTGGACGTCCACAGACCGGGACCGCTGCGGATCACCCTGCACGACGGGCCGGTGTCCCAGGCGGCAGCGGCGCAGACCCGCGTCCTGCTGACGTTCCACCAGGCGCTGGTCGACACATGGAGCGCGCAGGTGCTGATCCGCGAGTTCTACCGTGCCTACCTCAACGAGGGCTCTCCCGCCGGCGGTGAGCGGCGGCCCGACCTGCGCGACTACGCACGATGGCTCGACGAGCAGGACACCGCGGGCGCACGGGACTTCTGGGCCGGCGCCACCCCGCCGCCGGGCGCGGCCGTGCACCCGGCGCGCCCGGGAGCACCCACGTCCCACACCGGCTGCGGGCGGATCTCCCGGCGGCTGTCGCGGCACGACGTCGTACGGCTCGTCCACTGGGCGGCCGGCTGCGGCGTCACCGAGACGGCCGCCCTGCACGCCGCCTGGGCACTGCTGCTGCACCGGGCCACCGCGACCGCGCAGACGGCCACCGTGGCCTTCGGCGTCTCGGTCGACGGCCGGGGGATCTCCCTGGACGGTGTGGAGCAGCTGACCGGTCCGCTGCTCGGCGTGCTCCCGATGAGCGTCGACGTCGACCCGGCCGGCACGGTGCCCCAGTTGCTGACCGCGCTGCGGGACCGGGCCCTGGACATGTCCGCGTACGAATGGATCAGCACCGAGCATCTGCGGCGCTGGCACGCGCGCGGGCACGAGGAGGAACTGTTCACCACGGCGGTCTTCTTCGAACGGCCCGTCCGGCCCGCCGACGACCTCGTGGCCGAACTCGCCGGGCACGGCATCACCTGCGAGCCGCCGCACAGCACCGGCGCGTCCAGCACGCTGCCGATCGCACTCCTGGCCCGCTACGACCGGCTCGGCAACCTCGTGATCACCGCGATCCACGACCGCAGCCGTTTCGCCGAGTCCGAGGCGGCCCAGCTGCTCGCGCAGAGCATGCGGCTGCTGCGCGTCTTTCCCGACCTCACGGACGGCAGCCGGCCCATCGCCGCGGTCCTGGACGCGCTGTCCGACGCGCAGGTGCCCCGCATGGCGCCCGCGGCCGGACCCGGCGACACCGTGCTGGCCACCCTGAGCCCGGGCCGGCGCACCGGCTCTCCCGCCGTCTGTCTCGTCCCTCCACCGGGCGCGGACCACACGTGCTACGGCGTCCTGGTGCCCCTGCATGCCGGCCCCGGGCCGCTGCTGGCGGTGGCCACCGCCAAGGCTGAACCGCAGGCCGTGGCGCAGGCACTGCTGACCGCGCTCGGCCCGAACCGCCCCCTGGTGCTGGCGGGCTGGTCCGGCAGCGGACAACCGGCCCACCGCATCGCCGCCCATGTGGCCGCCGGCACCGGACACGCCCCGGTGATCGTCACGCACGGGGCGGGCAAGCCCGACGCCGAATCCCTGACCCGCGCCCTCGACCAGGTCCTCAGCTCCCTCGGCGACAGCCCGGACCGGTGACCGGTGACCGGTGGGCGGGGGAGGCCGGTGCCGGGTCCTTCGCGCGCCCCGGCCAAGTCCTCGGCCCGCTCGGCGACAGCAGGCAGCAGTGACCGGCGGCACGGCAGGCAATCGATGGCCCGCGCTCCCGGCGGCAGCCCAGGCCGGTGGCCGGTGGGCGGGGGAGGCCGGTGCCGGGTAGCCGTGACCGGCGCAGCGGGGCGGGAACCGTCGGCCCGCGCTCTCGGCGGCAGCCCGCGCCCATGACCGGCCGGGCCGGCACCGGCGCCGGCCCGCCCGCGCCCGCGCCCTCGGCCGGATCCCCGGGCATGTCGGCGACGGCCCGCCCGCCCCGTGATCGGACACGGGGCCGGCAGGGCTGCTCCGGTTTGCGGAGGTCGGCCTGAGTGTTCCTCGAGCGGTTTCTGCTGCACTCCCGAGCGGATGGCCGGCCGCAGGAGCCGGGCCGATCGTGGGAGGCAGGACGCCGATGCGTACCGACCGCACACCCATGAGGCTGGGGGCGCTGTTGCCCGCCCCGGCGCTCGGGCACCACGCCGCTGCGTGGCGGCACCCCGACGTCCGGCCCGAGAGGGCGCTCAGCCTCGACCTCCACCGCGCTCTCGCGCAGACCGCCGAGCGCGGCAGGCTGGACTTCCTGCTGCTGGCGGACAGCCTGGGCGAGCAGGCCGCCGGGAAGGCCGCCCGGCACGGCCGCGACAGCGCGGTGGCCCACCTGGAACCGCTGACGCTGCTGTCCGCGCTGGCCGTGCACACCCGGCACATCGGCCTCGCGGCCACGGCGACGACGACCTTCAGCGAACCGTGGCCCCTGGCCCGCATGCTCGCCTCGCTCGACTTCCTCAGCGGCGGCCGCACCGGCTGGCACGTCACCGTGCCCGTGACCGACGCGCAGGCCCGCAACTTCGGCCTGGACCGGGCGCCGGGCGAGGCCATGTCGTACCACCGGGCCCACGAGTTCCTGGAGGTCACCGGCCGGCTGTGGGACGGCTGGGAGGACGACGCGTGCCTCTACGACCAGGCCGGCGGCCGCTACAGCGACCCCGCCAAGGTGCACCCGGCCGGCCACCGGGGCGACCACTTCCAGGTGGGCGGCCCGCTCACCGTGCCGCGCCCGCCGCAGGGCCGCCCGGTGCTGCTGCACCCCGCGCCGTCCTGCGCCGACGCGCGGGAGTTCACCGCGCAGTGGGCCGACGTCCTGCTGACCGGGCAGCGCACCGCGGGGCGGGCCCGCGCGGAACGGCGCGCCCTGCGTGCCCTGGTCGCCGACCGGGGCCGCGACCCGGACCAGGTGCGCATCCTGGCCACCGTGTCCGTGGTGACCGGCCGGACCCGGACCGAGGCCGAGGACACCTACGCCACCCTGCAGGACCTGCTGGATCCCGCCGCCCGGCTCGACGCGCCCGGCACCGCGCCCGGCCCCGCGTTCCTGCTCGGGTCGGCGACCGACGTCGCCGACGAACTGGAGGAGTGGTTCACCCAGGGCGCCGCCGACGGCTTCGTGTTCCTGGCGGGCCATCTGCCCGCGGGGCTGGCCGCGCTGGCCGACCTCGTGGTCCCCGAGCTGCGCCGCCGCGGCCTGGCCCGGACCCGCTACGACGGCTACACCCTGCGCGACCACCTGGGGCTGGCGCGCCCCAAGGCGGTGGCCCGGAGCGGTTCTGGGCCCCTTCTCAAGCGCCTCTCCAAGCACCTTTGAGCGGCTCCTGTGACCGTGGGCGGGTCCGACACTACGTATCGGAAAAAAGAGGAGGACGGTCCATGCCGCTGCACACGACCAGGTCCTCGGTGACGGGGGAGACGTGGACGCCTGGTCGATAACCGCCTCATTTTTGCGGGCCGTCGGCCGGTCGCTGGCCGCGGCCGGTGCCATCTGGGTCTACATCCCCGTCCCGGACGAACCGGCCCGGGAGCGGACCCTGCTCACGCCCCCGCCGGGGCACCCCGAGCGGCTTCGCCCCGACGTCCCGCTCAGTGCGGTCGAACGGCACCTGGCACGCTCGCTGTCGCACCCGGAGGACACCGCATGACCATCGCTAACGAGGCCGTGGTACGGGACCGCCTGACCGAACTCGCCGAGCTCAAGGCGCTGGCGGTCGACGGCCCTGAGGGCCCTGACGGCAAAGCCACCGCACGCCAGCACGCCAAAGGCAAGCTGACCGCCCGCGAGCGCATCGCCCTGCTGCTGGACGAGGGATCGTTCCAGGAGATCGAGGCCCTGCGCCGGCACCGCGCGACCGGCTTCGGACTGGAGGACAAACGACCCCACACCGACGGTGTGGTCACCGGATGGGGAACCGTTCACGGCCGTACCGTCTTCGTCTACGCACACGACTTCCGCATCTTCGGCGGCGCACTCGGCGAGGCCCACGCAGCGAAGATCCACAAGGTGATGGACCTGGCGCTGGCCGCCGGCGCCCCGCTGGTCTCGCTCAACGACGGCGCCGGCGCCCGCATCCAGGAGGGCGTCACCGCGCTCGCCGGCTACGGCGGCATCTTCCAGCGCAACACCAAGGCCTCCGGTGTCATCCCGCAGATCAGCGTCATGCTGGGCCCGTGCGCCGGGGGAGCGGCGTACTCGCCGGCCCTGACCGACTTCGTGTTCATGGTGCGCGAGACCTCGCAGATGTTCATCACCGGACCGGACGTCGTCAAGGCCGTCACCGGCGAGGAGATCACCCAGAACGGGCTCGGCGGGGCCGACGTCCACGCGACCGTGTCCGGCGTGGCGGCCTTCGCCCACGACGACGAGGGCGCCTGTCTGGAGGACGTACGGTTCCTGCTGTCGCTGCTGCCGTCCAACAACCGCGAGACGGCACCGCGCCGGCCGTCCGGCGACCCGGCCGGCCGGCTCACCGAGGCGCTGCGTGAGATCGTCCCGGCCAACGCCCAGCAGGCCTACGACATCCGCGCGGTCATCGAGGAGATCGTCGACGACGCGGAGTACTTCGAGATCCAGCCCCACTGGGCGGCCAACGTGGTCTGCGCGCTGGTCCGCCTCGACGGCCACGTCACCGGCATCGTCGCCAACCAGCCCGCCGCCTTCGCCGGCGTCCTGGACATCCACGCCAGCGAAAAGGCGGCGCGGTTCGTGCAGTTCTGCGACTCCTTCTCCATCCCGCTGGTGACGCTGGTCGACGTGCCGGGCTTCCTGCCGGGCGTGGACCAGGAGCACGGCGGCATCATCCGGCACGGCGCCAAGCTGCTGTACGCCTACTGCAACGCGACCGTCCCGCGGGTACAGCTGATCCTGCGCAAGGCCTACGGCGGCGCCTACATCGTCATGGACTCGCGCTCCATCGGCGCGGACGTCTCCCTGGCGTGGCCCACCAACGAAATCGCCGTCATGGGCGCCGAGGGCGCCGCGAACGTCATCTTCCGCCGGGAGATCGCGGCCGCCGACGACCCCGACGCCCTGCGGGCCCAGAAGATCAAGGAGTACCAGTCGGAGCTGATGCACCCCTACTACGCCGCCGAACGCGGCCTGGTGGACGACGTCATCGACCCCGCCGACACCCGTTGCGCACTGATCGGCGCGCTGGCCATGCTGCGGTCGAAGCACACCGAGCTGCCGTCCCGCAAGCACGGCAACCCGCCGCTGTGAGGGGCGGGGAGGACACCGTGCCCCTGTGGCGGATCACGGGCGGCACCCCCACGGCGCAGGAGACGGCCGCCCTCACCGCGGTGCTCACCGTGCTGCTGTCCCGGCACGCCGCCGCGGGCCGGGACACGGGGGCGGGCCAGGAGACGGCGGCCACCGTCTGGCACCGCCCGCACCACAACCCGCACCCGGCCGCCGGGACGTGGCAGTCCGGTTGAGCTGCCCGCACGCCCCCGCTGCAGAGCCGTTCAAGCACCGCTCCAGGCGGGGGCGGGAGCGTAGCGGCGGACATCCACACGTAACGAACCCTGTCAGGAGAGATGCGCCATGACCGATGCGCGGCTGGTCGGAACCTGGACCACGGAGCTCGAGGACGACGGCAAGTCCGTGTTCGGACTGGCGTCCTTCACCGGTGACGGCGGCGTCACCTGCTACCAGGTGAACGCCAAGAACATCGGACTGGGCAACTGGGAGTCCACCGGCAAGGACTCCTTCCACTACAACTTCCACATCCTCGCCGTCAGCCCCGAGGGCCTGCACGTCGGTGAGGCGCACGTCTTCGTCGAGGGCGAGTTCGTCTCCGACGGCTGCTGGGAGGGCACCGGCGGCGCCAACTTCTACTCGCCCACCGGTGAACTGCTGCGCGGCCACGAGGGCTCCAAGGTCGTCGCCCGCAAGTTCGGCATCGACAAGTAGTCCGCCCGGCACGCCGGCCCAATGCACCGCCGTCGTCACCCCCGCCGGCACGTCACGCAGGAAGGACCCGCCATGCTGCGCGATCGCCTCGAAGGTGAGCTCGTTCTCCCGTCGGATCCGGGGTACGGGCTTGCCACGCAGCTGCAGAACACCGAGTACGACAGCGTCACCCCCGCTGCCGTCGCCTACTGCCACACGGCCAAGGACGTGCTGGCCTGCGTCCGGCACGCCCAAGACGCCGGCGTCCGCGTCCATGTGCGCAGCGGCGGCCACAGCTTCAACGGCTGGTCCACCGGTGAGGGCCTGGTGATCGACCTGTCGCGGATGAACCAGGTCGCCGTCGACGCCGGCACCGTGCGCCTCGGCGCCGGCGTCCAGTCCCTGGACGCCCTGGACCGGCTCAGGCCGCTGGGCCGCCAGATCATCACCGGCACCTTCCCGACGGTCGGCCAGGGCGGCTTCCTCACCGGCGGTGGACTGGGCTGGCAGACCCGCCGGTTCGGGGTGGGAAGCGACCGGATCGTCTCCGCCCGCGTCGTGCTGGCCGACGGCAGCATCGTGCGTGTCTCGGCCGGGCAGCACCCGGACCTGTACTGGGCGCTGCGCGGGGGAGGCGGCGGTACGTTCGGCATCGTCACCGACTTCGAACTGCTGCCCGTCGACGCGCCCCGGCTGACCTCCTTCGAGACGCTGTGGTCGTACGAGGACGCCGCCGACGTGCTGGCGGCCTGGCAGGCATGGGCGGCGCAGGGCAGCGACGACCTCGGCACCTCCCTGGTCGTGCTGCCCGGCATGTTCGGGCCCGGGGGGCGGCCGGTGGTGAAGGCGTGGGGCGTGCACCTGGGCGCACCCGAGGACCTCGAGCGGGCCCTGGACGAGCTCACCGAGCGCACCGGCACCAAGCCCGTGCACCGCGAGAGCGGCGCCCAAGGCCCGTACGCCGACGTCATGCACGAGGCGCTGTGCGGGTCGAAGACCGTGCAGCAGTGCCACCGCACCGGCACCCATCCCGAGGCGGTCGGCCACCGCCACCCCTACACCCGGCAGGCCTACCGGCTCACCGGCCGGGCCGTCACCCGCGCCGAGGCGCAGACCCTGCTCAAGGCATGGGACCCGGACCTGGACGGCGAGCACTATCTGCTGTGCATCGCCCTGGGCGGGGCCGCCAACCGGGTCGGCCGCACCGAGACGGCGTACGTGCACCGCGACGCGGCGTTCCTGATGGGCTATCAGATAGCCACGCGTGACGCGGAGGAAGCCGCACGCGGGCCCGCCGCCCTGCAGGAATGGGCCGACCGGTGCGATGCCGCGCTCGCCCCGCTGGCCACCGGCTCCTACATCAATTTCCCCGCCTCCCGCATCGGCGACGACTGGGAGAGCGACCACTTCGCCGAGAACGCCCCCCGGCTGCGCGCGGTCAAGCACCACTACGACCCCGACGACTTCTTCCGGCACGCGCAGAGCATCCGCCCTGAGCCCGGCCGGACAGCGGAGCCAGGACGATGACGACGGAATTTCGGCCGGGCGGGCAAAGCCCTGCTCTCCGTCGGTGGCCGGGTGCGGCGGTGCGGCGCCGTACCCGGGCTGCCTGCCTTGCGTCGCCCGCGCTCCGGTAGCCCCCGCACCCCCTGAAGCCCACAGAAGGAAGCCATGGACATCCGTAACCTCGACGGCGACGACCCGGCGACGATCTCGCTGCTCCTGCCCGGGTTCCAGGAGACGATGAGCCTGGAACTGCCCGGCGATCCGCCGGTCACGGCCGCCCTGCTGGCCCGGTTGTTCCAGCGCCGGCACGGCGCCGACCGGATCGTCCTGGCCGCCTTCGACGGCGGCCGGCCGGCCGGGTGCGTCAAGCTGGGCCTTGACGAGGGCGAGCCCGGCGGCTCGGGCCACGGGTCGCTGTGGGTCTTCCCCTCCTTCCGGCGCCGCGGTGTGGGCGCGGCCCTGGTGGATGCCGCCCGCGCCGAGCTCCGCCGCCGCGGCCGCGGCCGGCTCCTGATCGACGCCCCGCACACGCCGGCCGCCGAGGCGTTCGCCGCCGCCCACGGGGCCGAGCACTGCGGCACCCATCTGCGCAACCGTCTCCTGGTGCGCGGCCCGGCCCGGGCCGGCCTGACCGACCTGGCCGACCGGGCGGTCACCGGCTACCGCATGGTGCACTGGCGGGATGGCTGCCCGCAGGAGCTGGTCGACTCCTACGCCCGCGCCTGGCAGACCCTGGACGCACCCGTCAACGGCCGGGCGGGGGTGCGCCGGGCCACCGCCGAGGACGTGCGCTCCCGCGAGGCCGAGGCCGCCCGGGCCGGTCACCGGCAGTACGTGAGCGCCGCCGTCGCCGAGGACAGCGGCGAGGTCTGCGGGTACGCCACGCTTCTGGTGCGGGACAGCCCGATGGCGGACACGGGGGAGACGCTCGTCCTCGCCGGCCGGCGCCGCCGCGGCCTCGGCACCTGGCTCAAGGCCGACGTGCTGTCCCGGGCCGCCCGCGAAAACGAGCACCTGGCGCTGGTGCAGGCCTTCAACGACGTGCACAACACCCCGATCGTCGCCCTCAACCGCCGCCTCGGTTTTCGCGCGGACAGTTCCTGGTCGACGTATTGCGTCCCCTGCTGACAGCGCGAGTCCCGTTCGAGCCGGGATCCAGTGGCCGCTGCCACGATCCGGCACAGACCGGCATCCGCGAGAGGGGTTCCTTGTGAGTACCAGCAGCACACGTGTACTGATCGCCGGCGGGAGTCTCGTCGGCCTGTCGACGGCGCTGTTCCTCGCGCATCACAACGTGCCCTGCGTCATGGTCGAACGCCACCCCGCCACCTCCGTCCACCCGCGCGCCGTCGGCTACTACCCGCGCACCGCCGAGCTGCTGCGCACGGTGGGTGTGGAGGAGGCGGCCAAGAGCGCCGCGTCCGGTTTCGAGAAGCACAAGACGCGCGCCGGGGTGGTCTCGCTGGCCGGTGAGGTGCTCTTCAGCAAGGAGGAACTCCAGGGCGGCGACGACCTCGCCGACCTGACCCCCTCCAGGCTGCTGCTGCTTCCGCAGGACCGGCTGGAGCCCCTGCTGCGGGCGCGGGCCGAAAAACTGGGCGCCGACCTGCGGTTCGGCACCGAGCTGGTCTCCTTCACGCAGGACGACGACGGCGTCAGTGCCGTCCTGAAGGGCCCCAACGGCGACCAGAGCACGGTGCGCGCCGACTACCTGGTGGCCGCGGACGGCCCGCGCAGCACGGTGCGCGAGGCGCTCGGCATCCCGCGCCAGGGCCGCGGGGTGCTCTCACGGCACGTCAGCATCGCCTTCGGCGCGGACTTCGCAGCGGTCCTGGGCGAGCGCCGCTACAGCGTCGTCCACGTCAAGAACGACACGGTCACCGGCATCCTGGTGCACGACGACACCCTCACCGAGGGCACGCTGATCGTCGGCTACGACCCGGACCGGGGCGAGAGCCTTCAGGACTTCACCGACGCCCGGTGCGCCGAACTCGTCCGCGCGGCCATCGGCTGGGACACGGTCGAGGTCACCGTGCGCTCCCGTTTCCCGTGGGACATGGCCGAGCTGGTGGCCGAGCGCTTCGCCGAGGGCCGGGTGCTGCTCGCGGGCGACGCCGCGCACCAGATCCCGCCCACCGGCGGCTACGGGGCCAACACCGGCATCGCCGACGCCTTCAACCTGGCCTGGAAGCTGGCCCTGGTACTCGAGGGAACCGCGGGCGCCGGCCTGCTGAACACCTATCAGGAAGAGCGCCGGCCGGTCGGCCTGTACACCGCTCAGCAGGGCTCGCTGCAGCTGGCCGTGCGCTCGGGCACCGCGACCGAGGAACAGCGGGCCGCCACCGACGACGCGATGACCGTGACCATGGGCCAGGCCTACCGCTCCGGCGCGTTCGTCCCCGAGACGGGGGCGGCGCGGCTGCCGCTGACCTCCGACCCGCGCACCCTGCGGGGCGAGCCCGGCACCCGCGCCCCGTACGTGGTGCTGCAGCGGGGCGGTGCCCCGCTGCCCACACTCGACCTGTTCGGTACCGGTTTCGTGCTGATGGCCGGTCAGGACGGCGGTTCCTGGGCCCGGGCGGCCGAGGCGGCGGCCGCCGAGGTCGGCGCGGACCTCACCTTCCACCGCATCGCCGCGACCGTCCGGGACGGCGGGGCACTGGCCGATCCGGAGGGCCGCTGGAACGCCGCCTACGGCGTACCCGCCGACGGGGCCGTCCTGGTGCGCCCGGACGGGATCGTCGCCTGGCGCTGCCCGGGCGGTGTGCCGGCCGGCGAGCAGGGCGCGGCGCTCATCGCGGCGCTGCGCCGGATTCTGGCGCGCTGAGGGATGAGGGGCGGGCGCTCACCCGCCGGCCGGCGCGTCGCGCGCTGCGGCCACCGAGTCGACGTACTTGATCAGCAGCCGGGCGAACTGCAGGCGTTCGTCCTTGGGCCAGTCCCGGGTGATGAACTCGAACGCCGCCCGCTGGTGACGCCGGAAGGCCGCCAGCATCTGCAGCCCCTCGCCGGTCAGCTGCAGGATCGTGCGCCGGCCGTCCTGCTGGGACGCGGCGCGGATCAGATAGCCCGCGGAGATGCAGTCGGTGACCATGCGGCTGGCCACGGAAGGGTCCACGGCCAGCCGCTCTGCGACGACTCCGACGGTGATCTCCTGGCCGTCCTGCTCCGGTCCCTCTTCCACGATGTTGAGCACCAGGGTCCGGCTCATGTCCTTGCGGGACACCGGTTTCGCCACGTTCAGCGCAGCGGCGCGGCGCAGCCGGGAGAACGCCGGGCCCACCGCATCCAGCGGATCGGCGGCGGCGAGCGGACCGTGCGCAGCCGAGCGCTGCCCGCCCCTGCGCCTGGTGGTCGAAGGTTCCATGGCAGACATCCTAGGCGCGGCAATCGTAGACATCCGGCATGTGCGCGCCAGCATTTTATTGCATGATGACACGCACATAATTACCCGTCGATCCACTCTCATCCCCTGGAAGGACTGCAATGCCGAACACCAAGGACTTCGATTTCGACGTCCTCATCGTCGGCGGAGGCCCGGTGGGCATGCTGCTCGCCTCCGAACTGCGCATCTCCCGCGCCGAGCCGGTCGTCCTGGAGCGCCTCGCCGAGCGGACCCCCCACTCCAAGGCCTTCGGTCTGCACGCCCGTTCGCTGGAGTCGCTCGACCGCCGCGGCCTGGTGGAGCGCTTCCGTGACGGCGCCCGCTCGTGGAACAACGGCCACTTCGCCGGACTCGACGTCTGGGTCGACTTCTCCCTGCTCGACAGCGCCCACAACTACGCGCTGCTGTCCGAGCAGACCCGCACCGAGCGCCTGCTCGAGGAGCGGGCGCAGGAACTCGGTGTTCCGGTCCGCCGCGGCCACGAGGTGAGCGCCGTCCGCCAGGATGCGGACGGCGCCGAGGTCGACGTCACCGGCCCCGAGGGCTCCTACACGCTGCGCGGCCGCTATGTCGTCGGCACCGACGGCGGCCGCAGCCTGGTCCGCAGGTCCGCGGGCATCGGCTTCCCCGGCACCGGCGGCCGCGTCACCGCGCGCCTGGCCGATGTCGTCCTCGCCGACCGCGAGAAGGCGCCGATGGGCATGGAGCGCACCGAGCGCGGCCTGCTCTTCTGCGTCCCGCTCGACGATAAGTACCACCGCGTCGCCACCTTCGACTTCCAGAAGGGCAAGGAGGCGGGCACCGAGCTGACGCTGGAGGAGTTCACCGACAGCCTGCGTGAGATCTGGGGCGACGACCTCGGCGCCGGCGAGCCGCGCTGGCTGTCGTGGTTCACCGACTCCGCCTGCCAGGCCGAGCGCTATCGCGAGGGGCGCATCTTCCTGGCCGGTGACGCCGCGCACACGCACTTCCCCGTCGGCGGCCAGGGTGTCAACCTCGGCCTGCAGGACGTCCTCAACCTCGGCTGGAAGCTGGCTGCGGAGATCAACGGCTGGGCGCCGCAGGGCCTGCTCGACACGTACGACACGGAGCGCCAGGCGCCGGCCCGCAACGTGCTGGCCAACACCCGCGCGCAGATCGCGCTGATGAACCCCGACCCGTACGTCACGCAGCTGCGCGAACTCTTCCAGGAGCTGATGACCAAGGATCAGGTCAACCGCCACATCGCCGAGATGCTCAGCGGTGTCGGGGTCCGCTACGACCTGCAGGGCCCCGGGCACCGGCTGCTCGGCGACTTCGCCCGCGACCTGACGCTGGAGACCGCGGACGCCACCCTCACCCTGCCCAAGCTCCTGCACCGCGCCACCTTCGCCCTGCTGGACCTGGGCGGCCGCCCGGAGATCTCCGAGGTCTACGAGGAGTGGGGAGCGGGGCAGGCCTGGGCCGGCCGCGTGCGGCACGTCGTGGCCGAGTGCGCGCAGGAGCCCGAGCTCGCCGGTGTGCTCGTCCGCCCCGACGGCTATGTCGCCTGGGCCGCCGACAAGGACGCCTCGCCCGCCGAGGTCGCAAAGGGCCTGCGTTCGGCCCTGGCCGCCTGGGCCGGCACCGGGGACCCCGCCCGGCCCGTCCTCACGTAACGGGCGAAGGGGCGGCGGCCCCTATTAGGTGTGGCCGTACACCCAATTGCTTGATAACATGCATGTAATTGGGGAGAGGGCGTGGCGTCCTGCCGAAATCCCGGGCATCACCGCCCGGTCCGGCACGCTCGCCCTGTGCGGCCCGGCCACCCGCCCGGCCGGGTCCGGCCGCACCTTCCCCCACAGACCACACGTGACCATCCCCTAAGCCCCTTTCGGGGCCCGGTAGCCAAGACAGCACCGCCCGCCACCCAGGCGGCCGGTGCAAAGGGGGGATCCCGACCGACCCCGAAAGGCGGTCCCGCCTTGTCCGCTCCCGCTGCCCAGGTGACCCCAGGATCCGGCCCCTGCGGCACCAGAACCACACCGGTCCTCTTCGCGTGCATGCTCTCCGCGTTCCTGGCCGTCCTGGACACACAGATCGTCACCACCGCCCTGCCCCGCATCGCGGGCGACCTCCACGGCATCGGGCTCTTCGCGTGGGTGACCATCGCCTACGTCCTCGCCAGCAGTGCGACCACGCCGATCTACGGCAAGCTCGGCGACCTCTTCGGCCGCAAGGCCACCCTCCTGTCCGCGCTGACCCTGTTCCTGGCCGGCTCCGCCCTCTCGGCCGCGGCCGGCTCAATGGAGCAGCTGATCGTCTTCCGCGCCCTGCAGGGCGCGGGCGCCGGAGGCATCTTCGTCTCCGTCCTGGCCACCATCGGCGAACTGCTCACCCCGCGTGAAGCCGCCACCTACTACGGCATGTTCGGCATGGTCTTCGCCGGTGCCTCGCTGGCCGGCCCCGCCGTCGGCGGCGTCCTCACCGACGTGCTCAGCTGGCACTGGGTCTTCCTGGTCAACCTGCCCCTCGGCACGGCCGCGGTCACCCTGTTCACCAAGTACCTGCACCTGCCGCGCAAGATCCGCGCCTCCCGGCTCGACTACGCCGGCATCATCACCCTCTGCGCCGGCATCGTCGCGCTGACGCTCCTCACCTCATGGGGCGGCGTCGAGTACTCCTGGGCCTCCCCGCAGATCCTCGGCCTCGGCCTCGCCACGCTGCTGTGCCTGGGCCTGTTCGTCAGGGCCGAGACCACCGCCGCCGAACCGATCGTGCCCCTGCGCCTGTTCAAGGACTCCACCTTCACCCTCTCGCTGCTCGCCGCCATCGTCTGCGGCGCCGTCTTCACCGGCTCCGTCAACTTCCTGGCCCTGTACGTCCAGGTCGTCACCGGAGCCGACCCCACCACCTCCGGTTTCGTCCTGGTGCCGATGATGCTCGGCCTCGTGCTCGCCTCCGCCGTCGCCGGCAAGGTCATCGCCAGGACCGGCACGTACAAGACCTTCCCCGTCCTGAGCATGGCCCTCGGCATCGTCGGCGCCCTGCTGCTGTCCACCCTGGACGCCGACACCCCGCGCACCGTGGCCGTCCTCTACATGGTGGTCTTCGGCCTCGCCTCGGGCCTGTCCGCCCAGGTCTTCACGCAGGCCGCCCAGAACACCGCGCCTGCCCGGGACCTGGGCGCCGCTTCCGCCACCGTGACCTTCGGACGCTCCTTCGGCACCTCGATCGGCATCTCGCTCTTCGCCGCGGTCTTCTCCCACCGGCTCACCGGCGAGCTCGCCGCGCGCGTCCCCGCCGGCGCCCTCACGGGCGTCGACCACGACTCGCTCTCCTCGCAGCCGGTCCTGAACTCCCTCGCCCAACCGGTGCGCAGCGCCGTCGAGGAGTCCTACGCCGCCGCGCTCACCCCCGTCTTCCGCACGGCGGTGCCCCTCCTCGTGCTCGGCCTCCTCCTCACCCTGTCCATGAAGAACCTCAAGCTCCGCTCCCGCCGCCACCACGACGACGGCACGCAGACCGATCCCGTCGCCGACATCGCCCCGGCCGGCGAGTAGCCCCCGAGCGGCCTGATCGCACGAATCCCCCGCGTGTGATCCATGGCCGAAGGGCTGCCCTCCCACCCCGTGTTCCCCGGCGGGAGGGCAGCCCTCCCCGTGTCCGTGGCGCCGTCAGATCCGCTTCAGGCCGGTTCGAGCGGGACTCCATGCCCCCGGGCCATTGTCGGGGCGGGACCGTAGCGGTCCCCATGGCTTGCTAGGAGGCTCGCGTGACAACGACCGATGACCGTACGACGGCCGCGGCGGTCGACCCCGGTCCGCTGATCAAGCTGACCATCGCGGACTGCGCGGCCAAGGTGCTGCACAGCGCGGTGACGCTCGGGGTGTTCGGCGCACTCGCCGAAGGGCCGCAGGGAGCGGACCACATCGTTGCCGCGACCGGCCTGCACCCGCGCATGGCCCCCGACTTCCTCGACGCGCTCGCGGGCCTCGGGCTGCTGGAGCGCAGCGGGGACCAGTACGCCAACGCGCCGCTGGCCCGGGCCTACCTCGTGCCCGGCACCCCCACCTACCTCGGCGGTTTCGTCGAACTGACCAACGAGACCCTGTACAGCACCTGGGGACGGCTCACCGAGGCACTGACCACCGGTACCCCCCAGCACCTCGACCCCGACAAGGGCGGCTTCGTGGGCGACAAGCACCAGGACCCGCAGAAGATGAAGCGCTTCTTCGCCGGCCTTGACGCCTACAGCGACCGGATGGGCATCGAGATCGCCGGCCGGATCGACTGGAGCCGCCACTCCTCCTTCGTCGACCTCGGCGGCGCCCGCGGCAATCTCGCGTCGGTCCTGGTCAAGGAGCACCCGCACCTGAAGGCCGGGGTGTTCGACCTCGAACGCACCCGCCCCCTGTTCACCGAGCACACCGCCCGTCTCGGCCTGGACGGCCGCATCGAGTTCACCGGCGGCGACTTCTTCACGGACGACATCCCCAACGCCGACGTCATCGTGCTCGGCCACATCCTGCACGGCTTCGACACCGACCGGCGCCAGGAACTGCTGCGCCGCGTCCACGCGTCCCTCAACCCCGGCGGGCAGATCCTCGTCTACGACCGGATGATCGACGACGAGCGCCGCAACGCCGAGCGCCTGCTGTCCAGCCTCCACATGCGCCTGGTCAGCCCCGACGGCTCCGAATACCGGACCGGCGACGTCAGCGCCTGGCTGCGCCGGGCCGCATTCACCGCCATCACCACAGAGCCGCTGCTCGGCACGCACACGCTGGTGACCGCGACCCGATGACCGGCCACACGGAGCCGCCCGTCCCGACCACCCAAGGAATCACCATGAGCCAGGAGAAGGTGCCCGTTCTCATCGTCGGCGGCGGCCTCACGGGCCTGTCCGCCGCCGTGTTCCTCGCCCACCACGGGGTGAAGGCGACGCTGGTGGAGCGCCACCCCGCCACCTCCACCCACCCCAAGGCCCGCGCCATCAACCCGCGCACGATGGAGCTCTACCGCGCCGTCGGCATGGAGGAACGCGTCCGGGCCGGACGTTCGCCGATCTCCGGCAACACCGACCTCGTGCACGTGGAGACCCTCGCCGGCGACGAGCGGGTCCGCATGCCCAACGCCTCCATCGAGGACATCAGCCGGATCAGCCCCGCGCAGTGGACCCTCATCGACCAGAACCAGCTCGAGCCCATTCTGCGCAAGCGGGCCGAGGAGGCCGGCGTCGACCTGCGCTTCCACACCCGCCTCGACGCCGTCACCGAGGACGCCGACGGCGTGAGGGCCACCCTCACCAACGCCGGCACCGGCGAGAGCTCCCAGCTGCGCGCCGAGTACGTGATCGGCGCCGACGGCAGCCGCAGCCCGCTCCGCGAGCTGCTGGGCATCGGCGCCCACGGCCGCGGCACCATCACCAACCTGGTCAGCTTCTTCTTCGACGCGGACCTGACCGAGCCGCTGCGCGGCCGCAAGATCATCGCCGCCTACGTCAACAACCCCGACGTGCGCGGCACGATCATCCCGATCGACAACGACCGCAAGTGGGTCATCAACGTCTCCTTCTTCCCGGACAAGGGGCAGAGCGCCGAGGACTTCACCCCCGAGCGCTGCGTCGAACTGGTCCGCGCCGCGGTCGGCGTCCCCGACCTGCCGCTGACGATCGAGTCGGTCGACATGCCGGCCTGGGACATCTCTGCGCGCGTCGCCGACACGTTCGTCCGCGGCCGCTTCCTCGTCGCCGGCGACGCCGCGCACGTCATGCCGCCCACCGGAGCCTTCGGCGCCAGTACCGGTATCCAGGACGCCTACAACCTGGCCTGGAAGCTCGCCCTGGTGCTGAGCGGCAAGGCCGGGCAGGACCTGCTGGCCACGTACGACTGTGAGCGCCGCCCGGTTGCCGAGGAGACGGTGCGTCAGGCGATGCTGCGCTTCGCCGTCCGCGAGGGCAAGCAGTTCCAGGACGTCGCCAAGGACCTGGTCGACGAGACCACGATGACCTTCGGATACGCCTACCCGGCGGGCGCGTTCGCCGGGGAGGACCCGCAGCTGTGGACCGTCACCGAGAACCCGGACAAGCCCAGCGGCCGGCCCGGCTCGCGCGCCCCGCACGTCGTCGTCACCGGTGACCACGGCCCGTTCTCCACTGTCGACCTCTTCCCGGTCGGCTTCACCCTGCTGACCGCCGGACCCGCCGCGCGCTGGGCCGCCGCCACCCAGGCCGGCCGCGACCTCGACCTGGTGGTGACCGTCCGCGGCATCGGCGAGGGCGGCGACTACGCCGACACCGAGGACACCTTCAAGGAGCGCTACGGCATCGGCGAGGGCGGCGCGGTCCTCGTCCGCCCCGACGGCTTCGTCGCCTGGCGTTGCCGCACCGGCCCCCAGGGGGACGTCGCCCAGACCGTGACCGGCCTGCTGCGCGGGATCCTCGCCCTGGACTGACCGGCTCAAAGGCTCACCACGACTCGGCGCGCCCTACCCGACCGGGTAGGGCGCGCCGAGTCGTGGTGGCGGCGCTCTCAGAGCGTGCGCGACAGCAACCGGTGCACCACCGCCGACAGCTCGACCGCCGGATCCGCGGGCTGCTCGGCGGCGCGCCACGCCAGGAACCCGTCCGGGCGGACCAGCGCGGCGCCCGAGGCGGTGATCCCGTACTTCTTGAGGAACTCCTCGACCACCCCGGCCGGCTCTTCACCGCCGACCCGGTGGAAGGCGATGTCCAGGCCGGTGAGCCGGGACACGCCGCCCACGGCCCGCTCCCACAGGCCGCTGTCCGGTCCGGCCAGCAACCGCCAGCCGCCCGTCAGCAGGTCGTGCAGCGGGCTGTTGGTGCCGCCGGAGCACAGCTCGACGTGCGGGGCCCGGGTGCCCGGACGGCCCGAGGGCTGCGTAGGGTCCTCCACCGGGGCGCCGTCGTCCCCACCCGGCTCCGACAGCACCGCGCCCGAACGGTAGACGTGGCCGAACAGCACGGTGGTCTCCGGCCGGTGCCGGGCCGCGACCTCCTCGTCCAGGCCGCTGCGCTGCAGGTAGCGGATCACCCCCTGCTCGACGGTGAACTCGGCGACCGGGACCCGCTCCTCCTCGTAGGTGTCCAGCAGGCGGGAACCGGCCTGCCCGCGCAGCACCAGCGCCAGCTTCCACGCCAGGTTGTGCGCGTCCTGCACACCCATGTTGCCGCCGAAACCGCCGGTGGGCGGCATGACATGGGCTGCGTCACCGGCCAGCAGCACCCGGCCCGAGCGGAAGCGGTCGGCGATCCGCGCCGCGATCTCCCAGCTGCTGCTCGACTCCACCGCCACGTCCAGGTCCGGCACGCCGACCGCGGCCCGCACCATCTCGATGCAGTCCTCCTCGCCGTACTCGGCGTGGGTCTCCTGGGGCGGCAGGCTCGGCGCCAGCACCCAGCGGTCCGCGTCGTCGAGGCGCCCCAGCACACCCTTGACCTTGTCGTTGCTGACGAAGCAGAGGAAGAACTCGCGGTCGGCGACGTATTCGTCGAGCGCCGCATGGAAGATGACGTTCATCTGGCGTCCGAAGACGCCCTGGCCGTGCGTGCCGATGCCCAGCCCCTCACGGACCGGGCTGCGGAACCCGTCCGCCGCGACGAGGTACTTCGCGCGGACCGTGGTCTCGGTGCCGTGCCGCAGGTCCCGCAGCACCGCGGTGACCCCCTCGGCGTCCTGCTCGTAGCCCACCAGCTCGGTGGCGAAACGGATGTCCGCGCCCAGTTCCTCGGCCCTCGCGCGCAGGACCGGCTCGAAGCGGTCCTGGCCGATCAGGGTCCAGCCGGTGGTGCTGACCTCGTTCGGGTCGTGCCGGAAGGGCCCGTCGAAGCGGCCCAGTTCGGCCCCCGTGAGCGATTCCACCTGCAGGATGTCGCCGTACTGCGCGTGCGGATTCTCCTGCCTGCGCACCTTCTGCTCCAGGCCCAGCGCACGCATCAGCTCCATGGTGCGGGGGCTGGCTGCCTGGGCTCGCGGGTGCGCAGAGATGTGCGCGTGCCGCTCGACGAGCACCGGCCGGATGCCCTGCTGGGCGAGGAACAGCGCCTGGGCCAGGCCCACCATGCTGCCGCCCACGATCAGTACGTCGGTTTGCTCCGCCACCGGATGTGCTCCCTTGTCTCGATGCCGTTTTCCGTCCCGATGCGGTTCCGGACACTCCCGGCCAGCGAACAGGGCCCGGCTAGAGGGCCGCTCGGGCTGCGCACGCGCCCCCCGCCGCGGCGGCCCGGACGTGCCCCGCCAAGACCGTTCGAGCGGGACGCGAGGCCTCACTGGCACCGTCGCCGTACCGCTGTTGACGATCCGTGTGGAACGGGAGGCCTCGGGCCGTGGTGCAAACCCTGAGTGTGCTGGTGCTGCTGGGCACCGGACTGGTGGCGGGAGTGCTGTTCGCCGTGGCGATCAGCGTCATGCCCGCCCTGATCGCGATGACCCCCGACCGCTATGTCGACACGCACAAGCTGCTCGGCAAACGCTACGACCGGATCATGCCGTTCATCGTGTCCGGCTCCGTCGTCGTCGACGCGGCGTTCGCCGTGCGCGCCGCCGAGACCGCGCCGCGCGTGCTGTTCATCGCCGCGGCGCTCGCCATGACCGGCGTCGCCATCGTCTCCCAGACCCGCAACGTCCCCATCAACAACCGGGTCAAGAAGACACAGCCGCAGGACATCGGCCCCGACTGGGACGACCCGCGGACCCAGTGGCGCGACTGGCACCTGCTGCGCACCTGCTTCGCCGTCGCCGGCTGCGTCCTGACCGCCGCGGCGGTGGTGCTGTCATGACCGCCATCGGGCAGATGACGGCGCCCGGTGCACGCATCACCCGCACGCTGCCCGGCGAGGAGGACCGCGCCGCCGCCAACGCCCGCATGATCGCGATCCTCTCCAGGCCCGACCCCGGCCCGGTCGCGGCCCACCTCGCCCTGCTGCATTTCACCGGCCGCCGCACCGGCCGCGCCTACACCGTGCCCGCGGGCGTCCACCGCCTCGGCGGCGCCCTCCACCTCGCCACCGGCAGCTCCTGGCGCCACAACTTCCAGGCACCGGCCGACGGCGAGCTCACCTGGAACGGAAAGCGCACCGCAGCCCGCTTCGAACTGGTCACCGATTCCGAGACGACCGCCCGCGGATACCTGGAGCTGTACGAGCACTACGGCGCCGAAGCCGCCCAGCGCCGCCTCGGCATCGTCGTGGCCGACGGGCCCACGCCCACCTTGGACGACTTCCGCGCCGCCGTCACCGGCATCCCGCTCGCCCTCGTCGCCGTCACGCACGCCACCGCCACCGACACCGGCGACACCACCGAACTCGCCGTGAATGAGAGGACCTCCCGATGAGCGCAATCGCCGGCTGGGTCGACTTCGAGCGGGACCTGTCCCCGCAGGCCAGCGTCGTCGAGGCCATGGCGGCCACCCTCGCCCACCGCGGCCCGGACGGCCAGGGAACCTGGGCCGAGGGCCACGCCGCTCTCGCCCACCGGCGCCTGGCCCTCCTGGACGTGACGGAGTCCGGCAAACAGCCTGTCGCCCACACCACCGAAGGCGGCACCACCGTCGCGGTCCTCACCCTCGACGGGGCCATCACCAACCACACCGAACTGCGCACCGAACTGGCCGCCAGGGGCCACCGGTTCACCGGCGGCGGCGACGGCGAGACCGCCCTGCACGCCTACCTGGAGTGGGGCACCGACTTCCTCACCCACCTGGAGGGCCTCTTCGCGATCGCCCTGTGGGACGTGCGCGGCCAGGAACTCCTGCTGGCCCGCGACCGTCTCGGCGTCAAGCCGCTCAGCTACTACCCGACCCCCACCGGCGTCATCTTCGGCTCCGAGGCCAAGGCGATCCTCGCCCACCCCGACGTGGAACCGGTCGTGGACGCCGACGGCCTGCGCGAGCTGTTCGCGCACAGCCGCAAGCCCGGCACGGCCGTCTACCGCGGCATGCGCGAGGTCATCCCCGGCCACGTCCTGGTCGTACGCCGCCCGGGCAGCCACGACAGGCGCTACTGGTCGCTGCCCGCGCGGCAGCACACCGACAGCCTCGAAGACACCGTCACCACCGTCCGAGGCCTGCTCGCCGACGCGGTCGCCTCCCACCTGCACGCCGACGTGCCGGTGGGCGCGATGCTCTCCGGCGGCATCGACTCCAGCGCCCTGACGGCGCTCGCCCACCGGACGCTCGCGGCCGACCGCGCCGGCCCGCTGCGCAGCTTCTCGGTGAACTTCACCGGCTACACCGAGAACTTCCAGCCGCACCCCACGATGCGCTCCACGCCGGACGCACCCTTCGCGGCGCTCGCCTCGCAGCACATCGGCTCACGGCACACCGAGATCCTCCTCGACACGGCCGCGCTCACGGACCCCCAGGTGCACGCCGCCTCCCTGCGCGTGCAGGACGCCCCGTCCCCGCTCGGCGACATGGACGTCTCCCTCATCCAGTTCTTCGCCGCCCTGCGCGCGCAGGGCATGGCGGCCGTACTCTCCGGCGAGACCGCCGACGAGGTCTTCAACGGCTACTTCTGGGCCTACGACCCGCAGCACAGCAACTCGCAGACGTTCCCGTGGGTCTCCTTCGAGCGCGGCCACGACGCCGCCGCGGGCGGCCTGGGCACCTCCATGGTCGACCGCGGGCTGCGCAAGGAGCTCGACTTCATCGGCTACGCCGACCAGCACTACCGCGACGCCCTCACCGAGGTCCCGCACATCGACGGCGACACCCCCGCCGAGCGCCGGGCCCGCGAGGTCACCTACCTCGCCCTCACCCGCTGGGCACCCACCCACCTCGACCGCGCGGACCGCATGAGCATGGCCCACGGCGTGCAGCTGCGGCCGCCGTTCTGCGACCGGGCGCTGGTCGAGTACGTCTACAACGTGCCGGCCGCCCTGAAGCGCGTCGACGGCGTCGAGAAGAGCCTGCTGCGCTCCGCGGTCGCCGACCTGCTCCCCGATGCCGTGCTGCAGCGCAAGAAGAGCGCGTACCCCACCACCCAGGAAGCGGCCTACGGGGACTTCGTGCGGTGCCGGTTCACCGAACTGGCCACCGACCGCAACGCCGCCGTCGCTGCGCTGCTCGACACCTCGGCGACGGCCGAGGCACTGACCGCCGGCAGCTCCCCGCAGGGCGCCTTCGCCTGGGTCGAGCGGGCCAGCATGGAGATGGTGCTGCAGCTCGAGACCTGGCTGACCGAGTACCGGATCGACCTGCGGCTGTGACCGCGCAGGCCGCCGGTCCAGAGCGCTTCAAGACAGCTTCGAGAGCCCCCCGCCAGGGTGGGGTCACGACCGAAGAAGCCAGGAGGGCAACGTGCACCGCACACTGATCGTGGCGCGGATGAACCTCGCCGACGCCGAGGGCGTCGCCAAGGTCTTCGCGGACTCGGACAGCACCGACCTGCCGCACATGGTGGGCGTCTCCAGGCGGACCCTGTTCGCCTTCCACGACCTGTACTTCCACCTCGTCGAGGCCGAACAGGACATCGGCCCCAACCTGTACAAGGCGCGCAGCCACCCGCTGTACAACGACATCAACACCCGCCTGCAGGAGTTCATCTCCCCCTACGACCCGAACTGGCGTGAGCCGCGCGACGCGATGGCCGTGCCGTTCTACACCTATACCCCCCAGGACGGTCCCGTCACCACCCGGCCGTCCGGTCCGACCCTGGGCGGTACCCGATGACCACAGCGGCGAACACCACCAAGGTCAACCTCGAGGACGTCGCCTCCAACCGCAAACGCGGCGGCGACATCCGCATCACCCTCAGCCCGCGCACCGTCGGCTGCACGTCCGGCTTCGGCGGGACGCTGCGCCTGTCACCGGGGGAGTACGTCACCGAGCACCTGCACCCCTACTCCGAGGAGTTCCTGCACGTCGTTTCCGGCGATCTGGAGATCAGCCTCGACGGGGAGCCGGTACGCATCGGTCCGGGCGACTCCCTGCTCGTCCCGATCGGCGTCCGCCACCGCCTGGCCAACGCCGGCCAGGAACCGGCACAGGTGGTGTTCCACCTGTCCCCGCTGGCGCCGCGCCCCGAGCTCGGCCACGTCGACACCGAGACCCCGCTCGTCGAGGGCGGCGCCAACCCGGACGTAGGAGGGGCCCGATGAGCCGTCGTGCCGTCATCACCGGGGTCGGCGCAGTCGCCCCCGGCGGCATCGGCCGGGACGCCTACTGGGACCTGCTGTCCAACGGCCGCACGGCCACCCGGGAGATCACCCTGTTCGACGCGTCCACCTTCCGCTCCCGGGTCGCCGCCGAGTGCGACTTCGACCCGGTGGCCGCGGGCCTGAGCAACCAGGAAATCCGGCGGATGGACCGGGCCGCCCAGTTCGCGGTCGTCGCCGCCCGCGAGGCCATCGAGGACAGCGGCATCGACCTCGCAGCCGGGGACCCGGGCCGCATCGGCGTCAGCATCGGCAGCGCCGTCGGCTGCACCACCGGTCTGGAGGACGAGTACGCGGTCCTGTCGGACGGCGGCAAGAACTGGCTCGTCGACCACAGCTACGGCGTCCCGCACCTGTACGGCTACATGGTCCCCAGCACCCTGGCGGCCGAGGTCGCCTGGCAGGCAGGGGCGCAGGGCCCGGTCGCACTGATCTCCACCGGCTGCACGTCCGGCCTGGACGCGGTCGCCCACGGCGTCCAGCTCATCGAGGAAGGCACCGCCGACAGCGTCATCGCGGGCGCCACCGACGCCCCGCTGTCGCCGATCACCGCCGCCTGCTTCGACGCCATCAAGGCGACGACGCCCCACACCCACGGCGACCCCGCCGCGGCTTCCCGGCCCTTCGACGGCCGCCGCGACGGCTTCGTCCTCGGCGAGGGCGCCGCGGTCATGGTGATCGAGGACGCCGAGTCGGCCCGCCGCCGGGGCGCCACCGTCTACGCAGAGGTGGTCGGCTTCGCCAACCGCTCCAACGCGTTCCACATGACGGGACTCAAGCCCGAGGGCCGCGAGATGGCCGAAGCCATCCGCGTCGCCCTGAACCGCGCACACCTCGACCCGCAGGACATCGACTACATCAACGCGCACGGCTCGGGCACCAAGCAGAACGACCGGCACGAGACGGCCGCGTTCAAGCGGAGCCTGGGACAACGCGCCTACGACGTTCCGGTCAGCTCCATCAAGTCGATGATCGGCCACTCGCTGGGTGCGATCGGCTCGCTGGAGGTGGCCGCGTGCGCCTTGGCACTGCGTCACCAGGTGGTGCCGCCGACGGCGAACCTGTCGGTCCCCGACCCCCAGTGCGACCTCGACTACGTGCCGGTGACCGCCCGGGAGCACCGCATGGACCACGTGCTCAGCGTCGGCAGCGGGTTCGGCGGCTTCCAGAGCGCCATGATTCTCGGCCGCCCCGGCGCCGGGACCGCAAGGGAGGCGGCATGAGCGCGCTCGGCATACCCGAGGGGCGACGGCGCCCCGCGGTCGTCACCGGCCTCGGCGTGGTCGCCCCCACCGGCATCGGAGTCCGCCGGCACTGGGAGTCCGTGCTGGCCGGCAAGAGCGGCCTGGGCCGCATCACCCGCTTCGACCCGACCTCGTACCCGGTCAAGGTGGCGGGGGAGGTGCCGGGCTTCGACGCCGCTGACCACGTTCCCAGCCGCCTCATCATGCAGACCGACCGCTACACGCACGTCGCTCTCGCAGCCGCGGAGGCCGCGCTCGCCGACGCGGGCGCCGACCCGGCACAGCTGCCCGAGTACGAGATGGCCGTCGTCACCGCGAGCTCGTCCGGCGGCACCGAGTTCGGCCAGCACGAGATGGAGAGCCTGTACCAGCGGGGACCGGCCTGGGTCGGCGCCTACCAGTCGATCGCCTGGTTCTACGCGGCGACCACCGGCCAGGTCTCCATCCGTCACGGCATGCGCGGCCCCTGCGGGGTCATCTGCACCGAGCAGGCCGGCGCTCTGGACGCGCTGGGCCAGTCCCGGCGGCTGCTGGACACCGGCTCCCGGCTGGTCCTGTCCGGTGGTTCGGACGCCTCGCTGTGCCCGTACGGCCTGACCGCCCAGCTGTCCACCGGCGCGCTGTCCACCGAGGACGACCCGACCCGCGCCTACCTGCCCTTCGACGAGGCCGCCCGCGGCTACGTACCCGGCGAAGGCGGCGCCATCCTGGTCGTGGAGACGGAAGAGGGTGCCCGCCGGCGAGGCGCTTCGCCCTACGGCCGGATCCTCGGCTACGCCGCCGGGTTCGACCCACCCGCCGGTTCCCAGCGGCCGCCCGTGCTCGCCGCGGTGACCCGGCGGGCCCTCGCGGACGCCGGGATCACGGCCGACGCCGTGGACGTCGTCTTCGCCGACGCCGCCGGCGTCGCGGACCTCGACCGCGCCGAAGCCGCCGCGATCAACGAGGTGTTCGGTGCCGGCCGGGTACCGGTGACCGCACCCAAGACCCTCACCGGCCGGCTGTACGCGGGCGGTGCTGCCCTGGACGTGGCGACCGCCCTGCTCAGCCTGAGCGCCGGTGTCATCCCGCACACCGCCGGCGCCGGCCGGCCCGCCGCGGAGCTGGGCATCGACCTGGTCGTCGACCGCCCCCGGCACACCGCGCCCCGGACCGCCGTCGTTCTGGCCCGCGGGCACGGCGGCTTCGCCTCCGCTCTGATCGTGGGGGCCGGGGACCGCACCGACCACACCAAGTGAGCCCCGTACAAGCGAAAGGCACCACGTCATGAGCGAATTCACCCCCGCACGAGCAAAGGTCCGTGTCTGATGGCCGGTCACACCCAGAACTCCGTGGTCATCGACGCCCCCATGGACCTGGTCTGGGAGCGCACCAACGACGTCGCGTCGTGGACCGAGTTGTTCAGCGAGTACGCCCTCGCCGAGATCCTGGAGCAGGACGGCCCCACCGTCACCTTCCGCCTCGCCCTGCACCCCGACGAGAACGGCAAGGTGTGGAGCTGGGTCTCCCAGCGCACCACCGACCTGGCAACCCGCACCGTCCGCGCCCACCGCGTGGAGACCGGCCCGTTCGAGTACATGAACATCCACTGGGAGTACACCCAGACGGACGACGGCGTCCGGATGCAGTGGACCCAGGACTTCCACATGAAGGACGGCGCCCCGCTCGACGACGCGGGCATGACGGACCGCATCAACGGCAACACCGCGGTCCAGATGAACCTGATCAAGGAAAAGCTCGAGGCCGCCGCACACGCCGCCCACGCGAGCTGACGTTCGCTGACGCACCACAGGAGGGGAAACACCGTGGAACTCGCACTGCACGGCAAGAAGCTGCTCGTCACCGGAGGCACCCGGGGCATCGGCCGGGGCATCGTCCTGGCCGCCGCACGCGCAGGCGCCGATGTGCTCACCTGCTACCGCCAGGAGAGCGAATACGTCCAGAGCCTGCGCCGAGAGCTCAAGGAGACCGGCGGCGACCACCACGTCGTCCGCGCCGATGTCGGCGAGATCGCCGAGGTGGACGGGCTCGTCGAGGAGGCCAAGAACCGCTACGGGCGGCTCGACGGCATCGTCAACAACGCCGGCACGATCACCCACATACCGTTCGCCGAGCTGCCGGCCGAGGAGTGGTCACGTGTCATCGACACCAACCTGACCGCCGCCTACCGGGTCATCCAGCAGGCCCTGCCGCTGCTCGGCGCCGGCAGCTCGATCGTCAACATCGGCTCCCGCGGCGCCGCTGCCGGTATCCCGCTGCGCGCCCACTACACCGCCGCGAAGGCCGCGATGATCGGCCTGACCCGCTCGCTGGCCAAGGAACTCGGCGGCAAGGGCGTCCGCGTCAACGTCGTCGCGCCCGGCGTCATCGAGACGGAGGCTTTCGAGACCATGCCGGCCGAGCGCGCCGAGGGTCTGCGCGCCACCTACTCCCAAAAGACGGCGCTCGCCCGCCTGGGTACGGTCCAGGAGCTGGCCGCGCCGGTCCTCTTCCTGCTCAGCGGCCTTTCCGCGTACGTCACCGGCGAGACCATCAACGTCGACGGAGGCATCTGACGTGTCCGACGCGACGTTCCGGGTCATGCTCCGCATGCAGATCAAGCCCGGTATGGAAGCCGAGTTCGAACGCGTGTGGAAGGAAGTGGGCAGCTCGGTGACCGGCCACCCCGCCAACCGCGGCCAGTGGCTGTCCAAGAGCACGACGGACAGCGAGGACGGCATCTACTACATCGTCAGCGACTGGGTCGACGAGCCTTGTTTCCGCGAGTTCGAGACCAGCGACACCCACCTTCAGCACCGCACCAAGCTGCACCCGTACCGCAGCGGCGGCTCGATGACGACGATGGACATCGTCGCGAACCTCTCCGGGGCGCCCGCATGACAGCCACCCCCGCCGTGGAGGTCGTGCTCTACCACCTCTCCGACCGGGGCGAGGACGTCCTCGCGGCCTACCACGAGGCCAGCCGCCGCATGGCCGGCACCCCGGGCCTGCTGGGCAACCAGCTCATGAACGAGCTGGGCCGTCCCGACAGCTACGTCGTGGTGAGCCACTGGGACAGCTGGACGTCCTTCGAGACGTGGGAGCGCGGCGCGGAGCACAAGGACCAGACGGCGCCCCTGCGTGAGTTCCGTGACACGAAGCGGCACCGCCCGTTCGAGATCTACAAGGTTCTCGCGAGTTACTGACCCCCCACGGGAATGCGGGCTGCCGCCGTTGCCTCCACGGGATCCGGAAAACGGAATTCCCATGAAGGGAAACCGGGATTGGAATTCCACTCGAAGCCGGCTCGAAGCGGCCTGGACCGGGGTGGGAACTCCCCCTTCCCTGTGGCTGAATGAGCTCCGAGGAAAAGCCATGGCTCGCCAACCGAACGCATAAATCTGCCGCCATACGAGGGAGCGCCACGTGGCCAGCGCAGCGACGACGAGCAACGTGCTCGAGCTGTTCGACTCCGGTTTCATACGCAATCCGCACCCCACGCTCGCCCCGTTGCGCGAGCAGTCGCCCGCGCACCTCGTGGCCACTCCCAACGGCCTCAAGACGTGGCTGGTGACCCGCTACGAGGACGCCAAGGCGCTGCTGACCGACCCGCGGGTGAGCAAGGACATGCGCGTCGGCTACGGCCTGGTCCCGCAGAACTTCGTGGATCCCGGGAAACAGGCGCACTTCCAGGCGCAGCGGGGAACCCGCAAGCAGTTCGCGACCGAGCTGAGCACCACCATGCTGGACAGCGACCCGCCGGACCACACGCGCCTGCGCAAGCTCGTCGCCAAAGCGTTCACCATGCGTCAGGTCGAGGCGCTGCGCCCGCGGATCACCGAACTGGTCACCGAGCTCCTGGACGCCATCGAGGGCCAGGACGAGGCGGACCTGATGGACGCCCTCAGCTTCCCGGTCCCCTTCACCGTGATCTGCTGGCTGCTCGGCGTGCCGCCCCAGGACCGCGACCGGTTCCGCCGCTGGTCCAACCTGCTCACCTCCGGCCAGGGCACCGAGGCAGCCCTCGACGCCAGCCAGGACATGGTCGCCTACCTGCGCGCCCTCATCGCCGACAAGCGCGAGAACCCGGCCGACGACATGCTGAGCGCGCTCATCGAGGCGACCGACGAGGGCGAGAAGCTCGACGAGGTGGAACTCATCTCGATGGCCTTCCTCCTGCTCGTCGCCGGCCACGAGACCACGGTCAACCTGCTCAACACCGGCACCCTGGCCCTGCTCACCAATCCCGACCAGCGTGCCCTGCTGGAGGCCGACCCCGGCCTCTGGGACAGCGCGATCGACGAGTTCCTGCGCATCGACGCGCCGCTGGCCAATGCCACCTGGCGTTTCACCCTGGAGCCCATCCAGCTGGGCGACGTGCTGATCCCCAAGGGCGAGTTCATCACGATCTCGCTGAGCGCCGCCGGCCGTGACCCCAAGCGCTACGCCGACCCCGACCGCGTCGACGTCACACGCAAGAACTCCGGGCACCTGGCGTTCGGCCACGGCATCCACCACTGCATCGGCGCGCCCCTGGCCCGGCTCGAGGGCCGCATCGTGCTCGGCGAGCTGTTCCGCCGCTTCCCCGGGCTGAGCCTTGCCCAGCCCGAGGGCGAGCTGTCCTGGCGGCCCAGCTTCAACCTGCGCGGGCTCGCCTCCCTGCCGGTGCGCCTGCGCTGACCGCCCGATCCGCCCGCTTGCGCTCTTCGAGCCAGCTTCCACAAGGAGACAACCGTGACCCGTCCCTCCTGGGCACCGCCCGAGGTCGACATCGACAAGCCGAGCATCGCCCGCGTCTACGACTACTGGGTCGGCGGCTCCCACAACTTCCCGGCCGACGTCGCGGTCGCCAAGTCCATCGCGGACAAGAACCCCCTGCTGCCACGCACCCTGCGCTCCAACCGGGCCTTCCTGCGCCGCGCCGTCAAGGAACTGACCGCCCTGGGCATCGACCAGTTCCTCGACATCGGCTCCGGCATCCCCACCGAGGGCAACGTGCACGAGGTCGCCCTCGAGAACAACGGCGACAGCCGCGTGCTGTACGTGGACATCGACCCGGTCGCCGTGGCCCACGGAAAGGCCATCCTCGCGGGCCACCCGCAGGCCGCGTCGCTGCTGGGCGACCTGCGCAAGCCCGGCGACATCTTCGCGTCGAAGGAGATCGAACTGATCGACTTCTCCCGCCCCGTCGCCCTGATCTTCGCCGCCGTCCTCCACTTCGTCAGCGACGCCGACGACCCGAAGGGCATGCTGCGCGAGTTCACCGCGAAGCTCGCCCCCGGCAGCTACGTCGTCATCTCGCACGCAGGCATGAACAACAAGCCGGCGCCGCAGGAGGTCCCCGCCTCCGCCCAGGAGACCTACGTGCGCAACGTCAGCGAGGTCTACTGGCGCGACACCGCGGAGGTCACGGACCTGTTCGAGGGACTGGAGCTGATCGAGCCCGGCGTGGTCCCGGTTCCGCTGTGGCGCATCGGCCCGCAGGGCGACCCCGAGGGCTTCGGCGCCGAGGCCCACGCCCTGGCCGGCGTGGCGAAGAAGGCCTGAACCCCCGGGCCTGCACGGCGAACGACCCCACGATCTGGCTGAATTGGAGTGACTGATGGAGACCGATCTCCGTAACAAGGTCGTGCTGGTGACCGGGGCTTCCTCGGGCATCGGCCGGGCGACCGCCGTCGCCTACGGCAAGGACGGCGCCCGCGTCGCGATCACGTACAACAGCAACAAGGAAGGCGCGCAGGAGACCGCCCGGCTCGCCCGCGAGGCCGGCGCCGCCGACACCCTGACGGTCCGTTACGACCTCACCGACGAGGCCGTCATACGGGACGCGGTCAAGACCGTCGCCGACACCTGGGGCGGCATCGACGTCCTGGTCAGCAACGCCGTCGTGTGGTCCGAGGGCATCCCGCGCCCCGGCCGGGTGATGCCGGCCTTCGAGGACGCCGACCCGAAGCTGTGGCAGGAAGTCCTGCGCACCAGCGTCGACGCGACCTTCCACACGGTCGCCGCGGCGCTGCCGTTCCTGCGCGGCCGCGAGTGGGGCCGCATCGTCATGGTCTCCTCGGGCCTGGCCGACTACGGCATGGTCGGCGGCGCCGCCTACGGCGCGGCCAAGGCCGGCCTGCTGGGCATCGCGCGGAGCCTGACCTGGGAGCTCGCCCCGGAGAACATCCTGGTCAACGTGGTCGCCCCTGGCCAGACCCTGACCGAGAACGTGCGCCGGATCGCCCCGGCCGCCGCACTGGAGGCCAAGGCGAAGACCCTCCCCTCGGGCCACCTGTCGGTGCCCGAGGACGTGGCGAACACGATCGTGTTCCTCGGCTCGCGCGCCAACGGCAACATCAACGGCCAGACCATCCGGGTCACCGGCGGAGCGTGACACCGCCGGCAGGCCCACCGCCGCCACGTCCGCTCGAGCGGACGTGGCGGCCCGGCAGTACCTCCCATTCCCCCCACACCTCCGCCGGTGACCTGGATCTCGCCGCGCTCTGTGCCGCCGATCGGGACGAGGAGCGCTTCCCCGGCGCCGGCCGGCTCGACACCCGCCCGAACTCGAACGGATGCCCGGGCGGTTGCTCAGCGGCTTCCGCACCGTCCCGGTCACCTGGTGACCGCCCACCCAGAAACCCCTGGAGGAACCATGCGTGTCGTCCGCTACCACGAGCACGGCGACCCGAGCGTCCTGCGCGTCGAGGACGCCCCCGAGCCGGAGGCCGGCCCCGGCGAGGTACTGATCCGCGCCGAGGCGATCGGCGTCAACTACGCCGACGTCCAAAAGCGCCAGGGCCTGCCCATCGGCGGCCCGGTCACCCTGCCCGCCGCGCCCGCCGGTGATGTCGCCGGCGTCGTCGAGGCGGTCGGCGCGGGCGTCACAGGAGTGGCGGTGGGCGACCGCGTCGTCGCCCCGGTCCGCTACGGCGCCTACGCCGAGTACGCGACGGCGTACGCGGCCACGGTCTTCCCGATCCCGGCCGCCATCGACGCCGCCCAGGCCACCGCGCTGCCCAGCCCCGGCGAGACCGCCTACCACGTGCTCACCACCGTCGGCCGGCTGGAGCCCGGCGAGACCGTGCTGATCAACGCGGCGTCCGGCGGCATCGGCCACCTCCTTGTCCAGCTCGCCCGCGCCAAGGGCGCCGGCCGCATCATCGGCACCGCCGGCTCCCCGGCCAAGCTCGACTTCGTCCGCTCCGTCGGCGCGGACGTCGCCGTCTGCTACGGACAGGAGAACTGGGTGGACGAGGTGCGCGCGGCCACCGGCGACAAGGGCGTCGACCTGGTGCTCGAGACGGTCGGCAACGAGGTCCTGGCGCACAGCATCCGGCTGGCCGGCCGCTTCGGCCGCATCGTCTGCTACGGCGGCGCATCCGGCGAGCGCCCGCCGGCCATCTCGCCCTGGGACTTCATCGACATGAAGTCGCTGCACGGCTTCAACCTGTACGCCTTGTTCCAGGACCGGCCCGAGGTGATCGCCGCAGGCCGCAAGGAGCTGTTGGAGTACGTGGAGTCCGGCCAGGTCACGCCCGTTGTGTACAGCCGGATCCCCCTGCAGGAAGCGGCCAGGGCGCACGAGCTGATGGAGGCTCGCAAGCACACCGGCAAGGTGGTGCTGATTCCCTGACCACCAGGGCCAGTTGTCCGGCTCTCGCAGCCTCTGCTATGGTCTTGAAAGTCCGTAATCGCATTCAGAGGGAGTAGCGAGAGCCAAGACGAACACCGAAGGACCTCGATCGGCAGTCTGCTGATCGAAGGTTGAGAGGGCCCAGTGAGGCCGGAGTCGGACAGGATCCGACCACCCATCTCCGCTGCCGAAGACACAGGCAGCGTTCTTCATGGATTTCGTTCTGCGCACTCCCGTATCGAGCGATGCTCTGCATCGGCGTCGCTCCCCGATTACTAGGACCCTTCGTGGCTTCCGCATCATCCGATCCTGCCATCCCGCTCACCGCCGTGCCGTCCTCCAGGACCAACGTGGTGGTCCTCGCTCTCATGGCGGCGGCCTTCCTCGCCCTGCTCGACACCCAGGTCGTCGCCACGGCACTGCCCGCCATGGTCAGTGACCTGGGCGGACTCGACCAGTTCGCCTGGGTCACCACCAGCTACATCATCGGCGGCTGCGCCGCCCTGCCCGTCTTCGGAAAGCTTGGGGACCTGTTCGGACGCAAGCGTGTCTTCATGGCCTCCATCATCGTCTTCCTCGCCGGATCCGTCGTGTGCGGCCTGGCCCAGACGATGAGTCAGCTCGTCGCCTTCCGCGTCCTCCAGGGCATCGGCAGCGGAGGCCTGTTCATCGGCGTCCTCGCCCTCATCGGCGAGATGTTCTCCCCGCGTGAAGGCGCCCGCTACTACGGCTGGTTCTCCATCACCTTCGGCGCCGCCTCACTCCTCGGCCCCACCCTCGGCGGCATCCTGACCGACCTCGCCAGCTGGCGCTGGGTGTTCTTCGTGAACCTGCCCCTCGGCCTCGTCGTCCTCGCCGTCGTCTCCGCACTGCTGCACCTGCCCGCCCACGTCCCGAAGAAGGCGCACATCGACTACGCCGGCGTCGTCCTGCTCGTCGCCGCGATCGTCGCCCTCAACCTCCTCACCAGCTGGGCCGGCGTCAAGTACGCCTGGTCCTCACCCGTCATCCTCGCCCTGGCCGCCGGATCCGCCCTCGCCGTGGCACTCTTCATCCTCGCCCAGCGCCGCGCCGTCGACCCGGTCATCCCGCTCAGGCTCTTCGCCGACAAGACCTTCACCGTCGTCGTCATCCTCAGCTTCGTCGCCGGCATCATCGGACTGGGCATCCTCAACTACCTGGTCCTGTGGCTGCAGACCGTCCTCGGCCTCGACGTGGAACAGGCCGGCTACGCCATCAGCGCCCTCATGCTCGGCGTCGTCGTGACCTCCTGGCTCAGCACCAAGGTCATCGGGCACAGCGGCTCCTACCGCTGGTTCCCGGTGTCCAGCATGGCGGTGTTCATCCTCGCCGGCGCCCTGTTCACCACCGCCGGCCCCGACACCGGCGTCCCCCTCACGATCGTGTACATCCTGCTCTTCGGCATCGGCGCCGGCCTCAACATGCAGGCCCTGAACCTCGCCGCCCGCAACACCGCCAGCATGCAGGACATCGGCGCCGTACAGGGCACCACCAACCTCATGCGGCAGCTCGGCACCGGCCTCGGTGTCTCGTTCTTCGCCGCCCTGATGACCTCCCGGCTCGACACCGGCCTGCACGAGCGGCTCGGCGGCGAAGCCGGTGCCCGCCTCGACAAGGACGGCTCGCTCTCGCCCGAGGTCCTCGGCCGCCTCTCCAGCTCCGTGCGCGCCGAAGTCGTCGACGTCTACGCAGACTCGCTGCGCGCCACCTTCTACGCGGTGATCCCGATCGCCCTGGTCGGCCTGGTGGCCGCGCTCTTCCTCAAGGACGTCAAGCTCGCCGGCGGCCACGGCCACGGCGGCGCCGAGTCCGAGCAGCCGAGCGGCGACACCGCGGCCTCCCGCGGCGAATCCTGACTCTCCCACTCCACGAGTGGTCCCCTCGCACGGACTTCCGCCGTGCAGCACATCCCAAGGAGATACACGCATGATTCTCGTAACCGGTGCCACCGGCAACGTCGGCTCCGAACTCGTCGCCCAGCTCGCCGCCGACGGCGTGCCCGTGCGGGCCATGACCCGCAACCCCGGCAAGGCCGACTTCCCCGCCGGCGTCGAGGTGGTCGCCGGCGACTTCGACAAGCCCGAAACCCTCCCCGCCGCCCTGGCCGGCACCGACCGCGTCTTCGTCTGCCCGCCCGGCTACGGGCCCGAGGGCCCGGTCCAGGAGCGCACCCTCGTCGCCGCCGCCCGCGAGGCCGGCGTCAAGCACCTGGTCAAACTCTCCACCAGCGGCGTCGGCTACGGCGCCACCGACCCGCTGACCTCCGGCCACCGCGCCGGCGAGCAGGTCATCCAGGACTCCGGCCTGCAGTGGACCATCCTGCGCCCCGGCACCTTCATGATCTACCTCTACAGCTACGCCGACACCATCCGAAAGCAGCGGACCCTGTACGCCACCGAGGGCGACCCGGTCTCCGCCATGATCCACCCCCGCGACATCGCCGCCGTGGCCGCCACAATCCTCACCACCTCCGGCCACGAGGGCCAGGCCTACACCCTCACCGGCGGCGAGGCCCTCAGCCCGCAGCGCCAGGGCGAGATCGTCGGCGAGGCCCTCGGCCAGGAGATCAAGATCGTCGAGCGCACCCAGGCCGAGGCCCAGGCCGAGTTCGACCGCCTGGGCTGGGGCGGCCCCCGCCTTCAGGCCCTGCTCGAGCTCAAGCGCCAGTCCGCCGCCTGGGACTGGAAGATCTCCGACTCCGTCGAGAAGATCACCGGCAAGGCTCCGCTGACCCTGCGCACCTGGGTCGACGAGAACATCCACATCTTCGGCTGACCCGAACCGCACACAGCGTGGGGCCGGCAGGCCCGGGAGACTCCCCGGCCTGCCGGCCCCACGCCGTTTCCACCCTCCAGCGGCGGCCCAGCCGGACACCAGGGCCGTTCGAGACGGGCTCTCCATCCTGGGACACGAAAGCGCAAGGGGCCCGCCGACCCAATGGGGGAGTACGACAGATGGCACACGGCCCGCTCCGCCGGACACCCGGCTCGGCCGCACAGGGCCACGCCGCCGCGCACAGCATCACCTTTCCCGACACCGCCACGCAGCGAGGCCTCGCTGCGCAGGCTCGGCACCGACCGGATCGACCTGTGGCAGATCCCCACCCGGACCTGCCGCCGGCCGGGAGGAGATCCGGCAGGCCATGGAGTCCTCGTGGCCCAGGGCAAGGTCCGCTGCACCGGCACCTGCGACTTCTGCGGCGGGGACACCGCTTGCGCGCAGGAGACCACCAACAACGCCACTGCCTCGGACGCGCCTCGAGCAGTGCGTGTACAGGCTCGTGACCCGCCACGCGGAACCGAAGTGATCCCGGCCGCACAGGCGTACGGCCCAAGCCCACCCGCTTCGTGCCGCACAACGGTCCGGCCGTCGTCCCCGGCTGGGTCCACGAGAGGCCCGAACGCCCGCGGGCATGCCGCACGTTGGGACTCGCCGGCCAAGAACACGACTCACCACCTGCCCCAGGGCCGCAAGGCGGCACTGTACGGCGACGGCCTCGACATCCGCGACCGGCTGCACACCGCCGACCATGTGCACGGCATCGAACCCGTGCGCACCGTCGGGCCGGCAGGCGAGACCAACCACATCGGTGGCGGCACGGAACGGTCGAACCGGGAGCTGACACAGCGCCTCCTCGATGCCTGCGGCGCCGGCCGGGACATGCCCGACTTCGTGCCCGACCGCAAAGGGCCACGACCGGCGCTGCACCGACGACGTCACGAAGACACGCACCGGGCTCGGACACCAGCCGTCGAAGGACTTCGACACGGTTCTGGCAGAGACAGCCGCCGGTAGCCACGACCACTGCGCCCGGCGGGAGCCGCCGCGCGCACGACCTGGCCGTCGTCCTGATCCGAACCGCACAGAAGGAGACCACCGTGAACAGTCCGAGCCGGACACGCGGCCACAGCGATGCCCGGGGACGTCATGGGGACGCCGGGGACGAGCAGAGCCGGCCCGATGGTGCTGCGCTCCCCGGGGCCCGCCGGGGCTTTCTCACCCTGCTCGGCGTCGACCTGTGGGAGCGCTTCAGCTTCTTCGGCATGGCGGCGATCCTCGTCCTCTACCTCACCGCCGCCCCCGCCGACGGCGGCCTGGGCATGTCCCAGCAGACGGCCACCGCCCTGTTCGCCACCTACATGTCCCTGAACTTCCTGGCCGGACTGCCCGGCGGCTGGCTCGCCGACCGGGTCCTGGGCGCCCGCCGCGCCGTCCTGGCGGGCGGCGCGCTCATCGCCTGCGGTCACGCCGTCCTCGCCCTCGCCGCCGCTCCCGCCCTCTACACCGGTCTGGCGCTGGTCGTCGCCGGCACCGGCCTGGTCAAACCGTCCCTGGCCGCCATGGTGTCCGCCGTCAGCGGCACGGCCAGACGGGAAGAGGCCTTCTCCCGCTTCTACATGTGCATCCAGGTCTCCGCCCTGCTCGCCCCGGTCCTCACCGGCTTCCTCGCCGAAAAGGTCACCTGGCACCTGGGATTCGCCGCAGCCGCCTTCGGCATGGCAGCGGGCCTCGCCCAGTTCCGTCTCGGCCTGCGCGTCCTCGACGGCACCGGCAGCGCCCCCACCCGTCCCCTGACCCGCGCACAGGCCCGCACGGCCGCCCGGCGCACCGCCGTGGTCCTCGCGCTCGGCGCCGTGGCCACGACCGCCGTCGCCCTCGGCGCGCTGCCCCTGCTCGCGCTGCTGGCCCTGCTGGGCGTGGCGACGGTGTGCCTGCCGTTCGTGTACCTGCGCTCCCTGGGCCGGCGCAGCACCGTGGAACGCGCCCGGCTGACCGCCTTCACCACAGTCATGGCGGCTTCGGCGGCCTTCTGGATGATCTTCGCCCAGAGCGGTTCCGTCCTGTCGCTGTTCGCCGCGCACCACACCGACCGCGACATCCTCGGCTTCACGGTTCCCGCCAGCTGGCTGCAGTCGGTGCACCCGCTGTTCATCCTGCTGCTGGCCCCCCTGGCAGGCCGGCTGCGTACGACGACCACCGCCAAGTTCGCCGGTGCCCTGGCCGCGGCCGGCCTGAGCTTTTTCGTCATGGCCGCAGCCGCCCTGCTGGCCCGCACCGGCGACGTCTCCGTGACCTGGCTGATCGCCGTCTACCTGCTGTACTCACTGGGCGAGGTGGTGCTCGCCCCGGCCGGCCTCGCCCTGGCCGCTGCCGTCGCTCCACCCGGCTACCTCAACCGGTTCCTTGCCCTCAACGGCATGTTCGCAGCCGTCGGCGTCGTCCTGGGCGGCCAGCTGTACCGCCTGACGGCAATCCTGCCCCTGCCCGCCTACTTCCTCCTCATGGGCGGCACCGCCCTGGCCACCGGCGCATTCGTGGCCGCCCGCTCCTCTCACCTGCAGCCCCACCTGCCGGGTTGACGCACGACGAAACCGCCACCTCCTACGAGGCAGAGGGACCCTAGTAGTCGAGATCGAGATAGTCGATGTCGTTGAGGGTGACGTCGGAGAGTCCTGTGGCGCGGCTGCCGCCGTCCTGGAAGTAGATCTCTTTGAATCCTTCGGCGATGATCTGGCGCATCTGCCGGTCGCCGGCTCCGGTGGTGCGGGCGTCGAAGAGACGCTGCGCGTACGCCGGGGGGAGATGCACGGTCAGGCGCCTAAAGCGTCCGTCGTCGGTCGTGCCGACGGGTGCGCTGTAGCCGAACCGGGCGCGGGTCTCCACCGTGATCCCGGTCGTAGTGGCGGCCCGCTTCTGCCGGCGCTTGCGCACCTGCGGCTGCCATCGCTGCCGTACGGCGTCATCGATCTTCGCGGCGATGTCGGGGCGGGCGTGTCTGCGGGCGCCGCGCCGGTAGCGGTTGACGGAGTCGGCGGTGACCCCGATCTCGCGTGCGACGGCCTTCGCGCTGCCCAACTGCCGGATCAGGTAGCCGATCTGAGCCTTGAGTGTCTTGGGCGGCCGGCGGGTGAACGCTTCCCGGTCAGCCCGCTCGATGGCCTCGTCGATCTCTCCGGCCACGGCCTACTCTCCTTCGTCGAGGACGGCGTCGCCGCCCTTGATGTGGCGGGCGGGGTTGTACCCCTGCTCCATGAGATCGACGGCCCACAGCATCGACTGGACTCCCTCCAGCTTCGCCAGGCCCGGCGTCGGCCCGAGACGGAACCCGCCCGGCTGCGGCTTGCCGGACGCGGCGTACGGCAGGAAGTCCAGGGGCGAGGGGCCGGGGGAGGGGTAGACGACGCAGTCGGAGAGTACGGCGAGCGGGTACAGGCCCGTCATGGCGGCCATGTTGCGCAGTTTGCGGTGCATGTTGATGCGGGCCTTGGAGATGACGGCGGCGCGGATGTCGGGGCGCCAGGTCGGCCGCTGGAGGGCCGGCCACCGCTCGCCCTCCCGGTACTTCCTGCCCTGCGGGCGTTCACGCAGCTTGCCGATACCGCCCTTGACGGTCGCCTTGATGGCGGCGAGCACGGCCGCCATCGCCGGGTCGGCGTCCTTGTGCCGCTCCATCGCAGCAAGGAACTCCGCGTCGCTCAGGTCCTTGGTGACGCCGAGGTCTGCGAGGGTGTCGACGTAGGCGGACTTGAGCCGGTCGTGCCATGGATCGAGGTAGGCGCCGGTCTCGCGGCGCAGATACGCCTCGATCGGGGCGACGTTGTAGCCGAGTTCCTGGGCGTAGGCGACGGTGTGCGTCTGGTACCAGGCCGGACCGGTCGGCCGGGTGCCGTCCGGCGTGAACGGCGACGGCAGGCGCGGATCCACCTCGACGTGGGAGAGGTCGACCAGCCAGGAGCCGGGGATCTTCGGGTTGAACGTCGGGGCACGGAAGTGGTCCGGGGCGGACAGGCCGACGACCAGGCGGGCCGCGGCGGCGAGGAAGGCGGTGTTCAGATCCAGGCCGACCGCGAAGGGCAGCGTGCACTCCTCATCGCTCAGCAGGCTGACGTCGCGCACCCACTGGTAGGCCTCCTCATTGAGGAACCCGCCGCTCCAGCCGCTGTCGACGACGACGGGGTGTTCGGCGGTGGCCTCTGGCGGGGCCGGGTCCATCGGCTCCGTTCCGAGCGAGCCGGGGTTGTGGCCGGGCACCCAGTTCCCCGTCTGCGGGTCCTGCACCGCGCGGGTGGGCGGCCGCAGCGCCGTCATCAGCTCCAGCCCGGACACGGCCGTCGACCCGCGCGGCGTGATGACCCGCTGGGCATACACCCCCAGGACGCGCGCGACGTCGGCCGGTTCCATCGCGCTCACGCCGGGCCAGGACCGCTCATCGAGGGCATCCCACGTGTGAAGAGCCGTTGCGGCGCCATCAAGGAGATGTCATTACTGAGCCAGTGTCAGTTCCCGCATTCGGGTGCTCTGGCCTGCAAGGGAGGAGAAGCCCGAGGTGGCGGCTGGTGACTTCAGTGGATGACATCACATGGCATTGCAGCTGGACAGGTTGATGGCACTTCCTATAGGCGTCTATCCAGCCACGCGATCGAGAGGGGGCATCCGATCTGGCGGAGCCTCCACGTCCGGGACGTTCCAGCCGGGAGAGCCTTGTGCTGGTTGTCAGTCGTTCCCTCTTCCGGTGATAGGCCGAGAGATGCTGCAGATCCTTGGCTGATCAGGAGGTGTGGGACGCGGGCCCCCGTGCTGTTGGCTCGGCTCACTGGGTAAGGTCCGGGGATGTTCTATCCCGGATCTGAGCCGGAGCTTGTCGCCGGCATGAGCGAGGCCGGTCTGGCTGGCCATCAAAGATTGCTGATACAGGCGACGCTGAGGGCGATGCATCCCGGTGCGTATGCCACTCAGCACGCGGCGGCCGGGGGAGCAGCCGTGCTCTCCCTCAGCCGCGCCGAAGCTGTGCTCCGATCTCGAGCCGGCGCGAGCGACAGCAAAGATGCCCAGCCGAACGAGAAGTTGACGTACACGGTCATTGAGCGAACCCTGAAGTCAGTGCTAGCGCTGGAGGCTGTTGTAATCCCGGCCAGGCAGCCGCTCGCGGATACACACGACCTGCTGGCAGACATGGTGCGCCGCGGCAAGAACGATCTCAAAGAGCCGTTCCGCTGCGGCATTCTGGCTAATCAGCTGGCAGCGTTCGTACCCAAGATCGAGCGCATCGTTCTGGAGCTCTTTCAGCAGGCATGGGACACAGCGATGCCTGCGACGGTGGCCGAACGCGCGATCGCCGAGGTCGCGAGTCTCGCCGTGTGGCGTGGACGAGACTATGAATGCCTGATTGCCGATCTGCAGCGCTTCCTTCGGAAGGCGCCTTGCGGGCAGGGTCTCCTCTCGGTGCTGCGGCCGGCGCATCGCCAGATCCGGGTGGCTGCCGTCGTGGAGGGTGCCCGCACCTTGGCCGGGCTTGGCCAGCTGTTCGACGCTGACACCGATGTCCGGCAGTTTCCGATCGGCAAGAAGGTACCTGACGGGTGGGGGCAGGGGACCGCGAAGTTGAGGAAGTTCGCAGCCCTACACGGCCGTCGCCCTGGCGAGGACCCTCGGGAAGGGGAACGCGCTGCTGCTGCCGTTTTGTTGACCCTGCGCGTCATGGCACCTGACCGGGGCGTGGCCGTGCACCTGGCCAGGCGACGGATTGAAGAGGCGCTCGATACTTATGTCGCGGGTCACCGGCTTGCCGAACTGCGCCTGGCGCCCGAGACGTTGGTCTTCGAGCAGTCAGACGACCGCTCGCGTCGTTACACCTCTCGGGGCCCCACCGTGGACACTGCGTGGCCACTGACCAGGCACTGGCCTGCGGAAATCCGCGAATGCCTCCGCATGGCCCACATCGCACGTTCCACCTCCTCACCACTTACCAGCGCAGCCCTGTCCTGGGCCGCCATCGAAGCGGCCGGAATCTCTCACGGCTACAACGACAGTGCTGCTCACGTGGACCTCGCCCGCGCTCTCAGCCTTCAGGCAATGCGCCAGCAGCTGCTCAGTTCCCATCAGTGCGTGCGTCGCGTCGCCAGCGCGATCCATGACGAGGTGACGGAGCGTGCGGCGGCAATCGGCCGTGCTGTGGAGGGCTTGGAGCGGCACCTCGCCAAGAAGGGCGCTCAGCTGGCCCTGGAACGGCAACTGCGAGAGGCACGTGGCCGAGCGGCCACCGCCGAACTGGAGGCGGCAGACGCCGATAACCTGTATCTCCAGCCGCTGAACGAAATCGACCGAGCAGCTCCGGTCAACGGCCATGGCCTGCTGAGCGACCTCAATCGGTGGGCCGACTTGCTGGCCGAGCTACCCGGAGCCGCTCAGGAAGTGAAGATCGGCTCAGCAGCCCTGTCACGCTTGAGGAGCGTCCTGCCCGGCCTACCCGCCCACGACATAGTCGTCTGGCAAGCCCGCATGAGCAGCCCGAAGCAGTGCGCAGCATGGCTCAAGGACGCCGAAGAACGCTGCCGAGCTCAGCTCAGCTGGATGTACGTGCTGCGCAACACAGCACTGCACCAAGGGGTTTTCGCGTCGGTCGCGGACAGTCATGACGCTCATGGGGCCCGCGGAACGCTCGATCTCACACTGGAAGTGCTGGGCAACTGGTATGCGGTGGCCACTTCGGCTCAACTTCCTGAAGCCGCCTGGACGGCGCACCGAGTGATCGGCGAACTGGCAAAGCGGCAGAAGGACTTGATTAGCCATCTCGAGGCAGACACCGCCGTGGCGGACCTGAACTTCACACACCTGACCGGCCCCACATCGAACGGACACGACCGACCGTGATGCGAAAGACGGACAGAAGAAGAAGGAAAGGAAGGGAGTGTCTTTGCCTATTGGACGACCCGCAGAGCGGACAGGGACTCGAACCCTGGTCTCTCCCAGGTGGACCGGAGTGATTGCGAGTCACTACACCCGAAGTGACCGGCCCTGGAAAGAGCTTAGCGGATGCCGGTGTGCAACTGATGATCACTGACAACATCCCGCCACCGACAACCGCGGGCGAGAGCCGGCATGGCCGAGTCAGGACTCCGGTGCGGTGAGCGCGCCTTCGTAACTAGATACCTGGTGTGCACGGGGGAGAGCCGTCAGCCGCTGGTGCGCGCAATGAAGGCGGCGCGCCCCTCGCCCGCCCGGTTGCCCCGCAGTGCCTCGAAGATCCGGCAGCGCAGCGAAAGGTCGGCGAGGCTCTCGATGAAGTAGCGGTCAGCCAGGATAGTGCCGGCTGGGTGCACCTCGCGTGCGCTCATCCATTCCATCAGCGTGCCAGCGGCACCCCGGGCCTGCCACGGTTGGTTCATCGAAGCACGCGTCTGCCGCCCCCCGGTTGCCCGGGCCCAGATCTGGTCCGTGCTCTCAAGTACTTCTGCCCGTAGGGCCTGCAGATCCTCGAGCCCGATCCGTGCCAGCTTGTCGATCCGCTCCTCGGGCGAGGTCTCCTCCTGGCGGGCCATCTGCGAGGCGTGACACGCGGCCGCGTAGTCCCAGACCGCGAGGCAGTCCTCCAAGACGTCGCAGTCGAGATGCAGCGCCGCAGTGAGGTCGGCCATGAAAGCCCCGTCAGTTTCCGGGAGTTGCCACATCTGCAAGCCCACCAGCACACCCAGCAGGCGGCCGTCCACCTCCTCGCGTGTGGCCCGGGCGAGGTCGGGCCGACGGCGGAGGTTGCTGCGCATCTGCCGTACGGCCCTGCCGTTCTCGCTCAGCGAGATCTTCGCCTCAGCCTCGGCCCTTTCGTATTCGCCGTCCATCTCGGCAGCCCATAGCGGCGGGACCTGCGCCTGCACCTGTTCCACGTGATCCTCGTGCTGCACGCGGTGCCTGAAGTAGACACGCGCCAGCGCGGCCTTGAGCGCGGGCTCCGGGACCTGCGCTCCGCCGAAGAAGGCGAGCAGCGCCAGGTCGTCGTAGGAGCGCCCGGGGCCGGCGTGCCGGGCCAGGGCGCAGACCAGGTCACCTGTGCCGTCCGGATAGACCGCTTGGGTCCCGGCGGCTCCCAAGCGACGGATCTCGGGGCTGGGGATCAGGCCGTTGCGGCGCCAGCGTTCCAACTGGCCCACGCTGACTGTGAGTCCGGCTGCCGCTGCTTGGGCTATGAGTGTGTGATCAGCTCGGCTGGGTGCTGTTCGTGGCATGCAGGGGACGCTATCCAGAAGGCTGGCATGACTGTGGCTCGAGACCGCGGGGGTCGGCCGTGACCAGCCAATACACGTCCGGAGGGGATCGCAGCGGACCTCGGCGCGATGTCCCGGCGGTTGTGGCGCCAGCGTCGTGGCTTTCGACGACCAGGTCCGTCATCTGGCTGGCACCGCCCGCAGCACGCCCAGCGTGCACGTTCCCTTCGGGAAGATGAACGACTCCGACCGCCCGGCGCCCGACGAAGCGCCCCAGTGAGGCGTCGGGCAGAGCCGTGGCACACTCACGCCGATCCGGCCCTGCCCGGCTCTCCTGCGGCGGCGTAACGTCCGTTGCGGCAGGGGCGGTTGGCTACGTCAGAGCCTGCTGTCCCGACGGATGGCCGCCGCCGGATCTACGGGCTGCAGTAGACGGTGAAGGTGCCTTTGGTCAGTGCCCGGACGTAGGAGTGGGCGCCGGCGAGGAGGCGCTGCTGCTCGCTGCTGCAGGCGGCGGCGGACAGGCCGGGCTGGGCGATGACGGTATTGATGTGCGGGCGCAGGAGGGGCGCGCGTTCACGGATGCGGTACAGCTCGTCGATGCTGCCGATCAGGTACGGGGTCTTGCCGGGGTTGCGGGCGGCGTATTTGCCGGCCCGGCGGTCCAGGGTTCGCAGCAGGGCGTCGATGCCGTACTCGCGCCATTTCGCGCCGCGGGCCGCCTGCCCGCACACGTCGTACAGATCGTCGACGCGGGCTCCGGGGAAGGGCTCGCAGGAGTACTTGCAGTGCACGAGCGTGATGGTGATATCGGTGTCGTCTGCGGTGATGCCGACGAGGTCGGCGACTTCGCCGGAACCGTCGTCGTCGACCAGGATGTCGAAGTGCTGCTCGCCGCTGAGGTGGAGGGACATGTAGTGCTGTACGGAGTGGGGCAACCGCTCGGGCCCCATGGACTCGATCTTGATGTCGACGCCGTTCCAGCCCAAGGGTTTCAGCAAGGACAGGTCGAAGGGCGGCAGGTCGGTGCGGGGTGTGTGCAGCCGGTCGTCGGGGGTCAGCAGGCGGTCGTCCGCGAAGTACAGGTAGGGCTTGTGCTTGTTGATCCACTCGGCGGCCGGCACCGTGGTGTGCTGGTGGCGGACCAGGGCATCGTCGGCGACGGGCGAGTAGACCAGCCCCTGGTCGGTGAAGTCGGCGCTGTAGGCGACCTGCCAGGTGGGGGAGACGAGGGAGAAGCGCAGCGGTCCCTGGTCGGTGAAGTCGTCCACGCGGAAGCCGATGTCGGTCACCGGATGGGACCGGCCGTCGACGGTGAACGGCGGGCCTTCCCCCAGGCCGGCACGCCACTGCCACGGCCACTCCAGGCCGAGCAGCGGGAAGGAGGGACGTTCGGTCTGCTCGACGGGGATGATGAAGCCCGCCATCACGTGCTCGAGATCCACACGGGAGTCGAGGATCTTGGTGCCCTGCGCGTCGCACCACTGCATCCAGGCCAGCAGATTGGGAGCGGTGCGCGGCGACCAGAAGCGGCCCGACAGGGCCGCGCAGACAGAGACTCTGGTGCCGTCGTCGAGGCCCGAGGCGATGATGTGGGTCTGGCTGCGGTTCTTGCGGGCCTCGGCGTTGAGCGCTTCGAAGACGTCACTGCCGACCAGGAGCGAGAACCGGTTGAAGTGGTCACGCGAGTCCAGCAGACCGATGTTGGTGGCCACGACCCGCTCCAGACCGGCGAAGACCCGGAAGGTGTCGAGCCCCTTGATCGGCTGGCTGTCGCCTCCCAGGACCCGTTTGGCCAGCTCCTTGTAGTCGCCCTTTTTGTGAGAGCCGTAGATGTACAGCAACCGCCGCACATCGTCGAAGTACATGACGATCAGCTCGTACTGGGTCTGCTCGAGGAACTGCGGGGCGCCCCAGTCGACCAGGGTGCGGTGCTCGACGACGAACCAGGCGATGCGGCCGTCGGCGCCGGTGGCCACGGTCTGCCCGAGCACGCGGTCCTCGCCGTAGCAGCTGATTGCGGCCTGCGGATCCCACGCGCCGCTCGGAGCCCGGTGCGCCACGGCGCTCATCTTCGGTTCCAGCACACTAACCGCCATGTCGGCCGGCACATGGGTGAAGGAGGCGTCGAAATCGCTGAGTTCCTCACCTCGCGCAGCGCTCCGCTCGGTGATGTCATGCAGCAGGAGGTCCCAGTCCGCGTCCTCCTTCAGCAGGTCGCGCAGCGGTGAGAGGGCGGCCGCCGGATCCCGTGCCACAAACACCGAGGCAGTCCCGATCGGCTTCGGGGCGACGGTGGAAGCGCGGGTGAAGCGGCCGATGAACTGGATCATCGGGCTGAGGCTCTTCCTGACGTCGTGCACCGCCGCCACCTTCAGCTGGGGCATGTCGAAGCCCTCGCCGAGCATGTTCACGCACACCACGATGCGGCAGCTGCGGTCGTGCATCGAGGCCAGCGCCGCCTTGCGGTCAGCCGCGGACAGCCCGTCATACAGCGCCACCGCACCCAGATCATCCGCCAACTCCTGGTACAGCGCGCAGATCTCCCGGGCCCGTCTGACGGTGTTTACCCGCGCCATCAGCAGGTGGTCGTAGCCTGCTTCCAGGTCGGCACGCAGGCGCTGCACGGCCAGCTCGGCGATCTTCTGGTCGTTGCCCTCCAGGCTCAGGACCGCCCGGTAGTCGATGGTCGTGAAGTAGTTCTCGGCCTGCGCCTGGCGCAGCGGATAGCGAAAGACGGTCCGGCCGGGAATCTTCCGGCCGTCCTCCCTGAACGGGGTTGCGGTGAACAGCAGTACCCGCCTGTCCTCGAACTGGCGGATCACATTCGTCCAGGTCGAGGCCGGAGCGTGGTGCGCCTCGTCGACGATCAGGTGGCTGAACTCGGCCAGCAAGGCCTCACGCGCCTCCGGGACGCAGTAGTGCAGCACGCTGGGGGTGGCCACGACGACGTTGCACGCGGAGGCGAACGCCTTCGCCTCCGCCGCGTCGGTGAAGCGGCGCGTCACACGGCCCACGCACGGGCGAAGCGCGGCCGGGGAGACGATCTCCTGCTGCTGCAGGATGCCCAGTGACTCGAACTTGGCCGCGATCTGGTCGCGCAGCGCGACGCTCGGCACCAGCACCAGAAGCCGCTCGGGGCGGCACGCGACCAGCACAGTGAGCATGGTCTCCGTCTTTCCGGTGCCGGTCGGCATGACCACCAGGCCCGGCTCGGGCAGCTGCGAGTACCAGTACCCGATGACCGCGTGCAGAGCACCGGCCTGCGGGGGCCTCAGCCCGCCCTCCCGCACGAGATCATGCAGCTGGATCGCATTCGAGTAGGAGTCGAGCACCGCCTGCGGGGTGGAGAGCTGCTGCGGCCCGATCCAGTCCACCGCGCCGTCCACGCCGTCGGGCACCAGCGCGGCCAGAGCGTCCTCCGTGCTGGCCGTGGCAGGCCAGCGCCCGAAAGAGTTGTGGACGAACCGGGATCCGGATTCCTCGGCCAGCGTCAAAGGGCCGGCAGGAACGAGCAGTTGGCTGACCGTGTTGCCCTGCCACTTTCGGGGCGCCGCCCACACCTGCTCGGTGCGCAAACCCGTCATGTCCGCCCGCTCCTGCCTGCACCCGACTTTCGGCATGCCGCGTGAGGCCGGGCGCAGGCCAGCGCGGCAGTGTCGCCCCTGTTCGGGCTGCCGGGCCAAGAAGGGCGGAACCGTACACGTGCAGGAGCTGATCCATGATCCGCACAAGACAACAAGGATGCAGATCAAATACTCGAACTGATCGAAATATGTCGCTAACTGATCTGAAATGTGCGCGAGTTGCCGGTGGATCGGCGAAATCCGTCTCAGGATGAACCCGCTGAGTGGCGGCTGGACCCAAAGCGGTGCTACGGGCACGGTGCCGCCCGCAGACGATGCGCTTGCCGGCTCGGCGGCAGGACACCCGGTCGGGTGGTGCCGTGGCATCGGGGGAACTCGCCCCGAAGACGGCGACGTCGTGTGGGGCATGAAGCCGATCAGGGATGTGCATGTGGCCGAGCCGGGTCTGCTTGTGGTGCCGATGACGACACGGCGTTCGCCATGCAGAACGCGATTGCCCGGAGGTGGGTCACTGCGGCTGCCGAGCAGACCACACGCCAGCCTGGTGAGCCGGGTGTGCGGCTGCGCTGTTATGTGGATCTGCGCCAAGAACTCGCAGGTCCTGAAAGTGCTGCAGGGCAATGACCGGACAGCTGGCAGCCATGTCGGCCCACGGGGGAGCCGCTGGCCTGCGGAGTCGTCCGGGCCATGCGCCCGGCCGGGACCAAGGACGGATGGTGCCAGGACCCGGCACCGGACTCGGTCCGGCTGTCGGCGCACGCGAGAGCCCGCTGCCCCTGTGTGACGGTGCGTGCTGCGTCGGTTGATGCGGCAACTAGGCTGTTGTGCCTGCCAGTGGGGCGTGTGGGGCGGGGCTGTGTGCGGGGGAGGGGAGAGCGGTGCGCCTTTCAAAGGTCAGGATCGTGAATTTTCGGAATTTCCGGGATCTGGTGATTGATCCCTTCCCGACTCCTGCGGTGATCGTGGGGGAGAACGGGGTCGGTAAGAGCAATCTGCTGTACGCGCTGCGCCTGGTCCTCGACCCGGACCTGTCCAACCGGTGGCGCAGGCTCCAGGCCGACGACATCCATGACGGTGCGTCGGCGCTGCATCAGGGAGTTGAGGTCAGGGTCGAAGTCGAGCTGACCGACTTCGACGATGATGATGACGCCATCGCGACTCTCGACGGCGCGATCATCACCGAGGAGGGGCAGCCTCGCATCGCCCGCCTGACATATCTGTTCCGGCCCAGGCTGGCAGTGGGTGCAGTCTTTGGCGCCCAGCCCAGCGAGCCGCTGACTGCTGACGACTACTCCTGGACCATCTACGGCGGCGATGATGAGAGCGCCGATATGCGCCACGCCAAGGACTACGTCCCGCTGTCTGTGCTGCCCGCCCTGCGCGACGCCGAGGGCGACTTCTCCCGCGCCGAGCGCAGCCCCCTGGTCCGGCTGCTGCGAGAGCGGCCTCCGGCCCCCGACATCGTCGCCTCCACCCTGGACGCCCTGAAACAGGCCCGCAACCAGCTGGCCCAGGATGCCTCCATGCAGCAGGCGGTGAACGAACTCGCCTCCCGCCTGGCCGCCATGACCGGTCCCCAACTGCCGCTGACCCCTTCGCTGGACTTCGCCGGCCGGGAAGACGACCTGATCCGCAGCGTCCAGCTCCTCATAGACCCGAGCGGCAGCCGCGGCATCCAGCACAGCTCCACCGGCACCGCCAACGTCGTCTACCTGGCCCTGCTGCTCGAACGGCTGAAACTGCGCCGCCAGGCCAGCGACGGCGAGGACACCCTCCTGGCAGTGGAAGAACCCGAGGCCCACCTCCACCCCAGCCTGCAGCGCAAGGTGTTCGCCCACCTGCTCCACGAACCCAACCGGCTCCTGCTGACCACCCACAGCCCGCACATCGCCGCCGTCACCCCCCTGTCCAGCATCGTGCTGACTAGCACCCACGGCGACCACACCGTCGGCGCCGTCGTGCCGCCCGGCGTGCTCACCGACGCTGAGACGGCCGACCTCGAGCGCTATATCAACGTCACCCGCGCCGAGATCCTCTTCGCCCGGGGCACCGTTCTGGTCGAGGGCGCAGCCGACGCCTACCTGCTGCCCGCCCTCGCCGAGGCAGCCGGCTTCCACCTGGACGATCACGGCATCATCGTCTCCAGCGTCGAAGGCACCGACTTCGCCCCCTACGCCACCCTGCTGGGCCCCCAAGCGCTGCGGCGCCCACACTGGATCCTCACCGACGGCGATTCCGCCGAAGGCGAGCACCGCCACCAGAAGGAACCCGGCCTGTGGAGGGCCCGGAACCTGGCGCGGATCGCACACGAGGACGTCCTGTACCAGGCACTCGACCAAGGCATCGAAGCGATCACAGCCCAGGAACTGCCCAAGAGCGGCGTGCGCCCGGGCCGGCGGAGTGTGGTGACCGCCGCAACCGGGGTAGGCGTCTATGTCGGCGACCACACGCTGGAGCCCGACATCGCTCCTTTGCTGCACTCCGAAATGGTCGCGGCCTACTGCGCGTTCCGGCAGCGCGAGAGTAGCCGGTCCGCCTTCCGCGACGCCCTGGCCCCCTTTGAGGACGGCACCGCAACCGGCCAGCAGCGCGACACCCTGGTGGACAAGATCGAAGCCATCGGCAAGGGACGCTACGCCCAGCGGCTGGCCGCGCACGTCGCCAGCATGACCGGCCTGCACGATCGCGTCCTGGAACTGCTCGGCCGCCCGCACGGCCCCATCACCCGGGACGACCTGCTGACCATCGAAGGACCAGGAGCCATCCTCGCCCTGCTGGACGATCTCAGCTGCACCTTCCGAAGCCGGCCCCTGTTCCCAGCGACCTCCGCCCACCCCCAGGCCACCTCCCCGGACCGCAGCTGATGACCGCCGCCAGCCAGCAGACGCCTGCGGTTGCGCCGACCCTGCTGCCGCCCGCCCTGGCCACCGAACTGGGCGCGCTGCACCCCGATCAACGCGCCGTCGCCACCCACTCCGGAAACATCGCCGTGCTCGCTGGACCTGGCGCCGGCAAGACCCGAGCCCTTGTCGCCCGCGTCGGATACCTGCTGGCCACCACCAGCCGCCACCGCGGCGTCGCTGCCCTGACCTACACCGAAACAGCCGCCCACGAGACCACCGTGCGCCTGCACCGCCTCGGACTGCATCCGGGACGGCGCCTGTCCAGTACCACCGTGCACGCCTTCTGCCTGCACCACATCCTGCGCCCCTACGGCCGCCTGATCGGCGACCCGCTTCCCGACGACCTCACCATCCCCGACACGTCCGCCTGCAGATCGCTGTGGGACACCGCCGCCTACGCATCCGGCCTGGACGTCAACCCGAACAACCGGACCACACTGGAGCGCCTGCGCCGTCTGATCGCGGCCGGGGAGCCGATCGCCGACTACCCGCCTCAATACCCGCGCACCGTCCGCCGCTACGAGCAGTTGCTCCGCGACAACGACAGCCTCGACTTCGAGGCCATGACCATCCGCGCCCTCGATCTGCTGCGCGAAAGCCGCACCGCCCGCGAGCAACTCGTGGCCCGCTTCCCGCATTTCGTTGTCGACGAATACCAAGACCTCGGACCCGTCCTGCACGCTCTGGTGATCACCTTGCTGGAGGCCGGCGCGGGCGTCACCGCCGTCGGCGACCCCGATCAGGTGCTCTACGCCTACCAGGGCGCCAGCCCGCACTACCTCACACAGCTCAGCGACCGGCCCGACTTCCAACGACTGCACCTGCGGGTCAACTACCGCAGCGGCAGCGCCCTCGTAACCGCCGGCCACGCCATCCTCGGCGAAGACCGCGGCTACCACGCCGCACCCGGCCGCGACGACGACGGCACCGTCACCATCCTCCACGCCGACGGCGACGAAGAGGCCCACGCGGCCCGCACCGTCGAAGTCCTCACCAACCGCCTGGCAACCGGCACACCACCAGAAGACATCGCCGTCCTCTACCGCTCCAAAGGCCCCCTGCTCGACGCCCTGACCGCCGCAATCCAGGCCGCCCAGATCCCCCTCGACAGCGAAAAGCAGCGCCGCCGTCCCAGCGGCCCCCTCGCCGACCTGATCGCCGCCTGCACCACCCGACGGCTCACGGGGCCCCTGCCCGGCCCCACCACCACCGACCTCGCAGCCCCGCGCCGCAGAACAGCCGGCATCACCCCCGCACGGACCCTTCGCGAGCTGGCCGCAATCTGGCACCACCAACTCCAACTCGCCCACCACAACGACCCGGCCGACACCCGGCGCACACTGTCACGGCGCCTGGCTTCCCTCCTGGACGCCCCCGACCGCGAAACCCCATCCCACCCGGCGAGGATCTTCCTCGCCGCACTGTGGGACACCCTGGAAATCACCCACCTCGCCGACCACAGCCCCGACCAACGCGACCGGGACACCGCCCAGGCCCTGACCGACCCCGGCGACCTGACCATGGCCGAACTCGCCGGAGGACAAATCCCCGGCCACATCGCCCTGACCACCTACCACAGTGCCAAGGGACGCGAGTTCCGCATCGTCATCCTGCCCGGCCTCGTCGACGGACTGCTCCCGCATCACTACCCCGGCAGACCCCCCGACCCCAAACAGGTCGCCGACGCCCGCAGAGCCTTCTACGTCGCCCTGACCCGCGCCAAGGACGAAGCCGTCCTCATTGGGGGCACCCGCTACACCATGCCCGCCAACAAGTGGTACCCCGCACGCTCACGGGACACCAGGCGCTCCAGATTCGTCGACGAAGTCGAAGCCCAACTGCCGGACCCACCCCGCTGACTCACCCCGCACACCCCTGCGAGGTTCGGCTCCACGCCAGCGAAGTCGGACGGCTGGCATGGCGCTGACCGAAGCGCCTCAACAAGATCGTGTGACGAGCTCTCAGGAAGCCGGTGTGCTGAGCAGAACCGAACGCGCAAAGGCCTCGACTTCGCTACGGTCAGTGGCTACGAGCTTGGGCGGGAATACGCCTACACCTGCGACGCCGCGGTCTTCAGGCCGGCGGCCGACTGGTAGATCCGGCGATGTGGCAAATCGATGCTCTGATGCGGGAGTCACCAGCCGCGGACAGGGGTGATCTACGGTGCCCAGTCCCAGGTGGCAGCGCGGGGCTGGGCGCCGATTTCGGACATGAACGAGTCGGTCCCGTCCGTCGGAACCGGGTTCTGCTTCGAGGCCAGCTCGGGTGCGCACACCTGCCAGTGCAGGGTCCGGGTTCCGTAGGGGGCTATGCCTGCGTCCTGCGTGAGCGTCTTGAGCGGGCCGTCCACGGCGTCGGGGTACTCGCCGTCGGCGTGCCTGGGCGTGTACGAGGTCTGGAACTTCTGGGTGATGGAGATGGCCGCGGTGTCGGAGCGGTTCTCATAGACGGTCATGACGTTCACGCACGTGTTCGTCGCGTCGCCGTCGTGCCATTCGGTCAGGGCGAGAGATCCCCGCGGGGCGCGGGCCGGTGTTGGTTCCGGCACCGAGGAGGCGGCCGGTGCGGAGGCGGCCGAAGTACGCCTGGCTGCAGGCGTGGATGCTGCGGGGAGGGCCGGCGTTATGGTCTGGGTGACCGTCACGGTAGGGACTGCTGCAGCGGGCTGCGGGGTGTGGCTACAGCCAGCGCTAAGGAGCGCGGCCCCCCAGGCGGCCAGGACGGGAAAAAACCGGCGCGTCATGTCTGCCTTTCACGTTCAGTGAGAAGACCGCGGCAGGCTGTTGCTCGGCCGGTTCCTGTGGGGACGAAAGCGGGTGTTGCCGCCTGACGTTCGTACGACGGGATCATAGCGGCGGGTATGGCTGCTTTCGCGGCCCTACCTCACTGCTGGTGTTGCTGTGTGCGGAGAGTGACTCCGGCGGCGCGGGCCTGTACTGGGATCTCCGGCAGCCTGATGGCATCAAGGGTCCCCGACGGATGGTGACCTACCCGTGCCGGTGCCACGGTGCTCGGCACATTTGGACACCGGGCCAACACCTCGGCAAGAGCGGCTAGTTCGGTGGTGCCGATACTGAGGGCCCCAGTGTCTTGTCGGCGTCCAGTCCGTGGTTGCTGGCGCGGACACGGCGTTGGGGTGAATCCGATCGCGTCTGAAACCTGTACTTACGGCTGGCGCGGCGTGACCTGCTAAGCCGACCTGGCGCAACCTCAGTCATGGTGACGACAGAGGCGAGAATGGGCCAACTCCACGAATGCCAGCTGGCGTTGAGACGCTGGATCGCGGCCTGATTGTCAGACCCCGCCGCTACAGTGCCCGCCGGTGACTGCGGATCATCTTCCGGCACCTCCCGCTCATGTTGTGTGCATGACTGGAAACTGCCTGGAAAACGTAAGGGTGAAACGTAAGGCCCCCTGCACCTGGGCAAGTGCAGAATCCTGCCCTGGGCTGCACGTTCCTGCCCCAGTCGGCAGCATGTTCAAGACGGGTACATGGCCAGCCCCTTATCCGCTTGCCGTAAAACGTAAGGCAGCCCGGGCTGTCGGGCGCGGTTCTGCACAGTCCGTGCCGCCGCGGCGAAGTGTGCCGCCGACGCCCGATGTCGGGTATGTCCCGCCACCCCGGTAAAGACCTGAACCGGACGTGTCGCATGCCCGTTCGCCTTAAGTTGCCGTGCACCGGAGCCCATCGGCGTCCGGGACTTTCTGCCTTACACCCAACTGTCTGACCTGCGCGGGTGGTTAAAGGCATGAGTCGAAGTGCGACCCGCACGTATACGACTCCCGGCCGGATCGCAGTCCTGCCCGGCCTGTCGCGGCACGGAGCAACACCCTGGCTGTTCCTGCCCGGCCGACAACGCGTTGGACTCACACCTCCAGGAGAAGACCGCACATGGGATTCGGACAGCTCGGAGCCCACGGCGTACCCGGGGCGGTAGCCCTCACCACCACCCTCGATGACATCGCCCACGTCACAGACCCCTACAAGACACCGGACGAACGCCTCAGGCACAACCTGCTGTACCTGACCCGCTCCCGCACCGGCTACGCCTACATGCAGGACTGCGGGATCCGCCTGGAGCACCGCAAGATCACCGCATGGCTGGCTGAGGACCGTGTTCCCAGCGCCGAACAGCAGCGGCGCCTGGAGAACGCCTTCCGGCTGCTGCGCCGTCGCAACATGGGCCCCAGCCTCACCCGCCGGCTCAACGCAGATGGCGGGACACGGGTGGAAATCTATCCCGTCGACCAGAGCGAGGTGGCCCCCGAGCACCAGCGCGAGGCCCGCTGGCGGCACAAGAACATCTACCGCTGGGACGACATCGTCCAGGCATGGGCGCGCAGCGACCTGCTCGACCTCAGCCACCGATGGCAGTACGTCATCAGCGACCTGGATTCCGACTGGCGCCGGTACGAGTACGTCACCCATCTCGGCTTCTGGGCCTGACCCCGCGCCCGCCGTTGTACCGACCCCCTGCGCCAAAGGAACGCCTCCATGGAGTCTCCGGACCTCGACGATCTCACCGACGAAGACCTGGCCCGCCAGCAGCAAGCACGCCGCGAACTCATGGGCCCAGCCGTACGTGCACTACTGGAGTTGTCGCAGCGTGGCGAGCTGACCACCAGTCACGTCGAACTGTCCGCCCACACCCTCCGCGTCCACGTCAGAACAGTGTGGCGCAACCTGGCTCGCGCCCGACTTAGTGAACCCCTGCGACGTGGCCGGGACCGTTTCGAAATCACCGAGGACATCCGCACGCTGCTGGCGTACCACCGTGGCAACGTCAAAGCCGTCCACAAAGAACTTGCCCAGACCGCCATGAAGACCGGCGCCACTCCGGTGAGCCTGTCCACACTGCACCGGGCGGTCAAACGCGACCTGACCCCCGGTGACCGGGCCGGCCTGAAGAGCGGAATCCCGGCTGCCCGCGGCCATGACCCGCACCTGCGCCGCCCGCCCACCGTCCGCAACGAGGAGTGGGAAGGAGACCATAAGCAGGCCCCCGTCTGGGTATGGGCCGACGGGCGGCTGGTCAAACCGTGGGTGACCTGGTTCTGCGACTGCCACACCGGCATGATCATGGGCTGGGCCGTCACCCCCCACTTCCCGCACCGCGGCTCCGTCCTGGCCGCCCTGAGATCCTGCATCCTGCGCGAGGGCCCCTACGGCCCGGCAGGAGGCCTGCCCACCCGGATCCGGATCGACCGCGGCAGGGACTTCCTGTCCCACGCCGTCCAGGACGCCCTGGGCGCCTTCGCCGTCCAGGTCGACGTCCTGCCCGCCTACACCCCGCACCTCAAAGGCAGCATCGAGAACCTCAACCGCGCCGCCACCAGCATGTTCTTCTCCGCCCTGCCCCGCTACGTCCATGCTCAGAAACTTGATGCACGCCGCAGGGCGGGGGAGAAGGACCCGGCGCTGACGTTCGAGGGCTTCGTCGAACTGTTCGCGCAGTGGGCCTGCATCCGCAACGCCGAACACAAGATGGCCGGTTACGGCGACTTGACCCCGCTGCAATGGTGGAACAGCGATGCCACCCCGATCCGCGACGTACCCGCCGAAGACCTGCACGCCTTCCTCCTGGAAGGCGACCGCTCGACCCGGATCATCCACGGCCACGGCATCCGCTTCAAGGGCCGCGACTACATGGCCGGCTGGATGACCGGCCGCTCCGGCACCCGCGTCCACATCCGCTTCCAACCCCACCACGCCCAGCAGATCGAGGTCTTCGACGCCGACAACCGCCGGCACCTAGGAACCGCATACCTCGCCGACGAGGCCAGCGAAGAGCAGATCGAAGAGGTCTACCAGGCGCGCGCCGACCGCGCCCGCCAACTACGCCGCGACCTGCGCAACGCCGAAGCCCTGCGCCGACGCCGCTTCAAGGCCGTCACCGCCGCCGGCCCCGCCGTGGCGGAGGGAGCCATGACCCGCAAACAAGCCGCCAAGGAACTGCGCAGCCTGCGCTCCCGCCGCCGCACCGATGACCTGCCCGCAAACTACATGCCCCGCCGGATCGCCCCCTCCGCCGAGTGGGCCGTCCCCCAGCCTGCGGCCTCCCCGTCTCCGGAGCATGCATGACCACCCCGACCACAACCCCCGACCCGCCCCCCGGCCGTGCCGGCCGGATTCTCCACGGCCACGGCATCCGCTTGAACGGCCGCACTTACACGGCCGCCTGGATGGCGGCTCACACCGAGCGCACCGTGCACATCCACACTCGCGGCCCCGACACCATCGAAGTGTCCGATGCCGCAACCGGCCACCTCCTGGGAACCGCCCGCTCCCAGCACCCCGCCCGCCTCGACCCTGCTCGCCCCGATTCCCGGCTGACAGCGAAGGACACCGACATGACCGAAATCACCCAGCCGACGCCACCCCGCCCGGACAAGGACGAAGTCGTCGGCGAACCCGACTTCTACCTCAACCTCGCCGACGCCCGCATCGTCGCCACCGAAGCCCTCCTGGAGGCCAGCGAGAACATCGCCGACACCATCGAAGCCCGCGCGATGTCCTGCATCTACGGAGACGCCGGCCTCGGCAAGACCTTCTCCGTCCTGGCTGCCTTGAAGGAAGTCTCCGCGGAACGCGTCCTGCTGCTGCAGTTCCGCTCCCGCCCCACCCCCCGCGACATCCGCCAGGAACTGTTCAACGAACTCCACCTCGAAGGCGAACCCCCCTCGCACCCCAGCGAGTTCGACCGCCTCCTCAAGCGAACCTTGGCCCGCAAGCCCTACGTACTGGTCTGCGACGAAGCCCAGCAGTTCAGCCGTGAATGCTTCGAGTTCGTCCGCCACCTCTGGGACACCGGCAAAGGAACCAACCGCCCCGCCGTCCTCTTCGTTGGCGGCGAAGAGGCCTACAAGACCCTCTACAGCGAACCCGCCCTCGCGTCCCGTATCTACATCTGGCAGGAGTTCGCGCCGATGGAGGCCGACGAGGTCCAGCGCAACATCCCCCTCTTCCACCCTGTGTGGGCGGACGCCTCACCCGAACTCATCGACTACGCCTACGAAGAGGGCGCGGGCGGCACCTTCCGCGTCTGGTCCAAAATCACCTATCACATCCTCGAAGGCATGAAGCGCCGCGACCTCAAAAAGGTCGACGAAACCATTGTCCGCTGGGCCATCCGACGCGCCGTGCCCCACCGCCGCAAGAGCCGCCGCCCTCAGCAGGACGCCGGGTGACCGACCCCGTCGCCCCCTCCGGCGCGCCCCACTACCTCAACCTGCCCGGCGCCCGCACCGTCACCACCCAGACGGTGCGGGCCGCCGCCCGCACCCTGGACGAGGCCCTGCACGAACAGAGCATGATCTGCATGACCGCCGATGCCGGCGTCGGCAAGACCTTCACCCTGCACCTGCTGTGCGAGACACGGCCCGACCTGCCCGTGCTGCGGCTGCTACCGCGGCCCCAAGCCCGCCCCGACGACCTGCGCGCCAGCCTCCACCGCGCCCTCAACCTGCCCGGCCCCCCGCCGCAAGACCCAGGCATCTGCGACGACTACCTCCGTCACGCCCTGCGCCAGCCACGCCGCCTCATCGCGGTCGACGAAGCCCACCAGCTGTCCTCCTCCTGCATCGAATACCTGCGCTACCTCCACGACGACCCCGCCCCGCAGGTCACCCTCCTGCTCCTCGCCGCCTGGCCCCGCCTCAAAGCCCTGCGCTCCCAGCCGACCCTGATCAGCCGGGTCACCACCTGGCACCGCCTGGAACCGCTCCAGACGGACGAACTCCTCACCGTTCTGCCCGCCTTCCACCCGCTGTGGCAGGACGTCCCCACCCCCCTCATCGCGCGCCTGGACGCCCTGTGGGCCCACGGCAACTTCCGCCGCTGGGCTGCCCTGACCCACCAAATGCACACCAGCCTGCGCCGCCACCCCCACCAACAGCCCGACCCGGCCACTCTCCTGCACCGCCTCAATCCCAGGACCCACCCCGCATGACCTCACCGGACGACACCCTCCGCAAGTGGACCCCCCAGTGGTCACCCGAGGGCACCGACCCCGCACTGCCGCCGATCACCCTCATCACCGACCCACACGACCAGCCCGCCCACACCACCACCGCCCTCGCCGCCCACCAGCCCGCACTCGGCCGTATCGCAGTCCACCCCACCCCCCTGGCCACCGCGCCCGCCTACCTCGCCCACGACCTCATCCGCGCCCTGGGCAAGCACCTGCCGCCCCCCGACACCGACCCGCCCTGGTGGACCAGCAACGCCGACGAGTCCTGGCGCATCGCCGTGGCATGGACCGGGGCCCTCGGCATCAGCCACTACGTCGTCTGCCGCGCCCACCGCATCACCAGCCGCCATCTCGAACACCTCATGGCCCTGCGCGAACGCACCCGCATACGCCTCACCCTCATCGCCAGCGGCCCACCGCCAGCCGCCCTGACCGACATCCTCAACGCCGTCGCGCATCGACAACTCGACACCCTCGAAGCCGCCCATCACCACCTGAACACCGACCCCGACGCCACCCCGCCGCCCGCCGACCGCTACCCCTGGTGGCAGTCCGCTCCCTTCCCCTGCCCCGACGACGAGCCGTGGTACCAGATGCCCCCGCGCCCGCGTCACCCGGCCGGGCAGCCCGGCGACACCACCGCCCCCACCCGCCGCGCGCCCACCCGCCGTCCCTCACAGGACAGCCCGCCGCCCACCACAGCCCTCACCCCCGCAGACCACGACGTCGTGGCACGGCGCATCCACACCCGCATCGCCCACCCCATCCACGCCGCCGCCGTCGCCGTCCGCGCCCTGATGGGCTACGGCATCGACCAACTGCCCCAGATCACCGTCCCCACCACGCACCGCCCGCGTGCCGATCTGCCGGCCGATCTGCCCGGATGGGCCCGCCTCCTGCAAGACGCAGCCCGCCTTCACACCGACTTGCAGCGCTTCCCCTCTCCCGACCTGCCCGCCCACCTCTCCGGCGACGACAGGGCCCTGCGGCTGCCGGCCTGGGAGATGAACGAGGTCGCCCAGGCCACCGCAACCTGCCGCCTGCTCGCCGCCCCCACCCGCCGCCCTCACCCGCCTACCAGGAAACGACGATGAGTAGCTATCCCGCCATCGATGCCCTTCTAGCCGCCCGCTCCCAGCACCCCGCCCGCCGAACGCGGACTGCTGCGCCGCCGCCTCGGCCTCACCGCCCCCGACGTCGCCCAGGCGATCGGCGTCGACACCGCGACCCTGCATGCGTGGGAAGAAGGACTGAGCGAACCGCAAGGACACCTTTACGCCGCCTACGCCTACCTCCTCACCCGCGCCCGCACCGCCGCAGCCGACCGCTCCCAGGCCCTCGCCCAGGAATCCGCCACCGACGTCGAAACACTGACCCAGCCCGCGCCCTGCGTCCTGTGCGGCCGGCCGGCCACCCAAGAAGTCCTCGGCTACCCCCAGCATCTCGACCCTGCCGAATGCGCCTCCGCGCCCCACCCCGCCTCGCAGCCGACGCCGGCCACCACCGTCCGCCAACACACAACCCGCCCCGCCCAACGCCAGCCCACGCCCCAGGCGGACAAGGACCCGATAACCGCGGCGGTCACCGCGGCTCTCCGTGCCCACGCCGACAATCAGGAGGCGGCCGTCCAGGCCCTCATCGGCCAGGCGATCCCGGATGCCATGCGACTGTTCAACGCCTGCAGGGTCGGCGGGCGTTACGACGTGGTGAGCCACCCCGCGCTGCCGGACATCCTGCGCAAGCCATCGCCCAGGGCCCCCGAGCCTCATCTGGGAAGCCCGTCCCAACTGGCAGCGCCCGCACCCCCTCGCCAGCAGCGAGCCGATCACAGCCCTGGACATCAACGGCGCCTACCACTCCGCCCTCAAGACACACCTGCCCATAGGCCACCTCCAGCCCACGCCCCCCACCCCTCACGACCGGCGCCGCGCCGGAGTCCACCTCATCACCCCACCCGTGTGGGAGCACGACAACCTGCCCGACCCGCTGGGCACACGACAGGAACCCGGGCCCGTATGGATCACTGAACCCACCCTGCGCCTGCTGCTGCGCCTGTCTAGCCCCCGGAACGCCCTGTGCGAGCCGCCGCTCGTCCACGAGTCCTACACCTCGGGGGCCACGGAGAACCTCCTGGAGAAGTTCCGGACCGTACTACGGGACGCCCGTACCCGCGCCCTCGAACAAGACGACACAGTGACCCTGGAGTACGTCAAAGCCATGTACTCCAAGTTCGTCTCCACCATGGGCGAGTCGTCCTACAACAAAGAACTGCGCAGGCCCGATTGGATGCACCTCATCCGCTCACAAGCCTTCACCAATCTCTGGTCCAAGGCCTACAAAGCGCACACCGAGGGAATGACGGTGGTCCGCATCTGCGGAACCGATCAGCTGCACCTCCAAGGCGACTGGCGCCATGTCTTCCGCGAAGGCAGAGATCTCAGCGAGGTCAAGGTCAAGGACTCCTATGCGGCAGACACGTTCCTCGCGCCACCCTCGACGAGTGTCAGATGACCACAGACAGTCCGGCGGGAAACGAGCTCCGGCACCCTGGAGCCGTGTCTTACGACAACTGCCCAGGAGCGGCGGCAGCCGCTTCTAGCTGCCGCAGGAGGCGATGGATGCTCTACAGCGCGTGGACGGGGGTGCAGCAGCTCGCCCGGCACCGGACGGGATCGCCGATGGGAGCGCCGGTTGGTGCTGACGAAGCCGTTGGGCGCCGGGGAAGTAGGGGCTGGTCCGTAACTGTGAACTGGCTGTCTGAAAAAGCGAATTGGTCCACAATGTGATCGTGGCCACCGCACTGCAGTCAGAGTTCGACGACGGCACGCCCGTCAGATTCCTGCTCTCTCCTGTCCCGCCCAGTGGTGCCGCGGGACGGGACGAGGATCTCCCTGCGGGGATGGGGACGTCGACCCCCGTGGCCGCCGGACGGCGGGGCGTCGCCGACTTCGCGACCGGTGCCCTGCGCAGTGCCCTGGCACCGCTCGGCGTGCTGCTCCAGGAGCCTCCGCCAACCTGAAGGTGCAGGTCAGGAGGCTGGTGTGACCGCTTCTCGGGGTACTCACGCTGGTCGCTGGCGGCAGTCCGCGCCGTAGATCGTTCGTCAGCGGTTGACTTCGAGGCTCGTCAGGACGAGCAGGGCGCGCAGGAGACGCGTCGCGCGAGCGGGATCGGTGCGGAGTTTGGTGAGGATCCGCCAGTTCTTTAGGTGGGCGAAGCCGTGCTCGACCGGGGCGCGTCCGACGGCAAGGACCCGGTTGGCGGTCTTCTGGCCGGGCGTGAGCTTGTGGGTGCGGCTGGCGTGGAAGCCGGTGACGATCACGGGGTCGAGGACGTCGTTGTCCAGGCCGCGGAAGCCGAGGTCCGCCAGCGCGCAGGTGGGCCAGGACGTGGTCGTGGCGGGCGGCGGAGTTGTCGTGGGTGCGGCCGGGCCGGGCGGCGGATATCCAGATCAGGCGACCA
>NZ_JBICWQ010000017.1:0-71545 GCF_043199815.1 Streptomyces sp. NPDC048523 | reverse complement strand
GCGTAACCGGGGGACTCCCCCGCGACCAGCGCGGCAGGGTTCGCCTCCTGCGACGCCCCGCCAGGGATGCTCGTGGCCGCCGTGATCCATGCCAGGGCGCCGACCGCGGCCGCGCCCAGTGCGCGCAGCGCAATGCGCCTGCGTCGCGGTTGCGCGGACGTTCTGTTGTCTTTCCTCATTGCATCCCCCAAGTTCGTCGGCGACAGCCGGATGTTCATCACCGGGCGTGAAATTGGGGTGCGCAGGAATGCGATATCGACATCGCTCCGCCGGGTATGCACCCAACTCCTATGGAAAGCAGTCCCCGTACCTCTCGAAGCGAGAGGCCCCCCGTCTCGGTAATCGTCATCCGCGTCGCCATATCAACATGAAGTGACACCCAGGTCGAGTGCCTAGAAGCAGGCATAAAGCGACATTCTTCGCTGATGTTTCGTGATCTGTGCCACACCTCGCGAGGGTTGTGCTGGAGATTGTGAGGGATCGGTGAATGCCGCCCGACGGCCCGTCAGAAGTTGCAACTTCAAACGAAGTTGGCAACTGCCGTACGGGCCCCGGACAGCCCACGACGACTTACGGGCATCGGTCAGAACATCGAAGAGAGGCCGCTGGTGATCGAGGAGACGAGCTCCTTTCCTTCCTCGGCGACCTCCTTCACCACGGGAGCCACCCTCTTGGCGACCGGAGTGATCCACTTGGACTGGCCGTAGGTGACCAGGCTCAGCGCGGTGCCGGCCGCGGCCCACATGAACTCGCTGCTGCTGAAGCCGTGTTCGATGCCGGTGAACAGGGTGCTCAACGCGCCGGCGCCCATCGCTATGCCGCCGAAGATCGCTGCGGCCGGCACACCGACCACGGCGAACGGGGGGAAGACGAGGCTGGCGACCCCCAGGCCGGCGGAGATGAGTCCCGCGCCGAGGCTGACGTAGCTGAAGGCATCGGCCCACCAGCCGGCGTCGGAGTACCACGCGTCGTTGTCGCCGCCGCTGCCGTTCTGGTTGACGTCGTCGTTGGTGTCGCTGTCGGCCGGGTTGTGGCCGTTGTTTCGGTCCTGCTGCGCCTTCTCCGCCGCCTCGCGGGCGGCCTCGCGGGCCTCCGCCTGGCGCTTCTGGATGACGATGGCGCGCGCCTGGTTCGCCGCGGCGGCGGCCGTGGCCGCGTCCCGGCCCGCTTCGAGCTCGGACTGGCGGGCGTTGGCCGCGGACTGCTGGGCGCTGTAGGCGGAGGCCAGGGCCGAACGGGCCGCGTCGATCGCCTTGTTCGCGGAGTAGTTGGCCGAGCGGGAGGCGGTCCGCGCCGTCGTGGCGGCGGCCGAGGCCTTGTTCGCGGAGGACTGTGCGTCGGCGGCCGACTTGTCCGCCGCGTCGGCGTTCTGCCGGGCCTGGTCGGAGTACTGGCCGGCCTTCGTGCCCGCGGCGATGGCCTTGTCCGCCCATTCCTGGGCCTCCGCGGCGGCGTTGCGGGCGGTCGCCGCCACCTGCGACGCCAGGGCGGCGGTCTGCTGCGCCGTGTAGGCGGTCTTGGCCGCGGCGGCGATGGCCCCCTGGATCGCTGCGACGTGGGTGGCGGCGTCGTGGTCGAGCTGGGCCGCGGCGTACTGCACGACCTGGACGAAGTTCCGACGCATCCACGTCGGCCCCTCCAGGGCGACGTCCCCGTATGCCTTGGTGTAGTCACCGCCGTTCGCCACCGCGGTGGCGGTCTCGACCGCGTCGTCCTCCCGTACGGCGGCGGGGTAGGCGCGGTCGAAGAAGTCCTGCAACGCCTCCGGGGTGTTCTTGTCCAGCGCTTCGTTGGCCGCCTTGGTGACGGCCTTGCCGGGCTTCTGGTCGAGGATGCGGCCGATCTGCACCCGGTTGTCGTCCTGCGAGGCCCGGATCACCCCGGAGGTCAGGAAGTCCCCGATCGCCGTGGCGCTGCCGCTCTCCAGCGCGGCCAGTGCCGCCTTGGCGATGGCGGGGTTGGACACCTGGGCGATGTACAGGACGGTCTCCCGGTCGTCCTGGTTCTGCGCGACGGCCCGGTCGAGGTCGATCCAGGAGAAGACGTCGTCGTCACTGCCGGACAGCGCGAACTGGGCGGCCTCCCGTGTCCACGCTCCCTTGGCCTCCAGCAGCCCGGTGGCGGCCTTGCGGCCCAGGGTCGCGGCGAGGGACAGGTCACCGTCCGTGAAGAGGGCCTTCTCGGCCGCGCTGATCAGGTCCCTGATCGCTTGACCGGTCTGTGTTTCCTGGGCCCGCTTGTTCGCGTACTCGGCCTGCGGCTGTGCCTCGATCTCGGCCAGCAGCCGGGCCTCGTCCAGACCCTGAAGCCGTTCCTGCTCCAGGCGTGCGAGTTCCGCCTCCCGCGCCGCCTTGGCGACGGCGATGGCGTCCGCGACGGCCTGGGTGGCGGTGTCGGCGGCCTTGACTGCCTCGCCGGCGTGGGCGGTGGACTTGTTCGCGAAGTCGACGGCCTTGCCCGCGTTCGCCACGGCCTCGTCGACGGCGTCGGCCGCCTTCTCGGCGTGGGCGGCGGCGGAGTTGGCTGCGTCCCGTGCGGTGCTCGCCGCCTTCGCGGCCGTGTTGGCCAGGGCCTGCGCGGTGGAGGCGGCGTTCGTGGCGCGGTTGGCGGCCGCGGAGGCGATGGCGGCCTGGCGCTTGGCCTCGGCGGCCTGGGACTGGGCGGCGCCGGACGCGGCCGCTGCCTGAGCGGAGGCGGCAGCCGCGGCCGCGGAGTTGCGAGCCGCGGAGGCGGCGGAGGAACTGGCGCTGACGGACTGCGCGCAGGCGGCCCGCGCGTAGTCGGCGGCCTTGGCCGCGGAACGCGCCTTCGCGGCGGAGTTGCGGGCGGCGACCGCCGCATTCTTGGCGGCCTGGGTCTTGCTCGCGTCCTTGGAGGCCGCGATAGCCGCGTTGTAGGCCCGGGACGCGGCGCCGCCGGCGGCGGACGCGGCCTGGGAGGCGGCGGTGGCCGCCCAGGAGGCGCGACGGGAGGCGTTCACGGCCGCGTTGGAGGCGTTGATGGCGATCCGGGCGGCGTTCGCGGCGCCCGAGGCCGCACTGGCCGCCTTGCGGGCCGCGGCCGCGGACTTCTGCACGTCCTCATCGGCGGCCTCGGCCTCGGCCGCGGCCTTCTCCGCCGCCTTCTTAGCCTCGGCCGCGGCGGCCTGGGCCCGCTCGGACGCCTCGACGGCCAGGTCGGTCTCGGCCTGCGCGCGCTTGCCCTCCCGGTCGACGACCGCGACGAGTTCCTCGATGGTCGCCGATTCCTGGTCGCGCGCACGGGCGATGTGCTGGCCGGTGTCGAGGAACCACTGGATGTCCGTGGCGGAGCCGTTCAGGGCGCGGTTGGCGTACTTCTGCACCTCTGGCCCGGCGTTGACCAGCATGGCGGAGACCTGGAGTCTCGAGTCCTCCAGGCGGGCGGTGTACTGACCCTCCGTCAGGAAGGCTTCCAGTGCCGGGCGCGTGCCGGTGCCCAGGGCGGCGGACGCATCGCGCTGGACCGCCTTTCCGCCGGTGGCCGACAGGATGGCGGTCGCCACCCGGAGGTCTTCCAGGAGCGCCGACTCGTAACCGTCCTCGAGGAAGGCCGCGATGGCGCTGTCGCCGTTGTCGAGAGCGGCGACGGCTTCACGGCGCAGGCCCTTTCCGGAGCGGGCGAGGCAGCTGGCGATCGCGACGCGGTTGTCCTCCGTCGTCACCGTCGGCAGTGTTTGGGTGAGGAACGCTGAATGTCGGCATCGGTGCCGAACAGCGCGTCGGCCGCTGCCGCCTTGGTGGCCCTGCCACCGGTCATCCAGGCCTTGACCACCTTGGCCCGGTCGGTGTTCGGCAGGGTGAGCGGATCGGGCGTCGCAGTCTCGGCGGCGCGGGCCACGGGGGTCCACGCCAGGGGTGCGGCGGCGACGGCCGTGACGGCGGCGAGCGAGGCGAGGAGCCGTCTACGACTCCAGAAAATCGTCTGCATAGAAAGTTGTCCTCGTGGTTTCTGCCGGCGAAGCAGATCGGCGATCACTGACACAGCAGGCTTCCCCCGCATGGCCGGGCAGTCATGTGTGGCACCGGTGAGGCGTATGCGTTGCCTGCGCAATGACGTGACCATACCAACGCAGGTGTACCGCGCAATCAGTTTGGCGTCGTGAATTGAATCCATCTTGCGTGAAAGGTGTCCCGGCTTCGTTATCGTTTCTTTATGGGAGTCGGTACAACCCTTCCGGGAGTGTGGCAAGGGTCACAAAGCACCGTCAACTGTCGTCCGTTTTATGGCCGTTGGCGGAGTGGACAACCCGGGAGAAGCGAGGTGGCATGTGGGAGGCAAAGCGACGCCCGAGCCGGGGGGAGCTCTTTGTGCGGGGGAAAAGCGATTTCTTCACGCCTGCCTTGAACCACGTTACGGACTTCTCTTAATAAGCAACGAGTTGAGGAAAGTGATGAAGTCACGCACCTCATTTGCGGTCAAGCCGCGCCCCTTTGCGGCGCAGACACGGCGCGGAAGATTCCTGGCCCGCGCCGTGGGCGCGGCAACGGTCGGCGCCCTGGCGTGGACCGGCCTGGCGGCCGGGCTGCCCGGGCGATCCCATGCCGAGGCCGGTACTGCCACGATCGCCGCGGACGCCGCTCCCGGTTACGCGGTCGAGGACTTCGGCTACCCGCAGGCGGACAAGATCCTGGCCGAGAAGAACATCCTGCTCAAGCGCGGCGACGGCCACATCACACTCGCCGACTGCGTGAGCGGCACCGGCCAGTTGGAGGTCCAGGCGCGCGACAAGAGCAAGGTGTGTTTCGACGTCAAGGGCAACTCGGGCCGGCTGACCCTGGAGTTGCCGTCGGTCTACCTGATCCGCGGCAACGACTACGCGACCGAGGTCGACATGACGGTCGGCACCGAGGAGCAGTCGTACGACATCACCAAGAACGCCTGGACCCCGGTGGGCGAGGGCACGGACGAACAGGGCCGTGAGTTCACGCTCCTGGAGATCAGGAGCACCAAGTGATTCGACGGAACAGCCCCGTTCGCCGCCTCGCGCCGGCCGCGGCCCTGTGCGCGGGAGCCGTGGTGCTGGCCGGCGTGCCCGCCGCCGCCGTGACCGGCCCCGAGGTCGCCGCCGCCGACACCACCTACGCGTACACCGCCCAGATCACCGTGGGCGACCACGACCGCGGCTGCTCCGGGGTCCTCGTGGACGCCGAGTGGCTGTTGACCGCGGCCAGTTGCTTCGCTGCCGACCCGGCCACCAGCCTGAGCGTGCCCTCCGGCAAGCCGGCCACCAGGACCACCGCGGTCATCGGCCGCTCCGACCTGACCGGTACCGCCGGTGCCGCCCGCCAGATCGTCCAACTGGTCCCGCGCACCGACCGCGACGTCGTCCTGGCCCGCCTGAACCGCCCGGTCACGAACGTCGCCCCGCTGGCCCTGGCCACCGCCGCGCCCACCGCCGGCGAGACCCTCACCCTCGCCGGCTACGGCCGCACCGCGAGCGAATGGGCACCGCTGAAGCTCCACACCGGTGCCTTCTCGGTGAACTCGTCCGCCGCCACCACCGTCACCGTCACGGGCAAGGACGCCGTGGCCGCCTGCATGGGTGACACCGGCGGACCCGTCGTCCGCGTCAGCGGCGGCACCGCCCAACTGGCCGCGCTCGCCAGCCAGTCGTACCAGGGCGGCTGCTACGGCATCGCCCCGACCGTGACCAGCACCGGCGGGATCGCCGCCCGCGTGGACGACCTCGCTTCCTGGGTGAGCTCCACCACCGGCGCCGTCCGCGCCACCGACTTCAACTGCGACGGCGTCGAGGACATCGCGATATCCGACCCCCAGGCCACCGTCGGCGGCGTCGCCAAGGCCGGCCTGGTGCGGATCGTCTACGGCGGCGGCAAGGGCACCGCCGAGATCAACCAGGACCTCGACTGGGTCTCCGGCTCCGCCGAGTCCGGTGACGGATTCGGCCAGGCCATCGCCACCGTCGACTACGACGAGGACGGTTGCACCGACCTGGTCGTGGGCACCCCGGCCGAGGACATCGGCACCGTGGCCGACGCCGGCATGGTCGACATCCTGCACGGCGCGACCGGCGGCCTCGGCACCGGCGCCGCCAAGGACACCCACCTCGAACAGGGCGCGGGCACCGGCTCGTTGGCGGGCTCCGTCAGTGAGACCGGCGACCGCCTGGGCCATGCCCTGGCCGCCGGCACCACCGCGTCCGGAGAACCGTTCGTCCTGATGGGCGTGCCCGGCGAGGCCCTCGGCTCCATCGCCAAGGCAGGCAGCGCGATCTACCTGCACGGCACCACCAACATCGCGATCAACCAGGAGGCCACTGGGGTCTCCGGCGCGGCGGAGGCGAACGACGGCTTCGGTACGAGCGTCGCCGCCGACGCCAACTACATCGCGATCGGCGCACCCGGTGATGCCATCGGCTCGGACGCGAACGCCGGAAACCTGGCCGTCTTCTCCCACACCCTGAACTCCGAGAACCGCCCCACCCCGAGGTTCGGCCTGGACCAGGACCTCGACACGGTCTCCGGTGGCGCCGAGGCCGGTGATCTCTTCGGCCAGTCCCTGGCCCTGGTCCCGTACCGCTCCTCGAGTGCCGCACCCGCCACGGAGTCGATCCTCGCGGTCGGCGCCCCCGGCGAGGGTCTCGACGTCGACGGCGTGGACAAGGCGGAGGCCGGCCTGGTGCTGACCTTCCGGATCACCGCGGCCGGCACCTACACCCAGCTCCAGGGCTACGACTCCGGCACCGGCGACGACGACGTCTCCGGCACCGCGGAGGCCGGCGACCACTTCGGCCAGACTCTCGCCGCGATCAACACGACGCCGCGCGCGGTGAGCACCACGGCGACGATGAAGCTCGCCGTCGGCATCCCGGACGAGGCCATCGCCACCACCGCGAGCGCGGGCGCCGTGGAGACCTTCTCGCTGCTGGGCGCTCCCGGCGCCAACGACCGCTGGCTGGAGGCGGGCGACGGGGACGGCATTCCCACCGCCCCGGGCGCGAACCAGAAGCTCGGCAGCAGCCTCCACTACACCGGCAGCCGCCTGTACGTCGGTCTGCCCTACGGGCCGTCCACGTACGGCACCCTGTACGCCCTGCCGCTGTCCAACGTGACCGCCGGCGGCGCCGTCGCCGCGGTGACCACGTACCAGCCCGGCACCGGCGGCCTTCCCGCCGTCGGAACGGACTTCGGCTACGCCGCACGGTGACCCACGGCCCCCTGGTCCGGCGAAGGCCGGTGCCCAGGGGGCTCACCCGGCGCTGAGCGCATAGGGACACGCAGTGGTTGCTCGGGAGCGCCTGGCCGCATTGAACGGGGCGGGTGTGTGGGACCAGACCAGCCGCATGCGCTCCAGCTGAACAACCTGCGTTCGCGCAACCGGCTGGACTGGTCGCGGGCAGTGCTCGACTCCTTCCGTGAGCGCTACGTCCTCGGCGACGGCCAGTGCATCCCGCTCGCGATGTCCCCGACCGCCGCACCCAGGTGCCGGTGCGGAGCGGAGCCGGTCCAGGCTCCTCACATACCGATCCGCGCCGCGATGACCGGTGCCAACCGGTCTGCGATGACGCGGTGCCCCTGGTCGTTGGGGTGGACCGAGTCCGTCAGGTCGCCCGAACCCAGCCAGCCGGTGGTGTCGACGAACGAGACCCGGGAGTCGCCGCCGTCGACGGCCGCCCTGACGGCCGCCTCGGTCTGCGGGACGTACCGGCCGCGGAAGGTCTCCAATGCGAAGATCCACGCCTGTGGGTACGCGGCGCGGACCTTGCGCAGCAGGCTGGTGTACGCCGTCTGGAACTGCGCGGAACTGACTGCGTGGCCCACGTCGTTGGTGCCGAGGTTGATGACGACCGCGTTCGCCTGGAAGCGGGAGAAGTCCCAGTCGGGCGTGGCCGCGTTCGGGTTGAGCTTGGTGAACTGCCGCTCCAGGCCGACGCATCCGTCCGCCGCGGCGACCAGGCAGGCGCCGCCCTGGGCGATCTGGGTGTGCTCGGTGCCGAGCCGCTCCCCGATCAACCAGCCGTACGCGGTGCGGGCGTTCTGCGACGACGTCGTCCCCACCGTGATCGAGTCGCCGACGAACTCGATCAGCTTGCCGGTTGCCGGCGGGGCGAACGTCGTGGCGCCGCCGTCGAGGACCAGCCCCTGGAAGACTGCGTCACCCCGGTAGGAACCAGCGACCACCTGGTAGTTGACCTGGAGGGTGTGGTTGCCGGCGGACAGCGGGGAGGGCGTCAGGTTCACCGTCCCCTTGACGTCGTCGTAGAACTTCACGGGGCCGTTGTCGATCCTCGCCCAGAAGTCGATCGTCCCGCGCTGCTTGAGCTGGACGGTCCGGCCGGTGAAGCCGACCCGGTAGTAGGCGCCGGCCCAGTACGGGGTGTAGGCGGTGGAGTTCCTGGTGTCCCAGCGGCCCACGAACTTGATGTTCGGGTCGCCGGGTTGGCCGGGAGCGGCCGCCAGGGTGGACGCGGGGGCGCCGAGTCGGGCGGCGATGACGGGGGCGAGGCGGTTCGCGAACTTGGTGTGGCCCGCCTCGTTGGGGTGCCCGTTGCCGTCCTCGTAGTCGGTGCCGTCGGTCAGCCAGCCGGTGGTGTCGACGTAGTGCACCCTGCTGTCACCGGCGTCGGTGCGGGCCGTGACGGCCGCCCTGGTCTCGGTGACGTAGCGCTTCTTGAGCGTCTGCACGGCGAAGAGCTGCGCGTTCGGGTAGGTGGCCCGCAGGTCGGCGAGGAACGTGGTGTACGCCGACCGGAAGGCGGCGCCGGTCACACCGTGGCCGATGTCGTTGGTGCCCAGGTTGATGACGACGGCGTCCGCCCGGTAGCGGGAGAAGTCCCAGTTCTGGCCGCCCGTGCTCGCCGTTTTGAAGAACTGCGTGCTCAGGCCCGTGCATCCGGACTGGGCGACGAGGCAGTAGCCGGACCGGGCGATCTGGGTGTGCCGCGCTCCCAGTTGCTCGCCGGTCTTCCAGGCGTACGAGTCCAGTGCGAGCCGGTCCGTGAGTGCGCCGGCGGTGATGGAGTCGCCGACGAATTCGACGAGCCGGGACGGGGCGTCCGGCGCAACCGTGCGCGCGCCGGGGTCCAGCACCAGGCCCTGGAAGACGGTGTCGCCGGAGCGGTACGAAATGCGCAGGGTGTGGGTGCCCGCGGACAACGGTCGGGGAGTGAGGTTCACCGTGCCGCGCACGCCCGCGTGGAAGACGTCGGGGCCGCCGTCGATGCCGGCGTACAGGTTGACCGCGTCTCTCGCCTTGACCTTCACCGTGGTGCCGGTGAAGGCCGTCTGCAGGTAGGCGCCGGTCCAGGAGGGCACCGCCGCGGTGCCGGCGCTGGTGTCCCAGCGCCCGACGTAGACGATGTTGGGGTCGGAGACCGAGCCGTCACCCGGCGCGGCCCGGGCGGGGGAGCTCCCCGTCCAGGACAGCAGGCAGGCGACGAGAACGGCCGTGACGAGCGCAGCGAGGGTTCGGGCGTGGTGGCGTAAGGAGGTGGTGTGGGGGGTGGTCTGCACAGGGGTCCCTTTCGGCGTGGGGTGGGAGCGCTCCCAGAAGCAGCCTTTCGAGAGAAGCAATGAAACGGTTCAGCGTCAAGAGTTCGCGCGAGGCAGGCAATTCGCCTACAGGCAGCGGAAGTTGACCGCGCCGCTCTCTGCCGCTCGGCGAGTACGGCCCGTACCCCGGACGGTTGTGGGAGCAGTTCGTGAGAGTGATCCGGCGGTTCCGTACCAGTAGTCAGCGGGGGGAGACGCCGGGCGAGTTCGCTCTGGTCTGCGGTCGTCGGCCGCTTCCGGGCCTGGCTGGACGGCGGCGACTGCACCGCACTACTGGAAGGCGTGATCGCGCAGGCCGCCCGCCAGAGGATCTCGCGAGCTTTGAGGTGAGCGGCCGACGGCGGGGGTGGTTCATGGGGCGGAGTGGGGAGGTGGACCGGGCGGTCACGGGCGGGGCGATAATCCGACAGGCGGTTCTGCCCGGCCTGCACGTGTGGCCCGCGACCGGTGACCGCCACCACCGGGAACAGTGTGCAGGGTGTCGCATCCCGCACCCGGACGACCGCGAGTGGCCGTCACCGCCGGACGGCCGGACGGGGGACCGAGAAGTCGGCCTGGACAGCAGGCCGCTGCACCGGCAGGGACGTCACCAGCGGCAACAACTCCGTGTACGCCACCGGCTACACGGCGGCGGTGCAGCCGCGGTTTGAGGCGTTCCCCGTGCGCATCAGTTGCCTTCATCGGGTGCGGTGACGCCGTCCAGGGGGCTGTGCCCTGGCTGGTCGCCGCGAGCGAGCCGACCCCGACCACCGACAGGAACTTCGTGTCGTAGGAGCCGATGACGGTCACGGTGAGGGTGGTGCCGTCGCCGGACACGCTGACGTGATGGTCACGTCGGTCTCCTCCGGCAGCGGGTGGATGTGGCAGGGGGCGAGCCGCACACGGCCTTGTGCGGTTGCGGCCGTGGGGCGGTGTCACGTCGGCGGGGTCATCGGCGGCTCATCGTCTTTTCGACCAACACCGCGGCAGGCTGGCTGCGCGTGACCAGCGGCTCGTAAAGAGCGGCGTCGGCAGAGAGGTCGAGGGTTGTTACGCACTTTCGGGTGACGGCCTCGCAGCTGCTGGGGTGGCGCGTCCTGGCGATAGCGGCGGGGCAGCCAAGGCCCGTACGGGGTCTCTGTCTGGCGGGGCGTCAACTTCGCGCATACGGTGCATAGATGGACGTTACAGGCGAGGGTTGCGGCAATGTGGGCGAACGGTAACGGACCGCTCGTAATGCGTTCACAACCTGCACGGCACGGCCATGGTGTGGATGTGCGGCCGACCGGCCGCCACCCGCACACCGCACCAGCCCGTCCCCGCCGGCCCGCTGTCAGGGCGGCAGGGCACGGGGGTGCTCGTACAGCATGGGGGCCTTGTGTCTTCTTCCACGGTGACCGCCCGTCGTCTGTCCGCCGCCGCGTTGGCGGCCGCAGCGATCGTGGGGGCGGTGGCGCTGCCGGCGTCGGCGACCGACCACGCCCGGCCCGACCGCACGAAGGTGGAGATCAGCGCGGTCCAGTACGACGCGCCCGGCTGGGACGACCGCTCGCGGCGCTCGCTGAACAAGGAGTGGGTGGAGCTCACCAACACCTCGCGCCGCACCGTCAACCTCGACGGCTGGACACTGAAGAACGAGGACGGCGACACCTACACCTTCGACCACTACCGCCTCGAGGGCCGTGCCACGGTCCGCGTCCACACCGGCAGGGGCCACGACAGTGACAGCGACCTCTACATGGACCGCCACAACGAGGTGTGGGACAACCACTCCGACACCGCCACCCTGCGCAACGACCACGACCGCTTCATCGACGACGCCTCCTGGGGCCACCACCGCCACGGCGGTGACCACCACGGCGGTCACGGGGGTGGCCACCACCACTGACCCGCCTACCCGCCCCTGCGGCACGAGATGAAACTGCCGTATGACACGGCATGGCCCCGGCCGGCTCGCCCGGCCGGGGCGCTCCCTCGTTCTGCCCTTGTTCTGGTGTGGGCTTGAGCGGACAACTCGAGGGCCCCGGAGGACTGCGCCGACGGCTTCCCGTTGACTTGGGGCTGTGGAGGGGCTGGTTTTAGGTGGCTATGTAGGCCGGCTCAGCCAGGTGGAGGGCGTCCGCCAGGCTTGTCTCGTCGGTGAGGTCGACGCTGCCGGCCCGCTGCTCACTCACCCCGGGCACCCAGGGCAAGCGGATGTCAGGCGGGCGAGACGACACCGCTTTCCTCTACGACGATCGTCTTGGCTGTGGCGCCGGTGCGGCTGCCGAGTGCCTCGATCACCTTGACGACGTCCTCACCTTCAACGACCTCACCGAAGACGACGTGCTTGCCGTCGAGCCACGGGGTACTCACGGTGGTCACGAAGAACTGCGAACCGTTGGAGTTCGGGCCCGCGTTGGCCATGCTCAGCAGGAACGGCCGGTCGTGCTTGAGCTGGAAGTTCTCGTCGGCGAACTTCTCACCGTAGATGCTCTTGCCGCCCGTGCCGTTGCCGCGGGTGAAGTCACCGCCCTGCAACATGAACTCGGGGATGACGCGGTGGAAGGGGGAACCCTTGTAGCCGAAGCCGTTCTGGCCGGTGGCCAGCTCACGGAAGTTTCGGGCGGTCTTCGGCACGACCTCGTCGAACAGCCGGAAGACGATGCGGCCGAGGTTCTCGCCGTTCGCGGAGACCTGGAAATAAACGTTCTCACTCATGCGCCCCATCCTCCACCATGCCGGTTCCGACCGCATCGGGCCCCTCCAAGGCCAGCCTTTGTGAAGACCCCGGCAGCGCCGGGGCATGAGCCGTGAATCGGCTGAGCACCTAGTCCGTGACCACGACGAGCAAGGCCGCTGACGTGGCGATCTGTGCCACCGAACCGGCTCTGACCGACGTGGCTGGAAGGCACGGCCGGATCGTGTACCTGGTGCGCCCGGCCCACACCACGATGGACGGCGCGCACTGCGGAGCGGGAGCCAAGCACCCAGCACGGCGGTTCGGGTACCGGACCCGGCTGGCCTACGAGGCTTTCAGCCCGTGACGATCAGGTACCCGCCGGCGAAAACGGCGCCCAGACCGCCCAGGAGGAAGCTGACCCGGTTGTAGTTCACCCCGTGCAGATAGCGAAGGCCGCTCCATACATCCACCTTGTCGGCATCCCACGTGGCCAGCGGCTTCGCTATGAGCAGCATGCCAACTCCACACAGAACGAACAGAATTCCAACGAGAATCTGCATGACGCCCAAGTTCCCCAAGAGGGCTGCCCCCAAGCCTGCGCTGTCCATCGAGGGGACGCCTCAAGACTGCCATGGCGGCTCGTGCAGTGGGCGGCCGACTCGATCGGATCGAATCTGCAGTAGTCGGCGCCGCGCGCGTCAGCCGTGGCCGGATCGCTGGGAACCCTCATACCGCTGAAATATCGATCGGGGAGCCTGACCCGATGAGGGCTGTGTTCCGTATGCCGGGACGATATCTTGCATTGACGCAGGATCTCTGGGCCCGCCATAGTGCCGTAGCGCCTCATTGGGGAGACCGGGATGAAGACCGATGCCACCTCGAGCCTCTGCGGAGACTTCATGCTGGCCGTGTATCTGGACAACCGCGGCCGGGTTCCCGGCTATGGCACCGGCCTCGGCTTCGGCCTGAGCGGCGCGATGCTGATGGAACTCGCTCTGGACGGCTTCCTCCACACGGTGGACGGATACCTTGTCGCCGCCGACGGTGCACAGCCACGGGACCGCGCGCTCGGCGAGGTCCTCGTACGGATCCGGTCGTCCCGCAAGCCGCGCACCGCGTCGGAGTGGGTCAGAACCCTGAGCATCGGCGCACACAGGCGTCTGTCGGCCGCCATGATCGCTGAGGGTGTCCTCGTTCGCACGCCGAGGCGGTTGCCGTTGGCGACCGGGTTGGCTCGTCGCTACGACGTCCTGGACGGGGAGAGGCGGGAGGCCGCGGTCCGGTCTCTCGGCAGTGCGGCCGATTCCTCGGAGCGCTCGGTCGCGCTGGCGGCGCTGGCCGGTGTGTGCGGTGCCGTGTGGGGCGGCCGGGAGCGGGGCGGGTCCGAGGCGATGCTGCGGTCCATGGGTCCGGCCTGCGCCCAGATCCTGACCGCGGTCGCCACCTGTGTGTGGCTCGGAGCGCTCTCTTCCTGGCCCTGATCCCGTCACGCGTTCGCCGGTCAGGACGGTCGGCGGACCTCACGGAAGTCTGACTTGCGGATCCTCGCGTGGACGCCCTTCACGTCGTCGACGACCTGGGAGACCGCGAAGTCGCCTGCCGCGCTGAGATACGCCATGGCCAGATGGCGGTCGATGCCGTAGTCCGTCGCGAGCAGGTCCAGCGCGCAGCGCACGCAGTCGCGCATCGCCTCGTCGAGGTCCCTGTCCAGTCCGATCGGCACCAGATGCTCGTCCGTCTCGGCGAACGGGGCGACGCGTCCGTGGCCGGGCCGCAGGGCCGCGCCGCCCGGCACCACCTCGAGCTTCACGGTGGCGCGCAACGACGCCTCGAACGCGGTGAGGGCCACTTCGCCGTCACCCTGGGCGAAGTGGGGGTCCCCGAAGTACACCAGCGCGTCGTCGACCTGCACCGGGAGGTACAACGTGGCGCCCTCGCCGAGCAGGGAGATGTCGATGTTGCCCCCGTGGCGCCCCGGCGGCACCGAGTGCGGCCGCTCGTCCCCGGGCACCGCCACGCCCATCACGCCGAGGAACGGCCGCAGAGGGAAGCGCAGTGAACCGCGGGAGGGGTCCGCAGAATCCACCGCCATCCGGCCCCACGCGCCGTCGCGATCCGCATGCGCCGTGGCGAAGGTGAACGAGGGACCGGGCAGCGACGGCATCTCGCCGGGGAGCGCGCCGAACCCGTGGCGTGCGGAGACCATGCCGTACGGAACCCGCGGGGTGAGGCCGAGGACGGTGATGGCGAGCAGATCGCCGGGCCGGGCGCCGGCCACCGCTATCGGTCCGGTGACGAGGTGTGGTCCGTCGCCGTCGAAGTCGTGCGGTACACCGGAGTCCGCCATCTGCTGGGCGTCGTCGAGCACATGGCCGCCGCCGACGCCGTAACGGCCGAAGAACCGGGAGGGGTTGCGGCCCTGGTCCTCGAGAACTCCCTCGTGGCTGAGTGTGTCGACCGTGACGACGGAGCCCGGTCGGACGACCGCGCAAGGGGCGTCCGCCTCGCAGGGCAGGCGGCCCCACAGGGTGTTCGCGGGCGTTGACGGGACGTAGGTCGTCGACGCGATCGCTCCGTGGCCGGGCTGGAGGATCGGGAATCCGGTCGCGGCGACGTCGAGGAGGGGCGAGTCGAGCGCAGTCATGGCCGACCTTTCATCGAGGGGAAGGGCTGGCCCGACGCTAGGAACGTCCCGTTGCCCCGGTGTTTCCGGGGCGGGTCCGTGCCGTAACGCTGTCTCGTATTCCAATATGGCATCTCGCATGAGTTGCTCGGGGCGAACCTACGGCTGTGCCGATCCGGGCAGCGCTCGGGGCCAACAGCGGACATCGCGTCCGCTGTTGGCCCCGTACGGCCGAGGAGACTCAGAGGTCGAGGACGAGTCGGTCGCCCCGGCATCGCCCCACACAGATCATCATCGTGCGCCCGGCACGGCGTTCCTCCTCGCTGAGCACGGAGTCCCGGTGCTCCGGAGTCCCGCCGAGGACACGGGTCTCGCAGGCGCCGCAGTAGCCCTTCTCGCAGTCGTAGGACAGGCCGGGTACCGCGTCGCGCAGTACCTCGATGAGGCGGCGGTCGGCCGGCACGGTGAGCGTGCCTCCCGTGCGCGCGAGCTGGACGTCGAAGTCCCGGTTCTCCGCGGCGTCGTACGCCGTCTCGAGGTCGTCGCCGGCGGTGAAGCGCTCCAGGTGCAGCCGGTCGGCGAGACCCAGGCGGGCGCACTCGCGCTCGACGGCCGCCAGCATCGGCGCCGGCCCGCACGCGTGGACGGCGGTGTCCGCGTTCACCCCGCCCAGCAGCCGGGGCAGGTCCGGCAGCCCGGCCTCGTCCTGGGGGAGCAGGGTGAGCGCGTCGCCGGCGACGGCGGTGAGTTCGTCCGCGAACGCCATCGTCGACCGGGTGCGTCCGCCGTACACGACGGTGAACGGCGTGCCGCGCCCGGCCGCCGCCCGGACCATGGCGAGGATCGGGGTGACGCCGATGCCGCCGGCGAGGAACAGATAGGACGGCGCCGAGGTGAGCGGGAAGTGGTTGCGCGGCCCGCGGACCATGAACAGTGCCCCGGGGCGGGCCAGTTCGTGGAGTTCGACCGATCCGCCCCGGCCCCGGGGCTCGCGCAGGACACCGATGCGCCACGTGCCGACGTCGGCGGGGTCACCGCACAGCGAGTACTGGCGCAGCCTGCCCGAGGGCAGACGCAGCTCGATGTGCGCGCCGGGCCGCCAGGCGGGGAGGTCTCCTCCGTCCGGCAGGGCGAGGTCGACGGCGACGACGTCCTGCGCCGCCGCGCGCACCGCGGTCACCCGCAGCTGCGTGGGCGTGGTCAGGGCCCGGACCGGGCCTGCCGCCGCACCTGCCCGGGGGCCGGGTGTGAAGACCGCCGGAACCGCGTCCCAGCCGGACTGGTTGCCACGCGTCGGGTAGGCGACGAGACCGTCCTCGATCACCCGGTAGTCGGGCAGCCGGGTCAGCACCTGCGTCGTCATCGCGCGGAACATGGCCCGGGCGAGATGCGCGCCGGCGCACCGGTGCGAGCCGATCCCGAAGCTGAGATGCCTGCTGGCGTCGCGGTCCAGCCGTACCTGTTCGGGGTCGGGGAACACCGCGGGGTCGTGGTTCGCGGCGACCCACGGGATCAGTACCCGGTCGCCCTGGTGCATCGGGCAGCCGCCGACCTCGACGTCGCGGGTGACCGTGCGCGCCATCGACTGCGACGGGGCGAACGCGCGGAGGAACTCCTCGGTCGCGGCGTCCAGCAGATCGGGGGAGTCGATCAGCTTCTGGCGCTGGTCGGGGTGGCGAGCGAGGTGGACGAGCGTCGATCCGGTCAGGGAGGTGGTGGTGTCGACGCCGCCGGCGATGAGCAGGCCGATCACCGACACCAGTTCGTCCTCGCCGAACTCGCTGCCGTCACCGCGCCGGCCGGCCACCAGTGCGCTGACCGCGTCGGCCCGTGGTGCCGACCGGCGCTCGGCGATCAGCTCGCGGATGCGCTGGTCCATGTAGGCCAGTCCGGCGGCCCCGCGCACGGCGCGCTCGCTGGCGGCCGGTGCGGCGAAGATGTCGTGGATCGGACCGGCCAGCTTCGCCCAGTCCTCCTCGGGGAAACCCAGCCAGTCCAAGGTCACCGCGGCCGGCAGCGGGTTGGTGAGGTCACGGACGAAGTCGCAGGAGCCGAGCTCGACGAAGTCGTCCACGACGCGGGCGGCATGCCGCTCGATCATGGGCACCAGCCGCTCGATCGCCTCCGGGGTGAGCAGCGGGTTGATCAGTTGGCGGTAGTCGGTCGACCGCGGGGGGTCGAGCTCGATCGGGTACTGGTCGAGACCCGGTCCCTTGGGGATGACGATGCCGACCCCCTGACCACCGTGGTCGCTGCGGGCCGAGGAGAACGTGGCGTCGTCGCGGGCGATGCGGGCCACGTCGGCATACCGCGTCGTATAGGTGAAGCCGCCATGGGCGGTGGTGCGGCCTACCGGGCAGGACTCGCGGAAACGCGCGTAGTAGGCGACCGGATCGGCGTTGGCCTCGTCGGAGTGGTGATCGAAGTCGATGTCGGCGGACATGAAGGGCACGCTCCACGTGCTCGGTCTTCTGCGCGGTGTTGACCGGCCGCGCCACCGGGTGAACAGGTGCCTCGTCTGCGTCGGGCCACCCTAACGTCTAGAAGGTCAGCACGGCCTTGCCGACCGCACCGGACCGAACCGCCGCGACGGCCTCGTTGATCTGCTCGAACGGGAAATAGGTGATCATCTTCTCGACCGGGAACTGCCCCTTGGCGTTGAGTCCGAGCAGCTTCGGCAGGAACACCTGCGGCAGGCTGGACCCGCCGATGATGCCGGTGACACTGCGCCCGTTGAGGATGCTCCGCCAGTCGAAACTCATCGTCTCGCTCGGTCCGATTCCGATGACCCCGGCGCGGCCGAGCGGCCCAAGTGACTCCACAGCGGTGCGCAGGACGTCCTCTCGGCCTGTCGTGTCGATCACGAAGTCGAATCCCTCGGGGACGAGGGCGGCCAACTGCTCGGCGGCCGGCCCGGCCGAGGAGTCGACGGTGTGCGTGGCGCCGTAGCCGCGGGCCGCCTCCAGCTTGGCCGGGTTCACGTCGACGGCGGCGACGATCCCGCAGCCGCTCAGCGAGGCCGCGATGATGGCGGCCACGCCGACGGCCCCCGCTCCGAAGACCGCGATCGACGAACCGGGGCGCGGCTGCAGCACGTTGAGCACGCCGCCGGCCCCGGTCTGGAAGCCACAGCCGAAGGGCCCGGCCCGCAGCAGGTCCAGGGACGGATCGATCCGGACGACCGCCCGCTCCGGCGCGACGACATGACTGGCGAACGACGACTGGCCGAGGAAGTGGGCGTTGACCTCGCGCCCGTCATGGGTCACCGCGGTGGAGCCGTCGGGCCGGCGGCCGGAGAAGTTCACCGCGTCGAAGCTGCGGCAGTAGGCGGGCGAGCCGGTGCGGCACAGCGTGCACGTGCCGCACGAGGCGAAGGACATGGTGACGCTGTCGCCCGGGCGCACGGACGTGACATGCGCGCCGACCTTCTCGACGACGCCCGACCCCTCGTGCCCGAGCAGCGCGGGCGTGGGGAAGAAGGTGGCGAATTCCAGGTCGGTGCCGCAGATGCCGACCCCGGCGACGCGGACGAGCACCTCGTCGGGGCGGGGTTCGTCCAGGTCCACCTCGGTCAGGACGAAGGGCTGTCCGGGTTGCTCCAGCAGAGCGGCGGTGGCGCGCACCAGGCCTCCTCAGTGACTCACATAGCGAGATCGCATATTGACATGCGTGACAGGGTCGGTCAAGGTTCACCTATGGCGGCTGTTGACTTCCCTTCCTCCCAGCAATTCATCGACGGCGAGTGGGTCGGGGCCCGCGACGGGGGCACCCTGGACATCGTCGATCCGGCCACCCAGCAGGTGATCACCAAGGTGGCGCTTTCCGGTGGAGCAGATGTCGACGACGCGGTCGCTGCGGCGCGGCGCGCCTCCCCTGGCTGGGCGGCGACCAACCCCAGCGACCGCGGGGCACTGATCGGGCGCTGGGCCGACCTGATCCTCGCCGACGTCGAGGCACTGGCGGCCGTAGAGGCGAGGGACGTCGGCAAACCACTGTCCGGGGGCCGGACGAACATCTACATCGCCCACGACATCATCAACTACTTCGCCGGCGCGGCCGACAAGCTCACCGGGGTCACGCTGCCGACCCGCAGCCCCGACTTCCTGGGCTACACGGTTCCCGAGCCGTACGGCGTGTGCGCCGTCGTCATCCCGTGGAACGTGCCCGCGGTGCTCACCGCCGCGAACGTCGCGCCGGCGCTGGCCGCGGGCAACGCGGTCGTCCTCAAGCCGTCCGAGATCGCGCCGTTGGCCCCGTTCGCACTCGCCGAACTCGCCCGCCGAGCCGGGTTCCCTCCCGGGGTGATCAACGTCGTCGCGGGCGGCCCCGAGGCGGGCGCCGCGCTGACCTCGCACCCGGGCGTCGACCACATCAGCTTCGTCGGCTCCACCGCGACCGGACGGGCGATCATGACGGCCGCCGCGCAGAACCTCGTCCCGGTGAAGCTCGAACTCGGCGGCAAGTCGCCGAACGTGCTGTTCGCCGACGCCGACCTCGACACGGCGATCGAGGCGGTCGTCGGCTCGATCACCGAGAACGCGGGGCAGAACTGCTACGCCGGTTCCCGGCTGCTCGTCGAGGCCTCGGTGCACGACGAGGTCGTGGAGCGGGTCGCCGCCGCCATGGCCGCCGTCAAGACCGGGCCCTGGGACGCCGACCTGGACATGGGGCCACTGGTCAGCGCCACGCAGTTCGCCCGCGTCAGCGGCTTCCTCGAGGACGCGCCTCGCGACGGCGCGCGGCTGGTCACCGGAGGCGCACCCACCGGCGACGGATGGTTCGTCCAGCCGACCGTGTACGACCGCGTGGACGCGGGCATGCGCGTCGCCCGCGAGGAGATCTTCGGCCCGGTCCTCGCCGTACAGTCCTTCCGCGACACGGCCGCGGCTACCGAACAGATGAACGCGACGGACTTCGGCCTGCTGGCCTGCATCTGGACCAACGACGTCTCCCGGGCCCTGCGCCTGGCGAAGGACGTCCGCTCCGGGCAGGTGGCGGTCAACCAGTTCCACGACGCGGGAGTGATCGGCTTCCCCTTCAACATGCAGAAGGACAGCGGCTTCAGCCGGGGCGGCGGCTACGCGGCGCTGCGCGAGTACACCCAGGAGAAGGGCGTGGCCATCCGGCTGCTGGCCCGCTGAGACTCGACATCATGGGAACCGTCGCCGAAGCACGGTCCGGACCGGCCCGCGACAGGGCCGGTCCGGACGCCGAATCGGCTGCGCTGGAGCGGGAACTGACCGAGGCCGTGCTCGCCGGCGCCGCGCGCTCGGACGTGCTCCACGCGCTGGTCCGGGCCACCGGCCGGCAGGTGCGGCTGCTGTCCGCCGAGGGCGCGGTGCTGGCGACCACCGACGGCGGGTCAGGAGTGCCGGCCACGGTGGCGGACGGTGTGCTCGCCGGCGCGGCCGGACCGGTGGTCGACACGCTGGACGGGCTGCGCGCCACAGCGCTGCCCGTGCGTGCGGGGACGACCGTGGCCGGTGTACTGCTGACCGTCGGTCCCGGTGATCCGCGCGTGCAGCAGCTGGCCGGTGCCGCGGTCACCGCGCTCCTCATCGACGCCGTGCGCGCGGGGGACGACACCGCCCAAGCCTCGCCGCCACATACACCGGCCGACGTCGTCGCCGCACTGCGGTCCGGGACGGTGAGCCCCTCGGTGTGCGCGGCGGCCTCGGAACTGGGGATCGATCTGCAGCGACCGCCGGCCGGTGCCGTACTCCACTACAGCGGCTCCCGCCTGCGCGCCTGGTCCACCGCTCTCACCTGGCTGGAGCACCCTGTGCAGCAGGAGGCGCGCACGGCATGGACGGTGGCGGCCGGCGAGGTCACGCTCGCCCGCCTGCGAAGCCGGCTGCGCCACATGACCGGTGACGAGTCCGCGGGTGACGACATCGTCGCGGCGAGCGGCTCCCACCCCGCATCGCCCATCGGTCTGGCCCGGTCCTTCACCGAGGCCGAACGGCTGCTCGGGCTGGCCAGGACCCGGGGCGTCCCGCTGCTCACCTTCGACGGGTGCGGGGTGGTCCAGGTGCTGCTGCCCCTCCCACGCGCGCACCTCGAGGCGTATGCCGAGGCGCACCTCGGGCCCATCAGGCAGCGTCCGGAACTGATGGCGACCCTCCGCGCCTGGCTGGCCGAGAGGGGCAGCCGGCAGAGCGTCTCCGAACAGCTCCACCTCCACCGCAACTCGGTGGGCTACCGGGTCCGCCAGATCAAGAACCTCCTGGGCACGGACCCCCTGCTGCCCGCCGCCTCGGCCGAACTGCACCTGGCGCTCGCGGCGCTCGACCTGCTCGCTGCCGACGACCGGCAGCCGCACGGCGACGAGCCGGTTCCAGCCGGACCCTGAACAGCCCTTCTCCGCGGCGGGGGTGGCGCCGAGCGAGCGTCCGCACCGGCCTCTTCCGGCCTGCCGCCTGCACCCGCGATTGTCACGGACAGGCGCAACGCCGACGAAACCCAGTTTTTCCCTACAAGCGTTGACAGCACTGTTCGGCATGGGCAGAGTGGCCTCACAATACGTTCCACCGACTCGCAATGCGAGACGGGTGAGGTGAGGAGGGCCGCGGTGCGAGCGATGGTGCAGACCGATTTCGGGGGAACCGAGGTCGTGTCCCTGCAGGACGTCCCGGAGCCGGTGTGCGGACCGCGCGACGTCGTCGTCGAGGTCGCGTACTGCGGGCTGAACCGCCTGGACCTGCTGCAGCGCAAGGGGCCGGGCCTGATCCCCGGGTTCCGCCTTCCGCACGTGCCGGGCATGGACTTCGCCGGAACGGTGGCGGCGACCGGCTCCGCGGTCAGCTCCATCGTCCCGGGCGACCGGGTCATCGCCGATCCCACACAAGGCTGCGGCAGTTGCCCGCGCTGTTCGGCGGGCGACCGTGCGTACTGCGCGAGCCCGCGCATCATCGGCGGCAACATCCCCGGCGCGCTCGCCGAATACGTCCTTGCGTCCGCCGAATCGGTCGTCCGGGTTCCGAAGTCCCTGCCACTAGCCGCAGCCGTCACCCTGCCGACCGCCTTCGCGACAGCGTGGCATGCGGTGCACACCGTCGGGGCCCTGCACACCGGTGAGACCCTTGTCGTGCACGCGGCCGCCAGTCCCGTCAGCCTGGCGGCCATCGCGCTGGCCAAGCGGGCCGGTGCCTCGGTCGTCGCCTTCGCGGGCAGCGGCGCGAAGCTGGCCGCCGCTCGCGCGGCCGGCGCGGACCTGGCCCTCCCCAGCGACGACCCCGACCCCGCGAAAGCGGTGTCGGCCTTCACCGACGGCGCCGGAGCGGACCTGGTCCTGGACCACGTCGGCACCGACACCTGGCGCACCTCACTGGACTGCCTCGGCATCGGCGGACGTCTGCTGATGCTGGGCAACACCAGCGGCGACCAGGTGGCGTTCTCGCTCAGCGAGGTCTTCCACCGCGGCCTGAAACTGCTGGGCGCAGGCGGCTACACCTCGGCCGACTTCGTCGCCGCCACCTCAGCCTGCTTCGCCGACCGCCTGCACCTGCCCACCGCCGCACTGTTCCCGCTCGCTGATCTCGCCGACGCCTGGGACATGCTCGGCGCCCGCGACACCATCGGAAAGGTCGTGATCACGCCATGACCGACCTTCTCGTCGTGGGCGGCGACATCGTCACCATGGACTCCGCGCGGAGGGTCCTCACCGGCGCGACGCTCGCCGTGTCCGGGGACAGCATCTCCGCGCTCGGCACGGCCGAGGACCTGCGCTCCCGATTCCCGGGTGCAAAGGAGATCGACGCCTCGGGCTGTGTCGTCATCCCGGGCCTCGTCGACGCCCACCAGCACACGACCGTGGACCCCCTCGTACGCAGCACGATCCCGGACCACATCGGCTCGCAGGAGTCGATCTTCGACTGGATCGTCCCGCTGCACGCCCACGCCGACGGTGACGACGACGAACTCGCCGCGACGATCACGGCCGTCGAGTGCCTGACCCGGGGCATCACCACGGTGCTGGAGCCGGGCACGGTGGCCTATCCGGAACGGGTCGCCGAAGGACTGGCCGCCGCGGGCATCCGCGCGCGGGTCGGCGGCTGGGGCTGGGACGCCGAGGGCGTGCCGTTCGGCGCCCCAGCCGACGAGGTGCTCGCCAGACAGGAGGACATCGTCCGGTCCCTGCCGGTCACCGGGCCGGTCACCGGGTGGGTGACGCTGGTGGGCCACGACCTGGCCAGTGACGAGCTGTTCACCGGAGCGGCGAGCCTGGCAGAGCGGCTCGACACCGGGCTGACCTGGCACATCTCGCCGGGGCCCGCCGACGTCGAGGCCTACGCCAAGCGCAGTGCGCGCCGACCGGTGCTCCACTTCGACGAGCTGGGAGTACTCGGCCCGCGCCTGCTGCTCGGGCACGCCGTGTGGCTCGACGACGCGGAGGTCGACGCGATCCTCGCCACCCGTACCGCGGTCGCCGCCTGCCCCGGGGCCTACCTGCGTCTCGCCCAGGGGTACACGCGTGCCTCGCGCCACGCCGAACTGGTGCGCCGGGGCGGCCGGGTGGCACTGGGCTGCGACGCCCACAACGCCGGCGACGCCCCGGACGTCCTCCTGGCCGCCTATCTGTTCGCCGGCCTAGAACGCGACCGTGACCTGCCCGACCCGATCCGCGCCGAGCAGGCGTTCGCGCTCGCGACCGTCGACGGCGCCGAGGCGATCGGTCTCGGCGAGCGGACCGGCTCCCTCGAGGTCGGCAAGGCCGCCGACATCGTCGTACTCGACACCCGCGACCCCGCCTGGATGCCCCGGGGCGACCTGGCCCGCCAGCTCGTGTGGGGCCACGTCTCACGCACCGTCCGTGACGTGCTGGTCGACGGCCGCGTGGTCGTCCGGGAACGGCAGCCGACCGGTATCGACCTGGCCGCCGTCGCCGAGGCAGCCGCCGAGCGGTCCGCCGCCCTCCTGCGGCGCGCAGGCATCAGGCCCCGCCCGACCTGGCCGACGCGGCCGGCGGGCACCGCAAAGGAGACCACCCGTTGAACGTCATCCACATGTCCGGACGCTCTCCGGCCCACAAGCAGGGCCTGCTCTCGCAACTGGTGGTGCCGCGGCCGATTGCGATGATCACGACGCTCGACCCGGACGGGGGGATCAATGTCGCGCCGTACAGCTACTACATGCCGGTCTGCGGCGAACCCCCGCTGATCGCGGTCACCATCGGCGCCCAGCGGGAGGGCACCGCGCAGCCGAAGGACACCTGGCTCAACATCGAGCGCACGGGTGAGTTCGTCGTCAACCTGACCACCGTCGCGATCGCCGAGCACATCGAGGCGGTGGCCCGCGAATACCCCCGTGGCGTGAGCGAGATGGACGTCGCCGACTGGCGGCCGGTGCCCTCACAGGTCGTCGACACGCCGTCGCTGGCCGACAGCCCCGCGCACCTGGAGTGCCGTGTGCACGAGGTCATCGACCGCGGCGATCACACGTCCTGCTTCTCGGGCGTGCACATCGTGCTCGCCGAGGTCGTCTGCATCACCACCGACGACTCGATCATGTCCGCCCCGGACCGCATCGACCCCACCCGGGTCCGAGCGGTCGGGCGGATGGGCTTCCCGTACTTCGTCGCCGCGGGTGAGGAGGCCCTCTTCCACCAGGAGCGGGTCGCCTACGCCGAACTCGAACGCGCCGACACGCCCGCCAACTGACCCACTCCCCGCCCCGCCACCGCCCCTGCCAGGGCGGTGCCACCCAGCGAATGGAACAGCAACCATGACTGCAAGAACTTCGCTCCGGCGTCGTCGGGCCGCACTCGGCCTCGCCCTCGCGGGAGGCCTCGCGCTCTCCGGCTGCGCCAGCAACGCGGCGACGGCACCCAAGGCGACCGCCGCGGCGACCGGCACGGCGAGTGCGGGCGGCTCGGGCCTCAAGGAGCCCGACGTCAACGGAGACGGCAAGGTCGTCATAGGGGTTCTCAGCCCCGGCGACATCAACGACCACGGCTTCTACGAGAGCTTCGTCGACTCCGCGGACGCCTTCGCCAAGGAGAAGGGATGGAAGGTCATCAAGCGCGGCAGCGTGCCCGCCGGTGACGCGCTGACCGCGGCACGCGCGCTGTGCCAGCAGCACGTCGACCTGGTCGCGCTCGCAGCCGGTGAGCTGAAGGCCGCCATCCCGGCCTCCGAGGAGCCGGTCTGCGCCAAGACGGCCTGGTACGTGCCGTCGTCGGCGAACATCGACCAGTCCCCGCGGATCCTGCTGTCCTCCGACAATCCCAACCAGTCGCTGCTCGCCGCCGGTTACGCCGCGGGCCTGAAGATGAAGGCGGCCGGCTACACCAAGGCCGGGTTCGTCACCGGCGTCAAGGCCGACTTCAGCGTCCTCGGGGCCAAGGCCTTCCTGGCCGGGATCCGGGAGGTCGTCCCGAAGGCCACCCTGGTGAGCACCTACACCGGTGACTTCAACGACTCGGCGAAGGCCAAGGAGGCCACCCAGGCACAGATCAGCCAGGGCGCCAAGGTCATCTACCCCTATCTCGGCGGAGCGACCGACGCTGCCGCGCAGCTGGCCAACGCCAACGGCGCGCTGACCCTCACCCCGGGCACCGACCGGTGCGCCTCGACCAGCCCGAAGTTCGACATCTCGGTGATCTTCAGCCCGGGCGACTACTTCCGCGCCGCGCTGGAGAACTTCGCCAAGGACGACCTGAAGATGGGCACGGAGCGCGTGTGGCAGCTGGGCGTCGATCCCTACCCGACCGTCAGGATCTGCAACGGCCAGGGCGACGAGGACCAGCAGTTGGCCCAGTTCATGAAGAAGATCGGCACCAAGGCGATCGACCCGGAGGCCGAGGTCAAGCGCCTCGGCTGACCGTGCCGACACCGACCCAGGAGACTCACACGCGATGACACCGACGACCTCAGCGGCCCGGATCCTCGAGCTGCGTGGCATCACCAAGACCTACGGATCCGTCACGGCCTGCGACGCCGTGGACCTCACCGTCGACGCCGGCGAGATCCACGGTCTCCTGGGCGAGAACGGGGCGGGCAAGTCCAGTCTCATGAAGGTCCTCCTCGGGCTGATCCGGCGCGACGCCGGCACCGTGCTGGTGCGCGGAGAGCAGGTCGCGCTGGACAGCCCGCAGGAAGCGGCCGAGCTGGGCATCGGCATGGTGCACCAGCACTTCAGCCTCATCAACGGGCTCACCGTGTGGGAGAACGTCGCGCTCGGCGACACGGGCGCGGTGAACAAGCAGGCGATCTGTGCCGAGATCGCCGAGGTCGCCGGGCGGTACGGGCTGCCGGTCGACCCCGAGGCGCGCGTCGACGCGCTCGCGGCGGGCGAGCGGCAGCGCGTCGAGGTGGTCAAGTGCCTGCGCCGCAACCCCCGGATCCTGATCCTGGACGAGCCCACCTCGGTGCTGACCCAGGCCGAGTCGCAGGAGCTGTTCGCCGTGCTCGGCCGGGTGGTGCAGGAGGAAGGACGCGCGGTCATCCTCATCAGCCACAAGCTCGCCGAGATCGAGCAGGCCACCGACCGGGTGACGGTGCTGCGCAAGGGCCGGGTCGCCTTCCGGGCGGTCACCGCGGAGACCACCGCGCCGGAACTCGCCCGCCGGATGGTGGGCCGTGACGTGTCGCTGCACGAGGAGGCCGCCGCGCTGGGCCTGCTGCCGGTGCGGAAAACCCGTACCGGCGAGGGCGGCGCGCACGACCGGCAGCCGCCCGTCCTGCGCCTCGCCGGACTCACCGTCGAAAAAGGCGGGGTCAGGGTTCTGGAAGGAGTCGACCTGACCGTCGGCGCGGGCGAGATCTGCGCCCTCTACGGCGTCGAGGGCAGCGGCCAGGCGGCGCTCGGCGAAGTCCTCGCCGGGCTGGTCCTGCCGACCGCCGGCACCATCGAGGTCGCCGGGCACAGGGTCGATGTGGCCCGGCCGGGCGCGCTCGGGAAGGCCGGTCTCGGCATCGTGCCGGAGGACCGGCACCAAAGCGGTGTCGTCCTCGACATGAGCGTCACCGAAAACCTGACGATGAAGTCGCTCGACAAGCTCAGCGGCCGCTTCCTGCTGCGTCGGCGCGCGATGCTCGCCGAGGCCCGTCGCCTCGCCGACGAGTTCAACATCGTCGCCCCCTCACTCGACGCACCGCTACGCAGCCTGTCCGGAGGCAACCAGCAGCGCGTCGTGCTCGCCCGGGAACTGTCCGGTGACACCAGCGTCCTGGTGGCGGCGCAACCCACCCACGGGCTGGACGTCGGCGCCATCGAGGACATGTACGCCCGCCTGCGCAGGGCGGCCGCGGAAGGCGTCGGAGTGCTGCTCATCTCCACCGAACTCGAGGAAGTCATGGCCCTTGCAACCTGGATCGCGGTGATCTCGTGCGGGCGGATCACCGGAGCACTCCCCGTCTCGGAGGCGAACCCCGAGCGACTGGGCATGCTGGTCGGCGGTGAGGCCGCATGAGTGCCGCCTCGCTGACGAGCGTCGACGACCAAGCCCGGCGCTTTCTCGCTCGCCTTCGGCCCGGGCCCGGTGGCCCGCTCGTGATGGGCCTCACCGTGGTGCTGGTCGCCGTCGCCGCGGGTGCGTCGGCGCTGCTGCTCCTGCTCACCGGTGGCTCGCCGAGTGCTTCGGCGAGCGCGATATGGACCGGGAGCCTGGCCGACGCCGCGGGATGGACGACGACGCTGCTCAACGCGGCACCGCTGCTGCTGGTCGCGGTCGGGGCGTGCGTCTGCGCGTCGGCCGGCACGTTCAACATCGGCCAGGAGGGACAGGTGCTCATCGGCGGCCTGGTCGGAGCCTGGGTCGGACTGCGGCTGGCACTGCCCGGCCCGATGCTGGTCGTCGTGGTGATGATCGCCGCGGCGGTCGGCGGTGGCGCCTGGGCCGCGCTCAGTGCCCTGATGCTCCGCTACCGGGGCGTCAACGTCCCGGTGAGCACTCTGCTGATGACGTTCCTCGCCATCCAGCTCGTCACCTTCGCGGTCAGCACGCCGTGGCTGCAGGAGAGCGCGCAGGGCACTTCGGGCATCGCTGACGCGGCGTCCAACCCCCTGCCGGCCAACGCCCGGCTCGGCGGTTTCGGGCAGTACCCGTCGGTGCAGTTGAACGTGGGCCTGTTCATCGCCCTCCTCGCCGCGGTCGGCGTCGCGTTGGTCCTCAGCCGCAGCCGGTGGGGCTTTCGGGTACGCATGCTCGGACTGAATCCGCTGACGGCCAAGCACACCGGTGTCCGGGTGGCAGCGCTCGGCGGCTTCACCCTGGCGCTGTCCGGCGCCCTGGCCGGGCTGGCGGGCGGGCTGCTGCTGGTCAGCCCGATCGGCACCAACCAACTGCAGGCCGGGCTCTCGGACAACTTCGGCTGGGACGGCCTGCTCGTCGCGCTCGTCGCTCGCAACCGGCCCCTGGTCGCGGTCCCAGTGTCGTTGGTGTTCGCCGTGCTGCGTGCGGGCGGCGACTTCCTCTCGGCGACAGGCGTGCCGTACTACCTCGTCGATGTCGTCAAGGCGTTGCTGGTCCTGGCGTTCGTCGCGCCGCCCGTCCTCGTCGATCTCTTCCGCAGGCGGCGTCGTGCGATCCCGCGGACGGCGACCGCCGTGTCCGTTGTCCCGACCAAGGTGAAGGCATCCGCGTGAGCGCCCTGGACAGCACCACCACCATCCTCGCCAGCGGTGTCCGGCTGACGGTGCCACTGGCGTTCGCCGCCTGCGGCGAGTACGTGGCCGAGCGCGCCGGCACGATGAACATCTCCGTCGAGGCGATGATGCTCGGCGCCGCGTTCACCTCGATCGCCACCGCGAGCGCGACCGGCAGCGCCACCGTCGGTCTCGTGGCCGGCGTCGTGACGGGCCTCGTCCTCGGCTTCGTCCACGGCAACCTCGCCCACCGGGCGCAGATCAACACCTTCGTGGTCGGCCTGGTGCTGAACGCGCTGGTCCTCGGCCTGACGAGCTACCTGATCACGACGAACCAGTTCGCCTCGCACCAGGTCCACATGCTGTCGATCCCGCTGCTGCAGGACATCCCCGTGATCGGCAAGCCGCTGTTCTCCGAACGCTGGCCCGCCTTCTTCCTGTTCGCGCTGGTGCCGCTCACCTGGTGGCTGATGGAGCGCAGCCGCTGGGGCCTGGAACTGCGGGCGGTGGGGGAGAACCCCCAGGCGGCCGATGTCACGGGCATCAAGGTGAACATGCGGCGCCGACAGGCTCTGCTGTGGTGCGGCGCGCTGGCCGGTCTCGGGGGCGCGTACCTCGCCGTTGGCGAGGTCGGATCGTTCAACCAGAACATGACGGCCGGGCGCGGCTACATCGTCATCGCCGCGGTGATCTTCGGGGCGTGGCGGCTCGGCCGGACCCTGCTCGGCTGCCTGGTGTTCGGCCTCTCCGACGCGATGCGGCTGGCCCTCCCGGCGCTCGGCGTCACCCTCAACGCCCAACTCCTCGTCGCGGCCCCGTATCTGCTCGCGCTCCTGGCCATGCTGCTGTTCACCACCCAGCACCGGGAACCCGCTGCGCTCGGCCGGCCCTTCGAGCGCGGGTCGACGTGATGACCGGGATCGGACGAGGACGGATGCCGCTTGCGCGAGGACACGGGGCCCGTGGGTGCGCGAGCCCGCCGACGACGCAGTGCGGGGGCGTCCGTGGGGTGGGGCCCGTTGCCGGGTGTGAGGAGTGCGTAGATCCGGCCCACTGCCTCGGCCGGCCTTTGAGCGAGGCTCGACTCGGCGGCCGGGAGCGGCGAGTACGGATGCCGGCTCCGCGACCGCGCAGAGCCGGCATCCGACGCTGGTGCGCAGCCCCGCCGACTGAGCTCGTGGATCTTGTCCGCTGCCTGGGCCGACCTTCGAGGGAGGCTCGAGCTGGCGGCCGGGAGCGGCGACTGCGGACGCCGGTTCCGCAGCCGCACGGGGCCCGTTGGTGCTGGACCCCGATGTCAGCGGCGGCGCAGTGCCGCGGTCTGCAGCGCCGGCGGCGTGTGGCCGACGTCGAGCGGGTTGAGCACGCTGCCCGGCGCGACGAGTTCGTCGATCCGGTCCAGCGCCTCGGCCGACAGCGGCCGGTCCACCGCGGTGAGCTGCGCCAGGAGTTGGTCGTGGGTGCGCGCCCCCATCACGGCCGAGGTGACGCCGGGATGGGCGAGCACGAACCGCAGCGCCAGCTCGACCAGCGTGCAGCCCTCCTCGGCGGCCAGGCGCACGAGTTCCTCGACGACCGCGAGCTTGCGCTCGCGCACCTGCTCGTCGGCGAAGTCGAAGTGGTCGCCGTTTCTCAGCGCGCGCGAGTCTCCCGCAGGCTCGGCACCGGTCCGGTACTTGCCCGTCAGCCAGCCGCCGTTGAGCGGGCTCCAGACCATGACGCCCATACGGTGCCGCTCAGCGGTGGGCAGGGCGGCCGCCTCCGCGTGCCGGGCCAGGATCGAGTACGACAACTGCTCCACGGTGAACCGCTCGCTGCCGCCCCGCCGCGCGGCCCACTGTGCCTCCACGATCTCCTCGGCCGGAAAGCTGGAGGTGCCGATTGCCCGCACCTTGCCGGCCCGCACCAGGTCACTGAGCACACCGAGGGTCTCCTCGACGTCGGTGAGGGGATCGGGACGGTGGACGAGGTACACGTCCAGGTGGTCCGTCCCCAGCCGGCGCAGGCTGTCCTCCACAGCGCGCGTGATCCACAGCCGGGACGCGCCGCCCCGATTGCGGTCGAGCGGCCCCGCGGGCATCCGGCTCGCGACCTTCGACACCAGGACGACGTCGTCGCGCCGTCCCTTCAGCGCCCGGCCGACGATCTCCTCCGACTCACCGAAGGCGTACACATCAGCGGTGTCGACGAAGTTGATACCGGCGTCCAGCGCCGTCGCCACCATGCGGTGGCACTCCGCCTCGTCAGTGTTGCCCCAGGCGCCGAACATCATCGAACCCAGGCACAGCCGGCTCACCTCGATGCCCGTCCCACCCAGAATCCGGTAGTGCACGCCCGTCCTCGTCTCCCAGCCGACGCCGTGTCGCTGTCCTCCCGCAGGCTCGCACAGCGCCGGGCCCCGAACCGATGTCGCGCGGGGCCAGCATCCCTGGCCTGCGTGTTGTGTCCGCAGCACATCGACCCGCGGGTGCATGCGTGCCTAGGCTCAAACAAAGCCGATCAGAGAAATCCGATCAATGAAATCCGAACCCCTCACTGGAGGTACCGTGGCCACCGGTCTCACCTCGGCACGCTGGACTCACGTCGCGCTGCCGACCGGCGATCTCGACAAATCGATCGCGTTCTACACCACACTGACCCCGCTGGTCGTGGTCGAGCGGTTCAAGGACGCCGACGGCGAGAGCGTCTGGCTCTCCAACGACCAGCAGGCCGAGACGCCGTTCGTGCTCGTCCTGGTGTCCTTCAACAAGGACAAGGGCAACCAGCTGGGCCTGCTGCACCCCTTCGCGCACCTCGGCATCGAGGTGCCGACGCGCCAGGACGTGGACGCGCTCGCGGACCGGGCCCGCGAGCTGGGCTGCCTGCACTGGGAGCCCCGGCAGATGCCCGAGCCCGTCGGCTACATCTGCGCTCTGAAGGACCCCGACGGCAACGTCGTCGAGATCTCCCACGACCAGCGGGTCTTCGACTCGGTCCGCGCGAAGTGGGGTTCGTCCTGAAGGACACCCGCGCCGCCGTCGAGGCGTACCTCGCGGCGTTGAACGCGCACGACGCCGACGCCGTGGCCGCCTGCGTGGCCGAGGACTTCGTCAACGAGCACACGTCGTCCATGGGACAGAGCCGCAAGGGCCGCGCCGAGTACCGCGCCGCGCTGACCGGGTTCCTCGAGAACTTCGGGGACCTGCACTACGCGCCCGAGCGCTTCCTCGTCGACGGCGAGTCCGCCGCGGTGCCGTACGTCATGACGTTCCTGATGCGCTCGGCGGGCGACCGCCCCGTACGGGTTCGCGGAGTCTTCGTGTTCACCGTCGTCGACGGCCTCATCGCGCGTCGCACGGACTACTGGGACAGCGGCGAGGTGCAGCGGCAACTCGCCTGACCCCTCTGGCCGGCAGCCCGGAAGCAGCTCCCTGACACCCCGTCCGCCTCTTGCGCGGACGGGGTGCCGGTGTATCCCCGACCCGTCCTTCGTATCGCTTTGCATGACGGCATCTCGCATTGCTTGACACGATGTCGTCTCGCAATGAAAGATGCCGTCATGCAAGTAGTGACAACGCAGTCCGGCCTGGGCCGGATCGAGGACGGGGTCATCGCCCTGTTGGACACGGCATTTCCGCACGTCGGCGCGGTCCTCGAGCAGGACGGCTCGCTGCAGGGCCTGGCGTCCTGTGCGGTGCGCCGACGGATCCCGCTCGACCAGGCCACGATCGCGGCGCCGCTGGACCGCCCCCGAGCGGTGTGGGGCGTCGGGCTCAACTACGTGTCGAAGGCGGCCCGCACGGGCCGGGGAGTGCCCGAGCAGCCGATCCTGTACCTGGCCGCGTCGTCCGGCGTCCTGGCGCCCGGCGCGCAGGTGGTGATTCCGCGGGCCGCGACCGAACCCGACTACGAAGGGGAGATCGCGGTCGTCGTCGGCCGTCGGCTGTACCAGGCGTCCGAGTCGGAGATCTGGCCCGCCATCGCCGGCATCACGGCGGCCAACGACATGACGGCACGCGACGTCATGCGCAGCACCGCCACACCCGCCCTCGCCAAGAGCTACCCCGGCTTCACACCGCTCGGCGCGTCGATCCGCACCCCCGACGACCTCGCCGACCGCGACGCGATCCGCGTACGGACCCGGGTCAACGGCGAACTCGTGCAGGACGACACGAGCGCCGGAATGATCTTCGCGGTCACCGATCTGCTCAGCCGCCTGTCGTGGTTCGCCGCGCTGGAACCCGGCGATGTCGTCCTCACCGGCACTCCGGCCGGCACCGGCCAGGACCGCGACTGCTTCCTCGCCGACGGCGACGAGGTACGGGTCGAGGTGGACGGCGTGCTGCCCCTCGTCAACCGCGTCGCGCGCCCCGCGGACGCCTCAGCGCACGACCGCCGGCTGACCGAACCGGTCAGCTGACCACCTCTCACCCTGGAGCCCATACCGATGCCCATCTCCTCCACGCCGTCCTACGACCTCGTCCTGGCCGGCGGCACCGTCATCGATCCGGCGTCGGGCACCAACGCCCGGCTCGACGTGGCGGTCACCGGTGACCGCATCACCGCGATCGGGGAAGGGCTGGCGGCGGGCGCGACCCGCACGATCGACGTCACCGGCTCCACCGTGCTGCCGGGCCTCGTCGAGGGCCACACCCACATCTTCCAGTACGTCTCCGCCGTCGGCGCCCCCGCCGAGGAGGCCCACCTGCGGCGCGGCGTCGTCGCCGCGGCGGACGCCGGCACGGCCGGCGCCTCGACGTTCGCGGCCTTCCGCAAGCTGGTGGTCGAGGCGAACCCGCTGCGCATCGTCAACTTCCTCAACGTCTCGGTGCTCGGCCTGATCGACTTCCGGTTCGGCGAACTGCTGAACCCCGACACCCTGGTCCCCGAGGACGCGCTCGCGACCGCCGAGGCCCACCCCGACATCGTGCGCGGCTTCAAGATCCGGCTGTCCGAGGACGTCGTCGGCGAGAACTGGGAGTCGCTGCTGAAGAAGTCCGTGGCGCTGGCCGAGCAGGCCCGCCTCCCGCTGATGGTGCACATCGGCGAGACCGAGGAGCCGGTGCCCGTCGTCCTGGACTACCTGCGCCCCGGCGACATCGTGGCGCACTGCTACACCGGCAAGCCGAACGGCATCCTCGACGGCGACCAGGTGCACCCGGCAGTCATGGCGGCCCGGGAGCGCGGTGTGCTGTTCGACTCCGCCCACGGCAAGAGCAACCTCAGCTTCGAGGTGGCACGCCGGGCGATCGCCGACGGATTCCTGCCCGACATCCTCAGCTCCGACACCAGCGCCCGCAACTGGCGCGGCCCGGTGTTCGACCTGCTCACCAGCATTTCCAAGCTGATCGCCCTCGGCGCGCCGCTGGAGGAGTGCATCCGGCGGGCCACCGTCGCCCCGGCGCAGTTGCTCGGGCTCGACAGCGAGGGCTACGGCCGCCTCGCGGTCGGCGGACGGGCCGACGTCACGGTCGTCGACTGGACCGACGAGGTCACCCTGCCCGACGCCGCGGGCAACACCATCCTGGCGCCGCGCCTGGAGCCGAGCGTCGTGCTGCACAACGGCGCCGAGATCGACGTCGTGCCGTGGCGCGGTCTGCCGGCGGCATGAGACGCCCGCCCGTCCCGGGGCGGACGCGATGAGCGTCGGTGACGTCCATCCGCTGCGGCGTCGGCTGCGTGCGGCCCTGACCACGGGGCAACCCGCCGTCGGTACGTTCATCAAGCTGGCGTCGCCCGACGTGGTGGAACTGGCCGAGGCGGCCGGGTTCGCGTTCGTGGTCGTCGACCTCGAACACTCCGCCCTCACCGAGCAGAACGCCGTCGACCTGGTGCGACACGCCCACGCCTGCGGCCTGCCGGCCCTGGTCCGCGTGCCCGAGGTGGACGTCCCCGCCGTCAACCGGCTGCTGGAGGCCGGGGCGGCGGGCATCCAGCTGTCCATGCTCACCCGCGTCGCCCAGGCCGAGGCACTCGCGGCGGCGACCCGGTTCGCGCCCGCCGGCCGCCGCTCGGTGAGCCTGGCCAACAGGGCCGCCCGCTTCGGCGCGCTCCCACTGGCCGCCTTCCTGCACGCCGAGCGGGACGACCCACCGGTGCTGGTCGGCCAGATCGAGACCGCGCGCACCGATCCGCTGCCGGATCTGCTCGCCCCTCTCGACGTGTGCTTCGTCGGCAGCACCGACCTCGCGGTCGACCTGGGCCTGCCGGCCGACCCCGCGGTACTGCGCGCCGCGGTGGACCGGGTGCGCGGGGCCGCCCGCTCGGCGGCGGTGGCGTTCGGCGGCTGGGTGCCGGCCCGGGGCGCCGCGGCCGACCTGGGCCTGAATGACGCCGACTACCTGGTCGTCGGCTCGGACCTGCAGATGTTGGCGACCGCCCTGAAGGTGGCCGCCGGAGAGGAGAACCAGTGACCACACGCAACGCGGCGCTGTTCAGCACCGTCGTCAACTGGGACGAGCTGCCGGTGACCCAGGTGCGGCCGGGCGTCCGCCGTCGCGTCTACGCGACGGACGAGATGATGATCTGCCACCACGAGCTCGACGTCGGCATGACGCTCAACCCGCACCGGCACGAGGACTTCGACCAACTGGTCCATATCGCGGAGGGCCGTGCCAACTACTACGTGGACGGTGTCGCGCACGACATGCGTGCGGGGTCGTTCCTGCTGGTTCCCCGCGGCAGCGAACACTACGTGGAGCCGACACAGGCCCCCTGCGTGAACATCGACTTCTTCGTCCCGCCGAGGGCCGACCTGCTTCCCTGACCCAGGGACCTGGGAGCTGTTGAGGGCCTCCGGGCGGAGTGAATGCGTCTGACATTCACTCCGCCCGGAGGCCCTCGGTCTGTCACACGTGGGTCAGTCGGCGGTGGGCGCGCCGTCCGAGTTGCCCAGCCGCTGCGACAGCGCGCGGGCGGTCTCCAGCAGTGCCTGCGCCATCGGCGACTTGACGTCGTCGGGGACGGTCGCCGTCGTGCCGACCACAGCGAGCGTTCCGCTGATCTTGTCGCCCTCGAAGATCGGCGCCGCGATGGTGCGCACCCCGTTGACAGCGGGGGAGTTGACCGACAGCCCGTGCTGCCGGATGGCCTCGAGCTCCTCGGTGAGCTCGGAGGACTTGAGGACCGAGCGCGGCAGCACCGGTACCTGGTCCGGGGGCAGGAACGTGAGGAAGATCCGCCCCTGTGCCGAGGAGGTGAGGTCGAGACGCGAGCCGACCCGGACGCTGATGCGCACCATGTGGTCGGTGTTGTCCACCGAGCGCACCACGGTCGGCGACTCGCCGTCCCAGACCGACAGCACGATCGTCTCGTCGATGCGCCGGACCAGCTCCTCCATGTACGGCTCGGCGGCGGCGACGATCGGCAGGCCGGCCCGCGCTGCCGTCGCGAGCGTGAGCACCTGGGGGCCGAGGGAGTACAGCGAGGTGCGCTCGTCGTAGCGCAGCAGGTTCGCCGCCCGCAGGGCCTTCGTGTAGCGGTGTGCGGTGGCCTTGCTCGCCCCGAGCCGCGCGGTGATCTCGTTGAGACTCATGTGCGGCTTGCCGACCGTGAACGAGCCGAGGATCAGCGCCGCACGCTGCACCGTCTGGATCGTCGGCGCCGTCGTGTCGGGAGCGCCTCGCTCGCCGGTGCCGGGCTGCGCCTTCGTGGCCATGAATCTTGCTCCTGTTTCGTACTTAATAAGGCGGTAAGACGTCGAGTGGAACGCCGTATTGGATAGCGTAACGGGGTGAGCCGTGTAAATGTGCGGGAAGAGATGAGGTGTGCAAGGCCCTCATGCATCGGATGAGTGCCCCGGCGTGAGGGAGCGCGCCGAGTCGAGCAGAGCGGCGATGTGGTTGACGGCCAGAGCCGCTTCTCCGAAGCCGATCGAGATGAGGCTGACCTTGCCGTCGTGGTCGGCGATGTCGCCGGCCGCGAAGACGCGCTCCCGGCTCGTGCGCATCGTGCGGTCGACGAGGATGCGCCGGCGGCGCAACTCCAGTCCCCACCGCTCGATCGGGCCGAGGTCGGCGATGAAGCCGAGCGCGGCGACGACGGACTGGGCGGGCAGGCTGATCCGCTCGCCGTCCGGGCCCGCGACCACGACCTCCGACACCGACCCGTCGCCGGAGATCTTCTCGACCTCGTAGGGCGTCAGGACGCGCACGGAGGACGCGTGCACCTGCTCGACGGTGCGTTCGTGGGCCCGGAACCGCGTACGCCGGTGCACCACCGTCACCGACGAGGCGATCGGCTCCAGCGACAGCGCCCAGTCCAGCGCGGAGTCCCCGCCGCCGACCACCACGACGTCGTGTCCGGCGAGTTCGTCCAACCGCGGCACGAAGTACCGCAGCCCCCGGCCCAGGTAGTCGGAGCCCACAGGGAGCTCGCGGGGCACGAAGTTGCCGATCCCGCCGCACACCAGCACCGCCCCCGCGGTGACGCGCGTGCCGGTGTCGGTCGTGGCGACGATGTGCGCACCCGCGTCGTCGAGGTCGGTGACCCCGTGCCCGAGCAGGTAGAACGGCTTCGACTGCCCGGCCTGCTCGGCCAGCCGGTCCACCAGGTCCTGGCCGCGGACGGCGGGGAAGCCGGCCACGTCGTGGACGAGCTTCTCCGGGTAGAGCGCGGTGATCTGCCCGCCCACCTCGGGCAGGGCGTCGGCGACCGCGACGCTCATGCCGCGGAAGCCGGCGTAGTACGCGCCGTACAGCCCCGTCGGACCGGCACCGATGATCAGTAGGTCGACCGACACGTCGGGGCCGGCACCCATGGTGGCCGGCGAGCCGCTCACGCTCCCACCTCGGGGTGGTCGCGGCCGACCCGGCCGACCTTGCGTGCGCCCCCGGGCGACCCGAGCGGTTCGGCTCCGGCGATTCCGAGGGTGAAGAACTCGGCGTTCACGCGCTGGGACTGCTCGGCCTGGGCCGGCAGGTCCTCGTGGTGGAAGATCGAGATCTGCGGGCAGACGGGTTCGCAGCGCCCGCACTCGACGCATTCGTCGGGCTGGATGTAGAGCATCCGGTCGCCCTCGTAGATGCAGTCGGCCGGGCACTCCTCCATGCACGACTTGTCCATGACGTCGAGGCATGCCTGAGTGATGACATACGGCACGGGCTTCTTGCCCTTCACACGGTCGCACGGAATGCGAGATGGCGTCTTCCAATGTGGAATGGATGATGACGGCGCAGGCCCGGGGTGTCAACCATCGGGCGATTGCTTGACACTGTCGCCCGTGCTAAGGGAAGCTGGCGCGACATACGAGATGGCGTCTCACAACGCGCCACTCGGGTCGGGACTTGTGAGAGGCATACGCCGTAATGGGAAGCAACCCCCGGACCGTCCCAGCACCGATGATCACCGAGGACTGGGACCGGCTCACCTTCCGGGTCAACCGCGAGGCCTACCGCAGCGCGGAGATCTTCACCCGGGAACGCGGCTGGGTATGGACACACACCTGGCTCTACCTCGGCCACGAGACCGAGATCCCCCACCCCAACGACTTCAAGGTCCGCACCCTCGGCGGCCGGCCGCTGATCTTCTGCCGGGACACCGCCGGCGAGGTGCACGCCTTCCTGAACTCCTGCCCCCACCGCGGCACGGTGCTGTGCCGCGAGAACGAGGGCTCGACCAGGCTCTTCCAGTGCTTCTACCACGCCTGGACGTTCCGCAACAACGGTGACCTCGCCGCCATCCCCGACGCCGACGCCTACGAGTCGACCGACGAGTTCAAGGCCTCCATGGGGCTGCGCGGCGTCCCGCGGCTGGAGATCCACGAGGGATACGTCTTCGTCGCCTTCGACCCCGACGTCCCGCCGCTGCTCGAACACCTCGGCGACGCGGCCGACTACATGACGATGATCGAACAGCAGCACGTCGGCGGCATGACCACACTGCCCGGCACCCAGCAGTACAGCGTCCGGGGCAACTGGAAACTCGCCGTCGAGAACGCGATGGACGGCTACCACTTCGCGCCGACCCACAACACGTTCGTGGGTTACCTGCGCGAGAGCGGCTTCGCCGTCACCGACGACAACCAGTACGCGTACAACCTCGGCAACGGCCACGGACTGCTGGTCCTGACCGGTCACGGCGGGCGCATCAGCATGCTCTGGGAACCGCGCTTCGGCGAGGACGAGCGCGTGCGCACCGAGCAGCACCGGGCCGAGATGACCGAGCGGCTGGGGGAGAAGCGGGCGCGCTACGTGGCCGACGAGAGCCACATCCTGTTCGTCTTCCCCAACCTGCTCCTGTTCGACATCGAGGGGCTGTCGATCCGGCAGCTGGAGCCGGTGGCGCCCGACCAGACCGACGTACGCGCCTGGCAACTGGTCCCGCGCGACGAGGACCCCGCCGCGCGCGCCCTGCGCATGAAGACGGTCGTCAGCTTCGTCGGCCCGGGCGGGCTCGCCACGCCGGACGACATCGAGGCGTACGAGGCGGTCCAGCGCGGCATCCAGGCCACGGCGGGCACCGCGGTGCCCGAGCTGGACTACAGCGACATGTCACGCGGCATGGCCGACGAGGTCAAGGGCGTACAGGGCAGGTCGACCGACGAAGGCGCGATGCGGGGCTTCTGGCGGCACTGGATCGACGCCGTCGGGCTCGATGACGGCCTCCAGGTCCACGGCGAGCGACCGGCGTCCTTCCTCGCAGGCAGGGACATGCGATGACCACGATCACCAACACCCACTCCGTGCGGTGCCAGGGACGCACCATCACCCGCCCCGAGGTGGAGGACTTCCTCTACGCCGAGGCGGACCTCCTCGATCACTGGGACTACGACGGCTGGCTGGCCCTCTTCGAGCCCGGCGCCCGCTACGAGATCCCGACGACCGACTACCGCCCCGGCTGGTCGCCGCACGAGACCGGTTCCTTCGTCGACGACGACTGGGACCTGATCCGCGCCCGGGTCAAGCGCCTGAAGTCCCGCAAGGCGCACGCCGAGAACCCGCACTCGCGCACCCACCGGCTGGTGTCCAACGTGCGGCTCTCCGAGCACACGGAGGACTCCTTCCGCGTCGCCGCCTCCTTCGTCGTGCACCGCGCCCGCGACGGCCACTTCGACGCCTACGTCGGCTGGTACGAGCACGTACTGGTGCCGACCGAGGACGGACTCCGCTTCCGCTTGCGGCGCTCGGTCCTGGGCCACGAGTCGCTGGCGGCAGGCGCCCGGCTCAGCTTCATCCTCTGACCGGCGACGGATGGTGACCCGATGATCCGACACACCCTGTCCTTCCGCTTCGCCGACTCGGTCGACCAGGCCACGCGCGAGTCCGTGCTGGCCGAGCTGCGCACCTTCCCGGACCGGTACCCGGCCATGCGCGGCTTCGTCCTCGGCGAGAACGTCAGCACCCGCGACCGGACCTTCACCCACACCATGGCCGTCGACTTCGACAGCCAGGACGACCTGCTCGCCTATCTCGGCAGCGCGTCCCACGAGAGCTTCGTGCACACGCGCTGGCGACCGGTCATCGACCGGCAGGCCATCACCTCGTTCGAGTACACCGAGCGCCCCTCGCTCACCTCAGGAAGGACAGCGCCCGTGAGCACCCGCCCGCACGCCCCGTACGGCATGGAGTACGCCCGGATCGAGGTTCCGGACATGCAGGCCACCATCGACTTCCTCGAGTACCACGTCGGGCTCCAGCTGGAGCAGCGCACGGACGAGTACGCCTACCTGCGCGCCGACATCGAGCACCACGCGATCGAGCTGATCAACGCGCCCGAACGCACCGACGGGTGGACGACCGCGGTCGGTTACAGCGTCGAGAGCGACGAGGTCCTCGAACAGCTGCACAAGAGCGTCCTCGACGCCGGCCTCGAAGTCCTCGAGCTGCAGGAACGCCAGCAGGCGCTGTGCGAGAACGGCTTCGCGGTCAAGGACCCCAACGGGCTCATCATCGAGCTGTTCACCGAGTTCCAGGAGTACGCCGAACCGCCGCACATCGAGATCCGGCCGCTGAACCTGGTGCACCCCTTCATCGCCACCACGAAGTACCAGGAGACCCAGGACTTCTACCAGAAGGTCCTGCGCTTCATCCCCTCGGACTACGTCGTCGGCTCGACCACGTTCTTCCGCGGCGAGGACCGCCACCATCACAGCCTCGCGGTGCAGAACAACAAGGAGCACTTCGTCGCGCACCTGTGCTTCGCGATGAAGAGCCTCGACCACGTCATGCGGATGCGCGCCCGCGCGCTGTACAAGGGCGCGCCGATCGCCTCCGACATCGTCAACCACTCGGCGTCGACGTCGATCGCGTTCTACCTGCACGACACGCGCTTCGGCCCGCGGTTCGAACTGTGCGACCGGCACCGGGTGTTCACGCCGGAGGAGCACGAGACGCACCGGCCCCGCAGGATGCCGGCCGACCCGCGCAACATCGACGTATGGCGTCCGGCGTCCGACGACTGGGGACGTTTTTGAGACAGCAGTTGCTTGACGTCCTGAACCTGCTCGACACCATTCCCGCCCCTCGCGGGCAGGAACGGACGGCAGCCCACCGGCTGCGCACCTGGTGTGCGCGCCGGTGGCCGCACGTCGAGTGGCAGGTACTGGAACACGGTCCCGCGGGCGGCAGCCTGGTCGCCGAGCACGGGGCGGGTCCGCTGCTGTACTCCCACCTCGACACGTCACTGGACGACGGCGGTGCCCACAACCACCTCGTCACCGGCAGCGACGCGCTCATCGCCCCTCTCGCCGTGGACGGCGACGTGGTAGCCGGCTTCGGACTCGGGGTGGCCCGCGGGCCGGTGGCGGCGGCGCTCGTCGCGTTCGCCGAGGCGGGCGCCGGACGGCTGCTGCTCGCCGGCTCCGGTACGCACCGCCGTAGTGGCGGGACCACCGGCCTGGAGGCATACGCCGACGCGTATCCGCTGCCACGCTCGGCGATCGTCGCCAAGTGCGGCCCGCCCACGCTGCTGTGGCACGAGCCGGGCGCGCTCTACCTGACCGTCCGGGTGACCGGCCGCTCCGGCGCCGCGATGATGCCCGAGTCGGCCACACCGCCCGGGGGAGTCGTCGCCTCGGCAGGCATCGTCCTGGACGAACTCTCCCGCTGGCGCACCGCTTACCTGGCCGCCGACCCGCGGGCGGGACAGACCGGCCGGGCATGCGGCATCGGCGCGATCAGCGGCGGGTGGCCGGACAAGCCGGACCTGCTGCCGGCCCGACTGCGGATCGATCAGTACGTCGTCACCGGTGACCCCGTGGATCCGAAGGCGCTGGCGGCCGAGCTGGCCGACCGGCTGCGGGCACGGTGTGCGCAGTCGGTGCTGCGCGACTGCGCGCTCGAGGTAGAGGCCGAGCCGGTCGCTGCAGCCGCGGCGACGCCGACCGACGCCCCGGTGGTGACGGCCGCACGGGCGGCCTGGCTCGACGAGTTCGGTGCGCAGCCGCCGCCCATCACCGGCTGGACGGGATCGACCGACGGCGTCGAGCTGCGCGCCCGCGGCGTCGACACCGTGCGCCTCGGCCCGCAGTCGAAGCCGGCCGTCGGCGATCCCCGTCGCGATGCCCTGTCGTTGGGACAGCTGACCGCCTACGCGCGCATCTACCGTCGGCTGTTGACCGAACTGCCGGCGTAGAGCCGGCGCGAGCACCGTGCAGAACCTCTGGCTGTGACATACGACCGCCGCAGCCAGAGGTTGCTCCGGCTGCGGCGGTCGTACATCGCCGGCGGTCGGCCGGCGTCACACTCCCCAGTCGTCGTTGACGGTGACGGCGTCGGCGATGCGGAACCGGCCGCCGGGCACCAGGGGCGTGGTGGGCTCACCCATCACGACGACGTGCTTGCCGAACCGGGGCGCCAGCGGTCGGCCGACGTCGCGCTTGAGCCACAGACGCAGCAGGTGGCGGCGGCGCTCCGGTTCCGGGTGGTCGACGTAGCTGGTGCGCGAGTGCAGTGCGGCGTAGTTGAGCAGCCACTGCACGTCCCCCGGCTGGAAATCCATGTCGATCGGCAGGCCGGGCTCCTGCGAGATCTCGTCGAAGAGGGTGATGGCCGCGGCCTGGTCGGGCGTCAGTTCGGGGACGCCCGGGTACTCCTGGGCGCTGAAGATCATCGAGTTGCCCGCGTAGGTGCTGAAGATGCCGTCGACGTGGCTGATGATCGGCGAGGTGTACGTGAGTTCAGGGGAGTCGGGGTCCTGACGCCGCCAGTCCCAGTGGTAGGTGTCGAAGAGCCGCGCTGCGAGGTCCGGCCGGCGGCGCAGCATCTCGTTGTAGATCGTGGTGCCGCTGACCAGGCTGGAAGCGCCGCCCTCCTTGGCGCCGCGCAGGCACATGAGGGCGACGACGTCGGAGCTGTCCGAGTGGAACGGCAGCCGGTCCCGAATGCGGGAGGGCAGTGCGCCCTCGTCGGACATCGTCTTGTTCGACGTGGCGATGACGTGGTCGAGCAGGTCGCCCCGCTGGCTCTGCCCGATCGGCCGGCCGAGGTGGAGGCCCATGATGAAGAAGATGGCCGCGGCAACGGGGTCGCCGTACTCCTCGGTGCGCAGGCCGCGCACCAGGATGAAGCCCCGGCCGGCGTCCATCTGGCGGGCGCACTCGTCGTTGAGGGCGCGACAGGCGTCGAGCGGGTAATCGGCGGCGGTGACGGTGCGCAGGTCGGGGTCGTCGGCGACGAAGCGCCGTCCCAGGTCTTCCAGTTCGGTGCGCTCGGCGTCGCTGAGCAGGTAGATCCACTCGGTGGATTTCGCCAGCTCGTCGCCGCGCCAGGCGGACGGGCCGGAGACCGGCTGAAGGCCGACAGTGGTGGTCACGATGATGGACTCCTCGAAGAGGTGGACATGCCCGTCGGTGAAGTCACGACGGACGGCGAACGCCGACGGACGCCGAACGTTCGGTGTGGCTGGGGCTCGTCGCGCGGCGACGACCTGCACTCAGAAGGGAGTCTGAGGCTCGCCGACAGCCGTGCCGGGGCGCAGTCCCTCCCGGGGCGGGAAGTAGCTGAGCGGCTCGTCGTAGGTCCGGCGGCCGGCGCACGACACGAGCAGGACGCCGATCAGAGGGACTGGCCTCATGCTGGTCCCGTCCTTTCGAGAAGTGCCTCAACCATAGGAGACCTCTGCGGCGTGGTCAATATTGCGAGACGGTGTCTCATGATGCAGTACGCCATGGGCGGATGAGCACCTCCCGTACACACGACTGCGGACGCCGCTCCGTCGTGTCGCAGTGCTGGAAGGGACTGATCCAGCCGGACAGGGCTCAGGGGATCGGTCTCAGGGAACACAGCCGGTCTGCGATGTCGTGCACGGTAGGGCGCAGTGCGCGGAGGTCCTCGACCAGGTTGCGCCACGGCTCGTACACTGCGGTGTCCATGCTCTCCCCGGATGCCCGGAGGTAGGCGACGGCGACGCCGTAGGCGAAGAACTCGTAGCGGGCCGGCAGCGGCCGCAGCAGCACAATCTGCTTTAGGCCGCCTGCTCGCCGCGGCCGTTCGAGCCATCAACGGGGACCGGTCACGCCGATGCCGTGACCGGTCCCCTGGATCAGCTGTCGGGGAAGGTGCCGAGCGTCGCTAGTTCCGGTACCGGAACACGATCCGGCCGCGCGTCAGGTCGTACGGCGGAAGCTCTACCAGCACCCGGTCCTCGAGCATGATCTTGATGTAGTTTTTGCGGATCTTCCCGCTGATGTGCGCGAGCACGTGGTGGCCGTTCTCGAGCTCCACGGTGAACATGGCGCTGCGCAGGCACTCGACGACCTTGCCCTCGACTTCGATGACGTTCTTGTTCCTCGTCATCGCACCAGCTCCAGGTTGCTGCTCATCGGCCGGGCGCCGATGCCCTGGAACAGCGCCGAGGCCGCTCGGTTGGGCTCCTGGACTTCGGTCCAGGCCGCGGTGAACCCGGAGCGGTGCAGCGTCCCCAGCGCGTGGGCCAACAAGGCCCGCGCGATGCCGCGGCGCTGCTCGCCGGCCCGGACCGCGACCAGCCCCACGCGCGGCCGGATCACCGTCACCACCCGGATCAGCCCCAGGTAGCGGTCGGGTGCCGCGGCCACCGCGTATTTCGACGGGTCGACGATGGTGTCGCCTTCGCGGCGGGGAATCACCTCCGCGGGCATCGACTGCCACCCCACGGTCGCCTCGACTTCGTCGCGGATCGCGCGGTCCACCTCCCGCAGCAGACGCCCGTCCACCTGACCGGCGGGAACGATCGTCACGCCCGGCGGTGGCAGGACGGCGTCCAGCCCGGTGACCTGAGGGTCGGTCGGAACGACGTACTCCCACTCGCGGCGCCGGACCGTGAAACCGGCCCGGCGCCAGCCGGCCGTCAGCTCGACGTCGGCTTCGTCGACCACCGTGTACAGCGGCGCCGGCAGTTCCGCCAGCATCACTTCGGCGAGCCGGTCGAAGGCGGCTTCGTGCCAGACGTCGATGCTGACGAACAGGCGTCCGTCCGGCCGGTGCTGCGCATGCCCGCGGCCGACCACCAGGTCGTCATCCAGGGCGTGCCATTGCCTGTCCGCGACGCGCGTGATCGTCACCGCGTTCTCGCTCGGACCGGATGTGCAACCAGATGTGAAAGGCGTTGTGTTCATCGGAGTCTCCCTCCAGGAGTGCCTCGATCTCAGGCGCTCCTGGCGACACCGAACCTCAGCCGCCGGACCGTGACGGGTTGAGGGAGCACCCACGGATAACTGTGTTCACGGGGCTCACCTCCATACGACGACTTCACGGTCCACCGGGAAAGTAGCAGCGGGGCACCGGCTCGCTCAAACTCTTTTACCGGGCACTGTCACGCTGGCTGACTGTTGGGATGATCCTCTGCTTGATCAGGCGGGGAGGGGGCGTCGGTGGGGAGCGTGTCGCCGTAGTACAGGGATCACCGGTACCCGGTCGAGGTGATCTCCCACTGTGCGTGGCTGTACTTCCGCTTCCCGCTGTCGTTCCGCGAGGTCGAAGAGCTCATGCTCGAGCGCGGGATCGCCGTCTCCTGCGAGACGCTGCGCCGCTGGTGTGGCAAGTTCGGGCAGACCTACGCCAATGCGCTGCGCCGCCGGAAGCCCCGGCCTCGTGACAAGTGGCACCTGGACGAAGTTTTCATCAAGGTCAACGGCGTGCAGCCTTGACATCCTGGTGCAGAACCGGCGGGACAAGGCCGCGGCCAGGCGTTTCTTCCGCAGGCTGATGCAGAGGACGAGTGCGGTGCTGCGGGTGGTCGTCACCGACATGCTCCGCTCCTACGGCGCGGCCGACCGCGAGGTCATGTTCCGCGTCGAGCACCGGCAGCCGAAGTACCTGAACAAGCGGGCCGAGAACAGCCACCAGCCAGACGGCGGCTCCTGTCCGCGTTCAGCGGTATGTCGCCTCACTTCCGGCCCCGCCGCCATCTGATGACCGCTGGCGCCCACTGAGCCGAGATGACCGTCCGCTTCGCCATCCGGGAGCAGATCACCGGCGTCCCCGACCACGCCTTGACGCACCATCAGATGCCTACCGAGGTGACCAGAAAAACGATCACGACCGGGCGTGAACCCGTTCGCCGCGGATCGGCAAGTACAGGGTGTGAACACCCGTCATCCTGACACCCACCGACCCCACCGACGGACGGACAGTCCATGACCGACTCGGCCGGCGGCGACGCCGAGCTCATCGCGGCCTCACTCGCCGAACCCGAGCGTTTCGCGGCGCTCTTCGAGCGTCACGCCCCGGCGATCCACCAGTACGTTGCCCGACGACTGGGCCGGGACGCAGCCGACGACGTCACCGCCGAAACGTTTTTGACGGCCTTTCGGATACGGGCCCGGTTCGACCCGGCCCGCGCCGGCGTGCGGCCCTGGCTGTACGGCATCGCCGCCAAACAGATCGGCCGTCAGCGCCGGGAGGAGGTGAGGGCGCTGAAGCTGCTCGCCCGCACCGGCCACGACCCGGTCGCCGACAGCTGGACCGATTCCGCCGACGACCGCCTGGCTGCCGAGGCCGCCGCCCGCCCACTGGCCGGGGCGCTGGCCCATCTCTCCGCGGGTGACCGGCACGTCCTGCTGCTCTTCGCCTGGGCCGACTTCAGCTACCAGGAGATCGCCGAAGCCCTCGGCATTCCCGTCGGCACCGTCCGCTCCCGCCTCAACCGCGCCCGCCGCAAGCTGCGCACCGCAACCGGCGCGGCCGGCGACCCCCTCACCGAAGCTCGCATACACGAAGGCGACCCCGCATGAACGAGCTCTCCGAAACCCGCGGCCTGCGCGCCGACGCCCCCCTTCCCGACGCCGACCAGCTCGCCGCGCCGCGGGCCCGGCTCACCGCGGCGCTCCGGCAGGAGACCCACCGCGGACGGGCAGCCCTTCCCAGGCGCCGGATGATCCTGGTCGGCGCCGCCACCGCAGGAGCCCTCGCCGTGACCGCCGGGATCGTCGCGACCCTGCCCGAGGACAGCCCCCGTGCCCCCGCCGGGAAGCGCACCCAGGTGCTGTCGGCGGGCGCCTCCGCCGACGCCCTCGAACTGGCCGCCGCGACCGTCGAGAAGCACGAAGGCACCGAACCCGGCCCGAAGCAGTGGGTGTACGAGAAGAGCACCGTCTTCGTCCAGGGCAAGCCGGAAAGCAGCGAGGAGTGGACCCGCTGGGACGGCACCGGACAGGCCAGTCTGCCCGGCATTCCCCCCGCCGGTGACATCTCGGACTTCGACCCCGACAAGCTCCAGGTCTGGTACGGCCCCAACCAGGAGGAGAAGTGGAAGCGGGAGGGGTACGACGACCGCTCCCAGCGGCAGTTCTACCGCTTCCTCGCCACCCTGCCGAGCGACCCCGACCGCATGATGAAGCGCATCCGCGAGGAGCACGCCATCGGCTCCATCGACGGGGAGACGCGCGCACAGCGCGACTGGCGGGAGATCGACGTCCTGTACCGGTCGGTGCTGATCCCGCCGAAAGTCCAGGCAGGCCTGTTCCGGGCTCTCGCGAAGATCCCCGGCGCCCGGGTGACGACCGGCGTCAAGGACCCGCTCGGCCGCGCGGCGATCGGCGTGAGCGTGAACTACGCCGAGAAGGTGCCCTCGGGCTGGCAGGGCAAACAGGAGATCTTCTTCGATCCCGAGAGCTACGCCTACCTCGGGGAGAGCCTCAACGACGGAGAGATGGTCAGCGCCCGCGCGGCCTGGGGCGTCGTCAACAAGCCCGGCGCCCACCCCTGAGCACCGCGAGAGGCGCACGGTGCGACACCGGGCGCCTCTCGTCGGCAGTGAGGCTGTGAACGCGGCGGCTCGGAATAGTCGTGGGCAGTGTTGTCGCGGTTGTTGCCGAGTTCGGGGACTGCTGGGCGGCCCTGTTCGGACGACCGGGTGGTAGTGAACGGGATCGCGGGGCTGGCATCACCTACAGCGGGTGGTGCCGGCGCAGCCTCCTACGCGCATGCTCCGGGATCCGTTCCTGCTGGAGCGGTTCGTTCTTGCGCTGGGGGCGGCTCACGGTCGTCCTCCGTCAGTGCGGCAGGCTTGAGGAATTCGCAGGCGGTGTCGCGGAGCCGGAGCCATCGCTGGCCCGAGCGGGGTGTCAGACCGGTGGACAACAGTCGCAGTTGGTCCATTTGCGCGGTGACCGGGTCCGGCAGGGGCGAGGGCAGGGCGGCGAACATCTCCACGTCGTCGTGCCGTCGCAGAAGGCAGGCCGCAGCCAGACACCAGGTCTCGGGTGAGTCGGCGTCCGGTTCAGCGACGGTGGCGAGCAGTGCCGCGAGGACGACGCTCTCGACTTGGGCGAGAAACGGGCCTTGATCGAGGCGCCAGGTGTGCAGGCGCTGGTCGAGGCGGCGGGCGAAGACGGGATCGGCCGGGCGCGTGCGCAGCACTTCGCCGGCGAGTCGATCTGCTGCGGCGACCCGGTCAGCCGTCATCGAGGTTCTCTCCCGTGGCCGGTGCGGGCAGGGTGTCCAGCATTCTGCCTGCACCACCGCTGCTCATGTCAGAGGCACTTCACGTTGAGTTTGCGCTGGTCGCGGTGCCGCTGTCGGTGCCCTCGTGGACGATCGTCGCCAGCGTTACCGTGCGATAGCTGTACGTCGTCGACGTCGAGTCGCAGTTCACCGGTGCGGTCGTCGACCGTGCAGGCGGCGGGCAGTTGTGCTGCCGGGCGCTGGAGCCGGCGTCGGGGGTGCTCGGGGCGCAGCCGCTGATGCCGCCTGTGCCTGTGATCTTGCCGCCGCTGTAGTTGGGCTTGTTCGCGAACAGCGCGCAGGTGATGACGTGTTCGGGCGCGTTGGCGTCATCCACCGTCAAGGTCGCCGGGGGTTGACCCCGCCGATGGTGGCGGCCAGCTGCTGCTCGGGTGCCTGGTGCCCTTGGTGCTTTTGGGCTGAGAGGGCTCGGGGCGTACTGGAGGTCTGCCATGCCCCGAACCATTTGGAGCGGCGCCATCTCGTTTGGCCTGGTCACTTCTGCGAACTTCGGGGCCGTTCCGTCCCAAAGCCTCTGACTGCAGCCCTCTGAAACCGAATCGGTGATGCCGGGGGACTCACAGCGAGATGCTTCGTGAGGGAAGCGCCGCTCCGCCTGCCGCCTCAGCGCCTCAGCGCCTCAGTACTGTGGCGTCGCATGACCGACACCGAGATCGAGATCACCGCGGACCTGGTGCGCGACCTGCTGCAGGAGCAACATCCAGATCTTGCGGAGCTGGCCATCCGCGAGGTGGCCGGCGGCTGGGGCAACCAAATGTGGCGCCTCGGGGACGAGTTGGCCGTACGCATGCAGCGCATGGACCCCACCCCGGAGCTCCAGCTCAAGGAGCGGCAGTGGCTCCCCGTGCTGGCCCCGCGCCTGCCGCTGCCGGTGCCGACCCCGGTGCGGTTCGGTGAACCGTCCGAGCGCTTCCCAAAGCACTGGACCGTGATGACGTGGGTTGACGGCGAGCCGCTGGACCACGGCTCGATCACCCGCGGCGCCCACGCAGCCGACACACTGGCGGGCTTCCTCAGGGCGCTCCACGTGGAGGCGCCTGCCGAGGCGCCGATCAGCTCGGACTTCGGCGCTCACCCCAAGAAGTGCACGGACAGCTTCGACTACTTCTTTGAAGCCGTTGTCCCCGGCGACATTGCCGACGAGGTCCGGGCCGTCTGGGACGATGCCGTCGCGGCCTCCGAGTGGTGTGGCCCGCCGATGTGGGTGCATGGCGACCTCCATCCCGCGAACGTGGTCGTCTCGGACGGAACGCTCTCGGGCATCGTCGACTTCGGTGCCATGTTCGCCGGCGACCCCGCCTGGGACCTCGCCGCCGCATGGGTGCTGCTGCCGGCGGGCACGGTCTCACGGTTCTTCGACATGTATGCGCATGCCGACGAGGCGGCGATCCGGCGCGCCCGCGGGCTGGCCGCGATGAAGAGCCTCTTCCTGATGCTCATGGGGCAGAACGGAGATCGGGGCCTTCCCGGCGGCAAGCCGAACTGGGGACCTATAGGCCGGGCGGCACTTGATCGTGTTCTCAAGGGCGTTTGATGGACGCTTCCTCTAAGTGGTTCTCGAACGCCGACCATGAACACGAAGATCAGGAGCCGGAGGCCGGACGCCGGGAGGCGATCGACCTGACGGCGCTGCGGGCCTTGAGGAAGTCGCGCACGGACGTGGAAGCCCCGATCTCACAACGAGCGGCTGCGCCACCTCCAGGACGCGTTCTCCAAGGCGGCCGACGCCTCCCGCGCCCGCGCGGACCGCTACGCCGAACAGGACGATGCCGATGGACCGCAACCGGTGCGCCAGGACGACCAACGGGCGCACCGCCCGCAGGAGCCCGGACGGCACCGTGGTCGGGAGGCGGCCACTGAGTGCACCCGATGGCGCGCACCTGATGCCGCGGAGTGATGAGCACTTCCGGGTCGACGGATACCAGGTACTTTGCCCGAGGGCTGAGATCGATCTGATGGCTGATCATCTGCTGTGAGCGAATTTGCCTGGCAGGGTGGTGATGCCGGTGCTTGCGTGTCGGTATGGAGATCTTGGTTCTGGGCGGAACGGCGTGGGTGGCTCGGGAGTTGTCGCGGCAGGCGATCGAACGCGGCCATCGGGTGACCTGTCTCGCGCGTGGCGAGAGCGGAGAAGTCGCGGACGGAGCGACACTGGTCGCCGCTGACCGGCGCGATCCGTCGGCTTACGAGCCCCTGTTCGACCGGGTATGGGATGCGGTCGTCGAGGTGTCCTGGCAGCCGGGCTTTGTTCGTGGAGCGCTCGACGTGCTGGGCGGCGAGGCCGGGCACTGGGTGTATGTCTCGTCCGGCAACGCCTACGCCTCCCACGCCACGCTGGGGGCGGACGAGTCCGCGGCCCTGCTCGCTCCGACCGACCGGAGCGAGGTTGACCGCGAACTGTACGGCGAGGCGAAGGTCGCCTGTGAGCAGGCGTCGACGTCTGCTGTGGGCGATCGCCTTCTCATCGCGCGAGCCGGGCTCATCGGCGGCCCGGGCGATCACAGCGGGCGTTCCGGCTATTGGGTCACCCGCGCCGCACGCGATCCGCGTGGGCCGATGCTGGTCCCCGACACGCCGGCCGCGCCTACCCAGGTGGTCGACGTGCGAGACCTCGCCTCTTGGCTGCTCGACTCCGCGGAGACGGGAGCCACCGGCACGTACAACGCTGTCGGCCCGGTCGTTCCGTTCGAAGAATGGATTGAGCTGTCCCGCGTCGTCGGCGGGCACACCGGTCCTGTGGTCACCGCCGAATCGGTGTGGCTGCTCGCCAACGGCGTGGCCCAGTACATGGGGCCCGAATCGCTGGCGATGTGGCTGGTTGAGCCGGGCTTGGAGGGGTGGTCGGCCCGGGACGGTCCGCGGCGCAAGCCGCGGGGCTGCGTCACCGGCCCCGGGCGGAGATGCTGGCCGACACGCTGCGCTGGGAACGCGAGCAGGGACTGGACCGGGAAAGGCGCGCCGGCCTCAGCGCGCAGCGCGAGCGCGAGTTGCTCGACGCCCTCGGCTGACGGCGCTGGATTGGTCCCGCACCGGCGGACTGCGGGCGGAATGCACCCAGTTCCAGACGGTGCTGGCGAAGCTCCGCGTTTCCGCCGGTCCGGGCCGGTCCCGCACGAAGCGCGACAGCATCGCGGCCGACAAGGGATACAGCAACGGCCCGTGTCGCGTTTACCTGCGTGTCGACGGCCCCCACGATCTACGTCATCGGCGTCAGGTGATTCGGCTCTGTCGTAGATCTTGTGACAGAGCCCGATACTCCCCGTGGGAAATAGACGAACTTCCCACGGGAAATACCGGGGCCGCTTCCGTGTTCTCCTCCTCGCACTGACCAAGCCCTGGGAAACAGGTTCGATCTGGTGCTGGCCAAGCGGCGCCCCGAGCTGACGTGGACCGGGGGGAGCGGTCCGGCTGAACGCGAACCGCCCGGTCGCTCTGATCGTGTACCACGCCCGCCGGGCTCACCCGGGCGCTCGCCCTGGAGCGGCAGGGCCGGGCGTGGAGCATCGTCTGGACCAGTGGCAGCCTCAACGGCCTGGTCGCGGCGGCCCGGGCCGGCCACGTCGTGATGGCCCACTCCCGGGGGGCTGATCCCGCCGACTCTGGTACGGGTACCGGAGTCGGCCGGACTGCCGAACTCGGCCGCGTCGACTTCAGCTGGTCCACGGTCACGGCCACCGCTGCACGACCGTCTAGGACGCCGCCGACGCGCTGGCCGCCGCGATCCTGGCGGGCGGCGACCGCCACCAACGCTGAGTCCAACCGGGAACGCGGCTGGCCGCCGTCCTCACCAGGGGCGCCGGTCAGCGTCCGGGCTGCTGGTAGGTGATCTGCTTGACCCTGCGCAGGAAGGGCGTCGCCTCCACGTGCCGGACCCCGGACAGGCGGCCCAGTGGGCCGCTCAGATAGGCGTACAGGCCGGCTGTGTCCTTCGCGACAGCTGTCACCACGATGTTGCAGGGGCCCGCCGTGGCGCTGGCGTAGGCGATCTCGGGGTGGGTGCTTAGGGCCTCGCCGACGGACTCGAGATCACCGGGCGCGGTCGTGATCCACAGGACGGCGGCGCGCGGGTAGCCGAGGGCCTCTGAGTGGTACTCGATGTCGATGTACAGGGCCCCGGACGCGAGCAGGGCGGAGAGGCGGCGCTTGACGGCCGACTCGGAGCGGCCGGTGGCGCGCTGGAGTTCGGGATACGCGGCCCGCCCGTCGCGTTCGAGAGCCTTGACCAGCGGCTCGTCCTCCCGGTCGATGTGTACCGGTCCCGGCCCGGGCTCCGGGTGCGGGCGCAGAGCGGCGATCTGGTCGTCGGTGAGTATCGTGAACTTCGCCAGCCAGCCCGTCGGCCCGCCGAAGTAGCGGTGGAGCAGCTGGTGGGCGCGGATCTCCACGACGCTGGGGGTGCGGGGCAGTTTGCCCAGCAGTAGTTCGTCGTGGTCCCCGGGGCTCCGGGGCCGGGTCATGCACACGATCTCGGTGCCACCGGAGGCGAGTCCGATCCATGCCGTGTCCGGGCGCCTGGCGAGTGCCTCGGAGATGGTCTGCGCGCTGTCGGGAGCGCACCGCACCCGCAGCATCCACTGGTCCTGCCCGAGCCGGTGGGCGTCCCGGACGGCGACGACCCGCAGCCCGGCCTCGGCGCACAGCCGGCGGTACCGGCGCGCGACCGTCTGGTCGGACACCCCGAGCACGGTTCCAAGGCGGCTGAAGGACGCCCGTGCGTTGATCTCCAGGGCGGCCAGCAGCCGGAGATCCAGGTCGTCCACTGTGGAGGATTTCAGCGTCAGCACGCCATCTCCTGTCGAGTTCCGGCGCTTCGGTGCCCGGCATCACGCCAATCGACCGGGGTGCGGCCATCGTACGGAGAGACAGGGAGACGTCGCAAAGGAGTGGGGACATGCGTACATGGGGGCCGCTGACGGCGGTGTGCTTGGGCACGTTCATGTTGTTGCTGGACGTGACGATCGCGGTCGTCGCGCTGCCGGACATGGCGCGGGCGCTGGACGCGTCGCTGAGCGATCTGCAGTGGGTGATGGACGGGTACGCGCTGGCGCTGGCGGCGCTGCTGCTCGGAATAGGGGCAGCCGCCGACGTACTGGGTCGGCGGCGGGTGCACGTGGCCGGCATGGTGCTGTTCGCGGTGGCGTCGCTGCTGTGCGGGCTCGCCTCCGGGCCCGGGATGCTGGTCGCTGCCCGGGCGGTGCAGGGCGTGGGCGCGGCGGCGATGTTCGCCACCACGCTGCCGCTGCTGGGCTCGGTGTACCAGGGCCGACGGCGGTCGGTGGCGCTCGGGGTGTGGGGCGCGGTCAGCGGTGCGGCGGCCGCGGTCGGGCCGGTGCTCGGCGGGGTGCTGACGGACGGGCCGGGCTGGCGGTGGATCTTCTTCGTGAACCTGCCGGTGAGCGTGGCCGCGATCTGGCTGACGCTGCGGGTGGTGCCGGAGTCGCGCGGGGCGAGCGGACGCCGGGTCGACTGGGCGGGCACGGTGACGTTCGCGGCGTTCGCCGGTGCGGTGACGTACGGGGCGGTGCGCGCGGGGGCACACGGCTGGGCCGAGGGGACGACCCTCGCGTGGTTCGGGTGCGGCGTCCTGGCGCTGGCCGGCTTCGTCGCCGTCGAGTGGCGCGCGGCTGACCCGCTGATCGATCCGCGGCTGTTCCTGAAGCCCGCGTTCTCCGGTGTGATGGCGGGCGCCCTGGTCTTCAACGCGGCCGCCTTCGGTGGCATGGCGTACACCTCGATCTGGCTCCAGACGATCCTCGGGATGAGCCCGGTGCGCGGCGGTCTGGTGTTCCTGTGGCTGTCGCTGGCGTCGTTCGTGGTCGCGGCGGCCGGGGGCCGGCTGCTGCACGGGGTGCCGCCGCGGATCACCATTGGTGGCGGGCTACTGCTGGTCGCTTCCGGCCAGTTCTGCATGGCGGTCCTGGACGCGGGCTCGTCGGCCGCCGCCTTGGTCCCGGGTCTCGTGCTCGTCGGCATCGGCACAGGGCTGGTGTCGCCGGGCATCGCGGGCGCCGCGCTGGCGGCGGTGCCGGCCGAGCGGGCAGGCATGGCCGGCGGCGCGGTCAACACCTTCCGGCAGCTGGGCTATGCGCTCGGGATCGCGGTCCTGGGGACGGTGCTGACCTCGCGGATACAGGACACGTTGCCGCACGACGCGGCGCACACCCTGGCGGGCGGCGGGGCGGGGGCACTGCGCGACGCGTTCTCCGAGCACACCCTGCGTGCCGCCTTCGCGACAGGGCTCAACCATGCGGCGGTGGCCGCCGGTCTGACGGCCCTGGGCGGCGGAATCCTGGTGCTCGCCCTGGTCCGCACGCCCCGTGCGGCTGGCGGCTCAGGGACGGGTCCGGCCGGACGGACCCTGACAGAGGAGCAGGCCAATCGGCAGACCCCAGCGATGCGTGAGCTGTAGCGCCGTGCCTTCCCCGAGCCCAACGTCGTCCCGGACGATGCGCCGAATCCTCCAGTCCGAGCGTCAGCATGAGCCGCCCGACTCCGGCTCTATCGGTTGTCGTAGCGCTCGTGAAGGATCGTCACGGTGTAGGCCTGCTCGGGCAGGTCATGGCCTGCATGGTTGGCCAGCTGCCGGTAATGAGATGACCTGCTAGGTACAGCAGCGCGGCCAGCAGTGGGGTCACTGGGTACCGGTGCCGCCTCCCCGCATGGATCAGGGTGTGGGTGTGGCGATGAGCCGGGTCCGGACCGGTGTTCCGTGGCGGGAGGTTGCCGTCGAGTACGGACCGTGGAACCGGGTTTACGACCTGTTCCACCGGTGGCAGCGGAACGGTGCCTGGCAGCGGACCCTCACCCGGCTCCAGGCCCGGGCCGACGCGAAAGGCGGCTGATTGTCAGCGTGCCGGTCCGGTGAATTCCTGGGTGCCGAGGACAGCAAGCAGATCGAGAAGATCGGCGCTGTCGGTGCCGACTGCAGGGGTGAACCAAAGCAGCCGCTGTCGGCCGTCCTCACTGAACAGGTTGAGGCAGTTGACCTCGATCAGGCCAAGTACAGGATGGATGAGGCGTTTGCGGTCATCACGCCGGAATGCCACGTCATGGTCGGCCCAAAGAGCAGCGAATTCCGGCGAGGCATTGAGTAGTGAGCTGATCAGCGAGCTGGCTTCGGCGTCCCTGGCATCACGTCTCGCGGCGGCTGCTCGAAGATCGGCGACGAAGGCCCGGGACTGGTGGCCATGGTCGGCTTCGGGATACATCGCACGGGCGTCGGGGTCGGCGAACCATCGGTGGATGAAGCTGGCCCGAGCGCCCCGGAAGCCCGAGTGGTCCCCGAGCAGCGCCACCGCCAGCGGATTCTGCACCAAAGTGACATGCAGGTCGGTGATGACCTGCGCGGGTGTCGATGTCAGACGGCTGAGGAGGTCGAGCATGCCAGGGTGGACATGCGAGGCCGGTCCACCGTGTGTGGGCACCGGGCGATCGGCCAGGTGGTAGAGGTAGTCGCGCTCGTCAGCCGTCAGCCGCAGTGCCCTCGCCAGCGCGGCAATCATCTGCTCGGAGGGCTGGGATCCGGCCCCGCGTTCAAGTTCGTTGTAGTAGTCCACCGATGCTCCGGCGAGCTGGGCGACTTCATCGCGGCGCAGTCCGGGCACCCGGCGGCGGGGCCCGGGGGGAAATCCCACGTCAGCCGGGCGAATACGCGCGCGCCGCGAGCGCAGGAACGCGCCCAGCTCGTCATATTTCACAGAACCCATGCCTGCCATCCTGCGTCCGGGCGGCCCGCTGACATAGGGGATGACATCCCCTGGCTCCGCCAACCGATACTGCGCATCGTAGAGGCCATGGATACGAGCCCTCCCAGAACCACTCCCCACCTGCGGTCGAACGGGTCGCAGTCGTTACCGGGGGATCACGCGGCATCGGCCGGGCGGTCGCCCACAGGCTCGCCCAGGACGGCCTGGTGGTCGTAGTGAACTACGCCTACGACGGGGCTGCCGCCGAAGGGACCGTAACGGCGATCACCGGCCCCGGCGGGCGGGCGATCGCGGCGCAGGCGGACGTGGCGGACGAGCAGGCGATGACGGCGCTGTTCGACCGGACGGAGCAGGAGTTCGGCGGCGTGGACGTCGTGGTGAACTGTGCCGGCCGACTCGCTCTGTCACCCATCGCGGACCTCGGCTTGGCGGTGCTGGACGCTGTGCATCGCACCAATATCCGCGGTGCCTTCGTCGTCGCCCAGCAGGCCGCCCGGCGACTACGCGCGGGCGGTTCGTTCGTGCGGTTCTCGACCTCCGTGGTCGGCACCAGGTCCCTGCTTACGGTGCTTACGTAGCGAGGCTTACGGTGCTTACGTAGCGAGCAAGGCAGCCACCGAGTCGTTCACGTTGATCCTCGCCCGCGAGCTGCGCGGGCGAGACATCACCGTCAACGCCGTCGTCCCGGGGCCTACAGCCACGGACCTGTTCTTCGAGGGCAAGACGCCCGAGCAGATCGACCAGCTCGCCAAGGCTCCGCCCCTTGAGCGGCTGGGCACCCCGGAAGACATCGCCCACGTGGTTGCCTTCCTCACCAGCCCGGCGGGGCACTGGGTGAAATGGCCAGATCCTGCGAGCCAACGGCGGCCTGGTGTGATGCCGCAGCCGCACATCGTGATGGTCGCCGGCCCGCAACGGCAGCGTGGTGGTACCGGTCATCTACATCCGGATCCGCGCGGAATCCTTTCACCGCATCAGCGTCGACGAACTGCCAATCCCCACGCCAGCCTCTGACACGCCGACAACAGTCGAGAAGCGGCCCCGTGGCCACGCATCTCGGACACATGCTTCCGCCTTACGGAAGAGATCAACTCAAGGAGAAGCACACATGCCGTTCGCCAATTTCAAGGTCCCCGCAGGCACCATCACCGCCGAGGACAAGAAGAAGATCGTAGAGCGCACCACAGCTCTGTACGCGGAGATCTACGGTGAGGAAGCCCGCCCCAACACCGTCGTGTTGATCGACGAGGTCGCCGACGGCGGCTGGGGCTTCGGTGGCAGTGTGCTGACCGCCGCCATGCTCAACGGGGACGCATAGCCTCCGCCTCTGTGTGGGGCCCGGAGCTGCAGCACCGAGTCCCGCACCCGCCGCAGCCCTCACAGCTCGCTCCCGGAAGAGATCCACGACCACAGCGCCTAGTACTGCGGCGAGTTCGGCGAATACCGCTTCCATCTGCTCGGGATCTGCACTGCGGCGCAGTGCAGATCCCGAGCAGTGGTCATCGTGTGCGGTGCCTGTCACCTCCGATACCGCTGCGCCACTGCCCGAGAAGAGGGTCGAGCATCTGATGAGCCGGCCCGAGCGGCGGGTCGAAGCGATGCGCGAACTCGGCGTGCACATCAACGCATTCTCCGCGACGCGGCGGCCACGGTCCGCGAGCGCTCAGTAGCCTGCGGCCGGCCAGTTGCACAGCAGCGGCGGCGCCGGCCAGGTAACCCGATGCCGTGGCGGCCGCCATGGACGGCGGGGCCGAAGTCGCCGCATCCCCGGCCGCATACAGTCCGGAGACACCGGTCCGGGCATAGCGTCCACCTTGATCGCCTCGACGCTGAGCATCTCGTCCGGTTCGGTCAGGCTCGCTCCGAGCGCACTGGCCAGCGACGAGCGCTGGTGGAGAGTCGTCCTGACCAGCAGTGCGCGGATGGAGAGTTCGCCGCCGTCGGCGAACACCGCCGCCCGCAACTCGGATCCCGGCCCGTCGAAACCACTGACCGGCCCCTCGTCCAGACCCACTCCGCCGGCGGCCAAACTGCTCGCGCTGCTGATCGGTCAGCGCACCGCCGCTGGTCAACAGCATGATCCGATCGCTCCAAGCGCGCAGGTTCAGTGCTGTGTCCGGGCCCTTTTACCTCCGCCCAGGTCACCTCTTCCACATCTTCACCGCCTCCTCGTCGCGCTCGGCGACCCGCCGCACGGGCACCTGCGGGGAGAACCCGAGCCAGTGCATCAGCCGGGTGGCGCCTGAGACGCTGTAGGAGACGTGGTACTCCCGGCCGATCAGCGTGGCCACCCGCCCAGCGGTCCATACCTGGTCTTCCACCCAGCCGTGCACGGCCGGCCCCTCCTCCAGATACGCGGCGAGCTTCTCCAGGCAACGCGGCGACAGACGGCACCGTGATCCGCTCGGCCCGCGCGATACCAGGGCCTCGATCCCGCCGTCCTGCCACAGCTGGTGTCACTGGTAGGCCGACTTCCGGCTCGCTCGGAGGCGCTGGGCGACCTCCAGCGGTTTGATCTTCTGCTCGAACAGCATGGCCGCCTGCCGCCGTACGGCCTCCCGACGCTGCCGTCCCGCAGCGGTCAGCCCGCCCCCGTCCGCATATCTCACACAGCACGAAATACAGCCCGCACCCTGGCCCAACAGGCACATCGCCCGCCCTCAGCTCGCTGTCGCGTACACGATGAGGTTGTCGACGGGGTGCCCCTGCGCGTCGAAGTCTCCGTCGCACGTGATGAGCCGTAGAGCACGTTCCTGGGTCGGCCCGTAGACCTTCTCCGTCGGGAAGGCGTTCTTGGCGACGCTCTCCGTGGCCGTGACGGTGAAGTGAAGGGCTTTTCCCGTCTTGTCGGTGACAGTGATGTCCGCACCCTCCTTGATCTTCTTCAGGTCGTGGAAGACGGCCTCGCCGAAGCGGGTGTCGTTGTGGCCGATGATGACGGCCGCGCCGATCTCACCGGGCACCGCACCGCCCGTGTACCAGCCCGCGGTCATCCCCTCCTCGGCCGCCGGGACCTCGACCGTCCCGTCCGTGTTGAGGCCCAACTCCATCAGCGAACTGGTGATCCCCACGGAGGGAACGGCCAACTCGGCGGGGGCAGCCGGAGCCGCCGGAGCGTCAGAGGCCGCGGGCTGCCCGGACCTCGGGGTGCCGGGTGCGGAGGCGGAGGGGACGACCCGCACTGTCGGGTCGGGGCCGGCCGAGCAGCCGGTGAGCACGCTGACGAGGGTCAGCAGGGTGAGGGTCGCGAGGCGGGCCCGGGACAGTGCCGGACGGTGTGCAGAGGGCAACGCGGGCTCCAGAACAGGGTGCGGAGGTTCGCCGGAACGCGCGGTGGCGCCGCCTGGTGAAGGGCAGCGCCACCGTTTCGTACGAGAGGTCGTGCTGCCAGGTCAGCCTTCGCGGCGGGCGGTGGTGCGACGGCGCAGTACGTAGGTGCCGGCGCCCGCGAGCAGCAGCGCGCCGGTGGCCGAGCCGATGAGCGTGGCGGTGTTGTCGTCCTTGGCGGGGGCCTCGCCCGCGGCGACACCGCCACGCGGGTAGTCCTTGCCTCCGTTCTTCTGGGCTTCGGCCTTCCGGGCCTCGGTCTCTTTGAGCGTCTTGGCGTCCTCGGCCTTCTTCTTCGCCAGGGCCTCCTTGTCGGCAGGGGTCGAGTCGGTCGCGCCCGGCGACGGAGTCGGGTCGGTGGCGAAGGCCGCAGTGGCCGGGACGAGCAGCGCGCCGGCCGCGACGCCGGTCAGGACAGCGATACGCAGCGGGCGCAGGATGAGACCGCGGGACATGTGAGGACTCCAGTTCCAGCCCGGCTTGGTCGTTCCTGGTTGCCGATCCGCACCAGGTTCCGGGCATGGCTTCACCCTGACGACCACTTGTGAAGAAACTGTCAGAGCGTTGTCGTCATCCCATCAGGGTCGACCGGGGCCCTCCGGCTTCCGTGACTCGGCTGTCGGCAGCCGCAGGGTGAAGGTGGCCCCCTCCCCCTCCGTGCTCGCCACCTCCACCGTGCCGCCGTGGGCCTCGGCGAGCTTGAGGACGATCGCCAGGCCGAGGCCGCTGCCGCCGGTGCTGCGATTGCGGGACTTCTCCGCCCGCCAGAAACGGTCGAACACGTACGGGAGGTCGCCTGCCGGAATGCCACTGCCGGTGTCGGACACCTCCACGGCGAGTTCGTCCCCCGGGTCGGTGACGTACCGGCGCAGGGTCACCGTGCCGCCGGCCGGGGTGTGGCGCACCGCGTTGGAGAGCAGGTTGCTGACGGTCTGCCGCAGCCGTACGGGGTCGGCGTCGAGGAGCGGTGGGTGAGGGGTGCCCGGCGGCGGTGTCAGGACCGTGAGGGTGACGCCCGCCGTCTCGGCCAACCCCTGGTGCGCGGCGGCGACCTGGCCGAGCAACTCGTCGATCCGTACCGGCTTCCGGTGCAGCCGCAGGGCGCCCGCGTCGGCCGCGCCCAGGTCCTGGAGGTCGTTGATGAGGTGCTGGAGCTGCACCGCCTCCTCCAGGAGCGAGGAGACGAACGCGGGGTCCGGCACGGCCAGTCCGTCGTGGGCCGCCTCCAGCCAGCCCCGGATGTTGCTCAGCGGCGTTCGCAGCTCATGAGCGACATCGCTGACCATCACCTTGCGCTGCTCCTCCAGGCGGGCCCGGTGCGCGGCCATGTCGTTGAAGGCCGCCGTCAGCCGTCCGATCTCATTGTCGGAGACGACGGGCACGGGCACCGGCGTCGCGTCCAGGCCGTCCCGCATGCGCTGGGCGGCGCCGGTGAGCGCGTGCAACGGGCGTACGAGCCTGGCTCCGGCGAGCACCGAGGCGCCGACGGTGAGGGCGAGGACCAGGGCGGTGACACCGGCGATGCGTGCGGTGTTGGCGCGGGAGAGGTCGAAGCCAGGCACGCCGGCGGCACCGGGACCGTCGATGAACAGGAGTGCGGGCTCGGCGACATAGCCCGTGAGCTGTTCCCGGCGGGCGCTTTCGACACAGTTGGCCACGGCCCGGTCGTACGCGCTGTCGCGGATCTCGGCTGTGGTGTAGTCGAGTGCGCCGCCGGAAGCCGCTTTGCGTTCGGCCGTCGCGGCGTCCTCCGCCTTCTTGGCGGCCAGGGCCTTCGCCTCCCGATCGCTGAGGCCGTCCTCGGCGCCGGAGACCGCATCGTCGCGCCCGTATGCGTAACTCCGGTCCCAGGACAGGTCCAGGTTCAGTTTCACGGCGGTGCGACCCTGTCGTTTCAGACAGGCGTCAGCCAGTTGGTTGAGGGCGCTCAGGGCCTTCCGCTCGGTCGCGGTGGGACCGACCGGGTAGGACGCAAAGCACTTGGCCTCCATGTCACGGTCGGTTCCCCCCTCGGTCTCGTCGCTCACGAACTGGACGCGGGGCCGTCCGCCCGGGCTCTCGACGACGTCGGCGGCGATACCCATCTGGCTGAGGCACTCCACCCTCCCGGCGGCGGCCTTCCGCAGTGCGTCGTGTTCCTTCGCGGGCAGCCGGAAGGGCCCCACGGCCCGTGGATCGACGCGGTCGGCGCCGGCCTTGGCCGCATCGGGCACCAGCACGGTGTCGACGGAGCGTGGATCCACGACCGCCGAGGCCTGCTGGGCGAGCAGATCCTCGGACGAACCGCCGTCCGCTGAGCGTGAGTCGGCCGAGTCCACGATCGGGTGTCGGCCCGGCGTGGTGAGCACGATCCGACGCCCGGACTCCTGGGCCAGATCTCGCACGGTGGTGTCGACGCCGTCCCAGTCGGGGTGGCTGGCCGCGTAGCCGAGGAGGGTGTCGTAGATCTTCGCGTCGGACTTGAGGTTCTGCCCCTGCTCCTGGCGGATCGCGACGGAGGTCGTCTGCACGGCCAGCCAGGCGGTCGCGGCGACCGAGCATGAGGCCACCAGCGCCGTCACGGTCAACAGCCGCCCCGCCAGGCTCTTGCGCAGCGGCAGCCGGGCGTCCCCCGCCGCACCTCCCCTGTCAGGACGACGCATGGCGCACGTTCTTCGCGGGGTCCGTGAGTTTGTAGCCGACGCCGAAGACGGTGATGAGGCGGGCCGGCCGTCGTGGGGCGCGCTCGATCTTCTTGCGCAGGTTCATGACGTGCACGTCGACGGTCCGGCCGCTGATGTACTTGTCGAAGCCGTGCAACTCGCCCAGGAGCCGTGCCCTGGTGAAGACCCGGCCGGGCTCGGCCGCCATCGCCGCGAGGATACGGAACTCACCGGGCGTGCACTCGACGGGCGTCCCGGCCACCGACACCTCGTGCCGCGAGGGATCGACCCTGAGCGCGCCGACCGTCAACACCTCGTCGTCCGGGGCCGCTTCGGGCTCGGCCGAGGCGGGAGCGGGTACGGTCGCCGGAGCCGGGTCGGGGCCGCGCCGGTTGCGGCGAAGCAACGTCCTTACCCGGGCGGTGAGTTCACGCGGACTGAACGGCTTGGTCATGTAGTCGTCGGCGCCGAGGTCGAGGCCGAGCAGCAGATCGTCCTCGGTGCTGCGGGCCGTCAGCATCAGCACCGGCACCTCCCGGCGTTCGGCGCGCAGGATCCGTACGACGTCGAGACCGTCGGCCCCGGGCATCATCACGTCGAGGACGACCAGGTCGGGTTCCTGGTGCCGGACCGTCTCGAGAGCCGTCCGGCCGTCCTCGACGACCGTGACGGCGTGACCCTCGTGCTCCAGGTAGCGGCGCACCAGTTCGGCCTGCTTCGCGTCGTCTTCGGCGACCACAATGTTTGCGCACACGCCGCAGATCGTAGCGACCGCTGGCGCCGGGAGGTCGGGACTGTCCTTACCGTGAGGGCGGTTGGGTGGTGGACAGGCGAGGGGGCCGGGCTGCCATCGAGCGTCCTGTGAGGTCGAGGAGCAGCTCGGCGAAGAGGGCGTCGCCCTGCCGAACCAGGGGCGGGTGAAGGTCGAGGGGTCGGCCAGGGACAAACTCGCGGCCCACCCGCGAGCGGGTGGGCCATCACGAAAGATCGATGGATCAGTACCGGGACGTCGCCGTGAAGCGGAACGCGGCGGGTTCGATCGACTCCACGGTGCCTTCATGCAGGTAGGCCGCGTTGTTGACCAGAACGTCGACCGGCCCGAGCTGGTCCTCGGTGACCTGCACGGCATTCGTCCACGCGTCCTCGCTCGTGACGTCGAGGTTGACGAAGATCGCTTTGCCGGACAGTTCGGCCGCGCGCCGGCTGCCCTCGCCCTCGTGACGGGCGGCGACGACCACGTTGGCACCCTCACCGGCGAAGGCGTGCACGAGGGCGCCGCCGACGGCACCCACGGCGCCGGTGACGAGGACAGTCTTGTTGGCGAAACGGTTCATGACACTTCTCCTTTCAGTTCCTGATGACTTGCTGATGGATTGTGTGCAATTGCCGTGCGGGGTTACGGCAAGAGGGTGGGCGGTGAGTCCCTGATGACGATGTAGTCGTCGGCATCGGTTGAATAGGCGAGGTCCTTGGCGCTCTCCAAGGCGCCCAGACGGTCGCGGAGCGCGGCGACACCCAGGTTGTGAGCGTCGGAACCGAGCGTGAGGCGCTTGGGGGCGACGGTCTGGTCAGCGGAGGCGATGATCGCCTTGGCGATCTTGACGGGGTCACCGGGAGCCGGCAGGGCCGGGCCTTGGCCCGAAAGGGCCGCGCGCAGGGACCCTGACGGACCGTCCGCATAGACGTCGAGCGCCGTTCCCAGGACTGCGCTGGCGCCGCCGAACTCCGTGCGGGCCACACCGGGCTCGACCAGGGTGACGCTGATGCCGAAGGGGGCAATCTCGGCCGCTGCGGACTCCCAGAAGCCCTCGATTCCCCATTTCGTGGCGTGGTAGTAGCTCATCGCGGGGAATGCGATCTGGCCGCCGATACTCGCGATCTGGATGATTCGGCCACCGCCCTGTGCGCGCAGGTGCGGGATCATCGCACGCCCGAGTTGGATGGAGCCTGTCAGGTTGGTCGCGATCTGGCGGTCGATCTGATCGTCGGAGGCTTCCTCGGCTGCGCCGAGCAGGCCGTAGCCGGCGTTGGACACGACCACGTCCACTGTGCCGAGTTCGACGAAGGCACGGTCGACGACTGTGCGGATCGCTGCGGTGTCGGTGACATCCAGCGCCGCCGTCCACAGCCGGTCGCCGTGAACATCCTTGAGATCGTCGAGGGTCTGGGTACGCCGGGCCGTCGCGGCGACCCTGTCACCGCGTGCGAGGAGCAATTCGGTGAGCCGGCGGCCGAAGCCGGAGGAGGTACCGGTGATGAACCAAGTCTTCATGTCAATCTCTCCTGATGAGCTGATATCGAGCTGGTTATGCAGGAATTGGTACAGGGTGAATCAGATTTCGAGGCGCTGCAGGATGGTCATGGCTGGTCCATCGAGGTCTGTGGCCGGCCGTCCGCCTGGCTCCCACCCTGCCTTGCACCACTGCCCGGTCTTTGCGTCTTGCAGTGTTCACTCGTGCTCAGCACTGCCCACACCGAAAACGCCGACGTTCTCGGCTGACTGGACACGCGTCGGGCGGATGACTGCTTTGGCCGGATCGAGCTTCGACTCGAAACAAGGCTCGGGGGTGTGAAAGGGCGGCACCTGCCAGCAGGTCATCGTCTCGATGCCCGGAGCCGCCGGGTCCGTACGAACGTCCCAGGCCACGTCGTGCGCAGGGACCAAGCCGGCGGCAGCACGCTGTGAAGGGCGATGCTGCCTAACGACCTCGTGCACGGTCGGCGGTGGCACGTCGAGGTGGGAGCTGTGGTCGGTTTTCACGCTCGAAGACCGTGGCCGAGGGTGGCAGTCTGCTGGTGTGAGAGCAGTGCGGCGACGGCTTGGACGATGTCACTCATGTGCTCACGGCGGCCAAGGTGCCGGGCGAGAACCCGCCAGTTCTTCAGGTGTGCGATGCCGTGCTCGACGCGGATGCGTCGTGAGGAGTGTGCCTTGCTTTGCTGCTCGTGCCTTTCCTCGTACCAGGCTGGAGCGTTCTTCTTGAACTTGCGATGTGGTGGTGTCAGCACGCGTCCGCCGGTCCGCGCGCCCATGCCCTGATAGCCGGCGTCCCCGAGGATCTCCAGGAAAGGACTGTCCACCAGGAGCTCGACCAGACCGAGCTGTCGGGCCTGGGTGATGTCCGCGCAACTGCCCGGTCGGACCGGGCTGCAGAACAACACTCGGCCTTCGGTGTCCGTGAGGACCATGGCCTTCACGGCGTTCTGCTTGGTCTTTCCGGAGACGAACCTGTCCCGGTCCTTGCGGCCGGCGGCCGGGCGCCGCACGCGGATCTCCGTGCGACTGCCGGCAGCGCGGCGACGGCCTTCACCACGCGGTCCAGGTCGTCGCTCTCATGCACAACCTCGCGCTCGCGTCATGACCAGAGGACTGCCTCCACGGGCCCTGACCTGCCCGAACACGGCCTTGTGCAACACCCTTTAAGACTTGTCCCGCAACCGGTGTTCAGGGCGAGGCAACGTATCCGAGAGCGGGGGTCGCTCAGTTGGCGGTCACGGCGATGTCCAGGAGCTGTTGGTGGAGACCAGGGCGGGTGAACAGCGCGGCTGCGGTGTCAGTCCGGTACTGGCCGGTGAGGTCACTGAAGGCACCTCCGGCCTCTTGGACGACGGGGATCAGCGGGGCAATGTCCCAGGGGCCGGCTCCCAGGAGGAGAAAGGCGTCCAGTATGCCCGGTCGCGACCAGGAGCGCGCCGTGGCAGGTGCCGGATCCGGCGGACGGGTTTGCGAGGCGCTGGCGCGGCGGGATCCGCTGCAGTCCAGTCGAGCAGCGGCCGGACCTGCGAGACCCCCTGGGCCAGCCGCGCAGCCACGAGGCGTTCCTGCTGGTTCAGTCTGAACGGAGGCGGCCAGATGCCGATGGTCGCATTCTGCGCGCTACCGCCTTCGCTGATGGTCAACCGGTGCTCCTGCGCGGCTGAGTTGGAGGGGCATGGCCCTTCCGGGAGCCCGAGTCCGGCCTGGCCCACCACCGGCGGCCCAGGGCAGGGGCGGAGACCATGCCCAGGGTGATGCGGCCGTCCTCCTCGACAGCGATCAGTGTGCTCCACTCCGGTTCGCCGGCGAGGAAGCTCGCGGTGCCGTCGATGGCGTCGATGATCCAGCGCCGTCTGCCGTGTCCGTGGGCGCCGAACTCCTCACCGATGAACGCGTCGTCGGGATACACCTGGTGGATCAAGGAGCGAAGGACGAGCTCGATCTCCCGGTCGGCGTCGGTGACCGGGCTCCCGTCTCCCTTGACGCGGGATTCGATAGTGGCGGTCGAGAAGTAGCGTCGGGCGATGGCATCCGCCTGGTCGGCGAGGTGGTGAGCCAGTTTCAGGTCTGCCGGGTCCGTCACGAGACTGCCCTTCCGGCCGTGGTCCGCCGTTGAGGCTCCGGACGGAGCGTGCGGGCGCGGTGAGACTAGCAAGGCGTGGCTGCTGTGATCACGGCGTCGGAGCCGTCCTGGATTCCCCGTTCACCGGACTGGACCCACGCCTCTTTGCCAAATAGTGACCGCGCTGCGTCGCGAGGGCGCCGAAGTGGGCCGGACGGGCGACCGTGGAGCCTGCCGCTGGACGACCGCGTCATGCTGATCACGGCCTACTGGCTGGTGGTCGGATGGCCGCTGCCGGGCAACCGCAACGACTGCAAGGCATGGGCGGGATCCAGTGCGAAGGCCGCCGGCGGGCAGACGACCACGATCGCCGACCGCGGCTATCCCGGCACCGGGCTGGTGATGCCGCACCGCCGACGCAAAGGCGAGGAACTCCCCGCCTCGAAAGAGGAACAGAACCGCTCACACAAGCAAGTCCGGGCCCGCGTCGAGCACGTCTTCGCCCGCGTGAAGACCTGGAAGATCCTCCGGGGCCGCTTCGAGGGCGACGGAGTGCACCGCGCCATGCTTGGCATCGCACGCCTGCACAACCTCATTCCGCTGCCTGGGCCGCACCGGCACCGCGCCGGGCGTGGCGGGCCTGCAGCCGTTCGAATGCCAGGCGGCCCGCGGCATCCCATTGGTGGTCAGGAGGTGGCGCCGGTCAGGGCGAGGAATTCGCTGCGTGAGCGGGCGTCGGAGCGCAGCAGGCCGTGCACGGTGGAGGTCATGGTGCTGGAGCCGGTGGCCTAGACGCCGCGCAGGGTCATGCAGGAGTGCTCGGCTTCGATGACCACGCCGACGCCCTTGGGTTCCAGGTGGGTCTGCAGCCAGTCGGCGACCTGCTTGGTCAGGCGTTCCTGCACCTGGGGCCGGCAGGCGAAGTGCTCGACGACGCGGGCCAGCTTGGACAGGCCCAGGATGCGGGCGCCGGGTAGATAGCCGACGTGGGCGGTGCCGACCTGCGGCACGCCTTGGTGCTGCTGGAGGGCTGCGGCCACTGGACGCAGCAGGAGCGGCCGGACGAGGTCGACGCGGCACTGATCCCGTTCCTGGAGGAGTTGAGGGCCGGGATTTGAGGGACGTGTTGGCTGGAGTGGTAAGCCCCTTCGGAAGCCCCTCGATGACTTTGCCATCTCTTTGCAACCCACCTCTCCGTCGACTCGTCTCTTCGCACGATCCGTCACACAGCCCGCCCGCACAGCCCGGTCATCAGACCGACCACCGGGCAGGGCATTCCTCCGGCGGACCGACGAAAGAGAGCGATTCCATGCGCCGTACCGTGCGCCGTACCGTCCTCAGCACCGTGGCACTCGCGGCCACCGCCGTACTGGCGGGCGCCGCCCCCGCGTTTGCCGATGGGACGAGCCCGACCCCGTCAACGACCGTGGCACCGGCCGACGAGGCAACCCCGTCAGCGACCGCGGCACCGGCCGACGAGGCAACCCCGTCAGCGACCGCGGCCGGCACCGTCGACCCCAACTCGGATGCGTCCCAGGTCGCCGCGGTTCCGGCCGGCGCGCCCGACACCGGAGCGACACCGACGTCGACGGACTCCGGAGCCCCCGGGGCGCTGATCGGCGGGGGCGCTGCCGCCGCGTTCGCCGTGGGCGGCGCCGCGGTGTTCGTCGTACGCCGTCGGCGGGCGACCGGGGCGTGACCGTGTTCTCCAGGCGCGCGTTCGGCACGGGAGCCACGGCTGCCGCCGCCTCACTGCTCGTGGGCTGTTCCTCCGGCGGCACGGGCGTACGGACGACGGGGACCGCGAGCCCCGACGCCTCATCCCCACCGCCGGGATCGACCGCCGGCAAGCACACCTCCGCCAAGTCCGCGCGGGCGGTGGGCCGTTCGGCCCCGGTCCGGCTGCGGATACCGGCCCTCGGGGTCGACACCCCGGTCATGCGGCTGGGGCTGGCGTCCGACGGCACGGTGCAGGTCCCTCCGATCACCGACCACGACCAGGCCGGCTGGTACGAGCACTCGCCGACGCCGGGCCAGACCGGCCCGTCGGTGATCCTCGGCCATGTCACGGTCGGCGCGTACGGGGACGGCGTCTTCCACGGCCTCTCGCGGCTGCGCCGGGGCGAGAAGATCGTGGCGCGGCTGGAGAACGGCACGGAGGCGGAGTTCACGGTCACGTCCCTGCGGACGGTGGCCAAGGCCGACTTCCCGACGGACGACGTCTACGGGAACGTGGACCGTCCGGAGCTTCGGCTCATCACATGCGGCGGCCCCAAGGACGAGAGCGGCTACCTCGACAACGTGATCGTCTTCGCCACGCTGACGTCGTCCACGACCTCGTGAACGCCCCATAGGAACACTGAAACACACACTGGACGGCGGGCCGCCGGAACGTACGCCGCCGGCCCGCCGTCCTCCCCCACGAGTGCCACACCGGTGGCGACAGCACCATGGAGAGCGTTGAAACGGTCCCGCGACAAGGCAGCGTCCGAGCTGTTCGCAGCCCTCTACCCGCGCCTGGCCGGCTGGTGCCGCCGTCTTGTCGACGACGACGAGACGGCCCACGAGATCGCTTCGGAGGCGTTCACCCGCCTGTGGGCCCGCTGGACGTCGGTGGAAGAGCCGCGCGGCTTCCTTTATGTGACGGCGGCCAACATCGTCCGGGACCACTGGCGCAAAATGGAACGCGAACGCAGAGCCATGCGGCATGTGACGACGGAAACGGCGCTGCGTACCCACACCGAGGCGTCTGACCCGTCCGTCCGCCTGCTGGTGCAGTCGCTGCCGGAGCGACTGCGCGTGCCGATCATTCTCCACTACTACGCTGACATGCCCATCCGGGAAGTGTCCGCGCTGACCGGACGTAAGGAAGGAACCATCAAGGCCGACCTCCACGCGGCCCGTGAACAACTCCGAGCCCACCTGAGGAAAAGCCTTGACCACACGCTTTGACGAAGACGACGACCCGGATTTCGGATCGATCCACTCCACCACCCCGGGCCACGACCCCGACGACCCCCTCCTGGTCCTCCTGGGCCCCGCTCCGGCTTATCTGGGCGCACCCCCGGGCCGCTACGAGAAGATCCGCCGCACCGCGGTGCGCCGTCGCCGCGTCCGCACGGCGGCGGGAGTGGGCGTGGTCTGCGCCGTCGCTGGTCTCATCGCCCTTCCGCTCAACCTGATGACAACCCACAGCCCCCGCTCGCCCACGGTCCCGCAGGCCCCGCCCATCTCGACGAGCCCGTCGACACCCCCCGCCGACCGCTCGCCCATGCCTGCCACACCGCAGCCGTCCGATGGCGCCAGTACCGGCCCCGAAGCCCCCGACTCCTCTGCCGCCTCCACCACGCCGAGCCAGACGCCCACCGATGAGTCGCCGGTGGCCACCGCCGCGCCCACGACGAATCCGACCACCGCAGAGATCATGCCGGCGGCGAGCGTGGCCGGGACCACGGCGACACCGGACGGCACAGTGGCGCCGTAAGAGCACGAACCGCACTCCAAGAGGACGTTTATGCAGGTCAAGCCCTAAATGCGGCTCTCTCCGCTGCCCTGCTTCGGCGGCCGTCATCCCATAGGCGGCGAATGACGGTCTCCATGGCGGATGCTCAGCCATCCGTCTCGTTCGCTTCCATGCCTGGAAGTCCGTCTGACGTGAAGTTGCTGTGGAATCGCGCAATGAACGACGGAACCGAGCCCTCCGACTCGCACGTGATCACGCTACGCCGTGAGCGAGCGCAAGCCGTACCCCGGTGACCTGTCCGACGCCCGATGGGCCCTGGTCGGGCCGACGTTAGCGGCCTGGAGAAAGGATCGACTCGACGCAGACCAACCGGGCATCCGGCGAAGGTCGTTTCACGGGACGTCCTCAACGCCATCCTCTACGCAAACCACACCGGAATCCCCTCGAGATACCTCCCGCACGACTTCCCGAACCACGGCACCGCGTTGCTCGAACAAGGCAGGGCGCCACGCCCCTCGGGCGACGTCCTGGCCGCTATCGCGGGAGCGCTGCGGCTTACCGACGCGGAGTCCGACCACCTCCACGTCCTCGCGGTCGAAGGACCTGGTGGCATAACGGAAATCGCTGATCACCTCGTTCCGGGACTTTGCTGCCGGGGACGGCGAGGCAGCGAGTCCGGCGGTGGCGGAGGCCGCGGAGCGCGACGGCGGTGCGGCAGCCGGGTCCGGGCTCTCCTGGCAGGCCGTGGCCAGGAGTAGGGCCGCCACGGCCCCCGCGGTCCGGGCATGCCGCGATGCGTTCAAGGCTTCCCCCAAGGAATGGCCCGGCGCCGGGAGCCAGGCAGCACCACATCCTGCCGATGAGTTCCGACCGCTGCTGACGTCGACGTAGTCATCGGCCGGGGTGGTCAGGTGCCGGGTGCTCGCCGGCGAACTCACCGACGACGAGTTCGAGGACCACGTCATCGACGACGTCATCGTCGAGGAACAAGCTGAGTGCCTGTGGCTGATGCCGACCTGACGTCTGCTGGAGGCGTGCCGAGAGCTCCGCCGAGAGGGCTGTGGACCTGAGCCCGTGGGTACGAGCGGCCGTACGTGCGGGGATCCGACGGATCAGCTCCTCCCTCCCCGGGATACGCTCGCGCCCTTGCCTGATCAATTTCTCGTTCCAGGCTTTCTGTTCCGACCTTCTTCCGGGGGAAATCATGGGGATATCAGTACGCCGGTTCGCGTCGCGGAGAGTGGCGAGTGCAGCCCTCGGGTGCGTGCTGCTCGGCGGAGGAGCCGGGGCCTGCGGGACGGGTGGCGAGAGTAGTTCCGGCAAGTCCGCGCAGACGTCGGCGCCGGCCCTGACGCCCGCCGAGGCCGTGGCGAAGGCCGCGGAGGACTCAGCCAACATCACATCCCTCCGTTACCAGATCAGCGGATCCGTGCCGGATCGGGGCCGGTTGACCGTCGACGCGGCCATGAGCACGGCGCCGCTGTCCATGACCATGGAACTGACCATGCCGGACCAGCGCGCGAAGGGCCCGCTGAGCATCCGGTTCGCTGGTAAGGCGATGTACGTCGGCGGTGGCGCGCTCGACATCCGGAAGTTGGGGAGATCCGCGAAGCTGGACCCCGACAAGTTGAACGGCAAGAGCTGGCTCAGGATCGAGCCGGCGGCCTGGGGCCTCATCTCCGTGGACAACCGGTCCTACGGCATACTGCCCCACCAGGTCGAGGGCAGCCCGATCGTCCAGTCCACGCTGCTGACCGGCGCCAAGAACGCGAAGAAGATCGGGGCCGAGACGATTCTCGGCGCCCGCACCACGCACTACCGCGGAACCGTCACCTTCGACGG
>NZ_JBICWQ010000016.1:0-102379 GCF_043199815.1 Streptomyces sp. NPDC048523 | reverse complement strand
AGCATGACGATGGAGTCCTTGCCGCCGGAGAACAGGATCACCGGCCGCTCGAACTCGCCCGCCACCTCACGGAAGATGTGCACGGCCTCGGACTCCAGCGCGTCCAGGTGACTGGTCGGCACAAGCACCCCGGTCATCCGTGCAGCCCGCACTCGGTCTTCGCGCGGCCCGCCCAGCGGCCGGCGCGCGCGTCCTCGCCCTCCAGGACACGGCGGGTGCAGGGGGCGCAGCCGACGGACGCGTAGCCGTCCATCAGCAACGGGTTGGTCAGGACGCCGTGCTCGCTGACGTACGCGTCCACGTCGTCCTGGGTCCAGCGGGCGATCGGAGAGATCTTGACCTTCTGGCGCCTCTCGTCCCAGCCGACCACCGGGGTGTACGCCCGGGCCGGAGAGTCAGTACGCCGGAGCCCGGTGACCCACGCGTCGTAACGTTCCAGCCCTGCCTCCAGCGGCTCGACCTTGCGCAGTTTGCAGCACAGGTCGGGGTCGCGGTCGTGCAGCTTCGGCCCGTACTCGGCGTCCTGCTCGGCGACCGTCTGGCGCGGGGTCAGCGTGATGACGTTGACGTCCATCACGGCCTCGACCGCGTCCCGGGTGCCGATGGTCTCCTCGAAGTGGTAGCCGGTGTCGAGGAAGACGACATCGACTGGGGCGTCGCCCTTGAGGACCCGGGACGCCAGGTGGGCGACCACCGCGTCCTCCATCGACGAGGTCACGCAGAAACGCCTGCCGAAGGTGTCGGCCGTCCACCGCAGAACTTCGATGGGGGATGCCTCTTCGAGTTCCTTTCCCGCGTGTCTCGCTAGCCTTTCGAGTGCGTTCAACGGAGGCTCCCCCAGGGGTCTTCGGGACGGCATGTCGGAATTACCGGCGTGCGGCGAAATCAGCGTATCCAGGGCTGATTACGCCAGGCTGACGATTCGCTGACCGGTCAGCTCTGCGGTGCATGCTCGGCCGCGGTCAGCCAGTCCTCCAATGCGGTCAACGCGTCCTGTGCCTGTCGGGCCGTATCCGACTCGTCAGGTGCCGCGATGACTGCCATAAGAGATCCGACGACGGCCTGCTGCAACTCGGCAGCGCTGGGCTGCTGGTCGGTCATGGAAATCTCCCTGCTCTCTGTCGGAATCAGAAGGCGTTACACGCACGGAAGATGTGTGCGAACGAGCTCAACGATGCTCCGCCATGGAATGCCACGTACTCAGGAAGCACTGTGTCCGGCGCCCATTTCTCCTTGTACGAGAGCTGGGTCTGCGCAGGGTAGAGGGCTGCCCCGTGCTCCCAGAGGAAGTGCATCAGCCACTGGAAGGCCCTGCTGTGTCCGGGTATTTCGTTCTCTGGCGCCAGGCCGGTGAACGGGGTGAACCCGAAGTGCAGCCACTCGGTTCCCTCGCTGCGGAACGTCTCGATGGCGGTTGCGTTGATGGCCTCCATCAGGCCGGGTGAACCGCCCGGCACACGTCTGCTCAGGTCGTGCATCCAGCCCGCACGGCTGCCGAACACGGGGGAATACGAGATGTAGCTGACCGGGCGCCCCTCGATCGTGCCGAGAAACAGCCGGCGGTGTTCCTGCGCCGGGCCGCCGTACTCACCGACCAGGAACTCCAGCGGACGTGCCTCCTCCCCCTTGCCGGACAACCAGGCCTGGTCGATGTCCCCCAGGGCCTCGTACCAGCGCTCGGCGTCCACCTCTGCCACGACCAGGCCGTTGCGGTGCGCGCGGGAGATCTTGTTCCGCAGCTGCATGAACCGGGTGCCTCGCAGGGTGAATTCCGGTATGCGGACGGCCCAGGAGGCGCCGATCTGATTGACCGTGAACCCGTGCTCGGCGTAGGCGGTGGCATCGGGGCGTTGGAGCTGCACCGCGACCAGCGTGAGGTTCTCCTCGCGGGCGTGTGCCACGAAGCGCTCCAGCAGGTTTTCGTACGCGTCGACGGTGCAGAAGGGACCGCCGAATTGCACAAGAAACCGACCGGTCCGCCGATAGATGATCACACCGTCGGTGCCGGGCACGGTGAAGACGTCGTTTCCGCGGTTCAGGGCCAGAAAAGCGCTGGGGTTGTCGGCTTGCGTGTGCCGACGGACGGCCTCCAGGACCGATAAGTGTGAGGTCGTTTTTAAGGACACCACGTCTCCTTCCTCGCGGCGTTCTGTCCGGATGGATGGACAAGCGAAAGTAGAACACCCCTGGCGGCGCTACCGGAAGGGGGATCAGGAGACTGGCGAACGAGTCAGCAGAGCATCAGCGGGATGTCAGGGAGGTCTGCCAGTATCTTCCTGTGAACGGCACCGGAGGGTCGGAGCCGGAAGCAGGGAGAGGTGCCCGGAGTGGCTTATCGGGGGCTCGGATCTTCAGTCCGGGTCGGGTGTGAAAGCCTACGCAGGTTCGAATCCTGCCCTCTCCGCCACATGAATGGTCGTGGAACTCCACGACCATTCTTTTGCTATGCCCAAAGACGTACGGCGAGGGACCGTCAGCGGACGGTCAGCCATGGGTCAGAAGCAATTGCCAGGATCCGATGGGCTTAACGATGCAACCGTGCTCTGAACCGAAAGGCTCGCCATGGTCGATGGTCAGGACAAGCCGTTGTACAGCTACAAGCTGTACATCGCCGGAAAGGACGTCGACGGAGAGGGCTGGGTCTACACGGTGAGCTCCCGCTCACTGCTGGAGGACGTCTTCACCAGCGTCAGTCTCAAACGCGCCTTGGAACAGAACGACCATGACGAGGAGGCGGCCGCCCACCCGTATGTGGTGGGCCGCTGCGCGGTGGCCGGCGACAGCGGCATCGACCTGGCCACGGAGTCGGCGGCGGCTGCTGCTGCGGCCTGGGCCGCCGTGCCGCTGGAGCGACGGATGCGCGTCGGTTCCCGCTTCAGAGAGGAACTGGCACGCAGGGAAGAAGAGTTGATCGGCCTGCTCGTCGCCGAGGGCCACCCCGTGAAGCTCGCCCGATGGGAACTCAGTTGCCTCACTCAGGTGTACAGCGAGGAGAGCCTGGACTGGTACCGGCAGCGGATGCACACCGAGTTCCGGCACGGGGGCCGTCGGCTGATCGTCCGCCGGCAGCCGGACGGGGTAGTGGCCTTCAACCCCCCGCAGAACGCGCCCGCCCCAAGTGCGGCCCTGTCGGTTCTGGCCCTGATGGCAGGTAACGCCGTGGTGGTCAGAGCGCCCCGCAGCATCGCGTTGAGCACCATGTTCGTCGTCCGAGAACTGATCGCCCCACTGCTGGTGGAGGCGGGTGCACCGCCTGGTGTGCTCAACGCGGTGTGCAGCAACCCCGGTCAGACGGTGAACCGTTGGCTCGAAAGCCCTTTGATCCACGACATCTTCTACATCGGGGGCAGCCAGGAGGGCCTTCGCCTGCAGGAGAAATGCGTGGCCAGGGGCAAGAAACCCATCCTGGAACTGGCGGGGAACGACGGCATCATCGTCTGGAAGGACGCCGACGTCGTCAAGGCCGCAGAGGCGATCTGTGAGTCGTTCTACGGCTCCGGTCAGATCTGCATGGTGCCCAATTACGTCGTGGTTCATCCCGAGGCGGCCGAAGCCCTGATCGCCGAGGTGGCCGCACAGGCGGCCGCCGTGCGTCCGGGGTACCCCGAGGACGAGGAGGTACTGCTGTCTCCGGTGCGTCGCAGCGAACGATTCTTCGCCCTGCTGCGTCAGGCGCTCGATCTCGGCGGCGAACTCGTGACCGGCGGTCGCCGCATCGAACTCGACGGTACCCCGTCCGACACGGGGGTCTTCCTGGAGCCGACCGTCGTACGGGTGAACGGACTCACGGGAGCCCGTCAGTACGACATCGTCCGGGAGGAGACCTTCTTCCCGTTGCTGCCCATTGTCGTTCCCGAACCTGAGACGGATGACGAACTGCTCGACAGCCTGATCGACTTCGTCAACGCCAACCAGTACGGATTGCGCAACTCGCTGTGGTCGCGATCCTCCTCGGTCGTCGACGCATTCGTGCAGCGTGTCGTCAACGGCGGTCTGTTGAAGGTCAACGACTCGCACATCGGCTTCCTGCCGTATCTGCCCAGCCATGGCGGCACCGGTCTGACCGGCGGGGTCTTCGGCGAAGCCAACTACCCGATGCTCAAGACCTCGCACATCCAGGGCGTGAGCATCGCCCACGACGTCAGCCCCCGCGACGCCGTCTTCGGCTCCTGACACTGGAGGTGTGATCAGTGCGTTCACTGGACCTGGCCCGCGACACCTGCGAACGGTTCCATCCCGGTCTTATCAAGGCCCTGACCGAGATTCCGTACGCTGACCGCGAGGCGCCGGGCAGCCCTGTCATCGACCTGCTGCGCGAACACGGCGGGGTCGGCCTCCTCGTGCCCACGAAGTTCGGCGGGCTCGGTGCCGATCCGGTCGAGGCCGTACAGGTGCAGCGTGCTCTGGGATCGCTGTCGCCGTCCCTCGCCGCTGCGGTGACCATGCACCATTTCACCGTCGCGATGCTGTACAGCCTCGCCACGCAACCAGGCCGGCTCACCTCGGCGCAGCGCAAGGTGCTGAGCAGTGTGGTGTCGGAGCAGCAGCTCATGGCTTCCGGCTGGGCCGAGGGTCGCACTCAGCAGAACATTCTGGCTCCCTCGGTGACCGCTCGCCCGGTGGACGGCGGATTCCGGCTGAGCGGCTCGAAGAAGCCCTGCAGCCTGTCTCGTTCGATGAATCTGCTGACCGCCAGCATCGCCGTGCCCCAGGCCGGTGGCGAGCCCGAACTGGCGGTGGCACTGGTACAGGTGCCGACCCCCGGCCTGTCCGTCCGCCCGTTCTGGGGCAATGATGTCCTCGCGGCGGCGGAGAGCGACGAAGTGTGCCTGGACGACGTCTTTGTGGCCGAGGACCTCGTCGTACGCACCAGCGCTGAGGACCCGCTCCGGCTCGACGATCTCCAGACCGCCGGCTTCGTCTGGTTCGAGCTGCTGATCTCGGCCGGCTACACCGGAGCCGCCGCAGCGCTCACCGCGGCGGTTCTGGAAAGCGGCCGCGGCAGTGCTCGGGAGCGGGCGGACATCGTCGTGCGGACGGAGTCCGCGTACCACCTGATCGAAGCCGCCGCTCGCGACGTACGCGACGGGCTGGACGGTGAGGAAGCGGTGTTCCGCGCGCTCACCGCTCGCTTCGCCGCCCAGACGGCACTGAACGATGCCACCCGTCAGGCCCTCGAACTGCTCGGCGGCCTGGACTTCGTCCGCTCCGCCGACCACGCCAGGCTGGCCGCCTCGGTGCAGCCGCTGGCCTTTCACCCCCCGTCCTGTACGGCCAGCGCCGAGGCACTGGTCCAGTACACCGGCGGAGGACACCTCGAACTCTCCTGAACACCCGGCGTACGACAAGGAGCCGCCTGTATGACCGCGATCGTTCAAGCGCCGGAGCAGGACCGGCAACTGACCGAACAGAAAACCCTGTCGCTCTACCGGGCCCATCTCAGCAAGGGTCGGGCCACCCTCGCCGAACTCTTCGGCAGCCATATGGAAGTCGAGTCCCAGGGAGCCTGGCTGTCGACGAGCGACGGAGAATCCTTCCTGAACTGCGGTGGCTACGGCGTCTTCATCATGGGCGCCCGGCATCCCCTGGTGGTGGAGGCCGTGCAGCGCCAGCTACACACCCACCCCGTGGCGACACGCATCCTGCTGGAGCCGACAGTGGCCGCGGCCGCCGAGGCACTGGTCGCCGTCACCCCCGAGGGCCTGGACCGGGTGCACTTTGCTCTCTCAGGCGCCGAGGCTGTGGAGACCGGACTCAAACTGGCCCGGGCACACGGACGCCGCCGAATCGTGTCCCTGCGGGGCGGCTACCACGGCAAGACCCTCGGCGCGCTCTCGGCCACCGCCAAGGACGTGTACCAGCAGCCCTTCCGGCCGTTGTTGCCGGACGTCGTGCACCTGCCGTTCGGGGACGCCGAGGCTCTCCGGGCCGAACTGGCCGCGCACCCCGGCGAAGTCTGCGTGATCATCGAACCCGTCCAGGGCGAGGGCGGGGTGATCCTGCCACCGAACGGCTATCTGCGGCAGGTCGAGCACATCGTGCGCGAGTACGGCGGATTCCTGGTCCTCGACGAGGTGCAGACCGGAATGGGCAGGCTGGGCGAGTGGTGGGGGGCCGACCTCGCCGGCATCCGGCCCGATGTCCTGCTGGTCGGCAAGGCCCTCGGCGGCGGTGTGGTCCCGGTCTCCGCCGCGGTCGCCACCCAGGAGGCGTTCCGTCCCTTCGACAAGGACCCCTACGTGCACACTTCGACCTTCTCGGGTCAGCCCCTGCTGATGGCAGGTGTGCAGGGAGCGCTTCGGGCGGTCCATGAGGAGCAACTCGTGGCCCGGGCCAGGGAACTCGGCGAGCGGCTGCTGCCCGCCATCTCCGAGGTGGTGCACCGCAACATCCCCGACCTCGTGGTCGATGTCCGGGGGCAGGGCCTGCTCATCGGCGTGGAACTCGTCGAGGCGGGTCTCGCCGGTGAGCTTTTGATCGAACTCTTCAACCACGGAGTCGTGGCCAACCACTCGATGAACGGCAGTTCCGTGGTCAGGTTCACTCCTCCTGCCACCCTGACCGATCGCGAAGTGGACCGCCTGATCGACTCGCTCGACCGGGCGACCCGCGACCTCGTCGGACGGGCGGCCACGATGCCGGAAGGCGGTAGGTGACGGTGCGACGCGTCGAACTGAGGGCTCTGGTGCGCACCGAGCGCGCCGAGGAGGTATTCGCACAGGTGGTGCGGTGGGACCGCTACGCGGAGCTCGCTCCGCATGTGGAATCCGCGGTGGTGCACACGGGGTACCCCGCAACGGAGGGCTCTTCGTCCTGGGAACTGCACTTCCGCAGCGGTCTGCTGCGCTGGACCGAACACGAGCGTTTCGAACCCGGTCGGGGCGAGGTCCACTTCGAGCAGGCCGACGGCGACTTCGACAGCTTCTCCGGCACCTGGGAGGTGCGGCAGGACGGCCCTGACGTCCGGGTGACCTTCGTCTGCGACTTCGACTTCGGCATTCCGAGCCTCGAAGGAATCCTCGATCCGATCGCCGAACGCGTGATCACGGAGACCGTCGCCTGGACCCTCACCGGCATGTTCCCCCGGACCGAACTGGCCACCGACCTCCCCCTCGGAGCCAAGGACGAGACGCCTCCCGGAATACCCACTTCTGCCTAGGAGTTCAGCATGGACCAGGCAAACCCGTTCGAGACGCCACGAACCTTCTCGCTGCACCGCGCGGAGTACCTCGTGGGCTTCGCCGTCAGCACGGGACTGATCATCGCCAACCTGGGTGAGATCCGCTGGATCCCCTTCATCGCCCTCTTCTTCTACATCGACCTGATCGGCTACATCCCGGGCGCCATCGCCTTCCGGCGCAGCAAGGGTGAACCGATACCCAAGGCCTACTACGTCCTCTACAACGTCATGCACAGCCTGATCACCCAGGGTGCCGTGGCAGCGGTGTGGTGCTGGGTGGCCGGACCCGAGTGGGCGCTGCTCGCCCTGCCCTTCCATCTCTTCGGCGACCGGGGTCTGTTCGGAAACTTCATGAAGTCCTTCGCCCTGCCCTTCGAACCCGTACGGCAACCGGGCTACCTCAACATCCTCGACGACCTGGGCGTGAAGCATCCCAAGCCGGTGGGCCACCTCATGGATCCGATCCCCGTCGGGCACATTCCCGCCGCCAACAGGCACCGGGCCGGGCGGGAGCACGTGGCGACGGCAACGCGGCGATGAACGCGAGCCGACGCAGGTCGCTGCGTCAACTGGCGAGCGCGGTATCCGTGCTGACGGTCCATCATGAAGGCAGGGTGCACGGCACGACCGTCTCCACCGCGGCCACCGTCTCGCACAGCCCGCTCCTGCTGGCAGCCAGCTTGAAGGCCAACTCCATCCTCGTCGGCCTCGCCATGGCCGAGGGCCGGTTCTCGGTGAACGTGCTGAGCGGCCGTCAGGCCGACGCTGCCCGCTGGTTCGCCGACGGACGTCGCCCCGACGGCGAGGCCCAGTTCGCGAGCCTGCCATGGCGGCGTGACGACTACACGGCGGCTCCCCTCCTGGAGGGAGCCCTGGGGCACTACTCCTGCCGCGTCGCCGGGTGCGCTGTCGTCGGGGACCACGAGGTCCTCCTCGGCCAGGTGGTACGGGCCGACTCCGCGGAGGGCGAGCCGCTGCTCAGCTTCGCCGGCGATCTCTTCACGGCAGCCCTGGAACCTCCGTGCTCGGAGCCGGAAGCGAACCCCCTGCTCCGGGACGAGGCGCTTGCCGTACAGGACACGGCGTGAGCGCACTGCGGGCCGAGAAGCACTTGAAGCATCGGAAAGAGAATGGGATGACACAGGAGACAACAGGAACGGCCACGGCGCGTGAGGCGGACTGGGATGCCGCCCCTGGACTGCTCGACGGAGCCAAGGAGCTGATGCTCGGGCCGGACACCTGCGATCTAGCCTACTGGATCACCCAGGTCGCCCAGGGCACCTTGAAGGACCGAGGTGAGACGGGACACCATCGCGACGCCGAGGTCCCGGATTTCCTGCGTACCCCCGGGCCCCTGCGGGAGGCGCTGGTCCTGGAGTTCGGCTTTCGCGGACTGTCCGAGGAGATCGCCACGCGCCTGCTCGCCCACTACGTGGCGAACGCTCCCGGCGTTCCCGAACTGGAGTTCTACGCCACACAGCTCATCGACGAGGCCCGGCACGCCCGGGTCTTCCGCAACCACCTGGTCGAGCTCGGCATGCCGGGGGACACTCTGCTGGCCGACATCGAGGCCATGGCGGCCGACTATCGACGCCGGGTCCTGGACCCGGTCGAGAAGTTCACCCTCGACATCATCCGGGACCAGGCCGACTTCCCCGGCGGCGTGGCCGTCTTCGCCATCGTGATCGAAGGGGTCCTGGCCCCGGCCGCGGAACTGAGCGAGCGCAAGTGGACCCCGCTGTCGCCGGCCACGGGCGAGATCTCCCGGGGCACCGCGATCGACGAGATCCGCCATCTGACCGTCGCGTCCACCATCCTCAAGAACCATCTGGTGCGCCATCCGGAGTACCGGCCCAGGCTCGCCGAGGTCCTGGACGCCGGACGCCGGCTCTGGGAGGAGGTGCCGGACCGCGAGTTCGTGATCCAGCGAGAGGAGCTCTTCCAGACAGGCATGACGCGCCACGCGGACCTGATCGGGGACTACGAGATCTGGCCGGGTGTCCGCATGATCGACACCACGCCGGAGCAGCGGTACGACATGGCTGAGCAGTGGACGGACGAGATGGCCGAGGCTCGCATGGCCTACATGGGGCTGCCGGTCGAACTCATCACCGGCGGTGCACGGGGCGCGGCATGAGAGCCGCAGTGATCGCCGGACTGGGTGGTTACGTGCCCCCCAACCTCGTGACGAACGCCGACCTGACGGCCCGGCTGGACACCTCAGACGAGTGGATCAGGTCACGGACCGGAATCGCCAGCCGCCATGTGGTGTCGCCCGACACCGCCACCTCCGATCTTGCGGTGGAGGCCGGACGAAGGGCACTGGAGTCGTCTGGAGCAGGCGAAGCCGATGCCCTGGTGCTCGCCACGACCACGCCCGACCACCCGTGTCCGGCCACGGCTCCGGACGTGGCGGCCAGACTGGGACTCGGGGCCGTGGCCGCCTTCGACATATCAGCCGTGTGCAGCGGCTTTCTCTACGGCCTCGCCGTCTCCGCGGGACTTATCGCCGCGGGCACCGCCAAACGCGTCCTGCTCGTCGGAGCCGACGCGTTCACCACGATCGTCGATCCGGAGGACCGAGGGGTTGCCGTGATCTTCGCGGACGGCGCCGGCGCCGTGGTCCTGCGGGCCGGCGAGCCCGAGGAACCAGGCGCGGTGGGCCCGGTGGTTCTGGGCAGTGACGGCGAGCACCGACATCTGATCCAGGTCCCCGCCGGGGGGTCACGGCAGCCGTCGGCCGGCGTCGCACCCGCTCCGGGCGACAGGTTCTTCCGTATGCGAGGCCGGGAGACCTACCGGCACGCGGTGGATCGGATGACCGCGGTGAGCCGCGACGCGCTCATTCGCGCCGGTTGGCAGGTGGATGACCTGGACAAGCTGGCTGCCCACCAGGCCAACGCCCGCATCCTGGGCACGGTCGCCGATGAACTGGGAGTGCCCCCCGAGCGCAGGCTCAGCAACATCGAGCAGGTGGGCAACACCGCCGCGGCATCCGTCCCGCTCCTACTGGCCCAGGCCGCAGCGGAGGGCGAACTGACCGAGGGGATGCGCGTGCTGCTCACCGCGTTCGGCGGCGGTCTGGCCTGGGGTGCCACGACGGTGCACTGGCCACGCCTGGGCCCGGTCACCGCGCCGGACCGACCCGGGACCGAGGTGCCGGTTCCCGGCATGCGTGCGGCTTCATCCATCCGATCGACTCAACGAAAGGACCGTCCCATGTTCGAAACCCTGAAGGACATCCTGGTCGGCAAACTCAAGGTGGACCCGGATCGGATCACTCTCGAGGCCACCAGGGAGGACGTCGAACTGGACTCTCTGGCGGTGGTCGAGCTGTCACTGCTGCTGGAGAAGGAACTCGGCGTGAACGTGAGCGACGACGAGCTGATGGAGACCACCTCGATCGGTGACATGGTTCGGCTGGTCGAGAGCAGGAAAGCGGAGGTCTGATGTCCCCGTCCGACATCGCTGTCACTGGGCTGGGGCTCGTGACTCCGGGTGGTATCGGAACCGGCCCCAGTTGGGCGGCCGTCAGCGAGGGCAGGTCTGCGGCCGCATATGATCCAGAACTGGAGGGCGGTCCGGTGCGCATGTCGGCTCGAGTCCCGGGCTTCGACCCCGACCGGCTGCTCGGCGGCCGCAAGGCCCATCGACTCGATCGATTCACACAGTTCGTGCTGGTCGCCGCCAGAGAAGCCCTCCACGACGCTGACCTCGACCCGCAGACCTGGGACGGCGCCAGGGTGGGCGTGGTACTCGGCTGCGCCGACGGCGGGCCGGCCACGGTCGAGGCGCAGCACGACGTTCTGCGTGACGAGGGGCCAGGCAGGGTATCGCCCCTGCTGCTGCCGATGCAGTTGCCGAACATGATGGCCGGTCAGACAGCGATCGAGTTCGGCGCCACCGGCCCGAACCTGGTCGTGGCCACCGCCTGCGCCTCGGGCGCCACGGCCATCGGTACCGCGCGTGATCTGCTGCTGCTCGGACGCTGCGACGTCGTCTTGGCGGGCGGCAGCGAGGCCATGATCACGCCCCTGGTCATGGCCGGGTTCGCACAGATGGGCGCACTCTCGACCAGGGATGACGACCCACCTTCGGCATCCCGTCCCTTCGACGCGGAGCGGGACGGCTTCGTCGCTGGAGAGGGCAGCGGTGTCCTGGTATTGGAACGCCTGGCCGACGCCCGGGCCAGAGGGGCCCGGGTCAGGGCTCGGCTGGTGGGCTACGGCGCGAGCGCGGACGCCCGCCACATCACCGCGCCGCATCCCGAAGGCGTCGGTTTCGGCGCCGCGATGCGCGTCGCGCTCGCCGACGCCGGAGCCTGCCCAGGGGATGTCGAGCACATCAACGCGCACGGTACCTCCACTCCGTTGAACGATCTCGCGGAAGCCCGGATGCTGCGCCGGCTCTTGCCCGGCTCCACGCTCGTGACCTCCACCAAGGGGGCGACAGGGCATCTTCTGGGCGCGGCCGGGGCGGTGGAGGCGGCGTTCACCGTGCTCACCATCGAGCGGGGTCTCGTGCCGCCCACGGCCAACCTCAAGAATCTGGACCCCGAGATCGATCTCGCCGTGGCCACGGATCCCACTGTCCGGCGAGTCGACCTCGCGCTCAGCAACTCCTTCGGGTTCGGTGGGCAGAACGCGGTCCTCGCCTTCGCCTCCGCCTGAGCCCGCATGTTTATTACCTCCCAAGTAATTGTCCGGGACGACGGCAGTCGGTGACGATTGCATCGTCAAGCTTTCCCCGAACGATAGAAGGGACCCATGGAGGACTTCCGCCGACTGGCCGAAAACTACATCGCGACCTGGAACGAAAAGGACGCCGAGGTCCGGCGAAAGCGTATTCAGGAGCTGTGGGCCGAGGATGGTGAATACGTTTTTCCGCAGGCTGTGCTCAGCGGGCACGACGCGATCTTGGCAGGGGTGACTGACGCCTTTGGTCACTACGGCGCCAAGGGGCTGACGTTCCGCCTCCGGCACGACGCGGCACCCGATGCGAACCATGACGCCGTGCGGTTCGGATGGGAGCTGGTGGATCCCGAGAGCGGTGAAGTGAGCATGGCCGGCGTCGACTTCATCATCGTCGACAAGCAAGGACGAATCCGCTCGGACTACCAATTCTTCGACGTCGTACCGGTCTGACGAGAAGCCCCGCGCAGCACCCGCCGGACCCTGCCGCCACCAATACCTTGGTGGCGGCAGGGTCCGGCACCTGTGCTTCGACTACTTTTCGCCACCCCTGCGCAATTTTTTGGTCAGGATGCATAACATAGTGTCCGGGTAACGGGCGATTAATGCGCTTGACCTCTCGACGGGCACCGTTATAGTTTCTTGATGAGTGCAATCGAACGTGCGATCCAGTCTCTGGCATTAGTGGTGTATTCGCGATCGAATGGACGGCGGGGGCATTGTGCAATTCCTTCTCCTGGGCGGTCTGGAGATACGGGCCGAATGTGGTAATCGTGCAACGTTCAGAAGTGAACTGCAGCGGACCCTCATGCACGTTCTCCTGGTGAGTGAAGGGAAAACTGTTTCGGTGGACGCCCTGATCGACGAGCTGTGGGGCGAAGTGCCGCCCAGCGGCGTGGTCAACGCCCTTCAGGCGCTGGTGAGCCGATTAAGGAAGAAGCTGGCAAACCTGGAACGGGGCCGGGAGTCCTCCCGGCTGATCGGTCATCCCTATGGCTACCAACTCGTCGTTGACGAGGATGAGTTGGATGCGTCCTCCTTCGTAGCAGCGGTGACGCGGGCGCAGGCGGCAGACAACAGGCCGTGCGAGGTCGTCGACATGCTGCGTGCGGCGCTGGCCCAGTGGCGTGGCCCTGTGTTCGGCGGAGAGGCCAGCGGCCCCATCTGCCGCGCCGCAGCGGCGCGGTACGAGGAGTACCGCATCCGCGCCCTGGAACTCCTCTTCGAGAACGAACTGGCCCGCGGCAACCATGCCGGCATCCTGGGCGAACTGCGTGAGAAGCACGCCGAGAACCCCCTCCAGGAGCGGTTCTGCGCCCAGTTGATGATTGCCCTGTACCGCTGTGGCCGGCAGGCCGAAGCCCTGTCGTCCTACCGCGAGATGTGGTCCAGGCTCTCGGAGGAACTGGGTATAGAACCCTCCATCGAACTGCGCCGGACCGAGCAGGCGATCCTCACCCAGGAACTCCGTATGTCCGCCTGACGACTTCCCGACGGTCGACAGCCGCCGGGTACCGAGGCGACCACTGAGCGTTTTCAGCGTTGCTTCTCCAGGGTGAGGACGGCCTTGGTGATGACGCTTATGCGGTCGGGACTGATGCGGGATCTGCGGAAGATCTGCCAGGACTTCAGCCGTGCCATGCCTCGTTCGACAGGTGCCCGGGCCGCGGACAGGGCCCGGCTCTCCGTCCACTCGGTCAGGGTGAGTTCGCCGTTGGGCGGACGGCGCTTGGCGATGGTGACGCAGTCGCCCGCGCCGATGTAGGCCATGTCGGCGAGGATGGGGACACCCGTGCGCGCGCAGATCCGGAGGATCTTGTGGGTGCGGGCGGCTGTCAGATCGTGGGTCCGGCCCGGCAAAGCCGACGACAACCACAGAATCTCACCGGCCGGGTCCGTGACGACCTGCACGTTCACCCCGTGCCGCTTGTGTTTCGAGGAGTAATCGGCCGTGCCGTCGCCGACGCGGTCGCACTCGGCGAGCGTGCCGTCCAGGAGGACGAAGTCCGGGTCGTGTGCACGCGCAGCGTCTTCAACAGGCCCGGCACCTGCTCGGCGAGCAGACCGGTGACCGCGGTGACGTAGGCGTGGGCGGTGCCGACGGATATCCCGAAGGCTCTGGCGATACGGGCGGGGGTGTCATGGCGACGCAGGTACACGAGTGCGACCAGTGCACGGCGGTGCGGCGAAAGTTTGCACCGCCGGTCACCCTCACGGGTGACGATGAGCATCGTGACCCACAAGACCAAGGCGTGAGGCAGGTCGAGTGCGGCAGGATACGGAACCAACAGGGCTCCTGTGCCGCGGAGTTGAGATGTCGAACACCTCCCTCAACGGCACGGGAGCCCTGTCCGTTGCGCACCCCGACCTCACACCGCCCCCGTCACTCGGTCAGTGGCCGCACTGAAAACGCTTACTGACCGGCCCCCGTGGCCACGACTCCTCCCCGAGCGAGTCGTGGCCACGAGGGCCGGCTTTCGGCTCGCAGGCGTCGGCCGCTCTCCGCGGCGGGCGTCCGCCGGTCGCGCCGGCCCAGCCGCACACACCGCGCCTGCCGTGGTCGGGGGTACTCGGGCGGACGCCCCAGAGGTCCCTCACTCCCGTCCAGACGCGCCCCCTGCCACATGACAACGGGCCCGCAGGATGTCCTGCGGGCCCGTTGCGCCCCCCTGTGCCGCCGACCTCCCCTGAGAAGGCGGGGGATGTCCCTTGCTCAGGACCGGCCGTCTGGTCAGGGAGTCCGGGTCAGCCCTCGGCCGGTGCCATCGACTCCTGCGGCGCGGGCTCGGTCTCGGCGGCGTCGACCGCTGCCCGGCCCGGACGGAGTGCGAGCAGTGCGGTGACCGCGCCGGCGAAGATGAGCGCCGAGGCGATCAGTACGCCACTGTGGTAGCCGGACAGATAGGCGATCTTGGGCCCGTCGCCGGACTCGATGCGCCCGGCCGTGACCGAGCTGACCACCGCGCCGAGCACCGTCACACCACACAGTGCCGACATCTCGCGGAAGGCGTTGAGCACACCACTGGCGACTCCGACCTTCGTCACCGGCAGCGCGCCGGCCACGGCGGTCTGCAGTGGAGTCACAGCTCCGGCACCGAGTCCGACCAGAATGAGGGCGACCTGGAGGTCCCAGGTACTGGCGTGTTCGTCCGGGACGGCCAGCAGGGCCAGGCCGACGGCAGCGACGACGAAGCCGACCAGGACAGTGCGCAGCACCCCGAACTTCTCGGCGAGCTTGCCCGAGATCGTGGCCACGACGGCCATGACAACGGCCAGCGGGACGAAGACGGCACCGGCCAGGATGGGTGAGAAGTCCAGCACGTTCTGCAGGTACAGCGACGTGTAGGCGAAGACGCCCATCATGCCGCAGCCCCACAGGACGAGCGCCGCCGTACCCCAGGTGAAGGTGCCGTTGCGGAACAGCGTCAGGTCGAACATCGGGTCCCGGAAACGTGTCTCGACCAAGCAGAAGACGATCAGTGCCAGCACGACCGCTGCGAAGGACGCGAGGATCGGGGTCGTCGTCCACCCTTCCTTTGGCCCCTCGATGAGCGCGTACGTCAGGCCGAACAGCACGACACCCGAACTGATCAGTCCAGGCGTGTCCAGCCGCCGCGACTGTGTGACGCCCGCGTTCTTGTCGATCGACCACAGACCGATCGCGACGGCAGCAACGCCGATCGGGACATTGATGAAGAAGATCCAACCCCAGTCGATGTAGCGGGTGAGCACCCCGCCGACAATGGGACCGAACGCGAACGACAGCGCGATCACCGCTCCCCACAGACCGATCGCCTTGCCGCGTTCACGATCGTCCTTGAAGGTCGTCAGAATGATCATGAGCGTCGCCGGGGTGGACAGTGCCGCGCCCACTCCCTGTACGGCCCGGCCGGCCATCAGCATGCCGAACGAGTCCGCGAGACCGGCGAAGAGCGACGCGATCGTGAACACGATGATGCCGATCATCAGCACGCGCCGGGTGCCGAGGAGGTCGGCTAGCCGGCCGCCGAGAAGGAGCAACGCCGAAAACACCAGCATGTAGGAGCTGATAATCCATTCGATCCCGGAGATCTGCAGATTCAGATCCTGACCGATCGAAGGAAGCGCCACATTCACGACGGTGTTGTCGAGCTGGGCCATGAAGGTCGAAAGCAGAACAGTGGTGAGCGACCACCAGCGCTTCGAATCCGCGTTGCTGTCCCCGGAATTGGGGGACACCTCGGCGGGCGCACCTCCGGTACTCATGTGGGTCTCTCCCTGGAATGTTTGATACAGGCGAAATGCCGACCCTGTCGGGCGTGGGCCTTCCAGGGTCATTCAAGACTGCCCGCCGACCACAGTTCATGTCGATTACCCCCCAGGTAATATCTCGGGCCGCCGCGTCAGTGAGGAGTCAGCCGCATCTGCCACCCTTCCCTCATTCCCGTTCAATGCCGGACGGGCCGGTGACCCAAGCGATCCCAGGGGGCAGGATGACGGCAAGCCGCGCCAGAGCGAGCTCCGTCCTGATCATCGCCAACTCCGCTGCCGGAGCCGTCACATCGGACCGTGTACTCGAAGTCCTGGATGTGTGTGCCCGCCACTGCGACGCGGTGACCGTGCAATGGGTCGGGCGTGAGCGGCAGGAAAGCGTGGAAGGCCGCGTCGTCGAAGGCCTCGCGCGAGCCGACCTCGTCGTGAGCGTGGGTGGAGACGGGACGGCACACTGGACGGCACGGCAGATCGTGGGCGCCGCCGACCGTGCCGAGAACCGCCCGGCGCTCTTCGTGGTCCCGCTCGGTACGGGTAACTCCAACTATCGCAACCTGTGGGGCGACCGCCCCTGGCAGGAGATCCTCCGGGCCGCTCTCGCCCAGCCCCGCATCATGGTCCGCCACCTGGACATGGCCCGAGTTGTGGAGACCGGTGAGCTGATCCTGCTCGGGGCGGGGTCCGGTCTGGTGGCGGACGTCCTGCTCTTGGCCCGCGGCATCGAGGCAACCGGACGCGCCCGGTACCAGGCCGCGGTGGAGCGGTCGGCGCTGACCCACACGCCGTACCAAGGCCGGGTCCTTGTCGACGGTGTCGAGATCCAGCACGGGAAGACGATGCTCGTCAACGTGGGCGGCGGACGATACCGGGCATGGCAGTACGACCTGCTGCCGCACGCGGAACCGGACGACGGCCTGCTCGACGTCTGTGTGCTCGGCGACTCGGCGGACCCAGCGGTTCTGCCGGAACTACTGCGCCACGGCCTGCATGTCGAACAGCCGGGCAGCGCCTACGCCCGAGGACGCGAAGTGGTGGTCGAACGTACGGACGGCAACCCGCTGCTGTTCGAGCACGACGGCGAACTGCGTCCCGCCACCGGCGCGCGCGTCACCATCGAACTGCTCGAGGGGATCCTGCCGACGCTCTCCGGGAAGGTCTCACATGTCGGCGACTGAGGAACTGTCGGCCTGGGCCGCGACTTTGCGGCCCGACGACGTGCCCGATCACGTGCTGGCCCTTGCCCAGAGCCAGATTCTCTCGCAACTCGCCGCCATCCGGGCGGGGTTGCGCCATCCCTCAGGTCAACGCCTGGTCCGCGCGTACGGCTCGCCACTGGCGTCCGACCCCCGGCAGACGGCCTGCGTACTGGCTGCGCTGGGGTCATGGCTCAACTTCGACGACACCGCGTACGCCGGCCATCTCTCCAACTCCACGGTCGCGGTACCGGTGGCCTACGCCCTGGCCGGTCTGCTCGACGGTGCGGGACTCCTGACGGCCGTCGTCGCTGCCAACGAGTGTGCCGCCCGGATTACCGCCGCAGCGACGCTCGGCCGCTTTCGAGGGCAGGTCGCCGTGCACACCCACCTCGCCGGCGGCATCGCCGGGCGACTGCGCGCGGAATCGGCACCCGCTGCCGCATGGGTCGACGCGTTTGGTATCGCTTACACCTTGCCGCCCTGGACGTTGTTCCCCGGCTTCATCGGCAGTGACGCCAAGCTCGTCCACGCCCTTGCCGCGGTACGGGCCGCCATGGACGCCTGCGACGCCGCGTACGCGGGGCTGCACGGCGCCCGGGACATCCTCGAACATCCCGACGGATTCCTGCGTCACTTCGCCACAGTGCCCCTGGCTGGCGCAGTCACCCAGGAGCTGGGGCGTCGCTGGCACACCGAGACACTGTCGTTCAAAGTGCGGCCGGGTGGGCCGGGAATCGACTCCGCCGTCGACTGTGCTCTGGACCTGCACCGCGCCCACGGCCCACTGCGCGAGCAGGACATCGAAGAGGTGACCGTGACCGCCAGCTACTACACCGTGTTCGCCGACCAACATGCCGCGCCCTACGCCGGCAGTCCCGAGGCCCCGCTCAGTGCTCTGTTGCTGTCCGCCCCCTACACGGTGGCCACGGCCCTGTTGGAAGGCGCTCTCACTGTGGACGACTTCTCGGCCCCGTCCGTGCAGGACGCGCGACGCTGGCGGCTGGCCGAACGCGTACAGCTGAAGCACGACCCCGAGATGACCCGCGCTCTGCTGCGGAGCGATGCTCCGTTCGGGGAAGCGCTGCGCCAGGCGGGGTCGGCGGGCCGTACCTGGCTGAAGCAGTTCGGCGGCGATCAGCTCGCTGATCTGCTCGATGCGAAGGCCGAACCCGTGCCGAGCTTCACGACATCCACCAAGTCGACGCCCGCCCAGGTCATGGTGCGCATGCGGGACGGCCACACGTACAGCACGCGGCGTGACATCCCCTTGGGCGCCGCCGGACCGGAGACTCGTCGGGACCACGCCAGGCTGGTCCGTGCGAAATTCCTGACCCAGGGCGGGTCGCCAACAGTCGCGGACGCCTGCCTTCGTCTGCGGGACGCTTCAGCCGATCACACCGAGCGGTCGCTTCGGGAAGCACTGAGCGATCTCGTGTGACATCCCCCTTTGTCCAGGGCGGAAACACCCTTATACATTTCGTCCTGCCGTGTCGCCCCTCACGGATTCAAATATCGCTGACGCTTTCCTGACGTTCCGCTGATGACTCACGGCTATTACCTGCCGGCTAATGGGCTTGATAATACGCCTGCCAGTCAAAATGCTCCGAGGAGGTAACTCATCATGCGTGTGCTCATCGCTGCCTCGCCCGGGATAGGGCATGTTTTTCCTGCCGTGCCGCTCGCCTGGGCGTTGCGACTGGCCGGCCACGAGGTGCTCGTGGCCACAGGAGGCGACGGCCTCGCCGTTCGCGAGGCAGGTCTGGCGGTTGCCGACATGTGTCCCGGTCTCACATTGGTTGACATCGTGAAAACGACGGTCGCCCGGCATCCCGAGATGTTCGCCGAATTCGCCACAGCCAGGTTCACGGACTTCGCGGACTCTCTGCCCTACTACGCACAGATGATGAATGACCAACCGGCGATGATGGATGCCTACGTCCGGGTGGCCGAGGAGTGGCGGCCCGACGTCGTCGTCTACTCCGCTCTCACCGTCGGTGGCCTCGTTGGTGCGGCCAAGCTCGGGATCCCCGCCGTGGAACACGGCTACGGTCTCTTCCGAACCGACGGTTACGGCCCGCGGCTACGTGACCTGACGGCTGAATGCTTCGACCGGCACGGTGTGGATCTGCCGACTCGGATGCACTCCATCGACATCGCACCACCGAGTCTCGTCGGTCATCTGCCCTCGGGCTGGCCGATGCGCTATCTGCCGTACAACGGCGGAAGCCATGTGCCCCGCTGGCTGTTGGAGCCACCCCGCCGCCCCCGCATCGCGGTCACCCTGGGCACAACCGCCCCCGGGCTCGGCGGGCTCGACCGTGTGAAGCGCATAGCGGAGCTGGTCGGCGACCTGGACGCCGAATTCGTCATGGCGCTTGGAAACTCGGACATCACCGATCTCGGCCCCGTACCGGACAATGTCCGCGTTGAGGGGTGGGTCCCTTTGAACCTGCTGCTGCGTACTGCCGCAGGGATCATCCATCACGGCGGTTCGGGCACCACCCTCGCTGCACTGGACGCCGGTCTGCCGCAGATCCTGCTGCCGGACGGCTCCGACCGTGACGTCAACGCCGACGCAGTGGCTGCACGAGGAGCCGGCGTGTCCGCCCGTATCGACGACGTGACCAAAGCGGCTGTTGACGCCCTGCTCCACGACGACGCCCTGCGAGATGCCGCCGCCGATGTGCGGAAGGAGATGCACGCCATGCCCGGTCCGGGGCAACTGGTGGCGAGACTCGAGCAGATCGTCTGACGGAAGGCTGGGCCCGGCTGCGGGACCGAGCTCTGTTGCTTATCATTCCAAGAGTGATCCCCATGGACGCATCATCGGCAGCAGAGCTCGGCGAGTTAGTGCGTAACTGGCGTCGTCGGCGCAAGCTCAGTCAGCTCGAACTCGCTTCGCGTGCTGAGGTCTCTGCACGACACCTCAGCTTCATCGAGAACGGAAGGGCCAAGCCCAGCCGTGATCTGGTACTCCGACTTTCCGAACACCTTGAAGTGCCGGTCAGGCAGCGCAACAGGCTACTGGTGGCGGCCGGTTACGCGCCTCAGTACCAGGAGAGCCCGCTCGGGACGCCCCGGCTCAGCGCGGTCAAGTCATCGATCGACCGCCTGCTGAGGGCCCACGAGCCCTATCCGGCTCTGGTGTTCAACGTGCACGAGACGGTGGTGGCCATGAACGACGCCGCCCGCCGGCTCATGGCCGGAGCTTCTCCCGAATTGCTGACGCCACCGATCAACCTCATGCGGCTGGCCCTGCATCCTCAGGGACTCTCCCAATACGTGGTCAACAAGGCGGAGATGCGCGCCCAGATGCTTGCCCGTCTGCACCGCCAGATGGTCAACAGCGGCAGTGAGAAGCTGCGGAAGCTCTACGACGAGGTGGCCAACTACCCGCACCTACCGGGCTCCGACGGGGACGGCGGCAGTGATGAGGAGGTCCTGTCGTGTCTGATCGTCCACAAGCACGACACGGAACTACGCCTCTTCAGCACGGTCACCACGTTCGGGGCGGCTACGGACATCACCGTGGCGGAACTGTCTCTGGAGATGTTCCATCCGGCGGACGCTCGTACGGCCGATGCACTCAAGGCCGCCGCCACGCAAGACGTGTCTGTCCAGATGTCGGCGCCGATCGGCGTTTGACACTGAGCGTTTTCAGCGTTGCCTCTCCAGGGTGAGGACGGCCTTGGTGATGACGCTTATGCGGTCGGGACTGATGCGGGATCTGCGGAAGATCTGCCAGGACTTCAGCCGTGCCATGCCTCGTTCGACAGGTGCCCGGGCCGCGGACAGGGCCCGGCTCTCCGTCCACTCGGTCAGGGTGAGTTCGCCGTTGGGCGGACGGCACTTGGCGATGGTGACGCAGTCGCCCGCACCGATGTAGGCCATGTGGGCGAGGATGGGGACACCCTGGCGCGCGCAGATCCGGAGGATCTTGTGGGTGGAACAGTCCGCGAAGCGGCTCGGGCTCTTCGCGTCGAACAAGCAGATCACCCTGTGCCGTACGGCCTTCGGTGAGTTCACTAACAGGCGGGAGGCGGGCATCGTCAAGGAGGCGGAGCGGACGAGCGAGGGCTGGGAGCCCGCGATGGCCTCAGTCGCACCGGACCCCTCGCCGACCCCGCTCACGCGTCCCCGTAGGCCTCCCCGCCCAGTTCGAACCGGGCGGTCCCCGCAGTTGCGTCGGCGAGCCATCCCCGGAACGCCTCCACGTCCGCGTCCGGCAGGCCGATCTCGATCGTGACCGCCTCGCCGTACCGCACGTCCCGCACCTCGCGTCCGGTCGAGCGCAGGTCGTTCTGCACCTTGCCCGCGCGCTGGTGGTCGACGGTCACCGTGGCGAGGCGGAACCGGCGGCGGGTGAGGGTGCCCACGGCGTCCAGGGCCTCACCGACCGCACCGCCGTACGCCCTGATCAGCCCGCCCGCGCCGAGCTTGACGCCGCCGTAGTAGCGGGTGACGACGGCGACGACGTACCGCATGTCGCGGCGCAGCAGCATCTGGAGCATGGGGACGCCCGCGGTGCCGCCGGGTTCTCCGTCGTCACTCGCCTTCTGGATCGCGGCGTCGGCGCCGATGACGTACGCGTAGCAGTTGTGGGTGGCGTCGGCTTGCGCCTTGCGGACGGAGGCGACGAAGTCCTGGGCCTCCTGCTCGGTGGCCGCCGGGGCGAGGGCGCACAGGAAGCGCGAGCGGTTGACCTCGGTCTCGTGCACACCCGCGCGGGCCACTGTGCGGTACTCGTCCTGCATCCGGTCAGCCTAATCCGTCGGTGAGCACGCCCCGGCGGGCCGGCTCATCGCATCCTCCCCCGGGGCACCATGACGGACGTGAGCAGTGCCGTCCCCGGCTCCAGGGCCCGCCAGGACGTGCCGCGCCAGGCCAGCACCGCGATCGCCGAGGTCGGGAACTTCACCCGTACCTCGTCCAGCGCGTCGTCGACGCCGTCCCCGGCCAGGGTGAGGACTAGGTCCTCCAGGCCGGGGTTGTGTCCGACGAGGAGCAGGGTCGCGACCTCGGGAGGCGTCCCGTGCACGGCGGCCAGCAACTCCGGGACGTCGGCTCCGTACAGCTCGGGGTCGAGCCGTACCGGCGGTGGGGCGTCCCACTGGGCGGACGCCAGTTCCCAGGTGTGCCGGGCGCGTACGGCGGTGGAGCACAGGGCGAGGTCGGGCAGCAGGCCGGAGGCGGCGAGGACACGGCCCGCCTCCGGCGCGTCCCGGCGGCCGCGGGGCCCGAGGGGGCGTTCATGGTCGGCGACACCCTCGGGCCAGGCGGACTTGGCGTGTCTCAGCACGACCAGACGGCGTGGCGGCCCCGCTCCGGTGCGCTCGGTCATACCGGTGATCCCAGGTCACGGGTGAGCTCGAGACCGAGCAGCCGGTCTGCGTAGGCGTAGGTCTCGAAGCGGGCGCCCTCCGGCAGCTCCGACTCCTCGACCCAGCGCAGCACGCGCAGCACCTCGGGTACGTCCAGGTCGTCCTCCCAGGCGGTACGGAGCCGTCCGCGCACCTCGTCGGGGACGGGCCGGGACGGATGCCGGGCCCAGGCGGCGACGGCCCGGCGCCAGCGCAGGAGGATGCCGCGGGCCTCGGACAGGGCCGCCTCGTCGAGCCGTGCGGGCGTGCTCCGGGGCGGGGTGAGCAGGGCGAGGCGGACCTCGGCGGGGTCGGCGCCGTGCGGGACGTCCGGTGTCTCGACGGGCGCGACGGTGATCCGGACCCCGTCCGGAGCCGCGCCGCCCTCCCCCACCACATGGACGGCCTGGGACTCTCCCCAGCCGGGGCCGACGTCCCGGCGGTCCTCGAAGGGCCGGATGCCCAGGGCGGCGGCGCCCGCCTGCAGCTCCGCCTGTCCGCGGTCGCCGGTGAGCAGCGCCCACACGGGCGTCCCGCCGATTTCCAGGGCTCGGACGAGGAGGTCGGCGACGAGCAGGGTGCGGAGGGCGGAGGCGTCGTGGCCCGGCACATGGGCTTCGACTCGGGTCAGGCCCCTGCGGGCGGGGACGGCGTCTACGGGCCGGCCGGTTCGGGCGTCTGTGATGCGCAGCACGGGGCGAGCGTAGGCGGGTGGCGGGCCGCGCGCAGGTGACTGGCCGGTATTCCGGACATGGTTATGGAATCGGACCCACCGGTGCCGAGGGCGGAGTAGGGGCCCCGACCGGGAAGACCCGGCCGGCGGCCGGTGTTGCCTTGCATGGCACAGTTCCCCCTTCTCCAGGAGATCCGACGTGTACGGCGACCCAGCGACGATCCGCAAGATCCTCACCGAAACCGGCGACACCTGGGCCGTCGTGGGCCTGTCGTCGAACCAGCGGCGCGCGGCCTACGGTGTCGCCGCGGTCCTCCAGCGCTACGGCAAGCGGATCGTGCCGGTCCACCCCAAGGCGGAGACCGTGCACGGTGAGCGGGGATACGCCTCCCTCGCGGACATCCCCTTCGACGTGGACGTGGTCGACGTGTTCCTGAACGCCGACCTCGCCGGAGCGGTGGCCGACGAGGCCGTGGCGAAGGGCGCGAAGGCCGTGTGGTTCCAGCTGGACGTCATCGACGAGGCGGCCTACGACCGCACCCGCGCCGCCGGCCTCGACATGGTCATGGACAGGTGCCCGGCGATCGAGATCCCCCGCCTGGGCTGAGCCCTCCGCCGCATCACCGAAATCCCGGCAGGCGCCGGGGCGCCGACATAATGACCGAGTGACCTCAGACGCCAACTCCGGTGCGCCACAGCGCTTTCCCGTCGTGATAGTCGGTGCCGGGCCCGCCGGGCTGACGGTCGGCAACATCCTGCGGGCCGCGGGCGTGGACTGCCTCGTCCTGGAGGTGGAGACCCGCGCGTTCATCGAGCAGCGGCCGCGCGCGGGCGTCATCGAGGAGTGGGCGGTACGGGGTCTGCAGCGGCGCGGTCTCGCCGACACCCTGCTGGAGCGCGCCCGGTTGCACACCGAGTGCGAGTTCCGCTTCGCCGGCGAGCGCTTCCGCTTCGCGTACGGCGAGCTGACGGGACAGCACCACTTCGTCTACCCGCAGCCTCTGTTGGTCACGGACCTGGTCCGCGAGTACGCCGACGTACGCGGCGGCGAGATCCGCTTCGGCGTGCAGGACATCCGGCTGCACGACCTGGAGACGCCCCGGCCGTCCGTGTCGTACACCGATGGCACGGGTGAACAGCACCTGGTCGAGTGCGAGTTCGTGGCCGGCTGCGACGGGGCCCGCGGGGTGACCCGCACGGTCCTGCCCGGGACCACGGACATCGCCCGCCACGACTACGGCATCGGCTGGCTGGCGCTGCTCGCCGAGGCGCCGCCGTCCTCCGACTGCGTCCTGTTCGGCATCCACCCGAACGGTTTCGCCGGGCACATGGCCCGCAGCCCCGAGGTCACCCGCTACTACCTGGAGTGCCCGCCCGGCGACGACCCCGAGAACTGGCCCCACGACCGCGTCTGGGCCGAACTCCAGCAACGCCTGGGCGCGGACGGCACCCCGCCGCTGACCGAGGGCCGGCTGATCGAGAAGCGCGTCCTCGACATGCACGACTACGTGGTCGAGCCGATGACGTTCGGCCGCCTCTTCCTCGCGGGGGACTCCGCCCACCTCACCGCGCCCATAGCGGCGAAGGGCATGAACCTCGCCCTGCACGACGCCTTCCTGCTCGGCGACGCGCTCGTCGCCTACCTCGGCAAGGGCGACGGGAGCGGCCTCGACGGCTACTCGGAGGCCTGTCTGCGGCGCGTGTGGGACTACCAGGAGTTCTCCCAGTGGCTCTCCGAGGTCTTCCACGGCACCTCGTCGGGCGACGAGTACCGCGCGGGCACCACCTTCGCCCGCCTCCGCCGCCTGTTCACCTCACCCGTGGCGGCCGCCGCCTTCGCGGAGCAGTACCTCGGTACGGCGGCCGCGTACTGATCCCTCAGTCGTGCACCGGCCGGTCGCTGAGCCGGTGGTCGGCCACGTTCAGGGCCTCGTCGACGAGCCGGCGCAGATGGCCGTCGCGCAGGGTGTAGATCACCCGGCGCCCCTCCTTCCGCGTGTTCACCAGCCCGGCCAGCCTGAGCCGCGCCAGGTGCTGACTGACGGCGGGCCGGGCCGCCCCGCAGGCCTCCGTGAGCGTCGTGACATCGGCTTCTCCCCCGGTCAGAGCGTGCAGCAGGGTGAGGCGGGTGCGGTCGCCGAGCAGGGCGAGGATCTCGGCGGCGAGCGCGAACTGCTCCTCGCCGGGGGTGCGCGGGTGCGCATCGTGTGCAGTTGATAGGTGCATGCGTGCGCTCATACGCACATAATGGCTCCGTGGGCGCGGTACGTCCACCACCGGCGCACATCGGAAGGGGCACCACGTGAGCGACCACGACCACGGGCATCACCATCACCACGCCCATGAACACCGGCGCGGTCTCCGCCACCGCCTCGCCCATCTCCTCACCCCCCACTCCCACGAGACCGCCGACAAGCTCGACTCCGCCCTGGAGTCCTCCGCCCGCGGCATGCGCGCCCTGTGGGTCTCGCTGGCGGTGCTGGGAGTCACGGCCCTGGCGCAGGCGGCCGTCGTCGCCGTGTCCGGGTCCGTCGCGCTGCTCGGCGACACGGTGCACAACGCGGCGGACGCGCTGACCGCCGTACCGCTGGGCATCGCCTTCGTGCTGGGCCGGCGTGCGGCCACCCGCCGTTTCACGTACGGCTACGGACGAGCCGAGGATCTCGCGGGCATCGTGATCGTGCTGACGATCGCCGCGAGCGCGGCCTTCGCGGGGTGGGTGGCGATCGACCGGCTGCTCGATCCGCGCCCGGTGGCGCACGTCCCGGCGGTCGCCGCGGCCGCGCTGGTGGGCTTCGCGGGCAACGAGTGGGTCGCCCGCTACCGCATCCGGGTGGGCCGGGACATCGGCTCGGCGGCGCTGGTGGCGGACGGACTGCACGCCCGCACCGACGGGTTCACCTCACTGGCCGTGCTCGTCGGGGCCGGCGGCTCGGCCCTGGGCTGGCAACTCGCCGACCCGATCGTGGGGTTGGCGATCACGGCCGCGATCGCACTGGTCCTGCGGGACGCGGCGCGCGAGGTGTTCCGGCGGGTGCTCGACGCCGTCGACCCGGATCTCGTGGACCGGGCCGAGGGCGCGCTGCGGGAAGTCGAAGGGGTGCGCGCGGTGGGCGAGTTGAGGCTGCGCTGGATCGGGCACCGGCTGCGCGCGGAGGTGGCGGTCGTGGTGGACGGGGAGATGACGGTACGTCAGTCGCACGCGGTCGCCGTGGCGGCCGAGCACGCTCTGCTGCACGCGGTGCCCCGCCTCACGGCAGCCCTGGTGCACGCCGATCCGGACCCGGCCCCGGGCGAGGCGGACCCGCATCACGCCCTCGCCCACCACACCGCCCCGGCCTGAGGTCAGGCGAAGCTCACCTGGTCAGGCGAGGCCGAGCCCCTCCAGCACCACGGCTCCCGGGAGCTCCGCGAACGCCTTGCCCGGCACGAGCAGCTTCCCGCGCCGACGCCCGCTGCCGACCAGGACGTACGGCAGGTCGACCACCGCCGAGTCGATCAACAGCGGCCAGTCGGCGGGGAGTCCGACCGGGGTGATGCCGCCGTACTCCATGCCGGTCTCCCCCGTCGCCGTGTCCATCGAGGCGAACGACGCCTTGCGGGCGCCGAGTTGGCGGCGGACGGCCCCGTTGACGTCGACCCGGGTGGTGGACAGCACCACGCACGCGGCGAGGGTGGTCTCGCCGCCGCGCTTGCCGGCCACCACCACACAGTTCGCCGACTGCTCCAGGAGCTCCCGGCCGTAGTGCTCCACGAAGACCGCGGTGTCGGCCCACTGCGGGTCGGTGTCGACGTACACGAGCTGCTCGGCGGGGACGCTGCCGCTCCAGTGGCGTACGGCGTCGGCGACCGGGCGGATCAGCTCGTCGAGGGCGGCGGGGGCGGGGGTGGCGTGGTCGAAGTGTCCGATGGGTGCGTCCATGACGGCACGCTAACAGCCGCTCAGGACACGCCTGGTACCGAGACCGCCAGCATCCACTGGGCGGGCACGTCGCCCTGATTGGCGTACACGTGCTCGGCGTTGGCCTCGAAGGTGACGCTGACCCCGGCGGGGATCCGGTGCTCGACGCCGTCGACGGTCAGGGTCATCTCGCCCTCCGTGACATGCAGGATCTCGACCGTCCCGGCGGGGTGCGGGTCCGACCTGCTGCTCTCGCCCGGCATCATCCGCCACTGCCACATCTCCAGCGGGCCGGGGGCGTCCGCGCCCGCGAGCAGCCGGCTCCAGCTGCCCGCGTCCGTGCTCCACAGCCGCACCACCTGCTCGGGCGGGACGATCCGCACCTTCGGGCCCTGCTCGTAGTCGAGGAGCGTGGTGATGCTGATGCCGAGGGCGTCGCCGATCTTCACGACCGTGCCGAGGCTGGGGTTGGTGCGGGCCTGCTCGATCTGGATCAGCATGCCCCGGCTGACCCCGGCCCGGGCGGCGAGGGTGTCCAGGGTGAAGCCGCGCTCGGTCCGCCAGCGCTTGACGTTGCGCGCCAGGGACTGGGTCAGCAGGTCGAGGTCCGACACATCACGTCCAATATTCTGTATGACACAGTGCAACTGAATGAACTACGGTGGGGTGCACCCGATCGTTCACCGAACTGTACTGCGAGGCGAGCCGTGACAGCATTCTTCGCCCTGGCCACCAGCCTGTTGTGGGGCCTGGCCGACTTCGGCGGCGGGGTGCTGACCCGGCGGCTCCCGGCGCTCACGGTGGTGGTGGTCTCGCAGGCGATCGCGGCGGGAGTGCTCGGGGCGATCGTGGTGGCGACGGGCGGCTGGAGCGAGGCGGGTCCCCGGCTGTGGTTCGCGTTCGCCGCGGGGCTGGCCGGCCCGGTCGCCCTGATCTGCTTCTACAAGGCGCTCGCGCTGGGCCCGATGGGGGTCGTCTCCCCGCTGGGCACGCTGAGCGTGGCGGTCCCGGTCGGCCTCGGCCTCCTCCTCGGCGAGCGTCCCGGGCCGGTGCAGATCGCGGGCATCGCGGTGGCCGTCACCGGAGTGGTCCTGGCGGGCGGCCCACAGCTGCGCGGAGCTCCGGTGCAACGCCGGGCGATCGTCCTCACCCTGATCGCGGCGCTCGGCTTCGGCACGGTGTTCGCCCTGATCGCGGAGGCGTCCACGACCGTGACCGGTCTGTTCCTGGCCCTGTTCGTGCAGCGCATGGTCAGCGTGGCGGCAGGGGGCGCCGCGCTGTACGTCTCGGTGCGACGGGGCGTCCCCGCCCTCCCGGCCACCGGCTTTCCCTGGCCGTCCCTCCCCGCGCTCGCCTTCGTCGGCCTCGCGGACGTGGCGGCGAACGGCACGTACGCGGTGGCCGCACAGCACGGCCCGGTCACCGTGGCCGCCGTCCTCGCCTCGCTCTACCCGGTGGTCACGGCCCTGGCCGCCCGTGGCTTCCTCAGCGAACGCCTCCGCACCCTCCAGGCGGCAGGCGCGGGCCTGGCCCTGATCGGCACCCTGCTCCTCGCGACGGGCTGACCCTGCACCACGCCTGCTGACCCCCGGCGGGGCGACGGCCGCGGGCCGGGCCACGGTCGGCCCCACTTCGCACCACGTCGAACCGCCCCGCCCACCCGATGCCCCAACGGCGCGCGTGGGCCCGACCCTGGCAGCACCCTGCTCTTCGCAACAGACCGACCCGGCACCACGTCCACCCAACCGGCCGCCCGCGCGTTGACCCCACGGCCGGGCCCAACGGCGGCCGCGAGCCAGGCCCTGGCCGGCACCACTCCGCCCCTCGCAACCGGGCTGTCTGCGCACCGCGCCGAGCCGCCCCGCCCACCCGATGCCCCTACGGCGCGCACGGGCGCGGCCTGGCCGGAACGGCCGCCCGCCTGCCTGCCGACCCCACGGCGGGCACGAGCCTGGCCCCCCACTCACGACAGCCGACCGAGCACGACGCCCCCTCAGTCCAGCCCCGCCAGTCGCTTCGCCCCGTCCTCGGTCAGTTCGGCGAGCTTCGCCGCTGTCTCCTCGTCCAGGCCGGCCAGGGCGTTGAGCTGTTCCGCCGTGGCTCCCTCGGGTATCGGCACCGGGGCCGGGGTCCTGAGCGGTGGCTGCCAGCCGTCCTCGGCGGTCCATCGGCGTACGACCCGGGCGGGCGCCCCCGCCACCACGGCGTGGTCCGGCACCACACCCCGGACCACGGCCCCGGCGGCGACCACGACGTTCCGTCCGATCCGCGCCCCCGGCAGAATCACCGCCCCGGTTCCGATCCAGCACCCCGGCCCGATCTCCACCGCCTCCATCCGCGGCCACTGCTTGCCGATGGGCTCGTGCGGATCGTCGTAGGAGTGATTCGTGGACGTGACATAGACGTACGGCCCGAAGTAGCAGTCGCTGCCGATGGTGACCGTGGTGTCGGCGATGACGTGGCTGCCGCGCCCGAGCACGACCCCGTCGCCGATGCGCAGGATGGGCTCGGGGCCCAGGTCGAGGTCGGGCATCAGGCCGGCGGTCAGGGTGACCTGCTCGCCGACGATGCAGTGGGAACCGACGTGGATCCACGGCTCACCGAACACCGTGCCGAGCGGAAACGCCAGCCGGGTGTGCGCCCCCAGCGCGCCGAAGCGGAAGCGCCCCGGGCGCTCGGCGGTGACGGAGCCCGTGCGCTGCACCCAGGCCCAGCCCGAGTGCACGGCACGCTGTACGAGACGGCCCCGCCAGGATGAGAACGTGTTCTTACTCTTCGGCACGACCTCACCGTACTGAGCACACACCGCCCGCATGAGCCCGAGGGCTTGTGATCTACGCCCCACCGGGTGGCGTACGGTTCGGGGACATCAGGAACCAGGAGGCGAAATGGCGCACAAGGCGTTGATCACGGGCATCGGCGGAAGAGAACCGAAGATCGACGGGGAGGCCTTCGTGGCGCCCACCGCGTCGGTGATCGGGGAGGTGACGCTCCAGGCGGGGGCGAGCCTCTGGTACGGCGCGGTGGCCCGCGGCGACGTAGAACGCATCTCAGTCGGCGCCCAGAGCAACATCCAGGACAACTGCACCCTGCACGCCGACCCCGGGTTCCCGGTGACGATCGGCGAGCGGGTGTCGGTGGGGCACAACGCCGTCGTCCACGGCGCGACGGTCGAGGACGACTGCCTGATCGGCATGGGCGCGACGGTGCTCAACGGCGCGGTGATCGGGGCGGGTTCCCTGGTGGCGGCCCAGGCACTGGTACCGCAGGGCATGCGGGTCCCGCCCGGTTCGCTGGTGGCGGGCGTGCCGGCGAAGGTGCGCCGGGAGCTGACGGAGGAGGAGCGTCAGGGGGTCACCCTGAACGGAACGCTCTACGCGGACCTGTCCAAGGCCCACAGCGAGGTGCACGAGGCACCGTAGGGTCAGTCGGCGGCCGGGACGGTCTCCGGTTCGGCCGCCTGCATCTGTGCCGTCGCCTTCTTCGCCTTGCGCTTCAGCACCAGCATCGAGGTCAGTCCGATCAGCACGGCCAGCACCAGTCCGAGCCAGGAGAACTTCTTCAGCCAGGACTCGGCGACGATCCCGACGTAGTAGATGACCGCCGTCGTACCGCCCGCCCAGACGATGCCGCCCAGCACGTTGGCGGTCAGGAACTTCCAGTACGGCATCCGCAGCACACCGGCGAGCGGCCCGGCGAAGATCCTCAGCAGGGCGACGAAGCGGCCGAAGAACACCGCCCACATGCCCCACTTCTCGAAGGACCGCTCCGCCGTGGCGACATGGCCCTCGCTGAAGTGTCTCGGGAACCTGTCGCCCAGCCAGGTGAGCAACGGCCGGCCGCCCTTGCGTCCGATCGCATAGCCGATGGAGTCACCGATCACCGCCCCGGCGCTGGCGCACGCGCCGAGCACGAGGGGGTTGATCCCCGCGTGCTGCGAGGACAGCAGCGCGGCGGAGACCAGGATGATCTCGCCCGGCAGCGGAATGCCCAGGCTCTCCAGGCCGATGACCAGGGCCACCAGGGCGTAGACGGCAGCCGGGGGCACGGTGTCGAGCCATTCCTGGACGTGCAACGCCGGTTCCTCCTGAGTCGCGTTCCCGGCGCGCGCCAACTGCCGACGCACGCCGGGGCAGCCTACCGGTTCACGAGAGCCGGCGTCCGGATCACCGGCTCAGCGGCCGACGCCCCGCCCCATACCGGCGACGAGTACGCCAAGGGCCGATGCACCGGGTGCCGTCACCGAGGTCACGGTGTCCACGACCGCGCCCGCCGCCGATCCGGCCTGCTCGACCGGTGCGGCAGGGAGCGGCGGAAGGGCCGACTGGGCATCGCTGTGGTCGACCTGGGCCACCCGTGTCCCGTACTGCTCGCGCGGGGTTCCTTGCGGGTCCGGCGACCGGCCGGGACTCCCGTCGCGGTCGGCGTCGGAACCGGGAGGCGACGCCGGGGCGAGAGAAGGCGCGCCCGGATCCCCGCCGGGCCCCCCGGAGGGGCGTACCGGCTCGGTGTCCTGCGGCGACCCGGTGCCCTGCTGGGCGGGCGCGCTCTCGTCGGCGGACTCCAGCAGCCAGCGCTGCCCCTTCGAACCGCTCCGCTCGGCGAGCACGACGGCCTCCCCCTCGCCGGGCTTGCCGGGCGCGACCAGGAGCCCCTTCCCGCGGCGCAGCAACAGTTCGCCGCGCACGGTGAGGTCGTAGCGGAGCTCTCCCGTGCGGGTCAGGCAGTCCGCGACCACGACCGACCGCTTCTCGGCGTCCGAGTCGAGGCAGAGCCCGGGGTCGGCCGCGCTGCGCAGCAGTCCGTCCTCCTGGTACGTCCACTGCTGGGACCCGGCGGAGGAGCACTGGGCCAGCACGGCCTTCGCACCGTTCGCGATCCGAGCGTCGTGGGTGTCGAGGCACAGGCCGGCGTCGGCGTTGCGGAGCCTGCCGTGGCCCACCGCGACGGGGTTGCCCATGGACGCCGTGGACGGGGATCCGACGCTCTGCGAGGCCGCCGACGGGCTCGGCAGCACGGTGTTGCCGCTCACCGCGCCCCAGGTGACGCCGGTCGTGGGGACACCGCCGTCGTCGGACCAGCCCTTGGTGACCAGTACCGTCGCGAGCAGGGCCAGGGAGGTCAGACCGGCGCCCACGAGAACGGCCCGGGCGCTCTTGCGCGGCTGGGCGCGCAGGCCTGCCGGGACGGGGCGGTGGCGCCCGCCGGGCTTCGTACGGGCCGAGCCGGGCTGGGCCGCGGCCGGAGGCTCGGCGGCACGCGCGGGCCGGGAGTCGAGATAGCGGTGGGCGCCCCAGCCGAGGACCGTCTCGGCGAGCAGCACCTCGAGACCGCCCTCGAAATGGCTGAGCTGTTCGGCGGCGTGACGGCAGTACCGGCATTCCGTCAGATGTTTGCGGACATCGGGCAGAAGCCCCCCGCCCCGACGAATCGGTACATCCAGGAGTCGGTTGTAGAAACGGCATTCACTGGTGGGCGCCAGTTCCCGGTGGGCACGGACGCACCCGGTGCGGAATTGCTCGCGCGCCTGCTCGAGGGCGGTCGCCGCCCGGGAGGCGTCCACACCCAGTAGACCGGCCGGTACGGATATGGGTTCGGCCTCGACTTCGGCATGCCACAACAGGCATTGAGAAGCACCGGGAAGTGCCCGGAATGCGCGCTCGGCGAGCAATCGCCTTTCTGGGGTGACGGACCTCGCCGCACGGAGACCACGGCCACCGATCGTCTTGCGAAGTTCCGGCAGCACGGCGGATATTTCGTCGTCCGCGGCCCACTCCTTGACGAACTCCCTCACCGCGACGAGAAGTTGGGGCCGCAGTGCACCATCACCCGCCCGGTCGAGCACGCGGTGAAATGCGGCCGCGGCCGCCATCGAGGCCGAACCCGACCAGGAGGCGAGGCAGATGACCGAGTACTCGTAGGTCGCCTGCCAGTGCCGCGCCATCAGCAGCGCGACGGCATGGCCGTCCACGCTGTTCTCTCCCAGCCGGGCCAGGAGATCGCGGTCGGACTCCGCCGGACTCGATCCGGGGCGTGGGGGGTAAGGGGGTCGTGGGGGGTAAGCGGATTGCACGGGACCAATTCCTTCCAAGCCGCAGGACCGCATGGAATATGCGGTCCTCGGAAAGCAGGCGCCTGATTGGTGCATACCTATGCCGCGTCAGATGTGACCCGGCCTTCGGGGGGGCGATCACCTTCGCACAATTTACGTACAGCAAACAAGAACATGGAGTGACCCATGTTCAAAAAGAAGCGAGTTCAGAAATGTTACCGCCGGTAGCCGCACCCTTATTCGAAATATACGTCTCCCGCTCCCGGCCAGGTCCACAGCGGGCTCCCAGGCGTCTTACGGTGCGTTCTCATCTCGCTGACGCAGCATGGCCCGCATGATCGTTCCCCACACGACCGACACCACCGCCCCCGCCCGCACGGTCCGCAAGGCGGTCGTCCCGGCCGCCGGGCTCGGCACCAGGTTCCTGCCGGCGACCAAGGCGACGCCGAAGGAGATGCTCCCGGTCGTCGACAAGCCGGCCATCCAGTACGTCGTCGAGGAGGCCGCCGCGGCCGGGCTCGAGGACATCCTGATGGTCACCGGCCGCCACAAGCGGGCCATCGAGGACCACTTCGACAGCGCCTTCGAACTGGAGCAGGCCCTCGCGGCCAAGGGCGACTCGGTACGGCTCGACGCCGTACGCGATCCCGCGCGCCTGGCCGACATCCACCACATCCGTCAGGGCGAGCCGCTCGGTCTCGGCCACGCGGTGCTGTGCGCCCGCCGCCACGTCGGCGACCAGCCGTTCGCCGTCCTGCTCGGCGACGACCTGATCGACCCGCGCGAGACCCTGCTCAGCACGATGCTCGACGTCCGCGAACGGTACGCCGGGAGCGTGGTCGCCCTCATGGAGGTGCCGCGCGAGCAGATCCACCTCTACGGCTGCGCGGCGGTGGAGCCGACGGAGGAGGAGGGCGTGGTCCGGGTGACCGGCCTCGTGGAGAAGCCCTCCCCCGAGAATGCCCCCAGCGCCTACGCGGTCATCGGCCGCTATGTCCTCGACCCCGCGGTCTTCGGCGTCCTGGACCGCACCCCGCCGGGCCGCGGCGGCGAGATCCAGCTCACCGACGCCCTCCACACCCTCGCGACCGGCGGCACCGTCCACGGCGTCGTCTTCGACGGCCTCCGCTACGACACCGGCGACAGGGCGGACTACCTCCGCACGGTGGTCCGCCTGGCCTGCACCCGCACCGACCTGGGCCCGGAGTTCATCGACTGGCTCAAGGGGTTCGTGGCGGAGCTGGAGCGGGGAGAGGGGCTCGGACGGGGGCGACGGTGGGCGGCTTGAGCGAGGGAGGCAGGGCGAGGCCGGGCCCCCGCCCTGCCACACCCTCCGGCGCCCCGGGCCACGCCCGGCGAGTTCCCCGGACTCAGCCGTTGGGCCGCAGTGTCCACACCACCGTCATCTCACCCGTGACCGCCCCGTCCGCGCGGCGGATCTCGATGGTGACCGGGAACTCGGGGCGCTCGCCCGCGTCGAGCTGGGCGACGATGTCGGAGGCCGGGCGGCCCAGGGTCGCCGTGGCGGTCACCGGGCCCATCGCGAGCTTGCGGTAGGCGATCTCCGCGTGGACGGCGAGCGGTACCGCGCGCGAGAGCTGGTCGCCGAACGCGGCCAGGACGACCGCCCCACTGGCCGACTCGCCGAGCGTGAACATCGCCCCGGCGTGCGGTCCGCCCACGTGGTTGTGGAACTCCCCCTGGTCGGGCAGGGCGACCACGACCTTCTCCGGGCCGGTCTCCAGGAACTCGAGGTTCAGGGTCCGGACCATGGGCACGGTGACGGCGAGCATCTCACCGACGGACATCTGGTCTGCGCTCATGTCCGCGAGGTTACCCACGAGTAGATCGCGCTGACCAGGGCCGGGACCAGTGATCGACGTCTCCTTGCGCGCGGTGCCGCATCCCGATCCGCCCCTCAAAGGGTTTGGCAAGTCGCCACCCCGGCGGCGATAGTCGCCCGGTGACCCCCTCCGCCGACTCCTCCCGCGCCCGCAGACCCGCCTGGGCGAGCCGCAACTACGGCCTGCTGACCGCCGCCGCGTTCGTGACCAACCTCGGCAGCAACGGCGCCCTCATCGCCGCCGCGTTCGCCGTCCTGGAGGCGGGCGGCGACAGCGGTGACGTGGGCCTGGTGGCCGCCGCGCGCACGCTCCCGCTGGTGGTGTTCCTGCTGATCGGCGGCGCCGTGGCGGACCGCGTGCCCCGGCACCGCGTGATGGTCGCGGCCAACACCCTCAACTGTCTGTCCCAGGCCGCGTTCGCCGTCCTCGTCCTGACCGGTGAACCCCGGCTGTGGCAGATGATGCTGCTCACCGCGCTCGGCGGAACGGGCCAGGCGTTCTTCAGCCCGGCGGCCGAGGGCATGCTGCTGTCCTCGGTGAGCGGCGAACAGGCCGGCCGGGCCTTCGCGGTGTTCCGGATGGCGATGCAGGGCGCGGCGCTGGGCGGCGCCGCGCTCGGCGGGGCGATGGTCGCCGCGGTCGGCCCCGGCTGGGTGCTCGCGGGGGACGCCGTGGCGTTCGCGGTCGCCGGTTCGCTGCGCTCCTTCCTGGACGTCAGTCACATCCCGGCCCGCCCACCGGGGGCCGGCGTGCTCGCCGACCTCCGCGACGGCTGGCGGGAGGTCTCGGGCAGGCCGTGGCTGTGGGCCATCGTCGTGCAGTTCTCCCTCGCCAACGCCGTTCTGGGCGCCGCCGACGCGGTCTACGGCCCCCTCGTCGCCCGCGACGACCTGGGCGGCGCGGGCCCCTGGGGCGTGGCCCTCGGCTTCTTCGGCGCCGGCACGGTCGTCGGCGCCCTCCTCATGACCCGGTGGAAGCCGCAGCGGCTGCTGTTCGTGGGCATCCTGTGCGTGTTCCCGTTGGCGCTGCCGTCCGCCGCGCTGGCCGTACCGGTCTCGGTGCCTCTTCTGTGCACGGCGATGTTCGTGGCCGGCGCGACCGTCGAGGTGTTCGGTGTCTCCTGGATGACCGCCCTGCACCAGGAGATACCGGAAGACAAGCTCTCCCGGGTCTCGGCCTACGACTGGTTCGGCTCGGTGGCCCTCGTGCCGCTCGCGGCCGCGCTGGCGGGCCCGGCGGAGTCGGCGTTCGGACGCTCCGCGGCCCTGTGGGGCTGCTCGGGCCTGATCGCGGCGGTCACGGCAGCCGTCCTGTTCGTACCCGACGTCCGGAACCTGCGCCGGAGCACCAAGCGGGTCGCACAGGTCGCCGTGACCGACTCAGCCGATACCGAACGCTCCGTCGGGGGGCTCGGGTGACGCCACGGCCTCCGTGTCCCGCACCGGCCGTGCCGCACCGATGAACGTCCGCAGCCCGGCGCCGTGTTCGACCCGGGCGGGGAAGGCGTCGGCCGCCGTACGCCGTGCCAGAGCCGCCGTGTCGAGAGGCAGCCGCGCGGCGACGAGCACCGCGTTCCCGAACCGCCGCCCGCGCAGCACCGCCGGTTCGGCGATCAGCACGAGCTCCTCGAACACCTCGGCGAAGTTCGCGAGTTGGGACCGCAGAAAGGCGAAGGGCGCCGCGTCGGCGAGGTTCGCGAGATAGACACCGTCGCCCCGGAGCACGCGCGCGACCTCGCGGGCGTACTCCAGGGACGTCAGGTGCGCCGGGACCCGCGACCCTCCGAAGACGTCGGCGACCAGCACGTCGGCACAGTCAGCGGGGGCGTTTTCCAGCCAGACTCGGGCATCGGCCGCGTGCAGCGCGATCCCGGCCCCCTCGGGAAGCGGCAGATGCTCGACCACCAGCTCCAGCAGAGCCCGGTCGGCCTCGACGACGTCCTGCCGGGAGCCCGGCCGGGTGGCGGCCAGATACCGCGGCAGCGTCAGCGCACCCCCACCGAGATGTACGACGTCCAGCGCCCGCCCCGCCTCCCCCAGGCCGTCCAGAACGTGTCCGAGCCGCTGCGCGTACTCGAACTCCAGATACGTCGGCTCGTCGAGATCGACGTACGACTGCGGAGCCCCGTCCACGGTCAACAACCAGGCCCGCTCCCGATCGACATCAGGCATCAGCTTGGCGAACCCGTGATCGACGGCACGGGCGACGGGCAGGGACTCGGTCATCTGTACATTGTGCCTGTGCCGCAGCGCCCCTCAGGGGCGCGGGGAACTGCGCGACCAGCCACAACGACCGCGCAGTCCCCCACGAACCGAAACCCCCCTCACCCAAGGGCAGTGACGGTCCCCGCCCCCACGGTCCGCCCACCCTCACGGATGGCGAACCCGAGCCCGGGCTCAAGAGGCACGTCCCGGCCCAACTCCACCGTCATGACGACCTTCTCCCCCGGCCGCGCGACAGCGACCTCACCGAGGTCCACGTCCCCCACGACATCCGCCGTACGGATGTAGAACTGCGGCCGATACCCCGTGGAGACGGGCGTCGTACGCCCACCCTCACGCGCCGACAGCACATACACCTGCGCGGTGAAGCGACGGCTCGGCACCACACTGCCGGGCGCGGCCACGACATGCCCCCGCCGGACCGCGTCCCGGGGAACGCCCCGCAGCAGCAACGCCACGTTGTCCCCGGCCTGCGCCTCTTCCATCGGCTTGCCGAAGGTCTCGACCCCGGTCACCACCGTCTCCACGGCGGCCCCGAGCACGTCGACCCGGTCACCGACCCGCACGGTGCCCCGCTCGACCGCGCCGGTCACCACGGTCCCCCGGCCGGTGATGGTCAGCACGTTCTCGACGGGCATCAGGAACGGGGCGTCCAGATACCTTTCGGGGATGGGCACGTACGTGTCCACCGCGTCGAGCAGCGCCTCGATCGACGCCGTCCAGCGCGGGTCCCCCTCCAGGGCCTTGAGCCCGGAGACCCGTACGACGGGCACGGCGTCGCCGCCGTAGCCGTGCGCGGTGAGCAGTTCACGGACCTCCAGCTCGACGAGCTCGACCAGTTCCTCGTCGGCCGCGTCCGCCTTGTTGAGGGCGACCACCACGTGGTCGACGCCCACCTGCCGCGCGAGCAGCACGTGTTCGGCGGTCTGCGGCATGATCCCGTCGAGCGCGGACACGACGAGGATCGCCCCGTCGAGCTGCGCGGCCCCGGTGACCATGTTCTTGACGTAGTCGGCGTGGCCCGGCATGTCCACGTGCGCGTAGTGCCGGGTGTCGGTCTCGTACTCGACGTGCGCGATGTTGATGGTGATCCCGCGCGCGGCCTCCTCCGGGGCGCGGTCGATGCGGTCGAACGGCACGAACGTGCCGCTGCCGCGCTCGGACAGGACCTTGGTGATGGCGGCGGTCAGGGTGGTCTTGCCGTGGTCGACGTGGCCCATCGTGCCGATGTTCAGGTGCGGCTTGGTGCGCACGTAAGCGGTCTTGGACATGGCTGTACCTCGAAGCCTCTTCGTGTTCGCGGAAGAACGGGGACCCCAAGGACTTGCCGACCCTCCCCCTGCGGGGTCCGCCGGACGATCCGGGAAGGGTCAGCTTCGGGCGCCGTCTGCGGCGGCCAGGAACACGGGAACGGCAGCCTTCGGCGCATCCGCGACTGCGGATGCTGCGAGAGCGAAGGCGTACCGGAACATGACGCAGATCATGTCCGACGTGTCGTCCCACGTCGAACGGTTTTTGTGGCCGCCCGTCCACGCGAGCGGCGGCATCCATACGGCGATCACACATCCATGTCGGTTACCGTCACTGGATGCTCGATGCCACCACCCGCTCTGGGGGCACCGCCACGGCCACTCCCCCGGCCATCGCCACGGAGTTCGCTCTCCCCGTCCCCGCTCCGGTGCGTCTCACCGCCCGCTGCACGAGAGCGCTGCTGTCCCCGTGGTTCCGGCTCTCCCTGCTCGTCGCGCTGCTCGCGGGCGCCGCGTCCACGGTGCTGCTCTTCGAGCCCCAGAGACTGCTCTCCGACGGCTGGCCGCCCCAGCTCGGCGGGGTCGCGGCCGCGGTCGTGTTCGGGGTGGCGTACGGACTGTGCACAGTGGCGTTCGTGCCGCGGCCGCTGCTCAATCTCGCCGCCGGCGCGCTCTTCGGGTCCCAGCTCGGACTCGCCTCGGCGCTCGCCGGGACGGTGCTCGGGGCCGGCATCGCGTTCGGTCTGGGCCGGGTGCTCGGGCAGGACGCGCTGCGGCCGTTGCTGCGGGGCCGGTGGCTGAAGGCGGCGGACGGGCAGCTCAGCCGGCACGGCTTCCGCTCGATGCTGGTGGCGCGGCTGTTTCCCGGGGTGCCCTTCTGGGCGGCCAACTACTGCGCCTCCGTGTCCCGTATGGGATATGTGCCGTTCCTCGCCGCGACGGCGCTCGGGTCGATTCCGAACACCGCCGCGTACGTGGTGGCCGGGGCGCGGGCTTCCGCCCCGACCTCGCCGGCGTTCCTGATCGCCATGGCCGCGATCGCCCTGCCGGGGCTTGCGGGTGCGGTGGTGGCGTGGCGCAAGCGGCATCATCTGCGGCGCCCCTGACGCGCTCCGGTCACCCGCCGATCACGCCGGTCACACGCTTTCCAGAACCATCGCGTTGGCCAGTCCGCCCGCCTCACACATCGTCTGCAGGGCGTAACGGGCCCCGCGTTCGCGCATCGCGTGGACCAGAGTCGTCGTCAGACGGGTGCCGCTCGCGCCCAGGGGGTGGCCGATCGCTATGGCCCCGCCGTGGACGTTGACCTTGGCCGGGTCCGCGCTCGTCTCCTGCTGCCAGGCCAGGACCACGCTGGAGAACGCCTCGTTGACCTCGAACAGGTCGATGTCGTCGAGGGTGAGGCGGGCCCGGCGCAGGACCTGCTCGGTGGCCGGGATGACGCCGGTGAGCATGAGGACGGGGTCGGAGCCGGTGACGGCGAAGCTGTGCAGCCGGGCCAGGGGGCGCAGGCCCAGGTGTTCGGCGGTCTCGCCCGACGTGATGAGGACCGCCGAGGCGCCGTCGTTGATCGGGCTGGCGTTGCCCGCCGTGACGTTCCACTCGAGCTGCGGGAAGCGTTCGGCGAAGTTCGGGTCGTAGTAGGCGGGCTTGAGGCCGGCGAGGATCTCGGGCGTGCTGCCCGGGCGGACGCACTCGTCGCGGGAGACCCCGTCCAAGGGGGCCACTTCGGCATCGAAGAGGCCCTTTTCCCAGGCCGCCGCGGCCTTCTGGTGCGAGGAGACGGCGAAGGCGTCCATCTGTTCGCGGCCGATCGACCACTTGGCGGCGATGAGTTCGGCGCTGATGCCCTGCGGGACCAGGCCGTCCTTGTAGCGCTCGGCGATGCCTGGGCCGAAGGGGTCCTTGCCCTCGGGCACGTTCGACCACATCGGCACGCGGCTCATCGACTCGACCCCGCAGGCGACGACGATGTCGTACGCGCCCGCGATCACGCCCTGCGCGGCGAAGTGCACGGCCTGCTGCGAGGAGCCGCACTGGCGGTCCACGGTGGTCGCCGGGACCGTCTCCGGAAAGCCGGCCGACAGGGCCGCGTAGCGGGTGGTGTTCATGGCCTGCTCGCCGACCTGGTCGACGGTGCCGCCGATGACGTCGTCGATGAGCGCCGGGTCGACGCCGGAGCGCTCCACGAGGGCGCGAAGGGTGTGGGCGAGGAGTTCTACGGGATGCACGTGCGCGAGGGCGCCGCCTGGCTTGCCCTTGCCCATGGGAGTGCGTACGGCTTCGACGATCACTGCGTCACGCATGCTGTGGGCCTCCACGGCTACCAGTGAGTAGGAAATCCAAACTCACCATAGCTCGGTGAGTTGGAAAAACAAACCCTCACCTAGACTGGGCGTATGGCCGCCACCAAGGACCCGCGCCCCTGCTCGATCGCCGACGCCCTGACGCTGGTGGGCGAGAAGTACTCCCTGCTGGTGCTGCGGGAGGTCTGCCTGGGCAACGGCCGCTTCGACCAGCTCGTACGCAACATCGGGGCCCCGCGCGACATCCTGGCCACCCGGCTGCGCCGGCTCGTGGACGCCGGGATCCTGACCAAGCGGGTCTACAGCGAGCGGCCGCAGCGCTTCGAGTACCGGCCCACACAGGCGGGGCTCGAACTGGAGCCGGTGCTGCTGACGCTCATGGCGTGGGGCGACCGGCACCTGCGCGAGGACGACGACCGGCCCATGGTCCTGGAGCACAGCTGCGGCCATGAACTGGAGCCCGTCGTCGTCTGCTCCGCCTGCGGCACCACGGTGCTGCACGAGGACCTGACCTCCCACCCACAGGCTCCCGGCTGGACGGTGACGGGCCCGACGGCCGCGTAGGCGCCACCGGCCGCGGGCCCCGGCGGGCCCGCCCCCCTGGCCGGGCCGTCACCGCCGGGCGTTACGCTGCCCTCGCACCCCGATCACCGCGCCCGGTGATGTGGCGCGCCCGACTCCCTTCACACGACCAGCACTTGGACGCCGTAACTTCATGTCTTGGTTCGAATCACTCATCCTCGGACTCGTCCAGGGGCTGACCGAGTTCCTTCCCGTCTCCTCCAGCGCGCATCTGCGCCTGACCGCGGCCTTCTCGGGCTGGAAGGACCCCGGGGCGGCCTTCACCGCGATCACCCAGATCGGCACCGAGGCCGCCGTGCTGATCTACTTCCGCAAGGACATCGGGCGGATCATCTCGACATGGAGCCGTTCCCTCGTCAAGAAGGAGCTGCGCAGCGACCACGACGCGCAGATGGGCTGGCTGGTGATCGTCGGATCCATCCCCATCGGGGTGCTGGGGCTGCTGTTCAAGGACCAGATCGAGGGGCCGTTCCGCGATCTGCGCATCACCGCCACGATGTTGATCGTCGTCGGCATCGTCATCGGCGTCGCCGACCGGCTGGCGGCACGTGACGAGACCGGCGGGCGGCACCGCGCGCCCAAGCAGCGCAAGGGACTTGAGGACCTCGGCGTCAAGGACGGCCTGATCTTCGGCCTGTGCCAGTCCATGGCCCTCGTCCCCGGGGTCTCCCGCTCCGGCGCCACCATCAGCGGCGGCCTCTTCATGGGCTACCGCCGCGAGTCCGCGGCCCGCTACTCCTTCCTCCTCGCCGTCCCCGCCGTACTGGCCTCCGGTCTCTTCGAGTTGAAGGACGCGCTGGAGAGCGACCACGTCTCCTGGGGTCCCACGATCTTCGCCACGGTGATCGCCTTCGTGGTCGGTTACGTGGTCATCGCCTGGTTCATGAAATACATCTCGACCAAGAGCTTCATGCCCTTCGTCTGGTACCGCATCGCCCTCGGTGTGGTGGTGATTGTGCTGGTCAGCATGGGCGCGCTGAGCCCGCACGCGGGCGAAATCGGCGGCTGAACCAGGGCCGCGCAGGTAGCGCTATCCAGCATTTCCTAGCGCCTGAATGCAGCACCACGCCATGATCATCTCCCACTTGTCTCCCACCGGGGAGGCGAGATACGCCCTCTTAGGGCGTGTGCGTCCGCAACGTAGGGGCGACTTCCCTCATGTCCCCGTTGGTCGTGAGGACCTCATCCGGCGCGCGGCCGTGGAGCTCGTGCTCCAGGGCCGCCGCGCCGGCCGCACTCCGGACCACGGGAACGACGGCATGAGCGCTCGACTCGTTGGGCACGATGACCGACGGCGCCGCGACCACCGCACCCTCGGCTCCGCGTACCGGAGCGGCGATTCCGAGAGCCTCTTGATGGACGTATCCGGGGCAATAGGCGTATCCCTGCTGCCGGACTTCGGCCAGGACCTCACGCAACCGGGCGGGCGCGGCCGGAGTGGCCGACGTGTAGGCGATCAACGGGCCCGAAAGGACAGCTTCCTTCAGGGATGTGGGGCCGTAGGCCAGCAGCACCAGTCCGCTGGAGGATGCGTGCAGGGACAGACGCCCAGCGATGCGGGTGTAGTTGATCACCGCGTTGGGGGCCGAGAGCCGTTCCAGGAACAGGACATCCTCGGTCGACCAGGACGAGGCCGCCGCCATCCGGGGTCTCCGCGCGCACGGGCGGGCTCGGCCTTGCACCGAGCCCGCCGCTCCACATCCATCCGTTCCTGTTCGCTCGCTGTGGCGCTCATCCGGTTCGGCGCACGTCGTTGCCCGCGAACGTCAGGAATAGCAGGACCTGCGTCACGCCGCCGGTTAGCGCTGCAGTGTCAGTACCCCCGGCCGGTACGGCAGGAGGCCGTAGTCCCCGCCGTCGGTGCTGGGGTCGCGCCCCTGGTAGAGGAACTGCAGATTGCAAGGGTCGATGGTCTTGGTCTGGTCGGGGTTGGTGCGAACCAGATCGCCGTGGCTGATGTCCCTGGTCCAGGTCGCGCCGCTGTTGGCACTGCCGGCGAAGGGGCTGGTCACGGTGTCGGCCCCCGCCTGCGGTGTCCACGTGCCGTCGAGGCTGGTGGCCGTGAACGCGCGGAAGTAGCGACCGTACCCTGTGTAATTCTGGGCCTCGACGATCATGAGGTACTGGTTCTGACCCTGGACCTTGTAGACCTCCGGCGCCTCGAACAGGTTGAGCGGCGTGTCGCTCATGATCTTCGTGAACGAACCGAAGGTGCCCGGGAAGTTGCCGATGGGCATGTTGGCGCGGTAGATGCCGCCCTCGTCGTCGGCGAAGAACATGTACATGTTCGTGTTGTCGCCGATGAGGGTCACATCGAGGGGGCCACCCTTCGGGAGGGTGCCCGTGAACAGCTCCTGCTGCGCGGACCAGCCGTTGGGGTCGGTGGGGTCGCTCGAGGTGCGGTAGCCGAAGCTGTATGGCCAAGCCCCGTTGTAGGCGAGCACCCAGAGGTTCTTCGGGGCGAAGTAGAACAGCGTCGGCGCGATGCCGTCGAAGGGGATCGTGGTCTGGGTGGCGGTGGCCATGTCGGACCAGTTCGTGAAGGGGCTGAAGGTCGCCAATCCCCAGCGGCCGTCGTTACCGGCGAGGTTGTTGTGCGACGTGGCATAGACGACGTGCTTGCCGTTGTAGACGACGCTGGTGAAGTCCTTGAGCGAGGCCCACCCCGCCTTCGGCTCCGCCAGCGGGCCGGTCGATGTCCAGTGGTACGTCGACGGAAGAGCACACACGTTGTTCGCCCCTGACAGACCGGTCCACTTCTGGTTGGCGCCGCCGGTGCACGACCAGAGCCGCACCTCCGTGCCGTTGACCTTGCCCCAGCCCGAGACCTCCAGGCACAGCCCGGACCGCACGCCGACGATCGTGCCGTCGGGGTTCACCCGCCACTGCTGGTTGTCGCTGCCGTTGCACGTCCAGATCTGCACCGGGGTCCCGGCCGTGGTGGCGCCGCCCCGGACATCCAGGCACGTGTTGCCGTACACGGTCAACTGGCTGCTGTCCGTCAACGTCCACTGCTGGTTGATCCCACCGTGGCAGTCCCAGATCTGCACGTTCGCGCCGTCGGTCTGGCTGAAGCCCGACACATCGAGACACTTGCCAGAATCAACACCGCGCACGGCGCTGGTGGTGGCCGCCTGAGCCGGGCCGGCCACAAGCAGCGCCGCGAACGCGGCCAGGGCCGCGACCACGGCGGCGAACACCACCGACGGACGTCTGCGGCTGAAACTACGTCTGCGCATAAGGACCTCGTCATCCCTGGGCAAGCGACACCGGTTCGGCCGTCAAGGGCTGCCCGGTTGCCGGTGTGACGGAACTCCGACTGTTCGAGATATCAAACAGTGGCCGAAGAGTCGATCGGGAGAATGCTAGACATCCCATGAATGACGTCAATACTTCTCGCAAGATCCGCGGGCAGAAACCTTCGCAGGCTGAAACCAGGCGGCTTCAAGTGCCGTGGTTGTACAGGTCTTTGGCTGAGGGTCAGGTAGCGGTGCGGGCGCGGGCTTGGACAGGCACCGTTGCAGTACTGGTTGCCGCCGTTCCCGGACAGTTCGAAGGGCATCTACCGCGCCTCCGTGCCGGCCGGCACACAGAGCCGACAACTGTTCGTCGACGGTGTGCGGGCCCAGCGTGCACGTGGTCCGCTGAACCCGTCGGGCTTCACCCTCTCCGGGCCCAGCTTCACCACCAGCGACTCCTCCTACGCCTCCTTCACCAACGCCTCCTCCGTGGAGGTCGTCGACAACAACGCGTGGAAGCAGATGCGCTGCCCGCTGGCGAGCATCACCGCGCCCAGTAATGGCGGGTCCAGCCTCAATGTCGACCCGACGTGCTTCGCGAACAACAACACCTCGGTGCCCAACCGGCAGTTCCCGTTCAACGGCGCCGGACTGCCGAAGCTGAGCGCGATCAGCTTCGTGGAGAACGCGTACCAGCTGCTCGACTCGCCGGGCGAGTTCTATCTGGACAGCTCGGCAGGCCGGCTGTACTACAAGCCGCGCAGCGGTGAGAACCTCAGCACCGCCGACGTGGAACTGCCCACCACCGAGACGCTGCTGAACGTGAAAGGCACTCCCGGCCACCTCACCCCGGTCAACGACACGGACCCGGCCATCACGTACACCGGTTCCTGGAGCCGCTCCAGTGGGCGTTCGCTGGGCGACCTCTACGACGACGTGCACACCACGCAGGCCAACGGCGACTCGGTGAGCTACACCTTCACCGGTACCGGGATCGACGTGCTGTCGGAGACCAACAGCGACGAGGGCGGCATCGACGTCTACGTCGACGGCACCAAGGTCCAGAGCGTGTCCGCCGCAGCCTCCTCGCGCCTCGCCCAGCAGGTCGTCGCCTCCGTCAGCGGCCTCGCCAAGGGCCGGCACACCATCAAGCTGGTCAAGACCGGCGGGACGTACATGGTCCTCGACGGCTTCACCGTCGTGCCGGACGCGATCACGCCCGCGCACGACATCACCTTCCAGGGCCTGACGTTCGCGTACACCACCTGGACGCTGCCCTCCACGGCCGGCTACATCGACAACCAGGCCGGCGTGCTGTGGGACACCGCCGACTCCAACGCCCCCATCCGCATCCGACGAGGGCACGATCGCGGTCTCTCTCGACGGGGCCTCCCAGGGCACTGTCGACGCGTCCTCCGCGAGCCGCCAGGCCCAACAGATCGTGTACTCCGTCAGCGGCCTGCCGCTCGAACGGCACACCCTCACCCTGACCAAGACGGGAGGCAGCTGGCTGGTCGTCGACCGGTTCGACGTACGGTGACGCTCCGCCGCAGAGCGCACCTCAGCCGCCCGTGCCGGGTCCACCGGCGCGGGCGGCTGTCGTGCGCACGGGTGGCTCTGCGCGCGGGCCGCCCATACCGAGGTTCGGCGCCGTCCCGACCGACACGGACACCGTCTACATCCTCCGCGAAAGCGACGACGTGCGCTTTGAGCTCACGTAGGCACCCAGGACTCGCTTCAGAGCACCCCGAGCCGGAACGTGCCGGGCGTGGGCTTGCCCTCGTCCGCGTACGGCAGGAAGTCCAGCGAACTTGGGCCGGCAGAGCGGTAGACGATGGCGTCGGTGCCGATCGCGACCGGGTAGCGGCCGGCCGCGGCGGCGGTTCTCATCAGCTTGCGGTACATGCCGACCCGGACGGTGGCGAGCACGGCAGCCCGGATGTCAGGGTGGCACGTCTCCCGCTTCAGCGCCGGCCACGGCTCGTAGCACACCGCCTTGCCCCGGTTTGGCTGCCTGAGTTTGCCGATGCCGCCCTTCGCGGTCGCCTTGATCGCGTTGAGCAGCAGCGTCATCGTCGGGTCGATGACGGGCGCCCTGAGCCCCCACGCGGCGGAGTCGGCCGGCTGACCCGCGCACCCGCCCCAAAACCCGTGACGCATCGCATACCTTCTGTGTAGCCGTCCGGTAGCGCACTGTCAGTGCTTGCGCCTAGGCTTGTCCGCATGTCCCCCGATTCCCTGACCCCTGGTTCCGTGCGCTCCGCCGCCGAGGTGAACGAGCAGATCCGGGCGCTGTGGATGCGCGCCGGCGGCACCCTGTCCTCCCAGGAGCGCGCGGAGTACGAACAGCTGGTGGTCGAGTGGGCGGCCGCGATCCGCGCCGACATCATCGAGGCGGCCTGAGCCGCACGGAGGCCGAAACTCCTTGTACGGCCCCGGGGTTGCCTCCGGTAGCCTGCCCGGACCCACCGTCGAGTCTCCCTCGAAGTGAGGTCATGCCATGAGAGCGATCGTCGTGGGCGCGGGCATCGGAGGACTGACCGCCACGCTGAGCCTGCGCCGGGCCGGCCATGACGTGACCCTCGTCGAGCAGTCGCGGCGGCTCAACGAGATCGGCGCCGGCATCCAGCTCGCCCCCAACGCCACCCGTGTACTTCGCCGCCTCGACCTGCTCGACGCCGTCGCGGAACACGCCACGCGCCCGGCCCACATCAGCTTCCGCACCTGGTCCGACGGCTCCGAGATCTGCCGCTATGTCATCGGCAGGGAGGCCGAGGAGGAGTTCGGAGCGCCGTACCTCCAGCTCCACCGGGCCGATCTCCAACGTGCACTCGTCACCGCCGTACCGCCCGATGCGCTCCGCCTGGACACCGCCGTCGTCGGGATCGACCAGGACGACAGGGCGGCCCACGTGACCACGGCGAGCGGGGAACGCCTGGACGCCGACCTGGTCGTGGCCGCCGACGGCATCCGCTCCGCCGCCCGCCGGTGGCTCTTCGGCGCGGACGAGGCGGTGTTCTCGCACACCGCCGCCTACCGGGCCCTGCTCCCCGCCGCCGAGGTCGCCGACCTGGACCTCCCGGAGTACGCCGGCTGGCTCGGCCCGGACCGCCACGTGGTCCACTACTGGCTGCGCGGCGGTGAACTCCTCAACTTCGTGGCCGTGTTCGTGACGGACCGGGCGGCCCAGGAGTCGTGGACCGCGCGGGCGGAACCCGGCGAGCAGCTGCGCACCTTCGCCGGCTGGGACCCCCGGCTGCTGACCGTCCTCGACCGCGCGGGCCAGGTCTTCCGGTACGGCATCCACACCCGCGCCCCGCTCCCCCGCTGGAACGTCGGCCGGGTCACCCTCCTCGGCGACAGCGCCCACGCGATGGTGCCCTTCCAGGCCCAGGGCGCGGCCCAGGCCATCATGGACGCGGCCGTGCTCGGCGACTGCCTCACCGGCACGGCACCGGACGAGGTGCCCGAGGCGCTGGACCGGTACGTCCGCAGGCGGGCTCCGGCCGCCACGGCCGTACAGACCAGTTCCGCCCGTGCGGGCCACGACTACCACGTGCCCGACGGCCCCGAGGCCGAGGCGCGCAACGCCCGCCTGGTCGCCCTCGCGGCCGAGAACAGGTTCGGCCCGCACTCGGCCGCCTGGCCGGTCGACGTCCTGGCCGACGGCTGACCGCCCGTTCCGGCGATCCCCGGCCGCCCCCGCCCCGCCCTCCGAATGTCACCGCACGCCCCTTGGCGCGGCCCGCCCCATGCCCAACACTGAGCCGATGACGCAGCGTGTAGAGCTCGCGACCGTGATGGACCGGCTGGCCGTGGACGCACTCGTCACCGACTACGCCGTGGCCGTGGACGACGGCGACTGGGAGGCGTACCGGGGACTGTTCACCGCCGACGGGCGGGCCGACTACCGCTCGGCGGGCGGGATCGAGGGGGACGCGCACGACGTCGCCGCATGGCTCGCGGAGAGCCTGCGGCTGTTCTCGATGCGCCAGCATCTGATCGTCAACCGCCGCATCCGGTTCGGCGTCGTGAACCAGGACCCCGACACGGCCCGCGTCCAGGCCGACTACATCAACCCCATGCGCCTCGCCGGCGACACCTCCGCCACCGCCCCCGACTTCGTCTGCGGCGGCCGCTACGCCTTCGCCCTGCTGCGCACGGACGACGGCTGGCGGCTGCGCGAGGTCGTGGTGCGGGAGAAGTGGCGGCGTCTGCCGGACCCCCGGCCCGCACCTGTGATCAACTGAGCCGACGCCCTCGGGTGGTCAACCGCACGCAGCACCGGGACCCACACGGGGTAGGAGGCGCCGTATGAACACGTTCGGCCACTGGCTTGCCTCCCCCTGGCGACGCTCCGTCGTCGCCGCGCTGGCAGGCGCCCTCCCCCTCCTCGCCTTCCCGGCACCGTCCCTGTGGCGGTTCGCCTATGTCGCCCTCGTCCCGTGGATCGCGCTGATCCGCTCGGCGCCCACGGCGAAACGGGCGGCGTTCGACGGCTGGGCCGGCGGTTTCGGGTTCATGGTGGGCATGCACCACTGGCTGCTGCCGACCCTGAGCGTGTTCATCTTCGTCATCGGCGCCCTGCTCGGCGCGCTGTGGGCGCCGTGGGGCGCGCTGGTCCGGCACTTCCTGGCCGGGACGCCCTCACGCGGCCGGATCGCCGCCGCCCTGGCCGTACTGCCGTCGGGCTGGCTCGGCATCGAGCTCATCCGCTCCTGGCAGGGGCTCGGCGGCCCCTGGGGCGTGCTCGGTGCCAGCCAGTGGGAGGTCGCACCGGCGCTGCGGCTGGCCTCGGTGGGCGGGGTGTGGCTGATCAGCTTCCTGCTCGTGGCCGTCAATGTGGCGGTCGCCGTCCTGGTGACGGTCCGTGCGTCCCGGGTCCCCGCGGTGGCGGGCCTGGTCACCGCGGCCGCGGTGGCCTCGGCGGCCTGGATGTGGTCACCGCGCCCCGACACGGGGGGCAGCACACGGATCGCCGTCGTCCAGCCCGGTGTCGTCGACGGCCCGGACCGGCGCTTCGCCCGCGAGGAGCAGCTGACCCGCGACCTCGCCGCGCAGGACGTCGATCTCGTCGTCTGGGGCGAGAGCAGTGTCGGCTTCGACCTCGGGGACCGGCCCGACCTGGCGAAGCGGATCGCGGCGCTCTCCGAGGAGACCGGCGCCGACATCCTCGTCAACGTGGACGCCCGCCGCTCCGACAAGCCCGGCATCTACAAGAGTTCCGTGCTGGTCGGCCCCGGGGGGCTCACCGGTGACCGCTACGACAAGATGCGGCTGGTCCCCTTCGGCGAGTACATCCCGGCCCGCTCGCTGCTCGGCTGGGCCACCTCGGTCGGCAAGGCGGCGGGCGAGAACCGCAGGCACGGCTCCGAGCAGGTCGTGATGGACGTCGGCCACGGGCTGAAGGTCGGCCCGATGGTGTGCTTCGAGTCGGCGTTCCCCGACATGAGCCGTCATCTCGCCGAGGACGGCGCCCAGGTGCTGATCGCCCAGTCGTCGACCTCGTCCTTCCAGCAGAGCTGGGCCCCCGAACAGCACGCCTCGCTCGCCGCCCTGCGCGCCGCCGAGACGGGCCGCCCGATGGTGCACTCGACCCTGACCGGCGTCTCCGCCGTGTACGACGCGAGCGGCCGGCGCGTGGGCCGGTGGCTCGGCACCGATGCCGGCGCCTCCCGCGTGTACGACGTACCGCTGGCGACCGGCACGACGCCGTACGTCCGCTTCGGGGACTGGACCGTGCACGCGGCCCTGCTGATCCTCCTGGCATGGTGCGCCACCGACGGCCTGCGCGCGCTCCGGCTCAGGCGGACCGCTCCAGAACCGCTTGTACCACCCGCTCGCACAGCTCATGGGTCGCCAGCGCGTCCCGGGCGCTGAGCACCTTCCCCGCGCGCACGGCGTCGAGGAAGGCGAGCACCGCCTGCTCGATGCCGCGCTGCCGGGCCACCGGCACCCAGTCGCCGCGCCTGCGCACGGTCGGCTGGCCCTTGTGGTCGATCACCTCGGCGAGGTTGAGCACCTGCCGCTTGGTGTCCTGCCCGGACACCTCCAGGATCTCCTCGGCCGAGCCGCTGAGCCGGTTCATCACCCCGAGCGCGGTGAAGCCGTCCCCGGTGAGCTGGAGCACGACGTGGTGCAGCAGGCCGCCCGCCACCCGCGCGCGTACCGTGACGTCGTCGACCGGCCCCGGCACCAGGAAGCGCAGGGTGTCCACGACGTGGATGAAGTCGTCGAGGATCATCGCGCGCGGCTCCTCCGGGAGCCCGATCCGGTTCTTCTGCATGAGGATCAGCTCGCGCGGATGGTCGGCGCACTGCGCGTACCCGGGGGCGAACCGCCGGTTGAACCCGACGGCCAGACTCACGTTCCGCTGCTCGGCGAGCGCCACCAGCCGTTCGGAGTCGGCGAGTTCGTAGGCGAGTGGCTTGTCGACGAAGGTCGGTACGCCCGCCTCCAGCAACCGCGCGACGATCTCGGGGTGCACGATCGTCGGCGCGTGCACGAACGCGGCGTCGAGGTCCTGGGCGAGCAGCGAGTCGAGGTCCCGGTGCCGTTGTCCCGCGGGCAGGTGGAGCCCGTCGGCGACCCGGGTCAGGGTGGCCGGCGTCCGCGTTTGCACATGCAGTTCGACGTCGGGCCGACCGCCGAGCACCGGCAGATACGCCTTCTGCGCGATGTCACCGAGTCCGATGCAGCCGACCTTCACGTGGACTCCTCCAGGTTGTCCGGCCAGGGCCTTGCCGGAAGCATACGGCGGCCGCGGCGGGACCCGGCCGGCGCCCGGGAATTCGCTGGTGGTGAGGGGTGAGGTGGGTCAGGATGCGAGCATGACGACTCAGCGCCCCGAACCCGCGACCACCGCCGACGAACGCAGCATGCTGGAGGGCTGGCTGGAGTACCACCGGAGCACCCTCGCCTGGAAGTGCGAGGGACTGACCGACGCCCAGCTGAGGACCGCCTCGGTGGAGCCGTCCACGCTGTCCCTGATGGGCCTGGTACGGCACATGGCGGAGGTGGAGCGCAGCTGGTTCCGCCGGGTCCTGACCGACGAGGACGCGGGGCCGATCTACTACACCGAGGCCGACCCGGACGGCGAGTTCCGTCTCACCGAGGCCGACACCTGGCAGGAGGCGTACGGCACCTGGCAGGCCGAGATCGACAGGAGCCGGGAGAACGCGGCCCGCTTCGGCCTGGACGACGTCACCGTGGGCAAGCACCGCCGCACCGGCGAGCGGTTCAACCTGCGCTGGCTCTACACCCACATGATCGAGGAGTACGCCCGTCACAACGGGCACGCCGACCTGATCCGCGAGCGCATCGACGGCGCCACCGGCGACTGACGTCAGCACCGGGAGGCGGGAGCACGCCGTACGGGGACGGAGATCACCCGTGCGGGGCAACCTCCGCTCGTCCGCTGTCGCCGAGGTCGCCCGAACCAGCAGAGTGACGCGGGTGCATCGAACCACGACTACCGCAACGCTCCTGGTCACCGTGGCTGTCTCGGCCCTCACCGGCTGTGTGACCGTCCAGCGTCCACCCGTGTCCGGGCCGCCGCCGACGACGGCGCCGTCGCAGCTGCCGGGGCCGGTGGACGCCCGTCCGGACGGTCGGGCGGAGCCGCAGATCGTGCAGGCCCCGGCCCAGGAGGCGCTGTCCATGATCGACCCGTCCCCGTCCCCGTCCTCGAAGCCGGGGAGAACCGCGCCTCGCGACAGGGCCCCGGGGACCGCGGCGGCCCCCGCGCAGCCGCGGGACCGACAGCCGGCCCACGCGCATCCGGCGCACCCCGAGCGACCCGGGCGGCGGGCCCATCCGGAGCCGTGGCACCGGGGCCCCTCGCACCACCGGCAGCCACGCGTCGAGATCCCGGACGTGGCCAGGTCGGTCCCCAAGTCGGTTCCCAAGGGTGCGAAGGATGTCTGCGCGCTCGGCAGGAAGTACGGCCGCTGGCAGGAGGGCAGCCCGCAGACGGTCATCTGCGAGCAGACCTACGGGCGTTGAGACCCCTGGGTCTCAGGGCCGCTGCCGCGGCGGCCCCCACCGTCCGTGACCGCCGGATCCGCCGTCGCCGAGTCGCAGCTCCAGTCTGCTGATCGCCGCCCGCACACCGTCGCTGTAGCTGTCCTCCCCCAGGGCGTCCGCCGCCCTGCGGGCCCGGCGCAGATGGGTGCGGGCGGCGTCCGCGCGGGCGAGCCGCACATAGTCGGCGGCCAGATTGAGGTGCAGCGTGGGATACAGGGCGCGCACGGCGAGCGCGCTCTCGTGCCGGGCCGGCCGGTCGTCGGTGAGCTCCTCGGCGGCCGTCAACGCCCTGAGATCCCAGGCGAGTTCGTCGCAGGGGTCGTCCTGGGCGTCGGCCATGTAGTGGGCCAGGGTGCAGCGGTGCAGCGGGTCGCCGTCCTCACCGATCTCCGCCCACAGGGCCAGAAAGCGGTGGCGGGCCTCCTCCCGGTCCCCCGCGTGACACAGCATGACGACCTGCCCGATCCGTGTCATCACGGCATCCGGCGCCGTCCGCTCCTGTCGCTCCGTCACGCGTCCTCCATGCCCCTGGCCGACCCTCGTCGCTGTCCCTCCCGACGCTAGCCGCCGCCACTGACAATCCCGGTCAGGCGGGACCGGGCCGGTCAGGTGCGGCACCGGACCGGTCGCCGGTGGCGGGGTCAGCCGAGGTGCGGGATCGTCCAGTCCACGGGCTCGTGGCCCTGCTGGGCGATCGCCTCGTTGATCTGCGTGAACGGGCGGGAGCCGAAGAACTTCTTCGCCGACAGCGGGGAGGGGTGCGCGCCCTTGACCACCACGTGCCGGCTCTCGTCGATCAGGGGGAGCTTCTTCTGCGCGTAGTTGCCCCACAGCACGAAGACCGCGGGGTCGGGCCGCTCGGCCACCGCGCGGATCACCGCGTCGGTGAACTTCTCCCAGCCCTTGCCCTTGTGCGAGTTGGCCTCGCCGGCACGGACCGTGAGCACCGCGTTGAGCAGCAGGACGCCCTGGCGGGCCCACGGCATGAGGTAGCCGTTGTCCGGGATCTCGAGGCCCAGCTCCTCCTTCATCTCCTTGTAGATGTTCCGGAGGGAGGGCGGGGTCCGGACGCCCGGGCGGACCGAGAAGCACAGCCCGTGTCCCTGGCCCTCGCCGTGGTACGGGTCCTGACCGAGGATCAGGACCTTCACCCGGTCGTACGGCGTCGCGTCGAGCGCGGCGAAGACCTCCTCGCGCGGCGGGTAGACGGGACCCCTCGCCCGCTCGTCCTCGACGAAGTCCGTCAGCTCCTTGAAGTACGGCTGCTGCAGCTCGTCGCCCAGAACCCCGCGCCAGGACTCGGGCAGCATGGCGATGTCGGTCACGTCAATTCCTCACGATGTGCGGTCACTTGCAGGCTTCAGAACCTACAGGCGCCCACTGACAACCGCTGCTACCAGCTGGTCTTCCAGTACAGCTCCCACATCGTCATCATGGTCGCCGGGTCGATGACCTTCTCGAGGCCGCCGATCTCCTCGTTGGCGGCCACGTACTGCTTGCCCTGCCACAGCGGCACCAGCCGTGCGTCGTTCACGAAGACCTGCTGGGCTTCCTTGATCTGCGGCGCGACGGCCCCGCGGTCGCTCTCCGCGCGCGACTCCGGGAGCAGCTTGCCGGTGATCTCGGGGGCGTCGTACGGGGTGCCGAGCGCGTTCTGCTTGCCCACGAAGGGCGCGATGAAGTTGTCGGCGTCGTGGAAGTCGGGGAACCAGCCGCGCCCGAACACCGGGTACTCGCCGTTCTGGTAGCCCTCGACGTAGGTCTTCCACGGGCGGCTCTTGAGCGTGATCGTGAAGAGACCGGAGGCCTCCAGCTGCCGCTTGAGCTCCTGGAAGGCGGGCTTGGTCGTCGAGCCGTAGCGGTCGCTGGTGTACCAGAGGGTCAGCGGGACGCGCTCGGTGATCCCCGCTTCCTTGAGGAACTTCCTGGCCTTGGCCACGCTGGGGTCTCCGAAGTCGTCGAAGAAGCCCGTGGTGTGGCCGGTGAGTCCGGCCGGGACCATGGAGTACAGCGGCTCGACGGTGTCCTTGTAGACGTAGTGCACGAGCGCCGGACGGTCGACGATCTGGGCGACGGCCTTGCGGACCGCGGGCTTCGCGGACCACGGGTCGCTGGGGTTGAACACCAGGTAACTGATCTCGGTGGTGGGGTTCTCGACGAGCTGGAGCCCCTCCTTCTGCTGGTTGACCTCGATGTCCACGGTGTCGGAGGCGCCGAGACCCCGGTACACGACCGAGATCTCCTTGTCCTTGAGGGCCTTGACCATCTCGTCCGACTGCTGGAAGTAGCGGATGGTGACGGACTTGTTCTTGAGGTCCGCTATGCCCTTGTAGTTGTCGTTGCGGACGAGCTCGGCCTTCTCGCCCTCCTGGTAGGAGTCGAGGCTGTAGGGCCCCGAGCCGCTGATCTTCCCGTCCTTGCGGATCGAGTTCGCGGAGTACTCCGCGGGGTCCACGATCGACATGGCCGGCGTGGTGAGCACGAGGGGGAAGGTGGCGTCGGGCTGGCTGAGGTGGAAGACGACCTCGCGGTCGCCCTTCGTCTGCACCCGGGAGAGCGTGCCCAGCAGACCGGCGGGGCCGCCGTTGACGTTGATCTTCTTGATCCGGTCGATCGAGTACTTGACGGCCTTGGCGTCCAGGGTGTGCCCGTTGGAGAACTTCAGGCCCTCGCGCAGCGTGCAGCTGTACACGGTGCTGGTCGCGTCCGTGAACTCACAGCGCTCGGCGGCGTCGGGCTCGGGGTCGGACACCCCGGGCGAGTAGTTCAGGAGCGTCTGGTAGACGTTGCGGAACAGCTCCCAGGAGTTGTCCCACGAGGCCGCGGGGTCCAGGGTGGCCGGGGCGCTGGTGGTGCCCACGACGATCGCCTTCCCGCTGTCGGAGGAGTCCGAGGAGAACACACCGCAGCCGGCCACCGTGGATATGGACACGAGCGCCGCGAGAGGCGGCAGGTATCGGTTCCGCTTGAACACGCGCTTGCTCCTCGAAATGCCGTGCCGAGAGTCGGCAAAACATACCGCAGCACCACGCACACTCAACCGGTTCGGTCACAGGCGGCTAGATCATCTCACCGGTGATGACCCTGTAAGGCCGCTGTGAGGCTTTTGTGCGTCGACACGGGCGCCGTAGGTGTCAACGGGCGCCCGTGCCGAGGCGACGAGGGTCAGCCCACGCCGGCGTTGAGGAAGATGCCGCCGTCGACGACGAGCGTCTGGCCGGTGACCCAGTCGGACTGCGCCGAGGTGAGGAAGGCCGCGGCGCCGCCGATGTCGGAGGGCACGCCGAGCCGGGCCAGCGGGTAGGACGCGGCGGCCTCCTCCTCCCGGCCCTCGTACAGGGCCTGCGCGAACTTGGTCTTCACCACGGCCGGGGCGATCGCGTTGACCCGCACCTTGGGGGCGAACTCGTGCGCGAGCTGCTGGGTGAGGTTGATCATCGCGGCCTTGCTGACGCCGTACGCGGCGATGAAGGGCGAGGGCGCGATGCCCGCGACGGAGGCGATGTTGACGATCGCGCCGCCGTTGTCCTTCTGCCAGGCGTGCCAGGTCCTCTGGGCGAAGCCGAGCGCGGAGATCACGTTGGTCTCGAAGACCTTGCGCGCCACGTTCAGGTCGAGGTCGGCGATGGGACCGAACACCGGGTTGGTGCCGGCGTTGTTGATCAGGTAGTCGACCCGGCCGAAGGCCTCCATGGCCCGCTCGACGGCGACGGCCTGGTGTTCCTCGTCGTGCGCCTTGCCGGCGACGTAGACGGCGCGCTCGGCGCCGAGCTGCTCGACGGCCTCCTTGAGCGCGTCCTCGGTGCGACCGGTGATGACCACCCGGTCACCGCGCGCGACGAGCGCCTCGGCGACGCCGAAGCCGATACCGCGGCTGGCGCCCGTGATGAGCGCGACCTTGCCCGAAAGCTCGGGGAGTTGCGAAGTCATGGTCCCGTTTCCCTAGTTCAGCGGTCCGCCGGCGACGTACAGCACCTGGCCGGAGACGAAGCCGGCCGCCTCGCCCGTGAAGAAGGCGATGGCGTTGGCGATGTCGTCGGGCTCGCCCACGCGCGCGACCGGGATCTGGGTGGCGGCCGCGGCCTTGAACTCCTCGAAGCCCATGCCGACGCGCTCGGCGGTCGCGGCGGTCATGTCGGTGGCGATGAAGCCGGGGGCGACGGCGTTGGCGGTGATGCCGAACTTGCCGAGCTCGATGGCGAGGGTCTTGGTGAAGCCCTGGAGTCCGGCCTTGGCGGCGGAGTAGTTGGCCTGGCCGCGGTTGCCGAGCGCCGAGGACGACGACAGGTTCACGATCCGGCCGAAGCCCGCGTCCACCATGTGCTTCTGGACGGCCTTGGTCACCAGGAAGGAGCCCCTGAGGTGCACGTTCAGGACGGTGTCCCAGTCGGAGACGCTCATCTTGAACAGCAGGTTGTCGCGGAGCACGCCCGCGTTGTTCACGAGGATCGTCGGCGCGCCGAGCTCCTCGGCCACGCGCGCGATGGCGGCCTGCACCTGGGCCTCGTCGGAGACGTCCGCGCCGACCGCGATCGCCCGGCCGCCGGCCGCGGTGATCTTCTCCACGGTGTCCTTGCAGGCGGCCTCGTCGAGATCGATCACGGCGACCGCGCGGCCCTCGGCCGCCAGTCGTACGGCGGTGGCCGCGCCGATGCCGCGCGCGGCGCCCGTGACCACGGCTACCCGCTGCTCAGTGGTGGACATTGCTGGTTCTCCTCGCCCTTGAGAAATCGCCCTTGAGAATCGATCTGGGGAAAACGACCTGAGAAGGTACGGCCCATTCAGTGAGCGACCGCTTAGTACCTTCAGCACCCGTGACGCTAGAAGCCATGGCACGCGGTGTCAACGTCACACGAGCGGGGTGTGATCCATTACCTGACCAGCAGCTCGAGCAGACGCTCCGGCTCGGCGGCCGGATCGGTGGTGAGCCCGGTGTGCACGGGGCCCGGCTGGACGACGGTGGAGCGGGGCGCGATCAGCCAGCGGAAGCGCCGTCCGGCGTCGTCGCGCGCTGCCTGCCCGGCCGCCGCTCCCCCGGCGCAGACCCCTTCGACGGCCTGGAGCGCGGCCCGCACGCCGGCCACGTCCGCGTGCGGGTCGAGCGCTCGCAGCCGGGCCTCGTCGAGGTGGGTGCGCACGCCGACGTAGGCCTTGGCGCGGCAGTACACGAGCACCCCGGCGTTGATGCCCTCGCCGCGTTCGATCCGGGGGACGACCCGCAGCAGGGCGTACTCGAAGACCTCGCGGTCGTCGGTGCGGCCGCCCCTGATGATGTGGCGCTCGGTCACTTGATCCCCTCGATCCGCTGGTGGACGACGGCCGCGCGCGCGAGCAGCGGCCGTGCGTAGGTCCGTCGGAGTTCGTCCGGCGACTCGAAACCGGGCTCGTCCGCCAGCCAGGCGTCCGGGATCTCGGCGGTGACCTCGGCGAGCAGGTCCTCGGTGACCCGGGGGGCCAGTTCGGCGGCGGCAGCGGCGACATCCGGCGCGAAGGGCTTGAGGACGTGGTCCGAGGCGTCGTAGGGGCGGGCGGCGGACTTCTCGGCGCCGGGCCAGTTGTGCTGCCAGATCATGGTCGCGCCGTGGTCGATGAGCCACACCTCGCGCCGCCACCACAGCAGGTTGGGGTTGCGCCAGGAGCGGTCGACGTTGTTGACCAGCGCGTCGAACCAGACGATCCGGCCGGCCTCCTCGGCGTCCACCGGGAAGGCGAGCGGGTCGAAGCCGAGCGCTCCGGAGAGGAAGTCCATGCCGAGGTTGGTGCCGCCGCTGGACTTGAGGAGCTCCTGCACCCGCTCGTCGGGCTCGCCGAGCCCCAGGTCCGGGTCGAGGTCGAGCGTCAGCAGCCGTGGCACCCGGAAGCCGAGCCGGCGGGCGAGTTCCCCGGCCACCACCTCGGCGACCAGCGTCTTGCGGCCCTGGCCTGCCCCGGTGAACTTGATGACGTACGTCCCGTGGTCGTCGGCCTCGACGAGCCCCGGCAGCGAGCCACCCTCACGCAGGGGCGTGATGTAGCGGGTCGCGATGGCTTCCTTGAGCATCGCCCCAGGTTACTGGCCGACAGCGAAGCGATAGCTCCGCTTTACCCGGCGCTGGTCTCGAACGCGTTTAGATCTCGACATCGTCTGAACACCCCGAGTCGGGCGACCGTACCCATGGACAGCTCCACCACGTCCGCGTTGGAAGGAATGTCAGCATGACCAGCGAACTGCCCCATCCCGTTCCGGCTCCTGCTCGCCGTACCGTCGTGGCCGCGGTGGGCGCGGCGGGACTCGCCGTCGCGCTGACCGCGTGCGGATCGGGCGACGATTCCTCCGACTCCTCCGCGAGCACCCAGGCGGGTGCGAATGCGAGCGGTGGGGGTTCGAGCTCGAGCTCCGGCAGTGGCTCCGGCGGCACCGTCCTGGCGAAGACCTCCGACATCCCCGAGGGCGGCGGGAAGATCTTCAAGGACCAGGGTGTCGTGGTGACCCAGCCGGCGGCGGGCACCTACAAGGCCTTCTCGTCCAAGTGCACGCACGCGGGCTGCGCGGTGGGCAGCGTGGCCAACGGCGTCATCCACTGTCCGTGCCACAACAGCGAGTTCTCGGTCGAGGACGGCAGCGTCAAGAAGGGGCCCGCGACCAAGGCGCTGCCGGCCGAGCAGATCACCGTGAGCGGGGACTCGATCACGCTGGCGTGACCGGTGTGCGCCGGGTGTGCCGAAAGCCGGCCAGCACCTCGTCCGTGGTCGCGAGGGTGGCGACGAGGGCGAGCGTGTGACGGATCATCGCCGGGGTGTAGTCGGAGGGCACCCCTGCGATGGCGTCCGTCACCACCACGGCGCGGTAGCCGCGGTTCACCGCGTCGAAGACGGCGTTGGGGACCGCCACGTTGGCGGAGACCCCGGTCACGACCAGGGTGCGGCAGCCGAGGTTGCGCAGCAGCGCGTCGACCTCGGTGCCCTGGATCGGCGACAGTCCGTGCAGCCGTCGTACGACGAAGTCCTCCTCGCGCACCTCGATCGGGGCCGCGACCCGCACCGCGGTGGTCCCGGACAGCTGCTGGACGGGCAGGCGTTCGGCGGCGTGGAAGAGGCGGGCGTTGCGGTTGGCGCCGCGTCCGTCCGGACGGCGTTCGGCGATCGCGTGGATCACCTGGACCCCGCTGCCGTGCGCGGCGGCGACCAGTCGGGCGACGTTGGCCAGTGCGCCCGAGGTCCGTGCCGCCCGGGCGAGTTCGGGCAGGGCGCTGTCCGGTCCGACGACGCCCTGCTGGCACTCGACGGTGAGCAGTACGGTGGCTTCGGGATCGAGCAGTTCGCTGAGTCGTTCGTACGACGGCACGGTGGCTCCTCGTCGCCGGTGGTCCGGAGCCGGTGACAGTAGTCACCATTGCGTGGGGACGGAAGACGACCCATCCTTTTCTGACGTGATGTCAGAGGATCTCTCCTCTGACACGACGTGAGAGAAAGAGGGGGACGTATGACCGTCACTCAGCGTCGGGGCCGGAAGATCATGATGACGCCGGGCGAGCTGGACGAGTTCCTCACCAGCCAGCGCACCTGCCGGGTCGCCACGGTTTCCGCCGATGGCGCTCCGCATGTGAGCACGCTCTGGTTCGCCTGGGACGGCACCTCGATGTGGTTGTACTCCGTGGTGAAAAGCAAGCGCTGGACCGACCTGCGCCGCGATCCCCGGGTAGCGATCGTGGTCGACACGGGCGAGGAGTACGACGACTTGCAGGGTGTCGAGCTGTCCGGGACCGTGGACTTCGTGGGCGAGGCGCCGCGCACCGGCGAGCTCCGCGCCGAACTCGACGTCCCCGAAACGCTGTTCGCCCGCAAGAACTTCCGCCTGGAGGAGATGCCGCACGACGGACGGCACGCGTGGATACGGCTGACCCCGGAGAAGATCGTCTCCTGGGACTTCCGCAAGCTGGGCCCCGCGTAGGCCGTCCGGCGGACGGGGCCCGACGGCGAGGACGTCTCAACGGGGGGCCTCGCCGTCGACTCGCTCCGCCGGACGGACTCAAACGGCTTTCTCCGCCGCCGACTTCAGCGCCTCGACCGCCGCCCGGATCGACGGGCGGCGGTCGGCGTCCGCGCGCCACACGGCGTAGATGTGCCGGCTGACCGACTGCCGTACGGGCACGGTCCGCACGCCCTCCGGGACCGGCCCGCGCCCGAGCCGGGGCGCCACGCACACACCGAGTCCGGCGCCCACCAGGGCGAGCTGGGTCGGGTGCTCCTCCGCGCGGTGCGCGACGCGCGGTTCGATGCCCTTGGAACGCAGGGTGTGCATCAGCCACTCGTCGCAGAACTCGCCCTCGCCCCAGGTGATCCAGTCGTCGTCGGCGAAGTCCTCCAGATCGACCTCGCCGCGCTGCGCGTGCTGGTGGGTCACGGGCATCGCCACGTCGGCCGTGTCGTCGACGATCGAGGCCTTCACCAGCCCCTCCGGCATGGGCAGCGGCTTGTTGTACCAGTCCAGGACGACCGCGAGGTCGAAGTCACCGCGGATCACGGCGAGGACCGCGGCTTCCGGATCCATCTCGCGCGAGCCGATCCGCAGGCCCGGATGCGCCGAGCGCAGAGCGCTGATCGCGGCCGGGAACAGTCCGCGCACCGCTGTCGGGAACGCGGCGAGCCTCAACTCCCCCACCACCTGGCCGCGCTGGGCCTCCAGGTCGGACTGGGCGAGCTCGACCTGGGACAGGATGCGGGCCGCGTGGTCGGCGAGGAGCCGGCCGGCGTCGGTGAGCCGCACCCCCCGGCCGTTCTTGGCGAGGAGCTGCTGGCCGACCTCGCGCTCCAGCTTGGACATCTGCTGCGAGACGGCCGAGGTCGTGATGTGCAGGCCCTCGGCGGCGCCGCTGACCGAGCCGTGCCGGGCGAGGGCGTCGAGGGTGCGCAGGCGCTCCAGGTTCAACATGTAAGCAATGCTACGAGATATCTCGCTAAAAAACTCGCTTGTGCTACGAGATCGTGTGCTGGATCGTGGTCGGCATGACCACCGCGACCGTCACCGAAGCCCCGGTTCGGGCCTCCCGCCGCCCCGCCCTGGACTGGCGTCTGCGCTTCGGCGTGCTCTCCCTGATCTGGGGGTTCAGCTTTCTGCTCATCAAGGTGGGCACCGAGGCGTACGCGCCTTTCCAGGTGACGCTCGGACGGCTGGTGTTCGGGACGCTGGTGCTCGCGGCGGCGATGGTGGTGAAGCGGGAGCGGTTCCCTCGCGGGGTGCGCACGTGGGGGCATCTGGCGGTCGCGGGTCTCCTGCTGAACGCGCTGCCGTTCTCGCTCTTCGCCTACGCGGAGCTGACGATCCCGTCCACGCTGGCGGGGATCTGCAATGCGACCTCGCCGTTGTGGGGGATGGTTCTGTCCCTCGTCGCACTGTCCGAGGACCGGCCCACGCGCGTGCGTGTCGCCGGGCTCGGCCTCGGGTTTCTGGGGGTGCTGACGGTTCTCGGCGCCTGGCAGGGGTTCAGCGGGCTGGACGCCAGGGGGACGGCCATGGCGCTGCTGGCCTCGCTCAGCTATCCGGTCGGGTGGATCTACGTGCGCCGGACCCTGGCCGGGGTGGGGTACTCCCACATATCCCTGACGGGGGCGCAGTTGTTGCTGGCCACGCTTCAGCTGGCGGTCGTCACGCCGTTGTTCGCCGGGATACCGACGCACATCGAGGTGCTTCCCCTGCTTGCCGTCGCCGGCCTGGGTGCGCTCGGTACGGGACTGGCCGTGCTCCTGCAGTACGGGCTGGTGGCGGAGGTGGGGCCGACGACCGCGCAGATGGTCATGTACTTCATTCCGGTCATCGCCACGGGGGCGGGGATCGCGGTGCTCGGGGAGTCGGTGAGTTGGTCGACGCCGGTGGGGGCGGTGGTCGTTCTCGCGGGGGCCGCGTTGACTCAGGTGCGGCGGGGTGCCTAGCGAGGTGGGGGGTGCGGATCGGTGGCGGCCGCGGGTTCGTTGTGGCTGGTCGCGCAGTTCCCCGCGCCCCTGAAGGTGGCTCACCCTCCCCTTACACGTAATTCCGGGCAGGTGAGGGGCCCAAGGCCCTCGCGATCGCGTCCGCCAAGGGGGTGACCTCGGCTGCCGTCATGGTCGCCACGGTCACCCGGATTCCCTGCGGTGCGCCCATCCTGAAGCGGGCGCCCGGGGCCACCGCCCAGCCTGCGTGCAGGAGGCGGGAGACCGCACCCGTCTCGTCCGGGACCGGGATCCATACGTTGAGGCCGCTGCGGCCGTGGGCCTCGACTCCGCGTTCGGCGAGCGCGTCGATCAGCCGGTCGCGGCGCTCACGGTAGGCGGCCGCCACCTCCGCCGTGTCCAGGACGCCGTCCGCCCACAGGTGCACCACCGCCCGCTGGGTGACGCGGCTGACCCAGCCGGGGCCCAGGCGGTGACGGCCGTGGACGCGGTCGACTGTGACCTCGTCGCCGGTGAGGACGGCCAGGCGCAGATCGGGGCCGTATGCCTTGGCCACCGAGCGCACGAAGGCCCAGTGGCGGGTGACTGCGGCCAGCGGATGCAGGGGAAGGTCGACGATGCCGTGGCCGTGGTCGTCCTCGATGAGGAGGGTGTCCGGGTGGTCCTCCAGGACCGCGCGAAGGGCACGCGCGCGCGTGGCGGTCACCGAGGCGCCGGTCGGATTCTGGGCCCGGTCGGTGACGATCAGGGCTCGGGCGCCCGACTCCAGGGCGCGGCGTACGCCTGCGGCCCGCGGCCCCTCGTCGTCCACGCCCACCGGGGCGATGCGCAGACCGAGTGCCGGGACCAGGTCGAGGAGGCTGCCCCAGCCGGGGTCCTCCACGGCGACCGTGTCGCCCGGCTTGAGGTGGGCGGCCAGGACGCGCTCGATCACGTCGAGGGATCCGGAGGCCACGGCGAGCGGGCCGCCCGGGACGCCGTCCGCATCCAGCGACTTCCGTGCCAGGCGGGCCAGTTCGGGGTCCACGGTCACCTCTCCGTACAGGACCGGCTCCCGGTCGCCCCGTTCGGCGGCCGCCGCGAAGGCCGGCGCCAGCAGGGGGAGCAGCGCCGGGTCCGGGTTGCCGTTCGCCACGTCCCGCACGCCCTCCGGTACGTCCACCCGGATGTAGTCGCGGCCCGTGGTCGCCGGCTTCGACCGGACCCGGCTGCCCCTGCGCCCGGCGGTCTCGATGACCCCGCGCTCACGCAGGGTGCGGTACGCGGCCGCGACGGTGTTGGGATTCACGCCGAGCTCGGTCGCCAACTCCCGCATGGGCGGGAGCAGTTGGCCGGGCTCCAGCTCACCGGAACCCACCGCGCGCTCGACGCTCGCCGCAATCTCCGCTGCGCGTCGCCCTTCGATCCGATATTCTCCTAGCACAAAGCAGATTATGCACTAGTGCAATGGAGAACGCAATGCAGGGGACCGCAGCGACCACGCCGGAGCCGACCGCCTACGCGCCGACCGACCGCACCATCCCGACCCGCTCCCCCGGCCGGGCCTCGTACGACAGGGAACTGGTGCACTCGATACTCGACGAGGGGTACGTCTGCCATCTCGGCTTCGTCCGGGACGGCGCCCCGGTCGTGCTGCCCACGCTGTACGGCCGGGTGGGCGAGCGGCTCTACGTCCACGGCTCGACGGGTTCGCGCCCGCTGCGGATGACCGGCGAGGCAGACCCCGGCCTGGCGGTGTGCCTGACGGTCACGCATGTCGACGCGCTGATCCTGGCCCGCTCGGCCTTCCACCACTCGATGAACTACCGGTCGGTGGTGGTGCACGGCCTCGCGTACGACGTCACGGACCCCGAGGAGAAGCGCCTCGCCCTCGACGCGCTGGTCGACCATGTGGTCCCCGGGCGGGCTCGCGACTCCCGCCCGGCGAACAAGAAGGAGCTGGCCGCCACCGCCGTCATCCGCCTGGACCTCGACGAGGTCTCCGCCAAGCTCCGCACCGGCGGCGTCAACGACGAGCCCGAGGACCTCGCCCTGCCCCACTGGGCCGGCGTGGTCCCGCTGCGCAAGGGCTACGGCACCCCGGTCGCCGACGGAGACCTGGACCCCGGCACCGAGGTCCCGGACTACCTGGCGGTGCTGTGATGCTGATCCACCCCTGGGACGCGGCCCGTGACGACGCCGAGTGGCAGCAGTGGCTCGCCGTCCACGACTTCGGGCAGCTCGCCGTCAACGGCCCCGAGGGCGAGCCGCCGTTCGTCCAGCCGCTGCACTTCGTCTACGACCCCTCGCGGGGCGAGGCCCTCACCCACCTCGCGCGGCCGAACCCGCTGTGGGGTGCGCTGGAGGCGAGTCCGGACTGTCTGCTGAGCGTCGTCGACGACTACGCGTACGTCCCGGGTCCGTGGCAGGCCGACCCGGGCGGCCCGGCCGAGCACGGCACACCCACGAGTTTCTACGCGGCGGTCCAACTGCGCTGCCGGGCGCACGTGGTGGACGACCCGGCAGAGAAGGCCGTACTCCTGAACCACCAGGTCGGCCACTTCCAGCCGGAGGGCGGCTCCGCACGGGTGGCGGTGGGCGAGGTTCCGTACGGGCGAATGCTGTCGGGGATCCGCGGGCTGCGGCTCGAAGTGACCGGTGTGCGGGCGAAGTTCAAGTACGCCGGCAAGAGAACCGCCGAGGTCCGGGAGCGGATCGCGGACGGGCTCGCGGACCGGGGCGGTCCCGGGGACGCGGCGGCGCGCGAGCATCTGCTGCGGCGGCAGCGCGCCTGAGGCTGAGAATGGGGCCCTTCACGGAGAAGGGCCCCTTCGCCCGTCAGGCGGCCGCGCGCGCCTCCGTCACCGCGAGTCCCCCGACCGCGCCCAGCATCAGCAGGGTGCCGAGGAGGACGGCCGGGGTCAGGCGCTCGCCGAACACCACGACGGCCAGCACCGCCGCGCTCACCGGTTCGAGCAGCATGATCACGGCGACGGTGGTGGAGCGGACGACCGCGGCGGCCGCGAAGTAGAGGCCGTAGGCGAGTGCCGTCGGGACGGTCGCCAGGTAGGCCAGCAGGCACAGCAGCAGGGCGGGGCGGGCCGTGTGCGGAAGCAGCCCTTCGGCCAGCGCGAGGGGCAGCAGACAGATGCTGGTGACCGCGAACACCGCCACGGACGTCCCGGCGGACTCCGCCCGGGCAGCGCGGGTGATCAGGGTCATCACACAGCAGCCGGCCGCCGAGAGCAGCCCGAGCAGCACACCCAGGGGGTGTACGGAGGCCTCCGCACCGCCCAGCGTCAGCACAGCGAGTCCGGCGAGTGCTCCGGCGACGGCGACGGCTCCGCCCCGCCCGAGCCGCTCCCCGAGAGTGAGGCGTGCCCCGAGCGCGATGAGCACGGGACCGGCGCCGAGGGTGACGACGGTGGCCACGGCGAGCCCGGTGAACCGTACGGCGGCGAAGTAGGCGGTCTGGAACACCGCGAGCCCGACGCCCGACGCGCCGACCCGCAGGGCCCTGCGCCCCAGCGGTTCCGAGACGGCCGTACGCGCGCGCGGCCGTACGGGTCGGACCGCGAGCAGCACCGCCAGGCCGGCCGCGCAGCGCCAGAAGGACAGGGACACCGGGCCCAGGTCACTGGTCCGGTAGACCAGGGCGGCGACCGCTCCCGCGGTGCCCCAGGTGACACCGGCGACGATCAGGTAGACGAGGCCTCGCCCGACGGGCAGGCCTGAGGAAGCATGCGACACGTGTTCTCTCCGCAGTCGCGCCGAGGCGCGGAAGTTCGGAAGAGGACGCCCGCTCGGTGGCGGGGTCCGCGGACTTCGTCTGCGGGCAGCACCGTTCAGCCCGGCTGCATGGCCGGGCATGGTCTCCGGAGGGCCCGCCTCAGGCGGCCGGCGGAGAGACGATGAGCGTGCGCGTATGCATGGTCCGGGAGCCTAGGCGGCGTTCTCCCGGGCGGACAACCGACTTTCGGCGCCGCCGCCCGCGACCGGCTCCGCGGAACCCTTGGCCGGGGTCGAGGACTGCGCGATGAAGGCGCCGAGGAGGACGATCGCGCCGCCCACGATCTGCGGGGCCGAGAGGTGCTCGCCGAGCAGCACCCAGGCGAGGACGGTCGCGACGACCGCTTCGAGACAGGCCACCACTCCGGCTATCGCGGGCGAGAGCCTGCGTACCGAGACCACGCCGGTGACGTAGGCGAGGACGGTGGCGATCAGCACGATCCAGCCGAGCAGCAGTCCGGCCGCGACCGGGGTGCCGTTCATGCCGGCGCGCTGCGCGAGGACGGAGAAGTCCATGGTCCACGGGTGGGCCACGGCGGTCAGGACGACGGTGCCGACGAGGAGGCCGTACGCGATCACACCGAGCGGGTCGGGGGCCTGGTCCCCGGAGTCGCTGCCCTGGTCGGACAGGACGAAGTAGCCGACCTGGCAGCAGGCGGCGCCGAGCGCGAGGAGCAGTCCGAGGGCGTCGAAGCTCAGGCCCGACCAGACCTCGACGACACAGGCGAGCCCGCCGACCGCGAGGACCACACCGAGCGCGGCGGCACGGGTGACCGGCCGTCGCTGCACGAACCGCACCCACCCGAGCACCAGGGCCGGGGCGAGGTACTCGACGAGCAGGGCCACACCGACCGGGATGCGGGAGATCGAGGCGAAGTAGAAGGCCTGGACGCCCGCCACGCCGAGCAGTCCGAAGCCGGCGAGCAGGGCGGGACGGCTGCGCAGGAGCGCGCGGTGGCGGACGGCGAGCGGCAGCATCACCAGGGCGGCGCCCGCCACGCGCAGCCACACCACGTGGAGCGGATCGAGACCCGCCTCGATCAACGGCTTGGCCGCGACCCCGGATCCGCCGAAGGCGAGTGCGGACACCAGCGCGAGACCGAGCCCGACTCCCTTGCCGCCACCGGCCCTGCTGCTCTCAGACGTATGCACCGACCCATGATGACAGGGCACGACATGAGCGTCACCCCCGTTGACTCCTGTCTCAGCGGCTGGACCGCGGCGGGTCGCCCCACAGCCCTCCGGGCAGGCGGCCGTCGATCCGCGCGGACACGGCCCGCGCGTCGATTCCCGCACGGGTCAGCACCTCGACGGCCCGGGACTCGGGGTCCGCCAGGATCGCCGCGAGCAGGTCCATCCCGCGGGCGGGTCCGTCGGCGCGGTGCTCGGCCCGGGCGCAGGCGTGGTCCATGGCGCCCGCGGCGAGCGGTGAGAAGCCCTCGGCCGCCGTCACGACAGGCACTGCGCCGGAGTCCTCGACGGTGCCCTGCCAGCGCAGTCCGTAGCCGATGCTGCGCTGCACGAGATACCCGAGGAGCCGTGGCAGCTGGGGTTCCGCGTCGAGGACGGCGTACGCCTCGGCGTCGGCGTCCAGCAGCGAGTGCAGCAGATGGGCCGTGTCGATCTGCCGGTCCCCGTCCCTGAGCGCGCGCCTGCGGGCGCCGGACACCACCGCTGCCAGTTCCGCGCTGAGCCTGACATCGCCGTCCGGACGGGCCGGCGGCTGGCCGCTCTGTTCGCGGGCCGACTGCCGGGGGATACGGGGGTGCACATCCCCACCCCATCAGTCCCACCGCTTCCTGACATCCCCGAGGGGAAGCATCTTCGCGTCCCACGGAGAGCGGACGGCGGAGCCGGGATCTCCTCCTTGCGGATGACATCAGGCGTTTGTGTCCCGGTGGGCGCGCGCCGCCTTGTCGTGCACCCCTGGTGCAACCGCCCCACGACGTCATTCGTCCCACACAGGCGTGGAGGGCAGGAGCTGGCTGGTGGTGCTGCCGGCCGTGGACGGCAAGCAGTACGTGTACCGGGTGTACGCCCCGGAGGACGCACTGCTCGCCGACCTGTTCTGGGAGGCGTGGCACTGTCACGACGAGAGCGCGTTCCCGCGCGCGTGGGACCTGTTCGAGGCGGCGGTGATACGGCGGGTGGACTGAACGCCCCCTTTGAACATGGCTCCACACTCCACTTCCTGACGGTTCATCAGTATTGAATGTTGGGCTCGCTGCGGCTACTTTCCGCGACACCACAGACCGATACGAAGAGGTGGCCGCATGGCGGAAATCAGCGCGGAGGCACGCATCCCGGCACCCGCGGAGAAGGTCTGGGCCCAGCTCACCGACTGGTCCGCGTACGGCGAGTGGAACGCGACCCACACCAGCTTCCCCAAGGGCGGCCCGACGGTCCTCGAACCGGGCGGGACCTTCCAGGAGAACATGAAGCTGATGGGTTTCCCCGCCGAGGTCGAGTGGACCATCGACCAGGTGGAGCCGGCCCGGCTGTTCGCCATCCGGGGCAAGGGGCCGATGGCGGTGAGCGTGGCCACGCGCTACACCCTGACGCCCGACGGCGACGCCACCACGGTCCGCATCGACGGTGAGTTCACGGGCGCAGCCGTCTCCCTGATGGCGGGCAAGCTGAAGGACTCGGGGACCGCCGCACTGAACGAGTCGCTGCGAAAGCTTGCCGGACTGGTGGTGTGAGCGCCGCACCAACGCACGGGTGAGTGCCGCGCAGGCGCCCGCCGAGCGCACGAAGGCGCCCCGCGGATCGCTCCACGGGGCGCCTTCTGATCGCCGTACGGCTGCCGGCCCCCGTCCGGGGGCTCGTCTCAGCCCTCGTCGGCGAGGATGAGGTACAGCTTCTTGCGGGCCTCGTTGATGACGGCCACCGCCTTCTCGCGCTGTTCCTTGCTGCCGGTCTTCCAGACCTGCCCGAAGGCTTCCATCAGACCGAAGCCGGCCTGCCGGATCTCGCCGAGTGCCTCGAAGTCGATCCCGCGGGAGGCTTCCTCCCAGGGCGCCTCGGGGCCCTCCTCGGCCGCGGTACGGCCCGCCTCGGTGAGCGAGAACAGCTTCTTGCCGCCCTCGGTCGCACTGGCGATCAGCCCCTCGTCCTCCAGCAACTGAAGGGTGGGGTACACCGAGCCGGGGCTGGGCTTCCACGCCCCGCCACTGCGCTCGGCGATCTCCTGGATCATCTCGTAACCGTGCATCGGCCGGTCCTTGAGCAGCGCCAGGATCGAGGCGCGCACGTCTCCGCGCCGCGCCCTCCCCCGGGGTCCGCCCCGCCCCCTCGGCCCCCAGGGCCCGGGGCCGAAGCCCGGCCCTCCGAAGCCGGGGCCACCGGGACCGCCCGGCCCGAAGGGCCCGAAGGCACCTCGCAGGCTCTCGGGACCACCACGGCCCCGACGACCGGCTCCACCATGTCCACGCTCGAATCCGTGGGAACGCATAGCAATCACTCCATCCATCGTTGATCTGTCGCGATGCGTCAACGATATATCGGAACCGATCGCATGACAAGGCCTTGAGTGCAGCGCGCTCACATTCACGGCCGGGCGGAGCAACGCGGCGATGTGATCCGCAGGAGCGTCACGAAGCGCGGCCAGGCCGAGGAGCTGGTGGCCGATGGTCAAGCCCAGCAAATGCGGCGGCACCGACGCTGCCGATCTGCCGACCGAGAACGGCACGGACGTATCGACAGCCCTGGTCGGTGAGCATCGATCGCCTCATCGCCGGCGCGCCCTCGGGATGGCCGCCTCGCTTGAGGCCGAGCAAGGCCGGCAGCTGATCGACGAGCTCGTCGGCATCAGCGGCCGTCAGCGGGGCGGGCAACGCCTGCACGGCTTGGCTGAACCGCTCCCGCTTCGAGCCGAGTACTGCATGACCAGAGCCGGATCGACACTCGCCGCGGTCGCCACGGCGCGAATGGTGGTGCGCTTGAAACCCGTCTCGGCGAACAGCTCCCGGGCGCTGTCGAGGATGCGCCCCTAGGTCGCTCGGCGTCGGCCGGCGCGGGACGCACCCCTCACCCGGCTTCCCCCCGAGCTTCGCGGGGCGTGAGGCCGTGCGCGCCCGCTACCGGGAGCGACTACCTGGACGACTTGGGCGTCGCAAGCGCCAGGACAGGACGCATGCACCCTCTCCCATCAGCCAGGGTGCAGCAGCGACCGAACGAATCGTTGAGACAGGACCTCACCCCAAGGCAGCGCCCAACGCGGTGGCCATCAGGTCGATGGCTTCCCTTCCGGCCGCCACCGGGCCCGTGTGGGTGAAGTAGTGGTCGACACCCTCGAAGACGCGGTGGGTGACCGGGACGCCGGCGGCCTCCAGCGCCTTGGCGTAGGCGTCCCCCTCGTCGCGCAGGCGGTCGTTCTCCGCGGTGATGACCAGGGCGGGGGGAAGTCCGGTGAGATCGTCGGCAAGGGCGGGCGAGGCGTGGGGGTGGGCGCGGTCCGCGGGGTCGGGGACGTAGGCGGCGGTGAAGATCCGCATGAGCCGCGGGCCGAGCAGCGGCTTGGCGATGAGGGACCGTTTGGTGGCCGGGTCGGCGACCTGGTCCAGCAGTGCCGAGTCCAGAATCTGGAGGCGGGGCGTGAAGGTGCCGCGATCCCGGGCCAGCAGGCAGACAGCCGCGGTGAGATTGGCCCCGGCACTGTGTCCGCCCACGGCGAGCCGCGAACCGTCCCAGCCGCCGGCGGCGCCGTTCTCGGCGACCCACGCGGTGACGTCGTAGGCCTGGGTGACGGGTACGGGGTACGGCCGCTGCGGTGCGACCGCGTAGTCGACGTTGATCACGACACAGCCGGCCGTGGCGGCGATGTAGCGGCAGATGTGGTCGTCCTGCTCGGGGCGGGCCACCACGAAGCCGCCGCCGTGGAAGTTGACGTACACCGGGGCGGGGGTCTCGGTGGTGACGGGCGGGCGGTAGACGGTGCACGTCACCGGCCCGGCACCGGTCTGCACCCGGAGCGTCTCGGTACGCGCCGGGATGTCGGTGAAGCGCAGGTCGTCGTGTACGCGGGACATCACACGGCCGAGCAGGAGCTGGATCCCCCTGGCCTGGATTCCGGGGCTGAAAAGCATGACTGAGCACCCATCGCTACAAGTTTAAACAAACAGGATTCCTGATAATGAGTCCTCATCGACGAGAGCGCAATGGGCGGAGCGCCACTCCCCTCGTCGACGCCGGACGGACGGTCGGCGCAGTCTCCGGGAAATCGGTCCAGCGGCCCGCGATTGGCCTTGTCCCGAGCGCAAGATCACGCCGTACCGTCAGCGCATGCGTATCCGAATCGTCGACGCCTTCACCGACCGCCCGTTCGCCGGCAACCCGGCCGGGGTCCTGCTCCTGGACGACGCCTTCCCGGACGACGACCGGCTCCAGAACATCGCCCTGGAGGTGAACCATGCCGAGACGGCCTTCGCCCACCGGCTCCCCGCAGACGCCGGGGCCGACTGGGCGCTGCGGTGGTTCACACCCGCCACCGAGGTGAACATGTGCGGGCACGCGACGCTCGCCACGGCCCACGTCCTGTCCAGCACCGGTGCCCACCGGGGCCCGGTGCGCTTCGCCACCCGCAGCGGGGTCCTCATCGCCACACCCGGCGAGGACGGCTCGATCACCCTGGACTTCCCGACCGCCCCGCTGACCCAGGTCGCACTTCCCGAGGGTGTCGCCGAGGCGCTGGGTGCCGAGCCGCTGACCGCCTTCGACACCGGGCCGAACATCGGTGACCTGCTGCTGGAACTGGCCGACGAGAAGACCGTGCACGCCCTGCGACCCGACCTCAAGGCCCTGGCCGCCTACTCCGAGCGCGGCGTCATCGCCACCGCCCGAGCCGAGAACCCGGACCTGGGCTACGACTTCGTCTCCCGCTGCTTCTTCCCGAACGTCGGCATCGACGAGGACCCGGTCACCGGCAGCGCGCACACGGCCCTGGCGCCCTACTGGTCGCAGCGGCTCGGCCGTACCGATCTCACCGGACTGCAGGCCTCGCCCCGCTCCGGCCGGATCCGCACCGCGCTGCGCGGTGAGCGCACTCTGCTGACGGGCCGCGCGGTCACGGTCATCGAGGGCGAGCTGCTCGTCTGACCAAGGGCTTCACGCCCCAAGGGCTTCACGCCGTGGGCAGCCAGCCCACCTTGCCCGCGAGCAGCGCGTATCCCACGAACGCCCCGATGTCGAGCAGGGAATGCGCCACCACCAGGGGGCCCACCCGGCCCCACCGCCGGTACAGGTACACGAACACCACGCCCATGACCATGTTGCCGATGAAGCCGCCGATGCCCTGGTAGAGGTGGTAGCTGCCGCGCAGTACGGAACTGGCCACCAGGGCGGTGCCCGGGGTCCAGCCCAACTGGTGGAGCCGGCGCAGCAGATAGCCGACGACGATCACCTCTTCCAGGATCGCGTTCTGCATCGCCGAGAGGATCAGCACGGGGTACTTCCACCACACGTCGGGCAGCGCCTCGGGCACCACGGTGAGGTTGAAGCCCAGTCCCCGTGCGGCCAGGTAGAACGCGATTCCGGTGCTGCCGATCATGGCCGCGATCCCGGCCCCGCGGGCGAGGTCGGGCCCGGGCCGGGTCCGGTCGAAGCCGAGGGTCCTCAGGCTCTGTCCCTCGCGCAGCAGGAAGTGCGCGACCAGGAGAACGGGCACCAGGGCCGACGCGATCCCGAAGAGCTGCCAGGCGAGATCCAGCCAGGGGCGGCCGGGCGCGGCCGAGGCGTTGAGGGTCGCCGCCTGGTCCTTGAGACCCCCCGGTTTGGTGACCGATCCGACAAAACTGATCAGCGCGGACACACCGCTCGCACCGAGCGAAAGCCCCAGAACGAGCAGCGTCTCGTCACGGAAGAACTTCCGTGAGAGCGCCCTCTGCGGAAAAGAATCGGCCACTGCCCCTTCCTCCGCCTGCACACCTGCCTCCAGTTGAGTAATCCAGCCTCATGCCCATCGCCGCCCCGCTAGGGTCCTTCGAAAGAAATAACGAAGATCGTGCGCATGGCCGTCGGGGGGACGGACGCCGTACGGGGGCGTACCTCCCTCCTTCCTGCCGTACACGGCTGTGCCGGCACGAGCATCAGGGGAGGGCACCACCGTCATGGGACGTCACAGCTTGCCCGATCAGTATGGGGCGGGCGGCAGCGACCCCCGCCCACGTGCGCGCCGCCGCACGGTGGCCGTCGCGACGGTGCTCGTCCTGACCGTCGCCGGCGGTACGGCCGCCGCCGTCCAGGGCGGTCTGTTCTCCTTCGGCTCCTCCTGCCGGGACGAGGCGGTACGGATCGAGGTCGCCGCCTCCCCCGACGTGGCCCCCGCGCTGCGCGCCGCGGCCGAGCGGGCCGGCGACGAGAACCTCACCTCCGACGGGCGCTGCGTCGACATCTCGGTGACCGCGCGCGAGTCGTACAAGGTCAGGGACACGCTCGCGGCCGGCAAGGACCCCGGTGCGCAGGTGTGGGTGCCGGACTCGGGCGTGTGGCTGGACCAGATCTCCGCGGACGCGGGCGCGACGAAGGTGGCCCGCGTCGGCAACGTGGCCTCCAGTCCGGTCGGGATGGCGATGGTGCCGGCCGCCGCGAAGTCGCTGGGCTGGCCGAAGAAGACGTACGGCTGGCTCGAACTGGCGGGCGCCACCCTGCGGGACGACTCGCTCAAGCTGGGCGCCGCCGACCCCGCGCGCAGCGCGTCCGGGCTGCTCGCCCTGACCCGGCTCAGCAGTGCGGCGGGCCGGGTCGAGGGCGGGGCGACGCAGGCCGCGGCGATGATGAAGTCGCTCTCGCAGCGCATCTCCGACAGCGACGGCCAGCTCGTGGAGACGCTGCCGCGGGACTCCTCGGGCACCGAGCAGGGCAACCCCAAGCGCAACCAGGCGCTGGTCCTGTCCGAGCAGGCGGCCTTCGCGTACAACTCCTCGGCGGAGTCCGGGGACGGTCTGGACTTCTTCTACCCGAAGGACGGTTCCCCGCGGCTGGACTACCCGTACGCGCTCGTCGACCAGACACGGTTGAGCACTGACGAGAGCCGGGCCGCGATCCGCTTCATGACGTATCTGCGCAAGCCGGAGCAAGCGCAACTGCTGACGGACCGGGGATTCAGGACCTCCGGCGACCAGGTGTCGGCCTCACTCGTCGCGAAGGCCGGGGGCAAGGTGCCGCAGCCGTACACGGCGGAGGCCGGTGAGGCCCCCTCCGCGACAGCGCTCCAGGAGGCGCTCGGCACCTGGACGATCACCGTGCAGAGCGCGCGGATCACCACGGTCGTGGACGCGTCCTCCTCCATGTCGGAGGCCGTGCCGGGCACCGGCCGCTCCCGGATGGACGTGACCAAGGCGTCCCTCCTCCAGGCCCTCGCCACCTTCACCCAGGAGGACGAGATCGGCCTGTGGGAGTTCTCCACCAAGCTCGACGGCGACAAGGACTACAAGATCCTCGTGCCGACCGACCGACTCGGCGACAGCACGGCGGCGGGCGGCACCCAACGAGAGCGGCTGTCGGCGGCCTTCGGCGGCCTGGAACCGGTGCCGGGCGGCGCGACGGGGTTGTACGACACCACGCTCGCCGCGTACAAGGAGGCGACCGGCTCGTACGCCGAGGGAAAGTTCAACGCGCTGGTGGTACTGACCGACGGCGTCAATCAGGACCCCGGCAGCATCTCGCGCGGGGCGCTGGTCTCCCAACTGGAGAAACTCTCCAACCCCGCACGCCCGGTCCCGCTCATCGTGATCGCGGTGGGCCCCGACGCCGACCGCGCGGAAGCCGAGCAGCTCGCCGAGGCCACCGGCGGGTCCGGTCAGCAGGTCAACGACCCGGCCCAGATCCACACGGTGATCCTGAAGGCGATCGTGGCCGCGGGTGCCCGGGGCGGCAGCGGCTGACTGCGCCCGCCGCGGCGGCCCTCACCCCAGCGGCACCGGCTCCGGCAGCCCCACCGGCCAGGTGTGCACCGGCTCCCCCTGGCGCATCAGCTCGCCGTACCGCCGCGTCGTGGCCGCCAGCGCCGCGTCCCGCGACAGTCCCGCCTCCAGTGCCCGGTGGAACGTCGCCGCCTGCCAGGACGCCCCGTTGGCCCGGCGCCGGCATCGCTCCTCGATCACCCCGAGATACAGGTCCCGGTCGGCGGGCTCGACGCCCCACGCCGCGAGCCCCGCCTCGGCCAGCGGCAGCAGTTCCTCGCGTACGAGGCTCACCGCGTCGACCTCGACCGTGCCGCCGTGCCGACCGCGCCGGGGCCAGACCATGCGCGCGTCGATGCCGTGCCGGCAGGCGGCGTCGAAGTTGGCCGCGGCCGCCTCGAAGGGCAACCGGGTCCACACCGGCCGCGGCTCCTCGGCGAGGGCGCGAACGAGGCCGTAGTAGAAGGCCGCGTTGGCGACGACGTCGGTGATGGTGGGGCCGGCGGGCAGCACACGGTTCTCGACGCGCAGGTGCGGGACACCGTCGGCGATGTCGTATACGGGCCGGTTCCAGCGGTACACCGTGCCGTTGTGCAGGACGAGTTCGGCGAGCGAGGGCACGCCGCCCTCGTCGAGCACCTTCAGCGGGTCCTCGTCGTCACAGATCGGCAGCAGGGCCGGGAAGTAGCGCAGGTTCTCCTCGAAGAGGTCGTACGCCGAGGAGATCCACCGTTCCCCGAACCAGGTGCGCGGCCGCACGCCCTGAGCCTGGAGCTCCGGCGGGCGGGTGTCCGTGGACTGCTGGAAGAGCGGCGGCCGGGACTCGCTCCACAGCTCACGGCCGAACAGGAAGGGCGAGTTGGCGCCGACGGCTATCTGCACCCCGGCCACCGCCTGCGCGGCGTTCCACACGTCGGCGAAGCGCCCCGGGGTCACCTGGAGGTGCAGCTGCACGGAGGTGCAGGCGGCCTCCGGGGCGATGGACTTCGAGGTGCAGGTGAGGCGTTCCACCCCCTCGATGTCGAGGACGAAGTCCTCACCGCGCGCGGCCACGATCTGGTCGTTGAGCAGGGTGTAGCGGTCGACGTCGGACAGGTTGGAGGAGACGACGTCGTCCCGGTCGAGGGTCGGCAGAATGCCGATCATCACGATTCCGGCGTCGAGCTCGCCCGCTTTACGGTCGGCATATGCCAGCGAAGTACGGAGTTCCTCCGCCAGCCGGTCGAATACCCTGCCGCCCAGCCGGTGTGGGGCTATGTTGACTTCCAGGTTGAACATGGCGAGTTCTGTTTGGAAATCTCGGCTTGCGATGCGTGCGAGGACCTCTCCATTCAGCATTCTCGGCATACCGTCGGTGCCGACCAGATTCAATTCGATCTCCAGCCCCATCAGGTTCTTGGGACCATCGAACCGCTGCTCCGCCAGAAGCCGCTCCAGCCCCGTCAGGCAAGTGCGGAGCTTGTCGCGGTAGCGCTGGCGATCGGACAGGTCGAACTGGCCTGCCACGACCTTCTCCCCCATGGAAGGGTCCTTCCTCGTCGCGTCATGAGTCAGGTGGGATGATGCCCCGCCGGAACGATCGGTAACGTCCCGCCGGGTCCCCGGACCCGTTACCCTGTTGGATGTGACCGGTGGCACATTCACTCGGCATGGGGCCGTCAGCAGTTTCGAGTGCCCCGAAGAACTCGTGAAAAACGCCGACGAGAATTGGCCGACCGCTTCCCGCACCTTCCCCGAGGTCACCGCCGCGAAGCAGCCGCGGTATCGGGATGATTCCCGCGTATCGCCGACCGAATGGCTCCTTGCCCGATACAGCGGAAACGGCTAGCCGAAACACCATCTCAACACATGTCGTATAAACTCCGCGAACAAGGCAGAGGGTTGGCACCCGCGGTCCTGGATCCTGCCGTCGGGTGACGTACGGCAGTCCTCACCCGCACCTGCGTCACCGGACCCCGGCCCCCGCCTCTCTGACCCGTGAGCTGACAGCGTCGTCCGCCCCCGCCCTCGTGCCACCGTGCCTGTCGAATGAGAGGCGACCCACCATGCCGCTGCATGTCCCTCCGGCTCCCGCACCCGCACTTCGCTCCGTCCTCACCGCACTCGCCTCGCCCACCGCGGTCCGCGAGGCCCGGACCCCTTCCCTGTTGCGCGCCCAGGGACCCGTCACACCCGAGCTCCCCCTGCCCGTGCACGTCCTGGACGGCACCGCCACCAGGCTGACCGGGTGGCGTTTCCTGATCCGCTGCGGCGAGCGCTCGGTGGCCGCGGCGGAGACCATGCTCACCCCGGACGGCTGGGCCTTCTCGCACTTCTTCGAGGGCCCCTACATCGCGTCCACCGAGCGCGCGCTGCGTCAGGCGGAGGTGATGCAGCAGTCCTACCAACCGCGCCTGCTGTCCATCCCGGGCCTGTACATGCTCGCGCTGTGGCTGCACGGCGACTGCGCGGCGGACGCCGGCACGGGCCGCCTCGCCGCCACCGACCTGCTCGTCCCGCTGGCGCCGGCCCCGCCCGGCATCGCGGCCCACCGTCCGCACCGGGCCGACGAACTGCTCCCGGTCCTGACCCATCGGGTGACCCCGGCCCCGCTGCTCGGCTCGCCCGCTTGAAACCTCGCCCCGGACGCTCGTACCCCGCCCCGGAATTCCGGGTAGCGGGGTACGACTCTGTACGGGGCGCCATTGCGGCCGTAGAAAATCCGCAAGCATCACTCGGAAAGCATTTGCTCGTACGAGCGCACAATGGCTCGGACGAGCCGAACGCGGGACTCGATCCAGGTGGACTAGCCCTTTCCGGCCCCCTCCAACCATCCGAAGGGACAGTGTGGTTGAGATGAACCGTCCGGCTGGGTGATGCGTCTCCAACCTGTGAAGAAGTGGTGATGCGAAATACCTGCGGATTGGCGCCCGTAGGGCAACACTGGGTTCAGACTGAGTAATCACGACGGGGGACGTCATGACCACAACACAGCGAAAGATCCCACCAATGTGCCAGCACCAGTCACCGTGTCCGACAGCCGACTCCGCCGACCGGGAATCCGCCCGCCTCGTGGCGCACCACCCGGAGCAGGGCTGGAGCCTGTTGTGCAACGGCGTTCTGCTCTTCGAGGACACCGGTGAGCTCCTGCCCGACGGTCGGGTCATCGCCCCGCACCGCCCGCTCGCGGGGGCCACGGCCGCCTGAGCACGCCCGGGCGGGCCGCGTACCGTCCGGAGACCTTGAGGGGCCGGCTCGCAGCACCGTCTGCGCACCGGCCCCGACGCATGTTCCTCGGCGATCACTCGCTGTGACGCCTTGTGTATGGGGCCACTTTTCCGGAAGACTCCTGGAAGTTTCGAGCTCGACGCTTTCGAGGCTCCGACGCGGAGGTGGGCAAGTGACAGCAGGCGAGGCCGGCGCCGAGCCCCGGGCCAGAGTCACCATCACGGAGATCGCCCGGCAGGCCGGAGTCTCGGTGCCGACGGTGTCCCGGGTGGTCAACGGCCGGTCGGACGTGTCCCCGCACACCCGCGCCCGGATCGAGGAACTGCTCCAGCGCTACGGCTACCGGAAGCGTCCCCCGGCCCCCGGCGCCCGTGTCGCCCTGCTCGACCTGGTCTTCAACGACCTCGACAGCCCCTGGGCCGTGGAGATCATCCGCGGGGTCGAGGAGGTCGCCCACGCGGAGGGCGTCGGCACGGTGGTCTCCGCGATCCACGGCCGCTCGGGCGACGCCCGCGAGTGGATGCGCAACCTGCGCGCCCGCGCCTCCGGCGGGGTCATCCTGGTCACCTCGGCGCTGGACACGGTCCTCCATGACGAACTGCGCGCGCTCGGCGTCCCGTTGGTGGTCGTCGACCCGGCCGGCTCACCCGCGCTGGACGCCCCGACCATCGGCGCCGCCAACTGGTCGGGAGGGCTCGCGGCCACCGAACACCTGCTGTCGCTGGGCCACCGCAGGATCGGCCTGATCGCAGGACCGCCGAGGCTGCTGTGCTCCCGGGCCCGCCTCGACGGCTACCGCGCGGCCCTCGAAGGCGCCGGGCTCACCCTCGACGAGGCGCTGGTCGTGCCGGGCGACTTCCACCCGGAGTCCGGTTTCGCGGGGTGCGAGAAGCTCCTCGACCTGCCCGACCCGCCGACCGCCGTGTTCGCGGCCAGCGACCAGATGGCCCTCGGCGCGATCGAGGCGCTGAGGAGGCGGGGTCTGCGGGTGCCGGAGGACATGAGCGTGGTGGGTTTCGACGACCTTCCGGAAGTCCGCTGGTCGGCACCCCCGCTGACGACCGTGCGCCAACCTCTCGCCGACATGGGCAAGCTGGCCGCCCGCACAGTCCTCGAACTGGCCCGCGCCGAACACCCCCACTCACCCCGCGTGGAACTGGGCACCGAGCTGGTGATCCGCTCCAGCACGGCCCCACCGGCCACGGCCTGACATGCCGGCAGAGTCCCCGAACCGGCCCGCGAGGTACTCCTGGGACTCATCGTGCGCGAGACCGGAGCGAACTGGCGGTGGGGTCGCACGGCGTTGGAACCCGGGACCGGGCCGGCAGCGCGGACGCGCCTCTGATGGTGCGGTCGAACACGACACCACCGGCCACTGCCCAACGGCCCAGGGTGATGCCCCCCCGACACCGCCACACCCACCCGCGCGAAGCGGCCCCGCCGACGACGGTCCATCACACACCGGGCAGCTGAAGCGGTACCCGACCGATCCGCCAAGCCATCCAGAGGGCGAGCCCAATACGGCGGCCGGCTCCCGCCGAGTGGGTGCGGACGGCCGACCTCGCCCGGCCTGACCGGACCAGGCGAGAACGCTCGGCCCCCACCGACCTGGGCCGGACAGGTATTTCTGGCGCGGCCTTTCCGGGCCAGGCCAGAACGATCGGCTCCCTCCGAGCCGCGGCAGCGGGCACTTCCGGCGCAGCCCGACCGGACCAGACGGATCGGCCCCCGCCGACTTGGGACGGGCAGGCTTTTCTGGCGCGGCCTTTCCCGGCCAGGCCAGAACGATCGGCTCCCCCGGAGCCGCCACAGGCAGACACTTGCCGCGCAGCCCGACCGGCCCGAGCCAGAATGCACGTCTCCCGCCGCCGGAAGCCAGCGGACGGTTCCCACTCCGCCTGACCGGGACAGGGCAAAACGCCCCCTCCCGCCCAAGCGGCGCGAGCGTCCGGCTCTTACCCAACCCGATCAGGCCGAGCCAGAACGATTGCCGACCGAGGGGAGCTGCGAACGAACGACTCCCCCGCAACCCACCCGGACCGAGCCCAGAACCCGTGCGGAGGGCATCGCCACGCACCGGCTCGCCCGGCACCCAGGCACTCCCCCATCCAGCGAACCCCGCCCGGCCGGCTGGGCGCAGCCCGGGTCCCTGCGCTCCTCCTCGGACCGTCAGTCCGAGTCGGCGGCGGCGCCCCGGCAGGACAGCGGAGACGCCGCAGCCACCCGCCCCCTACTTCAGCGCCGCCCGGATCGCGTAGTACGCCGGCTTCGGCTGGAACTGCTCGTCCCAGGGCAGCGCGGCGCCCTCGCCGTCGAAGAACGCCGGGATCCAGGAATACTTGTCGGTGTAGTCCCAGATGGTGATGCCGACGCACCGTCGCACCGCGAGGCACGCGTCGGTCACGTCGGCGTACCAGTCGGCCTGTTGGGCCAGCTTCTCCTCGGTCGCGGGCAGGATCATCCGGATGTCGACCTCGGTGAGCGCGGTGTCGAGGCCCAGCTTGGAGAAGCGGCGCAGGTTGTCCTCCAGCGTGGTCGGATAGCCATACTGGAGCGCCAGATGGGCCTGGAGGCCGATGCCGTCGAGCGGGACGCCCTGCGCCTTCAGCTGCTTGGCCAGGTTGTAGTAGGCGTCGCTCTTCGGGCCCACGCCCTCGATGTTGTAGTCGTTGAGGTAGAGCTTGACCTTGGGGTCGGCCTGGCGGGCCCAGCGCAGGGCGTCGGCGATGTAACCGGGGCCGAGGGTCTTGTAGAAGACGCTCTCCCGGTAGGTGCCGTCCTCGTTGAAGGCCTCGTTGACGACGTCCCAGGCGAACACCTTGCCCCGGTAGTGCCGTACCTCGGTCTGGATGTGCTTCTTCAGTACGGGCCTCAGCTCGGCCGCCGTCCACTCCCGCGAGGTGATCCAGTCGGGCAGCTGGCTGTGCCAGACGAGGGTGTGGCCGCGCACCTTCTGGTGGTGCGCGCGGGCGAGGTTGACGATCTCGTCGCCCGCGGTCCAGTCGAAGACGCCCTGCTGGGGTTCGGTGGCGTACCACTTCATGCCGTTGCCGGGCGTGATCTGGTCGAACTCGCTGCCGAGGATCTTCTTGTACGGCTCGTCGACGAGCTCGGGGTTGTCGGTGGCACTGCCGAAGTAGCGGCCGTGACGCTGGGCGAGGTCGGCGAGGGTCTGCGGCTTGCCGTGGGCCTGGGCGGCGGGCCCGGTGGCGATGCCCGCGGCGACCAGGACGGCCGCGAGGGCTCCGGCGAGTCTGAGACGGTTCTTGCGCATGTGGTGCGACTCCTCACGTGCGGGTGGGTGTGAGCCGTACTGTCGAGGGCGCCGGGGTCATCCCTTCGTCGCGCCCGCGGTGAGGCCGCCGACGAGCTGGCGCTCGGCGACCGAGTAGAAGGCGAGGGCGGGAACCATCGCCAGGACGAGATAGGCGAAGACACGGGCGTACTCCGCGGAGTACTGGCCCTGGAACTGCTGCACGCCGATGGGCAGCGTCCACCAGGTGTTGTCGGTGAACACCAGCAGCGGCAGCATGAAGTTGTTCCAGCTGGTGACGACGGCGAGCACCGAGACCGTGCCGAGCGCGGGCCGTGCCATGGGCAGCAGCACCCGCCAGAAGAAGCCGAAGGGGCTGCACCCGTCGAGGGTGGCCGCCTCCTCCAGCTCACCGGGGATCTCCCGGAAGAAGGCCCGCAGGATGATGATCGTCATCGGCAGTCCGAAGGCGGCCTGCGGAAGGATCACGCCCAGTGGGTTGTCCAGCAGACCGAGTGAGCGCAGGAGCAGGAACAGCGGGAGCACCGCCACCGCGAAGGGGAACATCAGCCCCATCGTGAAGAGCGTGAACAGCGCCTCCCGGCCGCGGAAGGCGAACCGCGCGAAGGAGAACGCGGCCAGCGCGGACGCGGCGACCACCAGCACGGTCGTACCGACCGCGATCAGGGTGCTGCTGCCGAGCAGCCGCCAGAAGTCCGAGCCGGCGAGAATGTCGGTGTAATTGCCGGTCCGCCAGTGCTTCGGCAGTCCGAAGGGGTTGCTGGAGAGCTCGTCGGTGGACTTGAACCCAGAGAGGACCGCGTACACGAGGGGTACGACCATCACCGCGCCGACGGCGATGAGGACCAGGTGCAGGGGCAGGGTCCGAGCGGTGCTGTTGCGGGCGGTCATCGGCCGTCCCCCCTCATCGTCGTGGTGGCCCCTTCGAGGTCGCGGCGGAGCACGAACCGCTGGTAGGCGAGGGCGAAGACGAGGCAGATGCCGAACATGACCACGCTGATCGCGCTCGCGTAGCCGACCTGGTAGCGCTTGAAGCCGTACTGGAACATGGTCACGGCCATGGTCTCGGAGTGGTGGTCGGGGCCGCCCTGGGTGACCACCCACACCAGGTCGAAGAGCTGGATGGAACCGATGACGGACAGGAAGACGCTGATCCGCAGGGTGGGCGCGAGGAGCGGCAGGGTGACGTTGCGGAAACGCTGCCAGGGACTGGCGCCGTCGATGAGGGCCGCCTCGGTCAACTCCCTTGGGATGGACTGGAGTCCGGCCAGGTAGAGCATCATGTGGAAGCCGAAGTACTTCCACATCATGACCAGGAAGAGCGTCGCCATGACGTAGGAGGGATCGGCGAACCACAGCCCGCCCAAGCCGTCCAGGCCGACCGCGCCGAAGATGTGGTCGGCGAGACCGGAGTCCGGGGCGAAGACCATGCTGAACAGCACGCCGGTGATCGCCTCGGACAGGACGTAGGGGGCGAAGAACAGCATCCGGTAGACGGCTCTGCCGCGCAGCTTCTGGTTGAGCAGGACCGCCATGGCGAGCGCGAACGGCAGCTGGAACGCGAGGGACAGCACGACCAGGACCAGGCAGCGCCACAGGTCGCCCAGGAAGACCGGGTTGTCGAAGAGATCCGTGAAGTTGTCCATGCCGACGTAGTCGGAGGGCATGCCGAAGCCGCCCCAGCGGAAGAACGCGGCGTACAGCGCGAACAGCATCGGCAGCAGGACCATGCCGATGAACAGGACCAGCGCGGGCAGTTGGAAGCCGACCGCGGTGAGCCAGTGCAGTACGCGCCGACGGCCCCGCCCCCGGGCCCTGACCGATTCCGGGGGCGGGAGTTCGGTGCCCGGACCGCTCCGCTTGTCTGCGAGGAACGTGGAGGTCATCTCGGGCTACTGCTCTTCCTTCGCCGTCTGCGTGATCGACTGGGCGACCTGTTCCGGGGACTTGGAGCCGGCGATCAGCGCGGCCACGCTGTCGTTGACCTCCTGGCCCACGGCGGGCGCGTACGCCTGGTCGAGATAGAGCTGGAAGCCGGTGGCGGCCTTCAACTGGGCCTGCACGAGCTTGAGGTTGGGGTCGGTCATGGCCTTCTCCGCGTTCGGGAGCACGGGAAGGACGCTGGTCTTCTTGACCAGTTCCAGCTCGGTCGCCTCGGAGGCGAAGAACTTCAGGAAGTCGACCGCCGCCTGCGGGGCACCCCGGCGCAGGGCGTGTCCGCCGCCGCCGCCGAACACCTCGGTGATGGCGCCCTTGCCGCCCTCGACCGCGGGGAAGGGGAAGAAGCCCAGGTCGTTACCGAGCCCCTTGCCCGAGTCGGCCTCCACGGACGGGGCCCACTGGCCCATGAGTTCCATGGCCGCCTTGCCGTTGCCGACGGCCGCCGCCTGGCCGGTGGGCGTGGAGTAGGCGGCGTTGAGGAAGCCCTTCTGGAAGGGCTGGAGGGCGACGAGTTCCTTGAGGTGCCGGCCGGCCTCGACGAACCCGGCGCCGGTGAAGTCCTTGTCCTCGCTGGCCTTCTGGAGGGCGTCGATACCGGCGGTGCGCATCGCGAGGTAGGCCCAGTAGTACATGCCGGGCCACTTCTCCTTGCCGGCCAGGGCGATGGGCGTGATGTTCTTCGCCTTCAGCTTGCTCACGGCCTCCAGGAAGCCGCCCCAGGTGGTGGGGGGCTCGCTGACACCGGCCTGCTGGAAGAGCTTCTTGTTGTACCAGAAGCCGATCATGCCCATGTCGAAAGGAATGCCGTAGACCTTGTCGTCGAGGATGTACGGCTCCTTGGTGACCTTCAGCAGACCGTCGGCCCACGGCTTGGTCCGGTCGGTCAGGTCCTCGACGAGCCCCGCGTCGACCTGCTGCTTCAGGACGCCGCCGCCCCAGGTGTGGAAGATGTCGGGGAGCTTCCCGGAGGCGGTCAGCGCCGTCATCTTCGACTTGTAGGCGTCGTTCTCCAGCTGAACGATCTTTATCTTGACCTTGGGGTTCGCAGCCTCGAACTTCTTGGCGAGGGCCGCCCAGACACTCTTCGACGGCTCGGTGGTGGAGATGTTCCACCACTCCACCGTGGTCGTCCCGTCGGACGATCCTCCGTCCGAGTCGCCGCCACAGCCGGTCAGTGTCGTCATGCCCAGACCGGCCGCGGCGGACGCCGCCAGAAAGCCACGGCGGGACAGTGCCGGGTCGCCCATGATGCGCTCCTTGAGTACGGGACGGAGCCGTCCTTGTCCGTCCTGCGGTCCGAAAGTTTCGGAATAGATCCAGAAAGCTTCGCTGCTGCCGCACCCTAGAGACAGCTACGGAACGGTGGCAACCCCCTGTGCGGGGGGAATGTTCGCGGATCGAGTCGCCAACTCACCCCCGGACGGGCTTGCTTCGGAGAACAGGACCGCTTGCCGTACGAACACTTGCCGTGCGGGCGCCGATCCGCGGCGCTTCACGGGACTCCCTCCGGCGCCGGGACATCCGGGCGCGGGCACCCCGCGACGACCACGCACCGAGCCCGTGACAAGGACCGGATCGGCCCGCAGCACACCCGGCCGGGGGTAACCTCCGATGGCCGGGGCGCCGCACATCTGACGCCATCCGACCCGCCCAAACAGCCGAAACATTCGGTAGCACGGGCGAACATTACGAAGCCCTCCGCGCGAAGATTCCCCACGGACGGCATCACCTGGGCCCAGAACTCTTGCACCGGCTAGGGGCCGGGGTGACCGGCAGTGACGTCCCCGTCCGTGCGCGGCGGCGTCGCCGTCCGTGCGCGCCGACGTCGCCGTCCCGGACTCTCGGCGCTGCCAGGTTTCGGGCCCGGGTTCATGCAGCCCCTCCACGCCTTCGCGCCCGCCGTAATTCCCCGGCCCCGCCATGACTCTGCGTGTCCACCGCCGCCGTCCCACCCACACGGCTCGCGCGGGAACGCGCGTCCCCCTCATCTGGCTGATCACCCGCCGCCGGACCCCACGACCCGAGTCTTAACGGAAGTTTGACGCCCGTAGGCCCTCCAGCCAGAGGCCCGAACGTCACTCTCCGCTTACGCTGTTCCCGCCGTCAGACGGGCGGCCGGATCCGAGCCGAGCAGCACCCCAGGAGCACCGCCGATGGCCCTCACCGAAGACCCTCCCTCCGGTCGTCTGCGTGCGTGGATGCTGGAGGGTCTGTCCGACATGGGCAAGGGCGGCGGCCACACGGGCCCGCACGCCCAGCCCGAACCCCCGCACCAGGGCCAGTCCTGGTACCGGGTGATGTGCCTGACCGGCGTCGACTACTTCTCCACCCTCGGCTACCAGCCCGGCATCGCCGCCCTCGCGGCCGGCCTCCTCTCCCCCGTCGCCACCATCGTGCTCGTCCTGGTCACCCTGGCCGGCGCCCTGCCGGTCTACCGCCGCGTGGCCGAGGAGAGCCCCCACGGCGAGGGCTCCATCGCGATGCTGGAGCGCCTGCTGTCCTTCTGGCAGGGCAAGCTCTTCGTCCTGACCCTGCTCGGCTTCGCCGCCACCGACTTCCTGATCACCATCACGCTGTCCGCGGCGGACGCCTCGACCCACCTGATCGAGAACCCCCATCTGACCGGCGCCCTGCACGACCAGAAGATGCTGATCACCCTCGTCCTGGTCGCCCTGCTCGGCGCGGTCTTCCTCAAGGGGTTCCTGGAGGCGATCGGTGTCGCGGTCGCCCTGGTCGGCCTGTATCTCGGTCTCAACGTCGTGGTGGTCGCGGTCGGTCTGTGGCACGTCATCACAGCAGGGCATGTGATCACGGACTGGTCCAGCGCCCTGACCGCCGAGCACGGCAACGTGTTCGCCATGGTCGGCGTGGCCCTGCTCGTCTTCCCCAAGCTCGCGCTCGGCCTGTCCGGATTCGAGACCGGCGTCGCCGTCATGCCGCACGTCAAGGGCGAGGCCGGCGACACCGAGGAGCGTCCGACCGGCCGGATCCGCGACACCAAGAAACTGCTCACCGCCGCCGCCCTGATCATGAGCGTCTTCCTGATCGCCACCAGCTTCATCACCACCCTCCTGATCCCGGAGAAGGAGTTCGAGTCGGGCGGCCAGGCCAACGGCCGCGCCCTCGCGTACCTCGCCCACGACTACCTGGGCGGCGTCTTCGGCACGGTCTACGACATCTCGACCATCGCCATCCTGTGGTTCGCCGGTGCCTCCGCGATGGCCGGCCTGCTCAACCTGATGCCCCGCTACCTGCCCCGCTACGGCATGGCCCCGCACTGGGCCCGCGCCGTACGCCCCATGGTCATCGTCTTCACCCTCATCGGCTTCCTGGTCACCTGGATCTTCGATGCCGACGTCGACGCCCAGGGCGGCGCCTACGCCACCGGCGTCCTGGTCCTCATCAGCTCCGCGGCAATCGCGGTGACCATCGCGGCCCGCAAGGCCGGCCAGCGGGGCTGGACGATCGGCTTCGCGGTCATCTCGGCGGTCTTCCTCTACGTCACCGTCGCGAACGTCATCGAACGCCCCGACGGCGTCAAGATCGGCGCCTGCTTCATCGCCGGCATCATCCTCGTCTCCCTGCTCTCCCGGCTGGCCCGTGCCTTCGAGCTGCGCGTGACCAGCGTGCGGCTGGACACTATGGCGGAACGTTTCATCCGGGACGTCGCCAGCCGCAAGATCCGCTTCATCGCCAACGAACCCGACCAGCGTGACCAGGCCGAATACCGCGACAAGGTCGAACAGATCCGGGCCGACAACGACATTGCCGGCGAGGACTTCGTCTTCGTCGAGGTCACCGTCCTGGACCCCTCCGAGTTCGAGGCGGGCCTGACCGTCCGCGGGGAGGTCCTGCACGGCCGCTACCGCGTCCTGACCCTGGAGTCCTCCTCCATCCCGAACGCCCTGGCCGCCCTCCTCCTGCATGTCCGCGACATCACCGGCTGCACCCCCCACATCTACTTCGAATGGACCGAGGGCAGCCCCTTCCACCAGTTCCTGCGCTTCTTCCTCTTCGGCCAGGGCGAGGTCGCCCCCGTCACCCGGGAGGTCCTGCGCGAGGCGGAACCCGACCGCGCCCGCCGTCCCCGCGTCCACACCGGCTGACCCGCACATACCCGACATGCGCCGCGTACAGCCCTAAGTTGATGCCCATGATCCTGAGCATCCGCAACCAGCTCCCCGGCACCGTCACCACCGTCACCCGGGGCGAGGCCATGGCGACGGTCAAGATCCGCCTCGACGGTGGGCAGGACCTCACGGCCGCGATCACCCTCGATGCCGTGGAGGATCTCGGCCTCGCCCAGGGTTCTGCCGTGCGCGCCCTGGTGAAGTCGACGGAGGTCTCCCTCGCCACCGCCCCGGTCCGGGGCCTGTCCATCCGCAACCAGCTCCCGGGCACGGTCACCGCCGTGGCCACCGGCGCCGCCATGGCCACGGTGAAGATCGCCGTCGAGGGCGGCGAGTTCACCTCCGCGATCACCGCGGACTCCGCGACGGACCTCGCCCTGGCCGTCGGCACCCCCGTCGTCGCCCTCATCAAGTCGACCGAGGTGTCACTGGCGAAGGAGTAGACCCCACCACAACGAAAAAGGGCCCCGCCGAAACGGGGCCCTCATCGCATCGGGTCAGTCCTCGTACGCGTCCAGCGGCGGGCACGAACACACCAGGTTCCGGTCACCGAAGGCCTGGTCGATCCGCCGCACCGGCGGCCAGTACTTGTCCGCGACCGACACCCCGGCCGGGAACACGGCCTCCTCGCGCGTGTACGCGTGCTCCCACTCGCCGCCCAGCGCACCGGCGGTGTGCGGGGCGTTGCGCAGCGGGTTGTCGTCGGCCGCCCACTCCCCGGTGCCGACCTTCTCGATCTCCCCACGAATGGCGATCATCGCCTCGCAGAACCGGTCGAGTTCGGTCAGGTCCTCGGACTCCGTCGGCTCGATCATCAGGGTCCCGGCGACCGGGAACGACATGGTCGGCGCGTGGAAGCCGTAGTCGATGAGCCGCTTGGCCACGTCGTCGACGCTGACCCCGGTCGCCTTGGTCAGCGGCCGCAGGTCGATGATGCACTCGTGCGCGACCAGCCCGCCGGGGCCGGTGTAGAGCACGGGGTAATGCGGCTCGAGCCGCTTGGCGATGTAGTTGGCGGAGAGCACCGCCACCTGCGTGGCCCGCTTGAGCCCCTCACCGCCCATGAGCCGGACGTACGCCCAGGAGATCGGCAGAATGCCCGCGGAGCCCCAGGGAGCGGCCGAGATGGGCCCCACGCCCGTCTCCGGGCCGGCCGCGGGCTGCATCGGGTGGTTCGGCAGGTACGGCGCCAGGTGCGCCCGTACGCCGACCGGGCCGACGCCCGGACCGCCGCCCCCGTGCGGGATGCAGAAGGTCTTGTGCAGGTTCAGGTGGGAGACGTCACCGCCGAAGTGCCCCGGCTTGGCCAGCCCCACCAGAGCGTTGAGGTTGGCCCCGTCGACGTAGACCTGCCCGCCCGCCTCGTGCACCTGCGCGCAGATGTCGGCGACGTGCTCCTCGAACACCCCGTGCGTCGAGGGGTACGTGATCATCAGCACCGACAGCTCGTCGCGGTACTGCTCGATCTTGGCCCGCAGGTCCTCGACATCGATCTCACCGTCCTCGGCGGTCTTGACGACGACGACCTTCATGCCCGCCATCACGGCACTGGCGGCATTGGTCCCGTGCGCGGACGACGGGATCAGACACACGGTCCGCTGCTCGTCACCGTTGGCCCGGTGGTACCCGCGTACGGCGAGCAGCCCGGCCAGTTCGCCCTGCGACCCGGCGTTGGGCTGCAGCGACACCTTGTCGTACCCGGTGACCTCCGCGAGCTGTTCCTCCAGCTCGCGGATGAGCGTGAGGTAGCCCTGCGCCTGCTCGGCGGGCGCGAAGGGGTGCAGCTGCCCGAACTCGGGCCAGGTGACCGGCTCCATCTCCGTGGTCGCGTTGAGCTTCATGGTGCAGGAGCCCAGCGGGATCATGCCGCGGTCCAGCGCGTAGTCCCGGTCGGCCAGCCTGCGCAGGTAGCGCAGCATCGCGGTCTCGGAGCGGTGCTGGTGGAAGACGGGGTGGGTGAGGACGGCGTCGCCGCGCAGCAGCGCGTCCGGCAGCGCCTCCGCGGTGGCCGCGTCCAGCGTCTCGATGTCGGCCTCGACCCCGAAGGCGTTCCACACGGCACTCAGCTGGGCCCGCGCGGTGGTCTCGTCACACGCGATGGACACGTGGTCGGCGTCGACGAGGTGGAGGTTGACGCCGTTCCGCCGCGCCGCGGCCACGATCTCGGCGGCCTTCGCCGGCACCCGCACGGTCAGCGTGTCGAAGTAGGACCCGTGCACGACCTCGACCCCGCCGGCCGTCAGCCCCGCGGCGAGGATGTTCGCGTACCGGTGCGTCCGCCGCGCGATGCCCTTCAGCCCGTCGGGCCCGTGGTACACGGCGTACATCCCGGCCATGACCGCGAGCAGCACCTGCGCGGTGCAGATGTTGCTGGTCGCCTTCTCCCGGCGGATGTGCTGCTCACGCGTCTGCAGCGCGAGCCGGTAGGCCTTGTTGCCGTCGGCGTCCACGGACACGCCCACGAGCCGCCCGGGCAGGCTCCTGGCGAACTTCTCCTGGACGGCCATGTATCCGGCGTGCGGCCCGCCGAATCCCATCGGCACGCCGAACCGCTGCGTGGTCCCGACCGCGATGTCCGCCCCGAGCTCGCCCGGCGACTTCAGCAGGGTCAGCGCGAGCAGATCGGCGGCCACGGTCACGAGCGCGCCGAGCTCGTGAGCCTGGTCGATGAGCGGCTTGATGTCCCGTACGACCCCGGAGGCGCCGGGGTACTGGACGAGCACCCCGTTGATCTCACGTGCGGCGACCTCGGCCGGGATCCCGTTGCTGAGGTCGGCGACGACGACCTCCAGACCGGTCGGCTCGGCGCGGGTCCGGATCACGGCGATGGTCTGCGGCAGCGCGTCGGCGTCGACGAGGAAGAGGCCCTTCTTGTTCTTCCCCATCCGGCGGGACAGTGCCATGGCCTCGGCCGCCGCGGTCCCCTCGTCGAGCAGCGAGGCACCGGAGGTCGGCAGCCCGGTGAGGTCGGCCACCATGGTCTGGAAGTTGAGCAGAGCCTCGAGCCGTCCCTGCGAGATCTCCGGCTGGTACGGCGTGTAGGCCGTGTACCACGCCGGGTTCTCCATGACGTTACGGAGGATGACGGGCGGAGTGAAGGTGCCGTAGTACCCGAGCCCGATCATGGAGTCGAGCACCTGGTTCCGGTCGGCCAGCGACCGCAGCTCGGCCAGCACCTCGGCCTCGGTGCGCGCACCGGGCAGTTCCAGCGCATCGGCGTTCTTGATCACATCGGGCACGGCGGCGGCCGTGAGCTCGTCCAGCGAGCCGTAGCCGACCTGCGCGAGCATCTTGGCGCAAGCCTCGTGGTCAGGGCCGATGTGGCGCTGCTCGAAGGGAATTCCCTGTTCGAGCTCGGAGAGCGGAATGCGGTGGGCGGTCATTGCGGAGGCCTCCTGGTCTGACGCGACCTTCGAGGGGTACCCCGGCACGGGTACCCCGACGGCCTCCCCCTCTGTCATCTCGACCTGAGAGCTTCACCGGCCGCCCGAAGGCCGCCGGCTTTCACCGTCGGTGAGAGCGGAAGCCGTCGACACCCGCCCTGCTTTCCAGAGTGACCTCGTCCGTGCGGTACGTGAGCCTGAGAGATTCCGGGGAGGATTTGCTCCTTCGGCGCCTCCGATGGTTCCGGAGGACTCTCCCGCACGGGATCAGCAGCCGCTGGCAAGCCTACCAGCGAGGTCGCCGCACGGGTCTTCGAGTGGCCGCACACCCCGATGTGCTCTTTCGTAGTGCTTACGACCGCTTCGGATGAGTTGCGACCAAGTGGAGGGCCCGTGCAGACCGACATCGATCCGCGCAACCTGATCGGCCGCAAGGCGTTCGACCGCAACGGCACCAAGATCGGCACCGTCGACGAGGTCTACCTCGACGACGCGACGGGCGTGCCGGAGTGGGCTGCCATACGCACCGGCCTCTTCTCCCGGGACGCCTTCGTCCCCCTGGAGCCGAGCGAGCTGGTCGACGGCGCCCTGCACGTCCCCTTCGACCGCAGCCTCATCAAGGACGCCCCCGACTTCGGCGTGGGCCGCCACCTCTCCCCCGAGCAGGAACTCCAGCTCTACCACCACTACGGCCTCGACCTGGCGGCCCCACCCCCGTTCCCGGACCGGGACTTCGGCAAGCTGGCCGGCACGGGAGACGCGGAGGCCTGACCCCTTTCACCGCCTCACCGCGGCCCCGTCGGCCACCGACGGCGGTCAGCCCCACTGGGGCCATCCGCGCCCGCCAACGAACCCGTCATGCGTGTTGCGGACGTGAACCCGTCACTTCGACCAACGGCAACGGCTCGGCCGGCTCAAGCCGAGGATCATCGACACGGAACGTCCGCACGCGCCCCGGCTCCGAATCCGGCGTCTCGAACCGCACGGTCACCCTCCCCAGCCCGCTCCCCTGCACCCACCCGTGCCCGTACTCGGCATGCCGCACGTCATGTCCGGCGACCCACCGCCGCTCGACCACCACGTCCCGCTCCTCGACTGGAACGTCATCAGCCACCTCCTCGCCCCCCGGATCCGCTGCCTCCCCCGCCGCCTGGGCGAACAGATCCTCCTGAGTGAAGTCGGCAAGCCCGGAAACCCCCACCCCCAGCAACCGCACACCCCCCGTCGAGTCCACGCCCTCCAGCAACCGCAGGGCGGCCTCCTTCACCACCGCAGGATCATCCGTGGGCCCCCGCAGGGTCTCGGACCGCGTCAGCGTCGAGAAGTCGTACCGCCGCACCTTCAGCACGATGGTCCGCCCCGACAGACCGGCCTCCCGCAACCTGCGCACACACCGGTCCGCCAACCGCTGCACCTCGAGCCCCACCCGAACCCGGTCATGGATGTCCACGTCGTACGTGTCCTCCACCGACACCGACTTCGTCTCCCGCTCCGCCACCACGGCCCGCTCGTCCCGCGCCAGCGCCATGGCGTACAGGCCGTGGCCATGTGCCTTCCCGAGCAGCCGTACGAGCTCGTCCTCCCCCGCCTCGACGATCTCGTCGACGGTATGGATCCCGGCCCGCCGCAGATGGTCCCCGGTGGCCGGCCCCACCCCGGGCAGGGTCCGCACCGACATCGGCCCGAGCAGCGCCCGCTCGGTGCCCGGCTCGATCGCCACCAGCCCGTCCGGCTTGGCCTGCTCGGAAGCGATCTTCGCGAGCATCTTGGACGCGGCCAGCCCCACCGACCCCGTGAGGCCTGTCCCGGCCCGTATGTCGGCCCGCAGCTTCGCCCCGACCAGCCGCGCCGACGCCTCGTCCCAGGCCGCTCCACCGGCCTCCAGATCGACGAACGCCTCGTCCAGGCTCAGTGGCTCCACCAGCGGCGACAACGCCCGCAGCAGCGCCATCACCTGCTCGCTGATCGCCTTGTAGAACCCGAAGCGCGGCACGAGATACGCGGCGTTCGGCGCGAGCCGTCTCGCCTGGGCCATGGGCATCGCCGAATGCACCCCGAACACCCGGGCCTCGTAGGACGCGGTGGCCACCACACCGCGCGGCCCCAGCCCGCCCACGACGACCGCCTTCCCGCGCAGACTCGGCTTGGATGCCTGCTCCGCCGAGGCGTAGAAGGCATCCATGTCGAGATGCAGGATCGTGGGCGCTTTTCTCACATGTCCGATGCTGCCCTACGCCACTGACAATGCACCGCCGATGCGAGCGGGGCAGACGTCAGACCGCCCGGTTCCGGCGCCTGGCCAGCTCGTCCGCCGGGTTGTGTCCGATGAGCGTCTCGCCGGTGTCGATGCGCTCCCCGTGCAGCTGCGACAGGGCGCTCTCGACATCCCGCCACACCACGCCCACGGCGATCCCGAAGATCCCCTGGCCGCCCTGGAGCAGCGCGTGCACCTCGTCGGGCGAGGTGCACTCGTAGACCGTGGCCCCGTCGCTCATGAGCGTCATGCGCTCCAGGTCCTGGAAACCGCGCTCACGCAGGTGCTGGACCGTGGTGCGGATGTTCTGCAGCGACACACCGGTGTCGAGGAACCGCTTGACGATCTTCAGGACGACGACGTCCCGGAAGCTGTAGAGCCGCTGCGTCCCCGACCCGTGAGCAGGCCGCACGCTCGGCTCCACGAGCCCGGTGCGCGCCCAGTAGTCGAGTTGCCGGTAGGTGATGCCGGCCGCCGCACAGGCCGTAGGGCCGCGATAGCCGATCTCCTCGGACGCCATGGACGTCGCCCCTCCGCTGCTCGGCACGGCCGCCGGTCGCTGCGGAGCGTGATCGGCCGCGCTGCCCTGAAACGGGCTGCCGTGATGGGGATCCCCCCAACTCGAACGCAGTTGAGAGCTTGGGGGAGGGTACGGACCGCTTGCCCCGAGACTCCGTCCGGGGGCACCCCCAGCCGTACCGTCGCCGCTGCTTCTCACGCCGACCTCCGTCCTTGACCTGCCTTCTCGACGGTAGGCAGTCACCAGGGGTGCGTCAACGATCGCCACACTCGGCACGCCGAGTGATAATCACCCTAGGAGTGGTTTCCCGTGCCCCACCGCGGGGAAAGGCTAGCGGGTTGCGCTCCGAACGGGCCGCAGGACGCTCTCACGCGCCGGTGGCAAATGCCGGCATTTCCGTGACGACCGGACACGGCCGAGCCGTCACGGACCACTGATCCGCCGGCTCGGTCGCATCCGTCTCACTGACTGCTGGTGCCGAAGTCCTCGGGGGAGATCTGGTCGAGGAACTCGCGGAACTTCTCCACCTCGTCCTCCTGCTCGTCCGGAATGGCGATACCGGCGTCGTCGAGCACTCCGTCGCTGCCGTAGATGGGCGTCCCGGTGCGCAGGGCCAGCGCTATGGCGTCGGACGGCCGCGCGCTCACCTCGACCCCGCTGGCGAAGACCAGCTCCGCGTAGAAGACGCCCTCACGCAGGTCCGTGATGCGCACTTCGGTGAGCTCCTGGCCGACCGCCTCCAGCACGTCCTTGAACAGGTCGTGGGTCAGCGGTCGTGCGGGGGCCATGCCCTGCTGCGCGAAGGCGATGGCCGTCGCCTCCCCCGGCCCGATCCAGATGGGGAGGTAGCGGTCGCCTCCCACTTCACGCAGGAGCACGATCGGTTGGTTGGAGGGCATTTCGACCCGGACACCTACGACATCGAGCTCGTTCACACAGCAACCCTAGGCCGTGCCCGGGACGTTTGGGTAGTCGGGCAGGAAACGGGTGACGATCCGGCCCCCGGCACCCTCAGGGCAGGCGCACGCCGAGCGCGGTCTGCACAAGTGCCGCGTGCAGCTTCACGGTCAGCCCCGCGAGTTCCTTGGCGCGGGCTTCGGCGTGTGCGCGGGTCTGCGGGTTGCGGTGGCGCTTCAGCGGGGCCACCACCTGGTCCACAAGGCCGGCCTCACGGTCGGCGGCCGCCTTCATCGCGCGCAGATGCCGCGGCTCGATCCCGAACCGCCCGAGCTCCACGACAAGTGCCGCCACCGTCACCGCCTCGGCGTCGTAGGCCCCGTCCGGCAGCGGCGTGATGAGGCCGTACGCCTCCCACTCCGCCAGCTGCGGCTCGTCGATCTCGGCGGCGGCGAGCAGCTCGGCCCGGCCGATCCGGGCCACGGTGGGGCCCTCGGAGACCTCCAGGACCGTTTCTCCGTCCCGCTGGCGGCCCACTGTGGGCAGGGCGACGGCCTCGCCGCGCTCCATGGCGTCCAGGTGCTCCCGGATCACCTTGAGCGGCAGATAGTGGTCCCGCTGCATCCTCAGGACGTGGCCGAGGCGCTCGACGTCCCGGTTGCTGAACTTGCGGTACCCGGAGGGGGTCCGCTGCGGCTCGATGAGGCCCTCGGACTCCAGGAAACGGATCTTGGAGATCGTGACTTCGGGGAACTCGTCGCGCAGCACGTTCAGCACTGTGCCGATGCTCATCAGCCCACTGTCCGTGGCGGCGGTGCCGTGTCCGGCACCGCCGCTCGGTGTTTGAAGCATGGACCTTCCCTGGGAGGGTCAGTAGCCCTGCTGGCTCGCGTAGAACACCAGCCGGTACTTGCCGATCTGCACCTCGTCGCCGTTGTTCAGAGCGACCGAGTCGATCCGCTCACGGTTGACGTACGTGCCGTTGAGACTGCCCACGTCGGACACCGTGAACGAGCCGTCCTGACCGCGGCGGAACTCCACGTGCCGGCGCGAGACCGTGACGTCGTCGAGGAAGATGTCGCTCTGCGGGTGGCGGCCGGCCGTGGTCAGCTCGCCGTCCAGCAGGAAGCGGCTGCCCGAGTTCGGCCCGCGGCGCACCACCAGGAGCGCGGAGCCCAGCGGAAGCGCGTCGACAGCCGCCTGTGCCTCCGGCGAGAGCGCCGGCATCTGCGTCTGGCCGGTGACCTCGGAGTCGTAGGCCTCGAGTCCCGAGATGGAGATGGTGGAGGTCGTCTCCGAGGGACGCTCGGGCACGGCCCCGGCCCGCAGCGGAGCGCCGCAGTTGGAGCAGAAGCGGCTGTTCTCCGCGTTGCGGTTACCGCACCTCGTACACACCAGGGCCGACATAGGGGAAAACCCTCCACCCGTACTTGAGGTTGACGGCTGCCCGAAACCTATGCCGCCGGATTGGGCAGGGTCAACAGACGGCACGCCCTGACCTCCGGAAACGTCACCACCCTGACCGGCGACCTGGTCCCGGAACAGCGGGCGCTGACCCTCGGCGTCGGGCTGTGCGCGATGACGAGCGGTCGCGTTGTCGCCACCTTCTCGCGCGCTCTTGCCGAACAACTTCGCAAACAACTTCACGGGCGATTCCCCTTGACCGAAACAGACCCGCCCGTGGGGCAGGACGAACCCTGATTGAACACACCGGTCGACCCGGACACCCTCACAACGTCCGTTTCCACCAGACAGTTTCCACCACGCACCACCCATTCGGTGCGCCGACCCCCCGCAACCTCATGCCCTGGCCGATTGCCCCCCATGCGCCGCCGGTTCACCGGGAGGACGACCGAGCGTAGTCAGGCCGCTTCACCGCTCGCAAGGCGTCCACGACGATCTTGTCCGACCGCTCGACGGCGACGGTGGCCTGCTCCTTCTCGAGAGTCTGCACCACACCTCCAGGGATGTTCAGCGCCGGTTCGAGGTCCTGCGGATTGCCGATGACCTTGAAACGAAACGGCGCGGTGATCTTGTTCCCGTCGACGCTCACGCTCTTGTCCGAATCCGACAGATAGGTGCCCGCGACGACCCGTACGCCGTTCACCTGGATCGCCTCCGCCCCGGCCGCTCGCAGTTCCTGGATCGCGTCGAGCAGCATGTCCGCCTCGACCGTCCCCTTGGTGTCCTCGATCGTCATCGTGATGCCCGGCCCCTGCGCGGCCACGGTGCCCGCGAGAATGCCGAGTTGCCGCTCCTTCTCGACCGTCTGCTTGCGGGCCTCCTCTGCCTGGTCAGAGCTGTTCTCCAGCTCGTCCCGCTGCTTCTCGAGGCCCTGCTTCTCGTCTTCAAGACGCTGAGTACGGTCGTCCAGTTCATCGAGGATGCGTACGAGATCCTCCTGGCGCGCCCCCCGCAGCGCACTGTCGCTGTCGCTGTTGGACGCCACCTGGACCGCCAGGCCGAATCCGAGGCCGAACAGCAGTACCGCGACGATGAGTTGGGCCCGCGTCACACGCGGCGGCCACAGCCCGTTCACCAGCCTCTGCCGGCCGGTGAGCCCGGCTTCCGGCTCCTGAGCCTCCGCTTCCGCGGGAGAGGTCGCCGGCAGTTCCTCGGGCAGTTCCTTGCGCAACCTGTTTCCGGGCGTCTCTTCCGGTTCGCTCATCGGCCTCACGCCCGGAAGACGTGCCGGCGGATCGCCGCGGCGTTCGAGAAGATCCGGATGCCGAGCACGACGACGACACCCGTCGACAGCTGGGCGCCCACGCCCAACTTGTCGCCCAGGAACACGATCAGCGCGGCCACGACCACGTTCGACAGGAACGACACGACGAACACCTTGTCGTCGAAGATGCCGTCCAGCATGGCCCGCAGTCCCCCGAAGACGGCGTCGAGCGCCGCCACCACGGCGATCGGCAGATAAGGCTCGACAACCGCCGGAACCTCAGGCCGGACCAACAGGCCGGCCACGACTCCCACGACGAGGCCCAGTACGGCGATCACGATGTGCCCTTCTCAGTTCTCGGCTCTGCTGTACGTACGATCACACTCGGTGCGGCCGGCAGCCGGAGGTCGTCCTCCACGGAGATGGCGGTCCGGATGCCGTAATTCTCTTCCAGGGCGTGCAGATACAGCCCGTCGGCACTGTCCTGGAATCTGGTGCTCAGCCGCTGCCCGTCCCCCACGGCAAGCACCGTATAGGGCGGAACCAGCGGCTTGTTGTCGACCAGTATCGCGTCACCCGCGGCCCTGATCGCCGACAGCGCGGTCAGCCGCTGCCCGTTGACGGAGACGGCCTCGGCGCCGGACTCCCACAGCCCGTTCACGACCCGCTGCATGTCACGGTCGCGCACCCGCCCGGTGTCGGAGAACCCCGACGTCTCACGCGGGTTCCCGTCGCCGCCCGTGCTGGCTTCCTTGGCGTCGTTCACGACCAGTTTGACGCCGGGGCCGTGCACCTCCACGGCGCCCGACAGGATGTCAACGAGATCGGCCTGGCCAGTGTCACCACTCTGCTTGAGAGCCTCGCGCTGCCGGGTGCTGACGTCGTCACGCAGCTTGTCGACGCTCTCCTCGAGCTTGTCCGCCGTCTCGGTCTCGCGGTCGATACGGTCGATGAGCTCCTCGCGCTCCTTGGCCACGACCGGGGCGGCCACCCGCGCCTGCGCCGCCCCGACGGTGACCACGAGAGCGGCGAGCACCAGGCCGACGGCCAGCCCCAGTCTCGCCCGCAATGTCCTGGGCAACTTGGCGTCACCGGCGGCCATCTTGCGGGCCGCGGCCTCGGCGTACCCGTCGTCGAGGCTGTGGTCCATGACGTTGGTGAGCAGCGACATGGAGGCGTCCGGGCGCGACGGGCGCGTGGGGGTGCTCCGAATGGGGGGCTGCTGCGGCATGCCGCACATCGTCGCACGTCGCGGCCCCTACCTCCGAATGGCCCCATCGGCGTGCCGGACAGGCCCCCTTGGGGACACATGTCCGGCACGCACGCGTGCGTGGTTCAGCGGCCGGCGCTGTCCACGACCGCCGACCACTCGTCCAGCAGGGCCTGCGCGGACGCGTCGTCGGGACCCTCGGCCCACAGATGCGTTACCGCCTCCGCAGGGTCCGGCAGGACCATCACCCAGCGTCCGTCGGTCTCGACGACCCGGACACCGTCGGTCGTGTCGACAAAGCGATCGCCCGCCGCCTCCACGACCCTGCGCATCACCAGCCCCTTGACGGCCCACGGGGTCGCCAGATCCCGCTTCAGGACATGCGCCCGCGGAATCCGCGCGTCGATCTGGCTGAGCGTCAGCTGGGTCCGTGCGACCAGTCCGATCAGCCGTACGAAGGCCGCCGTACCGTCGAAGACGCTGCTGAACTCCGGGATGATGAAGGCACCCTTGCCGTCACCACCGAAGATCGTCGAGTCGTCGCGTCCGACCCTGGTCAGATCGTCGGGCGAGGTGGTCGTCCACTCGACCTGCGTGCCGTGGTACGCCGCCACCTGCTCGCCGATCCGCGTGGTGGTCACCGGCAGCGCCACCCGGCCGCTGCGCCGCTCAGCGGCGACCAGATCGAGCATGACGAGCAGCGCCCGGTCGTCCTCGATGATCCGCCCCTTCTCGTCGACGAGGGACAACCGCTCACCCACCGGGTCGAACCGCACGCCGAACGCGGCCCGCGCGGACGCCACGATCTCACCGAGCCGCACCAGCCCCGACCGCCGGGCATCCGCCGTCTCCGTCGGCCTGGACTCGTCGAGCCCCGGGTTGATCGTCAGGGAGTCCACGCCGAGCTTCCCGAGCAGGCTCGGCAGCACCAAACCGGCGCTGCCGTTCGACGCGTCCACGACGACCTTCAACCCGGCCTCGGAGATCCCGGTGATGTCGACGTTCCGCAGCAGTGAACCGGTGTACGAATCGAAGACGCTGGCGGGGAAGTGCAGGTCCCCGATCTCGCCGGGGAACGCCCGCCGGTACTCCTGCCGCGCGAACACCCGGTCCAGCTTTCGCTGACTGCCCTGCGAAAGGTCCGCACCCTGGCCGTCGAAGAACATGATGTCCACGGAGTCCGGCACCCCGGGCGTGGTCCGGATCATGATTCCGCCGGCACTCCCCCGCGCGGTCTGCTGCCGCGCCACGGGCAGCGGTACGTTCTCCAGGTCGCGTACGTCGATGGCGCTGGTCTGCAGTGCGGAGATCACCGCCCGCTTCAGTGCCCGCGCGCCGCGGGAGTGGTCACGGGCGGTGGTGACGGTCGAACCCTTCTTGAGGGTCGTCGCGTAGGCGCCTGCCAGCCGGACCGCGAGTTCCGGGGTGATCTCGACGTTGAGGATGCCGGAGACGCCACGGGCGCCGAAGAGATGCGCCTGGCCCCGGGACTCCCAGATGACCGAGGTGTTGACGAAGGCACCGGCTTCGATGGTCTTGAACGGGTAGACCCGCACATTCCCCTGAATGATCGATTCCTCGCCGATGAGGCACTCGTCACCGATGACCGCGCCGTCCTCGATACGAGCCGCGCGCATGATGTCGGTGTTCTTCCCGACGACACAGCCACGGAGATTGCTCTGCTGGCCCACGTACACGTTGTCGTGCACAACGGCCTTGTGCAGAAAGGCTCCGCTCTTCACGACGACGTTCGAGCCCACGACGGAGTGTTCGCGGATCTCCGCGCCGGCCTCGACCTTGGCATAGTCGCCGATATACAGCGGACCACGGAGAACGGCGTCGGGATGCACCTCGGCGCCCTCGGCCACCCATACGCCCGGGGAGAGCTCGAAGCCGTCGATCTCGACGTCGACCTTGCCCTCCAGGACGTCGGCCTGTGCCTTCACATAGCTCTCGTGGGTGCCGACGTCCTCCCAGTAGCCTTCTGCGACATAGCCGTAGACCGGCTTGCCTTCCTTCATCAGCTGCGGGAAGACATCGCCGGACCAGTCCACGGGCACATCGGGGTCGACGTAGTCGAAGACCTCGGGCTCCATGACGTAGATGCCCGTGTTCACGGTGTCCGAGAAGACCTGGCCCCAGGTCGGCTTCTCCAGGAAGCGCTCGACCTTGCCTTCCTCGTCGACGATGGTGATGCCGAATTCGAGGGGGTTGGGCACGCGGGTCAGACAGACGGTGACGAGCGCGCCCTTTTCCTTGTGGAAGTTGATGAGCTCGGTGAGGTCGAAGTCGGTCAGGGCATCACCGGAGATGACGAGGAAAGCATCGTCCTTCAACGCCTCTTCGGCGTTCTTGACGCTTCCGGCGGTACCGAGTGGCTTCTCCTCATTGGCATAGGTGAGCTCCATTCCGAGCTCTTCACCGTCACCGAAGTAGTTCTTGACCAGCGAGGCCAGGAACTGAACGGTGACGACGGTCTCGTTGAGCCCATGCCTTTTGAGCAGCCGCAGCACGTGCTCCATGATCGGCCGGTTCACCACCGGCAGGAGCGGCTTGGGCATGCTCGAGGTCATGGGACGAAGGCGTGTGCCTTCGCCTCCGGCCATCACGACGGCCTTCATGTCGGAAGCGTCCTCCTTAAGAGATACGGTCTAGCCGACTTCACCCGTCCAGATTGTCCCGCACTTTTATGCCGGGGGCCATCGAGCCGCTACGGCCGTGCCAATGGGCGAGTTCAGTCGGCCTTGGCGTCCGCACGGACCAGGCGGCGGACTTGTACCACGTAGAGCACTCCTGCCCACCAGTACAGCGTTGTACCCCATCCGGCGAACGCCCATCCGAAAATAGCAGCGAGTGACGAGATCCATCCAGTTCCGTCACTGAGCAGGAGCAGCGGGAACGCGTACATCAGGTTGAAGGTGGCGGCCTTGCCGAGGAAGTTCACCTGCGGCGGCGGATAACCGTGACGCCTGAGGATGCCCACCATCACCAGGAGCATCAGCTCTCGCAAGAGCAGTGCAGCCGTCAACCAGATTGGCAGAATCTCGCGCCAGGTGAGGCCGACCAGAGTCGAGAGAATGTAGAGGCGGTCGGCCGCGGGGTCGAGCAGCCGGCCGAGGCTGCTGATCTGGTTCCACCGCCGGGCGAGCTTGCCATCCAGGTAGTCGCTGATCCCGCTCAGCGCCAGTACCAGCAGCGCCCAGGTGTCACTCTTGGGCCCTCCGAACTCGGGCCTGAGGATCAGCCACAGGAAGAGCGGCACCCCAGCGAGCCGCGCCATGCTGAGGATGTTGGGGATGGTGAGGACCCGGTCCGTCTGGACCCGGGTCTCCTGGACCTCCACCCGGGAGCCTCCTGTGGGAAATGTGCCGACGATGCTCCCTGACCCTACCTCAACGCAAAAAAGCTCCGGCTCTTGGGCTGGTGCCCAAGAGCCGGAGCTCTAAAAGGAGTTCGGCGGTGTCCTACTCTCCCACAGGGTCCCCCCTGCAGTACCATCGGCGCTGTAAGGCTTAGCTTCCGGGTTCGAAATGTAACCGGGCGTTT
>NZ_JBICWQ010000015.1:0-106454 GCF_043199815.1 Streptomyces sp. NPDC048523 | reverse complement strand
CTACTTCGTGGACTGCCGTCCACGACCAGCGGGAGTACGCCGACAGACCAGCACGCCAGTCCTTTGAGCAGCGACTTCAAGTTGGCGGAGGCTCAGTGAGAATCGCAGTTGCAACGAGGCGCGTCCGGCTTCGGCACCCGAAGGTCCCGGAGCCGTTCGACAGGCGCGATGCCCCTGCACGAGCCACCGGTTGTTCATGGCGGGCAGGGGGCGGCGGGCGACTGCCCGCGGTGCCGACGAAAACGGCAGACACCAAGATTCCTACATGTGTAGATTAAGCGTCGTGAAGATGACCCGGACGCTTGAATGTGTGCTGCGGGCCTTCCTGGAGGACCCCGCAGCTGCCCGGTACGGCTACGACCTCATGAAGGCGACAGCCCTGCAGAGCGGGACCCTGTACCCGCTGCTGGCCCGCCTGAAGGAGGGCGGACTGGTCGAGGCGCACTGGGAGACGCCGGCTGAGGAAGGACAAAGACCCCGCCGCTACTACCAGTTGACCGCTGAAGGCGCGCGTTGGGCGCGCCTGGAGCTCGCGGAACTGGCCCAACGCCGCAGCAGGGGTGGCGCCGGTGCGACCCGCCCCGCCCCGGGAGCCATCTGATGAGCCGTACACCCTGGGCGCTGCGTGCCGGAGAGTTCATCCTGCGCCGGATCTGCCGAGGGCTGCCCGCCGAGCAGGCGGAGGACTGCTTCGCGGAGTGGGCGGCTGAACTTCCCGCGATCTGCGATGACGAAGCGCTGCCCCGGTGGCGGGCTTCGACGCGGGCTCTCGCCTACTGCCTCGGACAGCGCCGCACTGCAGGTTTCCTGATGCCGCCGCCCGACGATGACTCAGCCGAGATGCTCCGGGCCGCACCTCTGATCGCAGCCGCGCTGATCTTTGCTTTCGACGACTCGCATGGCCTTGTCGGTGACATCGGCACGTACACGGCCGAACTGCTGTCGGTGATCGCGGTGTTCACGCTCAGGCCTCGCAGAACCAAGCGCAAGAACGGCTCCCGGGGGAGTGGATGAACACCCGTGGCCTGCACCTGGCCTGCCTCGTGCTCAGGTGCCTGTGCCGTGTGCTGCCGGCCGACGTGCGCGAGGAGAGCTATGCGGAATGGTGCGGAGAACTCCAGCCCGTGCGGGATGCCGGCGGCCAGGGCCGGCTCGCAAGTGCTGGGCGGGTCACCGCCTACTGCGCCGGTCATGCCCTGAGCGTCGCGCGGCTGCGCCGGATATACCGCAAGCCGCCAGGCGTCCACGCGGAGCAGGCCCGCCGCCGCGCCAGGGTGCTGGTGTCGGGGGCGACAGCAGTGGGCATCGTCATCGGCCTGGTCGCCACAGGACCACTGGGGCCGCCGACCTCCTTCGCCGTCGCAGCTCTCGCACGCGACGAGCGCTTGCTGATGGCTGTCGTGGCGCTGTGGGCGGCGTGGATCCGCGTCAGTCTCACCCGTCTGGCCTGCATCCTCGAACGTCGGGCGGCCCGACGGCACGCGGGTGGGCAGGGAGGACCCCGATGAACGAGCTCCGTCGGCTGCCAGGCGCTGCCGCATCGCTGGCAGCCCTGTGTGCAGGGCTGCCAGCGTGGGTCTACGTAGTCGGCATCGCCGCATTCGCTGGAATCTACATATGTCGCCTTGTGCTGGTGTACAGCTTTGCTGTCCGCGCTCTGGACAAGGCCCGTGCGGCCCACATCCCCGACCTCATGAACGCCGTCAGCGGCCACACCCCACCCAGCGAGCCGCCACGGCGCCAGCCAGGTAGGACAAGCCAGCGACCCTGAGCCGAAAAGCCCAGGCAGACGCGCACAGGTAACGGGCCGCTGCCTGGCGGCGTCTCCGGAAGCGGGAGACGGAGACCAGAGCGTGCGGCAAGCTCCCGGGACAACGCACACATCACGTGACGGCACCGACCCCGACCAGTTTGGTGACGACGGGCCGGGGGCCACTCGTCCATCCACGCACAGCCTCGACGGCCGCCTCGACAACCGGGAGTCGGCCTTGCTGCGCCGCGAACCCGGTGCGTAGTTCTTGGAGACCCAGCGCACCAGCTGGCCAGCATTCGGCGCGCAGGTGGCGGGAGCTGACGCTCTTGAGCGGTCTGTGCACCGCGGGCTAGCGTCGCTGGCAGCGCCCGCGCAGCTCGGCGATGACTGCCTTCTCATGAGTGTTGAGATCCCCATCGACGGCGGCGACCCGTTCGGCGGCGTAGACCACGTCACTGAGGTCTCCGGGCTCGGTGTCGATGCGGTGCCAGACCTCGTCCGGGTCGATGCTGACGACGTTGGCGAGTTGCTCGTCATCGACCTGATGCCGTTCCCGAGCAAGCCGCGTCAGCTGCTGGAACAGCAGGGTCTCGGAGTCAGTGATCTTGCCGTCAGCGTTGATGACGAGCCACGCAACCCACAGCATCAGCCGCGGGTGCTGCGTACGCCGGATCAAAGCGTCGGCGAGTTCGATCACCTTTGCTTCGTCACGAAACACAGACCTGGCGTGGCGTCCCGCAGCCACGGTGGTGTAGCGGTTCACGAGGATGGTGAGGGGGATCCCGACGCCGGGAATGCCGAACTTGATGATGTTGCGCTGCAGGAGGTGTTTCCCGATGAACGGAAGGCTCTTCGCGGCGGCGAGTACCGGGCCGGAGTAGTACTTCTTGAGGACTTGCCGGACCAGGCCGGGTACGAACTTCATGCTGCCGCGGGCGACTTCTCCGGCCTTGATGCCGAATGCCACCCGGACGAGTTTCATCACGTCTTCGGGATCGTCCACGTCCAGGGGAATCCGGTAGATCACCGCGATGTCGTAGGCCAGGCGCATCTGTAGCTGGCTGATGTACGTCAGGTCAACCATGAACGTTGCCACACCGGCGGGGACGGCGGCGGGACTGGCACCGCCCAACGACCCGATGGTCGCGGCGATCGTCCCGGTGTAGAGGCTGGAGGTGAGCCCGCCTTCAATCATGGCGCTCTTTGCCGCCAGCTTGATCTGCTGCCCGACGATCCCGTCCGCGGGCACACCCTTGTACTTCTGCTGAAAGTACTCCCAGGTCGCCCTCTCGGTGTACGACCGTAGTGCCTGGGCACAGAGTTTCGCGAACCAGCCGCCAGACTTGATGTCGTCCGCGCTCAGCCCCGCAACAAACTCCCGCAGCTTGGCGCGCTCCTGTTCGACTGCTTCGCGGTCGGCGTCATCGTCACCAGCCTCGACGGAGCCGGGCAGCGCTTCAGCCACAACGGGGTCTCCCTCCCGGATAGTTCAGCAACCTGCAAGATTGCCAGATACGGCAGAGGAGCGCCGGTATCTGCGCGATCCCACCGCTCCTCCTTCCGCCTCCGCCGGCGTGGCCACACGCACGACCCTCACCAGCTGTGATCCGCCTTCGAAACAGGCGTCACCCGTAGGAGGATTCATGACTCATGGTCTGACTGCACTGGCCAGCGTCCCCGGCAGAGTTGTCCTCACACGCTGGGAAGGCTGCCGCTCCAGGACGTAGGCGGGCTGTGTCACTTACGACATGGTGCAGGACTGGGGGGAGGGGGGACCGGGGAGATCATCACGGCGGTCTCGTGCCACGCTTAAGGGAGGTGCCGTCACAGGGGGATGTGTGCAACCCAATGAGTTTGTCGTTACGTACAGGGCAGTTGAGTTCTCCACTCCTCCTGGACTGAACGGTACCCACCGCCTCATCTTCACGGCCGACGCACTTGCTCATGCCCTTTTCACTACCGGCCGTGCACCCGGCGACGCTGCCGGTCACGGCTGGACCTCGGTATTCGAGTGGCTGCACCGGGTAGCCCTCATGCCCGCCTACCTTCGCCGACGACGGGACGGTCGGATCACCCGCTCCGATTTGGCCCGCGAGCTGGACCGCTCGGAGAAGGTCGCGCTCTCCTACGCGGTGGGCCAGGCCATGACTGGCATCTTCGCGACCCAGCTTCTCGACGTGCGCTTCCTGATGCATGTCGATCGGTACGGCGGGTCGTATCAGCTCGTCGTCCCTCCGAATACCAAGAGCCGTCCCGACCTCTTCGGGCAGCGCAGGACGGGGGGCTGGGTCGTGGCTGAGGCGAAGGGCCGCTCAACGCCCATCGATGCCGATCTGAAGAGGAAGATGCGCCTCCAGAAGCGGATGATCCGGTCCGTCGCGGGCACGCCACCTGAGATCGCGTACGGGTGCTGCGCGTACTTCGAGAAGACCAACGGTCAGGAGTGGCTTCGCCTGTACTCGGTGGACCCAGAGGAGGACGAACCGGAAGCCATCGACTTTCGCGTCAGTAGCCCGGACCATTTCATCGCCGCCTACTACGCACCCTTCCTCTCTGCCATCAGGGCAGGCGAGCCTGTTCTGGACACCGAGCCCAACTACCTCACAGCCGACCTCGGACCCTTCGGCATTCGAGTATCCATTCTGCGATCCATTGCCGAGCGTGTACGAGCGGCTCAAGACGGCCGGATGCCTGGCCTGCAGAGCGACGTGCTCGCCCTCCTGCCACGCGCCTCCGAGTGGGAGGTCGCTCCAGGCCTATTCGCCGACGGGACGGGCGTAACCACGAAGTGGGCAGACGCATTCGCCCAGCAAGACTGGGATGGACTCGACGAGCGCTGGTGACGCACACAGGGGGACGCACCTACCGGTGTCACGGTCTACCAGGCATGCATGGCTGCACGCCCGATCCGCTGCGCGGAGCGTCCTTCGGGCGCCGCTCGCACGGCAGGTCCAAGCCCGACCGGGGCGGGGCCGGGCTACAGCCGAGACGCTACATCGGGCAGCGGAGTTGAGCGCTCAGCCTCGCCCACCGGGCACGGCTTCGCACGGCCTTCACCCTGAGCCCACATGGCCGGCACAGCGCTGTGCGCCCGGTTCACAGAACAGGCCGAATTCTCTCTTGTTGATCGTGACGTCGATAGCCATATACGGCTCAGGGATGATCGTGATGGAGGACCCCGCCGGGGCGTTTGGGAGCGCGTCGACTACTGTGCCGACGGCTTTGTCAGCAGAGCGGCCCTCGCGAAGGGTCCCGGAGGCCCTGCCCCCCATTTCGGTGCCCTGGTCACACGGCGGGGCGTGCTCCGAGCACTGCACCATGGTCAGACAGCGGTAATCGAATGAGCCGTCGGCCTTGACGGTGATGCTGGCGCAGGACCAGGTCCAGGTCCCGACGAACTGTGCCAGTGGCTTCCTGGTCCTGCGCGGCGGGCTCCAGACAACTGGAGTGTCCTGGCCTGCAGGGTGAGGAGTTCAGGCGAGCTTTTTCAGCTGTGCCTCGATGAGGTCCTGGGGGATGCTCGGGGGCTGGAAGGGGTTCAGGGACATGAAGGTGGCGACGGTGGAATCCTGGCGGATGATCAGGACGGTGACGGGGATGCTGGGTCCCCCGCTGACGGCGACCTGGGTGGCGTCGAAGGCCAGGGTTTCGTCCCCGTAGCCGGAAACGGGCCGGGCCTGGGCATCGGAATAGCCCAGTCCGGGACCAGGGTGGGCAGAGGACGGGCGTATCTCGGCGGTGGTGCACTGCGGAAGAGCTGTGCGCAGTGTGGTCATTATTGTCCGGGCGTCGGTAAGGGGGTAGGACGTCAGGCTGACGCTCGCGTGCTGCCCGAGATCGTCGGAGTCGGACACGATGTCCTGGCTGACCTGGGCTGTGAAATTCCGCAGGCCGCCCAGTTGTGCGGCCGCGTAGACGGCTTGGCAGGGTGCGGGCGTGACGGCGCGGTAGGCCGTGAGCGCGTCGTGGTTGACCGGGCTGCCCTTGCCCGTGACGGTCTTGACGGTGTAGCCGGGGATGTCGTCTGCGGTGAGCGCCAGACGGTCGAGGCTCTTTTGATCGAGTCCCCTCCCAAGCGCGGAGGCAGGAGATGGGGCTGACCGCGGAGGCGCCGAGCTCGCCGACTTTGTGGACGCGGCAACCGCCCCGTTGGGCTTCTCAGCGTGATCTCCGCTTTCTGTACCGCACGCGCCAGCCAGCGCCAGCACTGACACGACACCCAACACCGCGGCGAAGCGTCTTCCTGCTGAAGAAACGTTCATCACTGCCCCCATTCCCGGGCGCCCGTCTGGAGCACCCGCACAAGAAACCCCGGCGTGCGCCGGGGCCGAAACGCTCCAGAGCCTAGCGGGGGAGTAGCGAAGTGCCCTTCGGCTGGCTCGATTTGGGACCAGAGGGCACGGCACTGGCTGGCGTTGCTCTGTGCTCACGCAAGGCAGGCGCCGCAGAAAACGTACCTGCCGCGGTCGTGGTGCGCTGCTGGCGACAACTCCTGGGACTCGACCAGTGATTGCAGGACCACCGCATAAATTTCGCCCCATTGCCCCCATACGCAACATGCATCCACATGTGAGTCTCTAGTAAGAAAGTTGTGGATGTCTTATGTTGCAATCTGACCACCTGGCTGAACGCGTTCGACCAGGGTCCAACTCATCTTCATACGGGGGAGTTCACGTGAACTCGCACGGGGGCGGACGAGGGCGACGCAGAGGCTGCGTCGCCCTCGTCACAGCCATGGCGCTCACTACAGGCATGTTCGGCGGCGCAGCAGCGGCGAGCGCGAGGGGCACGAACAGTTCGGTGACCGGAGCCCCCGGCGCCGACGCAGCCGGCACCGGGGCGGAGACTGGCACGGGGGAGGGCGCGGACGCTCAGGCGCTGGCGGAAGCCGCGCGCACGGGCGAGCGAGTCGAGATCGCCTCATTACGTGGGGAGAGCAGCGAGGTATTCGCCACGCCGGAGGGGAAACTGGAGGCCCGGGAACACCTGCGTCCCGTACGGACCCGGGTGGACGGCAAGTGGCGGGACATCGACACCACCCTGGCCCGCAGGCCGGACGGGATGGTGGCCCCCGCTGCCACAACGGTCGGCCTTGCGTTCTCCGGTGGCGGGTCGGTGCCGCTGGTGCGGATGAAGAAGAGCGGCCGTGAACTCGCGCTGTCCTGGCCCGGGCACCTTCCAACTCCAGAGCTGAAAGGGAGCACGGTTACCTATCAGGACGTGCTGCCTGGGGTTGACCTGCGCATGTCAGCACAGCAGGACGGTTTCACCCAGCTTCTGATCGTCAAGTCGGCCGAGGCTGCGGCGAGCACGGAACTGAGCGAACTGCGTCTGGACCTGGATGCCGACGGCATGAGCGTGGAGGAGACCGCGGACGGCGGTTTGGCAGCGCTCGACCAGGGCGCCGGCAGCGCGGTCTTCGAGGCCCCCCGCCCCATGATGTGGGACTCGAGTACCCAGGCCCCCAGTGGCACCGCCCAGCAATCCGCCCTCACCAAGGCCACCGCTGCGGCCGCCCAAGCCAAGACCGACACCGACATTTCCGGGACCGCAGCTGCCGAGTCCGCGAACATGGCGCCCGTCGGCGTCGACGTTCCCGCAGCCCAGGACAGACTCGTGCTGACGCCTGATCACGACGTGCTGCGGGGCAAGGACACGGTCTACCCCGTCTTCATCGATCCCCAGTGGTACTCCCCGAAGGCCACCGCCTGGACGATGGCCTCCAAGTACTGGGCGTCATCCCCTCAGTGGAAGTTCAACGGTGACTCGGATGCGGGCATGGGCTACTGCAACTGGTCCTACTGCGCCCCGCACGACACCAAGCGGCTCTTCTATCGCATCCCCACCTCGAAGTTCGCCGGCCGCAGCGTGATCTCGGCGGAGTTCGTTGTCCGCAACACCTGGTCGGCGTCCTGCACGGCGAAGGGCGTGGAGTTGTGGCGCACCAAGGACATCTCCTCATCGACGACCTGGGACTCGCAGAACGCGAGCGGCTTCTGGATCGACCACATCAGGACCGCGTCGTTCGCCTACGGGTTCACCGGTTGCGCGGCAAGGGACGCGGAGTTCGATGTGAAGTCTGCGGTCCAGCAGGCGGCGGACAAGAAGTGGTCGACGATGACCTTCGGTCTCCAGGCGGAGAGCGAGAGCGACGGGTACGGCTGGAAGCGGTTCTCGGACGACGCCTACCTGCGCGTGGAGTACAACCGTCCGCCGCCGCAGATCAAGATGTCACAGCTGACGATGGAGTACGGCGGCGCGTGCAAGAAGCCCTCCAGCGCCGCGCGGGTGCGCACCCTCGGCAAGATCTACGCCAACAATGTCACCGACCCGGACGGTGACTCCGTCTCCGTGGAATTTTGGGCGAGCTGGGACACCGGTGACAGCAAGGGTGTGGTCACCCGCTGGAAGTCCGGCCGGACGACGGAGAAACGGTCCGGTTCGGACTTCGTGATCACTCTGCCGTCTTCCATCCCCCCGGACAAGACGGTCAGCTGGTACGTCCGTTCTTACGACGGCGCCCAGTACTCACCGTGGTCGTACTCGGGTGACCCGACCGCCTGTTACTTCAAGTATGACCCACTCGCCCCTAAGGGCCCGTCCATCTCCTCCGCCATCTACCCGGCCAAGAACGCCGCTGACCCGAACGATCCCTTTTACGACGGAGTGGGCCAGTACGGCGACTTCGTGATCACCGGTGCCGAAGCTGACGTGACCAAGTACTGGTACGGCCTCAACGGCGACCCGGTCTCGACCAACAGCGTCACCACCTCGGGCGGGGCAGCTAGAACCGTGCCCGTCCTGCCGCTGCGGCCGGGCCCGAACACCTTCTCGGCTCAGTCGTTCGACGCTGCCGGCAATGCCTCAGAGATCGTGTACTACCAGTTCCGGGTCAAGGCGGGCCAGCGTGAACGGGCCGCCTGGTCCATGGGCGAGGCATCCGGCGCCACCGCGGTAGCTGGCAGCGCCCCCGAACAGACTGTAGGTCTGTACAACGGACCCACCCCCAGGACGGCGGGCAGATTCGGCACGGCGGTGCAATTCGATGGCGTCGATGACTACGCCGCCACCGACCTCGCCACGATCAACACGGATGTCAGCTTCTCGGTGTCCGCGTGGGTGAAACTTTCCGCCCTGCCGTCCGGGGCGGCCGTCGCGGTCTCCCAACGGGGCAACAACGCCCCGGGGTACGAGCTGTACTACTCCAAGGGATACGACCGCTGGGTGTTCAACCAGTACAGCTCCGACAGCGCCAGTGGCACCCCCGTCCGCGCCATGCAGGCCGCTCCCGGCGGAGCCAAAGCCGGTGAGTGGACGCACCTGGTCGGCATCTATTCCGCTGGCGAGAAGTTGCTGAAGCTGTACGTCAACGGCCAACTGGCCGGCACCACGGCCTACAGCACGGCCTGGAACGCGCGGCGCGGCATGATGATCGGTGGCAGTTTCGTTGCCGGAGCGTCTGTGCCCGCCTCCCCCTTCCCCGGCGCCATCGATGAGGTGAAGACCTTCGAGAAGCCGCTGTCGGCGGACGAGGTCACAAGCCTCTACAGTTCGAACTCGATCGCCGGCGGCCGCCCCGCCCGCGCGGTCTTCCACATGGACGATCCTGCCGACGCGACCGTGCTGAGCGGCCGGGCCGACGTGAACCCTGCGATTCTGAAGGGCGGCGCCGTAGCCGGCTCGGCCGGCATCGACGGCAACGCGCTGACCCTGGACGGCATCGACGACTATGCGACCACCGGCGGCCCGCACATCAACACCTCGTCCAGTTTCGCCGTCGCGGCCTGGGTGAAGCTGCCGAAGACCAAACCAACACACGCTGCGACCGTCACCGCGCAGGCCGGCGCCAAGGTGACCGGCCCGGAACTGTACTACTCGAACACCTATGACCGCTGGGTGTTCAACCAGCACAGTGCTGACACCACCGACTCGACCGTGGTGCGGGCCATCCAACCGGCGGGCACCACCGCGTACGGGGGCGAGTGGGCCCACCTGGTCGGCGTGCAAGACACCGAAGCAGACACCCTCTCGCTGTATGTCAACGGGAGCCTGGCCGGCACAGCAGCCTTGCCCTCGACCTGGTACGCCGGGGGAGCCGTACAGATAGGCGCCAGCTCATTCGAGGGCACGCCCACCTCGTTCTTCCCCGGCCAGATCGACGACGTGCGGTACTACGACCGGCTGTTGTCCGCCGGTGAAGTGCAGCAACTGTTCAAGCAGCGCGCGGTGGTCAAGGGGCGCTGGAAATTCGAGACGTCCTCCGGCACCCCTTCAACCTCCCCGGACGCCTCCGCCTCGGGCAACGCCATGACTCTCTACAACGAAGCCGCCGCGGGCTCTGACTTGGCAGACGGCGATATCGATGGTGCCGTCGTTCTCGACGGCATTAACGACTACGCCGCGGCCTCGGTGGTGCCGGTCGACACCAGCGCCAGCTTCACCGTCAGCGCTTTCGTCCAGACGGCGGCTATCCCGACCAGACCCGTCACCGTCATCAGCGCACCCGGGGCCACGAAGAGCGCGTTCGCGGTGCGCTACGAACCCAGTGCCACTCCCGGCACCGATCCGGGCCGCTGGCGGATCTCGACGGCGAGCGCCGACAACGCCTCCGCCGGGGTCTCCGACATCGGCAACGGCATGTTCTTCAGCCCCACCGACTGGAACCACGTGGCCCTCGTCTACGACGGCTTCTCCAAGGAGCTGCGCCTCTACGTCAACGGCGAGATACAGGAAACCGCCGAATGCGCCGACGCAGACGAAAACGGAGTACAGGACGACGCGAGCTGCACCGACAGCCTCTCGTGGGCCGATGACGTCCTGACATACAAAGCCACGAAAACCCTGCAGCTCGGCCGGGACACCATGGGGAGCACGCCCGGCCAGTACTTCCCCGGCGCACTCTCCGACGTCTGGGTCTTCCAGGGCGCGCTGACCGAGACGCAGATCGGCCACCTCTCCGTCGGCATGCCCGGCGTGGAGACCCAGGTCCCCAGCGGCGACTGACCCGCACCGCTCCCGGGGCGGGCCCGCCGCACGTAGCGGGCCCGCCCCAGCCCCCACTCTTCACCGCGCCGTGCGCGGTTGTCCCGCTGCCCGCGGACACTCAACGGGAGGAAACGAACGCGCATGAAGACCGGACCCCGCTCCAGAACGACCCGGCCATGGCGCCGAGTGGCAATCACCACGGCCACCCTCATGACCGCGACCCTGCTTCAGACTGCGGGAGTACCCGCCGTCGCCGAGGGCTGGCACAAACCCGCACTGCCGAAGTCCGAGTCACCCATCGACGTCCGCCCGGCCGGCAAGGCCATCCCCCGCAGCGTGACCAAGGGACCCCGAACACCCGCAAAGACACCCGCCACGACCTGGCCGAAGACAGCCGCCAAGTCGGTGACCCTCAGTCAGGACAGTTCCCCAGTCGCGGGCTTGCCCCTCACCCTGGGCACGAAGAACCGGACAGGCGCGGCTGCTGGCAGCTACACCGTGCGCACGCTGTCCCGCGAAGCCTCACGCAAGACAGGCGTCGACGGCCCAGTCTTCGCCCTGACCCCCCGTTCAGATGGCACGCAGCGGGCCGGCAAGGTGCGCGCCGGACTGGACTACTCCTCGTTCGCCGGTCTGTACGGCGGCAGCTACTCCTCCAGGCTCACCCTGGTCCGGCTGCCGCAGTGCGCACTGACCACACCACAGAAGGCGCAGTGCCGGACGACCACCCCGGTCAGCACCGTCAACGACACCGAGAAGCAGACGCTGACCGCGAACTCGGTCGCTCTGAGCGCGAGCACCGCGACCGTGCTGGCCGCCACCGCTGGCGCGAGCAGCGACAAGGGCGACTTCAAGGCAACCGCCCTGGCCGCCTCGTCGACCTGGAGTACCGATCTGAGCAGTGGCTCCTTCTCGTGGGCTTACGACATGCCAGTGCCGCAGGTGCCCGGCGGGCTCACCCCACAGGTCGGCCTCTCCTACTCCTCCGGCGGAATCGACGGCAGGAGCGGGAACACCAACAATCAGGCATCGTGGGTGGGTGACGGTTTCGACTTGGCACCCGGCTTCATCGAGCGCAAGTACAAGAGCTGCGCGGACGACGGCGTCACCAACGCCGACGGCAACAAGCCGGGCGACCAGTGCTGGGCGTACGACAACGCCACACTGTCGCTGAACGGTTCGGGCGGGGAGTTGGTGCCCAACGGCACCAACTCCTTCAAGCTCCAGAACGACGACGGCACAAAGATCGACCGGATCTACGGCACCCCCTCCGATGTGCGCTCCAATGACGCCCGCAATGACGAGTACTGGCGGGTGACCACCCCCGACGGCACCCAGTACTACTTCGGCTACAACCGGCTGCCCGGCTGGGTCAGCGGCAACGAGACCACCGACTCAGCCTGGACGGTTCCGGTCTTCGGCGACGACGCCGGCGAGCAGTGCCACGCCTCGACGTTCGCGGCATCCTGGTGCCAGCAGGGCTGGCGCTGGAACCTGGACTACGTCGTGGACCCGCACAACAACGCGGTCGCGTACTACTACGACAAGGAGCCCAACTCCTACGGCCGCAACCTCACCGCTGCCGACGACACCCCGTATGTGCGTGGAGGAACGCTCGACCGGATCGAGTACGGGCTGAAATCGAACGCCATGTACTCGGCGAAGGCGCTCGCCAAGGTCGACTTCACCAGCAGTGAGCGGTGCATCCCGGATGCCTCGACCACCTGTTCGTCCATCTCCACGGGCGCCCAGTACTGGTACGACACCCCCTGGGACATGAACTGCAACGCGGGCACCGACTGCGACAACGGCCGCTTCTCCCCGGTGTTCTTCACCCGCAACCGGTTGACCTCCGTCGCCACCCAGGTGCTGGTGTCCGGCTCGTACAGCAACGTCGACGACTGGAAGCTCGCCCACCGCTGGGGCATGGCCGACACCGACTACCAACTGCTGCTGGACTCCGTCCAGCACACCGGCTACGGCGCCGGCAACACCTCCCTCACCCCGCCGAAGGTCACCTTCGCCTACAAAACACTCGCGAACCGGCTCGACAAGACCGGCGACGGCTATGCCCCGTTCCTCAAAGACCGACTGTCCTCTGTCGCGGACGAGGTAGGCGGCCAGATCGACGTCGGATACGAGGCCTCGGAGTGCGCCTTCGACGCGCTGCCCACCCCGGAAACCAACACCACCCGCTGCTTTCCCCAGTACATCGGCGGCAGCACCAGTGACGACCCGGACCTGCAGTGGTTCAACAAATACGTGGTCGCCACGGTCACCCAGACCGACCGCACCGGCGGCGCCCCCGACCAGGTCACCATGTACGACTACCTGGACGGTGCCGCCTGGCACTATGACGACGATGACGGCATGACCAAGGAGAAGTCCAAGACCTGGTCGCAGTGGCGCGGTTATGGCCACGTCCGGGTGCGTTCCGGCGGTCAGGGCGGCGCCTCGGCGATGAAGTCGCAGGAGGACTCGTACTTCCTGCGCGGCATGAACGGTGACCGCAAGAACGCCTCCGGCGGCACCAAGACCGTGTCCATCGCACTCGGCTCCGGCGAGGGCGACGCGATCACCGACCACGAGTCTCAAGCCGGCTTCGCCTACAAGAGCGTCACCTACTCCGCTCCCGGCGGCAAGGTACTGGCCAAGAGCGTCAGCCGCCCCTGGTACCAGCAAACCGCGAAGAAGGTCCGCGACTGGGGCACCGTCACCGCCAACCTGACCGGGACCGCCTCCAGCCAGTCGTGGACCTCGCTGGACGACGGCGCGGGCGTCAAGTGGCAGACCACGTCGACGACCGACACCCACGACACCACCACCGGTCTGGTCACGCAGACCAACGACCTCGGCGACACCGCCACCGCAGCCGACGACCAGTGCACCCGCACCACCTACGTCGCCGGTAGCGTCCCGCTCGGGGCCCCCGCACGGATCGAAACGGTCGCCAAGGCGTGCGACGCCACCACCAGCCGCCCCGACGACGTCATGTCCGATGTCCGCACGGCCTACGACGGCGGAGCGTACGGGGCTGCGTCCACGAAGGGCGACGCCACTCGCACGGCGAAACTCAAGACGTACAGCGGCACCAGTGCCGTCTACCTGGAGTCCACCTCCACGTACGACGGCTACGGCCGAGGACTCGTCACTACCGACCTGACCGCCAACCTCACTGTCACCTCCGCGGGCACGCTCACCCGGGCCGTCCGCACCGACGGGCGAGTCACTACAACCGCATACAACCCGACCTCCGGCTTTCCGACCAGCAGTACGGTGACCACCCCACCCGCCACGCCGACGGACACGACCACGGCGCAGACATCGACCACCGCCTACGAGGCACTGCGCGGTCTGCCGCTCACAGAGACCGACACCAACGGCAAGGTCACCACGTACGCGTACGACGCGCTCGGGCGCACCGCCAAGGTGTGGCGGGCGGACCGCCTCACCGGCCAGACCCCCAGCTATGAGTTCAGCTACACCGTCGCCGAAAACCAGCCGGTCGTGGTAGCCACCAAGATCATCGGCAACTCCGGTGCGCAGGACACCTCGTACACCTTCTACGACGGCTTCCTGCGCACCCGCCAGACCCAGGTGCCCGGCCCGGAGGGCGGAACCCTACTTGCCGACACCTTCTATGACGAACGGGGCCTGGTCGGCAAGGAGTTCGCGTCCTACTACATCACCGACGCACCCTCGACCACGCTCCTCAAGCCGGAAAAGGCTCTGAGCGTAGAGACCCAGACCCGCCACACCTACGACGGTCTAGGCCGGCAGACAGAGCAGCGGCAGATCGCCGGCAACGGCGACGGCGGTACCGCTTTCGGGATCACCAAGACCATCTACAACGGCAACACCACGACCGTCATCCCGCCGACCGGCGGCACCGCACAAACCACCGTCACCGACGCCCGCGGCCGCACCAGCGAACTACGCCTGCTTCATGCCCGAGCCCCCGAAGCCGCCTACGACGCCACCACCTACAAGTACAGCCCGCGAGGCGAACTGGCCAAGGTCACCGACCCCGACGGCAATGTCTGGACCTGGACCTACGACCTGATGGGCCGCCTGACCGACACCACGGACCCGGACAAGGGCGCCGGCCACAACGACTACGACGACCGCTCCCAGCTGACCACCAGCAGGGACGGCCGCGGCAGTGTCCTCGCCTACAGCTACGACGATCTGGGCCGCAAGACCGAACTGCGCGAAAACTCCTCCACCGGAACCCTGCGCGCCAAGTGGGTCTACGACGCCATCAGTGGCGCCGAGGGTCACCTCGCGTCCAGTTCCCGCTTCAGCGGCGGCCAGGAGTACAAGTCGAGTGTCGTCGCCTACGACCGGCTGTACCGGCCGACGCGTACCCAGGTGACGATCCCGTCGAAGGAGGGCACGCTCCAGGGCACCTACCTGTCGACGACGTCCTACAACGCCTCAGGCACGGTGCGAGGCGTCGGTTACCCCCAGGCCGGTGACCTCGCCGCCAACACCGTCACCTACACCTACGAGGACGGCACCCAGCGGCCCATCAAGGTCAGCGGCCCGCTGAACCTGACCGCAAACGCCCGCTACAGCTACACCGGCAAGCCGATGGAGTACTTGCTGTCCGCGAACGGCGGAAAGACCACCTACGAGCAGAACACGTACCAGTGGGGCACTCAGCGGCTGGCAACCACGACCATCGGCCGCCAGGACGTGCTGGGAACGGACCAGGAGAACACCTACACCTACGACGAGGCCGGCAACGTCCTGTCCGTCTCGGACACCTCCCGTTCCGGCACCGACAACCAGTGCTTCAGCTACGACTGGGCTGGCCGGCTCACCGAGGCCTGGGCCCAGCCGACCACCGGCTGCGTTTCCACACCCAGCACCTCAGTATTGGGCGGCCCGGCCCCGTACTGGACGTCCTACTCCTACGACAAGGTCGGCAATCGGCTCACCGAGACCCAGCACGCCACCACCAGTGGTGCCTCGACCACCCAGCGCAACTATCACTTCCCGGACCCCGGCGCGACCCGGCCGCACTCGCTGACCTCGGTGGACACCACCACCGGCACTGTGAAGTCCGCCGACAGCTTCGGCTACGACGACGCGGGCAACACTCACACCCGACAGCTCGGCGACGGCGCCTCCCAAACCCTGGACTGGGACGCCGAAGGACACCTCGGCAAGGTCACCCAACCCGTTGAAGGCGGAAGCGACAAGGTTACTGAGTACCTGTACGACGCCGACGGCACCCGCCTGATCGGCCGCACCCCGACGGAGACCACCCTCTACTTGGGCTCTACTGAAGTCACGCTGCCCACCGGTGCCACAAGCGCCAAGGGCACCCGCTACTTCGACGTCGGCGGCGGCCACCAAGCCGTGCAGACCAACGACGGAACCATCTCCTTCACCCTGGCCGATCACCACGGCACCGCCCAACTGTCCGTCAACGCCAACACCCAGGCGCTGACCCAACGCCGTACCCTGCCCTTCGGCGGACTGCGCGGCACCGCGCCCAGCTCCTGGTCCGGAACCAGAGGCTTCGTCGGCGGCACCACCGACATCGCGACGGGCCTCACCCACCTCGGGGCTCGCGAGTACGACCCGGCAACGGGCCGGTTCCAGTCGGTCGACCCAGTCTTCACAGCCGCCGACCCGCAGCAGATGCACGGCTACAGCTACGCCAACAACAACCCGCTGACCTACTCCGACCCGGCCGGCACGGAGATCGGATCCCGGACAGACTCCTGCCAGTACGACCTGAAGTTCTGCGGCAAGAACACCCATAGGGAAGTCGGCTACGACGCCAAGACCGGCACGATCGACTACCACCGCGGGAACATCTATAAGCGTGCCCAGGCCAAGAAGCAGTGGGTGGCAGCCAACACCCCAGTCACCAACAACCTGAACGAACTCTCAGACCGATTCTGGTCGCCCAGATCAAACGGCGAGTTCACGGACGACTTCTGGTACAACCCGGTCTATGAATCATCCGAAGAGGGTGTCGCCTGCTTCGGCCGTGAGGGTTGCGCCCAAGCCTACCAGTACGTACTGCACGGCGGCACAGACGTCAAAAAGGCCAAGGAAATCGCAGCCACCTATTGCGTCTACAACGCCGAGGAGTGCAGCGATAAGGCCGAGGCTGTCGCTCGCGGCGGCAGAATCCGTGACGCCATCAACTCGGTAGCGCTAGAACTCCTCACCGCTGGCGCCGTCGGAAAGGGTGGCGGGGCCGCCGGAAAGGCAGGGCCCTGCAACAGTTTCGTTCCCGGCACCCAGGTCCTCATGGCCGACGGTACGACCAAGCCCATCGAAGACGTCAGAACCGGCGACAAAATCATCGCCACCGACCCGAAGACCGGCCGCACCACCGTCAAGACAGTCACCGCCCAGATCCTCGGAAAGGGACTGAAGAATCTGGTCAAAATCACCTTGTCCCTCAAGGTGGGCGGCAGGATACATACATCCACGATCACCGCCACGGACGGCCATCCGTTCTGGGTTCCGGAAATACAAGCATGGGTCAACGCCACCGATCTAGCCGCCGGAGAAGAACTCCGCACACTGACCGGACAACGGGTACAGGTCACCAAGGTACACCGCTGGAGCCAGCGGGCGACCGTGCACAACCTCACCATTGCCGACTTCCACACATACTATGTGCTGGCGGGACGGACGCCTGTCCTCGTTCATAATTCCGGGTGCGGGCCGGGGATCACGACCCGCCATGAAAAGGCTGGCGACATCGCTAAATACCGCGATGGTCAGACGACCCGGGATCCAGCGTCACAGTGGTACCACGAGGAGCTGAGCAATGAAGAGCTCCTGGACGGCATTAATAACCCTGGAGAGGGAGACGGGATCCTCGTTTCCCGTGACGGAACAATCCTTGGAGGGCATCATCGTAAGGATGAACTTCAGAGAAGGATCGCGGACGGGCGCATAGACCCGGACACGGAAATACGCATCGATGTCTACGATCCGGAGTAATTTCTGATGGCCCTGATTCATTCGACCGATTCTGACTTTCGCGTATGTCAGATCGACTTCGAAACGCTGTTGGCGATTCAGGTGGAAGCGGAGGAGCGATCCTTGACGACCCGGTGGTCCTCGGTGGACGCCCTCCGCAGCCAGGTCAGGGAGGGCGCTGTCGTCCTCCAGTCGTTGATGCGAGAGGAGCGAGGGGGAACCGTTCGGGCGTACAGGTGCCTCGTGTTGTTCTCATCTGCAGACGGCGAGGAGTCCGGTGGAATTGCGACGGTAGACCTTACCCCGGAAAGGTTCGAATCATTGGAGCGACTTGATCGCGACTCGGATGTCCGGAAGGCGCTTGTTCGGATGTTCTCCCTCGCGGTGGGTGGGATTTCGATGATCTCGAAGAAGTGACAGGTTCTGTAGATTTCCATGCTTGAGAGACTTCGATGCGCTGCTGAGCTAGTCAAATTCAGCGCAGGAAATCGTGACTCCAATCTTAGTCTCATTTCTGAAGAGTCTCTGAATTGAAGCGTTCGAAGCGCGGAGATTCTGTGCCGTCACCCGAATGCCTCTGGGGCCCGCTGATCTTCAGCGGGCCCCAGAGGCGTCTTGACGGCGACCGTGACGGCAACGTCAGCGGACGATGGGAGCGAACAGTTGGGTCCTCGGGGGTGTCGGTCGGGTTGAGGGCATCACCGAGGGCGTCGATGGCTTGGCGCTGGAGGCGGAGTCGTACGGGGACGTAGACACCGGCGGTGACGCCGATGGGCGTGGCCGAGGAGTTCCTTGATGACGACGAGGTCGACGCTCTGTTCCAGGAGCAGGGTGGCGGTCGAGTAGCGGAGGTCGTGAAAGCGGATTGTCCGGAGCCCGGCGTTGCGGAGGAGGCGGTGGAAGCGGCGGGTGAGGTTGGTGAGGTCGAGCGGCTTGCCCTTCGGGGTGGTGAAGACAAGCCCGTTGTCCGTCCATCCCCTTCCGGCCGCCTACCCATCTTCCTGCTGTCGTTCCTGAGCGTGGTGTCCGGGTCGTGCTCGGGCAGGCCGGCATGGGCGTGGGCCTGTGCGGTGCGCCAGGCACGGCGGCCGTCGCGCAGCGCGCCGAGCGTGACGGAGTAGCGGCGGGACTTGGTGGAGAAGTGACCCCGGAAGCCGAGCATGTGCGCCCACTTCCAGAGCTTGAGATCGGCGAACTCCGGCAGGCGGCCCAGCTCCCAGCAGGTGCGGCTCATCTGCCGCACGTGCCGCGCAACGGCGATGCGGGGCACCGGCCGGGCCTGTCCGGTTCCGTCGCAGGCGGTGCACGGGATGGGGTCTCCGTGGGGGCAAGAGGGTGGCGCCGCGGCCCTGACAGGGGCGGCAGAACAGGGCGCGGCCGAGGGTGCCGGAGGCGTCGGCGGACTTGATGGCGTACTTCGCCACGTAGGCGGTGACGGCCTGATCGGTGAGTTCGCTGTCGGTACCGAAGGCCGTGATCTCGCGCACGTCTAACGAGCTCGTGCACAGTAGGCGGTGAGGCGTCGCGTTCTCGATCGTCGATCATGAACGTGTGATGGGGAACGTGTCTCGTGCAGCGATCATCAGCAATCGCAGGATCACGGGCCTGTCGGCCGACGTGCTTGCTGAACTCGTCGCTGAAGTAGGCCCGTTGTGGCACGAGCGGCACCAGGCCAAGCTCGCGTCCCGGCCACGGAAGCGGGCGGTGGGCGCCGGCGCGAAGCATCAGCTGGTGTTCGTCGACCGTCTCCTGGCCACGCTCGTACATCTCCGTCACGCCACCACGCACGACGTGCTGGCCTGCTGGTTCGGCGTCGACCGCTCCACCATCACCCGGGCCATCGGTGAGATGCGGCCTCTGCTCGCCGAGCGAGGCTGCACGATCACCCCCGGAGTGCGGCTCCGGACACTCACCGAGGTCGTCGACCATCTCGGCGCCAGCGGGAAGACCGGCATCATCGACGGCACCGAGATACGAGTCAGGCGCCCGGCCGCCGGACGCAAAGACCGGGAGAAGTTCATCTCCGGCAAGAGCAAGCAGAACGCGGTAAAGACCATGGTCGTCACGGATGGCGACGGCCGGATGCTGTTCTGCAGCCCGACTGAGCACGGCAGCTGCGCGGACATCACTCATGCCCGCCAGTTAGGGCTGGTCAGGCTCTTGGAGGGCGGCCCGGCAGCCGAGATTCTCGCGGATGCCGGCTACCAGGGCCTGGGAGCCCAGACCGGCGGGCGTGTGGTGACACCACCGCACCGCAAGTTCAAGAAGAACGCCCCGGACTGGTACGAGGAGATGCACGAGCGCCAGCGCAAAGCCCACTCCTCGCGGCGCATCCGCGTCGAGCACGGCATCGCGCACCTGAAGAACTGGCGGGCGCTGGCCCGCCACCTTGGCCGCCGAGAGCACATCAGCGACACCGTGCAAGCCGTCGCCGCCCTGTTGTCCCACCAGCAGATCGCGGACCTGATCCCGGCACGAACGATGTGAAACGCCGAGCCACACCCCGGCTCACGACGCCTCACCGCCTACTGCGCACGAGCTCGTAAAGCGCGTTGCAGAATGCCGTGATCAGGGCATTTCCCTTGTATGCGTGGAGTGTTGAGGGCTGATCTGTTGTGGGCGGAGACGTTCACGGGGCTGCGGATGACGCAGTTCGAGCGTTGCTGAAGGCGGTGCGGGAGCGAGGTGGCGATGGGCCGCGGATCGGCCGGCCGTGGTGTCTGCCCCTTGCCGACCGGGTGCTGGTGGTAGCGGTCTACTACCGGACGAACCTCACCATGCGGCGGCTCGCGCCGCTGTTCGGTATCTCGCCGGCGACCGTGTGCCGGGGCATCCAGCGGCTCGGGCCCCTCCTCGCGATCGCGCCGACCTCGCGTCCGGCCGGTGCCGCGGACCGGTTGTGGATCGTCGACGGCACCCTGGTCCCGGCCCGCGACCGCAAGGTCGGCGCCTCGAGCCGCAACTACCGGTTCTCCGCGAACGTGCAGCGTCCCCGCGCCGACGCGGCATGACCGGATCAGTGGAGTCTGTGGCCCGCCGGGACGCGGTTCACCGTGCACCGTCCGGTGTCCAGCGCAGGGTCATGTCGGGCAGGTTCTCCATGTTCCGGTGGCCGTCGCTGGTGTCGAGGACCGTGAAGCCGTGGAGCTCGTAGAACGCGCGGGCATCGGTGTTCTGCTGGAAGACGTGCAGGGACACCCCGTCAGGGCTGTGCCGTCTGACCTGGTCGAGCAGGAGTGTGCCGATGCCCCGGCGGCGGACCTCCGGTCGCAGATAGAGGTGTTCGAGCATGTCCCCCTCAAGGGCGGCATAGCCGACGATCTCTCCATCGCGCACCGCCACCCACGTCCGGCACGACGTGAGCAGGACATCCTCGACCCACCGGGTGACCTGGTCGTGACTGCGCTTCTGCGGCGGCAGATACGGCATGGTCGCCACCCGGGAAATCATGTGGATGCGTGCGATCACCGGCGCGTCTGCCGTGTCCGCGAGTCTGATCTCTGTCATGCCGACATCACTCACGGCAGGAACCTACAGGGCCGGCCGAAACACAGGCCAACGGATAACCCGGCGAACCTTCCCGGTCACAGCACTAGCTGCTGACCCCAGTCGAGTTCACGTTCGCCGACCGCGTCAGAGTCGATGGAGATGCGGGCGCGTGGCGCGGCGGCACGGACCGTGTCGGTGAGCACGGCGACGGTGGCGTACGGCGCTGGGGGTTGGGGGGCTGCCGTCAGGTTCGTCGAGGTGGATCACGGCGTGGAAGTAGACCAGGCCGCGCTTCTGATACTCGGCGACCTTGGCGAAGGAAACCCGCACCACGGCGCGGTCGGGCCTTCTGGGTAAGGCCGAGTCGGATGGCGATCTCCAGGTGCAGGTAGGTGGTGAAGCGGGCCCACGGGGCTCCGGCGTGGGCGTTGAAGAGGACCGCGCCCGCATAGTCGTACGTCGCCGGATTGAGCGGCGTACCGAGCAGCGGGTCCGTGGGTTCGTGGCGGATGCCGCAGTGACAGGGCCGGGTGTCGGGACGGTTGTGGACGGAACCGAAGGAGGGTGCGGTGAGGGTGACGAAGACGCGGAGGTGGGTGCGGACGGTGTCGGGCATGTTCGTGTCCAGTACCACCCCAAGAAGAGGGAATGAACGACGAGCCCTGAGACGGCAATGGGATGCTGTCAACCATCCCGTGACGGCACGCGCGCTGCCAACTCGGCGGCGAAGTGGCGGGCCTGGGCAGCCCAGTCGTCTTCTATCGCGCTGAAGTGGTGCAGCACATCCAGCAGTTCGTGCGCCTCCGACAGCGTGAACAAGGCCAGACGCGGTTCGGTCAGCTCCGGCATGGAGCAGTGGGCATCGAGGAGATCGTCGTTCATGTACAGCCAACGCGGAGCGGAGGCTACGGTTACGGGCCTGCCGCGCTACTGCCCATCCCGCCGCATGCAGTGTTGGCCATGGGCGAGCCGAAACTCCTGAGCATCGGCTCACCTGGGTAAAGCCAGTTATGCCGCTGGCAGTGCCACGCGCGCCCACACGGATTTTCCCTGGGCTTGGGGGGCTGTGGTCCAGCCCCAGGTGTTGCTGAGGGCGTCCACGATGGGCAGTCCGCGGTGGTGTTCGGCCCATGGCTGAGGGGCGGTGAGCCTGGGGCTGAGTTGGCTGGGGTCGCGTACGACACACAGCAGGGTGCGCGGACGCAGAGTAAAAGCCAGCCATACCCCCGCTTGTTCACCGTCGGCTGTGGCTGTGTCGGGCCTGCCGTGGCGGACGGCGTTGGCGACGAGTTCGGAGGCGATCTGGACCGCGTCATCGCAGATGCTGTGCAAATTCCAGCGGCGTACGGTCTGCCGGGTGAACTGCCGCGCAATGTAGCAGCAGTGGTGGGATGCGACGGGAATGCGGCGGGCGGCGAAGGGAGTGCTGCCCAGGCCCGAACGGACGGCGAGGTTGGGGGTGGAGGCCAGTGGCTCGCCGAGGAACAGCAGTTGCCGTCTTCGGCTGTCGTGCGTGGCAGACGTGGACTGTGGCTGGAATGGGCCCTCACCTTGTGGCGTCATCGTCCGTCCCCCGGAACTGGTGCCGTGCTGAAGAGCACGACGTGCCGTCGTGCCCGTCACTATTCCGGTCCGCTCCTCGTTCCTGCAAGCGCGGCTCTGCAATTGCAGAGCCCAGGTATTCGTACAGGCAGTCGGCCGGGACGGACAAGATCCGGCTGGTGTCGGGTGCGACTCGGAGGGGCATGGTGAGATATGCAGCGGGTGGAAAACGGTGTCAGCGCAGGCGCGATCGAAGAGGCGCGTTGGCGCAAGAGCCGCCGCAGCGGGGGAAACGGCAACTGCGTAGAAGTTGCCCGTCTCTCCAGCGGGCAGGTGGCGATGCGCAACTCCCGGTTCCCCGACGGTCCAGTCCTCGTTTATACGCGCGAGGAGATCGAGGCCTTCCTCGGTGGCGTCAAGGATGGTGAGTTCGATTTCACCCTTTCGTGACCGAAAGTAAAGATATGGCCACTCCCTGACGCGGCCGCGTTCCGGCTGCCATACTCGGGATTCTCAAACAGTCCCATAGGAGTGCCCGTATGGCAGCCGATCGTCAGGCGCCGTCGATCCTTGGATTTCCGCACCGCCCGGAGTGGGGGCCGGCCGCACACCGCAAGGCGCTCGCCGGGCACCTGCGTCGCTGCCGAGACCACGCGGGGCTCGCCCCCCGGCAGGCTGCCCGGTGCATCCACGCCTCCGAAGCGACGATCAGCCGCATGGAAACCGGCCGGACAGCGTTCAAGCCCCTTGAGGTGGAACGGCTCCTGGACGCCTACCGGGTGAGTGATCCGCTCGAGCGCGCCAGGATCGCCGACCTGGTCCAGGAAGCGGCCAAACCCGAGGCGTGGCAGCCCTACGCCCATGCCGCACCCCTGGACCTGCGCCCGCTGCTGGCCATGGAACCGGCTGCCCGCCGCATCATCTCCTACGAACCTCAACTGGTGCCCGGCTGGCTGCAGACCGAGGAGTACGCCGAGACTGTGATTCGGGCCGTCCACCCCACAAAGCCGGCCAGGGAAATCGCCGAGCGCGCGGCCCTGCGGCTGCAGCGCATCGAGATGCTGCGCCGTGCCGAGTCACCGCCGGTCCTGCTGGCGGTGATGGACTCCGAGGTGTTCCGCCGCCCGGTTGGCACACCAGGGGTGATGTACCGGCAGATCAAGCATCTGCTCGCACTGTTGGAGGAACTGCCCTACCAGCTCCATCTCCAGATCGCCCCGCTGAGCGTGGGCGCCGCCGGGGCCATCGGGCACCCGGTCGTACATCTGCGGTTCTTCACCCCGGAATACCTGCCCGACCTGGTCTACCTCGAGCAGTACGAAACAGCCGTCTACCGGGAGAAGCCCTCGGAGTCGGAGCGCTACCAGGCCATCCTGAACAACCTGTGCGGCGTGGCCAACCCGGCCGAGCAGACACCGGCGCTGCTGGAACAGGCACTGGCCTCCTGGCGCTGACACGCCGCGCCGACAGGACAGCCCCGCGTTCGGCGCGGCGCTCAGCGCCTCACGAAGCCCACCCCCCCGTACTCCTCCCATTCCCAACTGAGCTGGGCGGGCACGTCGTCCGGGCGGGAGCGCCACGTGGAGACCTCCACCAGACCCGGTTCGATCATCTCCAGAGGTGCGCAGAAGTCGGCCACGTCCTTCTTCTCCCGCACCCGGCCCCAGTGGCCCTGGGTCTGCTCGTCCATGAAACCGCTGACGAAGTCACGGACCTGGGCGGATTCGCTGACGAGCTGGCAGACCACCATCATGCTGCCTGGCGGCAGCCGGTCGGCGACCCGGGCAATGAGCTCCGCCGGCCCGTCGCGGTCCGCGATGCAGTGCAGCACCGACACAAACAGCGCCGCCACCGGCTCGTGGGGATCGATGAGCCGGCGTACCGGTTCGCTGGAGAAGATCTCGTCGGTCTCCCTCATGTCCGCCTGGAGCACGGCGGTGTTCTCATTGCTCGCTAGCAGCACACCGCCGATCGTGCGGACGATGGGATCGCTGTCGATGTAGACCACTCGGCTGGCAGGATCCACCCGCTGCGCGATCTCATGGACGTTGTCCTGCGTGGGCAGCCCCGAACCGTGGTCGATGAACTGCCGGATACCGTACTTAGTCGCGAGGACCTGCACCACGCGGCGCAGGAACTCCCGGTTGTTCAGGGCCAGTTCCCGCATGCTGGGCACGTGTTTGAGTAGCTCTTCGCAGGCCGCGCGGTCTGCGGGGTAGTTGTCCTGGCCGCCCAGGAGGCTGTCGTACATGCGGGCCACACTCGGAATCGTGACGTCCACCCCGTACGGCAAGCTCACGCGGTTTCCCCTCCTGCCCCCACACGCCTGCACGGCGTGCTCCCTTATTGGACGGAGTGTAGGGACAGATCGTGGCGGCACGCTGAGCAACGGTCGGAAAGTCACTCCTGCGGGGCGCGCGGCGGCAGGCTGGGAAGGTTTTCCGGGCGTACCCCGAGTACCTCGGCGATGCGCTCAGGGCTCAGCTGCATCTGCTCGTGCAGAAAGTGCGCATCGTGCTGCAGCGCCTGCACAGCCTGGCTGGCCGGGACGGCGGTCGGGCCACAGCCCAGGGCGCGGTCGATGTGGTCGTGCAGAATGCGCCAGGCTGCGGCGGCGGGGCCGGCACCGCCCAGGATTGCGGTCCAGGACACGGCCAGCTCGGTGAACGCCGCCATGACGGCCGCCTCGGCCGCGGCGCTGCGGCCGAGGCGCAGCGCCGCGTACTGCAGGTACGGCTCATAGTGGCGTTCACGGAAGGCCGTATAGGCCGCCAGCGCGGTGCGCTGCGCCCGATCCTGCGGTGGGCGAACGAGGGCATGGCGCCCTGCGGCGACGGCGGCCGGCGCCGCCTGCGGGCAGCGGTCAACAGGGCGGTCTGTGCTCACGGCTCCTCTTCCGGCACGGCGATGTGCGCTCTGCCTTCCGGCAGGCGGGGGTCGTCGCACATCAGGAAGGAGTAATGCACGGCCTCCCACAACGGCTTGAAATCGAGCGGACGGCCCCCGAGCGCGCACACAAGGGCGGCCAGCACCTCCCATTCCGGCACGTCGATGCCTGCCAGGACACGGCGCGCCTGCAGCGCACTCACCGTTTTCGCACTGAGGCGCTCAATGCGTTCCGCAGGAGGAGACTTGGCCGCCCGGTGCAGCCCGCGTACCGCAGCGTGCAACTGCGCGATGGCGGCAGCAATGGGCTGACGCCCCTGTGCCGTCATTCCGTGCGCCGCTTCGAACATCACGCGCAGTTCGGCCGGGTCGGCGCCGAAGAGGGTCGCCAGTGAGCACGTCAGGTCCCAGGTGGGCAGCCGGTCCCCGGACAGGACGCGAGAGATGAACGACGGCGAGAGCATCGTGGAGTCGGCCACCTCCCGGATGGCCAGGCCGCTGGCTGTCTGCAGTTGCGTCAGCGCCGACGCCAGCTGGCTGGCGGGGGAGACCGTTTCGGAGCCAGGGTCGCCGACTGGATCCTCCGGCCCGTCGGCGGACCGGGCAGACTGCAGACCACGCCACCGAGCGGGAGCGGCCCGTTTCTCGTTGGCATGGAGGTCCATCATCCGGGCCACCCGCTCGGGCCCCCACCGCGCCCGTGCCGTCTCCGGAGCTACGTGCGCGGCTTTGGCTACCGATTCCCATTTCTCACCCCGGTGGCGGGCGTCCTGCACCGCAGCCGCGGTATAGATATCCAGCTCCCGGCGGATTGCTTCGGTTCTCTCCAGAAGCGTGGCGAGCTCCTCCTGGCGCATCTCGCTGTCCAGCAGCTGCTGTGCCAGCCTGCGGACCTCGGCAGCCACCGTTGCACCCACAGGCCCCTGCACGGCAGTGACCGGGGCCTTGCGCGTCTGCCGGTTGCGCTGAGCTCGCCGACGGCAGGCAGTGCAGCAATAGCGGCGTCGCCGCCCGGCCCCCGTGTTCTGCACCATCGGGCCCTCACAAACCGGACACCGCTCCGGCTGCGACCGATCAGTAGGCACCTCGAAATCCCATCTCCTGTTCCCCCGCCGACGGGCACACCCGCCGGCGCCAGCGGACACCGGGCTCCGGGTGGCCGGCGGTTCTCGCACCCCGGCCACCCGCAGCGGCGGTTCAGTCCCGTCGTGCCCAGAGGAATTCGATTCGCGAGGTGCGCGCTGCCCCCGCCGCGACGGCGGCGAACGCCACGCATGCGGCAGCGGGCCACCGCCCCGCGGACGGCAGGACAAAGGACAAAACCAGCACCACGACAGGGCCGAAGCCGACCGTGACAGCCAGGGCACGCAAGCGTGCGTAATACCGACCGGCATTGCTACCGTCCAGAGGCGTCCGGGACACCACGGTGCCCTGGACGACATTGGGGTCAGTCATCTTTCTCCTTTGCGGAATTGACGGCTGGTCAAAATGCGCAGGGGTCCTGGTCTGTTGGTGCCATCCTGTGGACCAGGGCCCCTATCTCGCCGTGACCTTAGCGTGCTCATGGATCGCGCGGCCAATAGAGTGAGGCCTTAACGGAATATCCAGACGCATCGATGTGCGAAACACCCTTGGAAAGCAAGAATCTGCCCGAATAAGCCTGGTCGGAACCGAAGAACGGCTATGCGTGATCGAAATTGATCACTTCTGCCTGCAAGGTTTCTGATACACCGTTTACCGGCGCGTGAAAAATCAGATGGGGCGCACCCCGGCGCGCCTCGCAGGACGCGCACGCTCCCCGTTGTCTCCAGCGCCCGGTGGCATCCCCCGGGCCGGGAAGCTCTGACGGAGACGCTTGGCCGTGCCATGCGGGCCGCTGCGACGCGGTCAGCAAAATCAGAGCCACCGCCCGGCATGCATCGGCAGGCGAGCGGCTGGGCAAGGCAGGCCCCCTTCCTGCCTGCCGGTTCTCACCGCTGCAGCCTTGACTCTTGTCGCAGGACAGAGTGTCGACGGGCTGCTCTGGAGCGAGGAGGTTGCGTCGTCGAACCAGGCGCCGCCCCCGTACCGGCTGACGCCGACAGAACCGCCCGGGTGTCGAGCCGCAGTGTCCGCAAGCCTGTGCCGACTACTGCGGAGCGGCCAGGTCAAGCCGTCGGCCCGGCGGGCGTGCTGTAGCGCTCGCGGTGGCGGTTTGACGGCCCCTCACTTGCCGAGTAGCTTACATGCCTAATCAGATATCAGATCAGGGATGGAGGTTGAGGAGGTGCTGCTGACCACCGGGCAGGCCGCGGAAGAGCTCGGATGTGCAACCACTACCTTCCGGCGGCTTATCTCAGCCGGACTGCTGCCGGGCCTGTCCCGCCGCGGCGTGCGCGTCATGGTCCCGCTCGATGTCGTCCAGGCGCTGCAGGTACGCAGGCAGGCGCCGCTCAGCCAGCTGCAGGCCAGGGAAATCGCCGTGCTGCGAGTCGACGCGGCCCGGCCGACTGATGAACCGGAGCGCTCCTGGCTCGGTTTCGCCGCCAGCCTTCCACCCGATGACCTGCTGAAGGCGCTGCGGGGCTGGTGGCGATGCGACGCGGCAAGCGCCGCGGCCGGGGGAGTCCTGCCGGTCACCTTGTCCGGCTACGTTGTAGCAGTCCTGACCGGGCTCGAGCGGTGGGAGAAAAACCCCGAAGGTCGACATGCCTTCCCCGACGCCCGCCTTGCCGGCTACGTCACCGACCTGGCCACTCCGCACACACCGATTACCTCCAGTCTCGACAGCGACCGCCGCCTCGCCGAGCTGCTGTTGGGCACCCGGCTTCCCTCCCACTCGGGCGGTGCCATCGCCTACGTCACCACCCACACCACCGTTGGCTGAACACCCCGACAAGGAACGCCCGATGGACGCACAGAGCTACAGCACCGCGCTTGCCGATCTGCGCACCCTGCGGGACCAGATCAAAAAGACCCGGGCCGCGCTGGCGAAGCAGGAAGCGGACCGGGACAAACTGATCATCCAGCTGGCCGCCTACGAGAAGGCCAAGGCAGAGCGGATCGCCCCCGCGGCCGGACTGGGCGTCACCGACGTCGTCGCCCTCGTCCCCGCCCTGGCCCCCGACAGCCTTGCGGTGGACAACGCCCCGCAGCCGCAGCGGTTTGAGCAGTCCGCGGCCCAGGCCACTGCTGAATCCGCACCGCCCCCGCCGCAGCACGCAACAGCCCCCGCGATGGCCACTGCTTCTGCCCGTTCTGCTCCGCCACCGGCCCCGGCCGAAGCCGCAGTATCCGAACCGCCTGCAGCCCCCCAGGCACCGCGAAGTCTGCCTTCTATCCCTGCGGGCACGAGCGGTGATGCATGGTTCTTCCATGCCTCCGGTCTGGCCTCCACCCGGCCCAACTTCATCCAGCAGGCACGCTCGACCGTCTTCCTGGACACCAACACCGGCGTCCTGGTGCACCGCGACCAGACCCACCACCTCGACCTCGCCAGCCGGTCTGCCGCAAACATCCTCACGGCCGTCTTCCACGCCATCCCTGAAGGCGTGGAACGGATCTACATCACCGCCGGCGACCCCTGGCACCGAGAATCGGCACGCTACCCCTACCTGCGCGACGCCGTCGCCGCCTGGCTCAGCGCCCCGATCCCGGGCTGGCGCACCGACACCGGCCGTGGCCGCGACCGCATGGCCGGGCACTTCGTCCACGCCCGCCATCCCGTCGGCCGCTACCAGCGGGAACACGGCGACAGCCATGTGGAAATCCGCTCCGTGGGGGAGTGGTTCGACCTTGATGGCGACACCCCGCACACCGTCCGCGATGCTTTCGTCCTGCTGTGGCAGGCGCTGCGCCGACACTGGAGCGACGCGGTCCTTATGGGCTCCCCCTCGCAGACCGGCCGCGACCTGTGGACCCGCACCATTCCCACCCGCGGCCAGCACGCCGACGGGTTCCCCGTGCTGTCGGAGGAACTGCGCGGTCTGCTGCACGCCACCGCAGGACAGGGCCGCAATGAACTGATCATCCCGCCCCGGGTGCCCGAGCAACTGCCTGGGCTCGTGGAGTACGACCGCACCTTCGCCTATGCCAAGCACACCTGGAAGTCCCCGGTCGGCACGCCCCGCCGCATCACCGCCGCCACGTTCGCTTCCTGGTCGCAGAAGGAGCAGATGCGGGCCCTGTACGGGTGCGGGCACTGGCAGGTCCGCGTGACGGTTCCCGCCAACTGGAACCACGTCGGCCTGCTGCCCGCTCCCGCCCCCGACGACCGCGCCTGGCACTACCCGGCTGAAGGCGGCACCACCTTCACCACCTGGGCCGGCGGCCCCGAACTGCACACCGCACTGACCAACCCGATCCAGCCATGGAAGATCGAAATCCTCGACGGCATCCTGTGGGAGGACGGCAAACCACTGGACGACTGGGCGAAGAAGCTCAAGGAGACCTGGACCAACCTCTCCGCCCAGGCCCACTTCCAGGGCAACCCCGAGCAGGCCCGCGCCGCGCACCTCGCCTCCCGCGCGGTGCGCTCCATCCTGCTGTACGGCATCGGCTCGTTCGCCCAGCGGCCCCGCATGGTCACCGGCACCACCCCTCGCACCCTGGAGCGCGATGTGCCGTCGGACGCGGAGATCATCGGCTTCAACGACGAGCTGATCACCTGGCAGAAGCCCACCGGCTTCGCCCGTGACCCCAACGCCCACCCCGAATGGGCCGCCGCGATCTGGTCCGCAGCACGCGCCGCCCTGCTCACCCAGCGCCACCGCGACGACGACACCTACGTCGGCGCCCTGCACACCCCGCCCGGCACCGTGATCGCTTTCCGCACCGATGCCCTCTACCTCACCCAGCCCCACAACTGGCCCCACCATCACCAACCCGGCGACTACCTCCTGCGCGGCCACCTCGACGGCCCGCTGACAGCGCCCACCACGGAGGAAGAACTCCTCACTCTGCGGGATGCCGGACGTGCCGCCCTCATCACCGGCCAGGAGGCCTGATGCCGCCCCGCCCTCGCCGACGCCGTGCGCCCCAAGGGCAGCTGAACGAGGCCGCCCAGCTCGCCGACCGCCTCCAGCAGGCCGGCTACACCAAACGCGACATCGCCCGCATCATCGACCGCGACCCCTCCCTGGTCTCGCAGTTCTACACAAAGAACAAAGGCGCGGCCTTCGTCACCGCCCTCCGCGAAGTCCTCACCGCCATCGAGGCCGGCGGCATCACCGACCTGCCCGACCTCGCCGCCATCGCCGCCCGCCACACCCACCGGCGCACCACCGCCTCCGGCACCCGCGCCCGAGTGCGTGCCAAGGCCCTCCTGATCACCCGCACTGGCACCGGCACCGGCCGCGCCGGAGTCCAGGCCATCGCCTCCGGCTCCACCCGCCTGCGCCCCCTGATCGCCGAAGCCGCCCGCCACGGGCTGCGCCTGGCCTTCACCGTCCGCCTCGCCAAAGCCGGCTACCTGCACCCCTCCGGCAGCCGCACCGACTCACCCGGCATCCGCCGCGACGTCATCCAACGCGCCGACCACACCGAGGAACGCTCCTACGGCTCCGCCCAGACCGGCGGCTTCGACGCCGCCGACTTCGCCCGCCGCGTGGACGCCGCTGGCGGCGACGTCACCGCAGCCGTCCACCAATGGCTCGTGGAGACCGGCCGTATCCGCCCGGACGCCCAGATCCTCCACCTCGAAATCCGCACCTGGCGCCCACGCTGACAAGGACGCCCGCCAGCTGCCCCGCACGGCCCGAGTACACGTTTTCGGCGTCGGATTCCTCTCCTTGGTGACAGCGCACCCAAGTCTTGGAATGCCAACGCCGTGACAGCACAGCGGAGTTGGATGATAGTGGGCTCCTGGTCGGCGGCCGCCTTTGCGCTACCGCACGGACCTGCGGATACCTGCTCAGAGAGCGTATGAGAGCAGTACCGCGCCGCAACGTTTGCTCCTGAAGCCGCCATACGGCTTGTTCGCGAGGACAGACCGCGAACGGGCTTCACACCGAGCGGAGCCTGCCCGGGCCCCGCCCTCCAGCCCAGGAGGGCAGGGCCCGGGGGCGGGGCGCGGAACGGGTGAGGAGCTTCAGCTGAACCCACAGTATGTGGCGGCCCGACGAGGCGGCGGATCCGTGACGCTGTCAGACGGACTGCTCGCCGGAGTCGGCCGATGCGGCTGTGTCGGGGGTGGTGTAGTAGACGGACTTGCCCTGCTTGGTGCGCTGGGCCTGGTTCTTGGCCACGAGCCCTTCGAGGGTGGTGCGCACGACGGTGGTCTTGACGGTGCGCTCGGGATGCAGTTGTTCTAGCGCGGTGGTGATCTCGGCAGCGGAGCGCGGTTCGCTCTGGCCTGTCAGGTGTTCGCGCACGAGGTCGACGAGTTTGGGAGATGCGGACGAGGCGGCCGATGCCTTGGCAGCGGTCTTCGTACCGGTTCGCTTCCTGGGCGCGGCGGACTGCCTGGCCGTGCTCGGTGTGCCCGTTGTCTTCTTGCGTGCGGCAGGAACCGACACGGTGGATTCAGCTGCGGGCGCGGTAGTCGGCGCAGGGACACCGAGGGCCTGCTGGAGGTTCACCAGGACGGTGTGGTCGCGCTGTACAGAGGCCAATCGCGCCTGGAGTACTTCGATTTCACCGCTGAGGTGTTCTTGCTCCTTCAGGTTGCGTTCGAGGTCACTGGCCACTTGCGCGCTGTACTGCGAAGTCAACTCGGTGGTTTCGGACATGGTGCTCACACCTTTCCGGGGCGCTACGGGCCAGCGAGCACCCTGCTCGTGGCGTATGCGAAAGCCAACACGCATGTGCTCTTCGCCTGGTGCCCTGCAACCCGGAGCAGCCATCACCGCACAGTTGTGTTTGCAGAGATAGTACGGAAGACCTCTGCATCCTTCCCCGCCGTATGTCTGAGAGGCAGCAAGACGAGCATGACGGCGCTCAATGCGCACTGGTGTCTGCCCGGCCGAAGAGGGCCCGGTGAGGGTGAGCCGGCTGCCAGTACACCTCGTCGGTGTCCCGCTGATGGTGCCAGGCTGACAGGACGCCATCGGCCACCAGCCGGTCGAGCAGCACTTCGGTCTGCTGGGGGGAGTGCCCGCACAGGCGGGCCACGACGGCCATGTCTGCTGTGGCGCCGGCTGTAGTCGTGTGGGCAGCCAGGACCAGGGCGGTCAGACGGTCCGCGGGGTGTGCCGATGCCGCCACGGTGAACGGGGCGGGCTTGAGGGCCCAGTGGGCGGCGCGTCGGCGGGCGCTGCGCCCCGGCGCCTGGTCCAGCACGGCGTCATCGAGCAGCCGTGCCTGCAGAAAGGCGGCCCGGGGGTCGGACAGCTCGAGCCAGCCGTCCTGAGCCAGCTCCTGCCACACCTCGATGCGCCGGTGCAGCCGCATGCTGCGCAGCAGTCCGGCCGGCAGCCGCACGCAGCCGTGCGCGTTGGCCCGCAGTGCGCACTGCAGGGCCAGCAGCCGGGCGGCGGGAGACGCGACGCAGCCGAGTGCGGAGGCGAGGTAGGTGAGCATCTCCCGTACCCGTTGCGGCTCATCTGTGTGCCCCTGCGACCGGGTGGGAGCTGATGCGGCTGGCCGCCGCTGGCTGAGCAGCGTCTCCGGCACCACGGCCGTATGACTGGTCGCTGCCGCGCAGGCCGCGCAGGTGTCGGCCAGCCGCCAGGTGCGACCGCTGCGATCACGGGTCAGGGCCAGCAGCACCGGCCCGGCGCAGCCGCGATGACGCGGATGCCACACACAGCCCTGCAACCGGCACTGACAGCTGCGCAGATACACCGGCAGCGCGTCCGCACGGGCGTGGCAGGCCAGATGCGCCAGGGCGGCCGACCGTGCGGAGGCCGCGTGAAGGGGAGAGGCGGGAGCGGTACACCAAGGGCAGACCAGTGCGGGGCCGCCCGCCTGCGGACGCAGCTCCACAGTCCAGATGCGCCGCACCGCGGCATGCGCGCCGGCAAGCCTCATCGGCTGGTTGCCCTCCCGTCTGTCCGTGCCTTGGCGGGAGCCACACCATGACAAGCCCCCGAGACGGACGCACCGTAGTGCAGATTCCCGCACTACGGGCTCCTGTCAACCCACCCCCGACGAAAGTGCAGAAACCCGCACTGACGGGGCAGGGGTCTGCACCGTCGGATGGTCAGGTGACGATCTTGCCGCCCGACCCCGACCTCACCGCACTGCGCGTCGTACTCGCGCGCCTGCGGGCCGAACGCGGCTGGACCTTCGACGAACTCGCCGACCACAGCGGCCTGGCCCGGCGCACCCTCATCGACCTCGAACACGGCCGCACCACCGGCAGCGTCACCACCTGGCACACCCTCGCCCACACCTTCAACGTGCCCATCGAGCACTTCCTGGGCGCCCTGTGCGACGACCACACCCCGCCCGGCACGACCACTGCCTGAGCCATTGCTCCGTCCCGGTGCGCACCACATCACGAATCACCCGATCAGGGAATCAGGCCTAGAACAGTCATCCGCGGTAACGCTCAAGCGTACGAGCTCGCTGGGCTGACGGTGGGACATCCCTCCGACACGCTGCCTCCACCCGCGTCCCGCCTGGCACGGTCCGCGCTATGCGCCCCGCACCCACCCCCGACTGCCGTCACCAGGACGGCAGCCCTCGCGTCCCCCGCTCCCCGGCCGCCCGATGGCCAGAGCGGCGGACCCAACCATCCCGCCACCCAACTGCTGTGCTGCTATCTCGCCCAGCGGCAGTTCGCCGAGCTGCGCCGCGCTGCCCAGGCCCATCACGGCTCCTCGCCGTGCAGTACGGCCAACACCCTGTACCCGACGCCCTGACGGACGTCTGCGACCCGGACCGCCCTTCTTGCAGCGAACGGCCGCGCTGGCGCACCCCACTCTCCCGGGCACACGTCGGCGCCGCCTTGCCCGCCCGGCAATTCCTCGACCCGCCCCCGCGCGTGGCACCTGTCCCCGCCCGCCGCCCACCCGCCCGCACTGAGGGGGATGACCAGTGCCGCACCACGCCCTGGAGATCACCCTGACCCGCCCCCTCTCGGCAAACGCTCTGCACCACGCCGGGCGCCACCTGCCGCTCGCCACCAACCACGACACCACCCGCCTCATGACCCTCGTCGAAGCCAAGACCCCGCACCAGGCCGCCCACCGACTGCGCCACCGGGTCGGCGCTCTACTGCCCATCGACGTGATCACCACGCACTACCCGGATGCCGACCACACAGTGCTGCTCAACGTCGCCTTCTCGCCCGCCGCACATGACGCTCTCACCGCCGACGCCCGGCGCACCCGTCAGACACCCGAGCGCTTCCTCGAACGGGCTCTGTGCCGCGCCCTGGCCGAACACGCCGACCAGGAAATCGACCGTCTCGACCAGGCCGTACGCGAGCTACTGACCCACACCACCCCCGCCTACCTACTCTCCGCCGTGGGACACGCACTCACCCGGCTCTCCGAGAGGCCCACCTCATGAACCCGACCGACGAACAGACGGCAGCCGCCGACACCTTCCGCGCCGGCGACCACCTCGCCCTGCAGGCCGGCGCGGGCACTGGGAAGACCACCACCCTCACCTTCCTGGCCCGCACAACCACCCGCCGCGGCCGTTACGTCGCCTACAACCGGGCCATCGCCCAGGACGCCCGCACCCGCTTCCCAGGCACCGTGCAATGCAAGACCGCCCACGCCCTCGCCTACGCCGCTGTCGGCCATCGCTACACCCGCCGACTGAACGCCCCCCGCCGCCCGGCCTGGCAGACCGGACAAGCCCTCGGCATCACCAAGGCCCTCCGCATCGGCGACCGCGAGGTGACCCCAAAAGCCCTCTCCAACGCCACGCTGCGCACCGTCACCCGCTTCTGCCACACCGCCGACGAAGCCATCACCCGCCACCACGTGCCCCATCTGCGCGGCCTGGAAGACCCCGACCTCCACGCCCAACTCGCTGCCCACATCGTGCCGTTCGCCCACAAAGCCTGGACCGACCTACAACACCCCGACGACGGCGCCGTCCGCTTCGACCACGATCACTACCTCAAGATCTGGGCACTCACCCAGCCCCGCATCAACGCCGATTTCGTACTGCTGGACGAGGCCCAGGACACCAACCCCGTCGTTGAACAGATCTTCCTCGCCCAGCGCGAGCACGCCCAGCTGGTCATGGTCGGCGACTCCGCCCAAGCCATCTATCACTGGCGCGGAGCCAAAGACATCATGACCGGCTTCGACGGCACCCAGCTGACCCTGTCCCAGTCCTTCCGCTTCGGACCCGACCTCGCCGCAGAGGCCAACCGCTGGCTGCGCCTGGCCGACGCCCCGATCCGCCTCACCGGCACCCCCGCCGTTCCCACCGAACTCGGACCCATCACCCAGCCGGACGCCGTACTGTGCCGTACCAACGTCGGCGCCATGGCCCAGGTCATGACCCTCATGGCCGCCGGCCACCGAGTCGCCCTCGCCGGGGGAGGAGACAGCCTGCAAGCCCTGGCCCTCGCAGCACGCGACCTGAAGGAGGGACGCCGCACCCACCACCCCGAACTCATCCTCTTCCCCCACTGGGGCGACCTGCAGGACTACGCCGCCCACGACCCAGCCGGAAGAGACCTGCAACCCCTGGTCAACCTCGTCGACACCCACGGCACCGACGCCATCCTCACCGCCGTCGCCCACCTCGCCCCCGAACTGCACGCCCAGGTCACCGTCTCCACCGCCCACAAAGCCAAAGGACGCGAATGGCCCCGCGTCCTCATCGCCGACGACTTCGCCCGCCCTGAGAACAACACCGCCCGCGAGCGCACCGACACCACGACGCCACCTGAACCCATCGACGACGCCGAAGCACGCCTGGCCTACGTAGCCGTCACCCGCACCCGTCAACGCCTCGATCTTGGCGGCCTGTCCTGGATCCACGACCACCCCGATGGCACCCCGCCCGGCTAAGAGGGCATCTGATCTAGGTAGTTGGTGTTCTGGGATGGTTTTGTGACTGGTGTCGTTGGCGGTCGTTGGATGAGGCGTGAGTGTTCGTCGTCCGTACCGCAGTGACGTGTCCGATGCCCGCTGGGCCTTGATCGAACCGGTCTTCACCGCTTGGCGGGCGAGACGGACCGGGCCCGGCACGGCAGCCCGGGTTCACGACTTGCGAGAGATCGTCAACGCGATCCTCTATGTCAACCGCACCGGGATTCCGTGGGAGTACCTGCCGCACGACTTCCCTCCGTACAAGACCGTTTACGACTACTACGCGAAGTGGGAAGCCGACGGCACCACCCAGCTGGTCCACGACCTGTTACGCGACAAGACCCGCCGATTACATGGCCGGCGTACTGAGCCCACTGCGGCCGTGGTGGACGCTCAAAGCGTGAAGACCTCGGCAAACGTCGCCGAGTCGAGCCAGGGAATCGATGCCGGTAAGAAGATCAAAGGGCGCAAGCGGCACCTGATCACGGACACCCTCGGTCTGGTGCTGGCGGTCCTTGTCACTGCTGCGAACGTGCACGACACGACCGGCGGCAAACTCCTGCTCGACGACCTGGCCGCGGCACATCCCGTCGTGACCAAGGTCTGGGCCGACGGCGGCTATCAGAACAGCATCTCCAACCACGGCGCCCGGTTGGGCATCGACGTCGAAGTGGTGCAGCGGCCGCGAACAAAGGGGTTCGAGCCTCTACGAAGCGGTGGGTGATTGAGAGGACCTTCGGCTGGCTGATGCAGCACCGCCGCCTGACGCGGGACTACGAAGCCCTCCCACAGAGATCGAGAGCGATGATCCACTGGGCGATGGCTAACAAGATGTCCCGCAAATTGACCGGAGAATCCGCACCAACCTGGCGAATCGAAACGGACATACCGCTCGCATCCACGTGAACGTTAATCAGATGCTTAGCCTGCTGCAGAAGAACGTCCTCGACCGTCGATCGTGGACCACCCGCAAGAAACTGCGGATCGCGATCGTGACCTGGATCCAGTGGACCTACCACCGGCGCTGCAGACGAGCCTCTCTCGGTCGGCTGACCCCAATCGGATTTGAGACCTGCATGACCACACTGGCCCGTCCAGGCTGCGCGACCGAACCTGTCACCCGAACCTGCACCAGACCCGCTCATCGGCGCCTCGCTCCGGCCTGACTGTTGCTGTAGTGCCAGTGCTCAATGGCCTGGCCACGGAAGGGCGGCTCGGCTAGGGCAGCGTTTTCGACGACGACCTAAAACGAATAACCTCACACCTGAGGCGCGCCTTGTCCTCGAACGCTGGTGCAAGGCTGTACTCGATTGGCAGGCTGATGCGGGCCAGCCCCCGTGTACTGGCAGACGGGCGGCGCTCCGCCCAAGATCAGCCAGGTCGTCCGGCGGATCAGGCGGACGCTGACACTTCCGAACTCAGGTGTGGTTCCAAGAACGAAACCCGATATAGAAGCAGATGTGGAACCGGCTCCCCTGCACAGGTAGGACCAACCAGATGGATTATTCTGGGGGCTTGAAATGTGCGCCCGAAAAGTTCTAAATCTACCGTAATGTAAGGCTGTTATGGCTCGCTTACATCTCAAATCGCGTCGAGGGGGAGCTAAGTCAAGCAGATATCGGGACTAAGAGTTCAAGTAGTCAAGGGACCCTTAAAGAAGAACCCAAACCTCTGGTCACCCTTGGTTCGCTCCGCCTGCACAGGGTAAGATCGCTCGATGACACGTGCGATCGGTCTGGCACGCGAGGGGGACTTCACTTGCTCGTCACATGTATCACTCGATGTTCGTCCGTATGGATTTCTGTATACGGCGTGAACCAAAGGTTGCCGATCTCGAAATAGGGTGCAACGCGAGTGGAATTCGGTGAACGGCGAGCGGCGATCTCCATGGCAAGGGAAGCCCGCTACTTCAAGCGGCTGCGGCGAACGTGTGAAGCGAAGCTTGCTGCTGTGCACGGGGATGGCGAAAGGGACACCTTATCCCTTCGGGCTAGCCTTAGCAGGCTGCGTGGCAAGCCCATACACCCCGTCCCTATGGCGATACCGGGCTATTCAGTGAATGGTATGTGGATATCTACCCCTATGGCCGACTTCATCATTTATGAAGCCCGGACCACGCGTGCTCACCAGGAACACATTATTGCCCACGAGCTTGCCCACATACTTTGCGGGCACCAGGCGGTGGACAACGCGGACAATGGCGTGCTCCGGCAACTATTTCCTGATATTGCGCCGGATGTGGTGCGGCGAGTGCTGCAACGTACCAGGTACTCAGACGGCAATGAGCAGGAGGCCGAGATGGTAGCTTCCCTACTCCTTGCGCGTGGTCGGCACCATGTTAGTACTGCGCTTTCCTTGCAGTCTCCGGACGATGAGGTCATCTCGCGGCTCAGGGTTGCCATAGCGATGGACCAGCCGCCTCAGGCCGGCGCGGTGCAGTGAATGCTCTACACGTTCTTTTCCTGGGCCTGCGCGGTCGTGACGCTTGTGGCGCTGCTGTACCGGTTACCGGCGCTTATTTCTAATCCCAGAAACTTGGCGTTATCGGCTCTTTGTGTCTATTTCTTATTCAACTCGATCGCCTATTTTGTTGATCTGGATTCTTTCAGGGGTTATTTTACCAAGCTGCTTGGATTTCCTAATGCTACCACTATTGCTGTCCAGGTGTCGGTGGTAATTCTTACTGCCGCGCAACAGGTCACGGTAGTCAACCTGACCCTCCCGCCTCAACGGGCGAGACGTGCAACTCGGTGGCTCGCGGGCGGATTCGGGTTGGCGATAGCCGCACTAGTGCTGCTCTTCATCATCATTCATCCACACAAAGAAGCGAACGCTCAAGAAACGGTTTACCTCAACCTGCAGGACGCCGGGTACGCCTTCTACTTCGCCGCCTATTTGACGGTATGCGCCGCAGGGCGATTCCAGACAGTCCTCTTCGCCTTTAAATATTCGCGGACCATACCCGATCTCTGGTTGCGTCTGGGTATGCGGCTCGTTGCTGGCGGTTCAGCACTCATTTTGGTCTACTGTGGGGTCCGATACTGGCAGATTGCCGCCCTGCATGTCGCAGGGATCATAGCTCCTTGGAAATTCCTCTTCTGGCTCATAGCGGATATCGGGACACTCATGCAGATCGTTGGCTGGACGATCCCAGTGTGGGGGCCGAAGCTAGAGACGATCAGCCGCTGGATCGGTAGCTATCGCAGCTACGTGCGACTTGCCCCACTATGGCAGGCGGTATATAGGGCAGTCCCTGGCATCGCCTTGGAGAACCCGCCTTCAGGCTGGCTCGCGTGGATCCCGCCTCGGCCTCTTGACTACCACCTGTACCGTCGGGTCATCGAGATCAGGGATGCTGAGCTGATGCTCCGCCAGTCTGCCGACCCGATTGCCCTGCATTGCTTGGATCAGGCGCAAGGCCTGGCACATGAAGCCCTGTGCGAGGCGGCGGTGCTGCGGTCGGCACTGCAGGCCAATATCACCAGTACGCCGCAGTCGACCAATGGTCAGCAGGAACGGTCAGTCCGTCAGGGAGCGCCTGATCGCAGTCTTCGCCAGGAGATCGCCAACCTGATTCAGGTGTCCAGAGCCTTCCAGGCGCTGGACGGCCGCGTCGGGACCATGACAGGCCCCCGGTCTGGATGACTTCTCTGTGGTCTCTTCCTCACAAGCTTGTGTCGGGCTCGTCTTGCAGGCCCTCCAGCTTTCGCAGCTGGTCGATCATGCTGTGCAGCGCTTGTCGGCTGGACTCGGACAGGCCCGTCGACCGTAGCGCTATGTCACGCGTGTCTGTCTGCTTGAGAGCTTCCAGCAGGCTCAACTGGTCATCGATCTTCCGCGATTCGTCCTCGTCGAGGAAGTAGGCCGCGCTGACACCGCAGTACTGTGCGAGCGCTTCCAAGTGGCGCATCGTGGGATTCGTCTTCCGGCCGGTGCGTAGCTGCCAGACGTAGGTGGCGCTGATCGTCTTCTCGCCCGCGGCGATGTTGATCGCTGTCGCGACTTCCTCGTTGGAGGGGGAGCGTTGTCCGGAAGGTGCCGTCACTGCCAGCAGGTGCTCAAGCTTCTCCGCGAGGCTTCTCGGCTGCGGACTTGCTTCGTCCCTGTGATCGCTTGCCTCAGTCATGATCCCCCCCCTCTTCGCTCGTCCCTCTAACAGTTGTCAACTGTAGCTGGCTGTTGCTCGACGTGGCCACGCTTGGTTCCTGACTTGCCTGCGCCTACCAGGCGCCGGAAGAGCAGTGCCGTCATGATGTACTGGGCCGCCGTGCCGATGATCATGGACAGCCACACGCCGTGGACGTCAAGAGCCGGCATGGAGCTCAGCACATACGCAAGCGGCAGTTGCACACATGCGCCGAGCACAGTGACCCAGAGCAGGGAACGGGCATGGCTGCCGCCCATGAACACACCGCCCAGCCCTACCACGCCAGCAAGCAGGACAAGGTACGGAAAGAGATACCACAAGAGGACTTCACCAGAGTCAACAACTGACGTGGCATCGCTGAAGAAGCTCATGATCAATCGTCCACCCAACGCAAGGATCAGTCCGGCACCTGCGCCTACCGCTGTGGCGAGCAACAGGCTCTGTTGGCCGATGACCCGGTCCGCGTTCTGCCCGGAGCCACGAGTGCGGGCAGTGAGGATGCTGCCTGCTTGCCGGAAGGCGTAGAAGGCCATGGTGACGAAGAGAATCATCTTGATGCCGATGCCGTAGGCGGCGAGAGGATCCTCGCCGAACCTGGCGACGATGCCGACCAGGGCAGCGCTGATGCCCATGCGCAGCACGAAGTCCCCCGACACTGGGAGCCCGACGCTCAAAATACGGCGCAGCGCAGCGCGCCAGCGGAGGGTTGTGGTCTCTCCGCGGGTGTCACCGAGGCGCTTGCGCCGCAGCAGAACGAGGCCCACGCTGAGGGCGACAGCCCTGCCCAGCATCATCCCGAGCGCGGCGCCCTGGACGCCCATCTTCGGGAGCACGCCGATTCCGTAGATCAGCAATGGATCAAGGACGATGATGCAGGCGTTGGCAAGGATCGCCATCCTCATCGGTGTCCGAGTGTCCCCCGTACCCTTGAAGATCCCGTCGACGACATTCTGGGCGAAGAAGACTGCCATGCCGGGGAATGAGATGGCGAAGAATTCCGAAGCCAGTTGGTGGACTTCACTGTCACCGCTCCCCACTAAGAGCTGGGCCACTTGGTCGCGGAAGAAGAACCCGCCCAAGGCGACGACTGGCGTGATAGCCAGCCAGAGGGTCCCCGCAGCCCGGATCGCGACAGGCAACTCCGCCCGTCGGCGCCCCCCGAGGGCATCCGCGATCAGTACTGTCGTCCCAACATTTGCCATGAGGATGACACCAAGCAGCACGTTCTCCAGGGTGCTCGCGACTGCCACAGCGCCGACCGCTGCTTCTCCGAGACGGGCTACCCAGACGGTGTCGACGATGCCGGCGACCACCCCGGAGAGCAACTCGAAGTAGACCGGAACACCCAGCCCCAACAGCGCTCGGCGTGTGGCGGCAGGGGTGAGCAGTTTGCCCTCCCTGGATATCTGCCGACTGTCAGGGGTGCTGGACAACGGCCACAACCTTTCCAAGGGCTCGATTGGCTTCCATGTGGTGATGCGCAGCGGGGATCTCGTCGAGCGAGAAGACGCGGTCGATCACGACCTGGCGGCTGCCCTTGCTGATCTCGTCGAGATGCTGTTGAAGGGCGTGCCGCGCCCAGTCACCGCTGTTGATGGAACTACTGGAGAAAGTGGTCAACGTTACTCCAGAGGGAATGTCCTCAAGTGGCTCGAACTCGGGGATGATCCAGCTGTCGGAGAGGATGCCCGAGTTGCACACCCGACCGCCAACCGCCAGTAGGCGCAACGAGTCGAGGACTGCCGTGCCTCCGACAAGGTCCAATACTCGGTCGGCACCATCGGGCCAAATGGCGAGGACTTCGTTACGGAGGCTGCCGCCCTGGTCGATTACGACGTGGTCAGCCCCATGCTGAAGCAGCTTCGGCGCCTTGCCAGGATCCCGTGTAGTGGCCGCCACTTCCACGCCCCGCCCCGTGGCGAGGGCGAGTGCCGCCATGCCCACGGATGATGTGGCAGCACGGATCAGGAGCCGGTGCCCCGGCAGCGGTTCCAGAGCCTCCAAGGAGCCATAGGCCGTGAGGAAGGACTCTGGGACGGCTGCAAGGACATGCCACGGTAGGTGTGAGCTCACGGGCATGAGCTGGGCCGTGGGCAGCAGGGTGTACTGCGCATAACTGCCGTCGAACTGCCGTCCCATGCCGCCCATCGCTGCAGCGACCGTAGTGCCCGCTGATAAGCCAGGGTCGGACGAGGATTCCACGATCCCAACACACTCAATGCCCAAGACACGAGGAAATCCAACAGTGGGAGAGAGCCCGCGGCGAGTGAAAAGCTCTGAACGGTTCAGCCCGAGCGCCATCACGCGGACCAGTGCCCAACCGTCTCGCAGCTCTGGATGGGGAAGCTCACGCGGTTGCAGCGCCTCGGGCCCACCGGGGTGCTCCACCACCATCGCTTGCATCGTCGGACGGTCGGACACGCATTCCCTCTCTCTTCCCCCACTCTTCTCCCAGTCTGGCCGCGAAGACAGAGTAGCTCGATTCGTGTCACTCTAATAGAGGTAGAAGAGACTTGCACTCGGCGCTCACGCCGAACGACGCGGCACCCGTCGTCCAGACAACGAAGGAAGACTGTGCTGACCCTCTCAATCCTCGGCTTCCTGGCAGAACGCCCCATGCACGCCTACGAGCTGCGCCGCCGTATCTCCGACCTGATCGGCCACAACCGGCCGGTGAGCGACGGGGCGCTCTACCCAGCCATCAAACGGTTGCGCCAAGCTGGACACTTGGAACGCCAGGCCGAGCCCGGTGACAGCGCACCGCCACGGCAGGTCCTGCGGCTCACGCCCGCCGGCCGCACCGAGCTGCTACGACGGCTGGGTAACCCGAAGGAGAGCGAGATCACCGACGGCGCTTCGTTCTTCACGCTGCTGGCTTTCCTCAGCCAGATGCCGGATCCCGAGCAGCAGGCAGTCGTGCTACGCCGGCGGCTGGAATTCCTGACCGCGCCGGGCAGCTTCTTCAGCCGGTCCGGCACACCCGTGCGGATCAAGGACGAAGAGGACCGCTACCGCAGGGGCATGCTTCTCATGGCCCGGGTGTCACAGCGAGCCGAGCGCGCTTGGCTGGAGGAGACTCTCGGGGAACTGCTCGGAGCAGACGCACCCATCGAGCACCGCCCGTGAAGCGGCAGGGTGCGGACACGACTGGGCATGTCCGCACCCCCATGTCCGCTCGAGGCTAGCCCTCTCGGGAGTTCGCGCGGCGCCGCTGCTGTAGCACCCCGACCGTGAGGACTGCGGCACTCAGGATTCCAGTGCCCACCACCTGCGGACGTGTGCCCTTATCGGCCGCCAACAGGACGAGAACCGTGCCCATCGCAAGCAGCGCCAGTACCGTCAGACCGGGGTAGCCCCAGACTCGGACCGCAAGTCGCTCTGGCGCTACGCGCTCCAGCTCGGTACGCAAGCGCAACTGCGTCGCGGCCACCGCGATCCAAACCACCAACGCGATGGCGCCCACCGAGTTGAGCATCCACAGGAACACGCTGTCGGGCCACTTGAAGTTCAACAGTACCGAGACGAACCCGAAGGCCACCGAGGCCAGTACGGCAAGGCGAGGTACGCCGTTGCGCGAGAGGCGGCGAAGCATATTCGGCGCCTGCCGCCGCTCGGCCAGGGAACAGAGCATGCGCGACGCTGCGTAGAGGTTGGCGTTGAGGGCCGACAGCAATGCAGCCAGTAGCACGACGTTCATCAGCTGGGGGGCTCCGGGCAAGCCGATACGGTCCAACACCGCGACGAACGGACTCTGCCCCACCTTGCTGTCGTTCCACGGGAGCACAGTGACGATGACCGCTACCGAGCCGATGTAGAACAACAGCAGCCGCCATACGACACTGCGCATGGCCCTGCTCAGCCCGCGGACGGGATCCGCAGACTCCGCGGCTGCGAAGGTGACGACCTCCATGCCGCCGAACGAGAAGACCACGACCAACAGCCCGGACAGCACCCCATGCCAGCCATGCGGGAAAAGCCCCCCATGATCTGTCAGATGGGCCAGTCCGATCGCCTTTTCGCCCGGCAGCCATCCCACGATCGCCAGCACGCCGAGGACGAGAAATCCGATGATCGCGGCGACTTTGAGGGATGCAAACCAGAACTCGAACTCGCCGAAGGTACCGACAGCCGCCACATTGGCAACCGTGAGCACGGCCATGAAGAGAAGGACCCAGACCCATGTGTCCACGGCCGGTACCCACCCATGCACGATCACTGCCGCACCCGTGGCCTCGATGGCCAATACCACGACGATCAGACACCAGTAGAGCCAACCCACGGTGAACCCCGCCCAGCTGCCCCAAGCTCGTTCGGCGTGGACCGAGAACGAGCCAGCCGACGGCAGCGCCACCGACAGCTCGCCCATCATTCGCATGACGAGCACGGAAAGCAGCCCAGCCAGCACGAAGCTGATGAGGATGCCGGGCCCCGCCACTGCGACGCCGGCTCCAGAGCCCACGAAGAGGCCGGAGCCGATCGCTCCGCCGAGACCGATCATGGTCAGGTGCCGCTGCCGCAGTGGGGCTGGTGGCACTGAATCCGGCATATGGGGGCCCCGAACCGCATCGCTCGCCGGGTCCTCGCCGACGGTGTGACGCGTACGCCGTCCATCTGTCTGGCTCGTCATCGCTACAAGTCCCCCGGTCAGTCGGTATAAACGGGTTCCAGGACTTTCTCGGCGCCCTCCAGCGCCGAGAGGACCTGTTCACGGGTCTCACCTCGGGCGAGGATCAGGGCGTAGCAGGAGACGGGATTCTCCGGGTATTTGATGACCACCTGGTCACCCGGCTTGGCCATCCAGCGCACCCCGATCACGCCCGGCACGTCCATCACCTCATCGACGCCCGCGAAACGGGCGATCTCACCGCTGCGGTTGGCCAGCAGCGGTGCAAACCCGGCAGGGGTGGGCTGTGCCTTGGTAGCGAACTCCAAGGGCTCCCCGAGCACCGCCCGCAGATACTCCCTAGGGCCCCACACGCCGGTCGATTCCCGGATCGACTCTTGGACGAAGGCAGTTGTGCCACCGAGGCGCCCGTTCACCTCGATGATCTTCGGTCCTTCGTCGGTGAGCCTCAGTTCCACATGGGCTCCGCCGACTGTGGCCCCCAGTGCCTTCAGCGCGGCGACGGCGGTGTCGACCAACAGCGTCTGTTCGCTCTCCGACAGGACCGAAGGAGTGGCGTACGCACCCTCTATGAAGTGCGGTTCTGCAAAAGGGTACGGCTTGTCGTGGATGGCCAACAGGCGGTACTCGCCGTCGCCGTACACCATGTCCACGGCGAACTCCTCGCCGGACACGTACTCCTGGATCAGTACGCCCTGCGCTTGCGGATAGGCGTAGATGTGGGCCACGTTGGGAACTGAATACCCGCCGTCATGGAAGGCTTCGGGTTCATAGAGGCCGGTGATGTTGTCGAACGCAGCCTTGAGTTCCGTCTCGTTCGCTACCTTGGTCACACCCTGGCTGGCCGCACTGGCCTGGGGCTTGAGGACCAGCGGGAAGCCAAGTTCGGCAGCAGCCGCCTGAGCTTCGGAGAAGACGTTGGCGACCCTGGTCCCGGGCGTGGCCACTCCGGCCTCAGTGAGCCGCTGCCCGGTCAGGAACTTGTCGCGCATGGCACGCACCGCTTCCGGTGAATTGCCCGGCAGGCCCAATTCGGCGGCGACCCGTGCCGCCACGTGCAGAGCACCCTCGTGGAAGGTGGCCACGGCGTCGATACGTCCACCGTGCCCGAGGTAGTCGCGGACTGCGGCAAGCACCGCTTCCTCGTCCAGCTCGTCCACGGCCAGGTGGACGTCGTACAGACTGTCGTCCGCTGGGGCCACTGCAGCGGTGAGCACTACTTCCAGACCCATCTCATGCGGCGTACGCAGCAGGTCCGGGTTAAGCGAGGCCGCGATCATCAGCAGTACGCGGGATTCAGGCATGGATTCTCCGTTGGTTCCGTTCGTCGGTGTACGTCGGCCGGGGACGGTGCCGCAGCCGCGATGCGCCGGGCAGGAGATCGAGAGCCCGTCGGCATGCTGCCGCGTTCTCGCCGACCGCGACGGCTAGGAGGGCTTGGGCGATGGAGCCCGGTTCGCCAGCGGCGTTCCCGGTCGCCACGAGATGGACCTCCCAGATGCCACCCGGCAGGTCATCGATGTTCAAGTCTGCTGTAGGGGAGACGAGTTCGGGCTCCAGGTAAATGAAACGCACGGCGGCCGCGCTGTTGCGGCGAGGAATGAGATCGGGTTCAGCGCCAGCCGCGAGGTCGGCCCAGATGAGTGCGCAGTCGATTCCGGTCGCCAGCGACCCGGCCCGTAGTAAGGGGTCCGTGCCGAGCAAGCCGTTGACGCGTGGGTTCACAGTCCTTAGGCCGTTGCCCCACCCGGCGACGTGGATCTCTGTGGCAGTCAGGCCACAGTGGATGCCGGAATCCTGGTGTGCCGCACAGACGGCCTCGGTGACACTTGTGTGGCGCAGCAGCGGGTCGGCGCCCTCGACCACGTAGCCGCTGTGCCTGGCTTCCCGTTCCGGACGGGCCAGGAAGAGCGGTGACACCCGGCCGTCCAGGACGGCGCTGACAACAATTGCTGTCAGCGCCGTTGCCGAGGTGGACCCGTCGGACGGGAAAGGCCGCTGCCTTTCCACGTCCCGGCGGTGGACAGCCGTCCGCAGGGGCGCCGTGGGCAGGCCGGCGCTCTCGGCGAGGGAGAGCGCCCGATCCACTGTGTCCTCGCGGAAAGTGACGACCCCTCGAGCGCTGGGCGGGACAACATACTGCCCGCCGCTCTCTGCGGGTGGGGACAGCAGGCGGTAACGGCGCTCGATGGCAAGCCGGGCCCAGCTGTGATCGCAGGTCTCGTCACCTACCAGTAGGAGAACTGGACGGTCCTCCATCGCGGGACCGGGCGGCTGAGCCGGAGCGTGGTGGAACGCGTGAGGTGCGAGAGCTTGTGAGGCCATGGGGAAGGCCACTCCTTCTCGTCATGACAATGAGACTGTCAGCCGGTTCGCTGCCCGTACTGTCACGCCTGGCGGCCGGCGGGCTCAGCGAGGACTTGCTCTCGCCGCCGGTCCGCCAAGGTCCGTACCGACACCGTGGTTGCGATCACGGAGGCCCGCATTGCGCCCAGGGCCTCCTTCGCCAGCTCCACCGCCTCGCCCTCGCCGTCCTTGCGGCCAGCTTCCTCGGCCGCGTGCGCGATCAGCGTGGCTCCTTCGACCGCCGCGATGATGGCGGAGTCAAGGGGGTCGCGCTGGTCGGCCGAGGCGAGCAGTTCGGCGAGCACCTCATCGAGCAGCTGTTTGGCTGTGGCGGATCTGATCTGTCGTACTGTCATGCCAGGGGCTGCCGACTCGGGTGTCGGTCGGTGAGTTCACGGCCCGGCTTGGTCAGCAGCAGATCGCCGATGTACAGATGGTCGAGCTCGGTGTTCAAGAAGGTCCTGACGGCGTCTGCGGGCGTCTCCACGATGGGCTCACCGGCGTCGTTGTACGAGGTGTTCAGCACTAGGGGCACCCCGGTCAGCTCAGCGAAGTGTGAAATCAGCTCGTGATAGCGGGGGTTGACGTCCGGCTCGACAGTCTGCACCCGTGCCGTGCCATCCACGTGAGTGATGGCCGGAACCTGGTCGCGGCGGCTCTCCAGGACCTCGGGCACGAGCAGCATGAACGGGCTGTCGCCGTGCATGTCAAACCAGTTGTCCGCTTCCTCGCTCAGGACCGAGGGTGCGAACGGCCGGAAGACCTCGCGGTGCTTGACGACCTCGTTGAGGTAGTCGCGGATCTCCGGGTGGCGCGGGTCGGCGAGCATGCTGCGGTGTCCGAGCGCCCGCGGTCCGATCTCCGAACCACCCTGGAACCAGCCGATGAGTCGATGCTGGGCCAGGAGTTGTGCGACCTCAGCCACCTCGGCCCGGCGCGACTCGACCTGCGCGCCGACCTCCCGCACAGCCTCCTCGATCTCCTGCTCGGAGTAGCTGCGGCCGGTGGAGCCTGAGCGCATCGGGTGCCGCTCCGTGCCACCCGCGATCGCGTAGTAGCCGTAGTAGGCGGCGCCGATTGCGGTGCCCGCGTCCCCGGCCGGCGGCAGGATGTAGACCTCGTCGAACGGGCCCTCGGCGACAATCCGCTGGTTGGCCACGGAGTTCAAGGCGACACCGCCGGTGAGGCAGAGCTTGGCGCGTCCGGTTACCTCATGGGCGTACCGGGCGAGCTCCAGCATCGCCTCCTCGGTCTCGGTCTGGATCTTGTAGGCGACGTCCTTGGCGAACTGGTGCTGCCAGGCGCCCTTCTGCTTGGCGTCGTAACCGTTGCCGTCAGAGGCGTACCAGGCGTCCCAGGCTTTCTCCATGTCCTCGGTACGCACCACTACGTTGCCCTCCTTGACGGTGAGCAACCGCTGCCATTCGGGCCGGGGCCGGCCGTAGGGAGCCAGTCCCATGGTCTTGCCGGCTTCGGTGTAGCCGCCGCAGCCGAAGTCGCCGAAGGTGGGGTGGCCCCAGCGGGTGACGAAGCCGAGCTTCGCGGAGAAGAAGCTGTAGAAGAGGCCGAGGCCCACCTCGCTCCAGTCCTCCGGGAAGGTCTCGGCGTGGACCCGCTGCAGAGAGGTGCCCTCGCCATCGAAGATGGTGTGCTTCTCGATGCGTCCGGTGCCCGGCACCTTGCTGCCGACGCCGTCGACGACCAGGACCGCGGCGTCCTCAAAAGGGGAGGCGAGATAGCCGGCGTAGGCGTGGGTGAGGTGGTGCGACGGCATCGGCAGGCTGTGGATCTTGCTCTTGTCCCGGATCGGCAGCTCCCGCAGGATCCGGTCGCGGGCCTCATCGCCCAGCGGCCGGTTGCCGACCACCAAGTCCACATCGTCGATGCCGATGTCGGCAGCGTCGAGGCAATAGGTGATCGCCTTCATCGGCAGGACCTTCGAGAGCTTCTCGAAGTGGCCGTGGATGATGAATCCCTCGGAGTGCTTGAGCCGGTCCAGCCGCTCCTCCTCGACCGCCGCCACGATCCGGCCATCCTTGAGCAGGCAGGCGGCGCGGTCGTGGCTCAGGTTGATGCCGAGTACGTACATGTCACAGTCTCCATATCGTTGGCGATTGCCGGGAGTTGCTGAGGAGTCGTCAGACGAAGTGGCGCCCTGCATCCACGACGAGGGTCTGTCCGGACACGGCAGTCCCGGTGCTCAGCAGGAAAGCGGCGGCGTCCGCGACCTCCAGGGGGTCGACGAGCCGGCGCAGGGCGGTGGTGCGGATGATGCCGTCGAGCACCGGGCCGTCCAGCGAGGAAGTCATCGCCGAGTCCACTGGCCCCGGCGCGAGGGCGTTCACCCGGACTCCATGGACCCCGAGGTCGCGGGCTGCACTGCGGGTCAGCCCGATCAGGCCAGCCTTGGTCGCGGCGTACTGCGGTCCGAACGCACCACCGGTCAGCGCGGCGACGCTGGATATGTTCACCACCGAGCCGCCCTCCTTGCACAGGACCGGCAGCAGCAGTTGCATCAGCCGGAACGGCGCGGTGAGGTTGAGCCTCAGTGCCTGCTCCCAGGCCGTGGCGGTGATCTCTTCGAACGGCTGCGGCCTGGCTCCGCCGGCGTTATTGACCAATCCGTCAACTGTCGACCACCGTGCAAGGACGGCGGCCGCCAACTGGTCGGGACCGTCCGGCTCGGCGAGATCCGCGGCGACCGCGAACGCGTCACGGCCTGCATTCCGCGCCGCGCGCAGGACGGGTTCTAGGACCGCGGAATTGCTGCGGTACTGGAGGGCGAGGTCGGCCCCGAGGTCGAGGAATCTGTAAGCCATGGCCCTGCCGAGGTCCCCGGACGCGCCGGTGACCAACACACGTTTGTTCTGCAGTGTCATGAGTTCTCCCCGCCCGGCACGACATAGCCGCGTACGTCCCTGAGGAACTGGCCGGCATAGCCTTCGTGGGGCAGATACGGGTCGCGCCACCAGCCGGGGACCCGGCCGTGGACGACCGTGCGGATCGAAGGCGTGCGCAGGGCCTCGTCCGTCAGCGCCGGATCGGTGCCGAGCAACGTCACGACCAGGGAGTCGCGCAGCGGCCCGATGCCGTCGGCCGCGTGCCAGGGCGCCACCCAGACGCAGGGGAAGGGCAGTTCGGTGCGCAGTCCGGGGTGGTCGGAGCGGTCCACGCAGACCACTGCGGGCCGCAGCACGGCCGCGTCGCCGTCGACGAGGGGCGTCGGCTCACCGTCGTAGTACGGCTCCGTCAACTCCTGTGCGCCCTCGGCAGCTGCAACGAGCGTCTGCCGCAGAGCCCGCGCTTCCTTGACCGGCCGGGCCGGTAGGGCGGCGTCCGGATCGGTTACCGGCCGTACGGGTAGTGCGGCCAGCCTCTCGGCCAGCGCGGTGGCCAGCGCGCGGTGGTCGCCCGAGGTGAGTACGACACTGGTGTTCGTGCAACGGACCCCGCCGTCCTCGGCGATCTCGGCTACGAGATGGTCGAGCAGGCCGTCATCCATGTGAGCGTCCACCAGGATCTTGCTGCGGCCGGGGCCATGAACCAAGACCCGGCTGTTGCCGCGCAGCCGTGCCACTGTGCTCTCGCTTCCGTACACCAGCGCCAGATCGGCGGTGGTGACGAGCGTGTCGGCTGCGGCGTGCGGGCCGGGCAGCAGGCTCAGCAGTCCGGCCGGGAGCCCGGCCTGGAGCAGTGCCCTGACCAACCGTAAGGGCGTGATCGGATCGCGGGCGCCGGGCCGCACGGCGACGCCGTAGCCGAGGGCCACAGCCTTCAGCCAGCCGAGATGCGTGGCCGGGTGGTTACTGGGGGCGACCACGCCCAGCACGGACCCGCGCCGACCCCAGCGGGCCGTGTGGCCCGGCGCCGCGCCGATCGGCCGTTGCATGCCGACTACTTCGGGCAGAAGCCCCAGCTCGTGCTTCAGCCGGTCCAGGGTGCGACGCGGGACGCCGACCGGGACGCCTGCGGCCAGGGCCTGCTGGTGGCAGTAGCTGTCGGGGGTCTGGCCTTCGATGGTCTCCGTGGCAAAGATCCGACCGGCCTCCGCAAGCACCGTGGCGAGTTCGTCGGGGCCGGGTTCGGGCACCGCACGCATGGCCTTTGCTGTCAGCCGGGTCAGCAGAGGAGGGGCCTCATGGACGGTCGCCAGAGCCTCTCCGGTGACAGAGTGCAGGGTGTGAGTGTCACGCGAGGTGCTTTCGACGCCTTGGCGAACTAAGGGTATGGACAACACGTCAGATCGATTCCTCCGGTACGGGCCGAGACCGGCCGGGGCAGGGCGCGTCAGGCGGGCCAGCCCTCGAAGACGACGGCGCGCACCGGGGCCGCTTCGACGCCGGCGATCTTGATCGGGAGTGCCATGAGCTGGGCGGTGGGGGTACTGATCTGGTCCAGGTTCTGGATGTTCTCCAGGATCGGGATGCCGGCCGCGAGCAGCCGCCGGTGCACCTGACCGCTGCGGTCGTCGGGGCGCTCGGTGATGCAGTCCATGCCGACGAGCACCGCGTTGTTCTCGGCCGCCCAGTCGGCGGCCGAGAGGGTGAGATAGGGCGGGTTGTCCCAGTAGTCCTCGCGCCCCAGATAGCGCAGGGGGTGGTCGGTGCGGATCAGCAGGCGGTCCCCGGGCTGCCACACCCCATGCAGGGCCTTCTCCAGGTCCTCTCCGGTGACCGGTTCGAGATCGCGCTTGTACGACAGATCGGCGATGCAGACACGGCCGACGAACGTCTCCAGCGGAACCTCGTCGATCTTCTCCCGGTCGTCGTAGAAGTGGTACCCGGACTCCACGTGGGAGCCGTTGTGCGGGAAGAGCTGGAGATCGGAGAAGGTACGGCCGGTCTTCGACGGGTCGGTCTCGGGACTCATGGCCCGCCGCACGCCGAACTTCGGGTACCAGGGTGCGTCGTACGAGGGCATTCCTTCGTACCAACCCTGGCTGATGTCGATCATCTTCACCTGTACGCCTCCATACGCGATGCGGGCTCGGCCGTTCCCCGGCCGGAGGGGCACAGCGATTTGAGCACCATTAACTTGAGTTGACAACCCCCATTGACACCCTGGTTCGGGCAATGGAGGATCGGCCCGTTCGTAAGAGTTCTGTCGAGGCGCGCCGCGGGGTCCGCCCGCACTCTTCGCTCCCCGGGCGAGCGGCGCCGGACAGCCCGCACAGACAGCCCCATGGAGGGCATTCATGATCGTGGTGATGAGCCGAGAGGCAACGCAGGACCAAGCCGAAAGGGTGGGCACGTTACTCAGAGAAAAGGGTGTACGCCCTGTATTCGGGGTGACGGAGGGCGTCACGGTGCTGATCGCCGAGGAGTCCGGTACACGTGAGCTGGCATCCGCCGTGCAGACTGCGGGCGGTGTCGACCGGGTGGTTCTGGTCCCCGGGGCGCAGCGGTTGACCAGCCGCCACTACTCACCGCAGAACACCCGGGTGGCGGTAGGCGGACCGGACGGCGTGATCATCGGCGGCAAGGGGTTCGTGGTGATCGCCGGCCCCTGCGCCGTGGAAAACCAACAACAGATGACAACCGTCGTGGATGCCGCGGTTGCCGGTGGCGCCGTGATGCTGCGCGGAGGTGCGTTCAAGCCGCGCACCTCCCCCTACAGCTTTCAGGGGCTCGGCGTCGCGGGCCTGGCTCTGCTGGCCGAGCAGCGCAGCCGCACCGGTCTGCCCGTGGTCACCGAGGTCGTCACCCCCGAGGATGTGGAACGGGTCGCCGAGGAGAGCGACATGCTCCAGATCGGCACGCGCAACATGCAGAACTTCGGCCTACTGCGTGAGGCCGGCCGCTCCGGCCGTCCCGTTCTGCTCAAGCGGGGTATGTCGGCCACCGTCGATGAGTGGCTGCTCGCCGCGGAATACCTCATGCACATGGGCAACGGCGATGTGGTGCTATGCGAGCGCGGCATCCGCTCCTATGAGCGCAGCACCCGCTTCACGCTGGATCTGAGTGCGGTCGCCGAGGCCAAACGGCTTACCCATCTGCCGGTGGTCGTCGACCCGAGCCACAGCACCGGCCGGCCGCACCTTGTAGGGCCTATGTCCCTGGCCGCCGCCGCGTGCGGCGCGGACGGCCTGCTGATCGACGTTCACACCGACGCAGCCGCCGCCCTGTGCGACGGGGCCCAGGCACTGGACGGTGACCAGTTCGCGGTCCTCGTGGACCAGCTCAAGCCGGTCGTGGAAGCCGTCGGACGCACCCTCGTCCAGCCGCGTACGCCCTACCTCACCCAGGTCTGACTCTCGGAGGCAGAGGATGTCCAAGGACACGTTCGAGCCGTTCACCGCCGACCTCCCCCCGGACGAGTTCGTCCAGGCCGCGATGGAGTGGCACTTCTCCCCGGCCACCGGGTCACCGTTCTGGGTCAAGCGCGCCGCTGAGCTCCCCTTCGACCCACTGCGCGACATCAGGACCTGGGCCGACCTCGACCGCTTTCCCGACGTCAGCGAGGAGTGGCGGGACATTCCCGTCGACGCCCTGGTACCCGCTGGTGTGGACCGCTCCACCTGGGACTTCCAAGTCTTCGACAGCGGAGGTACCACCGGCCGGCCCAAGCGCATCGTGGAATCGCAGTCCCGGCGCGCCGGCGTCCACTGGGTGAGCACGGTCCTCGACGAGCACGGTGTGCCCGGCGAGGGTGCCGGCAACTGGCTGCACATCGGGCCCACCGGACCGCACATCGTGGGCCGTTCGATCGGTCTGCTCGCTCAGCTGCGCCGTACCTTCTGCCACTACATCGACTTCGATCCGCGCTGGGTCAAGCAACGCGCGAAACAGCGGCAATCCGATGACGTGGGCCGCTACGTCCAGCACATCCTCGATCAAGCCCGCGACATTCTGCGCACTCAGCCCGTCTCCGTAATCTTTGCCACCCCGCCAGTCCTGGAGGCCATTGCCTCCCAGGACGACGTGCTCGATCTGGTCCGCAGCCGTGTCCGCGGCATCATCTGGGCCGGCACGAGCATTAGCGCCGAGACACTGCACCTGCTGGAGAACGAGCTCTTTCCCGACGCCGCGGTCGTCGGCCTGTACGGCAACACCATGATGGGCATCGCCCCGCAACGGCCGAGGACCCCGGCCGATGGCACGCACAGCTGTGTCTTCGTCCCGTACCACCCCTTCAGCAGGGTACGGCTGGTGGACCCGCAGGAAACCACCCGGGAGGTGGCCTACAACGAGCGTGGACAGGCCCGGATCAGCCTGCTCTCCCGGGACGTGCTGCTGCCGTGGACGCTGGAGCGCGACTCAGCCTTGCGCATCGAGCCCACAGATACCTATCCGCAGGACGGTGTGGCGGACGTCCGTCCGCTGGCCGCCGAAGGCGCAGCCTCGGTCGTGGAAGGGGTGTACTGATCATGCCCGCACTCTCCGGTACCACCGCCCTGCCCCTGCTGGGGCACGCCTCCCACGACGACTTGCTCGATGTCTGCCACCGTGCAGCACATACCGCGCAGAGCAAGCAGCAGCCGGTGCTCGCCAGCTGGGCCACTCGGTTACGGCACACCGATCCCATTGCCCTGTGGGCCCACGGCCGTACACGGATCGACCGCTCTCTACTGTGGCGGTCGGCATGGGACCGCGGATCGCTCGTCGCGCTCGGCACGGCGCACGATTTGACCGAACGCGGCAAGGACCGGATCCCAGCCACTCGGGCGTCTTGGGAGCGGCTAATCCGCGACGCCGTGACGGGGGGCCAGCAGGACGAGGCTCTGCCGACTGGCCAGGGTCCGCTTCTCGTAGGCGGATTCTCCTTCGCCGCAACAGCGACGTCAGCGGGAGCATCACCGACGGCTGCCCTGCCTGAGGCGCTCATGTGGGTGCCGTCCCTGCAGATACGTGGCAGCGCCGGTCTGGCCCCGATGGCGGAATTGCGTCTCAACGCCGTCATCCATCCAGGGGACGACCCCGAGCAGACCGCCAAGACCCTGATCCACCTGGCCGAGGAGTGCCTGCCTGAGCGCTTTGCCCCACGCCCCGAATCCAGCTCAACGTTGGCCGGCCGCCTGTCATCGCAGGTTCGAGACCTGCCCTCGGCCGAACAGTGGAGGGGCCTGGTCACACAGGCCGTGGACCACATCCGCGCTGGCACCTTCGAGAAGGTAGTCCTCGCCCGCGAGGTCCGGGTGAGTGCCGACAGGCCCTTCGACCTTCCAGCGGCGCTGGACCGCCTGAGCCGCACCTACTCCGACGCCACCCTATTCGCGGTGGAACACGACGGCCACACATTCTTCGGCGCCACCCCCGAATATCTGGTCCGCCTCAGCAGCGGCACTGTACGCGCCCTCGGACTCGCTGGCACCGCACCCCGTGGCTCGACTCCCGCGCTCGACGCCGAACTAGAGCAACAACTGGCGGGCAGCACCAAGATTCGACACGAGCACGACATTGTGGTGCGCATGCTGGTCGACGCACTGCGCCCCATGAGCGGGCAGGTCAACACGGGCACCGGACCGAGCGTGCTCAAACTGGCCAACGTTCAGCACCTGGCGACCTTCGTGGAAGGACACGACGTCCGACGTGGTCTCGGCATCCTGCACTTCGTCGAACGCCTCCACCCCACACCCGCACTCGGCGGACACCCGCGCAAGGAGTCGCTGAGCTGGCTCAAGCACAACGAGGGCCTGGAACGCGGGTGGTATGCGGGAACCGTCGGCTGGAGCGACGCCCTCGGACAGGGCGAGTTCGCCGTCGCCATCCGCTGCGCGCTGGTCCGAGAAAACACAGCATCCCTGTACGCCGGTTGCGGCATCGTCGCCGATTCCAACCCACAGGACGAGTACGAGGAGACGGTCGCCAAGTTGCGTCCCATGCGCCAGGCCCTCGGCCTGGAATGACCTCAGGATCTCCCCCCGTCGTCGGCCTTATCACCACTCCCGGATCCCGAGGAGAGACCAGCCCAATGCTTGCTGCCGTATACCACGGGCAACGCGATGTTCGAGTACAGGAATGGCCCGATCCGCCGCCGCCGGCGCCACACGAGATCCAGCTGGAAATCCTGCGGGCCAGTATCTGCGGGACCGACGCAGACGAGTTCGCCTCCGGGCCGCACCTGATCCCCCTGACCGCCCCGCATCCCGCCAGTGGCCATCACGGCCCGCTGGTGCTCGGCCACGAGATGGTCGGGCGGGTGGTGGACATGGGAGCGGAAGCCACTGAGTTCGCCCCCGGAGACGTGGTCGTACCGGGATCGGGGGTCTCCTGCGGGACGTGCCGGTGGTGCCGGGCGGGACGGACGAACCTGTGCGCTGCTTACTACACGGTGGGACTGCACGTGGACGGCGGCCTGGCTGAGCGGGTGAACGTGCCCGCGCGTATCAGCCGGTCCGTCAAAAGCTGCCCGGCGGATGTCGCAATCATGGCGCAGCCGCTCGCCGTCGCACTGCACGCGGTACGCGGCGCCGGAGTCGAACCAGGCATGAGAGTCGCGGTGATCGGGCTGGGCGGAATCGGCTCGCTGGCCGTGGCTGCCTGTACCGCGTGGGGCATCGAGACCATCGGTGTCGATGTCTCCGCGGCGCGACTGCGGATCGCCAGCCAGAGCGGTTGTTCGCTACTGGTCGACGCTTCCCGCGAGGACGCTGCCACCGTGATCCGGCGGGCCACGGGCGGTGACGGTGCGGACATCGTCATCGAGACCTCCGGCGTTCCCCATGGGCTTCAGACCGCCATGGACGCTGTGAGCCGCGGGGGTCACATTCGACTGGTCGGACTGCACCGCGACCCCTCTCCTCTCAACCTGACCAGGCTCGTCCTCGACGAGATCCGGATGTCGACGTCGAAGGTGCACATCTGCGACCAGGACCTGCCCGAGGCACTCGCCCTGCTCCACGATCACCCGGAGATCGCCGTCACGTCGATCGACTCGGTCATCAGCCTGGAGGAAGTCGTGCCAGCTGGTCTAATGCGCATGGCCGCCGGTGAGGCTGCCGGGAAGGTCGTCATCAAGCCCTGATTGAACTCGTAAGACTGCCAAACGAATCCAAATGGCGTGCCAGAGGCGACGAACGAGCACCGTGGTTGCGTCTTCACCACTGCTTGAAGGACGGCCTGGCCATACGCCTGACCCTTCTCCCGAGTCGCTTGCCGCCCTTCGGACAGCGGCGTCCGCCGCACGGTCGCTGGGCCGGTACCGCGAAGACAATGAAGCGTCTTCAACGGAGCGCGAGTGTCAAAGCTCCCCTAATACACGGAGGAGGAAAGCAATTGGGCAGGTTGCGCTGGCTGACCGCGGGGGAGTCCCACGGTCCCGCACTCGTGGCGACGCTGGAGGGTCTTCCCGCCGGTGTTCCGATCCCCACGGAGTTGGTGGCGGACCACTTGGCAAGGCGTCGGCTGGGCTATGGCCGCGGTGCCCGGATGAAGTTCGAGCAGGACCAGGTCACCTTCCTCGGCGGTGTCCGTCATGGTCTGTCCCTGGGGTCACCGGTCGCGATCATGGTGGGCAACACCGAGTGGCCGAAGTGGGAGCAGGTGATGTCGGCCGATCCCGTCGACCCGGAGATCCTGGCGGGCCTGGCGCGCAACGCCCCGCTGACCCGGCCGCGGCCCGGCCACGCGGATCTGGCGGGGATGCAGAAGTACGGCTTCGACGAGGCCCGGCCGATCCTGGAGCGGGCCTCGGCGCGGGAGACGGCGGCCCGGGTGGCGCTGGGTGCGGTGGCCCGGTCGTACCTGAAGGAGACGGCCGGCATCGAGATCGTCAGCCATGTCGTCGAGCTGTGCTCGGTGAAGGCTCCGGCCGGGGTGTACCCGACGCCGGCCGACGTGGAGCGGCTGGACGCCGATCCGCTGCGCTGCCTGGACGCGGACACGTCGAAGGCGATGGTGGCCGAGGTCGACCAGGCGCACAAGGACGGCGACACCCTCGGTGGCGTGGTGGAGATCCTGGCCTACGGTGTGCCGGTGGGCCTGGGCTCGCATGTGCACTGGGACCGCAAGCTGGACGCCCGGCTGGCCGGTGCCCTGATGGGCATCCAGGCGATCAAGGGGGTCGAGCTCGGGGACGGGTTCGAGCTGGCGCGGGTGCCCGGGTCGAAGGCGCACGACGAGATCGTGAACACCCCTGAGGGCATCCGGCGCACGTCGGGCCGTTCGGGCGGTACCGAGGGCGGGCTGTCCACGGGTGAGCTGCTGCGGGTGCGGGCGGCGATGAAGCCGATCGCGACCGTGCCGCGGGCCCTGCAGACGGTGGACGTGACCACCGGTGAGGCCGCGCAGGCCCACCACCAGCGCTCGGACGTGTCCGCGGTCCCGGCCGCCGGGATCGTGGCCGAGGCGATGGTGGCGCTGGTGCTGGCGGACGCGGTGGCGGAGAAGTTCGGCGGCGACAGCGTGCCCGAGACCCGCCGCAACGTGCGGTCCTACCTCGACAACCTGGCCATCCGATGACCCCCGTGGTCGTCCTGGTCGGCCCGATGGGCGTGGGCAAGTCCACCGTCGGGCGGCTGCTGGCCGAGCGGCTGGGCGTCGGCTATCGGGACACCGACGACGACATCGTCGCCGAGCAGGGCCGCACGATCGCGGAGATCTTCGTCGACGAGGGCGAGCCGGTCTTCCGGGCGATCGAGAAGGCCGCCGTGGCACGGGCGCTCGCCGGGCACGACGGTGTCCTGGCGCTCGGCGGCGGCTCGATCCTCGACGAGGACACCCGCTCGCTGCTGGCCGGGCAGCGGGTGCTGTACCTGTCGATGGACGTCGAGGAGGCCGTCAAGCGCACCGGCCTGAACGCCGCGCGCCCGTTGCTCGCGGTCAACCCGCGCAAGCAGTGGCGCGAGCTGATGGAGGCGCGCCGCCACCTGTACGAGTCGATCGCCACGGCGGTCGTGGCCACCGACGGCCGTACGCCCGAAGAAGTCACCGACATCGCGCTGGACGCACTGGAGTTGAAGGAAGCATGAGTGAGGCAGTGACGCGCATCCAGGTCACAACGCGCCGAGGTCGTCGTGTTGACCGGCGGGGTCCGGCCCCAGCCGATGGGGGGAACACCCGCCCCCGGCCCGCGCTGCCCCGGCCGACTGCCAACCCCTCACGCATGGTGAGGAAGAGCGCTCCAAGGAAAGCCGGATGACCGTGCCTGGTGATCGCTGATCCGAAGGAGATGCCTCCAGTTAGGGTGGCGGGGGCGCACGCTTCGGGTGGGTGTGCGTGAAGTGGCCTGAGTGGTGAGGGGTGTTGACGGGGGATGGGCTACGTCCTGCCTGGCTGGATGGACGAGATCCTGGATTTCATCGGGATCAACTGGCCGAACGTCGATGAGGACGACTACCGCGAGATGGCTGATGCCATGCGGGAGTTCGCCGAGCAGTTCGAGGGGCACGGTGCGGAGGCGCATGCGGCGGTCAGCCGCATTCTGGCTTCCAGCGAGGGTGCGGCGGTCGATGCGCTGCAGGAGCACTGGGACTTGGTGAAGTCGGGGCATCTGGAGAAGGTGCCGGATATCGCCCGGCTGTTCTCGGATGCCTGTGACGTGGTCGCGGACATCATCTACGGGATGAAGACCAAGGCCGAGATCGAACTCGGGGTCATGGCGGCCTCGATCGGTGTCAGCCTGGGTCTCGCGGTCGTCACCGGCGGCCTGTCCGCGATCGTGGGTGCGGCGGAGACGGCCGCGATGCGCCAGCTGATCAAGCGGATCATCGACGAGGCGGCGGACCAGATCGTCGATGAACTCCTGGCCCGGGTCACGGAGCCGATCACTGGCCGGCTGGAGCAGATGGTCGAGGACACCGTTCTGGACCTGACCGACAACCTCATCAAGCTCCCGCCTGCCACCGGCGGCGCGGGGGAGGGCGGTCACGGAGGCAGTCACACCGGTATGACCCTCGCCTCCGCAGGCGGGTCCTCCGCGGGCGGTGGGGGAGGGGGTGGTGGCCGGGTGTTCATCGACCATGAGGAGTACGAGAACGGGGCGGGCAAGCTGTCCCGCCACGGCGAGGCCCTGCACATCGACTCGCTCGGTTCGCTGGGCCGGGCCAAGGGTGCTTTCGGCCGCACCAGGGGCCGCGACCCGTTCACGCAGGCGTTCGACTCCGTGCTCCATGGTGCGCTCAACGGCGCTGAGAAGGCGCTGAAGAAGGTCGGCAAGCACCTCACGGAGGACGTGCCCGGCGGGTTGCGCGCCACCTCGCGCACCCATCGCCAAAACGACAGCGACATCTCCGACCGGCTCAAGGCACTCACCAAGGGTGAGTCGGACACCCCCAAGGTGCCCGGCGCCCGCAACAACGGCGGGCGGGGTGGCAAGGGCCCGGATCCGCTGAACAGTGCCCGCGATGATGCGCGCCATCATGGTGTGGAGCCGGGCAAGCGGGTCTGCCGTACTGACCCGGTCGATGTGGCCAGCGGCCAGATGCTGCTGGAACAGACCGACTTGGATCTTCCCGGCGTGCTGCCGCTGGTCCTCAAGCGCACGCACCTGTCCGACTACACCTTCGGAGTGTGGTTCGGCCGCTCGTGGACCTCGACGCTGGACGAGCGCATCGAGGTCGACATCCGCAATCAGGCGATGTGGGCGCGTGAGGACGGCACGGTCCTCGTCTACGAGCAGCTGCCCGGCCCGCAGACGCCTGAGGTCTGGCCGTTGGAGGGTCCGCGTATCCCGCTGCGGCGGATCTCCGAGATGGGCGCCCCCGATCTTGAGTTCGCGGCGAGCGACCCGCGCACGGGCTGGACGCGCTACTTCTCCAAGCCGGGTGGCAAGGGCTGGCAGCTGTGGCTGACCACGATTGAAGACCGTAACGGCAACCAGATCGACATCCACCGTGACGCCACCGGCCGCCCTCTCGACATCACCCACAGCGGCGGCTACGGCATCAAGGTCATTGGCGACCACGGTCGCGTCACCGCTCTCGCTCTTCGCGGCCAAGGTGACGGCGAATCCGCCCTGCCCGTTGCCGAGTTCGGCTACGACGACCAGGGTGACCTCACCGAGGTCATCAACTCCTCCGGAATGCCGCTGCGCTTCACCTACGACGCGCAGGGCCGCATCACCTCGTGGACCGACCGCAACGAGTCCACCTACCGCTACGCCTACGACACGGCCGGCCGTGTCGTACAGACCGTGGGGCCGGACGGCTTCCAGTCCAGCACCTTCGTCTACGACACCGAGCACCGCACGACACGCTGGACCAACGCGGTGGGCGCGGTCACCGAGTTCCGGCTCAGCGAGCGCGGCCAGATCATCGCCGAGACAGACCCGCTCGGACACACCACCGTCCAGCGCTTCGACGACCGTGACCAGCTGCTCGCGCGCACCGATCCGCTCGGCCGCACGACCGGCTTCAAGTGGGACGAGCACGGCAACCTCGTCACCGTCGAGCACGCCGACGGCCGGCATACCCACGTCACCTACAACCACCTTCACCAGCCGCTCACCATCGTCGAGCCGGGTGGCGCACGCCTGGAGTACGCCTACGACGAGCGGGGCAACCGCACTGCCGTCACGAATCCGGCCGGCCTGGGCGTGCACTACGCCCACGACGCATCCGGTGGCGTCACGGCGGTGACCAATGCCCTCGGTGAGACGGTCACGATCCGCTGCGACCGCGCCGGGCTGCCCGTGGAACTCGCCGACCCGCTGGGCGTGCCCACCCGATTCGAACGGGACCCCTTCGGCCGGCCCGTCGCGATTCATGGTCCCGACGGGCAGATCAGCCGCCTGGAATGGAACGCCGAAGGCAAGCTGCTCCGCCGCACCTACCCAGACGGCAGCACAGAGTCCTGGACCTATGACGGTGAGGGAAACTGCACCGCCCACACCGACCCGGTCGGCGCCACCACCCGTTTCGAGTACACGCACTTCGACCTGGTCGCCGCGCGCACCGGGCCAGACGGCGTGCGTTATGCCTTCGACTACGACGCGGAGCTGCGACTGCGCCAGGTCACCAACCCGCAGGGCCTGACCTGGACCTACCAGTACGACGCAGCGGGACGGCTCACCGCGGAAACCGACTTCGACGGCCGCACCCTCTCCTACGCCCTGGACGCGGGCGGGCAGCTCACCGCCCGCACCCTGCCCTCCGGCGCCGTCATCGGCTACGAGCGCGACATCCTGGGCCGCACGGTCCGCAAGAGCGTCGACGGCCACCACGTCACCTACGCCTACGACACCCTGGGTGAACTCGCCCAGGCCGCCAGTGCCGACTGCACCGTCACCTTCCAGCGCGACGCCGCGGGCCGCATCGTCGCCGAGTCCGTCGACGAGCGCACGCTCACCTTCCAGTACGACGCGCTGGGCCGCCGCACCCAGCGCACCACGCCCACCGGCGCCGTCAGCCAGTACCGCTACGACGCCGCCGGCAACCGCAGCTCGGTCTCCGCCTTCGGCAAGACCCTCACGTCCGCACACGATGCCGCGGGACGGGAGATCGCCCGGCACATCGGCCCTCACCTCGCCCTCGGCACCGCCTACGACGAGCTCGGCCGCATCGCCACCCAGTCCCTGCACCACGCAGGCGGCGAGCAGCTGTGGCAGCGCGCCTACACCTACCGCCCCGACGGACACGTCACGGCGATCGAGGACGCCCGCGACGGACGTCTGCGCCTGGACCTTGACACTGTCGGCCGGGTCACCTCCGTACAGGCGGACAGCTGGAGCGAGAGCTACGCCTACGACGAGGCCGGCAACCAGAGCACCGCCCAGTGGCCCGGCACCGGCCACCGCCAGGAAGCGGGCGGCGAACGCGAATACCAAGGCATGCGCGTCACCCGCGCCGGCAACATCCGCTACGAGTACGACTCCTCGGGCCGCATCGTCCTGCGCCAAAAGACGCGCCTGTCACGCAAGCCGGACACCTGGCGCTACACCTGGGACGCAGAAGACCGCCTCACCACCGTCACCACCCCCGACGGCACCCGGTGGCGCTACCGCTACGACCCGCTCGGCCGCCGCCTGGCCAAACAGCGCATAGCCGCCGACCACACCACGGTCCTCGAGGAGACCCGGTTCACCTGGGACGGCACCACCCTCGTCGAGCAGACCACCCACACCCCCGGCGCCCCCGACGCGATCTGCCTCACCTGGGAACACGACGGCCTCACCCCCATCTCCCAGGCCGAACGCAAACTCCACGCCGACGCCCCACAAGACGTCGTCGACCAGCGCTTCTTCGCGATCATCACCGACCTCGTCGGGACCCCGACCGAACTCGTCGACGACCAGGGCCACACCGCCTGGCGGGCCCGCAGCACCCTGTGGGGGATCACCGGCTGGGACAACGGGGCCACCGCCTACACACCGCTGCGCTTCCCCGGCCAGTACTTCGACCCCGAAACCCAACTGCACTACAACTACTTCCGCCACTATGACCCGGAAGTGGCCCGCTACCTCACCCCGGACCCTCTCGGCCTGGCCCCGGCACCCAACCCCTTCGCCTATGTCGCCAACCCGCTCACCTGGATCGACCCGCTCGGCCTCGCACCGCAGTCGTGTCGCAAGAACGAACCCGACGACCCCAGCTGGGGCGGCCGCGTCGTCTACAGCCGCGACGGGGGCCGCCCGGGCGCCATGCACGCCACCCTCGGCCTGGACATGATGGGCGCCAACCCCACCGACCCGCACGGCGACCCGCCCGGCTGGGAGAAGGACAAGGGCTACAACCGAGCCCACCTGCTCGGCGCCCAGCTCGGCGGCTCGAACTACGACCCCCGCAACTTCGTCACCATGCACTCCTACGCAAACTCGCCCGTCATGCGGCACATCGAGAACCAGGTACGCGCCGCCGTCACGAAGGGGGAGATCATCCAGTACAGCGTGACCCCCGTCTACGACGGCGCGAACAAGATCCCCCTTGGGGTACGGGTCGAAGCCCACGGCAACAACGGCTTCCAGTTCACCGAACACCGAAGCACCGGCAACACCGAGCCCACCAACTCGGCCTTCATCCCCAACAAGAAACGCGGCACCTGACCCACAGCACGCCGGTCACGCGTACGTGATAGAGCAGGACAAGCACATCCACGGAGGGAGACTTCATGAACGCCGCACTCGCCCGCCTCACCCAGCTGATCACCCCGCCCTCCGAGCCCAGGACCACGGACTGGGACGCGGTCCAAGAGCAGCTCGGCGTCACCCTCCCCACCGACTACAAGGAACTCATCCACACCTACGGCGGAAGCAACTGGGACGACTACCTCTACCTCCTCGAACCAGGCTGCCCCAATGACAACTACGACCTCATCGAATGGGAAGACCAGCAGGCCGAAGCCCTGGAAGGACTTTGGGAGTTCGAGAAGAAGCCCGACGAACTCGCGGACCTTGGCAGCCGGGTCATCCCCTGGGCCACCACCGACAACGGCGAATGCCTCTACTGGCTCGCAAAACCAGGCCAGCACCCCGACCAGTGGACCGTCATGGTCAACGAGGCCCGCGGCGACCGCTGGGAGCACTACCCCATGACCTGCACCGAATTCCTCCTCGCCGCCCTCACCGGCGACGTGCACTCCGACGTGCTCTCCTCCCGCTTCCCGCTCACCACACATGAATACCGGCAGCTGACAGCCGTCTGAACAGCCCCCCGCGATGCTGTGACCACACGGCGCCCGAGCCAACCAAGGTTCCGGGCGCCGCGCCGCGGGCCAAAGGACATTTGGAGCCTGACGTACCAGGTCCCGCCCTCTGCTCCATGGGCCCCATACCCGGCTGTTCTCGCGGGCCCAGGAGGTGTCCGTCCAGGTGATGATGCGTCCCACCGCCTGCTCGGAGAGCTATTGCACGTCCTCGGGTGTGTGTGCGTGGTCGGAGGCGTGCTCATCCCATCCCGTTTCGGAGTAGGGGCGGCCGGCGCGGATGCCCTCGATGGCAACCCGGGTGTAGGGGACGAGGTTGTCGGGAAGCGCGGTCGGGTCCCAGAACTTCCACTGAGTGCACTTGTCCGGCTCGCGCAGGTCTGGCTCGCCGGTCCAGGTCCTGGCGCGGAAGAACAGGCCCATGCGGGGCTGGTCCCCGGCCCGGTCGATGTGGTGGACGACGTGGACGAGTTCGACGTCCTGGGCCTGGATCTGCAGGCCGGCCTCCTCTTGCGCCTCCCTGATCAGGCAGGTGATGGCGCTCTCCTGCTCGCAGTGGCCGGCCAGGACGTGCCAGGTGGAGGGCGCGAACGCGGAGTCGGGGTGGCGCAGCCCGAGTAGCACTGTTCCATCGGGCCGCTCCAGGTAGAGGTGGACGCCGATGACGTTGAGGACCGTGCCGTGCGGGGAGGCCGGGCGGCGCTCCCCCTCCGATGCGGTCCCGCCCTGTGGCGCGGTGCGGGATGCGCCGACCGGGTGGCTGGCGGCGTGACGCCGTACGAGGTCGCTGGTGGTGGGTGCGATGCGCAGGCGGTGGAGGTCGTCGGGGGCGAACCAGGCCAGCATCACCCCTTCCGTCAGGTGGAGATCACGAGGGTCGCCGTTCCAGCGGCCGGCGTAGATGGCGATGGGCACGGTCGTGCCGGCGTCGCTCTTTGCTTCCTCGGTGCCGAACGGGGTCAGGTCAGTGAGGTGGAGGCCGGCTTCCTCGTGCAGCTCACGCCGCACGGTGTGTTCCAGGGTGGCGTCCTGGGGTTCTCGGCCGCCGCCCAGCAGTGACCACATGCCCGGTTCCCAGATCTGGCCGGGGAAGTAGTCGCGCAGGTGGAGCAGGTACTCGCCGCGGTCGTTGTAGATGAGGGCGGAGGCGTTGGCGGTCACCGGTTCGGCGGCGGGTGGGAGATTGAGCAGTTTCTCGCGCAGTGAGGGGGAAGTCACCCTGTCCACGGGACGCCACTCGACGCCGGCCACCTCTTCTTCCTGCAGCACCACCGGCACTTCTGCCGCGGTGAGCAGGCGGAAGAGAAAGCGGAGGTCGAAGTGCGGGTGGCCGGGTTCGCCGTTGCCCGGGTGGGCGTCGATGTCGTGGATGTCGATGTGGAACGGCACGGTCTCGTAGCCGGGCCACGGTGCCACGGCTTGGGGTGGGATCCCGGTCTTCTCGTGCAGCTCCCGCAGAGCCGCGTCTGCCAGGGACTCGTCTTCGGGTTGGGCGTGTCCTCCGGGAGCGAGTACCTTCCCGCTCGCGCGGTGCAGTCCGTGCAAGACGCGGCCGAGGGGGTCGATGACAATCGCGCCGCAAGTGACGTGTCCGGTGAGGGTGGAGCGGCTGGCGATGTCGTTTGGCCGGTCGAGGGCCTTCAGGAGGCCGCCGAGCTGTGGACGCTCGTGAGGGTGGAGGGCGAGGTAGGTTTCGACGGTGGTGCGGATGTCGTCGTGTGGCAGCGGCATGGGTGTACCTCAGAGGGCGCGGAGCGGGACGAGTCGAGGTGGTCGGTGTGGTCGTTCGTGTCAGCGCAGCCGCATCACCTTCACGGGAACCCCTACCCGTTGGACGGAGCCCGCAGGTCGCCGAGAAGGTCGGCCAGGAGCGCTTCCTCGTGCACTGCAAGGCCTCGTTGAGCCATCATGGCTTCAAGCTGCGGATCCCAGGGGGAGGGCGCAGGGGTCCCCGTGAGCGGGGTAAGCCGGTCGGCAGGCAGTGCCGCTAGTGCGTCGAGATAGTCCGTGCTGTACATGCGCCACGGGCGAGCGCCCAGTCGAATTACCCGTTCAGCGATGGCGACGCCGGGCCAGTCGAAGTCGCCATGGTAGGCGACGTTCGCTCCACTGGCGATGAGCCGTTGCAGTAATTCCCATCCTGCTGCGGACGGGTTGCCGCTGACGCACACCAGGACGCTGGGCAGGCCGTATCGTGCGGCCGCCTGAAGTACTTGCGGGTTCTCGCAGATGTACACGGTTGTTCCCGGCTCTGTCAGAGTGACATCGGGGACCGTGCGCAGCTCCTGAAGGGTCAGGTGTGTCACCAGCGCGAGGTCACGCCGGGTGCGCATCATCTGGGCCCAAGGATGCGGTCCGGGAGGGGCGAGCCGCCACACCATGACGGTTCCCGACAGGGTGTCTGTGCTGACGCCGACCCGCTCCCACAACAGCCGGCGGCTTGCCGCCGAGTCGGGCGACGGCAGTGTGCAGGCTGCCGCAATGGCCTTGAGGACTAGGAGGCTGGTGAGACGGCCCTCGTCGAGTCCGTGGGCGTCGCCGGTCGTGTGCGCGGCGAGCTCGCTCAGCTCCCACTGCTTCACAGCCTCGGCTCCGGTCCCGTCCGGGGGGTGAAGGGGCGTGTTCGTGAGTGTCTTGATGGTGCGTACGGCGCTGCCGAGGGCGGTAGTGGCCGCTTCGATGCCGGCGCGGGTGAGAATGCCGCTTCTCAACTCCCTAAGCCAGTCGCCGATCCAGCCCGCATGGGCTAGGCCTGCTTCGGTGAGGTCGGCATCCAGTTGCTGCCAGAGCGCTGTCCACGCTGTCTGCTGTGCCTCCTTGGCCGACATCCGGTCTTGCAGGGGGTGGCCGGTCAGATCTGCCACGACGCTGACGAGGCCGCATTGGGCGGCCGATGCCCTCAAGGCAGCGTCCAAGGAGCCCAGTTGGATGCGGCGTAGGCCGGGCTCGAGCCGGGTGCCGAGTAGCCCTCCCAGCCGGTTGGCACCTTCGGCGTCGAGCTGGGCTTGCACCGTGCCGGTGGGGGCCAGGCGATTGCGCTCCAGCCGTTTGCGGGCAGCGGCCCATAGCGCGGTGAGGCTGGGGTCGTTGAGGTAGCTGCGGATGGGGGCGGGGAGCCGGGGGAGGGAGTGGGTGCTCATGATGCGGCACGCAGGTGGCGGGTGCGGCCGTCCCAGTGGACGTGTGTGGTCACGGCCGCCGTGCCTTCGGCACGGCGCACTTCGTAGGCGTCCAAGGCAGGAACTTCTGGGAAGAATCCCCACAGGGCGTGTCCGGTCATGACGAAGTCGAGGTCCAGGCGGACCAGGAGCACCATCAGTTCACCGATGGTGCGGTGGTCGACTTTGGCGAAGGCGTCGTCCAGGAGGATCAGCCGCAGTGCCCGGCCGGTGTCGGGCAGGCTGCTGAGGTAGGCGTCAGCGGCGGCGAACAAGGTCACGTAGGACACGAAGCGGGTTTCACCCTGTGAGAGCTTGGCACGGCGGCTGATCTTGCGCTCCTGGCCCGGCTCGGGACCGGTGATGAAGGCGTCCACGACGTGCCAGGCCCGATAGTCGAGTGCCGTGCGCAGGTGGGTGGCGTATCCAGCCTGCGGGTCGTCGCTGTAGGCGGTGTCCACGAGTGCCTTGAGTCGACTGATGAGTTCTTCGGACTCCGCCTCGCGCAGCACATGGACGTCGCGTTTCATCAGCTCCTTGATCCGCGTGATGTGCTCGTTGGCCGAATCGGCCAGCCGCCAGCGGATTTTGACACCGATGCCGTGGCTGGTGGTGATGGGCTGAAGCGAGGCGTTCATCGCCTTGATCAGGCCTTCGGCCTCGAGGATGCGGTTGCGGAGTTCTTCGGCCATCCCGCCCAGGACGAAGTTGTGAAAGGCCGTGCGCTCCCGCTGCGTCAGTGCGCTGCGGCCGCGATCGCGTCGTTCACGCAATTCGACTGCGGCATCGGCGATATGGCGCCGACCGCCGGCATCTGTCAGTTCCACGATATGGAGTTCGTCCTCGATCGTTACCGTCACGTCGTAGGCGCCTGCAGTGTGGCGTTCCAGTACCGACTGGGCGCGCACCAGCGCTGTGGCATCGGCGGTGCTGTCCGGCCGCTGGACCGCTGCCCGGACCTCGCGCACCGCTGCAAGGACGTTGTCTGCACTGGTGCTCGCCGACAGCAGTTCCGCAGGCGCGACCGAGCCCGGGACCAAGGCCACGGCCAGAGCCGGATGGTTCAGCCGCCGGTGCAAGGACTGGGCCTGCTGGATGAGGGCAGCCCGTGCTTCCTGCGCTTTCTCCCGGGCTCCCTGCGCCTTCTCCCTGGCCGCGGCCACCTGACCGGTCAGCGAGAGTACCTGGCTGTTGGTGCGCTGCAGGATCTCCTTTGTCTGCTTCAGTTCCCGTTCGGCTGCGTCGAGACGGTCGTGTACCTCCTGGGGGCTAGATCCGAGGCTCTCTCGCAATGCGGCCAGCGCGGACGCCTCCCGCGACCAGTCCAGGCCTGCCGACTCGGCGTGTTCTTCTGCCTCACTGCGGCGGTCGCGGACTGTGTGCAGGCGGGCAAGCAGAAGCTGCTGGCGGGCGAGATGCTTCTTGACCGCTTCGCAGGCGCGGTCCACATCCCTGCACATGGTCTGCGACTGCTCTGCACAGACCTGCATGGCTCGCAGGCCCTCTGCATCGTCAGGCATCCCCAGGGCCGCGCAGACCTCACGATGGCTGCGTTGACGGGCTGTCCAGGCCCGCTGCATCCGCTCTGCCTCTTCCGCGAGCGTGCCTGCTTTCCTGCGGCTGGAAACGGCGTCCGAGCGGGCTGAGATTGCCTGCAGGCGCAGCGTCACAAGCTTTGCGGAGCGTGGAGCCTCCACCAAGTGGCTCTCCAGATCCTGCAGCCAGGCCTCCAAAACCTCCTGCTGCTCACTGCGCAGGTGTGCCGCCTGCTGCAACTGCTCAAGCAGCACGTCGATCTCGGCGAGACGGGCCGCGCGGGCGGTTGCACGCGCAGTGGCTCCGATGTAGCGGGCAGCGGCGGGCAGGTGACGTCCGGTCAAAGGACCGTTGCCCCACGAGCCGTCGGACGACACCCAGGTGGGATGCCCAGGACTCAGGGCGACCTGATCCAGGACAGCGTTTACGCGTGCCGCCTGCCTGCGGTCGCTTGTGGCCGGGACCAGCAGCGTGCGCAGCGAGCGCAGCGCCGGGGGGCCCTCCGTCCCCAGCAGCAGCTGGCCGCTCTTGGCGACCACCTCACCGTCCTGCGTCAGCGTGCCGTACAGCAGCCCCGAGGCCAGCAGAGCGCCCTCCACGCCGGCCCGGACGGGTGCGCCGACCTCGGGACGGAATTCCAGCAGCTGCCACAGTGCCGGTGCACCGGCAGGCGGGCTGTCCAGCCAGTCGGGCACCGCCGGTGGCATGTCGCGCTCCCGGCGCAGTTCCCCGGCTTCGGCCAGCAGCTGCTCACGCCGGGCGTTGTCCTGTTGCGCCTGTGCGGCCAGCGCGGCCATCTTCTGTGCATGCCGGGCCCGGGCCGGTGCGGCCACCTGCTGGGCGACGGCGTCCAGGAGGGCAAGTTCACGGTCGGCTTCCGGGCTGGCGAGTACGTCACCGGCCAGGGCCTCGACGTCGTCCAGGAGGGCGGCGACGGCTGTACTGCTCCAGTCAATCTCGCCCAGCAGGCGCTGCGAGCGCGCGGACTCAGTCCAGGTCCGCCAGGCCGCGGCCAACTCCGCTGCCGCTTCATCGCGGTCCGTTTCCGCCTGCTCAGCTTTACCTGCGGCCCCATTGGCGTCCTCGGCGGCGTCTTCGGCCCGGTCCTGTGCGCGCCGAACTTTCTCCAGGGAGGACGCCAGTTGGTCGGCCTCGCCGGCTCGTGCGGCTGCCTGCTGGGCCCGGGTGGCAGCGGCGGAGCGCAGGGCTGGGGTCGCAGCGAGCAGTGAGTCGGTTGTCATGGCGATGTGGTCCGGTGTGGGGACGAGATGGAGTGCTACCGGTCGGCTGACGGGCTCAGGATCGGCATCCGCTGCCGTGCGCACCGGCTCCACCACGGGATCCGGCGGCAGCACCTCGATTCCCGGGCCAGGGGGCAGCGGGGTATTGAGACCTGCCCGGACCAGCAGTTCGCTGGCCTGCTGGGCGATCTGAGCTGCCTCGTCCGCCGCGCTCTTGGCGTCCTGGGCCGCTTCATTGCACGCGTCGGCGCTGCGCTGTTCTTCCTCGCGAGCCCCGTGGGCGGTGGCCATGGCGTTGCGGGCGGCCGCTTCCAGAGCCTGCAAGGTGCTGAGGCGTTCGCTGAGTTCCCGGGCAGCTTTGTACTCGCTCGACTGCCGGATTCCGTCAACAGTTGCTTCCAACTCATCGCGGTAGCCATCCAGTTCCCTGAGCTGGGCTACCGCATTGGCATGATCGCGGACGAGCTGGACGTGTGTCTTCTCCCGCCCGGTGGCCGTCGCGTCGGTGTCTCGGGCCAGGACGGCCGCAGCCTGGGTGCGGTCACTGGCGGCGATACAGACGCCGGTGGCGTAACGGGTGTAGACCCTGAGGAAGTCTGCGACGTGACCGTAGGCGGTTTCCAGCCGGGCCAGCGCGGCCCGGGTCTCTTCCAGCCCGTCGAGTTCCTCACCCGCGGTGGCGATGGCCTTGTCGGACAGCGGGGGCAGGGCGTCGGAAAGGATCTGGGGCAGGCGGCCTTCGTCGATGCGATTGCCCACGTCGGGTGAGCGCAGCGTGTGCAGCAGCTGGAGCAGTCCTGTATACCGCTCTCGCCCCTGGTCACCGTGGAGCCCGAAGACGGCCGTGCGTACCCGGTCTCGGTGGACATCGGGAGATGAGGTCAGACGGTCCGCTCCGATGACGGCGGCCAGGCCTTCCTTCGACAGCGGGACCCGGCTGGTGTCGAGGAGGACCAAGTCCTCATCGACCCGCAGGGGAGTGAGGAAGTACCAGGCCTTTGCTTCCGCGGTGCTGTGCGAGAAGCGGATCAGGGCGCCTGTGGTCAGAAACTCCGTGCTCTGTTCTCCGCCGTCGCCCTCCACATCACGGGTGACCTCCAGCCACACGTACCCGAGCCGGTTGGCCTGGCCGTCGCCGCCGGCCCGCATCAGGTCTTCCAGCCGAACCTTGCCGGAGCCGGTGGCATCCATGCGGCGCCGGTCGGCGTCCAGGACGAATGGCAACAGCATCTCCAGGGCCCTCGACTTGCCTGACCCGTTCGAGCCGCGCAGGACCAGGCGGCCGCCGGAGAGATCGAAGCGCTGGTCGAAGTAGAACCAGACGTTCACGATTCCTGCCCGGTTCAGCCGCCACCGGTTCGGATGGGTCGCATTGGCGTGCGCTCGGCCGTCGGCCGGGCTCTCAGGTTTACGCGGGCCGGGAAAGGCGAGGGCACTCACAATGCCTCCCCAAGGAAGGACTCAGTGAACAGCGTGTCGGCAGGTGGCGCACCGCCGCCTTCGGGCGGTGTATCGGCAAGCCGCCGTGCGGCACGCGTCGGCTGAGCGTGCGGCTCGGGTCGGTAGCGGGCCGCGGCCGGATGCAGCACCAGGCCCTCGGGCAGACTGCGGGCAAGCGACATGGATTCCAGCAGGGCCACGACCTCCTTCTGCAGACGCGCCGGATCGGCAATGTAGGCACCGGCCCAGGCCCTGGAGTAACGCGAGGCCAGGCCGTCCAGTTCGCTGCGGACCGTGTCCCACGGCGTCAGCAGGCCCGGGACATCTGCCGCAGCGCCGGGGACGTGGTGACCAGCCGAGGGCCGGGCCAGATCGGTCAGTGCATCGGTCAGTAGCAGCGCTGCCTGGCGCACAGTGCCCGGTCCCGGATAGGCCACATCACTGAGGGTTCCTTCGGTGTCATAGGCCAAAGCTCCCTCCGCCCTGACCTCCAGCGTCAGCCCGAAGTGCTCCTCCAGAAGGCGCGTCAGCTCCGAACGTTCTCGGGACAGGACGTCACGCTCGTCCTCCGGGAGCTCTTCTCGTCTCACCAGCGGGTTCTCCACCAGTCGGCGGCGCAGACTGCGCCGGGGCTCCGTCGCCCCGCTCGGCAGCTGAGCCGCCAGGTCGGCGAGGGAGGCCACATTGCGCAATGGGCGGGGGAGCACATGTGGAAGCAACGGACGGTGGATCTGCAGCACACCTTCCTCGCGCCGTTCACTCCACGCGGACAGTGATCCGTCGGTCTCGGTGAGCACACCCCAGTCGATGAGGAGTCCGATGGCCTGGACCAGGCGGCGGTTTTCCGAGGGAGTGTCGCGCAGTTCGACACCGGCTGAGGCGGCATCGGCCCGTACCTGTTCGACCAGCGAGGAGATCAGCAGCCATTCCCCGGTGCCGGGTGTGAGCAATGCGGCACAGGCCAACGAGAACAGCGCATAAGTCTCCGGGGTGAAGGGCGGGCTGTCGCCCCGCTGGACGGGCCGCAGCGGACCGTCCGGGCTCGGGGGCGTCTTCACCAGCCGGGCAAAGGAGGTCTCAACGATGAGGTGATAGCTCAGGAGCTTGGCGAAGGTGGACCGCAGCGCGGCGGAATGCCTGCGAACCACGGCCAGTTCGTCCGGCTGTCGGTGCGACGTGAGCACCGGGCAGGTGAGCAAGGTACGGGCCGCCAGGCGCCGTTCCGCCGCCTCGTGCTGCGCTGTGGAGCCCGGCGGCCTGTTGTCCCCGCTCACAGGACGCCTCCTGCTTCCGCGGGCGGCTGCTGGTCCTCTCCTGCGTCGGCGGCGCTTTCGTCTGCCGCGCTCTCACCCGCTGCATCACCGGGGCGGACCCCGTCGGCGGCGGAGGCTTTGAGAGCCAGACACAAGAAGGTCGTGTCGCCGTCGTCCGATCTGATCACGGTGTCGGTGTCCGACTCCGCGACGTTCACGGCGACGTTGAGCTCGACGTCGTCCACGCGCACCACTTCTGACAGGCTGACTTCCTTGGCCAGAGCCATAGACACCAGCTCCAGCAGCAGGTCACGGGCTGCGGGAGTGAGGAGCACTCCGTCCAGCACACCGGCAGCAGCGAGTTCAGCTCCGGCCGTCCGCCGGGCCGCGAGTTCCTGGGCGGCCTCTTCCTGCAGACGGGTGATGTCCAAGCCCGGGTCGGGCACCCGCGCGGTGCGGCCGCGCGCGGTGCGGTCACCGCGCTCCCGCAAGGAGACCGGGACATCCACGGGGCTCGCGTCCCACCACGAGGTCGAAGCGGTGTCGCGGGAGCCGGCCTCCTCGGGTCCGAAACTCACATGACGCGCGGGGTAGGCGCCGAAGGCGGCCGAGAAGCCGCGGTGGGCCTCTTCGACACTGGCCTGCGCGAACAGCCCGGCCAGGTGCATCAGGTCGCTGCGCCTGGCTCCTCCGGTGCCACCGGGGGTGAGCATGCGCCGCGCGTTGGTGAGCAACTGCCCCAGAGCGGACTCGGCCGCGGCCCGCAGCTGCGCCGGGCCGGACAGGCCGCCCTCCCCGCCGCTGTACCAGGCCTGCAGCTCCGCCCAGTCGTTGTATTGCCGTCCGGGCAGCCGTTCGACGGGGGCGCCGTCCGCGGAGGACAGGCCCGGCAGGCTGTCGAGGGCGTTCAGGACATGGTCCAGGACCGGCTGGAGGTCTTCCAGGCATTTCAGGACCGCGGGTGAGTGCCGGGAGACGTCGGTGTCGATGAGGTGGACGTATTCCAGCAGCAGGCCCTTGAATGACGCGTACTCCTCGCCGGCCAGGTCATAGCGGACCAGTACGGACGACAGATAGGCGTAGAAGTCGCGGATGCTGTCGGCGAAGTACGCCTGGTTGGTGAACACGGTGGTGACGTCGGCTGCCAGGGCCTCGGCGTCGATGGAGCGGGGATGGTGGGCCTGGCGGAGGATCTTCGACAGCAACGTGGCCATGCTGCCGAGCAGTTCGCGCGCAACCTCTCGTGCACCGTCCCGCATCTGCAGGACCTTGGTGACCTGTCGGTGGACCGTGCCGCCGAGCCGGGTGACCTGGAAACGGGCCCGGGTGTAGCGCAGCGCTGCGACCGTGGGAACACGGGGATCACGCGCGGACGGCATGAGGTTCTTCCAGCGGACCAGGCTGCCGCACCGGGTCTCCGCATCCTCCGGGGACAGGACGATGCCGCGCTTCTCCAGGGCCTCGCTGACCTCCGCGGCGGACAGGTCGGTCAACAGCGTCTGCGTGAACTGGTCCATGATGGCGAGGTATTCGGCCGCGTTGTCGGCCGTCACATACCGGAAGAGATCCCGCCGCTCGTCTAACTCGTCTTCGGAGCCGTCTTCGCCCCCGAAGTAGCCTTCCTCCACTCCCATCCCCCTCTGGCGTTCTCGGCCGCGAGGGGCCCAGGAAGGTGTCGATGGTCAGATTAGGGCGGGACGCCCCCGCTTCCTGGCCTTTGATCGGCAAGGACCGAAAATGATCGGTTTTTGGCAGGACGTTCAGCCTGCGGAGGCGGGCTAGCGCAGCAGGCCGGAGGGATCGGCCGGTAGGGAGAGGTGCCGGCCTGCATCCCGCATGAGCTGCAGGAGCTTGTAGGCATCGGTGTGAGTGATGTCTCCCGCGCTGCATCCATAAGCCATCACGTCCTGCGTCTCCAGGGTGGTGATGCCTTGGCGTCGGGCGTGATCACACGCTGCGCGGTCGTCGCTGAGCCAGAAGGAACCCCTGAAGTCCGGCCAGCGCTGGATGATGTGCAGTGTCTGGGCCTCTCCCAGATGTTGCAGCGGCGCGCTGGCGGAGCCGCCGAACGCGGCCGTGCGTACGCGTTCGACCATGTCTGTCTCAAAGTCCTCGATCTCCAGGGGCTCTCCGAGCCATCCGTCGGCCGCCACGTTGGCGAGCTGGGGATGGGCGCTCTGGGCAGACCTGCTCGCTTCGTAGGCGACGGCTTGGGTCCACCGCCCTCGCCCGTTGAGGATGTTCTCGAGCAGCCCGAGGGCGTCGGCGGAGGCGAAGTTGCACAGCACCGTGTTGTCGGGAAACCACCATGAGGTCACGGAAAGAAGGCCAGTTCTGCGGGGCCGGTCACTGTGGCGTCAGACCGTGGGATCTTCTCCGACGGCCCGGGGCCAGGATGGAAAAGGTCCAGTAGCCGGTCGGCGTCCAGCCCGGTCACGGTGGCGACGAGCCGGATGCTGATGTCGCCCCTCACGTAGGCGGAGACGGCCAGTTTGGCCAGACTGGCGGAGTACCAACCATCGCCGGCCTGCTGGGCGTACCGCATGTGCCGGCCGGGGTCTCCCGCGTGCAGTGCCGCCATGCGGGTGGTGGCGGCCGACCATGAGCGACGCTGTTTGCCGCTGATGATGCCGAGCGTATGCAGTCGTGTTGCCATCGCGCTGGGGGAGACCTGGTACTCCCAGGACAGGGACAGCAGCGCTTCTTCGTTCAGGCTCCCCGCGTCGGCAGCGCTCTGTGCCACTTCCTTGTGCGGCATGAGCAGTTCGGCGGCGAAGGCGTTGGCCCTGACTTCGGCCTGGCCCTCGTCGATGTTGGGGGCGATGTGTTCGGTCAGGGGACGGTCTATGGCATCGCCAGCCAGGATGTGGCCCAGTTCGTGGGCAAGGGTGAAGCGCTGACGAGTCCACACATCCGTGCGGCCGACGAGGACAAGACGGAAGTCTCCGGTGTCCCACGACAGCCCGTCGAGGCCGTCAGGGAGGTCGGTGGTCGCGGCGATGAGGCCGAATACCTTCTCCCACTGCTCGGCGAGCCCGCGCGCGGTGACGCCGCGTGGGCTGAGGCCGATCACGGCGGAGGCGTCCTCGGCAAGCCGCGATCCCTGCGCGATGGAGTCGGACTCGTCGGGCAACGGGGGCAGCTCCGGCAGGTTCAGGCGGTGTCCCACACTGGCCAGCGCGTCGATGATCTCGGCATGGCGCAGCACTGCCGCCTTGCTGTCATCCGGCGCTGCCGCGCCGCGTGCGCGGGTGCGGGCCGCCAATGCCGTGGCTCTGCGAGGCTCCGTACCGTGCAACAGCCAGTCGACCGTGGTGTGCCCCTGTTCGGCGATGAGCGCCAGTTCCAAGGAGGTGAAGCGCCGTGTGCCGTTGAGAGACTTGCTGAGCTTGTCGGCGGACATCCCTATGCGCTGCGCGAACTGCGCCTGGGGCTCGCCGATGCCGTCGAGCACCTGGCGCACCCGCGCGTTCAACGATTCCGTCATTACTCCACCGTAAGCACGCGTTGCGAAAATCGCAACGAAGTGATCGTGGGTGGTCCTGTTCGATCGTTCCTGAGTATGACGGTGTCCCCCAGCGTCCGTGAGTGAAGAGCCCGTGCTGTGTAACGACCCCGGCCGCCTCACGTGACGGCGCCGCACGCATCCGCGCCGGTGCGGTGCTGAGCCCGCCACCTTGCCAGCTGCTGTACCGCTGCCGGACAGGCCGCGGTGGGCGGAGCGCGCGCTCACGCCAGGTCCGCGAGGTTGTGCAGGTCATCGCGGACGAGGCTGTCGCGTTCTGCTGCGGTGAGCCAGCGCGCCGTTGAGCCGCGGTGGTCCTTTTCCACCCACAACACGTCGTGCACGGTCTCGGCGACCGGCCGCAGGTGGCTGATGACGGCCAGGAGCTTGTCGGTGCCGACGTTGGTGCGCAGGACCTGCAGGGCGCTGTCGAGGGCGGCGGTGTCCAGGGTGCCGAAGCCTTCGTCGAGGAAGAGGCTCTCCAGACGGGTGCCGCTGCGGCCGTGCATCTCCATCAGCGCGAGGGAAAGGGCCAGGGAGGCCTGGAAGGTCTCCCCGCCGGAGAGGGTGCGCGAGCTGCGGCGGGCCTGGGTTGAGAGGCTGACGATGTCGAAGTCGTCGGCGAAGCCCAGCCGGCCGCCGGACAGCTGCTGCAGCAGTTCGCTGCCGTGCGCGAGCAGAGCGCGGGTGCGCAGGTCGGTGAGGTGGCCGAGGAACTTCCCGTCCGTCAGGTGGGCGCTCACCGCCTGCCATGCGGTCAGCTGGCACTCACCGGCGGTGATGGCTGCTGTCAGCCGGTCTTTGTGCGGGATCTGGGACAGAGCCTGCTCCTCGTCCTGCTGGGCGCGCCCGGCCTCGTTGCGCAGGGTGCCTGCCTGGCTGCTCAAGCCGTCCAGGAGAGTGGGGTCCAGCGGGTCCGTCTCGGCACTCACCTGCAGGACGGCCGCATCGGGATAGGCAGCGGTCACTGCTTGCGCGTGCACGGACAGCCGCGCGGTGAGCTCCGCCGTGGCTGCACGTGCTGCGGTGTCGTATTCATCCAGGGCCGCCAGCAGCAGGGTGCTGACCCTGTCCAGGGCTGCGGCGTATCCCTGCGTGGCCGTCAGGCCGTGCGTCTCGGCCGGGGTAGGCAGCGCGGGACGCTGCGCCTCCTTGATGAGCGCGGCCGCGCCGAGCGCGCTGTCCGCCCATCGCTGCAGCCGGGCCGCGAGTCGGTGCAGAGGCTGGGCAACCTCCTGCTGCCGGCGTTCGTTCAGCTCATTCCGCGTGGTCAGCAGTGACTGCACCAGCTTGCTCAGCTTCTGCTGCTGTTCGGAAAGCTCCTGTTGACGCACCTGCTCGTGCCGCACGGCCTCGGCGGCGGCTTCCAGCTGTTCAGGGACGGGGAGCGTCGGCTGCTGGGGCAGATGCGCATGCGCGAGTTCGGGCAGTGCGGACACACTCGCCACCAGACCGCGACGCTCGGTCTCCAGGCGCTCGGTGGTCTGGCGCGCCTGCACACGCCTTTTCTGTGAGGCGAGCGTGGCCGTTTCCAGCGCAGCCCGCGCGGCGCCCTGCTTGGCCTCCTGCTGCGCCAGCTCATTCTTGCTGGCGGCGGCTGCCTCCTGCATCTGTGCAACACGGCCGCGGGCGTCCCGCAGCAGTGCGTCCGCCAGGTTCTCCTGCTCGGAGGCGGTCGGCGGCGCGGATTCGGCCCCGCGGGTCAGAGCCGCTGCGGCAGCGCTCTCCAGCTCCTTTGCATATACAGCGGGCTGAGGGTGGCCGCTGCATGCGGCGAGTTCCTGGGCCCCCTCTCGTACCGTGGACAGCGAAGCCTCCATCAGAGCGGTGGCTTCTTGCACCTGGCGCCGGTGTTCGTCCTCGGCTGCCTGGAGCTGTTCGACCTCGAGCGCGTGCCAGGCGTGCTCCCGCTCGGCGTCGGCCAGCGCGGCGGAGGCCTTCTCCACCGTGGCCGTGGCACGCTCAAGGGCCTCGGCGTCCTGGGGCTGCGGCGGCCGGTAGTCCTCCGGCAGCGTTCTGATGCAGACGGGACAGCCGTCTCCCGCGGCCAGCCCGTCGCCGGCCCTGTGCGCCGCCTCCTGGCGATGGATGCCGTCCAGCACGCCCTGCGCCCGCGCCTTCACGGCCCGGGCCTCGCCCAGATCGCTGCCGGGAGGTGCCTGCACCAAGGCAGTGAGTTTGTCCCGCGTGAGAGTCTGAGCGGCACGCTGCTGGGCGAGTGCGCCGGCCGCTTCACCGGCGCGGCGGACGGCGGTCGTCAGTGTCTGCAACGCCGCGGCGGCCTGATCCGCTTCGTCCTCGGCATCCTGCAGCTGCCCGCACAGTTCCTCGACGAGCTGCTCGCCCTCCCGCAGCTCACCCGCGCGCCGGGCAAGGTCTTCCTCTTCGCCCTCCAGCTCGGCCAGGAGCTCGGCGTGCGCGGTTTCCCCGTCGGTGAGGGCGGTGAGCCGGCCGGGCAGATCCCGAAGGACCTGCGCGGCACCGGCCAGGGCATCGGGCGCCAGACCGGCCGCGGCGGCCGCATCCCGCTCGGCGGTGACGGCCTGGAGCTCGGCGCGGGCCGTGCCCTCGGCCTCGGCATTGGCCTCCTGCAACTGCTGCAGTTGGTCCTGGGCCTGCCGGACGGCGGCGGTGATGCTGCCGTAGTCCGGGACACGGCGCTCGGTGAGTGCCAAGGCGGCATCTGCGGCCAGGCGGGCCTGTTGCCCGGACTGCGCCGTCTGGGCCTGCAGGCGGCGCAGCTCGGTCAGCCGGCCGCTGAGGTCCGCAGCACCGGAGTCGGCCCGTTCGCGGCGTTCCCGGGCCGCTCGTGCCTGCGCACGCGGATCCTCGTCCAGCCGGGCGTCTTCGCGTTGCGCCTGGCTGATGAGGTCCTTGAGACGGTTGCTGGAGTCGATGGCGAGCTGCCGCACGCGCTGCAGCTCATCGACGCCGAAAAGGGACTTCAGGATGCCGGTGCGCGCGGCGTCGCCCGCGTTGAGCAACTCGTCGAAGCGCCCCTGCGGCACCAGGACGGAGGACTTGAAGGTGATGTAGTCGATCCCGATGACCTTGCGGACGGCCTCGTCGACGGCGCCCACCCCGTCGATGTGCCGGCCGTCCGGGCCCGTCAGCCGTGCCTGGGTGCGGCGGGTCTCGTGGAAGACGCGATGAACCGTCCACTCCCGGCCCTCCACCGAGAACACCAGGTCGACCATCATGGCTGGACAGTCGTCTGAGCGCAGCTGTGCGACGCGGTCGGTCCAGGAGCATTTGCCGTACAGGGCGGCTGTGACGGCTTCCAGGATGCTGGTCTTGCCCGCGCCGGTGTCACCGAGGATGCCGACGAGGGCCTTGCCGGTGAAGTCAATTGTGCAGGTGCCGGGATAGCTGCGGACTCCCGAGAAGGTCAGGCGGACGATCTTCATGAGGTGGTCTCCGAAGTGCCGTGGGCGGCGCTGGTCCAGGGGGTGGCGAGGGCTTCGCTGAGAAGCTGCTCGGCGGGGGAGTCCGGCAGTACGGAGTCGGATGTGTTCAGCAGATCGGCGAACGCGGCCACGACGTCGTCGGCGCTCTGCCCGGGCGTGCCGGCATCGGCGAGGTAGGCGCTGAACGCCGCCGTGACGTCCAGGGTCTCGTTGTCGACGGCGTCGGCCCCCGTCAGCACGGTCGCCCGGGTGGCAGCACAGTCTTCCTCGACCTCCACCAGGACTGTCTCCGGGACCAGTTCGGCGACCTTGTCTCCGAGCCGGGGGACAGGCTCGTCGCTGCGGATGACCGCCTTGAGGTAGACGCCGTTGTACTGGGCTGCGTCGGTGCGCAGTTCCTCGAGGGTGCCGTGGAAGCGGGCCAGGCGGCGCCCGGAGTGCAGCGTGTGCGGGGTAATGAGGGTGCGCCTGCCGGGGGCCGCCTCGACGACGGTGACGCTCTTGGTCTCCTCGCTCTCGCCGAAGTCCATCTGCAGCGGACTGCCGGCGTAGCGGGCGGGCAGTCGGCCACTGCCGACGGGCTGGGGTTTGTGGATGTGCCCGAGGGCGCAGTAAGCGACCTGCGGCAAGGCGTCGGGGTCGGTGGCATAGGGCTCGCGCACCTCCCACATCCGCTCACTCTGGCCCGGCATGGCGCTGGCAACGAACTGGTGGCCGGTGAACAGCAGCACGTCACGACCGGGCTCGTAACCGTCGTGCAGCCGGGAGAGCAGCCCCTCCTGCAGCTCACGCACGCCGGCCGCGTAGACGCCCTCCGTGGTCCCGAACCCGGGGAACAGGTGCAGGTAGCGGTTGGGGTGCACATATGGCAGGGCGGCCAGACGGATGCGTTCGCGCCCGTCACGACTGTCGAAGTCGAGCACCGTGCCCGGGTCCGTGTCGCCGCGGCTGTGCACGAACCGCAGACGGCCCTGGTCGGCGTCGGGCCACAGCGTGCACACATAGTTCAGCAGGTCGAACAGCTCGGGGGAATCGTGGTTCCCGCCCAGGACCACGGTAGGTGCGATGCACGCCAGGGCATTCAGGCAGCGCATCGCGCGCAGGACGTCCTTGTGCGCGGGCCGGAAGGAGTCGAACAGGTCACCGCTGTGCACGATCAGATCCGGCTGTTCACGCTCCGCTATGGCGGTGATCTCGGCCAGGACGGCGTCGAATTCCTCGTCCCGGGAGCGGCGCGCCAGCGCGCGGCCCAGATGCCAGTCGGATGTGTGCAGGGCTTTCATGAACGGCTCTCCTCAGTGCAGGCAGGACTGCCTGACGCCTTCTGCGGCAGCGGCAGTTGGCGAAGTGCCGACGACTCTACAACAGGAATCACAGGAGAAAACTGGAAAACACTGGAATGCGGTAGGGTGGGTGCCATGCACGAGCATCTGGACGCACTCGAAGAACGCATGCAACAGCTGCAGCAGGCCATGCGGCGTGCCCAACTGGCCCGTGACAGCGACCAGGTCAAGCAGTTCCGCGACGAACTGCGCCGCACCCAACGGGCCTGGGACGCCCTGTTCGAGCAGACCGAGAACGGTCAGGACGCCCCCGCCCCGGACGCCACCTCACGCAGCGCCTCGACGCAGAACGCGACGGCGGAGCCGCCGGCCCTGCTGCCCGCACGAGAACAGGTCCACCAGGTCCTGACCCTGCTGGCCGCGCCCGCAGCCCCCAAGCTCATCAGCACCGTCCACGAAGCCTTCTTCGCCGGCGCGTTGGCACCCTCACGGCTGACCAGCCTGCGCCGCGACGAGGAACGCTCCTACCGCTCGGCACCCGGCGCCCGCCCCTACTACCTGTGCCCAGCGCTCACCTCAGACCTGCTCTCACCCGCCCGCGGACTGCTCACCATCAGCACCTGGCACCTGGAGCAGCGCATCGTCGGCCCCCTCAGCGCCCGCGTCCACTTCCTCACCAGCGCCCTGAACATCGCCGACGCCGCCGAACGCCTCGACCTCGACAGCCTGCCCCTGGCCGCCAGGCAACTCCTGGTGCGCTACGCCCAGAACATCCCCGGCGCCCAGCCCCCCATACAGCAGCACACCGCAGCCCCCGCTCCCATCGACCTGCCGCTGCTGCGCCGCGCCGCCCAGGACGAACTCGCCCTGCACACCGACAGCGACACCCGCACCCGCTCCGAGGCAGCCGACCGTGCCCGCCGCCAACTCGACGAAGCGGGACTGCTGTTCGGCGGCTCCTTCCAGTCCGCCCGCCGACTGCGCTCCGTCACCTGACCGCCTTCGACCCGTCCCCGCAAGGAAGCTTCGTGAGTCTGCTCAACGACCGGCTCGACGCACTGCGCGGCACCGGCCCCGCCAAAGGGCACGACGCCCGCACCCTCGCGGCCCTGACCACCAACCCCGGCTGCACCCGCCGGGGGCTGCTGGACGCGGCAGGCGTCGACAAGGACGCCCTCGCCGTCCACCTGGGCAAACCCCGCCCGCTCGCCAAGTCCTCTATCGCCCTCCGCAGCGGTGCCATCTTCGAACAGCAGGTGAAAGCCGACGGCGGCGCCGAACTCCTGCGCCTGCTGCGCGAGGTCCTCGGCCTTCCGCTGCCCGAGGCCGCCCACACCGACCTCGCCTCAGTCGGTACCCAGGACGCCTCCCTGCAGGTGCGCCACGCCTACACCCGTACCGCCGTCCTTGAAGCCATCCGCTCCACCGGCCCCGCCCGTACGCTGCTGGACCACCCCATCCTGCAGCTGACCGTCGCCGGCCACCCCGTCTATCTCGAGCCCGACGTTGTCGCCTTCCAGATCGACGGCGTCTTCCACATTATCGAGATCAAATCCTTCTCCGTCCTCGACGGCCAGGCCGACCCGGCCAAAGTGGCCGCCGCCGTCACCCAGGCTGCCGCCTACATCCTCGCCCTGCGCGAACTGCTGGAAAACGAAGGCATCGACAAGGACGCCGTCTCCGACGACGTCGTCCTCGTCACCCCCCGCAACTTCAGCCGCCGCCCCGTCGCGAGTCTCGTCGACGCCCGCAAGAAGGTCGCCGCCCTCACCCGCCAGCTGAGCCGGCTCACCCGCATTGAGCCCCTGCTGGACGCACTGCCGCCCCACACCACCTTCGACCTCGCCCCAGGCCCAGACGAGCGGCCCACCCGCGACCCCAAGGCCCTCACGGCAGCCCTGCAGACCACCTCCGCCCGCTACACCCCCGCCTGCCGCCACTTCTGTGACCTGGCCTACTTCTGCCGCAGCGAAGCCCGCGACGAAGGCTCGATCGACGTGCTCGGTACCGGCGTCCGGGACGACCTGGGTGGCATCGACCACATCACCACCGCCCTGCGCCTGGCCGAAGGCACCCGCGCCCCGGCCCCCGACCAGAGCGACCTGGCGGCCGCCCTGCAGCACGCCCACACCATCCGCGCCCAACTGCGGGAGTCCGCATGAGCCTGCTCACCACCGTGCTGCGCCTGGAGGCGGCCGAAACCGAGCACGCCCAAAACGCCAGCACCGTCCGCCATTTCCATCTCACCGAGCGGCCGCTGATCATCCTGCCGCTCAACCGCTCCGGCACCGAAGCCACCCCGCTGGCCGTCATGTACGGCGACGACCCCGCCCACCCCCGGCTGCTCGTCGCACCCCCGCGCGGCCGGCCCACCGGGTTCCTGGACGACCTGGCCGACGGCATCCTCACCTACATCCACAGCTTCCAGCACACCACCGAACGCCTACCCGCCCGCGGCAGCAAACCCGCCCGCCACCGCTACACCCACGCCCCCCAACTCCTCGTCGCCAACGGCAAGTCCATCCCCTACATCGAGCGGCTGGGCCGCGCCCTGCGCTTCAGGGAGCCACCCGAGGGCACCGACCCGGCCCGCAGCGTCGGACGCCTCGGACAGTGGCTGACCTTCTTCGCTGAACACGCCGAGTACCCCGGCTCCGCCTTCCTGCTCGCCCTGACGGACCTGCTGACCACCCACTGGGTCACTGGCCAAAGCCCCCTGGAAGACGAGCACCTCGCCGCCCTCCTGGCCTGGATAGACCCCCCGCCCGGCACCACCGGCCTGCACGCCGCCCTCGCCGCCGAAGACCCCCAACTGCGCCGGCCAGCCGGCCCGGCCACCGACCCCTCCTTCGACACCTTCGAACTCGACCCCCTGCTGACGGCCTACGACACCGCCGCCGAGGAGGGCAACACCGCCGCCATGACCCGGCACACCGACCGGCTGCGCGACCTCCTGCACACATACCTCCACCCCACCTGGGACGACGCCTGGCACGCGCTCGCCCTGCTGCGCACCCTGCCCCAGACCCTGGACGCCCACCGCCGCTGGGACGCCGACCGCGACCGCTTCACCGCCTACAGCACCTACCTCGCCGACGACGGCCGACCCCAGCCCATCAAGGACGACGCCGTCTCCGCCGCCCGCCGCCTGGCCCGCCTCGAACAGGCCCAAGGCGCCTTCGAAGCCCGCCGCGCTCTCGAAGACGACTTCGTCATGGCCGAACGGCGCACCAGCGGAGAAGCCCTCGCCGGCACCGTCATCGACACCGACCCCCACCGCACCGTCACCGGCCCCACCGGCCGCGCCCAGCGCAAGCCCCGCTTCACCCTGCACACCACCGACCCCATCCGCCTGGACATCGGAAACCTGCTGGCCGGACCCCACAACCCCCGGGTGCACATGGCCATCCGCAGCATCACCGCCCGCGGCGGTGGCAGTGACCTGCTGCTTGAGGTCACCACCCTCACCACCAAACCCGACTCCGTCCCCGCCGTCGGTGACGACCTCCGCCTCACCCTCGCCCCCGAGTTCTTCCGCCAGCCACCCTTCCCCAGCCGCGACAACATCCCCTGGACGCACGGCGGCCCCCAGCACGACCACCCCGCCACCGTCCTGGAGACGGCCGAGGAGCCTCAGCCATGACCCAGCCCACGCCCTCACCCGCCGAGCTGGCCCGTGCGGCAGTGACCGGCATCCTTGACGCGCTCGCCGCAGGCAGCGACCAGGCCCTCGTCGTCGACTCCCCGCCCGGCGCCGGGAAATCCACCCTGGTCGTCCGCGCCGCCCGCACCCTCGCCGCAGGCGGCGAGCAGTGCATCATCGTCGCCCAGACCAACCACCAGGTCGACGACCTCCTGGTCCGCCTCGCCGCCCCCGAAGCGCCCCGACTGCGCCTGGGACGTCTCACCGGGCACACCTACCACGTCCCCGACCACGTCCAAGAACTGGCCGACACCATCATCAGCAAAGACATCAAAGACGTCCTCGCCTGCGATGTGATCGTCGCAACCGCCAAGAAATGGGCGAACGTTGACGGACCCCGCTGGAGGTGGGCCATCATCGACGAGGCCTACCAGATGCGCTCCGACGCCCTGCTGCTGATCGCCAAACTCTTCGACCAGGCCCTCTTCGTGGGCGATCCCGGACAGCTCGACCCGTTCTCCATCATCCGCACCCCCCGCTGGACCGGCCTGCCCCACGACCCCATGAACAGCGCCGTCACCGTCCTGATGAACCACAACGACGCCGCCCTGCACACACTGCCTGTCTCCTGGCGTCTTCCCCCCTCGGCAGCTGGCCTCGTCTCCCGCGCCTTCTACCCCTTCACCCCTTTCCAGGCAGGCACCACCCCTGCCACCCGGAGCCTGCACTTCACCACCAGCGGCCTGCACAGCCCCCTGGACACCACGATCGAGGAAGCCGCCCGCTCCGGCTGGGCCCTGCACGAACTACCCGCCCGACACACCGCCCGCACCGACCCCGAAGCCGCCCACGCCACCGTCGCGCTGGCCGCGCGCTTGCTCGCCCGCGGCGCCGAGGCCGTGTGCGAAAACCACCCTTCCGGCCGCCGCCTTCAACCCGGTGACATCGCCATCGGCACCGCCCACCGCGAACAGGCCCGCCACATCCAGCAGCTCCTCAACCGCACCCCCGAGACCCGGGGAGTACATGCCGACACCGCCAACCGCCTGCAGGGACGCGAATTCGCCGTCACCATCGTCCTGCACCCGCTGTCTGGACGCCGCGACGCCTCCGCCTTCCACCTGGAAGCCGGCCGCCTGTGCGTGCTGGCCTCACGCCACCGCCACGCCTGCATCATGGTCGCCCGCTCCGGCATCGCCGACCTCCTCGACAGCCACCCCTCCAACGACCCCGTCCACCTCGGCGTCCCCGCCAAATTCCCCGACGGCTGGGAAGCCCACCAGCACGTCCTCGACCACCTCTCCCGGCACCGCATCCGCACCGCCTGATTCCGCCCCGCCTGCCTCTGGAAGCCGCCCACCACCCATGGCATCTACCGAGCTGACGCTGCGCCCCCACCAGAAGAACGCGGTCGCCGCAGCCACCCGGACCCTCACCCGACACCCCCGAGCGAGCGTGATCGCCGCCTGCGGCACCGGCAAAACCCTCATCGCCGCCCGCACCGCCGCCCGCATCGCCCCACGAGGGCGCGTCCTGGTGCTCCTTCCGACGCTGGACCTGCTGTCGCAGACCATCCGCTCCTGGCGTCTGGCGGGACGCAAAGGCGCCGCGGTAGCAGTGTGCTCTGCCCGCCAGGCGCTCGACCACGAGCCGCTCGGCGCCGACGTCCCCCTCACCACCGACCCCGGAGAAGTCTCCGCCCTCACCACCGCAGCCGACCCGGGCCCCGTTACCGCGTACGCCACCTACGCCTCCCTGCCCGCCGTGACCGCCGCCCACCACGACCACCGCCTGCCCCCCTGGGATCTCGTGGTCGTCGACGAGGCCCACCGCACTGCCGGACGCCTCGGAAAACCCTGGGCCGCCGTCCACCACGACGACCAGGTTCCCGCCGCCCGCCGCCTCTACCTGACCGCCACCCCCCGCATCTGGGACGCGGACACCGACCAGGACGACGACACGGAGTCGGTCGCCTCCATGGACGACGAAACCCTCTTCGGCCCCGTCGCCTACCGGCTCACCCTCTCCGACGCCATCGACCTCGGCCTGCTCGCCGACTACCAGATCCTCGTCCCCGTCGTCACAGACGAAGACCTCCGCGACTGGCTCGCCACCGGACCCGGCGCCGGCGTCGACGGACTGCGCCTGGCCGGCCGTCAGGTCGCCGCCCTGCGCGCCATCCACGACCACCAGCTGCGCCGCATCCTGACCTTCCACCACCGCGTCGCCGACGCCCGCGCCTTCGCCACCACCCTCCCCGACACCGCCGCCACCCTCCCCGACGAACTCCGTCCCAACGGCCTGTGGGCCGACTGGATCAGCGGCCACCACCCCCCGCAGGTCCGACGCCGCCTCCTGCTCGAATTCGCTTCCCACACCACCCCCCACACCCCGGCCGTCCTGTCCAACGCCCGCGTCCTCGGAGAAGGCATCGACGTCCCCGCCATCGACGCCGTCGTCTTCGCCGACCCCAAGAACAGTCCCGTCGATACCGTCCAGGCGGTCGGCCGCGCCCTGCGCCAAAACCCCGGCGCCGGCAAGAAGGCCACCCTCGTGGTCCCCGTTTACCTCACCCCCGGCGAAGACCCCGACGACCTCCTCGGCGCCGACGCCTATACGCCCCTGTGGCGCACCATCCAGGCCCTGCGCGCCCACGACAACCGCCTCGACGCACGCCTCGCCGATCCCCGCACCCACCGCCCCACCATGCCCCCCGAAGACCCCGACGCCTGGCTGCACTTCGACCGCCCCACCCAGGCTGACGAGGTCGCCCTCGCCCTCTCCTTGCGCGTCCTGGCCCCCAAGAGCGCCGAATGGCGCCGCGGCCTGACCGCAGCCCGCCGCTACCACCGCACCCACCACCACCTCGACGTCCCCCAGACCTACGAAGACACCACCGGTTACCCCCTGGGCCGCTGGCTCACCTGGCAGCGCCACCTGCACACCACTGGCGTCCTCGATACGGCGCGCACCCAGGCCCTCGAACGCCTCGGCATCATCTGGGATCCCCGCCAGCAGGCTTTCGAGCGAGGCCTCGCACACGCCACCGCCTACGCCGCCCGGCACGGCCACCTCGCCGCCACCGTCGAAGAGAGCCACGACGGCTTCCCCCTGGGCCGCTGGCTGGCCACCCAGCGCACCCGAGCCGAGACCCTCTCCAACGAACGCGCAGCCGCACTCGCCGCCCTGGACCGGTGGTGGAACCCGCCCTGGCCAATCACCTGGCAACGCGCTTACCACACAGCTCTACGGCAGACAGAAAAAGACGCTCCACCGGGGGAGTGGCTCACGGCTCAGTGCGAACGTGCCGACACCCTTCACCCCGAGCAGCGCCACCTCCTCAAGAGCGCAGGACTCGACCTGCCGCACACGTCCGCCGCCTGCAACAACGACGCCCGGCTGCCAGCGCGTGAGCAGGCATTCCAGCGCGGACTGGCTGCCGCTCGCGCCTTCCGCGCACGAGAGGGCCATCTCAACGTCCCCCAGCGTCACATCGAGGAGATCGAAGGCGACCGGGTACGACTGGGACAGTGGCTGAGCAACCTCAGCCGCCGACGCTCCCGCCTCAGCCCGCAACGCCAGGCCGCCCTGGCGGAGCTCGGAATCTGACACTCCGACCATGCCGCGGCATCTGCCGCGGCTTCACGTCCCACTGCTTCGTGTCGTTCGCCTGCCCCTGAAACGAGGCGCACGACGGTAGGAGAGCGCAATTCACGCGCAGGTGCGTGCTGGTCCAGTTCGTCGGTGTCGGCACGTGGCCGGTCAGGACATGATGCGTGCGCATGTAAGAAAACGTGGTGTCCGGAAGCCGAGCCGGTGTCAGTGCCCCTTGCTACAAAGGGAGTTCGAGCCCAAGTCGACGTTCTCGGGGGTGCGGCGGTGTACAGGGACGGGACGATGACGCCCGGGGTGAAGGCCGTGGTCGGTCTCATCGTGGGGATCACACTGGCGCGGCTGTTATGGCAGTGGGTGACGGATACCGCGCTGCCGTGGATCGGCGATCATCCGTGGTGGACAGGGTCCGCCTGCCTGGGGCTGGTGCTGCTGACCGCCACGCTGATCGACCGCCCGGGTCGTGGCGGCCGTCAGCTGATCTACGGCGAGGACGCCGTATCCGATGACGAGGAGCCGGACAGGCTGACCTACCGCATGCGGGAACTTGCCGCGATGACCCCGACGGCCTTTGAGGAGGCCTGCGCCGAGCTGCTGGTCCGCGACGGATTTCTCCATGCGCGTCGGGTGGGCGGTGCCGGGGACCTGGGAGCCGACGTGGTGGCGTGGGATGACGAGAGCCGCAAACTGGTCCTGCAGTGCAAGCACTATGTGCGGCCGGTGGGTTCCAAGGAGGTGCAGACCTTCAACGGAACGGCGCGCCCTGAGCACAAGGCGCATCACCCCATCATGATCGGTCTGAGCGGGTTTACCCAGCCGGCCACTGACTTCGCCGCCCGGCACGGGATCATCCTGCTGGGTCGGCCGGAACTGAAACGCTGGGCCCACGGAAACCATCTCTACGACATCATTGAGACCGAAGCATCAAAGTGACCTCTTGCGGGTTCTCGGCGCGGTGGCGGCGCAGCCGAATGCCGTCCGTCCTGGCTGGGAACGGACCACAAGCGCCCATGTACTGGGGTCACGAGGCTCCCAGTGCTGTGGTGATCGTCCGGGTCAGAGGATGTGTCTCGCCCAGCGTCCGGCGGCAGTCCTCCCGAAGAGCGGCCAGCTGGGCCGCAGTCTCCTGCGGGTTTTGGGTGTGGCGTGCGACGAGGAGCCGGTCGTATCGGGTTGCCAGAGTGCGGGGATGAGCGGGGCCGTGGAAGCGCTCCTGATCACTCAGTACCCCTGACAAGGCTTCCAGAGCCTTTTCCGGCTCCCCGGTCTGAGCAAGAAGCCTGCCGAGCTGATGACGAGTACTCAAGGTGCGCGAATGCATGCCAAGGATGCGTTCCTGTTCGGCCAGCAGGGCCTGCAACTGGCGGAGGGCCCCGTGGAGGTCACCTGACCGGGCTGTCAGGAGTGCCAGCTCGAAGCGGGTGCTGAGCGTGTGCGGGTGCGCCGCGCCCAAAAGCCGTTCGTGGTCTTCGAGCACCGTGCTCAGACAGGCGAGGGCGTCGGATACCAGGCCGGTGTGGCCCAGGGTCCGGCCCAGCTCCTGTCGTGCCAGCAGAACGTCCACATGGTCCGGGCCCAGCACTGCCGTCATGTCAGGGAGCAGCTCCCGAAACAACTGCAATGCCTGCGGAGCGTCTCCCCGCTCACGCAGAAACCTGGCCTTGCTGCTTAAGGTCACCAAAGTCGCCGTATGGCGGGGCCCCAGGACACGCCGCCGGTCGGCGGCGAGACGGTCGAGAAGATCGACGGCCTCCGAGACCCGGCCCGCCTCGGCGAGGTAGCGGGCTATGTCGTGACGCGCGGAGAGCGTATCGGGGTGATCCGGGCCGAGTTGCGCGGCACGCTGCTGATGCAGTGGACGCAGCAGGCTGACGGCCGGCAGCGGCTGGCCTGCGTTGCCCAGGGCGATGGCGTGCGCACACCTGCGCGGCCGCAGTGCCATCGGGGCTGAAGCAGGTGGCGCGCATCGACCGGCGTGCCAGTGATAGCGCACCGGGCGCCTGGGGACGTGCGGCGTCCTCAAGGAGCCATTTGCCTGCCCCGTCCACCTGGGCGAGGGTGGTGCCTGATCCGGTGAACACGGCGTAGCCGTCTGGCAGCACCCTCTTCCGTGTCGGCCGGGCCTCGTGGGGGATTTGCCAGACCTCGGTGGCGAAGGGGTGCGTGGCCTCGGTGCCGGCTTCTTCTCCAGCGGCGACGGCGAGGAAGGCGTCGTCGGCGCTGAAGGTCAGGCTGGTGGTTGCTGTCCCGATCTCTCCGATCGGCACGCCGGTGGCGAATACCCGGGGCGGACGCCGGGGCTGGCCGGTGTCCCAGATCCTGATGGAGCCGTGGGCGTCGATCCCGGCCAAGATCTGCCCGCGGTGGCCGAAGGCGATCTCGGTGACGCCGGTGCTCTCGAGCAGGACGGCCACGCGGTGCCCGTCGGCTGTGGCGTCGAGGGTGATGCCCTTCGCCGTCACGCTGGCGGCCGTTCCCGCTCCCACGGCGAGTCGGGTGCCGGTGAGTTGGCTGGTCACTGCGTTCGAGAGTGGCGTGGGGCGTACTTGTGCCGCGTTCTCCAGCAATGCGGTCCAGGAGGTGGGGGTGTGAGCGGCACGGTAGGAGGCAACGGCGAGTCTGGCTGCCAGATCGGGCTGACGCGCCGCTGTCACTTGCGCGGCTGCTGCCAGCTGTGAGGCTGTCCGCTCGTGGCGTGCCGAAGCGGAGGATGCGCGCTCGTTTATGCCGATCCAGGTTCCCGCAGTAGCTGCCATGCAGCTCAGGACGGCGATCGCGGCGGTGATCCGTTGCCGTCGTCTGCCCTGGCGCCGTTGTTGCAGCTCCTGCTCGCGTGAGGCCATCGTGGCGTTGAGATAGTCCCAGTCCCGCTGGGTGAGACCGCTTGCGCCTCCGCGGTGGGCCGCTGCGGCGAAATCGTCGGCGAGGAAGGGGCTCAGGGGAGTGGAGCGGTCGACGCGGCCGTCCCTTTCCCAACGACGTGCTTCGGCCTGGATGCGCTCGCGGATCGTCAGCCAGGTGCGGTCGTCGCGGATCCAGCGGCCCATGCGGGGCCAGGCGTGTATCAGAGCCTGGTGTACCAGGGTGATACCGCTGTTAGTTTCGACGATCAGACGGCGCTCGCGCAGTCGGTCGAGTACCTTTTCCGTCCTGAGGCGGCTGTTCGGATCGCCGGTGTCGCAGGTTTCCAGCAAGAGGGCTTGCCGGGTAACGGTCTTCAACCCACCGGCGAGCCCCTGGTCATTGTGGGCGACGAGATGAAGCAGCAGAACCTGGGCGATCTCACGGTCGGTGGCGTCGAGTTGCTGGAAGCACTGCTCGGCCGTCTCCTGGATGGCGCCCTCAAGCCTGCCGCTGTCGTGATACGCCTGAAGCGTGAGGCGACGCGGTGAGTGCTCCCAGGTCGCCCGCAACGCCTGGGCCAGATACGGCAGGAGCCGCGCGGGGGGCAGGGCGGTGCGAGTGTCGCCGTACTGCGGGGCGGCTGCCGAGGCGAACTCGGCACACACGCCGGCCACGAAGTCCTCGTCGACTACGATGCCTTCCTGCCGTGCGGGTTCGACGATCGCTTGGCGTACCTCGTCCTCGCTGAGCGGGGCCAGGATGTGCTGGGTTGTGGTGAGGGCACGGCGCAGGCGGTCGTCGGACTCCTCAAGACGTCCTGAGGATTCCGACGGCACGACGAGCAGCACGCGGACCCGGACGATGTCCTCCGCACGGTCGCCGTTGAGCGGACGCCAGGGGGCCAGAGTCTCGGCCGCGGCCAGAGCACAGACAGCCGATACGAAGGCCGTCCGCTCAGGCGCTGTAATGTCCGGACTGTAGATCTTCTCGAACTGGTCGATGATGAGGACGAGTTCGGCGGGTACGCCATCAGCCGTAGCCTGCGCGGTCTGTACCTCGCGGGCCACCGCCCGCGCGCCGTCCTCGCCCTCGCGCAGGCGGGACTCGAACACGGCGGAGTCCGCCCCGGGCGCGAGCGAGGCAAGATGTCGGGCCAGGTCGTGGACAAGCTGTGGTGATCCGGGGCGCAACAAGGTGGTGCAGCGGCGGCCGGCACGGCCTTCGAGGGCTACGGCGGCGAGCCGTGGCCTCAACGCAGCCTGGACAAATGAGGTCTTGCCTGACCCGCTGGCCCCGGTGAGAACGACGGGAAGACGCGATGCCTGCACCGCGGTGAGACTGACGACAACGACGTCAGCGTCGTACTCACGGCCGCGGAACCACCGCTGTTCCTGTTCGGTGAAGGCCGCCAGCCCCGGATAGGGGCAGCGGCCGGTGACAGGCAGCGTACGGGTCCTCTGCGGTCGGACCCGGTCGAACGCCTCGGGGTGCGGATTGGGAGCCAGCACGAGATGCCCGGCAGACCCGGAGACCTTGGGGACGGGCGCCCCTTCCGGCATGGTTTGGCACAGCAGGTCAGCCAGATCCGCGAGTCTGATGTCCGGCCCGAATTCTGGTGCGCCCTTCTCCAGAAGCTCGATGAGGCGGCCAGTGAACAAAGGGAAGTCGGCGTCGGGTGGGGCCATGGCTTGTCGGTCCCGGGTCGCGGCCGCGAGAAAGAAGTAGGACTTCAGGTTCGTCATGTCCGCTGCCCCCCGGTCGGCCATGCAGCAATCGAGTATGGCCACCACGGCAGCCGGCTGAGGGCGGGATTCCTTGCCGTTGCGGACGATGTCCAGGATGCCGTGAAAGCTGACCTGAGAGGTGGACGAGTAGGCACCTGGCGCGGTGGGTGGCGCAGAGTGACGCGTCATCAGCCGTAGGCCTTGCCCTTGGCGATCGAAGTCGGGGGCCCCATGGCCGACGAAGTACAGCAGCAGAAGCCCGCCGTCGGCGCATGATGCCGCAGTGTCGACGTAGTCGAGTACCTGCCTGGAGTCCTCGGGATCGTGGAGTTCGGTCACGCCGTCCGCGGGCAGGCCGCACCGTTCGATGAGGATGTCACGCAGGCGTTCCACAGAGCGACGAGCGGACTTCACCGCAGGCCAGCCTCTGACCCCCGGGCCGTAGGTACCGTCGGGATCGTATGTTCCGGAGCCGATAAGCAGTGCATGTGCGCGCCCCGATCCCAGCACACTCTTCGAGCCGGTCATTGGGATCCTCCCCGTGGCACGGACGAGGCCTCACGCACAGGGGCGGGCCGCCGCCAGGAGCGCAGGCGCTCGGTGCGAGAACGTCTCGCTATGGTCCGGCAGCGGTGCGCGATCTCGGCCTCCAGCTGCCATGCACGGTGAGCGTCGGCATCGGCGAGCCGCGGCCAGGTGGGGTGCAACACTGCTTGTTCCTCGTCAAGATCGCCGTAGCGTGCCTGAGTCGCCAGGGCGCCGAGAGCCTGCAGTTGCGGTGCCAGCACGTCGCGAGCCTGGGCAGGCAGGCTCCCGATGAGGTGGTTGGGGCTGCGCGGCGAGTGTCGGCCCAGCAGCCGGTGCCCTACCAGCCGGTCCGCCGCCGTCTCCCAGGCACCCGTGATCCGTCCGGCCGCCGTGGGATGCAGGCGTGCCCTGCGGCGGCGCAGCCGTGGCGCGACCAAGCACACCCAGAAGGCTGCGAGCAGCGCCAGCAAGGGGAGAGCAAGAAAGACCTGGTACGGAAAGTGCGACGTCCCTACGCCACGGGTGGAACCAGTCGCAGTGGGCGGTGGCGCGGAAGGCTGCGCGCTGGCAGAGCGGCTCGGCTGGATGCTGGCCGTCGCAGTAGGCGTTGGTGTGGGACGGAGGGAACGCGCGGCGGATGGTGCAAGCCCGGCTTCGGGGCCCGTGGTGGCTCCTGGGAGGAAATGGAAGGCCGCCCAGCTGCCGTCCGGTGAGGGGATCTCGGCCCACACCCGTACGTCGCCGCCGCCGACGCCCCGCCACCCGTCGTTGAGCCGATGACCGGAGGAGAAGCCGACGACCAGCCGGCATGGCATGCCCAGCTCCCGCGCGGCCAGGGCGAAGGAGGTCGCGAACGCCGCGGCCGGCCCCTGTTTGGTCGTCAGGAACCGCTGGACGGAGCCGAGTGACTGACCGCCGCCCTCCTCAGGCCGATACGCGTAATGCGTGCGCAGGTGACGGGCGAGCGCCGAAGCCTTCTGCAATGGGGTGGCAGAGGAGGGCAGGCCGGCTGTCGCCACGGTCAGCCATGATGTGAGGGAGTCCGGCAGACTCTCCGGCAAGGTGTCCGCGTGCTCCGAGATCTGCGCCTTGCGGGTCACGCCGCCAGAAGGGTGTTGCAGTGCCCCTGTCCGATAGACAGTACCCGGAGTCAGGGCCCGCTCTACCAGGACTGTCCCGTCGCGACGGCTGGCCCGAACGGGCAGCCCGGCCACGGAGACCGCGTCCGCGGGGACAGGCAGATATGGCCCGGTCAGCGACTCCACGCGGACCCGAGCCGTGGCGACGTCACCCGCCGCGGGCCGGCCAGAGGACAAGTAGGCCAAGGACGCGGCCGGGAGATAGCGGCCTGAGAGCCGCCACTGGACACCGTCGTAGACGTCCAGACGGGCCACAACCCAATTCGAGGGGACATCACCGGTGGTGCGAAACAGTGTCCGCCGAGGCTGGGAAGCCCATAGGGAGGCCTGCGCCAAGGGATCAAGACCGCTGGTTCGCGCGGCAGCGGTACCGCGGTCGAAAACGTACGGCAGCCGTCCACCGAGCCAGCCCGTGCCCGCGCTGACCGCCGCCACTCCGACACAAGCGAGGGTCAGCACGACAAAAGCGCCGCGATGCCGGGACCCGAGACGGACAGTTCCCCGCTCCCGCACGGCGAGATCACACGCGGCCGCGACCGTGAACAGGCAGGCAGGCACGACACCCGCCGCGGTCTGGGGCACGCACAACAGGACTGCCACGGCCATCGCACCCGTCACCGGCAGGAGTGCCGCGGGCCCGACGCCGGCCCGCAACCGCAGTTCCGCCGCCGTAGTGGATGCCGCCCACGTCAAAGCGAAAGGCGCGGTCAGCGCCTCCGGACTGCCAGAAGCGGGCAGAGTGACCCCCAGCCGGGACCACACATGCCCGGCGGCCGATGTCGCTGTGCGCACCGCCTCCCACGGCCCCTGGGCCACCACCGTCCGGTGGAACAACAGCAGTGTCCCCACGACGAGCCCGAGCACGACGATGACCGGCACATCAGCCTCCGGCCCCCAGGCCGGCCGGGCGCGCCGCAGCGCCGCCACAGCGATGGCGGACACGATGGCCGCCACGAGGACGGGTGCCGCCAGATCTCTATAGGCGAAAGCATTGCCGAAGACGAACCCCGCCGCCGCAGCGGCAGCAATGAGCCAAGCCAATTGCCCGAATGCGGCCTTCACCGGGGTGCTCCCGCCCACGCGGTCCACTGGGCCGCCACGGCACGGGCGTCACCGCCGTCCACAAGAACGACCCCGCTACCCCGCGCCCAGCCGGTGACCTCCGTACGCGTCCGCTGCGGTCCAAGACAGACCACGCGCAATCCCCGGGCCGGTACCGCCGCCGTCAGAGCGTCCAGCAGGTCCATCGAGGGCGCACCGGTGACCAGAACTACGGCAGTTCCCCGGCCCAGCGTCTCGCGGGCAACACGGCCGAGCGGGCTGTGCCCGGGCGCACGATGCGGCGGCAGATCCTCCAACACGATCGGCGCGAACGCCTGACCGATGCCGTACGGTGCCAACCGGTCGCCCGCCGGAAGCGACCAGACGTGCTCTGCCCGTGTGGCCACCAGGCGCACCCCGATGCCCCGTTCTCCGGCGCTGCGGACGAGCGAGGCGCAGAAATCGACAGCACGCTCGAAAAACTCCGTGTCCTCGAAGGAGGTCACAGCCGTGTCCTGAAGAACGACCAATTCCCGTACCGGGGAATCGACATGGCGACGGACCAGGACCTCACCGGAGCGGGCGCTGTTGGGCCAGTGGATCCGTCGGATGTCGTCTCCCGGCTCGTACCGGCGCACCGTATCGAACTCGTCGCCGTCGCCCGACGGCCCCCGCCCCGGAGAGACGGCACGCATAAAGCCGGACAGAGCCGTCCTGGCCAGGGGCACTTCGGCCGGCCGGACCAGGATGCGGCTTGTGGAGGTCACCACTACCCGACTCCGACACAGCCCGAACAGATCGGTGCGGACCAGTGCAGGCGGCACGATGGAGAACACGCCGTGTCGCATCGCACGCAGCGGCAGACTCCACCGGGCCCCGGCATGCCGCTCGAGCGGTCCGCTCACCTCGATGCCGGGCCCCAGGGCTGCTCCTAACTCCCACTCCGCTTGCAGGAACGGACCCAGCGCCGTGGTCTCGACGACAGCAGTGAGGTACTCGCCGCGCCGTACCACGCTCACGTCCAGGCACAAGGACACGGAGGCCTGCGGCGCCGTCGCCACCAACACGGCCGCAACCAGCAACGCCAGGGCCGCGGCACCGGCGACGACACCGAGCGCCGGCGCGGCCAGAACCACGGCTGCGACGCCGCTGAGTAGGTGTTTTTGATCCCTGGCCGTGAGGTGTGTTCGGCTGGATGATCTGGCGTGTGGGGGCTGGCGGGACGGCTCGGCGGTACTGCCGGGAGTGTGGTGATCCGCTGTCGCAGACGATGGCGGCAGAGGCGGTGTTCTGTTCGGGTCGGTGCAGGTCACGGCGGTGGCGGAGACGAGAGCAGACCCGTGAACGGGTTATAGCGATGCAGCGGGGTGAGCAGGCTGAGTGCCCGGTGTGCGGCCGGTCCTGGACGGTGGGGGTGGAGCGGTCGAGGGCGGCGGTGTATTGCTCGGACCGTTGCCGGGTACGGGCTTGTCGTCAGCGGCGGCCGTCACGGAACGGCGTTACGGAAACGCCATAGCCGAACGCCTCGCCGGCACCTCGAACACCCCTTGTTTGTCAGGGTAGTTGACGGGGACCACCGAGCGCTTCGAGCGCCCCCGGTTCACGCTCTGTCCCGGCGTGTCGCGCCCGCGTCACGGTGGACGGTGACCGGGGCCGGCGCCCCATTGACCGGTCACGTTGTGGTGGCCGAGCCGGGCCCGGGTGAGGGCGGTGGTCGTCATGACCGACGTGACCGACCGGATCGGGAACGTCACCCGGCAGCGTTACGAACAGCTCGTCACCCAGGCGAAGGACCTGATCGCGCAGGTCGCCCGCGCGCAGTTCGCCCTGGGCGACATGGCGCTGGAGATCGAGCCGATGAGGTCGGTGGGCGGGTCGATGCCGAACGGCACGGATGACTTGTTCACGGTGACGGAGTCGTTGCAGATGTTCGCGGACGACATCGGTGTCGAGCGGCGCACTGTGGAGGACTGGCGCTACACCGCCAACCGGTGGCCGCAGGAACGCCGCAAGGAGGGGGTGTCGTTCACAGTCCACCGCATCCTGGCCTCGGTGGTCGACGAGGACGAGCGATGGGCGGCGATCGAGGACGCGCCGTTCAACCCGCGCACTGGCGCGAGGCAGTGGACGCCCGATGGCGCGAAGCGGGTCGTCGGCCAGCGCGTCGACCGCCCGGTCACGGTGGACGAGAAGGTCCAGGCCGTCGCCGACCTGACACGGGACGACGAGGTCGCAGCCCAGGTCGCCACCGACCTGCTGAAGCGGCCGACGGTGACCGAGCACGTCACCCCGGCCGAGCGGGTGAGGGTTGTCACGGAACTGACCAGGGACGACACGGTCGCAAAGGAGGTCACCACCAGCCTGTTGCGCCGTCCGGCGGTCGCCCGGACGGCGATGCGCGACGACACCACCCGGATGCTCGTCAACCGCGCGCAGTTCGACAACTCCAACGAAACGCGCGAGCGGATCCGGGAGCGCACCCCGGCCGTCCGCGCGATCGAGCACACCATCGAATACCTCGACCTGGTCGGCTCCTGTCACGGCTTCGTGGCCACCCTGGGCCGGCTGGTCCCGCAGCTGCGTGGACAGGAGTTCACCGAGGACGAGCGCGAGACCGTCCGGCGGCAGATCGGCCGGGTTCGTGCGGCGGCGGACTGGCTCGAAGGAGCCCTCGACAACGGCGAGTTCACCCTGGACGAGCAGCTCGTGCAGCTCCTCAAAGGCGAGGAGTAGCCGTGTCCCGGCGCCGGGAGGCCCGGCCGCTGGCCGAGCACTACGGCGACCTGGTCCGTGTCGCCCTGATGGAAGCACGCCCCGCCGGCCTGCACACCTACCAGCTCATGGCCGCCACTCGCCTGACCCGCTCGCAGGTCGGCCGCGGCATCCGGCACGTCCGCGACGTCGTCGCCGCGGAGAACCTAACCCCGATCACATGGACCCGCCCGGACGGCTACATGTTCTCCGACGACCCCGCGGACTGGATCGAGTACGACAAGCGCCAGTTCCGCCAGATCCTCGGCCGACTCACCCGGGTGATCACGGGCACGCTCGACCCGCACCTGGCCCGCTACCCCGACGACGAATGGGCCCAGCTCGCCACCGCCCAGCTCACCGGCGTCCGCGCCACCCTCGCCCAACTCTCCAAATAGCCCTCGCCGCCGATCACCTCTGCCGAGCCCGCCATGCCCGCTGCCTCCCGTCGCCGCCGCTACCCCTCTGACACCTCCGTCGCCGAATGGGCACTGCTGGAGCCCCTGCTGCCCGTCCCGGCCTGCCAGACCAAGACCGGTGGACACCCGGAAAAGTGGCCCCGGCGGGAGATCGTCGACAGCATCCGCTACATCGTCGACAACGGCGCGAAGTGGCGGGCCTTGCCCGCGGATTTCCCCCCGTGGGAGACGGTTTACGGGTTTTTCTGGAGGTGGAACCGGGCCGGGGTCGTCACCTACATTCGTGACCAGCTCCGCCGGAGGATCCGTACCAGCAAGGGCCGCTGCCCCCACCCGGTGACACTGATCGTCGACTCCCAGTCGGTCAAGGGCGCCTCCACCGTCGGCAAGGACAGCCGCGGCTACGACGCCGCCAAGAAAATCAACGGCCGCAAGCGACATATCACCGTGGACACGCTCGGCCTGCCCGTGATGATCACGGTGACGCCCGCCGACATCCAAGACCGCGACGCCGCCCGCGACGTCTTCTGGCGCCTGCGCCTCACCCAGCCACAGATCACCCAGGTCTGGGCCGACCGCGGCTACGCCGGCGACCTCGTGGACTGGGCCCGCGAACGCCTCTGGCTCACCCTGCGCATCGTCTCCCGGCCCAAGGGCACCAAGGGCTTCGTCGTCCTGCCCCGCCGCTGGAAAGTCGAGCGCACGATCGGCTGGTGCATGAACGCCCGCCGCAACGCACGCGACTACGAACGTCTCCCGCAGCACTCCGAAGCACACCTGAACTGGGCACTCATCACCACGATGACCAGGCGCCTCACCCGCAAGAACCCGCGAACCAGCCAGTGGACGAAGAAGCCAGACCGTTGACCTGGCCTGACTGGTGCTTTTGGCAGCCGAACAGCACCTGTGCGAGCCTTCTGCCACTCCTCCGAAAGGGCTGACCCTGATGCTCGGCATGGTTGTCTGGGACGTCCGCTCCCGCGCTTCGACGCGAGAGCGGTAAGGGCCACCTGCCTCAACGCACACGCCTGTCCTATAGACAGGCGTGCGTTCAGCCTGCTCCTCGTCGAAGTGCTCTTCGTGCCCCTGCACGTTCGACCACGAGGAGTACGTGGTGTCCACCATCCACTGGACCGAAAACCACACCCACCAGTCCGCCCGCTGGCATTCCGAGAACGCCGCCCCTCTTCCCCAGCGAACCGTCGTCGCCGACGACCGGCTGAAGGCCAACGACGCCTACCGACAGGCGTGCGAAGGAACGGCCCTGCTCTGGCGAGGCGACTTCCACAACGCCCGGCAACTCCTGCAGGCGATGGGCCGGCGCATCGACCGCAAGCCGCCCAAATACAGCACGTCCCCGAGCGAGAACTTCCACCTGCACCGACGCAGCAGCAATCACCGAGCCCGTGTCCTCGGAAAACTCCTGGTCCTGCTGGACGACCACTACACCTTGACGTTGCGCCGGGCCCCCGACGTCCGCCAGGCGTGTCTGGAAGCCTACGGCCCTTCAAAGGGACCCACGGCGGTCTCTCTGCGGGAACTGTTGGGAGTGATCGGCGCTCACCAGTGGCGCCTGAAAGGGATCGACGTGCCGGCGCTCGGGACTCGCATCCACCCCCACTACGGCGTGTTCGCACCCGTCAGAGGTGAGTACGTCGACCTGGTCGCCCACACGCCACTGCCGCCGGCGACCCGGCACAGTCCCGCCAGCAGTACGGCATTCGACCTCGGCACGGGAACGGGCGTCCTCGCTGCGGTCCTGGCCCACCGCGGAATCAAGCACGTCGTGGCCACCGACATCAGCCCACGTGCCCTGGCCTGCGCCAAGGAGAACGTCCACCGGCTAACGTTGACCGACCGTATCCAGGTGTCGGGCCCCGGCCTGTTCCCCGAAGGCCGCGCCGACCTCATCGTCTGCAACCCCCCCTGGCTCCCCGTCCGTCCGACCGGCCCCATCGAACAAGGCGTCTACGATCCGGACAGCACCATGCTCCACAGCTTCCTCGCCGGACTGCCCGCCCACCTCCGACCAGGCGGGGAGGGCTGGCTCATCTTGTCCGACCTGGCAGAGCACCTGGGCCTCCGGACACGTCAGCAGCTGCTCGACGCTATCCAGGCAGCACAACTTCGCGTTGTGGACAAGGTCGATACCAAACCCCGGCACCCACGCTCCAGGAACGCTGCCGACCCACTCCACACAGCACGAAGCGCCGAGACCACGTCCCTCTGGCGTCTGACAACATGACCGGCACCTGGACCACGCAACGACACCTCGCCTCTCGGTTCACCAGGTGAGAACATCCCGTGAGCGACTTCGCCGCGCTCACGGGATGACCCGACTCTTCACCAAGTCGGAGGATCAAAAACACCTACTGAGCACGGCGGTGACAAGGACGCCGACACCGGTCCGGGTGAGACTCATAGGCTCGGCCTGACCGCCCCGACCGCACGCTGTACAACCCGCTCCGCCGTCACCCCGTTGAACTCCGAGGAAGGATCGAGCACGAGACGGTGCGCCAGCACGGGGACGGCGAGTGCCTCGACGTCCGCCGGGATCACGTAGTGCCGTGCGAGGCTCGCCGCGCGGACCCGTGCCGCGCGAATCAGCGCGATGCCGGCTCTTGGACTGGCTCCCAAGCGCACCCGATCATCGGCGCGAGTGCAGTCAAGTACATGCACCACGAAGTCGTAGAGCTCGTCCTTCACCATCACCTGCCGGGCCGTCTCGATCATTTCCTCGAGCCGGTGGGCGAGCAGAACGCGCTCCAGCGCGGGCGCCGAGCGGCCCGAACTCTCCTGCTTGAGAACATTCCGCTCAGTCTCAGCGTCCGGGTAGCCGATGCGCATACAGATCAGGAAGCGGTCCAGCTGGGACTCAGGCAGCGGATACGTGCCAGCGAAGTCGACCGGGTTCTGCGTGGCCACGACCATGAAAGGACGCGGCACGGCCATGGCGACGCCCGCTACTGTGACCTGCTGCTCTTCCATGACCTCGAGCAGGGCCGACTGGGCCTTCGGCGAGGCCCGATTGACCTCATCACACAGCACCACGTTCGCGAAGACGGGCCCTCGGCGGAACGTGAACTCGGTCCTGCTCTCGTTGAGGATCTGGGTGCCGGTGATGTCCGAAGGAAGGATGTCCGGGGTGAACTGGATCCGGTGGAAGGTGCCTTCGACTGCACGGGCCATGGCCTGAGCCAGAGAAGTCTTGCCGAGACCTGGATAGTCATCGATGAGGAGATGGCCCTCGGCGAACAGGGCGGTGAGGGCCAGCTCGATCTCCTTGCGCTTGCCGAGGATCACCCGTCCGATGTGATCGGCCAGCATGCCGAAATCCGCGGCGAAACGCGCGCAGTCGTCGGAGCCTCGGCCGTACGGCAATGTCATGCGTCCCCCTGAGTGCTGGTGCGCCGTCGTGGCGCCGTGACCGCCGGGGTCACCCGATCTTCCACAGCTGTACGGTCATGGCGTCGGCCACGCCCAGAAACCCGGTGCGCGGGTCGAAAGCGAGCTGGTGGATCGCATCTGGCCGACGAGTGAGCGTGCGGATGAGGGTCGGCGTACGTCCCTCATCGGTGTCCCACAGCTTCACGGTCCCGTTGCCCTCACCCGTGGCCAGGACCGCGCCAGACGCGCTGAACGCGGCAGCAGTGACCTTCACTGAGGCGGGCAGCTCTCCGACGACTCCGCCTCCCGCCGCCCGTATCGCGGCCGCCGCGCCCTCGCCCGGAGCCAGCAGATAGCGGCCGTCCGGGCTGAAGACCACGGGGGAGACCCCGTCGCCCACGCGGACCGTCGAGGTGACGGACGGGGCATGGACGTCGCTGACGTCGACAAGATGCAGGTACTTCGCATCTGTCGTGCCGTGGTAGCTGAGGACAGCCATGGTCCGGTTGTCGGGACTGAAGCCAATGTCCAGGATCTTGACCAGGTGCCCGGTAATGCCTTCCACCCAGGCGGCACGCTCGGGGACGGCAGGGTTGGACGTGTCCCACAGAGTGACGACGCCGCCTCCGCCGCCACCGGTCTCCGCCGCGAGGGCCTTCCCATCGGGCCGGACGGCGGCGACAGCAGCGATACCGCGGTCCTGACTGCCCTCGAGCGTGGTGGCGGACAGCAACCGGGGCGGACCGGAGCCACCAGCTCCGTAGATGCTGAAGTCCTGATAGTGGTTATCGGGACGGCGGCCAGCGACGAACAACAGGCTTCCGCGTGCGGCATAAGTGGTTCCGCGAGTGTCACCTCCACCACTGTCGGACACGGGATACATGCGCCGGGGGTACTGCGGGTCGGAGACATCCCACAGCCGGCCCGAGCCGGGGCCGTGCGCGGTCACCAGCCGAGCCGAAGCTGGATCCCACGCCAGGCTCGTGCGGCCGTAGTCCCTCTGCTGGGCAACAGCCAGCGTCTTGAGCAGCGTGGGACCTGAGCCACTGGAAGAGGGCGCTGGGGCTGCACCTGACGCACTGCTTCCAGCAGACGGAGCGGGGCTTCCCGTAGGGGAGAGGGATGGCGACGGACGCGCGCTGCGGGTAGCGGTGGGTGAAGGCGTCGAGGGAGCAGGGCTTGGCGTGGCCGTGGGGCTGAGACTGAGACTGGGGCTGGGGCTCCGGGACGAGCTTGTGTGCACGGCCGGCCCTCCGGAGTACGTGGGTGCCGCAGCGGGTGTACGCGGATACTTCGTCAGCACACGGATCGTGCCCTGGCACTCCACCATGGCCCGCGATCCGGCCTCGTCGTTGCCCCACACGAGTCCGTTCCGTACGAATACGCTGATCCGCGCGCGTCCGTCAGCCGGCGCCAGCCGGACGGTCCGCACCGCACGGCCGCTGCGCGTGTCCACCACGAGCACGCTGCCGGAAGCATCGTCGGGAACGTAGATGCGCGTCCCGGCGGCGACAGGCTGTCCGAGGCGGGCGGAGCGGCCCACCGGAAGGCGGAACGTGGTGGTCGCGCCCGTGCCAGTGTCCACAACGGTGAGCACTCGAGCCTGGCGCAGGACGAGGGGCACAAGCGCCGACGACGCCGAGGGGACGCCGAGTCCAACGTCGGAGGCGATCTCGACGCGGTCCGCCAGCGACACGGTCCGCCGGACTCCCGCCGCGTCCAGGACGGTCAACCGCAGAGACTGGGTGTCCAGCGCGACCACGGCAGTGCGCGCCGCAGCCGTCAGCTGAAGGGAGCCTTCAACCCCCTTCACACGTACATGCTGGACGACGCGGCCGCCATCGATGCGCAAAAGGGTCGCGGACGAGGCCTGAGCGACCCACAGAGAACCCTTCTTTCCGGCGGCGGCCGCCACTACCGGGGCATCGAGATGCACCTTCGACCCCCCCTCGACAGTGTCATCGACAACAGGAGAGGAGACGACATCGACACCGGTGGACGCCGCCTGGGAATTCTCGGGTCGTTCAACGCCGTAGACCGTGGAACCCGACACAACGAGCAACTCGGCGCCTACAGGCCGGGAGTTCACCCGGAAGCGTTCCTGGGCGTCGTCCACGCTCCACACCGTGCCCCCGGAGCGCAACACGACGTTGCTGCCCTGCTGAACAACCGAGACGCGGCCCGCGGAAGTGCGGTCGGGTAACAGCAGCTGTGCCTGAGGCCGTCCTGTCGCCCCGTCTACTTTGGTGAGCAGTCCCGCCCGGGCGGACAACAACCATGCCTGTCCAGTCTCCAGTCGCGGCCCCGCGTCACCGGATACCTGGTGAAGCACCACGGGCCCCGCGATACACACCAGGCCCAGGCACCCCGCGACGGCGGCGTTGCGTCGCGACCGTCCCAAAAGAGTCGTGTGCCTCGTCACGGCCCCACCCCCCTGCACAGTCAGACCGCAGCGGGGAGCATGCCCCGCGGCAGGACACCGACCGTGCATGTACTCACGGGCCGAGCCTGCGTCGGCAAGGTATAGCCGTGACCGGCTAACCATCGACAGATGACGGAAAAGTATCGATATTGCTCATTCATGGCCGCATAGCGACCGGTTAAACCCGGTGCGTGCCTCTGGGCGCCTCAGTCCTCACCAGGCAGGGGCACCTCCAACACCCCCTTCGCCACGAAGTTGTTGGCCAGGCCCTCGTTTACAGTCGCCCAACTCGCTCTGACCGCCGTATGCGTTCCGACAGTCCGCCGTCGGCAGGCGGAGCTCAGGGCATGGGACTGCTAGGCCGCCCACCACATCCCCGTGTTCAGGTAGGCGCGTCTCAGGCACGTGATTCCCGAACAGGAGCCACCCCCACCAGATCAGCTACTGGCAGTTGGAGTGCCAACGGCCCCGCGTGCCAACCAGGCAGAGCCTTGAGCACCAGATACTCACAACCCCAAGCCCTCTTGCGCCGTCAGGCGCCCTCTTCACCAAGAGAAGCCAGCCCCCAACCAAGCAAAAGACAGCCCACGTTCAAGCTCCCCGGCAGGGGAGCGCAGGCAACTCAAATATCTGTGCAGCCACCCCGTTATGACATCACCACGGCGCCGTCAGGCGCCGGCAATCCCCAACTCAACCTCACCCTCCCCGCCAGGGGAGGGGCCTAGCTTTTCCCGTTGTCCTGCCGTCAGGCAGGACAACAGTCTTCTTGGCGACGGGCCGTCAGGCCCGCCAACACCCGCAGAAACCAACCAAGTTGGCCCGGCAGGGCCAACCCTGCACGTGCAATTAGTCGTGCCGCCAGGCACGACGACAGCACCTAACGGGCCGTCAGGCCCGTAGTTGGCCGCCAGGCCAACTTAAGAGCCATCAGGCTCTCCGCCCCCCAGATCGGAA
>NZ_JBICWQ010000014.1:0-152675 GCF_043199815.1 Streptomyces sp. NPDC048523 | reverse complement strand
CCCTCGGAGGTGACGGTTCCGCGGTAGTGCGTGGTGCGGGCGCCGAGAATCGTCTCGGCCCCGATCTTCTTCGCGTTCTTGGCGCCGGTCAGCAGTGTGGACTGGACGATCGGGCTGCCCTCGACCTGGTGGGGCAGTATGCCGTAGGACTGGTTGTCCACGGAGATGAGACCCCAGGCCGCCGGCTCGATGCGGAGCCAGCTCTTGCCGTTCAACTTGTCGGGGTCCAGGTTCGCGGCTCTCCCCAACTTCCGGATGTCGAGGGCGCCACCGCCGACGTACATGGCCTTACCAGCGAACCGGATGCTCAGCGGGCCCTTCGCGCGCTGGTCCGGCATGGCCAGTTCCATGGTCATGGACAGAGGCGCCGTGCTCATGGCCGCGTCGACGGTCAACCGGCCCCGATCCGGCACGGATCCGGTGATCCGGTAACGGAGGGACGTGATGTTGGCGGAGTCCTCCGCGGCCTTCGCCACGGCCTCGGCGGGCGTCAGGGCCGGCGCCGGCGTCTGCGCGGACTTGCCGGAACTACTCTCGCCACCCGTCCCGCATGCCCCCGTTCCTCCGCCGAGGAGCACGCACCCGAGGGCTGCGCTCGCCACTCTCCGCGACACGGACCGGCGTACGGATATCCCCATGATTTTCCCCCGGAAGAAGGTCGGAACAGGAAGCCTGGAACGAGAAGTTGACCAGGCAAGGGCGCGAGCGTATCCCGGAGAGGGAGGAGCTGATCCGCCGGATCCCCGCACGTACGGCTGCTCGTACCCACGGGCTCATGTCAGGGAGCGGCCGGAGAGGCCGAAAGCATGGTCGTGACGACGCTGCCCTCGCCTGCAGGCGGCGCCGGGCGGTTCTTCGGTGGCTGAGCAGGGATGCGATGCACCTTGCGCAGGTGGGCCTGGGTGGCGGGACTGATCCGCAGCTTGGCGTAGATCTCGCGCTGTGTCGCCCCAGCCCGCAGCATGGTCACGGCCTCCTGTTCGAGGTGGTCGAGCTCGGCACGCGAGCGATGGATCCGGCCGGCTGGCACAGGGATGCCGCGCCCGTCCCGGACGCGGACAACGGCCCGGTAGCTGGTGTGCAGGGTCTGCTCGATTTCGGCGATGGTCTTTCCGGCGTGGAGCAGCTCGGCGATCTTCTCGTCGCGCTGAGCGCGCTCATCGGGAAGACGGGTCACTTCTTGCTCCTTGCCGTGCGTGCGCTGTGCCGCGCGCCGCTTTGCGGAGTGGGCGCGGCGGGCAGGGGTTCGGGACGCGGTGTCTGCGCTGCCTCGTCGAGGCAGTGGGACATGTTGGTGAAGGTGGCAGCCCACGCCTGGGCAAGGGTGCGGAACATCTGTAGCGAGGTGAGACAGCCCACGATGACGGGAACGAGGATCGTGGCTGCGGGGACGATCCAGACGGTCATGCGTCTCCTGCCTCGGGAACGTAGCTTGCGGCGGCGATATAGCCAATGCCGGGATGGTGGTTGACCATTCGTATGTCGTGCAGGTCGTCCAGGGCCTCCAGGACTTTCGCCTCTGGTATTGCTCTGCGTTCCGCTATATCCTCGGCCGGAATGACCACTCCCGGTGTGTAGGTCCCGTCTGATATGCGAGCGAGGATGGTTTCGCGCGCGATCGTGTAGGCGTCCGGCGTGGCGGCCGTCTCGTATTCGGATGGCGGCGGCTGGACGTTGGCTTTCGATGGCTTCCGCTGATGGGACGGGGCGGGCGACAGTGGTTTGGTCAGCGCCTCTTCCAGGCTCCAGCCGTTCTCGTATCGGCTGTAGAGCGTGGTGTAGGCGACTGCGCACCGGGGATGCCGTGCCCATTCGGCCAGGCTGTGCGATTCGCCGAATGCGTCCAACTTCGAGGTTCCCGGCCTGCGCCGCACGGGCGGCCTGAGGACTTCGGCGAGGGTGAATTTGGCCAGGTCCTGAGCGACGAACGTGCGGTTGCCGCGAGTTGTGACCAGGAGTCCCTGCTCGATCATGACGGCGGTTGCCTTACGGACCGTGGTCGTCGACACGCCGAATTCCTCGGCGAGTTCCTTGAGCGGGGTGAACTGTTGCCCCGGCCGGTAGGTCCCCTGTCCGGTGAGCGCATCACGGAGTCGCTTCCGGAGCGTGATTTCGATGTATTGATCGTGAGGGAGGTCTTCGTAGCCGGGAGGTGGGCTCCACGTCTCGCCTTCGATCGCGACCCGTGATCCGATCTGGGGGCGGGCTTCGATCAGCCTTTCGCGGCGCATCCTCCGCAGAACGGGAGAGAGGATGACCGGCACGTTCCTGGGGCTCAGTTGAAACTCGGCGATCAGCTGAGGCCAGGTGAACAGGTGTCCTGGCGGCCATGTTCCGTCGGCGATACGGGTGCGCAAGGCGTGGTCGATGCGATCCGAAGCTGCCTGCTGGGATGAGGATTGGTGGCTCACGTTCCGTTCTCGCATTGTCTGGCTGTCGGGGAGCCCTGTCGCCGGGCTGAGCAGGGGCCCGGCGACAGGGCTGGAGTCCCGTGCGCGGCAGGCTCGTGGACTGCCGCGTACGGGGGCTTACGCGGTCGTCGGCTCGATGTCGGGCTCGGGCGGCGGGACGGCCTGGATGCGGGTGGTGAGTTGCCGGGCTTGGTGCTGGGTGAGGCAGAGGGTGATCTGATCGGGGGTGTGGGCGCACTCTGGGACGGCAACGGCGGACGTGGGGGCGGTGGTGATCCCGGTGATGAGCCAAGTGAGGCGTTCTGCGAGGCGCCGCAGGTGTTTTTTGCGCGAAAGGTCCAGTCCCTCGTCGATGCCGGGGGCTCCCAGCACTTCGGCCACCGTGCGGGTGGTGTGCAGGTCTGCGTTGTCGTGCAGGCGCAGTTCAACCGTGTGGTTCGACAGGTCGGGCCGCACGCTGGTGGAGAGGTAGTGCGTACTGAGGGCCTCGGCCAGTTCAGCGGCGGCGGCCCGGGTGCGGACGTGGGGGGCGAGCAGTAGGTCTGTGAATCGGGCGACGGCCTGCGGTGTGTGCAGGTCGACGACGAGGTGTAAGCCCTCGCTGTCGAATCGGGCGTCGGCGTCGATGTCGTTCGCCTGCAGCCACACAGTGGCGCCCTCGGGATTCGGCTCAAACGAGAGCATGCGGGTGTACAGGGTCACCGATACCACGCTGCCGCTGGGGCCGACGTGGCAGCTGGCTTCCGCCCCGGCATCCCGGAAGGCCTCATCGAGCCGGTCACGCAGGGATTCGGGAGTGTCCGACGCCGGACCGAGCTCACGTTGTTTGGTGGTCACCGTCTGCTGCTCGTTCATGCGGTCCGTCCGAGGACGACGGGCACGCGGGTGTGCCCGTTGGTGATGATGCTGGGCAGGGGCTCCAGCTGGTCGGGGTCGACGGCCAGGCTCACATTCGGGAAGCGGGCGAAGAGTTCCTCGAGGGCGGTACGGATCTCGATGCGGGCGATTTCCGCGCCGACGCACAAGTGGGCGCCGTGACCGAACGCGAGGTGCTTGCCCGTCGTGGGGCGGGTGATGTCGAACTGGCCGGCGCTGTCGCCGTGGACTCGCGGGTCGCGGCCTGCTGCCGCGTAGTTGATGGCGATGGCGTCACCGCGGCCGAAGGTGAGGCCGGTGGTCTCGTCGTGCACGTCCTCGACGGCGAACCTGAGGATGACCGTGGCGACGGGGGCCTGGTGGCGCAGGCACTCTTCGACGACCTGCGTCCAGCCGATGGCGCCGCTCGTGGCCAGGGCCAGCTGCTCGGGATGGGTGAGCAAGTTGACCACCGCATGGTCGATCGCGTTGACGGTCGTCTCGTGGCCCGCCCCGATCAGCAGGATGAAACTGTCGGCGAGCTCCTTCTCGCTGATCTCACCGGCGTACTGGGCGGCGATGAGCTGGGAGGTGATGTCGTCGGCCTGGTTGCGCCGCTTGTAGCCGATCAGCTTGTCGATGAGCTCGTAGATGCGGACAATCGCGGCCTGGCCCTCTTCGGGGCTGGTCGTGGTGATGAACAGGGCGCCGACCGAATCCCGGAAGTCGTCGTGGAACTCGTCCGGGACGCCGAGTATCAGGTTGACCACCTGGAGGGGCAACCGCCACGCGAACCGTGCCCGCAGGTCCACTTCGTCGTCGGGGCCCGTGACGGCGAGCTCGTCGAGCAGGGTGCGGGTGACGTCGGTGATCTGGGGGGCCAGGGCGCGGACGCGGCGCGTGCTGAACGCGGCGGCCAGGGGGCGGCGCAGCCGCTTGTGTTCTGCGCTGTACGCGGTCAGAGCGTTGCGGACGTCGACCCAGATCCGCAGGGGCCAGTCGTCGGGGATCTCGCGGTTGATGTAGGCCGGCCAGTGCTGATAGGCGTCCTTGCTGATCTTGGGGTGGGAGAGGAGGCGCCGGATGAGGTCGGGGTCGGTGACCGTCCAGGCGGGGATGCCGCCGGGCAGGATGACGCGGGCGGCGGGTCCGGCCTCGCGCAGGGCGGCGGTCTCGCCGTGGATGTCACCTCCGGTCGGGTCGAGGAGGTAGTGCCAGCGATCGGAGGAGGCGGGGGGCGCGGGGGTGGCGGGCGTGGTCATGCTGCTGCGGTCCTTCCGGATCGGGTGGGGTGGGGGCGGCGCGCTGGAAGTGCACGGGCAGCGCGGCGGGACCGGCGATGAAGGTGCCGGGCATCGGGGGGACCTGGTCGGCGGGGATGGCCAAGGTCAGGCTGGGCAGACGGTCCAGGGCCCGCTCGACGGCCGTCTCGCAGATCACGCGCGCCAGGTCGGGTGCGGCGCACGCGTGCGCCCCGGCAGAGAACGCGAGGTGCCCGCGGTTGCCGGTGCGGGCGCCGGGAGGCAGGCCGAGGGTGAGGGCGGGGTCGGCGTTGGCTGCGGCGAAGGAGACCAGGATCGGAATGCCGGGCTGGACCTGGACCCCCTCGACGACCTGAAGGCCCTGCGCGTACAGGGGGCAGTAGTTCGGGACGGGCGGGTCCTGCCACAGCACGTCGTCGAGAGCAGCGGACACCGGGTGGACGCCGGTGTGGACGTCGCCGGCGAACCGGTCGTCGGTGAGGATCCGCAGCAGTCCGGACGCGATGAGCTTGGCCGGGGGCGGGCCTGCCGCCCCGAACAGGAGGATGAGGGTGGGCACGAGTTCGCGGTCGGTCAGGCCTGCGGCGATCAGTGAGGTGACGACGTCCCGCCCGGGATAGTTCCGTTTGTGCCGGATCAGTTCCAGGCACGCCTGCTCCAGGGCCGCGTTGGCTTCGGCCGCGTCGGGCCCGGCGAGGAACAGCCGGGTGACCGTGCGAACGATCTGATCGCCGATCGCGGGCGGGGACTGGTACATCGCGTTGACCGTCAGCATCGGCAGCACGTCGCAGTACTGGGCCACCAGGTCGGCCGTGCCGATGGGTGCGATCTTGTCGATCAGGTGGTCGGCGATCTCTGTGACGGTGCGGGTCAGTTGATGGGTGTCGACCGTCCCGAGCGCCGACGTGAGCGCCCCGCGCAGGCGCAGGTGCTCGTCGCCGTCCTTCCACAGGGCGTTGTCGCGCGGGCCCATCATCATCAGGGCGGGGCTGGTGGGTGGGACGTCACCGCGGCGCAGGGCCTCCCAGTGGTTCGGGTCCTTCCTGAACCGCTGCGGGTTGTTGCGCAGCAGGTACATCGCGGCGCGGAACGACACGGCGAGGTAGCCCCAGATGCCGGGTTCGATCTCGACGGGCGCCACCGGGCCTTGGGTCCTCAGCCGTTCGTAGGTGTCGTGGGGGTTGTCTCTGAACGTGGGGCCGTGGATCGGCAGCGGTCCGTTGTGGGCGGGCTGGTAGGCCGGGCACTGCCCGGCGTCCTGCTGGGCGTGGTAGGTCATCGCACGGGCTCCGGGAGCGTGGTCAGGAGATGCTGGACGAGGGCGATCAGCGCATCGCGGGTGCTGGGGCGGGAGCGGGCGTCGCAGAAGACCAGCGGGATGCTCGGGGGGAGCTCCATGACCTCGCGCAGCCGCTGCTCGGTGTGGCGGGGGGCGCCGTCGAACTCGTTGACGGCGATGACGTAGGTCAGTCCGAGTTCGTCGACGAGGTCGAGGATCGGGTACGTCTCCGCGAGGTGCCGCGGGTCGCAGAGCACGAGGGCGCCCAGCGCACCGTGGGCCAGGTCTTCGAGGATGTCGAAGAAGCGGGCCTGGCCGGGAGCTCCGAACAGGTAGAGGACCAGTTCTTCATTCAGGTTCACGCGGCCGAAGTCCATGGCCACGGTCGTGGTCGTCTTGTCAGCGAGGTCGGCGCGGTCGACGCTGCTGCCCGCGCTCGTCATCACCTCTTCCGTCGTGACGGGACGGATCTCGGAGACGCGGGCCACCGCCGTGGTCTTACCGGCTCCCATGTGGCCAACGATCAGGATCTTCACGGTGCGCTCGTTGCCACGCAGCCCCGATCCGGGGTCAGGGTCAGAGTCGACGTAGTCCTTCAAGGACTGCCTCCAGGGTCGTACGGTCGGGGCCTTCGGCAGGGGCGTCGGTGATGCGCCGCCCGGATGCGGCGATGTGGCCGGACTCGATGAGGTCGCAGAGCAGGACACGGATCACGGCCAAGGGCAGGTGCAGGAAGGCGCAGAGTTCGATGACGGACTGGGCGCCGCGCGCGAGATGGCCGAGGATCTTGTTCTGTTCCTCGTTGAGGTCGGACCGGCTGAGGTAGGGGGCCGACGACGACAGGCTGATCAGTGTGATCTGGTCGAAAGTGTTGCGGGTGGGCGAGGATCGGCCGCCCGTGACCACGTACGTTCTGACCAGCCGGTCACCGTCTCGACGGCGGGCCGTCATCCCTGCGGTGAGGGCTCGCGTGGTGCCACCGACAGGGGGTCACCGAGACGTTCGACGGTCTTTGCCATCCGGTAGGAGATCGCCTCGATGTCCACCTCGCTACCGGCCGACACCACCAGGTGGCTGCCGGAGCCGGCGGCGATCACGAACAGGTACCCGTCCTGGTACTGGACCATGGTCTGCTGCCACACGGTGTTGTCCTCCGTGACGAACTCACCGGCGCTGCGGCTGAGGGACTGAAGCCCGGACACAGTCGCCGCGATCCGGTCGGCGAGGTTTCTGTCCACGCCGTCCGAGGACGCCACGGTCAGGCCGTCCGCGGACAGCACCAGCGCATGCCGGGCATGGAGGATGTCGAGCAGCTCATTGAGAATCCAGCTCAGGTTGGGGCGGGCCGCTTGCGTCATCGGGGGGACTCCTCACTCGTGGGGGAAGGGTTGGACGTCTGGGGGGCGTCGTCGTGGATGCCGCGGGTGCCCTGGACGAATGCGGCAAGCCCGCGCCCGGACCCGGACGGCGGGGGCTCGGCTCCCGCCAGCGGTCGCCGCGGCCGGGCTGTGTCCTGACTGGCAGGCCTCCCGGAGTTCCGCTTGGCGAGCCCGTCGTGGGTGATTTCGTAAGGGCCTGCGGCGACCGCGCCCGGGGCGGCCTGCCGCACCGGCGCCACGGACGCCGTCTGTTGCACCGGGGCAGGAGCCGTCTCTTCAGGGGGCGGGGCCTCGGCGAGCAGCGCCTGAGGCAGGAACACGACGGCCCGCACACCGCCGTAGTGAGAGGCGTCGTCGAGATGGACGCGGAAGCCGTACCTGCGGGCGAGCACGCCGGCGCCGAGGTGCCCGAAGCTGGGCGGGTTGCGCAGCTCGGTGAGCCGGAACGAGCCGTCCCCGGACAGCCGCCGCTTGGCCTCCAGTTCGGCCTCGGCACTCATCCCGGCCCCTGCGTCGTGGATTTCGATGCTGACGCCCTGGGCTCCCTCGACGAGCCGTACGTCCACCGGCGTGGACGGGGGGCTGTGCCGGGCCGCGTTGTCGAGGAGTTCGGCGAGGACCAGGACGACGGGCTCGACGTTTCGGTCGGCGAGGTACAGGCCGGATGTGCGGGGCGGCCGAACGCGCTGGTAGTCGCGGATGCGGGACATGGCGCCCCTGATCGCATCGTTCAGGGGGACGTTGTCCCGCTGTCGTCCGGGCCAGGTGCCTGCGATCACGCCGAGGACCTGCAACCGGCGAAGGAGCTGGTTGCCCGCGTGGTCGATGGGCTGGACCAGGGCCAGGACCCGCTCGTCGTCCTCGGCGTCCAGCAGATTGGAGATCGCGCTCTGCTGCTCGTAGAGGAGGGCCTGCACGGACTTGACGCAGGCTCGCACCGTGGACCGGGTGGCCTCCTCCGCCTTCCGGGATGCGGCGTCCATCAGCGCACCGACCTGTTTGAGGACGGATTCGTAGGCGGCAGCCGTGACGGTGCTGTTCAACTCCGGGTGCAGCAGCCCGCCGAAGCTGGGCGGGGTGCCGTGCTGCAGGGCGTACGCCAGGGCGGGCAGCCGGGAGTCGGCGAGCTGGCGGGCCTCCTCCTCCCGTGCGGCGATCCGGCGGTCGGCCTCAGCGGCCCGCCCTTCGGCGTCGGCCGCCCTCTTGTCGGCAGCCTTGCGTCGGGCCCGGTAGTGCAGAGCGGCCCCTCCGGCAGCGGTGAGGGGGACGTAGGGCGTCCACAGGAGCACGTCATGTATCAGGGACATCAGATCCTCGTGACGGATGGACAGCAGATGGGTGGGAGAAGGGAGGTCACCCGAGAAGGGGCAGCAGGGGGTGCAGCACCAGGGGCGCGGTGTAGGCGCGGCCGCCGTGCACCGTGTTGCCCAAGCGGGCCCACCGCAGCTCCTCGCACGCCGTGAGTAAGGGCGGTACCTGGAGCGTCCCGCTGTCGAAGTGCCGGGCGGGTGTGTGCCAGTGGGCGCCGAGCCCGGAACCGGGTGGCAGGAACAGCACCCACTCGCCGCGGCGGGCCATGGCCGCACCTATGGGGTGAGGGCGGCAGTGCGCGAGGCGGTCGACAGCCTGCCGGGCCTGCTCCTCGGGCAGTACAACGATGTCGAAATCCGCCCCAACCTTCACGTTCAGGGGGCGTGAGGCCAGGTACGCGGCCGGCAGCATGTCGGCCAGAGTGGGGGGCTGCCCGTGTGCGCCGCGCGGTTGTCCGGCTGGGCCGGTCGCGTGCGTAAAGGGGGCCGCCCCCACGTGTTCAGATATGGCTATGGGTGGCATCGCAAGAGTCCTCGCAGGGGGCAGCGGCGACGGTGCCCTGGGGAGTGCGGACGGGAGGGGTCGTGCTTGCGGGGAGCGTGAGGCAGGCCGCCACGGCCGTACCTCGGCCGCACGGGGTCACCGTGTAGCGGCTGGCGAGTGTGTCGACGATGAGGAGCCCACGGCCGTGCTCGTCGTCGGCGTGCGCCGGTTTGGTCTTGATGGGCCGGCGGGGCCCCTGGTCGGCGCAGAACACCCACACGTCGTCGCGGGTCTGGATCATGCCCACCGTGACGCGGTCGTTAGGGGCATGCAGGAAGGCGTTGGTCGCCAGTTCCGACACGATCAGTGTCAGGTCCTGGGTGACGTGTGGCGGGATGCTCCACAGTCGGCATGTCTGCGTCACCAGATGGCGGGCGCCGGCCGGGGTGGCCTCTGAGCGGCCGGGCAGCTGCCAGGTCATCCGCCGCGTGTTCGTTCCGCTTGAGGCGCGCTGCGGAGGTGCGGACGGCGGGCGGGGCGAAACCCGTTGCGGCTCGATCCAGAGCACGGGCAGCATCTCCCGCCCGCGCCAGCTTCCCGGCCGGGGGTGCACGCTCATCTGATGGATTCCTGACAGGTTTCCCTCGTGCTGGTGCTGCCTGGGTTGGGCTCCCCGCTCCGGCAGGCGAGGGCGGAAAGCGTCGCTGTTTTCGGCAGGCGGGGGTGCACTCTCGTGCTGGTCGCCCTCGGGGCCCGTCATGCGAAGCCCTCCCCCGGCGGCAGAACTGCGCGCACCGTCTTGCCGAGGCCGTCGGGGGCGAGGAACCACAGCAGTTCCGCACCAAAGTCGAGGGCGTCGCGTAGACCGCGGCCTCGCTCTCCGTCCAGAGCGGCCTGCGCGTCAGGGAAGCTCGGGTTGGGGTCCTCGACGTCGATGAGCAGGTTTCCCTCATCGGTGAAGGAGAGGTGGATGTGCATGTTGGCCGGGGCCTGGCCGGCGGGCCGGCCGTGTGTCACGGCGTTGGCGGCGAGGCGGGCGAGGACTTCGACGGCAGCGTCCACGTCGCCGGGCCACCGCCGCAGGGACAGACGCATCCGGGCCAGCACCTTCAACTGGCGCACACTGCCCGGAGCCAGGTCGAAGGTGCCGGACCACACGGCGGCGGGCCCTGGCAGCGGGGGCGTACCGAGGTACACGGCGAACGCCGACCGGTCGATGATGAAGGTGCGCAGCGAGAGGCGGTCTGCGGAGCGGCTGGCGACTTCCTGCTCGCTCTGCGCGATCAGTCCGGTGGCGCTGCCGTCCGTCAGGGCACGTTCGATCGCGCGCCATCCGGTCCGGCCGCGGCGTGAGGTGGCGAGCGGGGCCAGGTCGAATGCCTCGTGGACGACTGTCCAGCCTTGCGCGGCGGCGAAGGTGTTCAGAGCGGTCAGCGTCCGGTTGGCGGACTCTGCATCAGCGGCACAGGTGTAGAGCACGACATCCGCCCCGCGGGCGGGACGACCGACGATGCTGCTGGTGGGCGGGAGCGAGGCGATGGGCCCGACCGAGCCACGGGTGTCGATTTCGGCCCAGACAACCGAAGTGCGGTCCTTTCCGAAGTCGTGGCCGTAGCGGTCCGACGCCTTCTGAAGAAGGCGGAACAGGTCCGACAGGAGATCGTCGCTGATGGTGGACGGCACCTGGGCCTCGATCCGGACATAGCCGAGCTCCTGGCTTTCGACCGGACTCGCACCGAGCGCCTGCAGCATCGAGACAATCGCGGTGGCCTGGGCGTTCGGCGAGTTCACGGATCTCTCCCGTGCACGATTGATCACGTACAGTAGATTTAATGCATTAGCTTGAACCTGATGCATTAAATTGTCAATCGCGTCGCCCGAACCCGGGCATCGAGGAGCCGCTGACCAGTACGGAGTCCGCGTATGGGCCACGAGGAGCCGCCGCAGCACGAGGTCGTCGCCAACGACCTGCGCCGTCGACTCGACAGCGGCGAATGGGGTGTTGGAGAACGACTCCCCTCCCGTGCACGCCTGGCCGAGGAGTATGGAGTCGGCGCCAACGTCATGCAGAAGGCCCAGGAGCGGCTCATCGCCGAGGGCCGACTGCAGGGCCGCGCCGGATCCGGCACGTTCGTCGCCGAGCTCCGCGAACGCCGCCGCATGATCCGCTCCCGGCACCGAGAGCGCCGCCGCGGCAGTCCGTTCCGGGCCGACATGGCCGAACTCGGCCGCGAGGGAACCTGGGAGGCGCACTCCGAGGCCCGCACACCCGCCCCGCACGACATCGCCCAGCGGCTGGGCATCGAGCCCGGCGACCCGTGCGTCCGCACCGGCTACGAGTTCCTCGCCGACGCCCAGCCCGCCCAGCTCTCCGTGTCCTGGGAGCCGATGGCGATCACAGGCGACACCCCCATCCTGCTGCCCGAGATGGGCCCGCTCGCCGGCAAAGGCGTCGTCGAGCGGATGCGCTCCATCGGCGTCGACATCGTCTCCGCGCTCGAAGTCCCCCGCCCCGGACGCGCAACCCAGGAGCAGGCAAACCTGCTCGGGATCGGCCGCGGGGACCTGGTCCTCGTCATCGAGCGGACCTACTACGACGTCGACGGCCGCGCGGTGGAGACCGCCGACATCACCGTCCCACACGCCCGTTGGGAAGTTGCCTACGAGTTCGGAGTAGACGCCGCCCGGTAGGACCGCAGGGGCCGCCACCATCTCACCAGCCCCTGCCACGGGGAGCCCGGTCCCGCCCGGCTGGCGCCGTGCACGCACGGCGCGGAACCCACAACTCGCGCAACGAATCGACAGGTTGCGGCTGCCGCCCGGGCCATCGCCGCACCGCCTCCCTCAGCGCCACGCGCAGGGCGGCCACGGACGTCAGGCCCTGCGATCGCTCGATCAGCCAGTAGGGACCGGGCGGTTCCTCCTTGCCGTCCGCGGGCAACACCACGTCCGTGCAGGATGCGCGAGCGCCCAGGTGGGACGGCAGCCAGTGGGTGGCATCGGCGGGAACGAGAAAGGACAAGGTGGCAGCGCCCGGCACCGGGTTCACGCTGACCGCACCCGGCGCAGTCAGCTGCTCCAGCGCCTGCAGCGCAAGGAACCGGCAGACCGTGATGACGTCGACCTCGTCGGCCGCAGCCGTGTCCCACCGGCTCGCCCGAGCCATCCCGTCGCAGCCCATGCGGTTGCCTCCTCCACCCGCGGATCACGTGACGGTAGAGCCGGGCAGGGTGCCGTGGGCGAACTGAGAGTTCGCAAACTCGCGGAGCCCCCTCTCCCTCTCCATGGGCATCGGTGATGGCTGGTTGGTCCACTACGCGACACGGAGCGGCGATGCCCGCAGCCCGCCTTAAACCGTGTGAGTCACACGGTTTAAGGCGTCCATCGTCATGGCCGGTGAGCCGATTAGCAACGGCCCGCCTACTGGGCGCAGTGTCACTGCGAACGCGCGACCCGCGTCGAGAATGAGGCACATCGAGTCACGGTCTGGCCTCAGTGGACCGTCTCGCTCTCGGCACAGCCCGGCCCGGACCAGCTGGCTGGCGGCGGAGTCCGGTTCGAGTAAGTCTCCCGCCGCGCCTTCCTCAGGCGCGCTCCAGCCGACTGGCGAGGGCGTCGACCTTGCGGCGAAATGTGGGACGCACCCGAAACTGCAGATCCCGGACCATGGCCCTGGCCACGGGGCTGCGGGAAAGGTCTTCTGGAGCGAGGTCCTCCAGGCTGAGCAGATGCACCAGGACGGCGGCGTCGTCGCGGCGCTGGTGGTAACAGCGGGCCACCTCGAGGCCGAAGGTGAACTGCCGCTCCCGGCTGGGCAGTCGGCTGGTGTCGACCTGGTCGGCCAGCCGTAGTCCTTCGCCTGCCTCACCGGCGAGCATCTCGACGCTCATCGCGTGCAGCGCCACGTTGGTGGGGCCGAACACCGTCCACTGGATGTTGCCCTCCCCCGCGGTCCGGGCGAGCGGGAGGGCCCGCTCCTCCAGCCGCCGGCGGGCTTGCTGCCAGTTGCGGCGCCGGGCGTCGGAGACGACGGCGACCAGTTCGAGAGCTCCTTCGACGGCGTGGGTCGCCGAGTTGGCCGGGCCGGTGCGCAGGTGCGCGACGGCCTGGAGTGCGATCTCCTTGGCTTCCTCCACCGTGTTCGGGTCGTTGTGGGAGAGCAGGACGTGGCCCAGGTTCCACGAGGCAGCAGCCTGCCGCACGGGATCGTCGGCTTCTTCGGCCACCTGCATGGCCCGGTCGGCGACCACGAGGGCGAGATCGAGCCGGCCGACCCTGCGGCAGTACGACCGCAGAAGCGCGTACAGATCAGCGGCCACGCGCAGTGTTTCGCGCCGTGCGTGTGGATCGTGGCCGTGCCGGTGATGCCGTACCGCGTCCTCCACGTCCGTGATCAGTTCCGGCAAACAGCGGGCTGCCTGGGTGAACCGGTCCTTCGAGGTCTGCCAGGAGTGCCAGGCCCGCTCGACACGCTCCCGCAACCCTGCTGCATCCCCCGCACGACCAGGCCCGCGGGTGGGGACCAGCAGGGCCCGGGCGACCGCCGGCGCCGCGCTGACGGGCGCCGGGGGTTCGTCGACCGGTTCGCCGCCCAGCAGCGCGGCCGGGGGAACGCCCAGAACTGCCGCGATCCGGTCCAGTACGTCCAGCGACGGGACCTTCTTCCCCTCCTCGATCAGGTGCAGATATCGCGGAGTGATCCCGCACAGCCCAGCGACTGAAGCGACCGACCGGTCACCCTTCTGCCGCCGATAGCGCCGGATAGTGCTTCCCACGGACAGGCTCGGCGAAGGTGACATCACGTCCGTCGCCCCCCTTTCCCGGGCGGTACTGGTGGCGTCAGCGTAGAGGCTCGGACCGGGCCCGCGCCTACGGTCCGCTCAGACTCGTGTGACACGCTGTAGCCCTGCGATGCTGGGCAGTTGGGGAGGCTCCGAATGACCGGACTGGTCCTGTGGGACGTCGACCACACTCTGATCGACACCCGCGGGGTGGGCCGCGAACTGTCTGCCTCCGCGTTCCTGCAGACAACCGGGCAGCCCATGCGCCAGCAGGCACGGATCGACGGCATCACCGAGCCGGTGATCTTCCGTGAGACAGCGAAGCTACACGGACTGACCACAGACCGCGCCGACTTCGAGCGGTTCGCCCGTGCCCTCACCGCCGCCCACCTGGAGCGCGCCGCCGAGCTCCGGGAACGCGGCCATGCGCTGCCGGGCGCGGCCGCCGCCCTCGACGCCCTCGCAGCAGCGGGCGTCGGGCAGACCGTGGTCTCGGGAAACATCCGGGCCGTTGCCGAGCTCAAGTTGCAGGTCTTCGGCCTGGACACCCCTGTCCTGTGGGAGTGGGGCGCCTACGGGGAGGACCACGACGTGCGCGCCGACCTCGTCGGCCTGTCCCTGGAACGCGCGCACACAACCGCGGAGGCCGCCGTGCTGATCGGGGATACCCCGGCCGACATCGAGGGCGCCCACGCCAACGGCGTGCGCGTGATCGCCGTAGCCACGGGACGCAGCGACGAATCCGTGCTCCGAGAAGCCGGCGCAGAGGTGGTCCTGCCGGATCTGCGGGATACCGAACTGCTGGTCAAGCTCGTACGCGACGGCATCTGAAACAGGCGCGGGCCGGCTCGGTCAGTTCGCTGGAGCGGCGAACTCAATCTGTCTCGCGGTTCGGAAGAGCTCGGCGCAGGTCAAACCAGGTGGGAACTGTTCGACCACCCGGTGATGCACGTGTTGGCGGTATCCCACCTCGGCCAGTTTCCGGAAGACCTGCATGTCGAGTTGCTGCTGGGAGGAGAAGCACTTCAGGGCGGCTTCCTTCGAGTCCAGGAGCTCGTGGGTCCCCACGAAGACGTTGGTGGGTTCGAAGTTGCGGCTGTAGGGAGAACGGAAGTAGGTGAGGTTGTTGGCTTCGCGCAGGGCGACCGTGGTCACCTCCTGCGCGGTGATGTTGTGGTCGAGGTGCTGGTCGTCGGGGAAATGGGTGTAGACGATGTCAGGGCGTGCCTCGCGGAAGACCCTGAACAGCTCGCTGTTGATCTCCCCGCGGTGTTCGACGAACCGGGTGTCGGGGATGTCGGAGAAGGTGTACTCGTCCACGCCCAGGATGCGGCCGGCAGCCAGGGCCTCCTCCCGTCTTGGCGATGTGCCGTTCGGGCCCATAGCTCCGGTGGTCAGGCAGTGCACCCGGACTTGGGCCCCGTTGAGGGTGTACCAGCGCATGCGCATGGCCATGGCGATTTCAGGGTCGTCGGGATGGGCTCCCACGACGAGGACGGTCGTCACCTCGTTCCTCCCGGGCGTCGGCTGATGGTGAAGGCGTTGCGCAGGACCCGGCCGTCCAGGCCCTGCCAGCGGAAGGGCTGGTCTGAGCTGCAGGGCCATCGGAGGTAGTGCATGCTGCCGGCGACTTCGGTCGTGCCTGCGCTGGTGAAGGCGAGTTTCGACGAAGCCCCGCCGTCCAGGTGGTAGACGTGTCGGGGGTCGAGTCCCTCGCGCGCGCAGAGCTCGGCGGTCTCCGCGGGCGTGACGCCGCGGAAGTTGCCCGACAGCGGGGCGCCGTCGAGTACTTGGAAGAACAGCTCCCGTCGGCGCAGGCCGATCAGGGTCCGTGCGTGGCGCGTGTCGCGGAACGGGTCGGTGCCCAGGCACTGGTCGTAACCCCGGCAGGGGCCAGCCGCGGCGTCGGCGGCGCTGGGCCCGAGGGAGAGGCCGCCGCCGAGGTTGCGCACGTCCAGCCCGTCGACCTGCGTGATCTCGACCCCCGAGTTCACCCGGACGTGTTCGGCTTGCGTATGCGCGGCGCGCAACACGAAGTTCCCGGCGAACAGGTCGGCGCCTCCGCCCCGGTGTACCGCTGTCACCCGGTGGCCGCGCTCCGGTGTCCAGGACACGACGAAGTCGACAGCGGTGGGATCGGGTGGCGTGAGGTTGGTGGCGGGGTCCACATCGCGTCGGAAGCCGGTGCGGGAATCGTCGGTGTAGCGGACGCGGCAGTTCGCGGCGCCGAAGACGGTGAGGACGTTGTGCTCGCGCGGTGGGTGGTTGTGTTCCTTGGAGCCGACCCACCGGTAGGGGCGTCCTTGGATGCGCAGACTCCCGGTGGCTTTCAGCATGCCGATCACGGCTTGGCCGTGGTGGGTGAGAAATGCGGGCTTGGAGGCGGTGGGCAGGCTCGTCACCTGGCCGGTCCGGCAGCAGAGGTCGAGATTGGGTTCGGCCGGCTGGTAGGCGCGGTCGTCGGAAATGAAGGAGAACGAGCCGCTGACGGCTGCGACTACGGCGTCCGGGGAGAGCAGGTCACGCAGGTGGAGTCCGTTCGGGCGGGTGACGGCCTGGGCCTGCGCCTGTTCCAGGTCGAGACGGAGGGTGAAGGCGTTGGTGAAGCAGCCCTCCCCCAGCTCCACGGCCCTGGCATGGAAGCGGATGCCAGGGGCAATCATGATCTGGCGTTCGGGGACGCGGACGGCGAAAGCCCGCTGGTCCCTGGCCAGGGACTGGATGTCCGGAACGCGATACCCGAGGGAGCGCAGGACAGAGACGGCGTGCTGGTCTTCCGCACCGGGGCGTTCGGACACGTGCGCGTTCATGACGCCGCCCGGTGAGGGATCTCTGCGGCCCGCACCAGGTCCTGCACAGTGAACGCGCCGCGGGCCAGCAATTCCAGGACCCCCTCGCGGAACGGGCCCGTCCGCGCGCTCTCGCCCGGCAGGGAGTAGGGCACGGCTTCGTCCAGCCGGTACAGGATCACCCCGGCCGCGACCTTGGCCATGAGCAGTGCCTCCGTGGGCGGCAGGTGGTGCGGTAGCTGGGCATCGAAGTAGGCGGTCAGCAGGGCGGGTACGAGCGTCCGCAGGTGCTTGCTGTGGCCGAGGTGGTGGATCAACAGGTGGGCCAGGAAGTAGGCGATGTCGTACGGGGGCCAGCCCCGGTGGACGTTGTCGAGATCGCAGAATGCCACCCCGTCGTCGGCGAGGCTTAGATTCTTGGGGGCGAGGTCGCCGAGGACCAACTGGTGGGAGCGGGCGGCGAGTTCCTCGCAGGTCTGCGCGAGCAGGTCATGACCGGTGGCACGCAGACAGAAGAGGAATGAGCGTTCCTGGAAGTAGCGGTTGCTGTGGGTTCGGAACTCGGTGTCGGTGTGCTGGGTGGCGTCGTGGATTCGGCGCACTGCCCTGCCTAGCCGGATCATCTCTTCGGCGGTGGCCGGACGTTCGCAGAGGTCCTCGTAGTAGCTGCGGCCGTGGGGGAAGACGTCGGTCAGGATCATGGTGTGGGTCTCGGTGTGGTAGCCGAGGACCTGAGGGAAAAGCGCCGGCTCGATCCGCCCGTAGACCTCCAGTGCCCGGCGTTCGTCGTCGATGAGTGCCGGGTCGGTCGGCAGGGTGGGTATGCGGGCGTAGTGGTCACCGCGGATCTTGAGGATCACTGTGGTGTGGCGGCCGCGGATTCGGAAGACGTGGCTGACGTTGCCGCCGTGGACGCGTTCAGTCTCGGTGATCGGCCCGGTGTGCCGGGTGCAGGCGCTGAGAATGTCGGGCAGGGCAGGCCCCAGCAGGGTGGCCAGGCTGGGCATCGGCGCGTCAAGCCTCACAGCACGGCCTCCATGGGTCCTTGGACCTGTGCCGATGCGGGCTGTGGTGCGGGACGGAAGTCCAGCGTGGCCACTGGGGAGGCGCCGGCCCACTGCTGTGCCATCGACAGATAGGCGCCGGCCATCAGCGTCGCGCCCCTGCGATGGCCGGTGAGTTCGGAGGACATTCCCTCGCGGGTGCGCCGGCCGTCCAGGTACTCGAGGAACTCCCATGTCGCGCGCCGCCGGGAAGATTCCTGTGTGGGCAGGGCGACCTCGGAGGCGGAGGCGGAGGCGGAGGCCGCGGCCAGCGTGCCGAAGTCGAATCCGGCGTACTTGACCCAGTCGGGCCGGAACGTGTGGTTGCGGAAGACGTGCACTTCGACGTGGCGTTCGTTGCCCAGTGCGTGTGGGTCCGCGCTTTCAGTGCCGTCGGTGAGGGTTTGCAGGGAGTGGAGATGGATGGCCTGGAACGGGCCCTGTTCGATGATGTGGGTCTCGTGCCGGACCCGTCCGTTGCCTTTGTAGAGGCTGGCGTGGGCCGGGGTCAGGCTCCCGCGCTGCGAGAACCCGTTGTGCACCAGGTTGATGCTGCCCAGAGTCATGGTGCGCCCGCGGCTCTGGTAGGCCATGGATATGAAGGCGTCAACTTCCCCGAACAGCCGCGTCGCCGACCGCAGTTCGGGCTCTGTGTACGGATTGCGGGCCGCGAAGGCGGGGAAGAGCCGCTCGTAGTCGCGGAGGCCCATCTGGGCCAGGAGGTCGCCTGGCCGTGTGACGTGGGCATGGACCGCGACGGCGTCGAGTTCTTTGCCGCTCGTCTCACCGGCAGCCAGAAGCCACGGCACGATGTCGAAGAAGTGGAAGCCGCTGTGAGCGGCCTTGCCGTACCCGCGGTCGAAGCCGTGGTAGGAGAGGTCGATCATCTCGTCCGGCATCCGCCACTGCCCGTCGCTGTGGAAAGACTGGATGGAGGTCACCGGGCAGCTGGTCTCGGCCGCGACCTCAGCGATGCACTCCCGTATCCGCCAGAACGCCGGGTGGTAGCGGCGCTGGCTCTGGACGGTGACCATGATCTGCGGGAACCGGCGCTGGGCCTGCCGGTAGCACTCCATGATGTCGTCGAAGTCCGTGAGGATGGCGCCGGCCTGCGCCGGATCGGTCGAGGCGTCGGCGTGCACGCTCAGCGGCTTGTCCAGCAGCACGCTCAGCCCGCGTTCCAGTGCCCACCGCGTGTAGACCATGTGGTAGGCGGGCTCGGTGGATACCACGACGGCGTGAATGGAGCGGCGGTCCACCACGGTGTCCAGAGTGCGGCGGACCCGCTCGGGCAGTGCCTGCAGACGGGAGCTGAACGGCTCGATCAGCGTGACGGGCAGCGACCGGGGCCCGTCGTCGGCGGCGTAGGGAACCAGCACGTCTGTGGCCCCCAGGAGGTCGACGCCGCACAGGGTGCCGACGAGGCCGGATGCCTGTCCGGCTGCCAGCGCCGGCAGGTGGGTCCGGCGGGCGTGGGGGCCGACGCCCACCACCAGGAAGTTCTTCATGTCGTCCTTTCACAGAGGGCCGGGCCGGGATACGTGGCAGCGGGTGGAGTCACCGGTCCCTTTCTCCCGTCAGGCCGCGTCGGCGCAGTTCGGGCAGGACTCCCTCGCCGACCATGTACGCCTCCTCCAGGTGCGGGAATCCGGACAGGATGAACTCCTCGATGCCGAGCGCCGCATATTCGGCGATGCGGTCGGCGACCTCCGTGTGGCTGCCGACCAGCGCGGTGCCGGCGCCACCTCGCAGTAACCCCACTCCGGCCCAGACGTTGGGGTAGACCTCCAGGTCGGAGGGGTTCCAGCCGTCCCGGAAGCGGTCGTGCAACGCGCTCATCCGGGCCTGGCCGGTCGATTCGCTGGCCGCAAGGACGCTCTGGACCTGGCGGACGTGGGCTGGATCGATGTCCTTGAGGAGGCGCTCGGCCGCCGCCCAGGCTTCTGCGGCGGTGTCCCGGGCCACGACGTGGAAGCGGATCCCGAACCGCATCTCCCTGCCGGCCTCTTGGGCGAGTGCGCGGATCCATGCGAGTTTCTGCGCGGCTTGCTCGGGCGGCTCACCCCAGGTGAGGTAGGTGTCCGCATGGCAGGCCGCGACCGGGCCCGCCTCAGGGGAGGATCCGCCGAAGTACAGCGGGGGCAGCGGGTCGGGCGGGGCCAGGACGGTCGCGCCGCGGACGTCGTAGTGCTCGCCGTGGAAGTCGAACGGCTCGCCGCTCCAGGAACCGCGCAGCACGGTGAGGAACTCGTCGGTGCGGGCGTAGCGGTCCGCTTTGGCCAGGTGGTCGCCGAAGCGGGCCTGCTCGTCGCGTTCGCCGCCGGTCACCACGTTGAGGAGCAGCCGGCCGCCGGACAGCCGCTGGAAGGTGCTGGCCTGCTGCGCGGCCAGGGTCGGGGAGATGAGGCCGGGCCGGAAGGCGACCAGGAAATTCAGCTGCTCGGTCTCCCGTGCGAGCGCGGCGCAGGTCAGCCAGGCGTCCTCGCACCAGGTGCCGGTCGGGGTGAGGACGGCGTCGAAACCGGCTTCCTCGGCGGCCCGTGCGATTTGTGTCATGTAGCGGATGGTCGGCGCCCGGAACCGGTCCGCGGTGGGCGCGAGCGATGCGGCGGCTTCGGCTTGCGGGCCGTGCGTGCCCCGGGTGCCCATGGTCAGGGACCGGCCGTCGGCTGCGGTGGGTAGGAACCAGTGAATCTGCATGCCGTGCTCCGTCCAGGAGGTTTCGTCGTGGCAGTCAGTCGGAAGCGAAGTCGCCGGCAGCGCGCGCTTGCAGTCGGCGGAACACGGCGTCGTCCAGCTCGACCGTGCCGGTGGCCAGGGCGTGGTCCGCGCGCTGCTTGCTGGCCTGTCCGGGCAGGCGCACGGCGGCACCGTCCCGTGTCACCGCGCTCCTCATCGCCTCGACGAACTGGGTGTTGCGCTCGGGAAACCCCACGGCCTGCCCGCCGAAGGACGGATTCAGGGCAAGGAACGCGTAGCCGGTGCTCCAGGTGTCGTGCACCGCGGCGCCCATGGGGAAGGCGAAGAGCGATCCGGTGAGGATCTGCACGAGCAGGGAGAGGGCGAAGCCGCGGTGCTCGCCGAACACCACGGCCGAGGTTGCGGTGTCGGGATCGTCGGTCGGGTTCCCGCGGTCGTCCACGAAGGAGTCGTGTGGGAGCGGGCCGCCGGTGCGCCGGGCCTCCCACAGGACTCCCATGGGCGCCAGGGTGGTGGACATGTCCGCGACGAGCGGCTCGCCGAGCGTGGGGATGGCGAAGGAGAGCGGGTTCACCCCGAGAACGGGGGTACGCCCGCCGTGGACTGTCGCCTCGGCCCGGGAGGTGTTCATCACGATGCCGAGATAGCCGTGTTCGGCGATCCGCTCGCTCCACTGCGCGAGGATGCCGTATCGCTGAGTGTTGATCATGCCGACGATGCCGGCGCCGACGTCCGCCGCCTTGCCCACCGCGACGTCGACGGCGTAGGCCGCGCTGATCGGCCCGATCTCGCGGCGGGCGTCGATGACCGCCAGCGCCCCCTGCTCGCGCACGATCTGCGGGGAGCCTTCGCGCTGTGGGAAGAACTGGGACTCGAAACAGAATTTCGCGATGCCGTGCGATGCCCTGCCCCGCAGCTCGCCGGTCAGATAGTGCTCGACGATGAACGCGGCCTTGTCCCTGGGCACGGATGCTGCCCGGCAGGCGTCGCCCATGAGTTCCCGCAGGGATCCGATGCTCGCCTTCACCGGCCACCCTCCGGGCGCTGGGGAATGAAGGCAGTCGCCGTGCCCGCGAGGGCTGTGCGTGTCAGGGTCGGCCGCCCCTCACGACTGTTCGCGGTGAGGGCGTGGAAGGTGCGGCGGTGCATGGGCATGCTGCTCTCCTGTCGTGGAGAAGAGTGATGCGCTCGAGGCTGCGCGGGAGGTCGGCGGGTACGCCGACGGGACGCGTGACGCGATGACGTCGACGCGTGGATCACTGGGTGGGGCCGGGCCACCGCTCGGCGGCTGCTGCCCGGTTACGGCATGACCGGCTTGAGAGCTACCGGTACTCGTGGGTCATGCGCGTGAGGATGAGGTGGCCGCGCTCGACGAGCTCCGGCTGCTGTTTGGTGAGCCCCGTGTTCAGGTAGGAGACGCCGAGCCTCGTGGTCAGCAGGCGCAGAACTCGCTCCTCGGTGTCGGACAGGGGGCGGCCGTAGCCGGAGAAGTAGGCGGCTTTAAGGTCGGGGCGCACAACCCAGACCGCGCCGCACAGCCACACGAACTCCTCGACAGCGATGCCGGGGGCGGACATCTCGAAGTCGATCACTCCGTGGCCGTGTTCCGGGTGCCACATCCAGTTGCGGGTCGAGTAGTCACCGTGCCGGTACACGGCGGGAACTGTCTCGGCCAGTTGCGGCAGTTCCCGGGACACGCACCGCACCAGGGCGCGCTGCTCGTTGTCGAGGTGTCCGGCGGTGCTCTCCAGACAGGCGGCGGCTTCCTCGGCCTGGTTTGCCATGGACGCGCGGATGTTTTCGCGGTCCTGGTCCGAGGTGGGCTCGGAGTGATCGTGCCAGCGCCGGAGCAGGTGGCCGGCGAGTTCGTGCACGCGGCGCTCCTCCCCCACTTCCAGGGGAAGGCCGCGTACGACGTCGCCCGGCTGCCGGGACGTCATGATCGCTTGGAGGTCGGGGTCCGAGGCAATCAGGCGGGGCGCCTCGTGGGCGTCCAGTGCACGCGCCGCGTACGCGTAGCCGCCGACCTCCCGCTCGTAGTCCCTCGTGCTCGGACTCTGCTTCACGAAGATGGCGTCCGCGCCTGAACCGAACCGCCAGACCCTGGAGCTGCCCCGGGGCCAGGACACATCCGTGACCTGGCCCGCGCCGGGCAGGTGACTGGATGCCCATCGCCGCAGGTCAGATGGGATGGGAGTGTTCTGGGTCATGAAGGGTTCTTCTCCGAATCGCGTGGGAGCAGCGGGAGCCCGCAGGGGCTGGGTGAGCTGCGTGGTGGCCGCGGCGACGCCTTGACTGTACTCACCGAACAGTGGGCGGCGCAGCGAAGGTGACAGCGCCCGCATGCCCGGCGTGCCAGGTTCCCGGGCAGGCGCCGCCGGTATGAGCGCTGGTGGCGGCTGGGCGGTGCTGGACAAGACCGGTCTCCTCTCGATCGTCTGATCACTCAACGCTTCGCTGCTCACGGCGGGTACGGAATCCGTCTTCGGTCGGTGGGACGGATAGGAGTTAGAAGTAGTCCGCCAGCCACGGTTCGCGGTCTGTGGTCGCCTTCAGGAGCTGGGCGAGCGCCCGTGGAGCTCCGCCCACTCCCGCCAGTTGGGCGGCAGCCGCGCTGCGGTATCCGCCGGCGTACCAGACCGCCATCTGCCCCCGGGTCAAGGTGAGTTGCCCCTCGCGCGTCGTGGGCGCCAGTTCACCCTCCCCGCCCTCGACCTGGAGGATGAACCGGTCCGTGGCCTTGTTGTCCTCGGCGACGACTTCGATCGGCAGGGCGAGATCCACATCGTCGGGCCAGCCGCGCAGCTGTATCGCCTGGCGCAGATCCAGGATCCGCAGCATCCACGGGTGCCAGGCCCGTGCGGTGAGGGCGCCGGAGCGGCGCAGGTGGTGCACCAGCAGTGGCGCGGGTGGCAGGCCGGTCCGCTGGAAGGCGACGGTGGAGATGCGGCTGTTGTGCCGACCGAGGAAGGCGAGCATGGCGGCGGCCACCGCCTGGTCCGCGGCCCAGAAGTCGTAGACCACCAAACGCCGTCCTTCGCCCAGGTGGGGTTCGCCGGCCACGGACAGGACGCCGCTCGGCTCCTGGCCGGGCAGGTTGAAGGCGTAGGTGGCCATGTCGGGGTGCTGGCGCTCCTGCCAGGCCCCCCACCAGTGCGGACGCTGCCACGGGCCGTTCCACCGTGCGGCAAGGTCATTGCACAACGGACGGTGCTGCCCCGTTACCGCGTGAGTGATCGTGAAATCGGAGTCGTGGAAGCTGTGCCGCAGCTCATCGGCGGGGATGGTCCAGGAGTAGACCTGAGTGGGCGCCTCCCACCCCAGACGGCGGACGTAACCGCTGGAGGCGGTCCACAACGTGGCCACCACGGCGCCCTGCTCCCGCAGGGGCCTCAGCCTCTCGGCAATCAGTTCGGCCGCGAGGTGACCACCGCGTTCCTCCGGCGCCACGCATCCGCACGCCATGCTGGCGCCGGGCACCGGCCGGCCGCCGAAGAACTGCGGGATCAGCAAACCCAGGCCGCCGGCGATGACCCTCCCGTCGCGGACGGCGACCCGGCGGTCGGCGTGCGCGCCCAGGCATTGGATGTCTTCCACCTGGTGGCCGTACGCGCGGCGGGCCAGGTTGTCGTACGTCCGCCACAGCTCGTCGTCCGCTTCCACGATGGTCAGTGCGGGGGTGGGCATACCGTGCCTTCCCTTCCTGCTTCAGTAGTCGGTCGTCTCGCGCACGACGCTCGCGTCGGCAGGGACGAGGAAGGTGCGGGTGCAGCTGAAGACTCGACGGTCGTGCTGGTTGTAGCCGCCGATCCGACACGAGACGATCCCGTTGCCGGGGCGGCTCTTGGAGCGGCGGGCGGTGAGGACCTCGCTCTGCGCACGCAGAGTGTCACCGACGTACACGGGCTGCTCGAAGCGCACTTCGTCCAGAGCGAGGTTGGCGGTGGTCAGGGCGCTGGTGGTGCGGACGGTGAGGCCCAGGATGATGTTCATGGTGAGGATTCCGCAGACCAGCACCCGGTCACGGCCGCTCCGCTGGCAGAACTCGACGTCCGAGTGGACCGGTGCCTCGTTTCCGGTGAGCGCCAGGATCTGGACGTGTTCCGTCTCCGTCACGGTCCGGGCCGGACGGTGTTCGATCACCGTGCCCACGATGCCGACGAAGTCCTCAAGACCGAGACCGACCGATTCACGGATCCGGTTCTCACTGATGAGCCGAAAGCCCTGCGGGACCCTACTCACTGCGTGCCTCCGTGAACGGGGTGGATGCGGGGACGTCGCCCGCTCGGGCAGTCAGGGCGCGGGCCGCGGCTACGAGCGGCGGCCCCACCATGTGGCCGTCCACGGTGGTGATCTCGCCGTGGGCGGCATCAGCGGCGGCCACCACCGCGCGCGCCGTGGCCAGTTCCTGGGGGGTCGGCCCAAACGACTCCCGGATGACGGGGACTTGCCGAGGGTGGATGGCCACCTTGCCGAGGTATCCGAGTTCCGCGGCTTCGTCGGCCTCGCGCTTGAGCCCGTCGGAATCGCGCAGGTCGAAGTGCGGGGAATCGATCGCGGGCAGGCCTGCGGCGGCCGCGCCGGCGGCCAGGACCGAGCGTGGGTGCCACAGGGCGCGGCTGTTGAGGCGGCAATGTGCGGCGGCCGCGTAGTCGGCGGCCCCGAACAGCACCCCCGCCAGGGTCGGGGCCTTCAGGATGGTGCGCAGGTGCTGGATGCCCAGCGGCGTCTCGATCAGGGCCCACACGCGTCGCTGCCCGTCCTCGGCACCGATGATCTTCGCGACGATTTCCACGTCCCGCGCGGACTCGACCTTGGGCACGACGAGCACGGCGGGCCGCGCACGGGACTCGGCTATCGCCTCGAGGTCCTTCAGACCATGCACCGTTCCCAAAGCGTTGAGCCGGACCCCCAGCACCGTGTGGCCTGAGCCAACGCTCCCCCCGCTCTGGGACAGGCAGGCGATCACCGCTTCGCGTGCGGCTTTCTTGCCGTCAGGTGGAACCGAGTCCTCCAGGTCCAGCAGGGCGACGTCTGAGCCTGACTCGGCGGCCGCTTCGAACCGGTCAGGTGTGGATGCCGGAGTGACCAGCCACGTGCTGCGGCGTTGGCTGGGAGCACTGTGGATGTTGCTGGGGGGAGATTGGGAGCACTGCACGCCGCCTCCTGGGATTCATCTGTCACCCCATCTGCTGTGACTCCACGAGGATGGGCTCACCTGTTCGACCTCGTCGACCAGTTGGAGGGGGTCCCGAGGGGGTCCCGCATCCGCCAAGCAGTTATCGGGCGGATGCGCTGAGTGATTGGATGGAGGCGTGGAAGAGACCCCCCGGCATCCGCTAGTGGTGGCGCGCCGTGCAGTCGGCAAGACGATGGAGGAACTCGTCTCCGGAATCCATGCCGCTGCTGCACGACGGAATCTGCGCTCAGGGACCGATGAAGCGCGGGTGCGCAAATGGCAGCGCGGCGTCCGGCCCAGCGAGGAATCCCAGATCTACATCGCCGAAGCCCTCGGCTGGCCCGCGGACATCGTCCGTGCTGACGACTGGCCGAACTGGCTGCCGCTCACCGCCAACGGGGTGGTCCCCCTCGGCCCCCACAGCTTTGTGCCCGCCCTGAGAGAGGCCCAGCGAACAGCGATGGAACGCCGCACCTTCCTGACCATCTCCGGCACCGCCCTGTCCGCCCTGGCCGCGCAGTGGGCCGGCGGCCCCGCAGACGCACTCGCCCAAGCCCACGACGGCAAACCCGTCGGCGAAGACCTCGTCGCCTTCCTGGAGGACTCCACCCAGCATCTCGCCGGCCTGTCCACCGAGCAGCGACAGCACACCCCCGCGCTCCTGGACGGCCACCTCGCCACCGTGACCGACCTGCTCGAGACCGGCCGCTACTCGCCCGCTCTCGGGCTGCGCCTGCACACTCTGGCGGCCTCCCTCTCCCAGACCGTCGCCTGGCACGCCTTCGATCTGCGCCGCCACACCCACGCGAGCCAGAGCTGGGTCGCGGGCCTGCACAACGCCCACGCGGCCGGGGATCACGACATGGGCGCAGGGCTCCTGGGCGACCTCGCCTACCAGGCTGCCTGGCGCCGCGATCACACCACCGCCGCCAACATCCTCAACTTCGCCCTGACCCGGGTGCAGAATCCCGCCGCCCGCTGCTTGCTCCAGTTGCGCCTGGCCCGCACCCTCGCCGCACGCGGCGGCCGCAGTGAACGCGGCGCCGTGCAGCGCGCCCTCGCCGCGGCTGAGCACCACCTCAACGACGCCGGCAACGACCGGCCCGCCTGGTGTGCCTGGGTATCCGAGGCCGACCTTGCCGTCGACTCCGGACAAGCCCTCCTGGACCTCGGTGACACCAGTCGGGCCCACCAGCTCATCAGCGAAGGCGAACGCCTGCTGCCGCCCGCCCGGGACAAGACGAGGGGCGTCTTCCTCGCCTACCGCGCCGCGAGCTACCTCGACTTGAAGGAACCCGAACCCGCCGCGGCCGCCGCCACCCAGTCCCTGCTCCTGGCCCGCCGCATCGGAGCACCCCGCTGCGCCCGCCTCGTCGACGACCTACTCCCCCGCTTCGAGCCCTACGCCCGCGTGCACGGCGTACCGGAGCTCCTCCACCTCGCCGCCGCCTAGACCGAGATCCAACCCGGGTTCGTACGGTCACAGAGATTGGGAGCCCAAGAGGATCCCGACGAACGCCCCGGCCAGGAGGAACGGGCCCAACGGGATCGCCGTCTTCCGACCGGCCCGCCCCACGAGGAGGAGACCGACGCCATACAGCGCACCGAACAGGAACCCGGCGAACGTGCCCAGCAGCAGAACTCCCCAGCCGTACCAGCCCAGGACGGCCCCGAGTGCAGGTGCGAGTTTCACATCGCCGAAGCCGAAGCCCCTGGGGTTGATCAGGAACAGCACGCCGTAGCAGACGCCGAGCGTGAGAGAGCCGAGCAGCGCGGTGCGCCAACTGCCGCCGACACCGGGCACCAGAGCGGCTCCTGCAAGCCCGCCGATCGCGAGCGCCGTGAGCGGCAGGGTGACGACGTCGGGAAGCCGGTGCACCGCGAAGTCGATGGCGGCGAGCAACACGGCCACCGGGGCGAGCAGCAGCCACACCAGCAACTCGGGGCGGCCGCCAGTAGTTACCGCCAGTACGGCGCAGACCACGGTCATCACCAGGGCGATGACGGGTGTGCTCGGCCCGAACGTATCCCCGTCGGTGCAGCGAGCTCGCCCCAGCCACTCGTTCCTGAGCCTGTCGAGGGGATGCCCTGCCGGGCAGGCTGTTCGCCAGGGTTCCTCCGGCAATACGGAGAGTCGGTACGCGGGGCGCGGTATGAGCAGGCCGGTGCCGGCGCCCCACAGGGCCGCGGCCGTGGTGATCCAGAACGTCTCCACCAGGGGGAGCTTATGCTCCGTGCGCCTCAGCCCCAGGTCCTGAGCGCCTCGGCGACCTGACGGACGTCGCGGCGTCCCTCGACGACTTCGGAGACCAGCGTGATCGCTTCCTGGCTGCCGACTTTGACCTGGATGCCGCTGGCGTGGAGATAGGCGTACGCGACCTGAGCGGCGAACAGTTCGTTGGAGTGTTCAAGGGCCGGGATCCGTGCGAGAGCGTGGAGGAGCGCGGCGGCACGGTGGTGGACGGCCGGGTAGACCAGGGTTCCCATGACTTCGTGCCGGTGACGGGCGACGGCGGCGGCCAGCGCACCGTAATCGGTGACGTCGGGGTCGCCGGGCAGCAGGTTCTGCGCGATGTCCAGGAGCCAGCGCTCATCGATGAGCACCACAGGGGGCATCAGGCGGCGTGGCTGCTGGGGCCGGTCCCGAAGCGGTCGGCGAAGGCCTGTCCGTGCTCCTCGGCGAAGGCCTTCGCTCCCTCGAGGAACCGGGTCCGCGCGAGGTCGGCGGTCAGTCGCCGGCTCGCGTACTGATCTGTGTCTTCATGGTCATCGGCGGCACGACGCTGCAGTTCTTCGAACGTCTCATCGTCGACCTTGATGCGGATCTCCTTCGGCATGCCCCCACGGTAGCCGGACCTGGTCTCTGCCGGGGAGGGATGAGCGCAGTGGCCAGCACCGAGCACGCCCTTCGATGCCGCTCGGAGCAGCCCTCTTCGGGTGAGTAGCCGCCGAACGGCAGAACGCGGTATCCGCGCGGTTCTACGATGACGCCGATGGCTTCCTATGCGAAGGACCCGCGCTGCATCGCCATGGCCGAGGCCCTGGTCCCGTTGCTGCGCCGTTCCTGTCCCGAGAACGCCGGCGGCTTCGGCGGCTCCTACCAGGTGAACCTGGACGACGAGGAAGCCGTCGGGCTCGGCGGAGTCGAACTGATCAGGGCTGCGATGCGCAAGGCCGCCCGGCAGCTGGACTGGAAGGTTGAAACCATCGGGTGGATCGGCACCCGCTTCGGCACGATGGTCGCCGTTCGGGATACCCGGGAGGTCCCCAGAGAGCATCGGACCGTCGTCGACGCCGCGATGTACGAGCGCATGAGTGCCGCGGTGGCCAGGGTCTCGTCCGAGCCCCGCGAGGTTCCGGTTCAGCGCGGCTCTGTCGCCTTGATGACCCAAGAGTTCCGCGCGGCCGTAGCTGAAGCGAATGCCTGACCAGACGGGCCGCAGGCATGAGCAGTTTTTCAGTTAAGTCGACTCCCCCGTTCGCGGCCGTGTACCGGCAGACGGTGTTCTGCGCCCCCTGAGATCCGTCTACGGTTTCGCCCCATGACCACTTTGATCATCGGTGGCAGCGGCTTCCTGGGCGCCGAGCTGATTCGGCAGGCGACCGCAGCCGAGCAGGCCACGGCAGCGACGTACGCCACCAGGCCCGGCGATGCTGCCCGGGCCGTCTGGTATCCTCTCGATCTGCGGGACGCCGGCCGCCTGGACGTCGTCATGAGCGAGCTGAGCCCGCGTCTCGTCATCAACGCATCGAGCGGCGGGTCCGACTGGGCCGTGACGGCACAGGCCCCCATCCGGCTCGCAATGGCTGCGGCACGACAAGGTGTCCGCCTCGTCCACGTGTCCAGTGATGCCGTGTTCTCCGGGGCCCAAGTCCACTACGACGAGTCCAGCCTGCCTGACCCCATCACCCCATACGGAGCGGCGAAGGCGGCGGCGGAGACGGGGATCCTCGCGGTGTACCCGGAAGCTGTCGTCGCCCGCACGTCGCTGATCATCGGCGACGGGGGATCAGTCCATGAGCGCCTCGTACACGAACTCGCCGCCGGCACCCGCGACGGTGCCCTGTTCACCGATGACATCCGCTGCCCGGTGCACGTCGCCGACCTGGCCGCCGCCCTCCTGGAGCTGGCTTCGGGAAACAGCTCCGGCATCCACCACGTCGCCGGGCCCGACGCGGTGAGCCGCCACGAACTCGGCATCCTCATCGCCGGGCGGGACGGCCTCGACGCCTCCAGGCTCCCGACCGGCCGACGAACCGACAGCCCGCTGCCCGGCGCCCTGGACGTGCGCCTCGACAGCCGGGCGACCCAGCGCAAACTGAGCACCACGCTGCGCGGCGCTCGGGCGGTACTGCACGGCGCCACTGCATCCAGAGAGGACGGCTCGGCTTGAGGCGCTCGCCAGCACGTGCCGGCCGCTTTTGACGGCGCATCGTTGTCGGACCGCTGCGGCATGCTGGCCGCGTGACCGAAGCGCAGAACGTGATGGAAGTCCTGTACGGACCGCGGTTGCCCGGCTATTGCGGCTCGCTGGAACTGGACGTTGACTTCCGGCGTGTGCGCCTGACCACGCCGGTGCTCCCACCCATCCATCCGGATGTCCCCGAAATCGTGGAGATGGCCCGGGCAGAGCTGCGTTCCGGCACCCTGCCCGACTACCCGCAGGCACCTTTGCCGGAAGCCGGCCACCTGGTCCAAGAGTGTGTCCAACAGCAGTTGGCTGGCTATGTCGAAGCCGATCGCCCACGAGCAGCCCGGATCTACGTACTGGAGTTCCAAGGAGCGCGCCAGTACTGCATGTTCGGACGGACCACTAACTTGATCAACCGCGTGGTGGAGCACTGCCGGGCTGCGGAACCTCACGGCTACGGGCTGTTGGCCGGCTGGGCATCGCCCGGCGTGGACGATGCCCAGCCGCTGGAACACGTCGTGCTGAACGTCGGCGACATGGTCCACGGCCAGCCGCACTACCGGGAGCGCTTCTACGACATGCCGTTCGAGACGGGGCTGAACATCGCCCGGACGGTCTTCGAGCTGAACTCCGACTGGCGAACCCGCACCGGAGTACCACCGAGCCCGGCCGGCTCCGTGCCTTCGCCGCGGGTTGAGCCAATCGGGTGACGTCGGATCCGTCGATCGAGTGACGGCACCGAGGGTGGCGCTGCGGCGGGTGCAGGGTGTGCGGGGAACGATCCCGCGCAGAGAGACGGACCCACCACAGATGACCCTGTTCGGCGTCGAGCACGTCCTCCCCCGCGACCAGGAGACGGACGCCCTGGCCGGGACGGCACTCCGTGAGCAGGCGATTCAGGCGGTCGACGCGCTGTCCGCGGCCGTCGGCGAGGACCCCCAGACCCTGTACGGCCGGGTCCTCAAGCTGCTGAACCTGCCCCGGCTCGACGATGCCGACGACCACGACCTGCGGGAGATCGTCCGGGAGCTCCGCATCTGCGAGCAGGAAGACCGACGCGTCTACCGGGCTCGCCTGCGGCGTGTCACCCGAGTCGATCGGCCGGGAGGCATCGGCCGGCTGCCCCGGCCCCGTTCGGTCAAGAGCGCGAGCGCACCGGGCACGTGCGCACTGTGCGGCGACGCCTACACCACGGGCGAGTTGATCGGCCGCCCGCCGTTCACAGAGGACCTCCCCTACGTGCCGATCGGCTGGCTGTGCTGGCACTGCCTGGTCCAGCGCCGACAGCAGCCCCGCCGCCGCGACGTCCTGCTGCGCATCTTCCACGCCCTGTTCGCAGGCGTGGAAGGAGTCGGCCTCAACGGCCACGAGTGCGGCGTCCTCCTGGACTGGCTGACTGGCGAGCCGGCCCTCGCCAACAGCAAGCCGTGGACGGCCGACCCGCTGGAGAACACGCTGGTGAGGCTGCGGACCTCTGCCGCCGACGCGAACCCGGCCACCTGGCTCAGCGCCCAGACCGCGCACACCATCGTCGCCGTCCTGAAGGAGGCTCCCGACTCCCCGGACACGACGACCCGTGACGGGGAGACGCTCGAGGCCCTTGTCCAGCATCTGGCTGAATGGGAGACCAACCCGGCCGGGGTGCGGCGGTCCCAGTACGGAACGGGCTGGCGCTACCGTCAGCGGGTACTGCAGCTCACCGACCACCCCACCCCTCTGTCCGAACGCGGCGGCCCCTTCCACCTTTTCCAGTGCCGGGTCAACCCATCGGGGCAGCTCGTCGAGACCGAATAGACCCACGCGCGGGCGGGCAGCACTGCCGCACACAGAAGAGGAGAGGGCCCGTGCCCAAGTTCAGGATCGGATCCCGGGAGTACCCGTCGAAGAAGGCGGCGCAGGAAGCAGTCCGCGACGTGCTGTACGGGTACAGCGTGGGCAGCACGGTCGACCAGGAGGCCGATCACCTGCTCCTGCTGGACCTGCTCGACATGCACGAAGAGGCCGACGCCAAGATCGGCGTAGGCGTGGAGGCCTTCGCGATCGCGCCACCGCTCCAGGGCCCATACCCGGGTTTCGAAGTGATCCGCACCGACGGCACCCGGATCGACTTCTCCTACCTGGCCTGCCTGAAGCCCCCGAGCTACCGGCAGCAGGTGTCCAGCGCCATGCGCGTCGAGGTCAAGGATGACGTGAGCGCCTACTTCACCTCACGGGTGGCGGCCAACACCCTGCTCTCGGACGAGTCCGGGAGGACACTGGACATCGCCGACACTCACGTCAGCTACTACCGCGGCCCGTCGTTCGCGGAACTCGCCGCGGCGTTCGCCCACGACGTCGGCGGGTGGGACGCGATCGAGCTGACCACGTCGAGCGATCCGGGGCGGGGGAAGTTCACCGACCGCGCTCTGGCTGAGCGGTGGCGCGAGTACCACCAAGAGCACGCGGTCCTCGCGCTGTTGTCCTCGCAGGAGAACCTGCGCCGCCCGCGCAGGTGACTAGGTTCGCTCCCGCGCGTAATCCGGCCCCAGGTTGCGCTGCCAGTCCTGCACGTTGGTGATCTCAGCGAGAAGAACGTCCAGCGCGGTGCACGCCTCACCGGCCCGGCGGGCGAACGCCGGGACGTCGATGTAGAGCGGGTCCGGGCGTGCGGGCACGGTCGTCCCGCCCGGACCCTTGACCATGCTGTACCGCAGCCCCTGGCCGCTCGGATCCAGGACATGGATCTCGTCGCAGAGCGATGCGACGTCGCCTTGAAGGTGCATCCGGAACATCGGCGCCAGCTGGACGAGGTAGTCGGCCAAGACGGCGAGCTCATGGGTACGGGTGAGCTTCTTGCCGACCTCCCCCACGATCTCAGGCAGCTCGTCGCCCGGCGAAACCTCGAACGTGATGCTGTCGACCAGGGCGCGCAGCGCGACCTTGAGCCCGAGTTCGAGCGCGTGCCGGTAGTTGTACAGCACGACCAGCACCAGCGAATCGTCCTCCCCCTCGGCGTGCCAGCGTTCGGCCAGCAAGTCGGCGGCCGTACGGAATGCGAACGCGAGTTCCGCATCGGTCTCCAACTCCGGCCCAGCAGCCCCCGAGGAAGAGGCAGTAGGCCCCGCGCCGAGGACCGCGTACTCATCTGTCCAAGGGTCTGGGCACGTATGGGAGAACACGGCACGATTCGTCATGAGAGACATCCTGAAGCCCAGGACGCCGGGATGGGAGCGATTAATGCGGGAACGCTCCGCGAGCGTGGCCGGCGTGGCCTCCTGGCACTACTGAAGCGCTGTCAGAGGGAAAGGAAGTCGGCGCGCCGCCGATCACACTGTGGATGCGCTCACGCCTGCGGATATCACCACCAGCTACGGCGTCTTGTCGATCCCTGGGGCAGATTGGCAGCAGCTCGGCGGTCCAGAATCAGCCCGCCTTCCCCCTGTCGGCCACACCGCGTGCCGATCTATCGTGGGTTGACCTGGGCGATTGGGGGTCGTCGTGGTGCGGGACACCCGGCTGGTGCAGACAGCCGTGATCGGAGACGAGCAGTCCGACGTACCGGTTGTGCTGCCGATCGAGGCGATCGAACTGGACGTGTTCCGCCGGGTGCACAGCCACGACACGTTCTGGTGCGGAGTACTGCTGGGCGGCTGCGGAGCCCAGCTCGCCCACAAGTTGTACGTCGACAGGCAGTGCCATTTCCAGCACTTTCCGCAGGCCAACGGCGCCCCGCACACCTGTCGGAGGCCGAGGGTAGGCGAGTCCAGCGCCGACCACCTCTACGTGAAATCGGCGATGACCCGGACCCTGCTGGACCACGGCCGGGCTGGCTCGTTCGCCTTCCCGCCGCCGATCGGCTCGTTGCTGGACGTCGACCTGGACGACGGCCTCCGCCTGCGGGTCCATATGGACGGCGGTGTGCCGCCCGACTGGTCCGGCGGCCGCATTCCCGTTCTGGGCCCCGGCGTGGTGCCGGAGCCGGGGGTGCTCTCCCGCTGCCCGTACGTGTACCGGGTGCGGTGTGAGAGCGAGGGAGCCAGCCGCCAGGTATGGATCGGCACGCAGAGCCTTGCCCGCCCCACTGAATGGGTCCCCCTCGCCGACTGCTCCTGGACCGAGGGCGGCCTGATCACCCCGGCCGCAACCGAGATCCTGCGACGCCGTCCGACTGCGATCGGCTCGGTACCGGCCGGGGCGCCAGACCGCACGGGAGCCCTCCCGGAGAACGTCCTCCACTTCATCCGCGGCCTGGAGGCCGCCCAGCGCTCCGGGACTGTCGAACACGTACGCCGTCTGTGTGCCGGTAGTGACCCCTTGCTCGAAACCCTGACCGGCCCGGCTCGCGCCGAAGCACAGCAAGCCCTCGCCGAAGCCCGGGAGTGGCTCACCGGGCATGAGGAGTACCAACAGCGCGTCTTCGCCGACCTCGAAAAAGCCGTCTCCGAGCGGCGGGCCTGGGACGTCCGCTCCCAGTTGCAGACCGCCACGACCCTCACCCGGCGCGGCGCGAGCCCCGCCGAGCAGCGCGTCCTGGCAGCAGCCCGTGCCTTCCTCCGGCAGCAAGACCATCGTCCCGCCGCTGGCGCAGGCCGGACCATCTTCTATCCCCCTCCCCCAAGCCACCGCCCCAAACGCAAACGGCCCGATCCGCAACACGAGGTCCCCAAGCCGCAAGCCCCCCGCAGGCAGCAATCCCCGAAGGAGAAACTGGAGCAACACCTCGTTGGTGCACGCCTGGAGCGCCGCGAACGCCGAGCGGCTCTACAGGAAGTCCGAAGCCTCCTCGTCTACCTCAGAGACGCAGCGGGGATATCCGTCGCCGAGGAACGACGCCTGATCGCACAGCTGACTGCAGCTGCCAATGCAGCCGGCAGCTCGCTCTCGGGCAGCGAGCGACGCAAGGCCCAGGTCTGGATCGAGAAGCATCCGGCGCCAGCCAAGGCGGACTCCTCTCGGGCACAAAAGGAGACCCCGAATCATGCGACACGCCGCGAACTGCCCCCGGCCGTCCTGGAGTACGCCGCCGCTGCCGTCCGCGGCGCCCTCAAGAAGGCCGCTCGGGAGCAGACCACTCCCAGCTGGGATCGGCTCAAGCAGCAACTCGGCTCCGCCCTGCCCCACATGACGCTCGCCGACCGCATCCAGGTCCTGACCCTCGTCGACCAGACCACGCCAGCCGACCAGGCCCTGCTCTCCAGTCTGGTCGCTGCGGGAGATCCGGACATGACGACGGCCTACCGCAAGGTCGCCGCCGTTCTGGGCCTGGACCTGCCTTCGGATGACGACGACCTACGGGACGTTCTCGACGCTGACGTACAGCAGGTCCACCACCACTGGCGCCATCATTGAAATGCCTCAAGGTGGCCGCGCCAGCGTACCCACGCGTCAGTCGCGTGCATCTTGGAATGCGGCGCCGACTTGCGGCATGAACACGGCGGCGAGTCCGGTCCCCTCGGGGTGGCTGGTGGTGTCCAACAGCTTGTCCAGATCGGCCGAGAGCTGCGGAGGTTCGTCGGGGCAGGGGGAACTCCCGGCGATGTCGCGGATCGTCTGGGACTGGGCGGGAAATCCCCCGAGAGCGTGCGCGAAGAACAGAGCGGCGAGCAGGACGAACCGGGTGTAGGCGGTGCCGTACTCCGCGGCGATGCGGGCCAGACGCTCGCGGTCAACGAGACCGCCGTACACCGCGAGCCCCCCGCCGCTGTAGGGGGTGAGCTGGTCGATGACGGCAACGGTCGTGTCGGCGTCAAGCCGCTCGATCGTATTGCTGACCAGCACGGCTTCCTGGACGGCTCCCATGTAGGCCTCAATGGCGGCCTGGTCTGAGGACCTCGCGCTCGGCGAGCGGTACTTCTTCCGTGCCTTCCTTCGGCCCACCCCACTACCTCCTTGATCGAATTTCGTGAAGCGATACAGCCTCGCCTCCTGCTCGTTCACCAGCCCGCGCGGCGGGTCGAGAAGCAGGCAGAAGTAACGTACCGGGCGCGAATCCTCAAGCTCCCCACGCTGGATCATCATGTCGGCCAGGAGAGCCCGGATGCCTGGAACTCTGAGTACAGGTCGAGGATGCGTGCGCCCTGGCTCCCGTAGGTGGCGACGGCAGCGTCCCGGCCGCTGATCCGAGCGGCGGCTAGAACGAGGTCCGGGTCCGCGGACAGAGCGTCCCACTGCTGTTCCAGCTCCCATGCGGTGGGCGTGACGACATCGTCTTCTCCGTAGGTCCCGTACGACACGACGGGCTCGGCCACGCGGCTGTACAGAGTCCGCCTGGCCTGCTCAAAGGCCGCGTTCGGCGCGGAGACCGCCCGATCCCTCTGAGCGGGCAGGTGACCGTGGGCCCGCTGGGTAGCCTCGTGGTCCTCGCGGCGCAGGGCGGCTGCGATGACCCGGTGCGGGAACCTGGGTCGCCAACGTCCAACCCCGAGTTCCTGTCCGAGGTCGCGCAGCCACACCGCGATCTGCGTGTCGGACAAGTCCTTGGCGACCAGGTCGAGCAGCACCCAGGACAACTGATCGTGAGTGGCGCCCTGGATCCAGTTGACCAACGGCCGTACGGAGACGGCGAGTTTCCGTGCACGGTCGATTCGATCGGCGGTGATCTTGTATCCGAGGATCGTCAGCTTTCGTTTCTTGCGGCGGGCGGTGGATTCGGCTGTCCGAGCCTGCTCGGTAGAAGAGTCATTACCACCCACTACCTGAACCTGATCCACCTCCTTAACCACCATCAGGGAAGGGGTCTCATCCGGATCTGAACAGCGGCTATCCTCAGGCGAGTTATCCACAGGCAGGATGGCCGAAGAACCGCGGCCGCGCTGGTCGATGACGATCCGGGCGGTGTAGCCGGACCCGACGACGGTATGGCCAAGCGCGCGGTCGTACACGCCCGGAATCACAGCCGCGTACACCGTCGCCGTAGGGGCGTACCCGCCCAGCCCTAGGGCTCGGCGCACGTTCGTACGGCTGCCGCGCTTCACCCAGGCCAGCGACCCCATCTCCCGCAGGTACGCCACATGCCGGCTGACCGTCGCGCGTGACAGACCCAGCCGAGCCACCATGTCCTCGAGGCAGTACCTGACCTCACCAGTGTCGAAGTCCATCCGTGCCGCCAGATCTCTCGCGACCGCGAGCGTCGTGGCCGACGCACGGGGATGCACCCCCTGGCCCACGAGCCATTCCAACGACCGCAGCCATCGCCGCGGCCCCGACCGCCGGGACGCCGTCCGCGACACCACCTGATCGTCACGAGGCACCACCGAGACCGAAAACTCTCCTGCCGGAGCCGTCGGCGACGGTGGTGAAGTCGCGAGCGCGGTACTCACCGGCAGTCACCGGCCGGCTGCGTGCGGAACCCGGCCAGAGAGCGTCCGTGTAGAGGAAGGGCCGGGGGAAGAAGAAACTGTGACCCGAAAGACGGCGCAAAATGCGCCAACCGGGCATGGATGGGCTGACAAAGGGCAGCCCGATACTGCAACATGGTTCCGCTGCTCCATAACTTTTGATGGAGGGCATGACGAAGCCCCTCGTGGCGCTTCGTTGGTTCTGGGGAGAACCGAGTTCGAACCGACCGGTCAGCTGCTAACTGCCTGGTCGACTCCTTCGGGAGGGCCTGCTAAGCCCTCCCGGTGGCAGATGGGACGCCATCGCCGAGGTGACCGCTAATCACCTGGGTGGCCGGGCGTCCCGGCGGCACGAAGACCCGCTCAGCGGGCGCCGCCGATCGCGATTACTCCATCTCGCCCCCTTCCGGGGCAGAGGTGCGCCCGCAGCCAGATCGGCGCGGGAAGGCAAAGAAGGCACCCAGCCGGAGCGACGATGCTGGCGTCGCTGCCACGGCGGGTGCCTTGGAGTGTTCCTGTCGGAGGGTACGGGTACCCTGATCCATGTCGAGACCTTCCCTGGATAGGTCTGCGGCCGAGCCCCGGAGCTCCACCTCGCGGGGCTTAACCATGTCTATGGCGATCTTATTGAGGGATACGGTACCCCTCTGAGATCTATCAACGACACCCCGGTACCGCTCGTGTCGCCAATGGGGTGGCGCCTCTTGACGAAGTGCCAGATCTCCCCATTCACCTGTCCGGCTCCACACTAGGGACGTCGTCCGGGCATGATGAGTGGTATGCATGCGACGAAGAGCCCGAGGCCGGCCAATCCCCTTGATGTGCAGACCTTCGCTCGCCCTGAGCAGCAGCGCCGCTACGTCGCGGCTATGAATCGCATCGCCGCAGAGCGTCCCCCAGGGACGCCGGTTCGTGTCTACGTCAGCGCGGCACCCGCCACAATCAGCAGCTCCAACTGGGAGCGTTGGCTCAAGCGGATCACCGAGGACCTCCCCGCTGGCGTCGAGCTCCTCCACTACCGCTCCGTATTCGGAACGTCCGCATACGACTGGGACGCGCTCGCCGGCCAGCTCGACGGCCTCGTAGTCATCGGACGCCCCAAACGCCTCGGTAGCCGAGTTCACGTCCTTGGCCCCGTGGCCCGACTTGAACTTCGCTCGCTGGTCGCGCAGAAACCTGTTCTGCTCTTCACTCACAACCTCGGTCTTGTCCCCGTTGTCGACTGCATGAGTCAGGTGATGACCCCCGCAGAGGCACCAAGGCTCAAGTTGACTGCTCCGAAGCGCTGGGACCGTGGATCTGCCACCTTCCAGGCAGCCTTGGAGGCCCTCCGGCCGGCTGGCCTTGGCGAGCAGGAGCCCGAGCCACTCCGAAGCCCGCCGGCTCATCTGGTAACGCCCTTCACCTCCGGGGCGCGCTGACCCCTGAGATCGGGGCTGACCTGGCAAAAGCTTCGGGGATGTCATCGAGGCTCGCCTCCGCCAGGCAGCGCGGTGTCGTAGTAGTAGGCCAGCACGGCCTCTGCTCCGGAGCCTTGTGCAGTGGTTATGCGCTGGAACCGCGAAGATCGAAGGTCACCTGCGATCCGGATGCGACGGTGCTGCTCATGGGGCGAGCAGTAGCCGTCCTCGCCGGAGTTGAGTCCGTCCACCGCCATCGGCTTGTTACCCAAGTTGTTGAGGACCGACGTGGCGGCGTAGGTGGTCTTGGCGCCATCGCGGCCTGCCACCTCGATCGTCCAACCGTCGCCATACCGGGGTTTGGTGATCGCGGCATGTGAGATGGACACGAGCCGTACGCGACCATCGTGCTCGACTTCGGCCGCCTTGTATGCATCGGCCGGTGGGCACAGCACGTGCAGCGTCGTCGTGACATTTGGGTGAGCTCGCAGCCAGGTTCCGAGGGGACGATCAGCACCGAGAATGTACGTCCTCGCGGTGAGGTCCTGCGGTGTGGTGCGCCAGAGCGGCGGGGCGGAGAACTCGGCAGAAGCAGTTATCCAGTTCACGTCGGTCGGAGCCAAGTCCGTCACGCCAGCGGCGACCACGATGACCTCCGCAGTGAGTACGCGGCCGTCGTCGAGGACCAGTTCGGCGCGGTCGTTCTGCCCACTTACCCTCACGGCGAGGCCCCGCACGAGCATGCATCGCCCGGCCTTCTCCAGGCGTTCAAGGTCCACAGACAGAGCCTCGGCGAGCTGAGGGCCGGACGACCAGTTGCCCAAGACGTTCTCCAGCGCGCCGATTCGGTGCAGTTTGCCGCCCACCTGGCCTGCCTCCACAACCGTGGTCCGCAGGTTGAGGCTGGCCGCCATGACCGCGGCCGCCACCCCAGCTGGGCCGGCGCCGACTACGAGGACATCTGTGTCGCATGCCCGTGCATTCACGCCTGCGCCTCCGGTGCTTCGTGGATTCGTGACAGGACGACGTCACTGGTGACCAGGTGGTCCGTGCCGATGTTTCGGGCTGCCATTAGCAGGGCTGCGTCGTGGTACTGGGGACCTCCGGACGAGGCGCAGGCATCAGTGACGATCCAAGGCCGGACCCCATGGTGGTAGGCGTCTCGAGCCGAGTCGTACACACACGCGTCTGTGTCGATGCCGCAGATCACCAGGTCGGTCCAGCCCGATTCCCGAATGAGCTGTGCGCCCTCGGGTGTGAAGACGGATGCTTGGTCCTTGTCGATGAGGGCGGCCGTGGCATCGGCGAACGGGGCGAGCTCGGCGGCGAGAGCCTGCTCTTCGGGAGAGCGCAGCCGAGTCCATCGAGTGATCGTTTCGTAGGGAGAGCCTGGTGTGTTGTGGAACCGGGTGAACACCACGGGTGCGCCCGCTGCGCGCCAGCCCTCAACGAGCTGCACGATCGCGGGGAGAGCACCACGGCTGTGCCGGTTGACGAAGCCCTGTTGGACGTCGATGACCAGCAGCGCTGTCGAACGAGGTTCCACCCAGTCCGCCTTTCGAATGTTCGCTAGGGGTTGCTGTCTCGCAGTGCATCCTGGGCGGCGCGGAGCCGGTCAGGGAGTTCGCTCGTGGCCAGGATCGCCTCGCGCATCACCCGATGCTGGGCTGTCTCCGTGGGCCGCGCTGTCGTCAGTCGAACGTACGCGCCACGGAGGAAGCGCCACCCATACGGCGGGGGCATCACTGGGTCCTGGCCTTCCTCGATCACGCGCAAGATGTGCGACGACAGCGCCCACAGGGCTTGGACGTCCAGCTCCAGAGCAACGATTTGGCTGGTGGTCAGGGCACGTTCGTGCGGCTGTGGGTGATAGGAAACCCCAGACCAGCCGGCCACTCCCCGAGAAGCACCGCCGTCGAACGCCACTGCTTCCGGGTGCTCCCAGCCGTCGCGGAACTTAACCTCTTCAACGCCCGCTCCTAGAGGCTGGATGTTTTGCGGGTCCTGGCGGTTCACCAGGACCGACGGCGTCGTCAGCAACTGCAAGGCGGGGTCGAGCCCTGCTTGCGTCCATGAGTGATCACGCATCTCGTACACGGACAGGACGTACTCCGGATCTGGCGACGGAACAACGGCTCCAGGGGTGCACTGTTCCAACAGCCGCGTGATGCGCTGGCCAGCCCAGGTCCGATCCGTCAGGTACGACCGGTAACGCCACATCGCCAACTCGGTAAGGGAGCCAACGCGTAGATGCTCTTCCAGGAGCACCAACGCGATCCCACACGCGAAGACGTGGATCGCGGAGGCGTGTGCCGTCCGATGCTCGCCAGGTAGAACCCGCTGATCGAGGCCCCCAGGACCCGACGGTCGGGGCGCGCCGGCAGCGTAGAGCGAGCCAAGTCGCTCCCCCAAGTACACCGGCAGGAATTTGTACGAGACAACGGTGCACGGTGCTGGCCGGGCTACCTCAACTCCTGCGGCACCAACGGCTTCTCCCCGCAATGCTGCGAGCCGGAAGCGGAACGCCTCCTGCTCTTCCGGTGTGCACTTGGCAAGTGCGGCATCAAGGATCTGTGCCATATGGGGACGGCATTCACGAGTTGGGTCCTTCCGCCACTGAGAAACCGTCCGGGGGCTGATGCCGAGATCGTCAGCGAAGTCGCGGACGGACTGGCGCTTCACCGACCGCAGCAGCAGCCCCTCTTCACCTGTCCACTGCTCCACAGCGATCACTAGACACCTCCTTGGCGGTCCTTGACCAGGCAGACGAAGCCGTACTGCCACGCTAAGTCCACACCACTGCTACATAGGGGCATCCCGCTCAAAGCCCATGACCCCGAAGCTATCTGGAGACGGAACCAGCCATTCAGCGATCGGTCGGTAGCTCTCATGTCGTCAGACATCGAACTCAAAGTCGAGTCCATGCCGGGCCGAGTCGATCCCAGGCTGCGGACTGTTCTGCACCTGCAAGGCGACAGGTCGCAGCGAGTCCGGCGGAAGGCCTCATCAGCTGCTGCTCAACTTGGGGCCGATCCCGTGCTCGTGAGCCGCGGGGCGCTGGAAGAGGGCGCCGCTTCGCCGGCCCGATGCTTCGACGGTCCGCAGGTGGGTGAAACCGCGGGATGCGTAGTAGTTGTGGAGGCGCTCATTGTCTCGCCAGGCGTCGAGACGCAGCCAGTGTTTGCCTTGATCGGCGGCGCGCTGGCTTGCCCAGTCGAGCATGGCGGAGCCGAGCTCCAGTCCGCTGGCGTCGCGACGAACCACCATGCGGTGTACATACAGGGCGGGTTCGCAGGCTTCTTCGGACGTCCAGAAGTCGCCGTCAGCGTGTGCGTCGATGGTGATGGTAGCGATTGGGACGCCCTCGTCTTCAACCACCCAGCATTCCCCGGCGGCAATGTTTTCCCGGATGCGTTCAGCACGGGGCGGGTACTGCCACTGGTCGATGCCTCGGCTGTTGAGCCAGGTTGCAGCGTGTTCCCACAGCTCCGTTACGGTCGGCAGGTCGCTCTCGGTTGCCAGGCGGATCTTGGGATTGGAGCCAAGCGGGGGTCTGCTGCGCTCGTAGGTAATGACGTGTCTGTCACCCGGCAGCACGTTGGTGACGGCACGTACTGGTTTGCCGTCCTGGGTGTACCCAGTGCAGAGGTGAACCGCGACCGGCGTCCCGGGGCCGAGTTGGAGGCGGTCCGCCTCATCAGGGGTCGGCATGCGGATGGAGAACTCGTCCAGGGCTCGGACCTGCTCGTAGCCGAGCTCAGCGAGCACGGTGTTGGCGCCACGGGCGATGTCGTCCGGGTTCATGATCTCGCTGTCCTGCACCCGGGACAGGGGGAAATGCGAGTCATTGGTGTTGTACGGGACGCCGTCCACGAACCGCACACGACGCCTGACAGCCACGAGCTCACCTTCGCGCAGCCGGAGCCGCTCGCGGATCTCTGGACTGGGCGTGACGACGCGTACCTCGATGTGCTGGCTGGCCTCCCGGCCGTCCTCTGCCATCTGGGAGAGGAAAGCGTCCATCTCCGGAGACAGGGGGCGCTTCCGAAACTCCGCCTGCGGGCGGTAAACCATGGGACGTCGGCTGCGGACGAAGTATCCGCGTGGACGGTCACTGATGATCAGACCCTCGTTCACCAGGACCTTCAGCCCCTGAACAGCAGTCGACCGAGTGGTCTCCCACTCGGCCGCGATCTCTGCTTCAGTCGGCAGACGTGCGCCTGGTCCGAGGGTGCCGTGGGCGATCTCGGTACGGATCTTGTCCGCGATGCGCTGGTAGAGGGCTCGAGGCCTCCCGCTGACTGCCATAGGACAGATCTACAGGTGGGTGCAATGAGTAGTCAATCTATGTGATCTCAGTTTTGCTCTTGACGATCAGTTGCCGAGGGTGTCAGCATCGTCTCATCGCGCATTGACTAGTCAATCTACTTCGAGTAGTTAATGCGTCACATCCGAACAGCGCAGCCTGCTCGCCATCGCTTACATGCGGCGCCGGGGTGACCGACCACCGAGTCGACACGATGTCCCCCGACTGGTTTGAGCAGGGCAGCCAGACAGCAGTTGCCCTGCCTGTCCTCCACGATCCGATCAGCGGGCTTTCCGCTGTACGGCTCCTGGTTGGCAGGGAACGCAGCCCATGTCACTCCTCCCCCGCCAAGGAGCCCGCCTTGCGTGTCAGCAAGCTCCCCCCATACCGGCTCAGCGACTTCCGGCCCCAGCACGTCAACCTCCGCGAAGGCGAGGTTCCGACTCTCCGTTGCCCGGAGTGCGAGACCTGGCGCTCGATCAAGCGCAGTCTCCTGGCTCCGCACTACCCGCAGCCCGGGAAGCGGTGCTTAGGAAGCGCGCGGCGCATCGTCTTCGACATGACCGTCGAGGAGTGGGGCGCCGCCTTGGTCGAGGGGGAACTTGAGGCCGGTGCGCGGCGGAGTGCGCGGCAGTTCAGCAAGCCGGCGACTCCGTCGGGGCAGCCGATTCACCGCTTGCCCTACACCGCCCAGACGTCGCCACTTGACCGTGCTCGGCAGGCGATCGCGCGACACCAGGGCAACTGCAAAATCTGCTCTGGCGGCAAGACGTGCCGGATGCCCGCAGTTCTGGCCCAACGCGAGGCCGGCCGGGCGGGGCTGGAGGCGCTGGAGCGCGCCCTGCGTGCGGTCGCCCATCATCGGGTCGCCTGTGCCGACTGTCAGACGGGCCGGTTCTGCCCGCTGGGTTACGAGTTGGCCGAGCGAAAGGCGTGGACGGAGCAGACCCGGGAGGACGTGGCCCGGCAGCAGGTCCGCGAGCAGCGGGAGGAGCAGAGCTGGGAGCGCGGCCGCGATCGTCGACTCGCCAGTCGGCGGGCGTCGGACTGGCGGCGCGTGGAGCCCGCGGTCCGGCGTACCGACCGCGTCCGTGCGCAGAGCCCGGCGGGCACCGACTCCCCGAACGACCACACCAGCGTCCCGCTGGACCCGATCCACATCTCGCGCTGACACGGAGGGCCCATGGAAATCGTCGAACCCGGCACCTACGCCTTCGACCTCGCCGTCACCTTCCCGGCCGCGATGAAAAGCAGCTACCGCGGGTCGAGCGGCAAGATCACGGTCAAGGACCCGGTGGAGAAGGAGGCGCTGGCCAAGCGGCTCACGGACCGCCTCACGGGCCTGGCCGGCAAGGACCTCACGGTCACGCGACTGGAGCTGACCCCCACGTCGGGGCCGACGGTCGAGGAACAGGCGGTCCTCGACTACTTGAACTGCATCCGGGTCGCCGCCAAGCACGTGGATTTCTGTCTCGCCTGCCAGAACGAGCAGAACTGCGAGGCGGCCGAACCGATCCTGTACCACCTCGAGTTGGCGCTGGACCGCTACCAGCGGCGCGAGAGCCTCCTCGTGTGATTGCCGCGCACCGTGGGACCTGCGTTGCCTGTGATCGCCGCCCGTATGACGTGCGGCGATGGCGGGGGGCAGCAGGGCTTCCTCAAGTCAGCAGCCCCCGCTGGGTTGGCCTCCGCCAGGGGAGGCTAACCCAGTCGCTAAAACCGAACATCGACAACGGCCCCGGGATTGCGCCCCGGGGCCGTTCTCGATCATCCGCCCATCACAGGCGCCTGCCCCGCACACCAGACGATCGACCCCGGCTCCGGTCGACCCGATCACCTCGGGTCGGCCGGAGCCGTGGCTGCTCGTACGGCAGTCGCACTCACCGCCGGATGTCCTGGCGGTTCACCGAAGGCCATATCTGAGGAGACGTTATGGACAAGGACACTCAGCGCGCGGCGTTCGAGGCGCGCCGGAACGAACAGCGGGCGGCGTTCGAGGCCCGCCGAAACGAGCAGCGCGCGGCGTACGCGGCGCGTGCGGGCGAGCGCGATGCGCAGCGCGCGGCGTTCGAAACCCGCCGGGATGAGCAGCGGGCGGCGTTCGAGGCCCGCCGCACCGCCGCGCGGAAGGCGCACGAAGGCCGCAGCTAGTACCCCGTGACGAACGACCACGGCCCCGGCCACCCCGCACAAACCGGGGTGGCCGGGGCCGTGGCTGCTCGTACGACCAGCCAAAAAGAGTGGCCCCGGGATGCACCCCGGGGCCGTTCTCGATCATTCGCCCATCTCAGGTGAGAGGAAGAACGACCTTGCTGAAGAACATGATGACATCCCGCGTGGCGATGAGTGCGCAGGGGGGCGGGGACCCGAGCCAGGAGGACGAGGCGCTGCGCAGGGCCAGGGAGTTGGACCAGAGGGGTGGGACGCGGTGACTGCCACCGTCTACGGCATCGGCACACTGCACGCCGTGGCCGTGGACGAGAGGCTGCTGTGGCCCGACCCTGTACCGGGACTGAGGGTGCGCGAGTACGAGAGCGGCTTCCGCGCTGACCTGACGGCGTCCCGCGAGGCCGTCAGCGGTGTCCGCAGGCTGACCCGATCGATGCGGACGTCGTACGTTGCGGACCAGGACCTCGCGGAGTCCGTGGAGCTCCTGGTCTCCGAGTTGGTGGGCAACGCGGTGCGGGCGAGCGCTCCGGACACGGACATCCCCCTGGTCGTCGAGGTGTACGCCGCGATGGTCGGCTCGCCGGGCATCGCGGTGATCGTCCACGACACCGTGCCAGGCCGTCCGCACCGTAGCGATGCCGCGCTGGACAGCGCCGAGGCGGAGTCTGGCCGGGGCCTGGGCATCCTCGATGCGCTCACCGACCGCTGGTCGGTCGAGCCGTCGACGGAGCCGTCCTTCAAAAAGATGATCAGGTGCTTCATCAGCCGAGCTGAGTAGTACCGCCGCTGCACATTGGGCGGGCGCGAGGCAGGTCAGCTCCCTCCGGCGTTGCCCTCGCCTCGGAGCCGGAGATCACTTCGCGCCCGCCCCCTCTGCTCGAGCGGGCTCTGTAAAACCCCCCTACTTCTGGTGCTGGCTGTCCTGTTGCCGGCACTCGTCATCGACTTCACGGAGGAATCACATGGACTGGCGTCACAATGCGGTGTGCCGGGAGGAAGACCCCGAGCTGTTCTTCCCGATCGGCAACACCGGTCCGGCGCTCGTGCAGATCGAGGAAGCGAAGGCCGTTTGCCGGCGTTGCCCGGTCGTCGAGCAGTGCCTCCAGTGGGCGCTGGAGTCGGGACAGGAGTCCGGCGTCTGGGGTGGGCTGTCCGAGGGCGACCGCCGCACCATGAGGCGCCGTGCCGCCCGCAACCGGTCCGCGGCGAGGAAAAGGGCGGCGGGATGACGGGCGCTCACCGACAGCGCTTGGTAGCCACGCTCCGTCGGACCAACGAGCAGCACGATGTCGGCCGCCGTGCGCATGGCTGAGTCCCTGCATGACCGCTACATGAAGGCCGACGCCGCCCGCCGCGCACACGACGAGACCTGCACCACGTGCTCACCGGATGCGCGGTGCGAGGTCGGCAAGCGTCTGCAGGAGTCGTTCGAGCGGCTCCAGGACGCATACCTCCACCAGCAGAAGCGGGGCTGACCAGTAGTACACGACCGAAAGCCAACTACCCGCCAGACCCCCGCTGTTCCACCAGGCCGGCCGCCCGCACGATGGGCGGCCGGCCTGTCGCACGTCCGCCACCCGGGAAGGCCCCGGGATCACCCCCCCCCCGCAGGAGTCCCCATGGACAGCACCGCTCAATTCAACACCGCGACGACCGGCGCCCGCACCACCACGCTGCCGGACTCACCGTGCAGGCACACGCCGAAGTGCCCGACCGCCGACAGCCCGGACCGCGAGGCCGCGCACGTCGTGGCCAGCCACCCCGAGCAGGGCTGGAGCCTGCTGTGCAACGGGGTCCTGGTCTTCGAGGACACCGGCGAGCTGCTCCCCGACGGCCGGGTCATCGCCCCGCACCGTCACCTCGCGGTCGTGGCCTGAAGGTTGCCTGATCCGCCCGCACCGACCGCCGCACTCTGGCGGCCGGGTCGGGCGGTGACTGGGAGCCGGACAGTCCGGACACTCCGGCCCTCGGGCCGGTGACCCGACGTGAGGAGACCACGTGACCGAGCAGCAGACGCAGGCCACGCGCCCCCAGACCACCTACATCAAGGGCGACTTCGTCCTGTTCCGCGACGTCGAACGGTTCTGGCTCGGCAAGCCCGGCCACACGTTCGTCGGCCGGGTGGAGCGGTCCTGGCAGCACGCCGACACCGGCAAGGTCCTCTACGACCTGACCGAGCTGAGCGGCAACGGGGCCCGCGCCGGGGTCGACCCCGACTACATGCGGCTGCTCCCGCCGGCCGACGCGATGTACGACATCGACACCGCGCCGCTCACCGAGCCGGACAGCGGCGCGATGACCCCGGCCGCCGTCGCCTGGCTGACCCAGCACATCGCGCAGGCCAGCAGCACGCTGCCCGCCGCGAGCTGACCACCTGTCCTCCGCAGAAAGACCCTCCGGCCCCGGCATTCGCGCTGCCGGGGCCCCGGAAGGCCTGGTCACACCCCCACCGACCGCCACCGATACACGGTGCCCCTTCTGCACGGAGGCGCCCGGAGAGAGGACACCCCGTGGCCAACACCAAGACCCCCCGTCGCCGACGTCAGTCCGCGGCGGCCCCGAAGCCCCGCGGCGGGCGCGCAAAGACGACGACGCCGGCGGCCGCTCCCACGCAGTCCACCGCTTCAGCGGCCGCCGCCGAGGCGGTGTACCCCGAGGCCGAACCGCGCACGGTCCACGCTGCCGACCGCGCCGCGGATCTGCGGGACCGGGCCGCCGACATCGTCGACCTGGCCCGAGAGGAAGCCGAAGCCCTTCAGGCGGAGGCCGAAGACCGGGCCGCGGGCGCCGTCGCCGCAGCCCACGAGCAGGTCACGGCGATGTTGTCCGAGGCGAGCACGCGTGCGGAGAGCATCACCGCCGACGCCGGCCAGAAGGCCACCGCCCTCCAGACGGAGGCCAAGGAGACGGTCCAGGCCGCGCGCGGCGAAGCCGACCGGCTCCTGTCCGAGGCCCGCGACCGTGCGGCAAGCCTCCTGTCCGAGGCCCGCGCCCAGGTTGCCCAGCTGAGCGAGCAGGCGTCGGCGGATCACGAGGCGTCCCGGGCGGCGGTTGCGGAGATGCGCCGGACGGCGGAGGCCGACCTGGCGGAGATCGGCGAACTGGTCACGGCCCGCCGCGGCGAGGCAGCCGCGATCATCGCCCGCGCCCAAGAGCAGGCCGACCAGCTGCGGGTGACCGCCCAGCGCGAGGTCGCCCAGGCCCACGAGCGCTACAGGGAACTGGCCGCTTCGGCGGCGGCCGCCTACGACGCCCGCCGCGCGGAGGGCGAGAAGCTCTACACCGACGCGGTCGCCGCCGCCGACTCCCGCCGGCGTGAGGCGGAGACGGTCCTCGCCGACGCTCACGCCGCAGCGGAGCAGGCGCGCGCCGAGCTGCGCGAGCAGCTGCGCACGATGGGCGAGGCGTTCGACAAGGAGGCAGCCGACAAGCGCGCCGCCCTGGACGCCGACCTCGCCAGTCTGCGCAAGGCGTGCGACGAACAGCGCGAGCGGCTGCGGCGCGAGGCCACAAGCGTTGCCGCCCAGCTGCGGGAGACGGCGGAGAAAGAAGCCGCGCGCATCACCGGCGAGGCAGAGAAGAAGGCCAAGGCCACCATCGACCGGGCGCAGGCTGCCGAGGCCAGCGCCCGCCGGATGCTGGAAGAGGCGCGGGAGGCCAAGAAGACCAACTCAAAGTTCCAGGGCTGGCAGCAGCGGCTCGGCCGCAAGGCCTGGCAGACCGCGCCGTGGATCGCGCTGGCCGCCGGCGTCGGGCTCGCCGCCTCCGGCGAGTACGAGCTGGCCCGCATGGTCGGGATCAACGGCTACGTCGCTCCGCTGCTGCCGGTGTCGCTGGACGTCTACTGCGTCACCGCGTTCCGCGCCAAGCGGGACATCCCGGCGGCGCTCATGTTGATGGCGTCGGCGAACGTGATCTACCACCTGTCCGAGCAGGCCCACCTCGTCAAGGACGGGCAGTCGGCGCCGTGGCCGCTGACCACCTTCGTCGTGCTGATCTTCGTGGCCGTCATCTGGCGCGTCCACTCCCTCATGCACGACGCCGGTACGGACGGCCACGGTGGTACGGACACGGCGACCGGGACGGACGGACGTACTAGTACGGCCGCCCGTACGGACAGCCCGGCTGGTACGCAGCACCCGCGTACCACCCCGTCCGGTACGGGCTCGTACGGCACGGCAGCCAGTACGCCGCCCGCTCGTACGGCCCCCGGCGCGGCTCGTACGGAGCCTGTACGCGACGCCTCGCGCGCCCCCGCCACGGCGGGAGCGAATGCGGGCGTGACCAGCGCGTACAGCGACCGTACAAGCGGCGTACAGGCCACCCCTTCCGGGGCGGGCCGTACTAGTACGGAGCACTCCGGCCGTACCAGTGCGGCGGTGTACGACGGCGGGACGCGTACTAGTACGGTCACTGCCCGTACGGCCCCGGCGAACGGGATTCCCGCCGCCCGTACCGGTACGGCCAACGGCCGCCCGCGTACCGGCGGCACGGACAGTGCCGGGCGTACCGGTACGGCCACTCCGGCCCGTACGGACGCCGATCTGCTGCCCGCCGTACGAGAACTCCCGCGCGAGACGGACGGCTTCGTCAACATCTCGCGCGCCCGCACCCAGCTCGGCGTGAACCAGACCCGCGCGATCCGGCTGCTGAAGGAGGCCGGCCTGCTGCGTCCCGAGGACGCGGACAAGTACCTGACCTGATCCGCCGTCCGGCACACGCCAGTGAGGGCCAGCCCGCGCGAATCGGGCTGGCCCTCCGCTGCGACTGCCGGAAGCAGTCAACAGCCCCCCGAGTACAGCAGATCCGACCCCCACGGAGGACCCCGTGAACACCAAAGACGAGCCCTTCTTCGAAGACCCGAACGCGGCGCTCCGCGAGATCGCGCAGAACCCCGCCGCCTGCGCGCACTACCTCGCCGATTTCCACCGGGTCGTGCTCGACATGCAGGCCAAGCTGGAGATCCTCCAGCGCGAGACCCGCGTGCACTGCCGCGGTACCCACGTGGAGGGCGACAGGATGGGCCAGGCTTTCCTCCGCAGTTTCCCGGTGGAAAGGGCCCTGAACGACGTTCTGAAAAACCTCAAGAGCGCCACCGCGGGACTGGAAAAGAGTGCCCATAAGCGCCACGCTCACGACGAAAAGGTAAACGAGGTAAAGAAGCAGCGAAAGGAAAAGGCGCAGCTCAAGGCACGTAAAAACAATGCGTCACTCCCGGCCGCCCCGGAAAACCCGGTGCAGCAGGGCGTGCAAAGCCCGAATATGGGCTATGGTGGTCCCACGTCGATTTACAACCTGGACCGCAGGGAGTCGGCGTGAGCGCAGGTCGCCCGCTCACGAAAGCAGAGCGGAAGAAGTTCAACCGTGCGGAACATGAGCGGAAAATAAAACAGGATTTGATTGCGCAGCACGGTAATGAACTCGGCACGTTCTACGCCTGGCTCCGGATTGTGAATATCCGAGGCACGCAGGCCGCCCGCGAGGGGGACAAGGCGTTCATCCATGACGTCGCGCTCGCCCTCCAGAACGTCCACAGTCGCCACTTCGGCTAGCTCCCCGCGTCTCGTCACGAAGGGCCGTCTCCGATCCCGGGGACGGCCCTTCGGTGATCCCAACGCGTGCCGCGCGTGCCGCGTGCCGCGCGTGACGTGCGCGCGCGTACGCGAGGCGAGTGCCGACTGTCAAGCCCAGGAGGAGGAGTCGAGTGTCCGACGACACCGACAGCAACGTGGTCCACCTCCCCACTCGGGGCAGTGATTCCGGCGCCATGCCGGACGCTCCCGATGGTGGAGATCTCTTCTATTCCGAACCGTCCGACAGTATTAGTGACGGTTTCACTTCGAAGTCTCCGGGAGGCGTGACCGCAGGAGCCCCGGCCATTCGCGGTCCTATTTCCCCGGAAACGGCTCTGCGGGAAACGGGAATGCCCGACGCTCCGGATTCTGGGGACGATGAAGATGAGGAAGTCGAATACGAGCAGCCTCGTTCTCTCGCCGATCGCCTCGGTGACTGGCTGGAATACCGGCTGGAAGTGGCTCGGGACCGGCATGCCGGAGAAGCGCCGTTCCGTGAGGCGGAAATAGCGCGCAAGGCCGCGCTGTTGGAGGCCCGCACAGCCCAGGAAACCGCGATGATGGAGCAGAACGCGAAGCTCCACACTGCGCAGATGAAAGCGAAGGCCGACAAAGCGGCGGCGCGCGGCAAGGCTGACGCGGCGCGGTCCTCCAGCTCCGGCCTGGGCGCCGACAAGGGCGGCCGCTCGAAGGCCGGCGGCGGGGGCGGCTCACGCGGAGGCGGCGGCAGCGCCGGCGGCGCAGGCCGGGGCACCGGAGGCGGCCGGGGCAAAGGCTCGGGGACGAACGGGTCCGGCACCTCCGGGGGCGGCAACTCCCCCAAGGGAGCAGGGAAAGGATCTAACCGCTCCGCCGGCGGTAGGGGCGGCTCGAAGGGCAATGCGTCGCCCGCCGGCTCCAAAGGCCGCCAGAACGGCTCCGGAGGCTCCGGATCCGGCAAACCCGGTCATGGCAAGGGCAGTTCGGGCGGCCCCGGCGGCAAGAGCGGCTCGGGGAGCTCCAGGTCCGGCAAAGGCAACTCGAAGGGCGACGGCGGGAAGCCGAAGGATTCGCCGGCCGCCAGCCCCAGGGCGGAACGGACCCGCGGCCGCCAGGAACGCGCTGCCGCCCGCCAGGCCGCCCGGCAGCAGCGGCGCGGCGCGAACCAGGCCGCCAACCTCGCCGACCGCACCAAGGACCGCGACCAGAACCGCGCCGCCAACCAGGCGGCGCGCGAGGAACGCCGCAGGGCGAAAGCCGAACGGAAGGCCGCGAGGAAGGCGAAGGGGGAGGCGACCAAGGCCGCCGACGACCGCACCAGCCTGGGCACGGCCGTGGCCGATGAGGCGCAGCGGCGCTGGGATGAGCGGCGCGCGGCGGCGGAGAAAGCCAAGGCCGAGAAGGACGCCAAGGCCAAGGACGCCACCGGCGACAAGGACTCCGAGGCCACGACCAAGAAGATGACCAAGGACGACCCGGAGACGTCCTCAGACGGCCCCAAGGACGACTCCACGGCCAAGAAGGAGCCAGACGACGGCAAGAAGAGCGGCAAGGAGCCGTCCGACGGCACCGGCGCCAAGGACGCCAAGGACGCCACCGGGACGGACGACGCTCCCAAGCCCGACGACGTCAAAGACCCCCCGGACGCGGGCGATGACAGGCGATCCTTCAAAGAGAAGATCAAGGACTTCTTCACCAAGCCCGGCGAGGACACCACCCCGCCCGAGCCCGAGGAGCCCTCAACACTCCGGCCCGAGGACCTCGGCGACGTCACGGTGGACAGCCCCGGCCGTCCAAGCCGCCCTCCGAAGCCCGAAGAGGCTGAGGACGTCATCGTGGACGCGGTCGTCGTCGACGACCCGGCAGACCCCTTCGGGGCCACCATCTCCAGCCCGGCGAGCCTGCCCCGCGCCCCGGAGCCGCACACCCAGCGTCCCGGCACCACCCGACCCACTGCACAGGAGGACCCCGTGGCATCGGAGGTCAACAAGCCCACCTCGGGCCAGGCCGGTATGGCGGCCAAGCACCGGACCGACATCACCTTCGGCGAATACCTGATGGAGATCGTGAACATCGCGATCGCCGCCGCGCGCGACAAGGACCGCGCCCAGGAACTGGCCATCGCGCTCGGCAAAGTCGCCGACGCCCTGCGGGACATGGCGGCCGACCTGTCCGGCGACCACAACATCGCCACCGCGGTCGTCGATCAGATCACGGACCTGGCCGACGCTGCCGCCCGCATGAAGCACCTGTCCGAACGGTGCGCTACTCAGTGCGAGCTCGCCGCGGAAGCCGCCCGGATCGCCGCCATGTCGGTCGGCCGGGTCTACGGCGAGGACATCGAGGCCATGGACGACGCGGGCCTGGCCACCGCCTCCGCCGCTGCCCACCACGACTAGGAAGGAAGTCTGCTGATGAGCGACCTCGCGCCCACCACCGGCAGCGGTGCCGCCGCCGCGACGGACGGCGACAACCGCTACAAGGCAGTCCAGCAGAAACTCAAGGCGCTGGGCCAAGCCATGGACCTGGCCAGCAACGAGCTCGAGGCGCTGCTGCGCGGCATGCGCACGAATGCCCAGCGCGCGGAGGGCCTGGCCGTCGACATCGCCAACGCAGAACTGGACGGCAAGTTCGTCGAGATGACCAACCAGGTGTCCGTCGCCCTGGGCGGCGCCGCCGTCGAAGTGAAGAAGCTCCATGAGACGGCGCAGGAGGTGTCCGGCCTCGCCCACGTCACGCGGCGTACGCACGCCCGACTGTACGAGGGCCTGGACACCATCCGCTCCGGCCGCAGGGAGCGCACCCCCAGGCCCGGCTTCTTCGCCCACTGACCCACCCCCGCCGAAGTCCCTGACGGGCGGCCTGCCACCGACGGCGGGCCGCCCATCGCCAACTTCCGAAGGAGAAACCCCGTGTCCGTGCCGCGCAGCGTCGCCCTGGAGCGCACCTTCTACACCGTGACTGCCCCGGTCCTCGCCGCGGCCCCGAACCTCTTCGCCGACAACCCCGTCAACACGGTCGTGCAGCTGGCGGGCGCGGCCGGCGTCGGCGGCTGGGTCCTGGCCTCCAAGAGCGATGAGTCCGGTGCGGGACGCAAGATCCTGCGCTGGTCGCCGCTGGTGTTCGCGGCCGCCGTCGACGTCGCCGCACGGAACACGATCGGCTGGGGTCCGTGGTGCCTGGACGGTCTGCTCGCCGCCGGATGGGCGGCGGCCGGCCTGCTGGTGATGCCGTTCTCCCGGCACACCCGCCGCCGCCACCGCCCGGCTCTCGCCGCCCCGGCCCCCGCACCGCAGCTGCAGCCCGCCCATGAGCCGTCCCCCGCACAGCCGGACGACGGCGCGGACGCCTTCACCCGCCAGGTCCGCTGGCTGTGGGAGGCCCGTGGCCTGCCCGGCCGCACCATCGTCGTGAAGGCCACCCCGCACGCGGGCATGCCGAACGACCTGTCACTGCTGCTGCGCGCCTCCGAGGCCGGACGGCCGATCTCCGGACTCACCGACGCAGATGTCGCCGCCGCGTTCGGTGTCGACGTCACCGACGTACGGATCGAAGACGTGGCCCGGCAATACGGCCGCGAAGGCGGCCCCGGCTGGAAGGAAGTCCACGTCACCCCCGACGCGAACGAGCGCCGCCGCAAGGCCCCCACTACCCACGAGTGGTGGGCCGACCGGATCGGCGCCACCGGCGGCCCCGTGCCCGGCTCCCAGTTCCTCAAGAAGGTCCGCGACCACGGCCGCAAGGTCACCCACTACATCGCCCAGGTCCCCGACGAAATGGGCGAACCGCGCGTCAACCAGCACACGCTGGCCGCCGCGCTGAAGACCAAGTACGACGAAGGCCGACTGTTCATCACCATCGACGGCAACCAGATCCTGGTCTCCCTATGGGACAGCAGCCCGCTCGCGCAGATCTTCCCCGCCACGAAGGAGCTGCTCACCCCGGACAAGGACGGCCGCTGGGTGACCGGATACCTCGGCAACGGCCAGCCCGCCCGCAACCGCGTCTACACCGACCGGGGCGCCGCCCACGGCCTGTTCGTCGCCCCCTCCGGCGGCGGCAAAACCCAGCTGATGGCCCTGCACGTCGCGGCCGACGCCCTGTTCGGAGCCGTGGTCATGCTGGCCACCGAGGCACCGGATGAGAAGACCGCCGCGCTGGGCAGGCACACCGCCCGCTACGGTGTCGGCGCGCTCTACATGATCCGGCTCCTGCGGGTCCTGGCCGCGCTGATGGAGATCCGCGGCGAGATGCCGTGGGAAGACGGCCAGGTCCACGAGTGGGACCCGACCCGGCCGGGCTGCCCCTACCGGATGCTGTCCGCGTACCTCGATGAGTTCCTCTCCGCCGCCCGCAACGGCGACTACGGCGCGGAGATCATGGACCTCGCGGAGCTGGTCTCGGTCAAGGGCCGCAAATACGGGGTCGGCCTGAAGGTCGCCGGCCAGTCCATCTACGTCCAAGACGGCTTCACGCAGCTTTTGTGCGAGAACCTGCGCGAGAACTGCATCCCGGTCGTGCTGAAGGTGGCGCCGAAGAAGGTCAACGACATGTTCAAGGCCCTCGGCATCCCGCCCGAGCACACCCCCGACCCGCTCCCCCGCTCCTTCTCCCCCGCGGAGAAGGGCCGGATCGAGCGCGTGATGGCTGGCGACCCCGAGCCGCCCTCCGACTCCAACACCGGCGGCGCCGGATGGATCGTGGAAGCCAAGCAGCCCGACGTCCTGCGCACGCTGTTCATGGACTTCAAGGCCGGCATCGACGGCTACTTCCCCGACACCATCGCCACCCTCACCGACTACGAGATCCGCGAGCTCGAAGCACGAGACCTGTGGTTCGACTGGAACGAGCCGCCCCGGCCCGGCGAGTTCGGCCCCGAGCCCGATGACGAGGACGGCGACGACGCGCCCAACAAGGGCGCCGGCCAGTACCGCGGCGGGGGCGGGACGTCCGCCACGCGCCGCGACGCAGTCACCTCGCCCCGCCAGGCGCTGGAAGCCATCAAGAACCTCTCCGGCGTCTGACCACCCCAACACCCCAACTGCGAGGGGCCCGGCCGCAACGGCCGGGCCCCTCCTGCTTCTGGAAGGACACACCGTCCGTGGCCATATCGATCTCCGCCGTCGTCCTGCTCGGCATCGTCACCTTCGTCCTCATCCGGGGCGGCTCCGTACGCCCCGGGCCCGCCCTGGCCTGCGCCGGGTTCGGCTTCTTCCTCGCCTCCACCAGCGCAGCACCGTTCATCACCGACGCCACCAGCACCGTCACCGGCTGGATCTCCACCATCTGAAAACCGCCCCGGCCGCCGGCGTTGAAGGCGCCACCCACCCCCGCGCCTTCGACGCCCCCAGGGAGCCCCGATGCCTCAGCCCCACCCCGCCGTAGGCCAGGCAGCCCCGACCACTGCAGCGCCCGCGCCGGCGCCGGCACTGTCCCTCGAGGAACGCCTGGCATTCATCACCACGGCGATGACCGTGCGGCTGGACGAAGCCAAGGTCGCCTACGAGGTCAACACGGCGCACATCGACACCGCGCCCGTGGACCTCGCCGACGTCATCACCGTCCCGCTCACTCCGACGCTCCAGCCATCGCCGCAGTCCTACCCCACCCCGGTCGCGGCCCTTCTGCAGCGCGCCCACCACCGGCTGCTCACCGACGGCTGGTGCAAGGACCTCCTGGTCGACGAGGACGGCGCCCGCTGCATGCTCGGGGCCATCCGGATCGAGTCCCGCGGCGACAGGGGCCTGGAAGCCAGCGCGGCAGCCGTGCTGTTGGACGCGATACGCCGCACATTCGGCGACGTCGACTCCCTGCCGTCCTTCAACGACGCGCACGGCTCCGCCCGGGTCCCGCTCCGCATGGTCGACCAGGCCGCCGGCCTCGCCGACAGCCGCGGCCTCTGACCCCAGATCTCCGGGCCACCTGCCTCACACCCGAACCCCTCGCGGTCGGGTGCGGGCCAGGCCGTCCGGCCTGCCCACCACAGCCGCCCGAGCGAGGGAGACACCCCGCATGCAGTCCGACGACAAGCCCGTCAACAGCCAGCACACCCAGAACCGCCCGAGCTCCTCCGACCTGCTCGACAAGACGTCCGAGCCGCCGGTCATAGCCCTGGACAAGGGCCCGGGCACCAAGCGCTTCGCCCGGCTGCGCAAGGCATGGGATGCCTCCTGGGAGCAGGGCGGCTTCCTCTACAAACGGTGGGAAGAGGTCTTCCAGGCCCGCCAGATGGGCTGGCACAGGATGGCCAACTGGATCAAAGCGGTGCTCATCCTGGCCGGAGTGTGCGCCTTCATCGTCCTGCTGGACACCGCAGGCGACATCGTCTCCGCCGTGGCCCGCCGGCTGGGCACCACGACTCCGACGACGCAGACCGTACCCGAGACGTCCAACAGCTTCTGGGCCGTCATCGACAACCCGATCCGCTCCTACATCGCTCGGCATACCGGCCCCGACATCACCGTCAGCGGATCCGCCGTCTACACCTTCTGGCAGCTCACCGGGCTGTTCGGACTGATCGGTGGGTTCGCCGGAAACACCGGTGCCCGCATCACCTGGACCATCTGGGGCGCCGCCAGCATCGCCGCCGTGTGGTCCGCCGCCCCCGCCGACGGCCGCACCATCGCCACCGGCATCGCCGTCCTCGTCTGGACCATCGCCTCCGCCCTCGCCCTGCGCGGCCTGAGCCTGCGCCCGGTCATTTACAACGTGCCCCCGGCATTCCAGCCCCAGATCGACATCCGCCCCGAGATCCACATCCCGCCGCAGGCCCCGCCCCACCACGACGACCCAGAGGACTTGGACGACGAGCCCGACGACGTCCACCCGCTCCAGACCTGACCCGACGCCCTGCCTGGTCCTCACCCGCCCCGTGCCGGCGAGGACCGTACAGGCCGCCCGGCCACACGCCTCACCCAAGCCCTCGCCGACGACCAGACGCCAGCGGGGCGCTGCCCACGCCAACCTGCTGGAGGAGATCACTCGTGCTCATCCCCCGACCGCGCCGCCGGATCGGCCGGCCCTGCCCGCAGCGCCCCGGCCCCCGCTACCCGCAGCGCCCCGCCCGGCTCCCCGGTACCTGGAGCAGGTGATGGCCCGCCCCCGGAAACGGCGCCGCCGCGAGGTCAGGAAAGTGCCGCGCAGCACCGCGACCCTCGAGGAATACGACCGGCGCAGCTGTCCCGAGGGCCTGGTCACCCGCAGGCAGTTACGGGAAATGGGCCGGAGCCCCGGCGGGCACGGCCCGGTGGCCATCCTGCGCTGCAAATACTGCGCCTACCGGCCCGGCCAGTCGTGCAACCACCCCACCCGGGCCTGGCTCTACAGCGTGGAACTCGCCCGCCCCAAGCGCGTCCCGACGCTCGCGCAGGAAGAGGCGCTGGACCGGGCGATGGCCGCGAGGAGCACCTGCCCGACGTGCCGCCGGAGGTACTACTTCTGCCTCCCGCTGCGCACCCAGGGCCAGTATGACCCCTGCGCCAGGGGCTACGAGCCCAGCCCCGACACCTACTTCGCTTCCCACCGGCTGGCCGCCTGATCAACGACCCCTTCGAAGGAGAGTCACCGTGGCTCTGTTCACCCCAGACGAAGCCCCTCCCCAGAGCATGGTCGGCCCGACCACAGCCCCGACCAGCCACGGGTGACCTGATCGTGACTCATGGTCGGGGCCCGTAGACGCCGGCCTGGTCGGGGGCACTGGGTGAGCTGCCTGCAGAGACACATGAGGCTCCCACGCCCTCACACCTCAACCGGAACCACGCATCCTCCCAGACCGGCGAACCACTTCGGCAGCGACCACCAATTTCCAACCCACCACGAAGTGCGCACCTCACCGACCCCAAGGAGAGTCACCGTGGCTCTGTTCACCCGCCCCGCCCCGGCCCCCGAGACCTGGACGCCGGAAGGCACGCTCATCTCCCAGCGCTACCGGGCGCTGGAGGGCGCGACCGTCCTCGTCTACACCGCCGACGCCGACCGGGGCGCCGCGCGCTACGCCGCGGCCTGCCGGGCAATGCCGCGCGGCATCCCCGCCCGGCCCACCGACGCCGCGGCCGCGAAGCAGATCTACACCCGGCTCTGGGCCCGCCGCTACGGCACCGCCCCGCACCAGGTGCACATCGCCGACTTCCACACGCTTCGGATCGACCTTCAGCGCCCCACCGACTGGATCAAGACGCTGCTGACCAGCATCGCGCAGACCGACCCCGGCTTCCTCACCGCGACGCCCACCAGCTACGGCCAGGGCACCCGCTTCACCGTCCAGCCCTTCGACCGGCCCTGACCGTGCGCGCCCGAACCGCCGCCCGCGTCGCGGCCGTCGTGCCCGTCACGGTCGCCGCGGCTGCCGCCGCACTCACAGCCGGCCACTGGCAGCTGCACGCCGACCGGCACCGCATCCACCTCACCCCCACCGCCCGCCGTTCCTGCCCCGACTGCCGAGGCGCGGGCGGCTGGTGGGTCGGCGGCGCGAACCCGGAGATGGAGCCGTGCGGCTGCTGGGCAGCGCGACGCGAGCTGACGCTGCGGCTCCTGCCGCGCCGCACCGTCCCGTACGACGAACCCCCGTTCTGACGGATCCCCGTGCCGCCCCGACCAGCCGCCAAGCGCTGGCCGGGTCGGTGCGGAGGACCGGACAGCCCGGTCGCTCGCACCCCCGAAGGAGCCGTATGACCGAGACCCTCACCCCGCCTGCTGCCGGTGCGGACTCGCCGCTCGCTCTTCTCTTCGACATCGCCCTGGAGATCGGCGTGGAGGGCGAAGACGAACAGCGCGACAACGCGGAGACGGCCGCCCTGGACCACGTCTGGAACGCCTATCCCGACACCCTCGGCAAGGCCCTGGACGACGACGACTGGTCCGGCCGGCCCGCCCACGCCGGGGCTGACCTCGAACCGTGCGCCGTCGCCTACCTGGACGGCGGCCTGTGGCTGCACCACACCGTCGACGGCGACCAGGAGCAGGACATCCTCACCCTCATCGCGCCCTGCACCTGCGGGGCTGGCTACATCGACACCATCCTGGACGGCGAGCGCGACCTCCTGCAGGTCCTCACCGAACTGCGCGCCACCGGCGGCCGCTTCCCGCACGACAACGACGGGCCCGACTGCGACAGCCAGCGCCGCCTGCGCGCCTGGGGCGACCCCAGGCCGTGACAGCGAGAAGGGGCGGCTGGCGCGCTCGTACCGCGCCAGCCGCCCAACTCCTCTTCACGCTTAGCGAGATCAGATGAACCCCAGCGTGCACCGTCCCGCCCTTCGCGTTCCGCAAGGAGAACCCTGCTCATGACGGACGTCATGGCCCCCGACCCTCTGATCGACAAGAACCTGGACACCGCCTGCGCCTCCGTCGCCAGCGAGATCGCACGCACGGACGGCAAGTCGTCTTTACTGCTCGCCTTCAATGGCGCAGTCCTTGCCGGCCTCGCGTCCGTCGCCGACAAGGACCTGCCGCCTGTGACGAAGGTCTGTGGTGCGCTCGCCATCCTCGCCCTGGGCGCGGCCGCCGTGCTGCTGCTCCTGGTTGTCCGCCCCCGCCTGCGTGGCGACGACAAGGCGTCCTTCCCGCACTGGGCGCGCCTGAACGAAGACGAGATCCGTGGCTGCATGGACGCAGACACCCGTGCCGCCCGTATTCGGGTCCTGTCCACCCTCGCCGTACGGAAGTTCACCCAGCTGCGGCGCGCGGTCGACCTGTCGCTCGCGGCCCTGGTCCTGCTCGCCCTGGCCGCCGCCGGTCTCGCGCTGTGACGGCGGCCGCGCAGGCCCGCACGCGCCTGGAGCGCGTGCGCGCTTCGGTCGGCATCGCCCAGCTGGCCCTGCAACAGGTCGAGGACGACCTGAACGCCGACGACGTTGACGGCCCGGAACTCGCCGCGATCCTGCACGAGATCCAAGAAGACACCGAGGTGCCCGGCGGCCTCCTCCCCGCGCTCGCCCAACTGGTCAGCACCGCCGCACGCCGGGCGGAGCAGATCGAGCCCGACCGCGATGGCGACGCCTCCTGCCCGCTACACGAGGCCGCCGCCCTGCTCACCGACAACGCCGGGATGCGCCTGAACTGGGCGGCCCGCGCTCTTGACCCGCAAGGAGAACCTGTATGACCGCCGCACCGCTCTACCCGGACCTGCCCAAGAACGCGCTCCTGGTGCTCATCGGTGCCTCCGGTGCCGGTAAGTCCACGCTCGCCGCGACCTGGCCGCCCAGCCAGGTCGTCAGCCTCGATCATCTGAGGGAGGTCGTGTCCGACTCGTGCGGTGACCAGAGCGCCACCGTCGACGCAGTCGACGCGATGCTCCTGATCGTGCACCGCCGACTGGCCCGAGGCCTCAACACGGTCGTCGACGCCACGAGCGTCTTCGCCAAGGACAGGGCCCTGCTGGTCGACGCGGCGAAGCGGCACAACATGCCGGTCATCGCGATCCTGGTCTCCACCCCGCTGTCGGCATGCATCGAGCGGCAGCAGGGCAGGCCCGCCGACCGGAGCGTGCACGAGAACACGGTCACCGCGCAGCACCAGGCCATGGTCCGCTCTCACCCGCACCTGCTCTCCGAGGGCTTCAACGAGGTCGTCTTCGCAGACAGCCTTTACCAGCTGCTGCCCTACCTGAAGCGGCTGAGCGAGGCGCGGACCGCCGACCTCGGGCTGGACGACGGCGACGGCCTGGGCGACCTGCTGCTCGTACGCCGGGTGTTCGGACCGGAGATCGTGCCGCTGTGGCGGTGGAAGCCCGACTCGAACGTCGCCGCCGGCGACCGCGTCGGCGAGATCCGCCTCGGTCAGATGTACCTCACCCTCGCACTCCGTCAGAACGTCGACGGCGAAGGCGACATCGGGTTCGACGTGATGCTCCCGTGCCCGTACGACGACGACTGCACCGGCTACGCGTGGGCGCCCGCCTACAGCATCACCAGCCTGTTCCAGGCGCTGAACGGCGACCTGGACGGTCACGAGGACATCGTCTGCACCGTCCACGGCGGAGCCGACGACGTCGACCAGGAGGCCCACGACCACGCCCTGGAGGCGCTGCACGAAATCGCCGGGAGCGCGCGATGACCTTCCGTGAAACCAGCACCTTCCCCGGCTGGACCGACTGGCAACTCGCCCGCGAAGCCCTGCATCACGCAGGGTTCTCCGACGGCGAGCAGCGCATCACCAAGCTGTTCACCCAAGAGGAAGTCCGCCGGGCCAACGAGTACCTGGCCGCTGGCCGTCCCGACACCGGCCGCCTGGACGCCATCGAAACCCGCCTGAAGGCCGTCCCCGACGGCTGGCGGCAGCGGGAGGGCGACGCCGGTCTCATCGAGGACGCCGACGGTCACCCCGTCGCCATCCTCGGCACAAGCGGCGACGTACCCCTCCCCCTCGGGGAGTTCCTCGCCCACGTTCCCGCTGACACCGAGTGGCTCGCCCAGCAGCTGAGGCGGGCGTGGGCGCAGCTGGACAAGCTACGCGACCGGATCGACGACGCCGGAAGCCTCATGGTCAGGACCGATGTCGAAACCGCCATGGGCTACGTCCGCGGCTCGCGGGATACGGAATGAGCCCCCAGCCTCCACACCCGCTCGCCCCGGAGGGTGGCGAGCGGTGGCACCGCTGCACGACCCAGCTCGGCTCCCCGTAAGTGCCTGTTTCACATTCCGTGGACCTTGTGGGGGGTATAGCCGAGGTGAGCCCAGAAGGGGACATGGGGTGATCCCGAAGTCGAACGGTCAGCGGTCCGTCTCGGTGAGCGGGGATCTGGCCGAAGTCCCGCGTTCGGGTGTAGGTGTCTGCGTTGCTGGCTAGCGTGATTGTCGTCTGCCTGCCGTACGACGAGAGGACTGCTGGTGCCCGAGCTGGAAACGGGAGTTCGCCTGTGATCTGGGAAGGGGCCGTTCGTGAGGAGCGGGTCCGTGAAGCGGCCTGAACGTGTTGCTGTCATCGGAGTGGGCGTCATCGGGGCGAGTGTGGGCTGGAACCTGTCCCGGCACGGCGCCGAAGTGGTCTTCATCGACGCAGGCCAGCCGGGCGAAGGCGTCACCAACTGGTCTTTCTCGTGGGTCAACGCGAGCAACAAGACCGCGCGCAAGTCCTACTTCGACCTGAACGTCGCGGGCATGGCAGCTCACCGTGAGCTTGCCGGGATCATCGGGCCGGACTCGTGGTGGTATCCCAGCGGCCACCTGCGCTGGGCAGACGATCCCGCAGCGGAGGCGAAGTTCCTGGAGACAGCCGAACTGCTGGCCGGCTGGGACTACCGGGTCGAGATGTACACGGGGGCCGAGGTCCGCAGCCGCTTCGAACCGGCTCTCACGATGCCCGACGATGTACCGGTCTTGTTTTACCCCGACGAAGCCTGGGTGCACGGACGTCATCTTGTCGGCCGCCTGGTCGGCCAGGCCGTCGCATCCGGTGCCGAGCTCCGGTCCGGCAACGCGGTACGCGACATCGGCACCAGTGCCGATGGAAGCATCCGGTCAGTTGCTCTGTCCGATGGGAGCCATCTCGACGTCGACATCGTCGTGAACGCGGCGGGCCCCAGCGCCTCCCACGTCGCAGGGCTCCTCCCACGCCGCTTGCCGATGCGCCGGGAACCCGGCGTCGTCACCAGGATCGACTGTGCTCAGGTCCCCGTTCACCGGGCCATGCACGCGCCTCACATCGAGATTCGTCCTGCCGGAGACACCTCGGTCGTCCTCCACAGCCGCGAGATCGACGCACTCATCGACAGCGGCGAAGCCCCAGGCCAACTCGCACAGCTGCTCCACGAATCGGCGCGCCACGTCGTCCCCGCGCTCGGAAACTCCCGCATCGCAGAGACACGAGTCGTCGACCGGCCCATCCCTGCCGACGGATGGCCCTCGGTGGGAGCGGTGCCATCTGTGCCCGGCTACTTCGAGGCCGTTTCCCACAGCGGGATCACGCTTGGGCCGGTGATCGGCCGACTGCTGGCTTCGGAGATCCTCAGCGGAAAGAGAGAGGAGCTGCTCGCGGACTTCCGGCCCGCACGGTTCCCCTCGTGACAGCCCGGGCGGCGCCACCAGGTAGGTGCTCCCCGGGCGATCCTGGGCACCGCCGGTGTGACGACGATGAGATGGATGGTGGTCAGGCAGCCGCCGCCATCACGGTCGGGGCGGTCGATGCCCGCGTGGGCCGGCGTGTCGGCTTTCGGGTGAGTCGCCGGGTCATCAGGGTGATGGCCGCCCAGGTGATGAGCGTCTCGCTGACCTGCGGCAACCTCTCATGGTCCCGGCAGTGGCGACGGGCCCGCATGATCCACGAAAGCGACCTCTCGACCACCCAGCGGCGCGGCAGGACCACGAAGCCCTTGGCCCCCGGCGGGCGCCGGACCGTTTTGATCTCGATGTCGAGACGTTCCTTCGCCCAGTCGACCAGCCCGCCCGCGTAGGCGGAGTCCGCCCAGACGATCGCGATCTCGGGATGCATCAAGTGGAGCCGGAAGAAGGCCTCCTTGGCCGCGTTCCGGTCGGTGACATCGGCCGGGGTGACCATGACGAGCAGGACCAGGCCACGGGTGTCGACGACGATGTGGCGCTTACGGCCGTTGATCTTCTTCCCGGCGTCGTAACCGCGACTGTCCCTGCTGACGGTCTCGGACGCCTTCACGCTCTGGGAATCCACGATCACCGCGGCGGCCTGCGGGGTCTTGCCGCTGCTGAGCCGTACTCGTCTGCGAAGCTGGTCACGGATGAGGCTGATGACGCCAGCGGCAGCCCAGCGGCGCGCGAATCCGTAGATCGTCCGCCAAGGCGGGAAGTCCGAGGGCATCGCCCTCCACTTGATCCCGTTATCCACGAGGTAACGGATGCCGTCGATGATCTCGCGGCGGGGGTGTTTCTCCGGCCGTCCGCGGCCGATCTCGCAGGCTGCTGGCGGTAACAGGGCCTCGATCAGGGCCCACTCGGCGTCCGTCATGTCGGACGGGTAGCGGCGTCGGCGCATAGGAACGGGAGGGGTGCTGGCCGTCTGGCGCGAGGAGGGAGCCGGCCAGCACCCCCGATCCTTTCCTTCTGTTGAAGTGTCGGCGCCCCGGAGATGGGAGTCAGCTGGTCTGCGAAGCCGCCATCTCCAGACTGGCCTCCACTGCTCTGATCTGCGTGTTCAGATAGTTCGCCCACCGGCTCCTGGGGTAAAGCGCGAGGTGCGGCGCCAGCGTGCCGGTGATCATCCGGCGGAACTGGGTGAGCTTCTCGCTGATCCAGACCCTCTCCCACACTTCGAGCTCCTCCTCGCTCGCCGCGAAGTGGTAGCCGGTCTCACGGGTCCAGATCAGCGGGGGCCACTCGCGCTCACCGCACAGGTCCCGCAGGGCCGCCAGACCGCTGCGGGTCTGGTACTTGCTCAGCTCGCAGGCGCCCATCAGCCGTTTGAGGGGCAGCCCCGCAGGAGCGGCTTCCATCAGTGCGATGTGGATGAACTCGGCATGACGCTCCGCTGCCGGGGAGCGCTTACGCACGGTCACTCACCCCGCAGGATGCGGGCGAGTTCCTCGTCCATGTCGACCCGGCCGGTGGAGACCGCGGTCTCCATCCAGTCGAGCGTCGCGCGGGTGCGGGCAATATTCGACAACAGCACCTCGCGCTCGTCCCCCGACCACTCACGGTCGCGCATCTTCGGCACCGCCCTGGACGCCTCGCGTACGAACCGGTGGAACGCGCCGAGCAGGTCGACGACCTCCTCGGTCCGCTCGATCCTCCTCACGGCCGGGCCGACCGGCGAGGTGCGGCGGAAGGCCTCGGCCTGCTGGCGGGAGCGGTCGGCCTGAGCCCGGTTGACCATGTGCCGTGCTCTGTCGTCGGCCGCGACCCGCGCAGCGACCTCGGGACGGCGCAGCACGTCGGAGGCCATCCTCGCCGCCGCGGCGTCGTCCTTGACCAGGGACTGCATGGCCTCCGCGCGGTGCTCGGGCCGCTGGGCGTCATTGACCGCGCGCCTGACGGCGGTGTCCTCCATCAACCGGGCAGCGACCTGCGGACGGCGCAGCACGTCCCGCGTCACCTCCACCGCGACCTCCTCGTCGGAAGCCAGGTCGTGGACGCGCTCCACCTTCTCCTGGACCGTCCCCGGCCGGTCCGGCCGGCGACCGACACGCTTCTTGGCCAGGTTCGTCGTCCACCTGCGCGTCCCGGTCACGTCGTCGACCGGCGGGTCGTCGATCGCCCTGAACCGCTCGGCATCCTCCTGGATCGACGCCAGGATCGAGTGGACCTTGTGCGAGACGCCCTCACGACGCCGGTTGGCCGGCCAACGGCGCGAGGTGAACCGGTAGTTCAGGACCGTGCTCAGGGACAACCCGATGTCGTCGGCGTATATCTGCAGCGACGCGTAGACCCCGAACAGCTCGTCGCCGTGCGAGGTCGAACCACCTTGCTGCCTCATCGGCTCGATCTCCACAGCGTGATCGCCGATCGTGAACATCGCCCGCCCCATCTGCGCGACCAGCTGCCGGTCTCCGGCGATGATCTCCTCGTAGCGCTGCCGCGTAACCTGACCGACGTTCTCGGACACGGTGGCCACCACCCCTTCACGGGACCGGGCGCGGCACTCCAGGCCGCAAGGAACCCGCGGTCCCTTGCTTCCCTGGAGCGTCCTCCCGGCACGAGATCGTCAACAAGACTCTGGCTTCAACTTGAGATGAACGTACGGAAGTTGGACATATGAGCGTTCAGAACAGCGTCACTGTGACGCTGTTCTGAACGCTCATCCTCGCTGCCGCCAGGCTCTCGTCCGGCACTTGGGCGAGCAGTAGACCGTCCCCGCCGGGTGCTCCACCCCCGGAGTCCACTGTGCCCCGCACGACGGACACTCTGCTGTATCAAGGCTGTCCCGCAGGGCCGTCACTCTCGCCCGCACCCGGCGGGCCTGATGCCACTGCCTGGAACGACACACCGCCGAACAGAACCGGGCCCGTGGGCCGGCATCCGGTCGCAACCGCTCACCACAGGCCGGGCAGTACCGGACCGGCGCCCGGCCGTCACGATTGGCCACATGACCAGGCTAGGCCCGCCCGAATATCACTTCAGAGACTTCAGAAACGGGCACTAAGGACGTCACGCATGACCACCGAGACCCAGAGTCACACCGACACCTTCGCCGCGGTCACCGACTGCTTCAGTACGGACCTCGCCGCACTCATCAGCGAAGAACCGCCGACCGACGTCACCCCGACCGAGTTCATCAGCCTCGTGGAGCGCGCCATGCACGCCCTCGGCTGCGCGAACCGCGACCACCTGCAACGCGCCGGCGAGGAACTGGACTACGCGGTCGGCTATCTCACCGAAGCGCTCACCCTCACTGGGGCCGACCAGCGCGATGGGCTGGCCCGGGCGCGGACGCATCTGCGGTACGCCATCGAAACGACCCGCTGACTTTGTGAGTTGAGCGCGTTCCGTGCTGCCCCGCCCCGTCACCTGTCGGGGTCGGGGCCGTCGCAGTGGCCCCTCAACCACGAGTAGCACGAGATGCCGTACAGCTGGATCCCCGCCGGCGACGGGCGACTTCGAGCTGTAGATCCACGCCGGGACAGGCGCTCAAGGCGTCCAAACCAGTTCGCCTGCCCCGGACCCACCCATCCCGTCGAGACGAGAGAGGGAGATCCTCATTATGGGCTCCGTCCTGCGCGTGCAGGCCCGGTTCGGGCAGCACGCACTCTTACTGACCACAGCCGCCGTGCCGTTGACCGGCTGGACCGTGCACGCGATCGCGATGCACCGGAAGCTTGCCGCCGCGAAGAAGGACCCGCTCACCGGGCTCCTTCGGCGCGACGCGTACACCGCCCGGGCCCGGCAGGTCCTGCGCCGCCACGGCGATGACACCGTTGTGGTCCTGGTCGACCAGGACCACTTCAAGGACGTCAACGACAGCCTGAGCCACGCGGCCGGGGACACGGTGCTGCGTGCGACCGCCGACCGGCTCACCGCCTGGGCAGGCCCGGGTGCGGCCGTCGGCCGGCTCGGTGGAGACGAGTTCGCCGCCGTACTGCGCCTGCCCCGTGGCCGCCGCGAGGTCCGCCTCGAGCAACTGGTGCGGATGCTGCGCATCCCGGTGGTCCTGGACGACGGCCAGGCCGTGGACGTCGCCGCCTCGGTCGGCGCCGCCGCCCTGGACGCGATCGGCACCCGCGACCTGTCCGCGGCGCAGCGCGCCGCCGACGCCGCCCTCTACGACGGCAAGCACTCCGGCCGCGCCGTCCTCGCCACCAAGGAACACGCCAACGTGCCGTCCATCAACGGCCGGCGCTCGGGCCGCCCGGGCACGGCCGTGTGGGGGCGAGCCGCATGAGCACCGCCACCCTGCCCGAGGGCGACTGGATCCGCGCCATCACGATCCGTCAACCCTGGGCGACCTGCATCCTCGCCGGGAAGAGCCCGGAGAACAGGCCGGCCCACTGGCCGTGGCGCGGCTGGGTCCTGCTCCACGCCGGAAAGAAGAAGCCGGAGCCCGACGCGCTGCGCGACCCGCTGGTCGCCACCGCGATCCACGGCCGCGCACTGCATCTGGGCGCCGTCATCGGCGTCGCCCGCCTCACCGACTGCCACCTGGACCTGGGGCCCGAGCGGTGCACCAGCCCGTGGGCGGAGCGCGACGCGCACCACCTGGTCCTCGAAGACGTCCAGGAGCTCCCTCTGCCTGTGCCCGCCACGGGCGCACTTCCGGCCTGGAAGCCGCGGCGGGACCTGGTGGAGCAGGTGTTCCAGCAGCTGCCCGCCTTCCGTCCGTGACAGGCCGCCGCAGCAAGAAGCCGCTGACGAGCCGGGTCTGATCCCGGCTCCCGGCGCGCTCCTTGACTGGCGCGACAGCCAGCACTTCGACCGCTGGCAGGACCGCCCCTGCGCGCTGTGCGACCAGCCCACGCCCATGCGCTCCCACTACGGCGAGCCCGTGCACAAGGCGTGCGCTGAGGACTGGATCGCCGCGAACCCACCGAGGCCCGCCTCGGTCGCTTCGCCTCCGACATCCAGCCCAAACGTCGGCACAACAACGACCACGCCTGAACCCCTCCACCCGGAGGCTCCCTTGAACAGCACCCAACGCGAGGTGGACCACGCCCTCGCCTACCCCGAGCCGCCCGCCTCCCCGCTCTGGCACCGCCACGGCGCGAAGGCCCGCCCGCTCACCGACGCCCAGAAGCGACGCAACCGCGAGCTCCTGTTGCTCGCTCAGCGCACCACCCGACCCCACTCCCCTCGCCCCACCAAACCCCCGGCGGAGGCCAGTTGATGGACGCTATACCGCTTGCTCTGGATGGCTACCTGGCTGCCGCCCCCGAACCCGGCGACCGGGAGGACATCGCCATCTGGCGGCTGACGTGCTCTGCCGGGACCGACCATCTGATGGAAGAAGCGGTCATCCCCTGCATCACCACGCAGCCGGAGATCGCGCACACCTTGCTCACCGAGCGGCAGCCCGGCGACCTGCTCCGCGTCACCGGACACCTCACCCTCCCCGACACCGCCGACGGGGTGATCCGACTGCACGCCGACACCCTCGAAGTCCTCTGGGCAGCGCCGGTGCTGGACACCGATGAAGACGACACGGACACCGTGGCCGCCCCGGACACGGACACCGACCGCAGCAACGCGATCACGGCCCTCGCCGAAGCCCTGGAAAACCTCGTGCGGCGCTCACCCAGCCGTGAACGGACCATCGGCATCGACCTCAGCCCCAACGGCCCCGGCATGGCCTCGGAGCATGCGCACATGCTCGACATCTCCCCGGCCATGGCGCACCGGCTCGCCGACCACCTCGACGCCATGAGCTGCTTCATGGACAGCGAACGCCCCGACAGCGTGGTGCTGGACCCGGAGACCGTCGCGGACCTGACCAAGCTGTTCGAGGGCATCGATCTGATCGACCTCACCAACACGGTCCTCAACGCCACCCGGCCCGAACACCGGCTTGCCGTCACCCGCGCGATGGACGACATGTTCGGCGACATCCCCGCCACCGAAGACACCGACCCGTGACCGCCAGCCACACCCGAAGGGATGTACCCCTGATGTCCACCCAGCCCCAGCGCAGCGTCCTGGAGCGGTTTCCCGCCGGAGGCCCCCGCGGCTCGTGGCCGGCGGAAGAGTACGCCGCCGCCCAGCGCCTCCAAGGCCGCCCGGACGCCCGGGTCGTGATGGACCTGCGCAGCGATCAGTTCCTCGTGGTCACCGACACCGCTCCCCAGTAGCACCACACGGAGCGCCGCGCCCGACCTTCCCGGCCGGGCGCGACGCCCCTCCATTCCCGCCCCCAAAGGGCCCACCTCATCCCAGAACAGGAGCCCACCCGATGAAGCGACCCTCCTTCCGGCGCTGCGGCCACGCCCACGGCGCCATGTCGCCCGAGGACCAGGCCGTCATCGGCCAGGTCCGCGCCATGCTCACCGCCATGCGTAACCCGCAGCCCTGGACGCCGGGCCACGCCCAGGACATCGCCGTACGGGTAGGCCCGTTCATCGAGCGCGCCCAGCCCCGCCCCGGCGACGACCACGGCCCCGACCTGATCGCCGTCGCCCTGCGCCACCCTGACACCCCGCACGCTGCCGCCTACCTCCACGGCAAGAAGCTCGGCTACAACAACAGGGGCTGGCTGCGCTGCGAGACGGCCGCGATCCTCGGCACCTGGCAGCCGGCCTACGCGATGCTCACCCACGCCGCGGCGGACCTACCGCTCCCCGAGGACGTCGGCATGGCCCCCGCCCACTACGGCGTCCACGTCGAAGCCCGCCGCAGTGACAACACCGGCTACACCCTGCTCCGCCTCGGTCCCTACTTTCAGACCTGGCTTGCCTCCCGCGACGCCGACCGCCTCAACACCGAGTTGGCGGGCCGGGCGGCCACCGTCCTCCCCGCCTTCACGCTCACCGCGAAGGACGCGCCGTTCCACGTCAGCGAGCACGAGAGCTACACCGACCCATACGACGCCGACATCGCCGGCCTGCTGGCCGCCGCCATCGCGGGGGTGAGCGCGTGACCGCCACGCCCCTGTACGAGATCGAGACCAGCGAGGCCGACAACGGAACGCTCTACTCGACCGAGCACATGTGGGCCCCCGCCAGCGAAGAGGCCGAGAAGTGCGGATTCCTCAACTGCGCCGGCCTGCAGATCAGCGGCCTGGAGGGACCGTACGGCGAACCGTACCCTGTCGCCTTCGTCGCCCTCGGGCACCACTCGTGGTCCGCCGTCATCGAGGCCGCGACCGCCTACATGGGGCACTTCCACGACTGGCGGCACCTTCACAGCTACCCCGGTGATGATCCCAGCGAGGTCATCGCCCAGTTCCCCCGCGCCGTGCACACGCACGCGGTGTACCTGCGCCACCCGCACCCTTGTGCATAGTCGGTCAGTGACCATTTGTAGAAGCGGTGCCTTGGGCGCTCTGGCCCCCGAGTCCTCATCCCTGCCCCATGTCGCGAACTGAGGGGCGTATCGCGGTGATCGTCGTGTCGATGGGTCACCCAAACCTGCATCAGCCCCCTCCAGTTCAGAGGGGTTCTCGAACTGCTCCGCAGCGGATCCCTTCCTCACTTCGGGCGGATGTCGGGATCCCGGCTGGGCGATCCCACCGGCACTGGCGGCGTCGGCGCGAGGGTCACGCGTCCAGTGACGTCATGACGTGCTTGATGCGGGTGTAGTCCTCGAAGCCGTACGCGGACAGATCCTTGCCGTAGCCGGATTGTTTGAAGCCGCCGTGGGGCATCTCGGCGACGAGTGGGATGTGGGTGTTGATCCACACGCAGCCGAAGTCCAGCTTCTTGGACATGCGCATCGCGCGTGCGTGGTCCTTGGTCCACACCGACGAGGCCAGGGCGTAGTCGACGCCGTTGGCGTATTCCAGGGCCTGTGCCTCGTCGCGGAAGGGCTGGACGGTGATGACCGGGCCGAACACCTCGTTCTGGATGATCTCGTCGTCCTGCTTGAGGCCGGAGACGACGGTGGGGGCGTAGAAATAGCCCTTGTTGCCGACGCGATGGCCGCCTGCCTCGATATTGGCGTGGGCAGGCAGACGCTCGGTGAAGCCGGAGACTTGCGTGAGCTGGTTGGCGTTGTTGAGCGGTCCGTACAGAACGTCCGGGTCGTCGGGTCGGCCGGTCTTCGTGCCGGTGGCGGCCCTCGCCAGCGCCGTCACGAACTCGTCGTGGACCGACTCCTGTACGAGGACGCGGGTCGCGGCCGTGCAGTCCTGACCGGCGTTGAAGAAGCCGGCCTCCGAGATGCACTCGACGGCCTGGGCGATGTCGGCGTCGGCGAAGACGACGACCGGCGCCTTGCCGCCCAGCTCCAGGTGGACGCGCTTGACGTCCCTGGCCGCGGACTCGGCGACTTGCCTGCCGGCCCGTACGGAGCCGGTGATGGAGACCATCGCCGGTGTGGGGTGTTCGACCATCAGGCTGCCGGTGTCGCGGTCACCGCAGACGACGTTGAAGACGCCCTTGGGCAGGATGGACCCGATGATCGCGGCCATCAGCAGGGTGGAGGCCGGGGTGGTGTCCGACGGCTTCAGGACCACCGTGTTGCCCGCGGCGAGCGCCGGGGCGAACTTCCAGACCGCCATCAGCATCGGGTAGTTCCACGGTGCGACCTGCGCGCAGACCCCGACGGGCTCACGCCGGACGATGGAGGTCATGCCCTCCATGTACTCACCGGCCGAGCGGCCCTCCAGCAGGCGCGCGGCGCCGGCGAAAAAGCGGATCTGGTCCACCATCGGTGGCACCTCTTCGCTCGCCGTCAGCCCAAGGGGCTTGCCGGTGTTCTCGGACTCGACGGCGACGAGTTCTCCGGCCCTCTCCTCGAAAGCGTCCGCGATCTTCAGCAGCAGGCGCTGTCGCTCGGCCGGGGTGGTGTCGCGCCACGCCGGGAAGGCGGCCGCGGCCGCGGCCATGGCGGCGTCGACGTCCTCCCGGCCGGACAGCGGCGAGGTCGCGTAGGACTCGCCGGTCACCGGGTTGACGATCTCGATGGTTTGCCCGTCGGCGGCGTTCAGGGACTCGCCGCCGATGTAGTTTCGCAGCGTGCGCAGAACGGTGGTCACTGGGTCTCCAGTCGGCACATTGGTGGTTCCTCGCGTGCTTCTTTGGCTTCGGCTGTCTGGGGGCGACGTCGGACGACAGCCGCTGGGCCAGGTGGACGGGGAATGAGGACGGCAGCACCAGCACGGCGGCGACTTTGACCGGCTGCCAGGGCCGTGAATTTCCAGAGAGTGGCCTGCGCCCCTGCTCCATGTGCTGGATGCGCAGCCGGATTTCGGAAGGTGATCCGCTCCGCTGGCGGAGCGGATCACCTTCGGCAGCAGGCGCGGCCTACTCCAGTGGCTTCTCGTCGCGGAAGCGCCGCAGCACGTTGCCTGTGATCTTCGCGATGTTGTTGTCGTACCCGTTGTGGGACAGCGACCCGGTCCAGGCGATGGATCCGACCGAGAAGAAGCCGCCGCCGCCCTCCAGCGCGGAGTAGACCATGTCCGAGCGAACTGCCGGCTGCTCGGTTCCGCCCATCCCCGGGAGCATTTCGAAGATCTCCTCGGTCACCAGCAGGTAGTTGTCGGAGAAGGGCCCGGAGGTGGCCAGGACCAGGGTTCCGGGCGGCGAGCCGAGCGCCGGGTTCCAGCAGTCGATTTCGGAGCCGGCCGCGCCGCCGCCGATGATGCCGAAGTCGCCCAGGAGCTCGTTCTCGCCGACGCCTTCGAAGATGAAGGCCGCACGCGGATCCCGGCTGTCCGCGAGGCGTTCGTAGTAGGTGGAGCGGTCGAAGCCCTGGGCCGCCATCCCGACTCCCACCAGACGCTGCGGGGCCTTGCCCTTGTTGCGCCACAGGCCGCTGGCCTCGCCCGAGGTGGTGTGGCGGCGTTCGGCGAAGGGGGACTGGTGGGGGCGGGTGCCGCCGTCGGCCCGGCGCAGCTCCATCAGGTACGGGGCGTCGGGGTCGTAGGAGACAGTCGCGAAGAACCCGTTGCCGCCCAGGTACATCAGCCGGCCGCCGTTTGCAGTGAACTCCTCGAGGGCGTCTAGCTCGCGCCGCGTGACGTATTCGGGGTGGCTTCCGGTGATCACGACGCGGTAGTCGCGCAGCAGGTCGTAGCCTTCCCGGTCGAGGTCCTCGTCGGTGAGGGCGTCGAACTCGCACTCCGCCGTCTCCAGCCAGTGCACCAGGGACAGGTCGGCGGGCAGGCCCCAGGGACCCTCGCTCATGAACGAGGCCCGGTACCGCGGCTGCAGGCTGATCAGCGGGCGGCGGACGCTGCCGAACACCACGCCGGACCCGTCATTGTGGATTTCGTACAGGGAGCGGCCGAACTCGGGGTGGTCCTGCAGGACCAGGTCTTCCTTGTGGACGATGGGCGTGTGCCCGAGGAGCATCTCCATACCGTCCGCCTCGAATGCGATCCTGTCGTTGGCATACGCCAAGTAGGTGGCCGTGGGGAACAGGACGGCGACGTCCTTGCGCCGGCGGCCCGGCCCGACGAGGAAGGGCACGTGCTGCTCGATGCCCTCGGCCCGCAGCCGCACCGCGTAGACGCCGCTGGGCAGGTCCTCGGGCACCTCGAAGGTGAACGCCGCGGGCCACTGGGCGTCAGCGATGTCGTCGTCATGGAAGTGGATGGCGTCGAACTCGTCCGGCGCGAGCCGGAAGTCCTCCACGACACCTTGGAACGTGGGCCCGGTGACGCCCCGGACGGGCGCGTTGACGCAGCGGCCGTGCAGCATGTGCGGGCCCTCGTCGACCACATCCCATAGCAGCAGCCCGTCGGGGCGCTCGCTGCGGCCGAAGTGCCAGGCAGCAACCGGCTCGCGCGTCCTGGAGGCGTCGTCGGTGGCGCGTTCGACGCGGATGCCACCGATCTTCCCGTTGAACGCGGTGGCCGCGAGCAGCCGGTCACCGTCCTCGCGAGCCAGCGCGCCGATACGGAACGGCATGGAGGAAGCCGTCCAGGCCGCCGAGGCGGGTGCGTTCGCCTGCTCGGGTACGGCGGCTGCGGCGGCCGGGGCCACCCGGTCCGCGCAGTGGTCCAGCGGGGTCTGCCGCAGGGTGATCTGCCCCGCCGACCGTGGAAGTTCGACCTCGAGCCGGTACCACTGGTGGGCAGTCAGCTCCTGTTCCAGGGTGAGGGTCCGCCGCTGACCGCCCTCGCTCCATACGAAAGACGGCTTGCCGTCGTCGAGCAGCAGGGCCCAGCCGGTCATGGTCGCCGCGTCCCAGGTGCCCATGACCGGCTGGCGTTCGCCGGTGAAGCCGACCGAACTCTGGCTGACCCGGTAGGCGCCCAGGCTCCCTGAGCGGTTGTCGCGTGGCAGCGTCGGGAAGACGGAGGCGCGGATGACCAGCGCGTCGGGGGTCGCCAGCAAACCGTTCGGATCGGGGACTTCGACATAGGAGCCGGGCTGGCAGGCGTAGTACTGCCCCGGGTACGTGCCGTCGATGGTGGAGGGGACCTCGGCCTCCAGGAAGCCGGGCCCCGCCTGCCCGTCGTATCCGTGTCGCAGGCGTACCAGGGCGGCGTCGTAGGCCGGCGGGCCTTCACAGCTGATGTGGAACGACAGTTGCTCGCCGGGACGGGCGGAGAAGCGATCGGTGTAACCGAAGACGTTCTGGGTCGTCGTGCGGCCGCTCGCGAGTGCCATGACCTTCTCGTTTCTTTCTAGTTCTGCTGCAGTGCCGCGGCACGCGCGGTGAAGATGTACCGCATGGCGTGTTCGTAGTCCTCGAAGGACTGTTCGGTCAGGAGCAGGTTGCCCGGCATGCCCAGGGCGATCTTCGACACGCGCCAGGGGCCGTCGGGGCCTTCGGAGAAGATGATGTGCTTGCCCGAGACGGGCAGGCTGCGCAGCGCTCGCAGCACGCGTTGCGTGCGGTCGTCGTGCGGTCCCAGGGGAGCCGCGTCATGGGCAGCGGCGACCTCATGGGTGCACTCCTTGCGCAGGCGCTCTTCGCTGCGCAGACGGAACACTTCGAGCAGTTCGGCCGAGCGATCTGCACCGGTGCGCATCAGTTCACCTCCTGCTGCTGGGACGCCATTGCGGTGCGACGGGGCAAGGACAATGGGCTCACGGGAGGGTGCCTTTCCTGTGTGAGGGGGCTCGCGACCTCCGGGCCGCGACTGGGGCTGGCCTGCGCCTCAAGGTGACGGTGTCTCGGGCCGATGCCGAGTGCTGCCCGGCGGTGAGCGGGAGTGCGGTCAGGCGTCGGAGTCGCCGAGCGAACGGCCGGTGAGCTTGAAGTACGCCGCCACGCCGAGGCCGATGACGAGCCAGCACGAGCCGACGATCTTGGCGTTGGGGTCCGCGTTCCACAGCGCGACCAGGAGGAGCGCGGCGCCGAGGATCGGGGAGACCCAGTGGACGAAGAAGCGGCGGCTGCCGCCTCGGACGACGAAGTGGGTGAAGACGCTGACGTGGAGGAGGACGTAGGCGGTGATCGCGCCGAAGGTCACCAGGGTGGTCAGCAGTCCCGACTGCTCCACGCCGAGGATGCCGACTCCCACCGACAGGAGCGCGATGAAGATCATCGCGTTGAGGGGGACCTGGTGCCTGTCGCTGACCCGCGACAGGAACTTCGGCAGCTGCCCGTCGCGGGCCATGCTGAAGACCAGGCGGGCGGAGGTGGCGTTGGAGGCGATGGTGTTGGCGAAGATCGCGATCAGGGCGGCGGTCAGCAGGAGGACCGTCTTGAACCAGCCCGCCATGGCCGTGCCGACCACGTTGTAGAAGGCGTTGTTGACCGGGTCGCCGTCGGCGAATTTCGTCCCGGTCGGGACCAGGATGCCCGCCACGAAGACCTGCACGACGAACAGCGCGGTCACCTGGTAGAGGACGATCATGGTGGCCTTGGAGACCGTCCGGCCGCCGCCCTCGGCCTCCTCGTTCAGTGTCGAGATCGCGTCGAAGCCGATGTAGCTGAGCGCGGCGACGGGGACCGCACCGAGGACCAGGGACCAGGAGCCGCCGTCCGCGGGGATGAACGGGTTGAGCGACAGGTGGGCCTGGCCCTTGAGGATGAGCACGGCTGCCCAGACCAGGAACACGGCCAGTACGACCAGCTGGATGTAGAGGAAGATCTTGTTCATCGTCGCGGTGACGCTGATGCCCATGATGTTGATCAGGGCGGTCGCGGCGACGAAGATCACCACCCAGATCCAGGCGGGCACCCAGGAGACCACTCCGGTCATCGCGCTGGCCGCGAAGACACACAGAAGAGCGGGCAGCAGCAGGTAGTCGAGCAGGATGGCCCACCCGGAGACGAACCCGAGGAAGCGGTTGCTGCCCATCCGTACGTAGCTGTAGACCGAGCCGGCGACCGGGAACCGGACCGCCATCTCCTTGTAGCTGATGGCGCTGAACAGCATGGCGATCGCAGCCACCACGTAGACCGCGGCGACGGCGCCGGCGGACATGTTGTAGACGATGCCGAACACCGCGACGGGGGCGAGCGGCACCATGTAGATCAGGCCGTAGATGACGACGTCGGCCAGGCTGAGTGTGCGGGCGAGTTCCTGCTTGTAACCGAGTTCGTGCAGCCGGTCGCGGGCGTCATCCGTGCCGCCGGGTCTTTCGGGCACTGTTTGCGGAGCTTCTGGAGCGTTCAAGGCCGGGCCTCCTGAGGGATGAACGAGCCCCGGTCGGCTGTTGGCGCCGTGAGCGGCGACAGCGGGGTAGGACGCGGGGTCGGCAGCAGCCGGCTCGGCGGGTGGGGGCCGCCTTCAGCGCGGGCTTGTCTTCACCTCGAATATGGTGCTAGGCCACCTTGTGGCTCAATACGCATTCCTACCGACAGCGGCGGTCAGCGGTCCAGGCTGAGAATCCCCTCGCGCAGCGCCGACGCCACCGCGCCGGCTCGCGACGGCTGCCCCATCTTGTGGAGGATCCGCTCCACGTGCGTGGTCACCGTGCGCAAGGCGACGTCTCGCTGCGATGCCAGCTGCTGGTTCGAGAACCCCGCCGCCATCCCGTTCAGGATGTCGTACTCGCGCGGCGAGAGTGAATAGGGCAGGCCGGCCGTCGGAAGCTCCTGCACCAGTACAGCCGGCTCCGGCCGTCCCAGCGGATCGGCCACCTTCAGGACCTGCAGCGAGAGCCACCCTTCACTCGACGCCTGCAGCCCGGTGGCGGCGACCTGCGCTGAGGCCATGAATCGGCGCAGAAAGCCGGTGAACTCGGGCTGCGTGGGCGCGAGCGCCGGGGCGCACGACTCGACGGCCCAGGCACGGCCGGTGTGGTCGATCAGGGTGGCGTTCGCTCCCGGTGGTATGGCGCATCCGGTGGTCTGCCGTCGAGCCACGTCGCACATCTGAGCAAGCGCGGGCACCAGGGCCTTGAGGAGTTCGGCCGCGTCGTCGCGGAACGCGCCGCGCGCCGCCGCGGAGAAATGCAGCATGCCCGTGTACACACCGCTGTCCGCGAAGAGGCAGGCGGTCATGCCGTCTGCGAATCCGGCAGGTCCGAGCACCTCTCGGTACATCGGGGACCGTCGGTAGTCGCCTGGCATGTCGTCGATCCGCAACGGCAGGTGCCGCTCCCGGACCGGCCGGTTCTCGGTGCTCGCCGCATAGCGGTCCCCCAGTGCGGCAACCGTTTCATCACCGTAGGTGACCACAGCGAGTGCGCGGTGCGCACGGGCCATCGGGTCCCAGAGCATGAGGGCGCCCGCGTCGTGATGGGTCACCGGCTCGAGCAGCCTCAGCACCGTCATCGCGGCCTCGCGCCGGTCACCGGCTCCGGCCGCGTAGGCCGCCTCGACCAGGACCCGGGTGTGGGATGGCTCCATCAGTGAATCCCTCTCGAAGCCGGACTACCCCACCCCACGATAGCAACGTCTTTTCGGGCCCTAAGGGTGCGAGCTGCGGTTGTACATCGCGCTCGTGGTGATCGCCTGGGAGAAGGAGCCTGGCCGGTCCTGCTTCTGATCCCTTGGCGGCCGGGTTAAACAGGATCCAACGACACAGTCCGGGCGGCATGCCTGTGCGGGCTGGTCGGGGTCTTTCCTCACGCACCAGCGTATTGCGACGTCCTTGCCGAGCCCAGCAGGTCCGGCGTCCCTCCTCTGGCGGCTCGGCGCCGATGAGCTCGACACCGAACTGAGGGCGCGGATGGGCAGTCGCAGACGAAGAGCTTGCCGCCGGTATCCGCTCCGCCGCCGTTCCGATCCGCGACGGCGAAGCATCGCAGCGATGAGCGTCGCTGTGCATGTAGCGGAGACATCGCTGGACGCGCTCACCCAGCATCATGTCGGCGATGGGTGACCATAAAGCAGAAAGGGCCTCCGACCAGCGAGAATGAGGATTATCTAGGTCCCTGTTCCCGCTCCGGCCGGAAGACTTTCCAGGTGAGTAAGCGTGGCGGGTCGTACCCGCGTGTTCGCGTCGAGGGCGGTCGTCGCGGGGTCGTCTCGCAGTTCGGCGCCGTGCTGCTGGTCGAGACCGCCCGCAAGGCGGGGCTGGATGCGGCGATATCGGAGGCGCTGGCGCCGTGGTGTAAGGCGCGTGCGGTCCATGATCCCGGCAAGTTCCTGCTGAACGCCGGGCACCAGTCACAGCTGGGCGGCTGTGGTTGTGAGGAGGCGGCCACTGGCCGGTTAGTGTCCGCGGGTGTTGAGCAGACCCGGGTGGACGGTGCACTTCGTGAGCCGTGACTTACCCGCCCCCACGACCACGCGTTCTTTCCTGGACGTACAGCCCGACGACTTGGTGTCGTGGCTGGATGAGGCGGGTCTGCCCGATGGCCTGCCGTTCCTGCTCTCGCCGCGGTTCGAGTACGACGTCGCGCTCAACTCGTACTTCTTTCAGGCGAATCTGACGGCGCCGTGGAACAGCAACGCCAACCGGGCCAGAGCTCTGGCCCGGTTCTTCACGTTCCTGCATACCTCGCGCGGTGGGAAGTCGTGGCGGGCCGCCGCGGAGGCGGATCATATGGCGTTCCACCAGTGGCGCCGCCGGGATGAGACAGGGCCTCATATCGAGGGCAGCACCTGGAATCAGGAGGTGTCGCTGGTCAATCAGTTCTACGAGTGGGCTGTCCGGCAGGGCTACGTCGGGGCGGTCCCGATCCCGCATCGCGTCCGTCGTCCCGCTCCGATCGGGTCGGTCGTCCGGGCCTTCGCCCCATCCACGGTCCCTGCGACCTACGCGCATGACGAGAACGGGGAGCGTATCGAGTGGATGCCGCCGGCGACCTACCGGCTCTGGCGGGACGTGGGGCTTCGGGGCTACGGCCCAAACGGGCTGCCCTCGGACCGGTTCCGCGGCCGGTGGGCGGCCCGCAATGCAACGTTCAGCGATCTGATGGTCCGCACGGGGCTGCGGCTGACCGAGCAGGCCAGCGTCACCGTCTTCGAGGTTCCCACCAGCATTGCGCTGGGCGGCTACCAGCGGTTCTGGCTGCCCGGGGCGATCGCGAAGAACTTCTCCGCCCGGTGGGTCTACGTCCCGCACAGCACGGTCCAGGAGGTGATCGCCTACATCGAGTGGGACCGGGCCGAGGCGGTCGAGCAGGCCCGGGCAGCGGGCCGCTACCAGCGCATCCGCCGACCCCTGGTAATCGCAGACCCGTCCCGCCCGGATGTGGTGCACAGGCTCAGCTCGGGCGGTGTCCACCGGATGCGGCTGCAAGATCTTTCCCCGATTGAGCGGCGGCGGCTGTTACGGGAAACCGAGGACGGTCTGGAACCTGCGATGCTCTGGCTGAACGAGAATGGGTTGCCGATGTCGGTCTCCGGCTGGCAGGCGATGTTCTCCACGGCCAACGACCGCTGTCACAAGGCGGACGTGCTGGTCGAAGCACACGCCCACCTCCTGCGTCACACGTTCGCTGTGGTCACCCTCGAGCAGCTTCAGCGGGCTCACATCGCTCAGCTCGCCGAACTCAACTCCGAGCAGCGCGGGCACTACACCCGGATCTTCGGCGACCCGCTGGACTGGGTCCGTCGCAGGCTCGGACACCGGTCGATCTTGACGACCTTGATCTATCTGCACGCCCTGCAGGAGCTGGAGATGGAAACCCGCATGGCCTTGGTCCCCGACACCTGGGACGACCCGAGAGACACTCCGCTGACTCAGCTCGGCGACGACGCCGTCCCGGCCGACGCTGAACAGGAAGCGGTTCCGTGACCCGCCGGGGACGCGGCAGCACGGGGCCAGGCCGCCCGACGGCCTTGCCGCCGGGCAAATACGACCCGCCGGGCCCGGTGGGGGCAGGTCCTGCGGGCGCGACTGTGGTCTTTTTCCACGGTGACGACGGCCGTCACGACGTCTTCGACGTGGCCCGGCTGCCGCTGCCGGGCTGGTGGATTCCGCTGGCCGGGGCCCTCGCCCAGCGGACGGGTCCCGGCGGCGGACTACGCACTCGAACCTCAGCGTCGGGGGCCTGGTGGTGCCTGGGGCGCTGGATGCGGTTCCTGGCCGGACTTCCCACCCCGCCCGCCCATCCAGGCCAGCTCACCGCCGCCCACGTCGAAGGATTCTTACGACTGCGCACGGTCCAGGCCGGCGAGGAAACGGCTCTCAGCGACGTGCAGGACATCAAGCTCCTGCTCGACATGGACGCGATCGTCTCGCTCCTGCCCTCCGAGGCCCGTGACTCCCTGGCCCGGCGCCAGCCAAGATCCCGCAGTGCCGGCCAGGCGGGCTACTCCGACGGCGAGTTCGCACGGCTGCTGTCTGCGGCCCGAGCCGATGTCGCCCAGATCCGCGACCGGATCAGAGCTGGAGAGGAACTCGTACGCCGTCACCGCGACGGCCGCCGTGACGCGAAAGCGGCCATGCTGGCCGACATGGCCGCGAGCGGAAGGGTTCCGCGGCTGCGGGACGCCAGCCTTCATGACCACCTGCCACGACGGATCGAGCTGGCCCAGCACTTGTTCCTGCACCTGCGGGATCTGCCGCCGCTGATGGTCCTGCTGTGTGCTCTGACCGAACGCAACGGCGAGACGCTCAAGGAACTGCCCGCACAGCACAAGATCCTGGACCGCCGGGCCGTCGAGGTCACCCTCATCAAACGGCGGCGCGGCCCGCGGCGATGGTTCGAGACGGTCACCTGGGAGATCGGCCCGGCGCACCGAGCCCTGCATACCCCAGGCGGCCTCTACCTGCTGATCCATAAGCTGACGGCCCGCAGCCGGGCGTTCTGCGGCTCGGACCGGCTCTTCTGCGCCTGGCGCAACATCCTCGAGGTCGGGGGCGACGACGTCGACGAGCACTACCCGCCCTTCGCGGACAAGCTCTGGGGCGGAGAGGTGAAGCTCGCGAAATGGGCCGGGGACCGCCGGCGCCCCCTGCTGGCCGATGCATCCGAAGGCGCCGAGGCGGGGCCGCTCCAGGTGACCTTCAACCGGATCAAGACCAGCACCGAGGTCCGCCGCACACGCCGGCTGGGCGGACATCTGCCGTCGGCCGCGAAGTCGAACACCATGCAAGTCCTCTTCCGTAACTACCTGGGCGGCGATCCCGTCATCGTTGAGTGGGCCCACCAGGTTCTCGGCGAGGCACTCGTCGATGCTGAGCAGTCCGCACTCCGCGCGCACGAGCAGGTGCTGAACGCCGCGGGCGGCTCCTTGCGAGTAGTGACCGGTCCGGCCGACGCCGAAGTTCTGCAGCACGAGGCGGGCCTGGATGCCGAGTCGGCCCGGCGGGCGGCCGACGGCGAACTCGACACCGCCTGGACCGCCTGCGGTGACCACGCCCACCCGGCGACCGGGAAGACGTGTGAGGCATCCTTCCTGGCCTGCTTCCACTGCGGGAACTGCCTGGTCACCCGCGATCACCTTCCCCGGCTGCTGGGGCTCATGGACGCCCTGGCCGAGCGTCGGCAGGCGATGAGCGAGGCCGAGTGGTGGCGCCGCTACGGGCCGGCCTGGGCGGCGATCCGCCACGACATCCTCGCGAAGTTCAGCCCCGCGGAACGCGAGCACGCTGAGCGGGCCAAGCCAGCCGATGCCTTGCTGGATCTGGTCGAGGAGCCCTGGGAGCAGTTGTGACCGTGACCGCCCTCGCCCGCAGCGTCGCGCTTCCCGGCGACGACGTTTTCGTCCTCCACGACCGCCCCCTGCGGGACGGCTTCACACTGGCGCAGACCTCGCAGTTCGGCGACGGCGTCTGGCAGCTGCGGCCCGCGATCCACAAGAGCAGTGGCCGCAACCTGATCCTGAACTTCGACCGCGTCCCGGTCCGCTTCCAGCCGGTCGCCAAGCAGCTGTCGTACGCCATGCTGTCCGGCCCCCTCCCGCCAGGGGAGAAGCGCGGCAAGGTCGAGGGAGTACGCTCCGCGTTCACCGAACTCCTCCGGTTCCTGACCTGGCTGGACGGTCGGCCCGAGCCCCGATGCCAGAGGCTGTCGACCCTGACCGCGGTCGACCTTCTCGCCTACCAGCGGCATCTCGTCGGCCTGTTCCCGGGTTCGGCCACACAGCGAGAACATTGCCGGGCGAAAGTCCGGCTGTTCTGGCGCTGGCGGCACAACCTCGGTGACTGGCTGTCCTTCGACCCGGCTCACATCGACGGGTGGGGCGAACCCACCGCGCGGGGACAACGGCGGGGCGAGAACCGCACCAGCCGGATTCCCGAAGAGGTCCTCGGCCCGCTGTTCGTCTGGGCACTACGGTTCATCGACCTCTTCTCCCCCGACATCATCGCCGCCGACCAGCTGTGGAGGAAGACCCGGTTCGCGGGGGTCTATCAGCGGCTCCCAGTCCGGAAGTTCCACAAGTCCACCGGCACCCTGCACCAGGCGATCTCCGATCATCTGGAGGAGTACGTCACCCGCGGCCGGCCGCTGCCGGGCTGGCGGAAAGCCCCGAACCGGAAGGTCCTGGCCCAGCAGATCGGATGCAGCCGCAAGTCCTTGGACGATCCCGCCTACGAGGCGCTGATCGACCAGGCCGCGGCCAGGGTCGGCATCAGCGAGAGCGCGGCCTTCGACATCCGGATCAAGGGCTCGCTCGGCGGCCGGCCCTGGACCGACGACATCGTCACCCACCCCGAGCAGCCCAACAGCCTGGCCGTTCTCGCCCGGCATCTCCAAGCTGCCGCCTATTGCGTGATCGCGTACTTGAGCGGCATGCGGGACTCCGAGGTCAAAGAACTGCGGCGCGGCTGCCTGCGGACCGAGCGCGACCCCGACGGCCTCCCCTACCGCTGGAAGGTCGACGGGATCGCCTTCAAGGGCGAAGACGACCCGAAGGGAGTACCGGCAACCTGGATCGTCGGCGAACCCGTAGCGCGAGCCATCGCGGTCATGGAAGCCCTCCAGCCGCCCGGCACCGACATCCTGTTTACCCGCCTTCCCCACGGCTACGGCACCCGCCACCGCGTTCGCGGCGCCAACGCCATGGTCAACAGCACCACGAACGAAAACCTCAACCACTTCGTCGCCTGGGTGAACGCCTACTGCGACAAGCACGACCGCGTCGACGGCATCCCGGCCGTCAACAGCAGGATGTTCCGCCTAATGACGTCGCACTTCCGGCGGACCCTGGCCTGGTTCATCGCCCGCCGACCGGGCGGCACGATCGCCGGGGCCCTCCAATACCGCCACCACGGCATTCAGGTTTTCGAGGGCTACGCCGGCACCAGCGACTCCGGATTCCGCGCAGAGGTCGAGAGTGAACAAGCCCTCGCCCGCGGCGAGCACTACCTCGCCATGGTCGACGCCCACGAACACACCGAACTGACCGGCCCAGCCGCCGCAGAAGCCGCCCGCCGCCTCGAAGATTTCGGTCACCGGGCCCGCTTCCAGGGCACCGTCGTCACCGACGAACGGCGCCTGAAACGGATCATGAAACGGGAAGACCCCGCGGTCTACACCGGCACCTACATCAGCTGCGTCCACGATCACAGCAAGGCGCTCTGCGAGCGGGCCCGCAAAGGCCGCTTCGAAGGGCTGCCCGACCATGGCCAATGCCAGCCCCTCGCCTGCCGGAACGTGGCCCTGACCAGTAGCAACACCGAAGCATGGCGGGCGGAACTTGACCGCATCGACCGGCGTCTGGGTGCTCGGCCGCCGCTGCCGCCCTTGATGCAGCACCGGCTCATGTCACGGCGAACCGAGATCGAGGCGTTCCTCAACCACAACACCAACATCCCGGAGACCATGTGACCCGCCGCGTCGACGCACCTTCCGAAGTCCGGGTCCAGGCAGCACTGGAGGAACTCCGCCGGCGAGCAGGCGACAACGGCATCCAACCGAGCGTCCTAGCCCTGGCCAGGAAGTTCGGCATGAGCAACACGACCTTCCGTCGCCATTTCCCGGACATCGCGCAGGAGATCACTGCTATCCGGTCGACACCGACGACCCCAGGAGTCCCCAGCGTACCGACCCGCCACGACAGGCTCGTCGCCCGAAATGCCAAGCTCAAACGGCGAAACCGTGAACTCACCGAGACCCTCGAGCTCGCCGCCAGTCACATCCAGCGGATCACCCTGGAGAACCAGAAGCTGAGGGAACAACTCGAAGCCGCGACGGGCGTCACACGCCTGACATCCATCCCCTCCAGGCGGTCAGCGCCCAGCTGAGGAAGTGGTCAACGGTCAACTGCAAACCCTGGCCACAACCATCCCGCCCACCCCTGCGGGTGCGAATGGGAGAACAACTGGCGTCTGATCTACACCCCGCCCGCCCAACCCGGCGCCGTCCCGGTGACCCTCATGCGCCACCCAGCATCCAGGCCGGCCGACACCGCCTCCGAGTGAGGACCGCTGAGCCGTCCCGCGTGCTCCTCGCAGCCTTCGGGCCGATCCACCCCATGACGAGCCCCGCACCCTGGACACGTCGCCAGGGTGCGGGGCTCTTCGTGTTGGCGGGCCTACTCTTCGGGCCGTGGCCGAACCACGGGACGACCTCCCCTGATCCTGAGCGCGTTCACAGCGCAGGGAGGGATCGCCCGATCGAGTATTCCGACGGAATATCAGTCGCTCCAAGCCGAGACACGGATGGGAGCTGGACTGGGACGCATAACGTGCGATAACAGCCAAATGCGGGCGTATAGATCTCTGTGGGGTCTCGGATATTCCGACGGAATACCGCCCCGTTGGCGAGGGGCTGGCTACTGGGCCGCTAGGGTCACCTCCAGTTAGCACCCAATTCGTCTCAGGAGCACCCCTCATGGCCGCTGGAGCCTCCGGGCCCACGATGACCTTCGGCAGGAAGAAGAAGACCCGAAGCATCTGGGACGACCCTGATGCCACCGAGGTCGTCGAAATCCCCCTTGAGCAACTCCACCCCAACCCCTTCAACCCGCGCCTCGTCTACCGGGACGAGGACATCGACGAACTCACCGAGTCGATCAAGGCAGAAGGCGGAGTCCTGCAGGACCTGTCGGTTGCTGAAGTTGAAGGGTTCCTCGAGTACTGGCGTCCCCGCCTAGCCGAGACGCAGCCTGAGAAGCTTGACGAGCTGGAAGACAAGCTGGGTTCCGTCCCGGCAGGCGACTACGTCACCCTGATCGGACACAACAGGAAGCTCGCCCTCGCCCGGGCTGGCAAGGACACCGCGCCCTGCAAGGTCACCAACTCGAAGATCCCCAGGGCGCGGCTTCTCGGCCTGCCGGAGAACATGCGGCGGATCCCGCTGAACCCGATTGAAGAGGCCTTGGGCTTCCAAGGAGCGCTCGACGACGGAATGCTGCAAGCGGAGGTCGCTGCACAGACCGGATGCAAGCAGCCGCACATCTCGCGCCGGATCAAGCTCCTAAAGCTCCCCACCGAAGTCCGGCAGGCCGTTATGGACGGGCTCGCTGTCAGCGAGGCAGAGATCCTGCTCGACAGGCTCACCACTCCGGAGCAGCACCTGCAGGCCTGGCGGGTTATGAAGGAAGAGGGCCTAAAGGCCGCTTTCGCCGCCGCCAAGGTTCTGGCACCCCCGGCCCCAACGACATCCAAGTCCAAGGCCAAGCCCGAATCCAAGGCCAAGCCGGCTCATCCCGTCCCACAACAGAAGACGACCTCCCCGGGCGAACAAGCAGCTAAGGGAAGTCCGGCAGCAGACGCCAACCCTGCTGAGACGAACCCGACGGGTGCAGATGACGACGCCTCCAAACTGGCGGTCGAGCAGAACCACCCCGAGGGACAGACCAAGCCGGAACCCGATCCCAGCGCCGAAGCGGCACAACTGCGGGTACAGGCGTGCCGCACCGTCTTGGAGTTGGGAGTCCCCTCCAATCCCCGGGAGACTCTGAGGCTCCTGGCCCCTGCCCTTCTCGCAGTCCCGAGCAAGGCCGCACGGGAGACAGCCCACGAGTGGCTTCGGTCAACAGCCAAGCCGATCGGGCCCGATGTAACGAGAGCGGACGAGTACTTCGCGGAGGTGTCCGCGTCCGGCGACGCAAAGCTGACCGCTCACGTCGCCCTGGCTGTCGCCCTAGCCGTCGCCGAGCAGCGTGCCTCTGACGCCAGCCGCCCCTGGGACGTCCAGGACCGCGACTACCTCGCCCATCTCAAGTCCGCCGTCAACTATCAGCCCACCGACTGGGAACTGGACCGCCTCGGCGGCAAGTGAGGCAGGCTCGTATTCCGTCGGAATACGTCGACCGCTGAGTCAGCGGTATTCCGACGGAATACGAGGGCGCCCCAGCACGACCCTCAGGAGAACCATTGCCAACCTCGAAGACCACGAACGCGTCCGAAGAGCCCAGAATCTTCGCCTGCTCCGTCATCGCCGGCGGTGCCGGCAAGACCCAGGACGTGATCAACCTCGCCGTTGAAGCAGCCGGACGAGGGCACTCCGTTGCCGTCGCCGACTTCGACCCCCAGCGCACCGCATCCCACATCCTCGGCTACCAGGACCCGCCCGAGGGTCAGCCGACCATCTTCGATGTTTTGCAGGGAAAGCACCGTCTTGAGGAAGCCGTCGTACCGGCCCGCTACCGCATCGGGGAAGGTGAAGAAGACAGCGCATTCCGCCGTATTCCCAACCTCGATCTGATCCTCGGCACGCCGGAGATGGCGGATGCGGAAGTCAACCTCGGCCTCGACCCGGCCGGTGTCCTGTGGCTGCAGAACGTTCTGGACGAGCAGTTGCCCGAAGGACGCTGGAGCATCATGTTCTTCGACTGCGGCCCGACACTCGGAATCCTTCTGCTGTCGATCGCCATGGTCGGCCCCGAGGTCATCGGATGCGTCGCCGACGAGTTCAAGTACATCATCGGCCTGCAAGACCTCGAAGACACCCTGGACAAGGGAGCGCGCAAGTTCCGCCGCTTCGGTTTCAAGACCGAGGTCCAGCACATCCTTGCCACCAACATCCCCCTGGACGCCCAAGGCAACATCCGGCGCAGCGGTGGAGCTGTCGCGGACGACGCCATCAAAGCAATCCGCGGCAACCCGGACTGGCACGACAAGCTGCTGCCCATCATCCGACGCAAGCAACGCTTCAAGGACACCATCGTTACCCAACGCCCGCTGCGATTCCTCGACCCCCGCAACGAAGCACTCCAGGACATCGCTGCTGTTGCCGACGCCCTCGGCATCCAACGCCTCAACTCCACACGGAAGCGATGAAGCGTATTCCGACGGAATACCGTGCACGCGGCGCCTGATCCCTCAGCGTGGGGCGGGCGCCGCACTGTTGCCCCCAGGCATGACCGAACGGCCCAGGAGCGCTGACTGCACACCGCCGCACACGGGCCTCAATGATCACTTTTCGCAGACGATCCGCCCAGAGCCAATGCCGAAGGGCTCCAACCCGCCGCACATCGTGGGAGTGTGAGAGCTGCTCATTAGCGAGGCTCAAACAGGGGAGTGGTACGTGAGCGCGGGGAAGGGCGGCACACCCACGCTGACCCGGGTACACCGAATCCTGATCGGTGTGGTGGTCTTCGGAGCGGTCGTCATCGCAGGCATCGGATTCGCCGGATCGTACGCAGCCGTCCGCGAACTGGCCCTCAAGAAGGGCTTCGGAGACTTCGCCTACGTCTTCCCTATCGGCATCGACGCGGGCATCTGCGTCCTGCTCTCCCTGGACCTCCTGCTCACCTGGATCCGGATCCCCTTCCCTCTCCTACGGCAGACAGCCTGGCTGCTGACCACAGCCACTATTGCCTTCAACGGTGCAGCCTCGTGGCCCGATCCGCTCGGTGTGGGCATGCACGCGGTGATTCCGGTGCTGTTCGTCGTCGCCGTCGAGGCCGCACGGCACGCAATCGGCCGCATCGCCGACATCACCGTCGACAAGCACATGGAAGGCGTCCGCCTCACCCGGTGGCTGCTCTCTCCCGTTCCCACCTTCCTGCTCTGGCGCCGCATGAAGCTGTGGGAACTGCGCTCCTACGAACAGGTCATCCGCCTCGAACAGGAGCGCCTCGTCTACGAAGCCAGCCTCCGCTCCCGGTTCGGCCGCGCCTGGCGCCGCAAGGCCCCCGTCGAGTCCCTGATGCCGCTGCGCCTGGCCCGCTACGGCGTCCCGCTCGCCGAGACGGCCCCCGCCGGCCTGGTGGCAGCAGGCATCGACGAGCTGCCGATCGCGTTCACCTTCACTGTCGACCGGACGCCGCCCGCCCCGGTCCGCGGACAGGAGCCCGAACTTGAGGCCGCAGCAACCGCGGAGCAGGAGACGGAGCAGGGCAATAGAGGAGCAGTACACCCCGAACTCATGACGTCGCCCGCGGAGCCGGAGCGCTCCCACGTGCAGGGCCAGGCGGGCGCAGAGACGGCGGAGGGCTTCGCCGCGGCCTACCAGGCGTGGATCGCGAACTTCCAGAGCGAGCCCACGGCCGCCCAGTTCGCGTACTGGCTCCAAGACCACGGCATCACCACCGCGGCCGGCGCCCCCCTCACCGACGAACAACTGCAGCCGCTGCTCCAGCTCCTCAAGCAGCGCTACGGGCCACTGCCCGAGCCTGAGCCTGTCGAGACACCGCAGGCAGACGATGAGATGTACTGGCATGACTACTTCTACAACGCCTGGATCACGTACGCCCAGGAACGCGGGTCGTACCCCGACGCCGCCACCCTTGCCGTATACGTCTACGAACGGGACCGCATCACCGGCCCAGGCGAACGCCCCATCGCAGGAGAAGACCTAGAGGACTTCGTCACGGCTTTCCAACATCGCCAGTTCTCAGAGGCGGGCTCGTCCACCGCGGAACCGGCCGATGTACCTCGGCCGCGCGAAGAGGATGCCGACGCAATGTCCGCGGGCGTGGGCGCACGCGCGGCCCAGGACAACCGGGGCCCCCGAGTGAACGCGCAGATTGACGATGCGTCGACCGGTGATGCGGATGAGCCAGCTGTCGAGGCCGCCGAGCTCACGACGGTCGATCGCTACTACCTCGCGTGGTCGGAGTTCCAGACGCAAGGCAACGGGGAACTGCAGTCCTCGACGCGGGAAGCCGAGCAGTTGTCGCTCTTCCTCGCGACGAAGGGGATGAACGGCCGTGGCGGGAAGCCGGTCTCCCCTTCCAATTTGCGCCGCTACCTCCTGCCGTTCCGGATCTACAACCTCTGGGCCGAGCAGCGTCTGCGCACTGACACCCCATCGCTCGACGCCATTGCGCAGGAGTGCGCAGCCCTGGGAATCACTGCGCAGCACAACAAGCCCATCACCACTGCGTACCTTGCCGATCAGGTCTCTGACTTCGAGCGGCGGTGGCAAGTTCTCACCCACCACCACGCGCAGGCCCGACCATGAAGCCGCTTCCCGGCACCTGCGCAATGACCTACGCCGGCCGGGCTCGCATGCTGCGCAATCGCAGGAAGTGCCAGGTCAGCCGGGCATTGCGCAGGTTCTTTTGATCATTGCGCAGCCCAGACCTCGGCCAACCTGCGCCTTCGGCGTCCTGCGCAGCGGTGGCCCCATCCTCGGACTCGGGAGGATCTATGCGAGCCCTGCTCATCGCCCCGGTCGGCACCGTCACCGAACTCAGCCTCCCGAAGTTCGGCGCGCGCACCGCGATCGGAAACCTCGTCGGGTCGTCAGAGTCAGTCGATCAAGGTTTGTACCGCCCGGACGCCCTGCTGCACATGCATGGCCGTGGGCGAGCGATCGGCCTCGACAGCAACCTCACCGCTTGGGCGCTCGCGAGTGCCTGGCGCGGCATGTCCTTGTACCCGTTCCACGGGGCGGTCGTCGTCACCGGCCGCACTCAGGGCGGGGAGGTGTGTGCGCTGGACGACGAGCTCACCCGGCACGTGCATGCAGTTGCGCAGACCGTGAGGGAGACGTGGGAGGCCTGGCAGACTCGGCCTCCCGCGTCGAACGAGGCCGCTGTGCGGGAGCTGCTCGCCTACGCAACCCGGGACGTAGCCACCAACCGGTAGTGCCCACCGCGCAGCTTGCGCACCCGCCTACTGAGCCTTGCGCATCCCCGATCCGGGCCCGTGAAGGAGATCGTTGATCAGCTGCTCCGTCTCCATCTCGAGATCGCAGTCCAGCGACCTGTTGACCTGTTGAACCTGTGTGATCGCGGTGTGCAGGCCGGAGCGGTTCCCGGCCGCATGCTCGACCCGCATCCAATCCCGGTAGAGGAGCTCGGCACTGTTGTCGACGTCGAGGCCGGTCGCGATGGCCCGCCTGGCTGCAGTGAGGTCGTGGTGCGGGCCGGCTGCGGTGCGGTGTGTGGCCACCGTGTGAGCGACGTCGATGATCCGCGTGATCATCTCCTGCTGGTAGGGAGCAGCCCAGGGCAGCGGTCTCGAACCGAACGGACGTCCCCGCACCAGCCCCAGGGCCTTCTCTAGATCCGGCAGCCCTGCCAGCCCCTGGGGCAGCGCGCGTTCGGCGAGCTGAAGGAACTTCGTCCAGTCGCATCGCACGGCAGGGGAGAGCCGGTAGGGGTCGTCGCCGGCGCGGCGGCGCGGAACGTACGCGTTGCCGGCAGGGTCGTTGCCCAGGGCACTGCGTAGGCCACGCAGCCGGGCGTTGAGGGTGCTCGAACTCCACGGTGTGAGCGGATCCATGTCCGCGCACAGCGCATCGGCGGAGCGTCCGGGCCGGAAGTAGAGCAACGTCGCGAGTTGAGCGATTCGCGGCCCGTGCCCCGACGCGGTCACGCCGTCCACCTCGACCGGGCCCAGGACACGGATCTCCGGGGCGTGCAGGTCGTGTGCCTCCGATTCCCCTGCACCCTTGACGCCGTTCGGCTCCGGGACTCGAGGAACTGGCGCCGGCGCTTCACCCCCTGTCGGGTTGTCGGCGAGCGCCTGGTCCTCAGGATCATCCTGTCCCTGAGGCGGCTCAGTGGGCAGGAGACGCAGTCCGGCCGGGTCCGCCGAGGCAGCCAACAGGGCGGGGAACACCTCGCTGTCGTGCCCCGTCGTCGATGCGACCGGCGCGACGGGGGACAGGTCGTCGACGTAGGTGCCGACGCCAGCGTCCTGCTCATCGGTCTCCGCTCCAACCGGTGGCGGTGTCACCTCGGGCTCTGGCTCGTCCGGGACCTCCTCCCACGGCCCCTCGGCCGGCGCGGCGGGCTGCCCGGAGACCGCGAGCGCCGTGGCGATCTGCTGGTACGCGGCGCGCTCAAGTCGCTGCACCGTGATCTCGGTGCCGACGTAGTCGAGTTGCTGCGGCTCGTCGAGCTCCGCGTTGAGAATCTCGGCATCAGGAAAATGCGCGGCCGCCGCGGCTGCCGGTGCGATCAGCGTGACCGGAATCCGGGCCTTGTCGATGACGTCGGCGACCTGCCACGCCGTGTCCCCGTCGAGAGAAGCAGCGCACAGCACCAGATAGGGGTGGCGGCTGGTCTCCGGCATCTGGTGCACCTCTAGCAGCCGCTCGGAGAGATCCCGCAGGGCGTGCCCGGCCTCCCGCATGTGCATGATCCGAGAAGTCGGCAGCAGCCGGGGCAGTTCCTCACCGAAGCCGACGACGACGACCTCGACCACACTTCCCCACGGGCTCATGCCCATCTCCACCGCAAGCGACGTGCACACTTCCGCGATGCGGGTCGGATCACCGTCGAGCAACAGCGCGGGCAACAAGGCCAGGTTCACCAGCAGGAGTTCACCGTCCGCGGTGCTGCCGAGCGTCACCAACCCCGGATACGGTGCCGCCACCTCGCGGGCAGCCTCCTCGGCCAGGAGCTCGGCGTCACCGGGCAGGACCCACCAGCCATCACGTCCTGCCGAGAACGGTTCCACTGGCTGCAGCGAGGGGTCCTCGGGCAGAACCTCCAGCGTGCGACTCCCGATCCGAGCGGCCCGCAGCCGGGGCAGGCCGGCTTGGTCTTCCAGCCGGTGGGCCATCGTCCGCAGGGCCACATCCAGTCGGCCCGATCCCTCGGGCTCGGCGGCGGCCGCCATCTGCGCCTCGGCAGAGGAGGTCTCCGAGACGATCGCGATCGTCTCCCCGGGCCTGCGGCGACGGCGCTGCAGCATGCGGCGCGTGGCGAGGGCACCGGTCACGGCGGCTGCAAGCAGCGCACCGGCGCCCAGCACCATCCGCAACTGCAGCCCTTGACTCGCAGGCGACGACGCGGGCGTCTCGGACGCCGACGCCGTAGACGCATCCGATGCCGACGGCACACCCGATCCCGGTACGGACGACGCGCTGGTGCCGGTCGAAGGCCCGGCATGCTCGGCGCCCTGACTCGGCTGCTGGGACGGACGGCTGGACTCGCTGGGAGCAGGAGTCTTCGTTCCCGTGGCAGCGGAACCACTGGGAGCCGTTGACTGGGCACCTCCTGCTCCGGCACCCGGCTCCCGCGCGCTGTTGTCCGGGGCCGGGGGAGTGGAGTGCTCCGTCCCGGAACCGCCACCTGTGTTCTCTCGGGGATGCTCCGGCCGCTCGGATGCAGCCCCGGGCACGGTGACCTGCTGCCCGGGGTAGATCACATCCGGATCTGTGATCGTCGGCAGGCCGTCAGGCTGCTCCCTGCCCCGACTGGCTTCGAACAGCTGCGGCCACCTGCTGCCGTCGTGGAGCTCCTCAGCCGCGATCTCCGAGAGGGAATCGCCAGCCTTCACGATGACCACGTCCCCACCTTCGGCGGGCGTGTCCTGCGTGCTCGAGGCGAGTTGCGTACGGAACCCCGTCTCGGCCGCCTCACTGGGCCCCTCCGTGTGGCCGGGCACGCGCAGGGTCGTGCCCTGCGGCACCACCGTGGCCGTGGTGGGCACTTCGGGGTTGAGGCGCTGCAGCTCGGTGTAGCGCGTGCCGTCCCCCAGCAGCTGCTCGGCCAGTTCCCACCAGGTGGTGTCCCCCGCCCCCACGGTGAACTCCCGGGAGCTTTCGGCCGACGCTGTCGGCGACGTTGCTCTGGCCGGCGTGCTCGGCTGGCTGCTCGTCGCCGGATCGGCCGACGGCACGTGGGCTGCGGTGGCGGCGACCGCCGGGGTGGCGGCGCTGGCTGCGGCCGCGGGCGACGCCAGTACAAGGCTGCTCAGCAGGAACCCGGCCAGACGCTGACCGGTCACCATGCCCGGCAGCCGCGGAGTCGTCCGCCGCGCCAACACGGCGACGACCTCCAGCAGAACCGGGATCACGAGCCACAGCCACGCGATCCACGCCGCCACGGTCATCGTGGTCAGCAATCCCGAGCCGTCATCGTCCGGACTCAGCAGCGCATCGCGCACAGTGTCCAGGCTCGGCACGGTCGCCGGCAGGCTGCCGACGGCGAGGAGCAGCGCAGGTACACCGGCGACCAGAGCGGCCAGCGCGGTCAACGCGCACAGTCCGCGGACGACGGCCCGTGGCCAAGAGCGTTCCCGGCGGGGCCCGTTCGTGGGGGAGTGGGGCATGGGTCAGCCTCCGGGCTGGTGCAGCAAGGTAGCGGTGCCGTGTCCCGTCACGGGCATCTCACCGACGCCGATCAGGGACGCGAAGTAGGGGCGGTAGTTGTCGCGCACGGTCACCGTGATGCTCTGTCCGTCCCCGGCGATGGCGACGTCACCGTCGACGCCTTCACGGGCGAGGAAGGCGCGGGCTGCGGTTTGGGCGGAGTCCGGGTCGACCACGATCGCCTCGCCGGTGATGGCCTGGCCCGGGTCGATCTGCTGCGCGCCGGCCCGCGCCGCTTCCTGCGCGACGTAGTCGGCGTCCGACATCCGGTCCAGGGCCAGCCCGCCATCGATGACCAGGCCCACGATCAGGAACGCGATCAGCACGGTGCCTGCGTAGAACAGCTCCATGCCGCCGCGGTCCCCGCGACTGCAAGGGATGCGAAGCCAGCGACGCCATCTGGTCATGAGCCGCCCCGGGCTGCCCAGGTGTCCACAACGGACGTTTTGGTGCTGGTGAGCGTCCTCGATCCGGCGATCCCGGGCAGCGCGAGCTCGCTCAGGGGCGCCGTGCACGACACGGTGGCCGTCACCCGGGCGGCCTGCCCGACCGGGGCGGACAGCCCGCTGGTGTCCAGCTCGACGCTGATGCCGGAGCAGTGGATCCCGGAGTTGGCCAGACTGGTCTGCGCGGCCTGGCGGGCCTCTGCTTCGCCGGAGGCCGGGTCGCTCGCCAGGGAGGCGGTACGCGCCGCGTCCCGCGCGGCCGCATCAGCCACGCCCTCGGCCAGCGCCACGCGGCCGCAGGCGATGGTGAAGCCGATCAGCACCAGCGCCACCGGCACGAACATCGCGAGGCTGAGCGCGGCACTACCGCGGTCATCACGCTCCAGCCGGTCCGGCCACAGACGCCACCTCACGGCCGGAACCGCTCGACGGGAGCCTGGACACGCTGGCTCACATGCCCGCTCCACCCTGGCACCAGGTTGATCACATTGCCTTCCACCAAGACGGAGACGGTCTCACCGTCGTCGCTCACCTTCACGGCCGTGCCGTTCAGGGAGCCGCCCATCCGGGCCAGGAACGCTCCGGCCGCCGCCTGCCCTGCCCCGGGTACGGCGTCATAGGCCCGCTGCGCATCCACGGCCTGCTGGGCAGCGTGGTGCGCCACCGACCGGCCGTGGAACCAGATACCGCCCTGAATCAGGGTGAACACCAGCAGAAACGCGAGCGGGACGACCATCGACATGTCCAACGCGGTGGCGCCGCGGTCCTCCCGCCACCACGGCCTACCAGCCGGGTGCCGCCGGGTGCGTATGCGTGTGGCAGGCATGCTCAAAATCCCAGGATCTGAGTGACTTTCTCGCCGACCGTGGTGTTGGCCGCCGCGTACACGACGCCGACCATCGTGCCGCCGGCGACCAGGATCAGCCCCCACTCCATCGCCGAGGCTCCACGGTCGTTGGCCTGACTGCGGATCACCGCGCCATGCCGGCGCAGTGCCCCCAGCACGAAACGGAAGCGGCTTCGTACGGTGTGCATGCTCTTCCTCCAGAGGCTCACGGCGCTGGACGGCACCGTGCGGGCGGGTCAGAACGTCAGGATGCGGACGAGGGCGGGTGCCAGCAGGAAGACAGCCATCAGGAACACGATCGCGAGCGAGGGAACGTGCATCTTCTCGGTGGCCACGTTGGCCTGCTCCTTGCGGTCGGAGAGCAGTCCCCTACGCACGACCTCGGCCTGGGACTCCAGCTGGTCGTAGACGGCGGCCTGTTCTTCGCCCGCAAGGGACAAGCTGGCGGACAGGCGGGCGATGTCGGGGACGCCGAGTTCGGTGCCGAGAGTGCCGAGTGCGTCCCAGGGGCTGAGCCCGGCCAGCTGGGCGTGCTCGACGGTGTCCCTGATCCGGACCGCGGCACGTCCGTCGCCCGCGGCCACGGCCCGGGCCAGGGCCTCGGCCGCGCCGGCGTCGGAGTTGCGGGCCAGGGCGACGCGCTCCAGGACCGAGGCGATGTAGTAGCGGTACTCAAGACGGGCACCGGTGGCCTTGTCACGGACATCGTCCAGGCACTTGAACACCATGAACAGCGCGACACCGAGCCCGGCGGCCGCCGGCACGACGAACGGCAGTGCCAGACCGCCCAACCGCAGCAGGAAGATGATCCACTGCGGGATGAGGAACCCGCCCAGCGCATACAGAGCGCAGCGGCCCAGCAGGGAGGCGGGCGCCATCTCCAGCAGGTTCAGGTCCCGGGCGGGCAGCCGGGTCACGAACGTCTCGGTCTCCATCAGCCGGGCCCCGACCCGGTCCGCCCACTGCGCGGGTCCCTTCGCCGCGGTCCTGGTGGACGCGGTGCGCGGGCCCGGGGCGTGGGTGCGGCGCAGGACCTGGTCCAGTGGGGTCCGCTGGGGCAGCATGCTGCGCACGGCGAGGGTGCCGGCGAGCGCGGTCAGTCCTCCCAGCATCATTCCGGGCACGGACAGACTCATGCCGCTTCACCTTCTCTCTCCTGCTCCTTGGCGCGTTCCTCGGCGGTGAGCAGGGTGCGCGGCTCCTCCTCCATCTGGGCCATCGTCCGCAGCCACAGCAGGCAGGCGGCGAACAGCACGCCCAGCACCAGCAGGCCGAGCTGTCCGAGCGGGGTCGCAAACGGTTCGGAGTAGTGGCCGTTGACGAGGATCACGGCGACCACGGCGATCGCGAAGAGGGACACCCGTCGCGCTTCGGAGCGGGCTTTGGCGCGCTCGGCGTCGATGTCCCGCAGATCAGCTGCCTGCCGGGCGATCAGGGAGGCCTGCGCGGACAGGGCGCGCGCAAGTCCCGGGCCGCGGCTGGTGACGTGGTCCATGAACAGCTGGCAGATGTCGTCGCCGATCCGGCTGGCCAGGTCATCGGCCAAGGCCCGGTAGGCCCACCGGGCGGGCATCCCGGAACTCAGCCGGTCGGCCAGCGCGCCCACCGGCCGCTGCAACAGCGCAGGCACGGTGTCCAGTTCCACGATCGTGGCCTCCAGCGGCTTGCCGCCGGCCCGCACACTGGCGAGCTGCTGCAGCCACTCCGCGATCGCCTCCAGCCGGGCCACCTCGGCACGGCCCGAACCGCCCGGGTACAGCACGAACGGCAGCCCGGCCACCACCGCGAACGCAAGCAGCCCGTGCACCGGCCACCCGGTGACCGCCCACATCAGAGCGCCCGCACCCGCGGCACCGGCCAGCAGCAGGCGGTAGTTGTCCCGCCAAGCGGGCGGCAGTTCTGCCACCGCCCGCACCAGACGGCCGCGCACCCGGCCGGACCGAGCCCCGCGCACGGCCGGCCGCCAGCCGCGCAGCGCGGCAACGAATCCGGCCAGGCCCAGGGCCACGATCGCACCGGCCAGCATGCCCAGGGCGGACAGGTACGACGGGCTCACGCGGCACCTCCCGCCCGGCGCAGCGGCCGCCACTGCCCGTGCGGGTAGTCGGCCAGCCAGCGCCGGTAGAACCCCATGCGCTCCAGCTTGCGCATCCGGCGCTCGTTCATCGGGGTCCGGGTGGGCAGGGCCCGCGGCTCGTCCTGGTCCTCACGGGGCGCGAACAGCTGCGCCAGCGCGACCCCGCCGCCTTCGCTGCGGCCGGCCGTCTCCCACACGTGCGAGACGAACCGGTGCACCTGGCCGCCGCGGGCGGTCTCGTCGATCGCGTCCACGTACACAATCAGGTCGACGGCGGATGCGATGAGCCGGTACGCGGCCTGCTCACTGAGCCCGGCTCTGGCCAGCGGCACCATCAGCCGGTCGATCACAGCTTCGGGATCCTTGGCGTGCAGCGTGCACATCGAGCCCGCACCGCCCGCGATCATCGCCTCCAGCATGGCGACGGCCTCATCGCCGCGGACCTCGCCGACCATGACCCGGGTGGCCTTGTAGCGCAGGGAAACGGGCACCAGGTCGGCGAGCGTGACCTGGCCGGTGGCGTCCTTCTCGCCGTTGCCCTCCCGGGTCCTAAAGGCCAACACGTGCGCGTGTTTCTCCGGGTCGTCGTGGTTCAGCCGCAGCTCTGGTTCGCTCTCCAGCGTCGCCAGCCGTTCGTGAGCGGGAACTTCCCGGCCCAGGGCCCTCATCAGCGTCGTCTTACCCGTCGCCATGTCACCGGCGATGATGATCGACAGCCCGGCTTTCACCGCCGTCGACAAGAACGCGGCGACGATCGTGTCCACGGCGCCCCACCGCTCCAGGTCGGCGAGCGTGGCAGCCTCCGCCACATGCCGGCGGATCGCGATCGTCACGTCGTCGGTCAGCAGCGTCGCAGCCACGCGGGAGCCGTCCGGCAGGTCGAACTCGACTTTCCCGGTGGCGTACGACAGCAGCCGCTCGCCGTGCCCGGACGTCGCAGCCATCTGGTTGACCCACTCGATCGCCTGCGACCGGCTGGCGAACGGGGAGCGGACCCGCTCGCGCGGCGTGCCGTGGGAGTCGATGTACATCCAGTCGCCGTCGACCAGGACGTCCTCCACACCCGGCCGGTCCAGGACCCGCTGCAGCGCACCGGCCAGGAATATCAGGTTGAAGACCTCGGTACGGACCCGCTCCAGTTCCTCGCCCGACAGCGGTGCGTTCCTCAGGGACCACGTCTGCGCCCACTCCGCGACGCGGGAACGCACCCGGGCGCGCACCACCTCTTCCAGGTCCTTCTCACCCAGCGGGGCACCGGCCTGCCGCCGTTCCTTCTTGACCTGGTCGACGTCCTGCGCGACCTGCTGCCGCAGCGTCGTGATCTCCCCCCAGGGCACAGGAAGCGCCCCCGGCAGGGCCGCCGCCACGCCGATGTCGCCCGGCCCAACTCCCGCCGCGGCCGGCGGACCGGGGCGCGGGCCCGTCGAGGGTGCCACGGGCCCACGCCCCGGCCCCGCGGCCGAGGGCGCGGCGGGAGACGGGGACGGGCGGGGCGCCGCGTGCTCAGACAGCAGGCCCCCCAGCCGGGTGGCCACGCCCTGGCCGTGGGCGCCGTTCAAGGGCAGCCGCTCAGCCACGACGTGCTCCCCGCTGCGCGAGCTGCTGGACGATCCGTTCCACCCTGGGAGTGGCCGCCCGGACCTGCCGCATCTGCAGGTGCAGGCGCCTGCGGTCGGCGTGCTCCCGCAGCGGCGCCATCATGTCGCGCGCGCCGCGCATCAGCCTCGAGCGCGTCACTCCGCGGGGCATCCGCCCGCCGGCGCGCAGATAGGCCGCGGCCGCCTCGTCCCACGGAAGCGTGGCCAGCACCGGCGCGTCCAGGCTCCGGGCCACGTCGGCGGGCCGGTAGCCCTCGCCGAGAACGAGCAGTCCAAGCGCCCGGGCCCCCGACCCGTGCGTAGAGAGGTCGTCCTGCAGCGCCCGCACCATCGGGTAGGCGAGCGCCTGCGACTCTTCGGTCATGCGGACCACCAGCAGCACCAGGTCCGCCTCCCGCAGGACCAGAGCGGGGGAGAGCACCGGGTGCAGACGCCCGCCCTCGAGAACGATGCGCCCGCCGTCGACCAGGACGTCCCAGCGCAGTTGCTGGTCCGTCAACTGCAGCACGTTCAGCAGCGTCGGCCACGTCGACGTCAGGGAGGCGGCCTGCCGCGCATCGATCAGCCCGGGCAGCGCGACCCGGTAGTCACTGTCGTCCATCGGCCACAGATGCTGGGCGACCTGCGGGGTGAAGTCCTGCTCATCACTGGCGCGTTCCCAGTCGGCCTGCGGCAGCCGGTGCAGGCCGATGTTCCCGTCGGGACGTTCATGCTGTGCACCGCGCGGAACGTCACGCAACAGGCCGTGTCGCAACGTCCCGCCGGCCATGTCGAGTTCGGCGAGCAGCACCGGCCTGCGGCTGGCCAGGGCCAGCGCCGCAGCCGAGGTGGTCACACCGTCCGACTTCGCGGACACCAACGCGATCAGAGCCACGATCAGCTCCCGCCCTGGCGCGGCTGCCGTACGAGCGCAATCTGCTTGGCGGCCGCCTTCGTCGCCAGCAGCGGCCCGTCCGCGGGATCCACCACCAGATTCACGACCAGGGCACCGGTCGAGTCCGGGGTGCCGACCGATTGCACCGTCGCCTCGATCGTGTCAGGGGCGGCGCTGCCTGCGGAATCGGAGCCCGCGGACGGGGTGTCCGTTCCCTGAGCGGGAAGGACGACCGCGGCCACCTTGTCGCCCGGCCGCAGCTCGTCGCGGGGGACAAAGCCCCGCTTGAGTTCCACCCCGACCACCTGCGCGCCGTCTCCCAGCCCGCGCACGCTCAGCTGCGAACGGGTGAGCAGGTCACCGGGGTGCAGGTCGACGGCCGCGCGCCGGCCCACGACCGAAGCCCGGTCGGCGGCCGGGATGGGGGACAGGCCGGGGTCGTCGGCGAATGACACCACCCGCACGTCCCGCGCGGTGACCCGCTGGCCGACGGGGACGTCCCGTGCGACGGCGAGGACGTCGGTGCGGTCCCCGGCCCGCGCCACGACGACTGCGCCGCCGAGCACACCGAGCAGCGTGATCAGCGCGAGCAGAACAGGGACCGACCACGCACGGCCGGATCGTTTCTTCGTTCCCGTGCTGACGGGCAGGTCGGGCTGCCGCGAGGCGTCGGCGCGCGGCGCAAAGGAGGTCTGGGTGCTGTCCATCGGCCTGACTGGCCCTTCGATCTCGTGCGGCGTTCAGGAGTTGACGGCCTGGGACTCGACGATGGTCACCGCCACGGAGGAGGTGCGGACCTCGGTCAGCTGGCCGTTCGCCCCGCCGCCGTTCCAGTCGATGACCCAGGTCGAGGTCGCGGTGACCCGGTACGTACCGCCTGACCTGTTCGTCGACGGCTGGGTGTACACGTGGCCGCAGTCCGGCGACCGCTTCAGCCCGTACGACGACTTGTAGACCGTGCCGGGCGTGGTGCAGGTGACCGAGGTGCCGTCGCCCATCGACCACACAACCTTCGACACCCTCGCCGTCGCGGTCACGGTGACCCCGCCGGCCGACGCTGACGCGGTGTTCGGCCCCCATGTCGTCGGCGACCGGCCGACGGCCATCCACACCGGCATGCCCACAAGTCCCCGCCCGCCGGGCTTCGGGTTGATGTTGATGTCAGGTCCCAGCAGCGTCATGGAGTCCACGGCCTGCTGGGCCAACTCCTGCGGATTCACCTGCGGCTGAGGCTGCTGGCCGGTTGGCACGACGACGAAGCCGTCCGGGTTGTTCTGGCCGCCGTCGGAACACGAGTAGAAGTACAGGTCGTTCTTGGCCGGGTCGGCCCCCTTCCAGAGCTCCTCGGCACTGGCGGGAGGTTCTGGGTCGATCTTCGTGTACCCGCACTTCAGGTCGCTGGCGGCATTGCTGTCCTGGGAGCCTGTCTGCGGCGTTGCGCCGCCGGCCTTCCCCTCGGTGCTAACCCCCACGCAGAACTTGACGACCTGGCACTTGCCGGCATCGACACCGGGGCCATCGCCGGCCTGCGCGCTGCCCGCGGCGGCCAGGACGAGAGCGGCGCCGAGGAGGGCAGAGCGCCGTATCAGCAACTCTGGTCTTGAGCGGTCAACTCGGTGACCATCCACTTCGTCCCCCACTTCTCAAACTTTGCGGTGCTGACGTATTTGACGAGCCGTGTCGACGGCAGCGGCACTTTCTCCTTGGTGGCCTTGTCGATCAGCGTCCAATTCGCGGTGTCGACGCAGTCCGTGAGGGTGGCCTTGGGAATCTCACCGGCCATCACCTTGGGATGGCCGGGGTGAATGACCGGCTTCCCGACCGTCACCTGCCCGGCCTCCCGCATGGCCTTGAGGTCCTGCTCGATGCTGCCCAGCGCCCGCAACGTGGTGGTCTTCCTCAGATCCGTGCCAGTAGAAGAGGCCCTGGCGTAGGCATCGGCCTGGGCATGCCAGGACCGGGCGTAGACGGCGAGGACCGCGGACTGCTCCGCAGCTTCCGTGGAACTAGGCGAGGCGGACTGCCTGGTGCTGGACGTCTCGCTGGGGGCGGAGTTCGACGCCCTCGAATCATCGTCACTGCATCCGGCCAGTGCGAGAAGGCTTCCCACGATCAGCAAAGACGTTGCGTGCTTCCGGATGCGAACAGCGGTGAGCCCGGCCGGGCGGCGTTGTGCTCGTATCACGTGATCTCCCCGTACGACGCGGTGCGGCAGACCGCTGCCCCAGATGCCGCGTACGGCAGTCCACAGCCGCGGCCTGATCCAAGCTGCGGTCATGCGTTTACGCAGCCGCAAGATTACGCATATGCCCGGCAACTTCCCAGCAGGAAAAATGAGTTCACCCGTACATCTCGGGACGTACACGACCACAATAGAAACCGCATTTTGAGTTATTCGACTTAACGCTTCTACCATTACTTCTGCGAACCAGCTCGCTCCGGCAGGTACGTTGGAACGCCGCACCACGCGGCCACCGACATCCGCGCACAAGGAGTGAATCCGCCAGTGAGCACGGGAAACTCCGACCGGTTCGGGCCCTTCCTCGTTCTGGAGCGCCTCAACACCAGCGGCATGGGCAGCGTCTTTCTCGCCCAGTCGCCTGGCGGCCGCCGGGTCGCGGTCAAGACCCTCTCGCCCGACCAAGCCGCTGACCCCGGCGTGCGAGAACGCTTCCGCCGGGAGATCGACTCCATCCGCCGCATCGGCGGCTACTGGACCGCGCCCGTCGTCGACGCCGACCCGGACGCCGCCACTCCCTGGGTGGCGACCGCCTACCTCGACGCCCCCGACCTCGCTGAGCAGGTCCGATGCCGCGGACCACTTCCTGCAGCAGCCTTGCTGGTGCTTGCGAGGGGCCTGGCTGAAGCGCTGGCAGCCATCCACGACGCCGGCCTCACGCACCGCGATCTCAAACCGGCGAACATCCTCATGACCGACGACGGGCCCCGGATCATCGACTTCGGGATAGCCCGCACGGACACCGATGCCACCCTCACCACCGGCGGCGGCATCCTCGGCACACCCGCTTACATGTCGCCAGAACAGGCAAACGGCGAAAGAACCGGCCCGCCCAGCGACGTCTTCTCCCTCGGCGCCACGCTCTACTACGCCGCCGCCGGCACCGGCCCGTTCGGACACGGACCCGTACCCGCAGTCCTGCACCGGGTGGTGCACCAAGCTCCAGACCTCGCCGCCATCCCCCACCTGCTGCGGCCGGCCCTGGCTGCCTGCCTTCACAAGGAGGCGCAAGGACGCCCCACCGCGGCCAGCCTGCTGACCCTGCTGGCCAACCCGCCCACCACCCCCACCGACGGCGAGCAGCCTCGAGAACCCGAGCCTGCACCGGCGTCCAGCAACCCCGCCTGGTGGCAGCAGCCCACCCCGACCATGCGCTACACCGCGCTCCTGCCCGCGCAACCGCTTCGGCACGAGGACGTGCCTGTGCCCGACAGCGCGTGGTGGTCCGTCGCGGCCGGTGCGCCCGAACCCGTCGATGTCGCCTTCACCGTCGGCGCCCAGGCCCTCCTCGAGTACCGGGCCGAGGAGGAGAACGACCGCGGGCGGGCACCAGGTCCCCGCGTCGACGCCCTGGCGGACGGTGACGTTGTCGAGCACGCCCGCTTCGGCATCGGCACCGTGATCGCAGTTGACGGCGAAGGCCTCGATGCGGTGGCCCGGGTGTCCTTCGGCGCCCAGAAGAACCTCAAGCGGATCCAGCTCCGCTACGCCCCCATGCGGAAGATCGGCATCTGACCCGGCACCCAGCTCGGGCCCGCACACGATTGCGGCGATCACTGAGCTCTTTCCAACCTCAGGCTGACGCGTGGTGGTGAAGGACGAGGACGGCCTTCACCACGTCGGTGATGTGGTTGGTGCTGCAGCGGAGCTTCCGCAGGAGCCGCCAGCCCTTGAGGGTGGCCATGGCCTGCTCGCCGAGGCAGCGGATCTTGGCGTGGGTGGTGTTGTGGCGGCGCTTCCATCGCTTGAGACGGCGGCCCCGAAACGGGACTCGGACGGTTCCGCCGGCACCTTGATACGCCTTGTCAGCCCAGCATTTGAGTCCCGCTTCAGCGAGGGCTTCGATGATCCCGTGCTGTCGCGCGGCGGTGAGGTCGTGAGTGGAGCCGGGCAGCGCGGGCGAGGCCCAGAGCAGTCGTCCGAACGGGTCGGTGAGGACCTGGACGTTCATGCCGTGGCGCTTGTGTTTCCCGGAGTAGTACGGGGTGTCGGCGGCAATCCGGTCGATCGGCAGCAGGGTGCCGTCGAGGATGACGAACGCCTTTGCCCGGATTGCATTCATCGCCTCGGCCAGGGACGGGGCGAGGGTGGCCAGGATGTCGACGGCCTCGCGTATGTAGCGGAAGGCGGTCGCGATCCCGATGCCGAAACCGGCCGCGAGCTGTGCGTAGGTGTCACCGCACCGCAGGTGGGCCAGGGCCAGTAGAGCCTGTCGCGCTGCGGGAAGCCGCCGCCACCGCGTGCCGATCTCCCTCCGCCTGGCTGTCAGTTGCCCGGTCAGGAACCGCAGCGTGCGGCTGGACAGATCTATTGACGACGGGTAAACAAGCACGCGAAGCTCCTGGCGGACACGGGTGATCTTGGTCGAGGACCCATCTACCAGGAGCTTCGTCGTTGCGCAGGACCGTCCAACTCGGGGTCAACGCCGTCAGCTTGGAATAGGCTCACGGTCGGCTCGCTCAATCCGCTGACCTTCACGGTCGATGTGACCGGGACGGCCGGAGAGACGAAGACGCTGCGCATCACCCTACAAGGAAGGTGATCATGGGTATTCGGGAGAGACGTACCAGAATCACCCGCGGCATTCTGGCCGGGCTCGGCGCGGCCGTGCTGCTGGTTGCCGGTACGGTCACGACGGCGAAGGCCGCCCCGGCCGCTGCGGAGGCGGCCGCCTTCACGGTTTACATGGCGCCCGCGGGCGCCGGCGGTTCGGACGCCAACGACGGGCTAAGCTCCGGCAAGGCGGTGGCCACGCTGCCGCGGGTGCAGCAGGTGCTGCAGCAACAGAAGCCGACCACCGACGTCGAGGTGCGCATCAAGCAGGGCACCTACATTGCGCCGCCGTTCCACGAGTGGCGCTTCTACGTGCCCGGGCACAAGGTGTCGTTCATGCCGATCGACTACGTGCCGGGGCAGGGGGTCCCGGCGGGCGGGCTGCCGCTCTTCAAGAACGCCACATGCGGCACGGCGTACTGTGCCGGCTTTTGGCTGCAGCCGCGGCTGCCCAGGGACACCGGCGACCCGCTGTACGGCGGCGGCGACAGCAATCTCGACTTCCGCTATCTGCGGGTGGAGTACTACTCAGCGGGCGGCGTCTCGGTCTACGGCGACTCCGAGCGTGACGTCACCGACGAGAACTACAACCCGCCACTCCAGGTGCGCGGCAGTAAGGGCCTGAACCACAACACGTTCTTTGGGATGCAGTTCCGCAACCTGGGCAGCAAGTGGAGCGGCGGCTCCACCTTCGGCTACGGCGGCATCGTCCTCACGAACTCGTCCAACAACCGGGTGGAGAACAGCCACTTCATCAACATCGAGAACGCCGCCCCGTATGAGGGGAACATCCACGGCCTGTACATCACGCACTTCAGCTCGAACAACCAGGTGGTGCGGAACAAGTTCTCCTACGTCAGCGGCTATGTGGTGAAGTCACGGAACATGAGCAACTACAACTCGATTGAGTACAACGACATCACGCGCGCGGGGCGGGCGTCGTACTATCGCGGCGAGTTCTGCGACACGCAGTGCGCGATCGACAACAAGATCTCCCGGCAGTGCGCCTCGTACCACGACCGCTTCTTCAACAACACTATCCACAGCGGCTACTCCGGCGGCCAGATCTCGACCTGGTCCCTCAGCCCGGAAGGCCTCACCAACGCGGGCGGCACACCGTGCGCGATTCCGGCGGGCGAACAACGGGTGCTGACGGGCGGAAACTCGTCCTAGAAGGCTCATGAAGATCTTGAGTTCTGGCCCTGCCGCGTCAGCGGCAGGGCCAGACTCGTTGTGTGGCGATGGGCGAATGGGTCGGTGAGACCGTCGGTCCGGACGTGTGGGAGACCTGCCGGGAACTGATCCCGGCGGAGAGTGTCGCGTTCCTGGCCGAGCACCGTGGCGAGTTGTTCCCGGCTGAGATGTTCGCGGACATGTACCCGTCGGCGAACGGACGGCCGAGCATGCCACCGCAGATCCTGGCCGCCGCGATCACCTTGCAGGCCCTGCACGGGCTGTCGGACTTCGAGACGGTCCAGGAACTGCGGTGCGACCTGCGCTGGAAGGCCGCATGCGGCCTGGGCCTGCACGACATGGCATTCGACCCTTCACAACTTCCGCCGCCGACTGTCCCGCTCCGCCCGCCCCAACCGGATCTTCGAGGCCGTGCGCGAGGTGGTGAAGAACACCGGCGTACTCAAGGGTAAGCACCGCCGGGCGCTGGACTCCACCGTGCTGGACGACGCGGTCGCTACCCAGGACACCGTCACCCAGCTCATCGCCGCCGTCCGCGCGGTGATCCGCGAGGTCCCCGGCGCCGACGCGGTCGCCACTGCCCAGTGCACCGTGCACGACTACACCGGCCCAGGCAAACCGAAGATTGTCTGGAACGACGAGCAGGCCCGCGCCGAGCTGGTCGACGCGCTGGTCGGCGACGCGCTGCGGCTGCTGGGCCACCTGCCCGACCAGCAACTCGGCGAGAAAGCCGCGAACGCGGTGGGCATCCTGGCCCTGGTCGCCGGCCAGGACGTCGAGCCCGCCGAAGTCTCGCCCCGACCCTGACCGAGGCGATGAATACCATTCGGACCAAGGCGTTCGTGATCCTGGACGGCACCCTCCTGCCGATCGACCAGATCGCCGCCGACACCGCGTACTACTCCGGGAAACACAAGCGCCATGGCATGAACGTCCAGGTCCTCACCGATTCGTTCGGACGGCTGCTGTGGACGTCACCCGCCCTGCGCGGGTCCGTTCACGACCTGACCGCCGCACGGCCCCACGGGATCATCGACGCGCTCGCCGCGGCCGAGCTGAAGTGGTGGGCGGACAAGGCGTACCAGGGAGCCGGCCACCCCGTCCGCGTCCCGTTCCGAGGCCGTCGCCTCAAGCGGTGGCAGCGTCGGCACAACAGCATGCACGCCAAGATCCGCTGCCTCGGCGAGCAGGCCATGGTCACTCTGAAGGGCTGGCGCCTTCTGCGGAAGCTCCGCTGCAGCACCAACCGCATCACCGCGATCGTCCAGGCCGTTCTTGTCCTTCACCACGCGTCAGCGTGAGGTTGGAAAAGGCTCACTGGTACCGCTTAGGTGTCTTGCTCAGACTGACGAGAGCTGTGGTGGCGGGAGCATGCTCGGCAAGAAACCTCGCGACCCGGCCCTGCTGGGCGGCAGCCCTGGCGGTGAGCTCATCGAGCGGCGCCGCCCCGGCCGTGGCCCGGGCAGCGCGCTCCAGGGCGCCGACCTTGCCGGGCCGGGCGTAGTCCGCGAACACCTCGTCCAGGTGCGGGCCCGTGATCCGGACCGGTCCGACACGGCGGCCGTCGACGGTGAACGAGGCGTAGTGCTCGAACCGGTCGAGGACGGCCACCTCGTCCGCGCTCGGGGTGTCCCCCCACTCCGCGGTGATCGGCGCGATTGCGCTCTTGGATCCCGCGGTGGACGCGAGCGTGGACGCGTTCTGCGTCAGTGACATCCGCACAGGGGCCGGCAGACGGCCCAGCAGCTGGGTCATCCCGTGCACCGTGACCCGGAACTTCCTGAAGTCCTCGAACATCGACGCAATGGTCTCCGGGGCCGCCCCGGTCAGGGTAATCAGTTCGTCGAAGTACAGACGGAACAGCCGCCGTTGCTCTTCCGGGGTGTCCCGGCGCGAGCGCACCGCCCGCAGCAAATCCCGTGCGATGAGCGAGGTCAGCAGCCGGTCGGTGGGCCCGTTCCCGGCCGGGCACACCCACACGATCATCCCGCTGTCCATGGCGGCCCGGCTGTTGTAGACGCCGACCGGCTGCCCGAGGAAGGCGCGGGTGACCGGGTTCGCGGCCAGCCGGGCGAGCGGGTTGAGGACCACGCCGAACGCGTCCGGCGGGAAGGTGGGGCACACCGTTCGCCACCACGACCGCGTGTCTTCGTCCAACAGGTCCGCCACGGCGGACAGCGCCGCGGCCCTAAAACCCGCGTCGGAGATCAACGACCGTACCTGGAAGAGGGTGGCCTGGTCTTCGCGGCGCCCGGCCCGGCAGGCGGCCTGGTTGACGGCGACCAGGACGGTCAGGCACGACGTGAGGATGGTCAGCGCCCGGGGAGCGGCGGCATCGTCCCAGCCGAGGATGGACGCGAAGGCGTCGGTGACCGATTCGACGACGTCGTGCGGCGCCGGGCCGTGGTGCATGGCGATCGGATTCCACGAGCTCAACATCGGTGAAGGCCCCGCCGCATTGAGATCGATCAGCGCGATCCTCGGCATCAGATGGTCGTGGGCGAGGAACGTCGCGGCCCGGGGCCAGGAGTCGCGGTGCGGGTCGATGAACATCAACCCCCCGCCGGCGTGCGCCACCCCGAGCGCCTGTGCGAGGGCCCTCTCGGTCTTGCCGCCGCCGGCCTTGCCCACTCCGCACTCGAACAGCGTTTCGGCCGTGTAGGTGGCAACAAGCCGCTTGCGGCCGTCGGGTCCCCGGTAGATGCCTTGCAGCAGCAGGTCAGGATTGCCGAACTCGAAGTCGGGGAGGTCACCGGCGAGCAGCGGAAGCCGGCAATGGACGGTCGGCGGCTTGAGCAGTCCCGTCAATTCCTCCAGGCGCACCCAGTTCGCGCGGGGCGGCTGGCACTGCCCTAGCTGCCAGCGGCGTTCCCAGCTGCGCCGGGTGGGCCAGTGATCGGCACCCAGCCGCCACGGTCCCAGCCGCCAGCCGCGCATCGCCCACCGCGACTGCCCGCCGAACACATCGAACGCGGCCTGCAGTTGGGCCAGACGGGCCTCGGCGCGTCCTTCGATGTTCGACGCGCACATCACAAGCAACTGGACCCGTACGAGCTGATCGTCATCGGCGAGCTTGCCGAGCGCCTCGTCACGCTCCACGCGGCGCGGTACGGGAGGCATCACCAGCCGCCGCCCTGCGGATCCGTCCTTGCCGGTGAGCAGCGACTGCAGGTTCCAGGCGAGTGAGTCCTCGATCCCGGCGGCATCCTGGCGCACCACTCGGGAGGCGCGCTGGGTCTCCCGGCGCTCCCGGCGGCGGGCGGCACTCATGAGCTGCATCCGGCGAGCGCGCAGCGCCCACTTGGGGGCGCGCTGGATGTCCAGGCGTATCTCGGCGAGGTCGCCCAGTTCTGTGCGCAGGTCGGACACGGCGTCGACCAAGGGCTGCAGGGGGTCGGGCTCCAGCGGCACGTCCCGCAGGGGGGAGGTGAGCTTGCCGCGAAGAATGAACTCCGCCCGCACCGTGTGGTCGCGGGGCTTGTCCACGATCGGACGGGCCCGGTCGACGGTGACGTTCGGCCCGAAGGGGGTGATGGACAGCAGCCGTTCACCGCCCGCGGGACCCTCGACGCGGTAGCGCAGCGGCGCACTGCCGTCCGCGCGCAGCCTGATCTGCACGGCCTTCGAACGCCGCGGCACCCACCACGGCATGCTCGTCGAGGCACGCGAGAGCTGCACACCGCGGCGGAAGATCTCCTCGAGCCCGGGGTCGAAGTACCGGACGGGAGTGAGCTCCAGAGCCATCCGCTGGGCATGAGCCCGCTTGGCGAGATGACGCACCACCAGCTCACCCACGCCCCACCCCATCGCGACGGCGAGAGCGAACAGGTACCAGTGGTCGTAGAGCCAGTCGACGGCTTCGAGGAGCCCGGTGATCAGGCCGATTACCTGACCGTACGTCCCCTCAGAGGCCTGGCTCGTCAGATGCGAGGCAGCGGAGTCCACGTCGTTTTTCCCTTTTCGGTGGTGCGGGTAAAGAGCAGATCGGTGATGCGGAGGTCAGTGAAGGTGCCGCCGCGGTCCATGCCGGCCCACACCAGATGGACCACCGCCGTGTCCGGGCCGGTGTCGCGGCGGGCGATCGCGGCCTGGATACGGAAGCGGGCGGTGGCGAACGCCGGGGCTACCGCCTGGCGGCCTGCGTCGGGGAACACCTGTGGCCACGTGGCGCGGCCGATGCCGGTGGCGTCCGCGCGAAGCAGAGCGCGACCTGCGATGAGCAACTCCCGCTCGTCGCTTGCGGGAAGGTCGGCCGGCCATGCCGCCTCCAGATTCCTTTGGATCGCCGGGTCTCCGGCCACGCCCTCACCGTGCGGCGGCAGAGCAGATGTGACGGCAGACGGGATCGCGGCTGCGGACGTCGCGGAGAGAGCCGCGCCAGCGGTTTGCTGGCCGGCCGGCGAAACCGTGGCGGCCGGCGATGGAGCCGACGTCGCGTGCGTCGCCGGAGCCGGGCCCGCTTGCACCCGGTCGTCCGGCACGCTGAGCAGGGCGACACCTGCGACGGCGAGTACAAGGGTGCTCAGCAACAGCAAGCGCGGTGAGCGCGGGAGGGTGGTCATAGCAGTCGCGCTCCTCCCGCGTATCCGGACATTGCGTTGACGGCGTCCAGGCGCACCACAGCGCCCGGGCGGGGAGCGTTGATCATCTTTCCGCTGCCTACGTAGATCCCGACGTGGTAAATCGTGGGATCGCGTCCGGGAGCGGTGGCGTAGAAGACGAGGTCACCGGCTTTGAGCGCGCTTGCGCCGAGGCTGGCGGGGATCCGCTTGCCGACACCTGCCTGGGCGGCCGCGACGCGCGGAAGGCTGATGCCGGCCTGCGCGTACGCGAACTGGGTCAGTCCGGAGCAGTCAAAGCCGTTGATGCCCGCGCCGCTCTTCCCGCTGGGGGAGCAGCAGATGCCGGTCGACTTGCCGTTCGCGTTGCCGCCGCCCCACGAGTAGGGGACACCCTGCTGGGAGAGTGCGGCCTCGATGACGGTGCGGACCGTACCTGTGACGTTCTTCAGGTCCGGGTCCTTGGCGGCCTCCGTGTACTGGTCGATCCAGCCCAGCACGTTGGCGACGTACTCATTCGACTGGTTGTACTGGAAGATCGCGGCCTTCAGCTGTGACCGCTGTGTCAGGTCACGGCCGTTTCCGCACAAGTAGATCGCGGCGCCGAGCGCGGCGTCGTCGGCGTTGTGCGGGTCGGCAATCTTGTCGCCGTTGGCGTCCTTGCCGACGCCTTCCCAGGTGGAGGGCAGGAACTGGAAGGGGCCGACAGCACGCTCCGAGTTCGCGGTGCCGTCCCAGCGGCCGTTGTCGGTGTCGGTGAAGACGGTGGTGTTGCCGCCCTGGCCGGAGCCGTTGAGGAGCACCCCGTAGATGCGCGGGCGGATGTCGCCGTTGTCGGCGATGTTCCTGCCGACGGCGTGGTTGGACTCGACCTTGGCGATCCCGGCGAGGACCGGCCAGCGCATGCCCCGGCACTTCGGAACATGCTGGCTGACCTGATGGACGGCCTGCTTGTACGCGGTGAGCATCCGCGGCGGGATGTCGGCTGCGCTGCCGCCCTGGGCGATCCCGCCGTCGTCCTGAGCAGCCGACGTGAGCGCGAGGTACGCGCTGATCGCGTTGCCCACCGGTGCGGCGCAGCACACGGCCGCGAACAGCAGCATCACCACCAGGAAGACCCACTTGGCCTTCCGGCCGCGGCGGCTCACGAACCGTCACCACCCTCAGAAGAGCTGTCGTCGCGCCCCCGGTTGAAGGCGTCCCGCAGCTTGCGGCGCACCTCGGAGGGAGCGTCCGTCAGCCGCCGCCGGGACGCGGACGGCGTTGCTGTAGGTGCGGAGCCCGATGGTCCGGAACTACCCGGCCGTGCCGTGGGGTCCCCGGTGGGCAGGCGACGGCTGTGGAAAGGCCCCATCCCGCCGCGGTCGTCCCCGTGCTCGCGGTTCCACTGGGCGGCAGTCCGTCCCGCCTCGCCCCAGACCCGGCCGTCTTCGCGCACGGTGTTACGCCACACCCGAACCTGCTGGCGGGCGTCCTGCGTGTAGCGCGAGCCGCCCTGCCGGGCGCGGCGCACACTTACCGGCAGACCCGCCGTTGCCCCGTAGGCGGTTCGGCCGCCCCGGTGGAGGATGCGGTAGCCGCGGAAACGGACCAGCCGGTTGTGGGCGCGCGTGGACAACAGGGGGCGGTCGGTGTTCTGGTCGTGCAGCACCTCGCCGGTGTTCCGGTCGACGACCTGGCCCTCGTCATCGCGGTAACGGTCTCGCGGGCCGTTACGCCGCAGACTGCCGCCTGGACCCTCCCCGCTGCTTGCGCTGTCGCCCTCGCCTTCGACACCGGTGGGCTTTTGCCACTTGGCCAGCTGCTCCTGGTCCGGCCGTCGGCCGATCAGCAGCCCGTACGCGCCCTTCGCACCAATCCGTGCACCGAGCCCGCCGCCAGCTGCCGCGGCGGCCAGCGGCGCGAGCCCGCGCCCCGCTTCCGCTGTGGCATCGGCGAACATCCGCCCGGTGTCGACGGGCATACCCGCCCCGTCGACCAGCGAGGTGAGCGCGCCCATCAACCTCTGCCGGGTGCCGAGCATCCCGAACCGGCCGCCCCCGCCGCCGGTGAAGGCACGCAGCCCGCCGCCGTATCCACCCATCGCCGCAGGGGAGTTCATGGCGAGCGCGGCACCCAGCTCGGAGGTGTCGCCGGGCAGGTGGGTGCCGCCGACCTTGGCGTACCGCATCCGCATGGCCATGCGCTGCCCGAAGGACGTGATCCCCGACAGCAGGCGGCGGTGCCCGGCCGCGCCGGCGATGGCCAGCACGTCGATCAGCAGAATCCGTTCCACCATCAGGTCAGGCCCGTTGGTGATGGTGGAATCGACGGCGATCCCGAAGAACGGGACGAAGGCGCACACCGCGACCATGGTCATGATCGCAATGCCCCAGATCGACAACCACTTCCACACCGACTGCCGGGCAGGGCCGGGCAGCATGCCTGCGACGAAGGTGACGCCCCCGGCGGCGGCAGCCGCAGCGCACACGCCCTGGGTTCCGAGCAGGACGATCGCGCTGGACAGGAGCATGCCGCAGATGAACAGGGCGCCGATCAGCAGCAGGAAGGCGCCGCCGACCCGCCACCATGTGGGCTGCTCGGCGTAGGCAGCGCACGACTTCCCGACGTCTCCGGCCTTCTTCATGTCCGCCATGAACGCGGCGAACTCCTGGTCCTCTTGGGACACAATCGCGGTTGCGGAGTCCAGCAGTTCACCGCCCGGCGTCAGCTCAGGCAGTCCGTCGCTTTCGCAGACCTTTCTGGCCTGGCCGTCAAGGAGATCGCAGTTGTTACCCGCCTCCTCCTTGTCGCTCTCGCAGAACTCCTTGGCCGGGCCGTGGACCAGCGAGCAGGCGTCCTTCGCCTTCTTCTGCTTCGCGTTCTGCTCCTCGCAGTACTTCCGGGCCGGTGGCGCGATCAAAGAACAGTCCGCGCCCCCGTCATCGTCGTCGCTGGTGTAGGCCTTGTATCCGCCAGCGACCCATTTCAGATGGACGGCGTAGGCCTCGCGGTCGGATTTCTTGGCGGGGTCGAGGATGCGCCCGTACTCGAGCAGCATGTACGGCTTGACGATCAGCGCATTGGTGATCGAGTCCTGGAGAGGGCGGGCCACGTCTGCTGCTGAGACGGGCGCTTCCTCTTCACGCTCCAGGCATTTCAGTTCAGCGTTGCCGGCCATGCCCGCGCACGGATCGGTGCTGGCGATCTTGCCGCCCCAGTCGTAGGAGTTGACGCTCTCCTGGGCGACCTCGGCAGCCACCTGCTGGGTCTGCCCCAATGGCCCGTCCTGGGCGAGCAGGTAGTCAGGGCGGACGAAAGCGGAGGCGGCGAACGCCGCGATCAGCAGGGTGAGGAAGATCTCGCCCAGTCCGCGGCCGACTCGGCCGCGTACGATCATGAACCCGGCAAAAACGAAAGCCCAGGCCAGCAACAACCCCTTGATCCCGAGGGTGTCGACGACCACGTTGTTGTAGGCGTCGGCGACCTTCTGCGCCGGGCGGATGAGGATCTTCAGCAGCGGAAACCGCAGAGCGACCTCGATGGACCAGCCGGCCAAGCCGACCAGGAGCCGGATGAGCGTGAACAGGCCCCCGAGGGCGAAGGCGAGGGCTTGGGTCTTGACGCTGACGATGGAGCCCCCGTCCGCTCCCAGCTCATAGCCGTTGATGGGCAGCCCCTCGGAAGAGGGGATGTTCAGCGGCGCGAGGAGGTCACCGGTCTCACTGCTGCTGCTCGCCGCGTACACGACCTGGCTGTTGACCACAACGAACACGCCGGCCAGCAGGACGACGGTGCCGGCCGAGCGGAGCGTGCCGCGGTCTGGGCGCCACATTCAGCGCCCCCCGTGTCCGGCAGTGCCCCGGCGCAGCCACAGGACGGCGGCGGCCAGGCCCGCCGCCAGGGGTATCGCCATCCATGCCACCCTGGCGCCCTCGTGGGAGACCTCACTGGCGGAGGGGGACGATGTCGTGGCGGATTGATGGCCACGTTCGCAGTACTCCTTGGCCGGGCCCACGATCAGATCGCATGGATCAGTGCGCACCGCTGCGATGTGAGTCTGGTCGGCGGCGAAGGCCTGCCCGGTCTGCGGCCACCACGACTGGGGCACGCCCGCTTGGATGACCAGGGCGAGCAGGACTGCCGGCAGGGCGACCACGATCAGGGCGCTCGCTGTTCGGGCGACGCGCCGCGGGCGGGATGAGGGAAAAGACGGCGTGCTCATGCGAAGTATTCCTTCGGTCGGGCCGTGGCGGCCTCGGTAGAGGCGTCCGCGCTGCTCGCGCTCGTACGGCGGCCCGGAGTGGTGGCGATGGAGGCCGCGATCCGTGTGATGTTGGGGATGACGGCCTTGACGCGGCCCGTGTTCTGCCGCGGGCAGGCCAGCAGGAACTCGCCTTCGCGGCCGCGTTGGCCGACGGGGGACAGGCCGGTGGTCACCAGCCGCAGCAGGCCGCCATCGTTCGGATCGAGCCCGACGAACTCCAGACCGCGGCGGGCACGATCGCGGTCGGCGGTGCGGGCCAGCGCCCGGTAGGCCATCAGCCCGCGGTCGGGGCCAAGTTCCTCGGCGTCGTGGGAGGCCGCGAGCAGGCCGGCGCCGTGCTTACGGCCGTCGTGGAGGATCTCGTGGACGAGCGCGGTGCCCTCCGCGGAGGAAGTGAGCCAGTACAGCTCGTCCGCGACCACCGCGGTGAACCGCTCGGGGTCCTCGAACGCGGTCTGCCGCGCGATAGCGGCGATCAGATACAGCACGGCGCGCCCGATCAGGGCCTCCAGCGGCTGCTGGTGCAGGATCTCCGGATTGGCGAACGCCGCTTTGGGCGGCAGTTTCAGCCCCGCGGTGGTGATCACGATCATGTCGGAGGTGCTGGACGCGTCCAGCCGCACCGGGGGCAGGGCGGGGTCGAACACCATCGCCGCCAGGGGGTTGGTGGCGACGACGCGGACGAGGCCGGCCAGCGTGGACGCCGCGTCCTGCCGCTTGCCCCCCTCGCTCCTGGCCATCTCCTCCAGGACTTCCAGGACACGGCGCATGGACGGCTGCTCGCCGGCGGCGGCCTGCTCGACGGCGTGGTGCAGGACCTCGCCGTTGGTGCTCATCGGGCCGATGCCGAGTTGCAGGGTCAAGTAGGACAGGGCGTAGTGGCGGCCCTCGGGCCCGGCGAACATGCGCAACGGGTCGATGGATACCTCGGCCCGGGCGGCGTCGATGATCTGGACGCGGCCCTTGGCGGCGGTTCGGGCGAAGGACGCCCACTCGCGCACGGGGGTGCGGTCGATGCAGATCGCGCAGCCGCCGCGCGCCCACACTGCCTCCGCGATCAGCTTCTGCAGGACGGACTTCCCGGCCCCCAGATCACCCACGATGCCCAGCGAGGCGCTGGCGTCGTGCTTCGGCGCGTCCGCCACGTTGATCATGACGGGGCGGGTGGTGCCGCAGTCCAGGTCGAGGCCGAGGAACATGCCGTTGGGGTCACCGGCCTCCGCGAGGGTGAAGGCCCCGCCCAACGCCCAGTCCTCGCTCACCTGGTGCTGGGTGAACTCCCTGACGGCTCCCGGCCGCGTGGTGCCGGGAAGCCCGAGCAGGAAGAGGGCCTCCTGCAGTCCGGCCGGGCGTACGGCGCGGTAGTCGGCGCCGCCGAGCAGCGAGGCCAACGCCCGGGCGCGGGCATCGCAGATCGCGGCGGTCGGCCCCCATACCGTCAGGACGGTCACGGACTGCACCTCGACCTCGACCGAGGTGCGCGACAACCGCGCGTCTAGTTCGCCCAGGTCGCGGGCGGCGTCCGTGAGCGAGGCGGGCATGCCGGTGGGCCGGGCGTCGTACTGGTCGGCCTGGTCGACGAGTTCGGTGCGCTTGCGCCGCACCTGGTCCCGGGCCTTCTCCGCCGGCACCAGCGTGAGATCGACGGTGTAGTCGACGGGGAAATCCAGCGTCTCCAGCTGCGCGAACAGGTCGGCGGCATCCGCGCTGACCGCGGGCGGGCACTCGGCGAGCGCCAACTGCGCCTGGTAGCCGGTGCCGGCGTCGGACTCGATCTGCAGCCACCGCCGGCGCAGCGGCGAACCGGTATTCACCCGCCACCACGCCTTACGGCCCGACCGGGTGAGCTGGCTGACGCTCTTGAGGTCGCCCATGTCGTCGACGGTCGGGTCGATGCCGCCCTCTTGGAGGCGGACCTGGCCGAGATCGGCGTAGCTGGGGGAGTTCAGCACCCCCTCGCGCATCTGCCCGCCGTACAACTCGCTGGACTCGGCCTCGGTCAGCAGCGGCTCGTCCATACCGCGGTGCAGCGCGTGCTGGACCATCCACACGATCTCCGCTGGGCGGGCCGGGCGGAGCGCGACGCCGCCGGCGAGCGCGGCCTCCACCCGGGAGGCCTGCTCCTGGTACGCCATCACTTCCCGGCGTGCCACCGGGGTCGGCCGCATGCCCAGCGCCGGGGCGATCTCCGCCCACACAGCGCCGACCTGAGCGGAAATCTGCCGGCCGGCACCCTCGCTCTGCAGCGGGACGGCCAGCCACAGCGTGCGGCGGTGCATCTCCTGTCCGTCCAGCAGATCCAGGGTGGCTTCAACGTTCTCCACCCATGGGTGCGTCTGGCCGGGCGCCGCCTCGGCGGGCTCGATGCCCTCGATCATGCGCAGCGCGACCTCGCCCGGATCGACCTGGGCGCACAGGCCGAACACCCTCGGCGACCCGGTCAGGGACCGCACCAGATGTGTGATCTTGGCGAGCTGTTCTTCCCGGACAGCGGCGGGCACGTAGCTGCCCTGGACGGTCTCCTCCTGCTGCCCTTGCGCGTCCGGGCCCGGGTGCAGCCGGTAGAGGGCCCACACGCTGCCGTGCGTCGACCACACGAGGTGCCCGGCGATATGACGGATCGGCACCCTCACCGCGCACCCCCCTGTTCGGCGCGCGCGAGCAACTGCTGCACACCCGACATCGGCCGTACCGGCCCAGTCGCGGTGGCCACCGCTGGACGGCCGCCCGACCGCGGCCTCTTCGCCTGGCGTGGGGTCCGTTCGGCGACGGCTGGCGGCCGCGGAGCCGAAGGGATCGGCGCGGCCGGAGCGTTGGTCTCGATGACGAAGCCACCGACGAGGGTTCGTGCGGCGCGGTCGCGGGCTGCGCGGCCGCCGATCCGGCCCCCGCGCGGCTGCCAGAGCAGCAGTAGCCAGCCCAGGGCGGCCGGGAACGGGGCGCGGCCCATCATCTTCGGACGGCGCACCGCCCAGATGCCCAGCAGCCAGGCGGCGATCGGAACGGGCCCCAGCCACGACCATAGGGCGATCGTCTTGACCAGAACGAAGCCGCCGACGACGGCAAGGAGGATCTGCGCGGGCGTGTAGGGACCGAGCGGGATACGCCAGTCGGCCACCTTGCCCAGGACCCACGGGTGGCGGCGGGCCGCGGTGTAGAAACGGCCCATCCGCACGGACGCGGCGGCGGCGCTCACAGCCCACCCCCAAACCCTGCGGAGTGTTCACGGGCAGCCGGAGAACCGCCGCCAACGATGCCCGGAACGGCGGGTGCGCCCTTGGACGGATTCTTGACCTCGTCCTCGAACATCCGGGCAAGGTCGTTGCGCGAGTTGTACAGTCCAAGCGCGATCACCATCAGGATCAAGGCGCCAATCCCCGCCTTGAGCGAGAACTTTTGGATCATGATCACGACGACCATCACGAGCAGACCGGCCTGGAGACCCTTCGTTGCCCATCCCTCGAACATCGAGATCCATGAGTTGCCAAGATCGCCGAGCTCGCCGGCGAGCACCACACTGGTCATGACCGGGCACCCCCCGCCTGCGAGGTGCCGGACTCCAGAGAGGCGACTTCCCAGCGGCCCGAGCGGGCCGTGAGTGTCAGTTCGTACGCCAGCGGCCACCGCCCCCCACGGTCGCGGGCCTCGACCTCGGCCATCACCCGCACCCGGGTCCCGTCGGCCGGGACGGACTCGGCGGCGGCCTCCTGGTCGGCGGCGAGCATCTGCTGGACCGTGACCGTCTGGTACGGGGCGGGCGAGACGGGGGACAGGCTCACGCCGGGCGCGAGGTAGCGGTCGACCTCACCGGCACCCGCGAGGTACGCGGCAAGGAACTCCCCGGCGGCGGACGACACCTCGCTGCCCGTCGGGACGGCCACCGAGTACGGAGACTGAGCCCCCTTGGCGCGGGCAGGGCCGGCCACCACCCCCGGGGCACCGGACACCGTGAACGAGGCGCCGTGCGAGTCGGCGACGACCGGCACCGCGAAGTAGCGCAATGAGCCGTCGGCGTACTGCGCAGCCACCGTCACCGACCACGCCGTGGCCGTCTGCTGCGCACTGCGCACCGCCACGACCGACTCCGGCCCGGCCTGCGCATCCGACACCTCGGGAAGATCAACGTCCGGTGCCATCGACTGCGCAAGCCGGGCCTGCGCAGTGGTCTCGGCGGCTGCGCGGCTGCGCAGCCACGCGTCGAGGAACACCACGGCGTACCCGGACGGATCCGCGGGCACGGTCGCCTTTATGGAGGTCGGCTTTGCCGCGGAGGCCGCCTGGACCACGGTGCTGGGCGTGGCCACGGCGACGGTCAGCGCGACGGGACCAGCAGCGACCGCGGCCCACACGCCCAGGCGGCCCAGACGCGCCCGGCGCCGCATCTGCTGCAGCCGCGCCCCCGCAGCGGTCGGCGGCGCGGCGTGCTCCTGTGCTGCCTGCATGGCAGGGGACATTCCAAACTCCCAGGTCAGAGCGAGCTGTTGCTTCTGACCCGAGACAACTTCTCCGCCCCGACCCGACCATGGACCACGAAGACCCGACCACGATCACGAAGGGGACACGAACCCGTGGTCGGGTCTGTGGTCGCCCCCGACCACAGACCCGACCACGACATTTCGCATCCCGTGAACTCCCGCTCCGAGACACCGGAGCACAGGGCCTCGGGGCGGACGGTGCTGGTGCGTAACGCGGGTGAGTGAAGTCTCTGCGGGCGAGCAACTCGCCCGATCCGTCCGCGCCGGGGGCTACGCAGCGGCAGGCGACTGCGCAGCCGGCTCCGGCCACCCCGGGCGCAGGCCGCTCACTCCCACGCACACGTCGATTGCGCACGATCCGCGATACGGCGCGCAGCGTGTGCGCAATTGCCGGCGCGCGGCTGCGCAGTCTGCGGTGCTGACCGAATGCGCAGCCTGATCAGACCGCTGTTCGCCGTGGCCACGGGGCGCGTGGTCGGGCCCGACCACACGCCCGACCACGGCAGCCCAGCACGCACGTTGCTGGATCGTGATCGGTGGTCGGGGGTTGTGGCCGCAGTTTTGGTCGGCGGCGACGGCTGAGCTGCCTGCATGGATTCCACGCACGTCCCCTCAACCGCAGGCGCCTGCCGGCTCACTCACCCAAGCGGTGTGGGAGGCCCCGGTTGCCGCGCACATCGTGCACGTGTGGACGCGTGATGCCTGGAGCGCGCATTCGACGGGGCTCGATGGCCGGCGACCGGTTCACTCAGGTCGCGAATGACTTGTTCCGTGACCCCAGGATGTCCTTCAAAGCGAAAGGCCTGTTCGGACTGATCAGCACTCATCAAGACGGCTGGCAGGTGACCATCGCCGACCTGGTCCGCTCCGGTCCTGACGGACGGGACGCGGTGCGCACCGGGCTCATGGAACTGGAGAAGCACGGCTACCTGATCCGTGAACGCCTGCGCCGTACGAACGGCACCCTCGGATCGGCTACGTACTGCATCACCGACCATCCCGCCTTCACCGACGCCCTCATGGCCGACGCGGCCACAGCGGTCCACGCGCCGTCGGCGCCTAGCGACGGCCGGGGCGAATACGGCATGGGCATCCGCCGCGGCGTCATGGCCGGGGACCGTTTCACTCAGGTCGCGAATGACTTGTTCCGTGACCACAGGATGTCCTTCAAAGCGAAAGGCCTGTTCGGACTGATCAGCACCCATCGCGAGGGCTGGCACATGACGGTCGCGGATCTCGCCCGGCGGGGTCGCGAGGGCGTGGACGCGGTGACGACCGGACTTGACGAGCTTGCACGCTGCGGCTACCTGCAGCGGGATCGCGACCGGAATCCCGACGGCACCCTCGGATCAGCCACGTACTTCATCACCGACTTGCCTGCTCTGCAAAACAGCAGGTCGCAGCCAGAGTCGGGAAATCCAGTACTGGATAAGCCTACGTTGGCCAGCCGCCGCACAAAGAACACCAACAACAAGAAGACCAACAAGCAGAACACCAACTCCGTCCCTCCGTGCGCCCGCGACAAGCGCCCGAGCAGCCGCCCGGCTGTGTCCGCGCCGCGAAGGAGCGCGGCGGCGCCCCAGGTTCTCGATGCGGGCACACGGCTGCTGCTGTCGATCGGTTCGGCCCATCCCGGACTGCTGCTGCAGGAGAAGGCCTTGTACGACCAGGGCCGGGTCGTGACCGCGATGCTGGACGCCGGCTGGAACTCCGAGCAGCTGCGCCACGTCATCACCAGCCGCCCGCTGCCGAGCCAGATCCGTACCTCCGTCGGCGCGATCGTCGCCGCCCGGCTGCGCTCCGCTCAGCTCTACCCGCCTCCGGCTGCCAGCGCCGACGACGTAGACCCGGGCGAGGCCCCGTGGACGACGCAGCCCGCTGCTGCCCGCACGGTCGACGAGGCGATCACCTACCGGGCGCTCGTCGAGTGCGCGGGCTGCGGCAGGCCCGGCACCGCACCCGGTGAAGACCTCTGCCCGGCTTGCCTCGACTGGCCGCTGTGCCGCACCTGCCCCGGGCCGACTCCCCGGCGCGCGCACCCCGACGCCGACGGCCGATGCGCCACCTGCACCTCTGCCCTCGCTGCGACCGACCTTCATCTGGAAGCGAGCACCCCATGACGGACACGCTCCACTCACTCGGAACGGGACCCCAGCAGCCGCTGCGCCCCTTCGCCCGCGATCCGCAACGATGGGACGAAGAACGCTCCCGCGCCCTGCGCTCCGGCCATGTCTGCCGCGAGACCATATGCACCGGCACAGGCGAACCTGCGCTCGTGTACGAGCGCACCGGATGGGGCTGGCTGGGCTGGAGCGTTCCCAGCGACGGCACCCCGCCCAAGGTCCCCTCGCAGATTGGGGTCTTCACCCCGGGCGCCACGCTTCCGCAGCGGCTGGCCATGCGCTGGCTGACCCGACGCCCCGCCCACCGCATCGCCTTGACCGCCACGAGCCCCGCCTCCCTGCGGTACTCCGCCGCCGCCATGGGAGCCGTCAGTTTCTTCGCCGCCCTGTTCGCCCTCAGCCGCGGTATCCCCGCCGACCTCGTGCTGCCGGCGATGCTGCTCGCCCCGCTGCTCACCGAGCACCTGCCCGACCGGCTCGACGAACGGGCCCGCGAACACGTCCGCAGCGTTGAAGGAGACGCCGCCTGCCACTACCTGCAGCGCCTCGCCGCCCTGCACACCTTCATCGTCCAGGCCGCCGCCGACAGCGATCGCTACGAACTGCGCCGCTCAGCCGAGATCGGCCACACCCTGCTGTGGGGCGCCGCCGACCTGCTCCAGGACCAGGACACCAGCACTGCATCGACGCGTCTTGCGCACCGGGAGCGGCTGATGGGCCAACTCGCCGACCAGGTCGCCCAGATACTCGAGCGCCCCCGCGCCGCGCCGACCGCCGACGCGGCCGGCGAGCCCCGCAGTGCCGAAAGCCCCCTGGGCCCGCTTCCGCCCGGCTTCGAACCAGCGCCGCGGCCAACACCCCTGCCCATCAACGAAATGTCACCGCGGAAGGGATACCCGCCCATGACGCAGACCCGGCCCGCCGACGCAGCCCGCACTACGGACGTCTACCTCCTCTTCGCACACGAGCCGTACTACCCCAACGCGGGGACCCAGGAGATCAACACCACCGTGGTCGCCGCCGACACCCTGCTCCACCCCCAGGTGCAGCAGCCCGACGGCGCCCAGATCCACGACCGACTCACCCGGGGACGCCAGCCCGGTGAGATCGTCCCGCTGGCCACCCTGACCCACGAACTAGGCGGCGGCGCCGACTGGCCGGCGGTCGGTGACTGGGAACAAGTCATCACCGACCTGACACAGCTCGTCCGTGCAGGGGAATGCGACGCCCTCAGCCTCGGACTGCCTGACATCGCCCGCGCCCTCATCATCGCCGGCCCGCACACCCAGGTGCGCGCCTTCGACGCCGCGACCGACGAACTCATCACCTACGGACCCAACGAGCGCGCTGCCGTACTGAAGGAGATCGATAGGTTCCTCGTGCCGCTCGTGGCCGAACGGGGCTTGTGGCCGGGCGATGGCCTGGTGGCCCCGCACATCCACCAGGCATAAGAAGATGAAGCGTCCGGAAGGCTTCATCGGCGACAGCAGTGTGGGCCTTCCCCGCGTCACTATGACCAACTGACATGCCTCGAACCGCCCCGAAGATGCGAGCTGCCGGACCGTGAGTACCGGCAGCTCAACTTCCGTGATGCGGCGCGAGGTCCGTCGGTTCGAAGGCGAGGAGCCTGGCCCGCTCACACATGCATAGCCACCCCGGTGCAGCAGCATCCGGAGGGCTTGGAGCGACCCGCGGCTTCCGACCATCCGTCGCTTCGATCGGAAGCCGCGGCAAGCCGTTGAGCTGGTCTGTATCGCACCCCAACTCAGCTTGTCATGCGTGCGTGCTTCAGGCGCAGAACGGGGTGTCCGGAAGGACGTTGTCCGGGTAGTCGACGTAGTAACTGGCCATCCAGCCTTCGAACGTGGGCCGGATGACGTAGACCCAGTACGGGTTCCCGCCCACCGTCTGGCTGCCGACCTTCTGACACCACGCCTCGAACGAGTCGCCCGGGTTCACCTGTCCTCGGACGTTCGGACAGTTGGCCACGGAGGGCGAGTTGTTGCAGGCGGCGAAGTTGCTGTTGTTGTGGCGCACATTCACATTCGTGGCCCATGTGGTGAAGGCGCGTTTGATGGAGACATCGCTGTCGCTCTTTCCCGTGACCACGGGCCGGGAGCCAGACGGTTCGGTGGCTGTGGCTCCGGCAGGGGCTGTGGCGACCAGGCCGAGTCCGGCAGCGAGCGCGGCCGCGACCAGGGCGGAGCTGATTCTCATGTGATCCCCCGTCCGGCCGGTGGCACCTCCACCGCAGCCGGACGGGTTTATCCTGCTTGACTGCTTCTTTACTTTTAAAGGTGCATGTCAGCCAGGATGCGAGGATCTTCATGCCGCCCGCGTTGTCGCGGGCTTCGCTTGTACCAGGGCATGGGCGGCGCCGTCACAAGGCGGTCCACGGCCGAGGCTCGCCTCCCGTCAGTGGCACCCACACTGACCCGCTGGGACCGTGCTCCTCGATGTCCTCCAAAACGGCGGCTCCCAGCGGAACCTCACGGGCGAGCGCAGCAACGAGCGGGTGCTGCGCGACCATCGCCTGCAGATCGCTGATGCGGGCTTCCAGCCGGGGCCGCGGGGATCCGGTGAGCACGAAGAGCACGCGGGGGAAAACCGGATACCAGCGCAGCCACGCCGAAGCGATGGAGGCGGGCTTGCGGCGGCCGACGGGCTGGGCTTCGTAGTGGAAGAATCTCGCGTAAGCGATCAACTTCACAGCAAGGCGCTCACTGCTCATCGTGCTGCGGTCAACTTCGATGAACGCGCGCATTTTCCGCCGGTGTTCGCCGTCGGCAACTGTGTAGTGCATGACGGCGTCGGCGACGAGTTGCTCGCCCTCACCGATGGGATGAGCCACCTCAGGAGTCCAGTCCCACGGGCCGTGCTCGTGCCCGAGTCGGCGCGCGTCTGCTGCAAACGGCAGGTGCGACCGTACGACGGTCAGCGTGTGCGTCGTCTTCAACGAGGCCGCGGTGGTCGAGGTGATGGGGTACGGCGGCCTCCCTCGCAGGACGGGGAGATCGCGAGTCAGGCGCGCCCCCTCAGAGGTGAGATACCAGGCGTGCGTACGCGACCGGTCTGTTTGCCGCAGCGGGGTGAGGTCGACGAAGCCCGTCGAACGCAGTTTGTTCAGCACGCGGGAAAACAGCTGGCGGGAGCTGTCCGGCCGAAGCATCTGACGCAACTGACCTGTCGTGGCCATGCGGTGCAGGGCGAGCGCGGTCAGAACCTGCAAGCGCAGCGGTTCAGCGGGGCTCGGGGCCAGATCAGCGGCTGCATTACCGGATGTGGAACGGGTCATGGAAGGAGGCAACCCTCAGCCCCCGACCCAACCCCCGACCACGAGACCCCGACCGGGGTCACGACCCCACAACGCTCTCGTGGTCGGGGCCGTGGTCGGGGGCCACGGCCCCGACCACGGGACTGCGCGACGCCCCCCAGACATCCGCGAACAGACGGATGACACAGAAGCTGTCCTGGAAGATCGGCGATGGCCGGTCCGCAGCAGCGGATGCTGCTGCGGGGCGTGGTGGCGAGCCACGCCATGCCGGCCATCGTGCGACACCCGGCCCGCAAGGGACCAACTCCCAAAGCCGGCTGCCGCGTACAGGGGGCGGTGCGCGGAGGTCCACTCACCGCCGGGTTCTACTTCTGCGACCGCTGGGCCGCCTGCTCGAGGATGCGCCGGCGCGTCCACCGCCGGCGCCCGTTCTGACGCCCGGCATTCACGGCGACCCCGTCCGTGTCCTTCAACAGCGGAAGGTTGCCCTGGGACAGGCTGCTGGAGAAGGAACCGACCGACTTGTACCCCAGCAGGGCAGCCGCCTGGCTCGCCCCCAGAAGCTCCTCGGGATCGCCGTCGACCGGGACCTCGGGCAGGGGCGGTGCCTGCTTGGCTCCGGCTCGTCTTCCGCGGCCCGGCCGGGTAGCCGCCCACGCCTGCAGCGTCTCCACCTTCCAAAGCTTCCGGCGGTAGGGGTTCTCCGCCGTGCCCTTCTCTTCGACGACATCCGGGTCGGGGAAGTACCCGGGGTGGTCTCGCACGAAGGTCGTGACCTGGTTGGAGTTCTTGTAGCCGAGATACCTCGAGGCCTCCGCCGCGTTCAGCAACGTCTCCGGGGAGAGCGAAGGTGGTGCGTGTTCCGCGAGCCGTGCCGGCGCCCGGTGGGCGAACCACTCGGTGACCTCGGCGTGGTCCCACAGGCGTGCGCGGCCGCGCTTGTCGGCCGGCTCGGGGAACGTCTTGCCAGCCGTGTTCTCCGCGCGCTCGGTGTAGAGGCTGGTGATCCGCGCGGGCGTCAGGCCCTGTTCAGCCGCGATCTCGGCAGCGTCGGCCAGGCGAGGCTCACGGCGCGAGGTCATGGCAGAACCGTCCGTCCTGTCAGCAGTGAGCCGGCCAGCCCGACTCACAACGCAAATAATGGCAGGAGTTTCGGGTGGAGGTCCAGCCCGCGGCCCGAGGTTTTCTCCGACGGCCGCGCTCACGGCGCACGGACTACTCCTCGGGGATCAAGCAGATACCGCGGCGCGCGGCGTCCGTAGCCATCTCCGTGTACGCCATGGCGGCCGGGGTCATCTCCCACTCGACCAGGGCCAGCAGCAGGATCACCTCGTCGCGGTCCTGCGAGACATCGCAGGGCATACCGGCCGCATCCGCGGCGAGCATCAGATCGGGGATGGCCAGCCCGCCGAGACGCGCTGCCACCTCTCGGTGCAGGGCCTGAAGGCCCTGCTGGTACAAGTCGTTCGCCTCGCTGAGGAGCAGCACCAGGTCTTCGCCGTGGCTGACCGGTGCGGCCGCGGCGAGGTCGAGGAGGCGCTGAGTTGTCGTCATCATGAGCAGTATCCCTCCGTAAGGGGGGCGGTGGGGTGGTCACGTGCAGCCGTCGCAACCGGCGGCGCTGTGCAGGAACTCATCCGGGCCGGTGCGGGCCTTGGAGTCCCATGTGGGCGGCTTGCGCAGGGCGGCGTGGACGTCGCGTTCCATCCGCTCGAAGTCCGCGTTCTCCTCGACCAAGACGCCGGGGTCCGGGGCATCGTGCCGGCGGGACAAGGCGATGAGCTCGGCCATGGTGATGTTCGGGTTGAACGGCACCTGGCGGACGCGTTCGACCAGCGCGCACAGCTCGGCGAGCCGCGGCCGGCGCCCGGCCATCAGCAGCAGATCGCGGTGGTTGGCCAGGGTGCAGGCCGAGCACGAACAACGACTGGAACCACGCCGGTCCTTGGCTCCGGGGTACGAGTCGTAGCACCAGTGATAGGGCAGCCCCGCACTGATCGTGCGCTCCCAGACCTCCTCGGTGCTCAGCTGGTGGGCGGGCAGCCACTCGTCGAGGACCCGGGCCGAGTTGTCGGTCGTACGGCGCCACACCTCCCGGTTACGCCGGTCCGGGCTCTCCTCGGCCCGCATCCCGAGCACGTTGGCGAACATCAGGGGGCCGTCCGTCTCCTTCCTGAGTGCGCGGACCTGGGGGGTGAACGCCTGGTACACCATCTTCGTCTTCCACGGGCCCGTGCAGGTGCGGGCCCGGCCGAGCCAGGGCCAGTCGCCTCGTTCCGCGATGAACGTCAGCAGGTCGAACGGCACCCGTTCACCGTCGACTTCACGGCTGCGGCGGATCTCGATATGCCGCTCGGGCGGCACGCCGAGGGCCTGGCTGTGCTGTGCAGCGAGTTCGCTGGCACTCGGCCAGCGCACTCCGTCCACGGTGACGGCGGGCCACTCCATCGGCCCCAGACTCGCGTGGGCGGTCCAGACGCGGTCGGCGACACCTGCCTGGCGGGCGGCGTCCATCGCGATCGAGCCGGCCACCGGGCCGTCCTTCCCGCCGGACAGGTTGATGACGATGCGGTGCCGGGTCGCGGCGAACGCAACCGGGTCGCCATACAGGGGGGTGGTGTGCGACATGGTTCCTCTTTCCTGGTGGGCGGGCTAGCGGGCATCCCTGACGGGGCCCGTCTGGTAGGGCTGGGAATCGGTGAAGTGGGCGCACCGGGCCTCGGGAGGACGGGCTTTGCAGTGCCAGCAGGGCCGTGCCTCGGGGTAGGCACGAATGTGGTGGTGGCACTGGTGTCCGGCGTACGAGCCGCTGGTGCGCAAATGAGTGAGAAGGACGAGGTCGAAACACGCGAGAGAAGCCCAGCCGGTGACGCCTCGTTGGGGGTGCGGGTACTCAGTGCCGCCCCCGAGGACGACGCTGCCGATCGACACGAGCAACTTGTTCTGGGCGGTGTCGACGGCGTGGATGCTGTATCGGGTTCGGTTCCCGGGCCGCGTCGACCAGGGGGCGGTGTCCTTGGGACCGTGCGCGTGGCCGATCACAGGAAAGCCTTCAAGCTGGTGCACTGAGAGGGTCGGCGGCGGTCTCCAGAGGTCGGGCATGGTTCTCCTCCTGAGGGAGCACGAAGCAACGGGCGGTGAGAGCGGCGACCGCGGCGGGCGGTACGGACCGCGCGGCTGAACAGCCCTCAGACCGCGATCGGTTCGGGGTCGGGCTGCTTGGGGTAGGGCCGTTGGGCGGGGAGGCCGAGCTTGATCTGCTCGCGCTCGCGCCGGCTTCGGCCCAGCCGCCATACGTAGCGGTGCGCTCCGCGGTGCCGTACGTTGCGGGCGCCGACCGCGACCAGGGCCTCCCGCAGCCAGACGGCCGGGTTGCACCCGGCCCGCGGAACCGGAGCTCCGAGCGCGATGAGCTGCGCTTCGGCGTACTGGTGGCCCTGCTCCTGGCGGCGGATCTTCTGCGCCGTGCGGTCGTGGAAGACGGTGCCGTCCGGCAGGAGCTTCACCGTCCGGGCGGTGGCCCGGCTGGCGTAGACCGCGTTCGTGGCTGCGTAGATCGTGCCGACATGCCCAGGCATGACCAAAACTCCCGAAGCGGTCCGGCGCGGGACAGGATCCGCGAACGAGACGACTCCGTGTACACCGCTGGCGAGGAGGCGTTTTAGGCAGTCCGCGAGAAACCACGACTCCGAATTCGCCGGGCACTCATCCAGCAGGACGAACCGCGAGCACACCAACGACTCGGTCTACGGTCGGAGCTCGGGCAGTGGCTTGGTGAGGACGGCGGTGCTGACCGGCACTCCGAACACGGCCACCCCGCAGAGCCGCCGCTCGCCGTCGACGACGTCGTACAGGCCGAACTGCACCGTCACCGCCGGGTACGAGCCGGAGTAATGGTGTGCGAGCACAAACCCCTTGGCGGGCTCCGCGTCGGGGATGACGTCCACGGTGTATCGGCGAGCGTCGAAGCCTCCGTCCCGGACATGCGCCCAGGAGTGCTTCCCCTCGCGCCACCGCTGGCACCAGGGCGACGCGGTCGGTACCTCCGGCAGGTCCTCGAACGGCAGGGTCTCCTGGACCGGGAACCTCACGGTGCCTCCCCGTCCCCGTGCTCCTGCAGGCCGCTCGCGAAGAGGGGGAGCTGTCCCTCCGGGGCGGCTGCAGGCCGCTGCGCGGGAACGGCGTGCTGGGCGGCAGGGGGTTTCTCGGGTTTGCCCGTCTCGGCGGTCTTTTCGACGGCCGCCGGGTGAGAGCAGGGGCAGAGCCACCGGCAGGGCCGCTGGCCCGGTTCGTACCGGATCACGGCGACGACGAACCCTTGGGCGTCGGTGATGGTGTCGGCGTGCTCGTCGACGCGGGGGCCGCCGGCGCTGACGCACCGGTCGTGGTGCCCGGAGGCACAGCCGGGGCAGATGCCGCGCTCGCAGGAGCACCAGCGGTGGAAGCCGTGGGGGTAGGCGTCGTCGATCTTGCGTAGTCCCTTGGTCCAGGCGTGTGCGCGGACCCAGGCGCCTTCCTCCTCGGTCATCGGGGAGGGCACGGTGGAGGGAACGGGGTCGAGGATGCCCATGATCGCGGCGCCGATGTGGCGCAGGCGGGTCGTCATGCTTCGTCTCCGAACAAGGTGGGGGCGGTGTGGAGTTCGTTCATCCAGGCCAAGAGGCGGGGGAGGTTGGTGTCGGGCCCAAAGGCGAGGTAGGTGCCGTCGCAGCTGGTGCAGCCGAAGGCCTGCGCGATGCGCAGTCGCCGGCGGGAGTTGACGCGGCCCATGTGGACGGCCAGCCCGCGCTCCCGGGCTTCAAGTGCCAGGCGGTGGGCGGCCGGTGAGGTCTTCCACTCGGTGCTGCCGGCGAGGAACAGCACGTCGATCGAGTCCCAGGGGATGAGGCCGTGCTCGCTGCCGTCCTGGGCGGCGAACGCGACCGGGATGCCCAGGACGCGGATGGGCTCCAGCCAGGGCAGCGACTCGGCCAGGGTGGCCGCGGCGTCCATCGGGACATCAGGGGCGACGGCCCACAGGCAGAGCTCGGGCCCGTAGCGGTCGACGGTCGCCTTCAGCCACGTGAACCAGGCATGCTCGCCGGGCCAGCCCTTGCCGAACCTGCCGTTGTCGCACGCGTACAGGGCGCCGGGCGGGATCACGTTGCCCTGGGCCGGGGTCGTCATGCAGGCCAACAGCCCGGCCTGCATGGCGGCCCGTACGTCAGCTCCGGACGGCGTGGCCAGGTACCGCACGGCGGAGAAGCAGGAGAGGGGGAGGATCAGGGGCTGAGAGCATGGATACGCGCACGGGAAGTCCTTCCGAGAGCGGCAGTGAGGGGCGGTTCAGGCCAGGGGGAGCTGGGTGGTGGAGCCCGAGACGAGGGCATCCCAGGGCTGCTCGAAGTTCTGGTCCTGCTTGTTGATCACACGGGCGGGGGCGGTGACGAAGAGTTCCTCTGCCATCGGCCAGCCCTGTGCGCGCGGGCGGAGCCAGGCCCGGGCACGCCCGTACACCGGGTCGTGCTCGACGTCGACGCCGTGCCGCTCGGAGACGGAGATCAGCCGCCGGGCGAGCTGGTGCGGGCGGCCGATGTCGACACGCTCGGTGGAGCGCTTCACCGGCCGGCGCCTGCCGTCCTCCGTCACCAGGAACAGGCGGCGCACGCGGTAGAGCGCCCACGGCATGTCAAGCTCGCGCTCGAACGCCTCCAGGCACGCCCGGTCCCGGGGCTGGGCCGGGTCGAAGAGCTCCAGGAGGCTCTTGCGGCCGTACAGCTTCGCGTGCGGGTTGAGGCTCATGGCCGTGTACTCCAGGCGCAACACCTTGCCGGCGATGTCCGGGTGGCGGCGCATGCGTTCCATATGGGCGGGCAGCGCGCCCATGGAGGCGGAGAAGCAGCAGAACCAGCAGTAGGACTTCGGCCAGTGCACGCCGAACCGCTTCAGGAGGTACTCCTCGCACTGCTGCCGGTGCCAGCCCCACTCGATGAGCGGGAACTCGCCGGTGCGTCCGGGCATCTTCGAGGTGATCTGGTCGCTGAAGCGGCGGCCTTCCTCGTCGGCGTTGAAGCCCATGATCTGGCGGAACGGGCGGCCGCCGAAGACCTGCTTGAGCCACCAGTCGCCGACGTCGCCCTTCGCCCACAGCGAGCATTTGCGGGTGCCCGCGACCTGGGGAACGGTGCCGACGGACTCCTGGTCGTCCCAGAGGGTCCACGGTCCGCGAGCGAAGAGCCGTTCGGGGCGGCAGGAGTCGTCCAGGATCGTGAACCCGTCGGACTGGAGGTGCCCGTTGCGTGCCAGCTGGACGAAGCGCACGCCGTTCTCGCGCAGCAGCTGGATGATGAACTCGTCGGCCAGGAGCTGGGTCTCGGGCCACTCGGCGCCGGTGGCCATGTAGAGGACGGCGGTGCGATCGAGGTCGATCCCGTGGGCCTCGGGGGCGGTGAGCATTTTGGTGAGGTAGGCCGTGGAGTCGGCGCCCGCGCCCCAGTTGATGACGGTGTCCAGGGTGTCGTTGGCACCGAGGCCGGGCAGCGGCGGCGTGTACGTCGTAGGGGACATGGCGGCACTCACTCCTCGAGGAACCGGTTGGTCAGCCGCTGTGCGGAGACGATGAGCAGGAGGTCGTCGCCGGGCCACGGATCGCAGGACTCCCAGGGATCGCCCTGGGACAGCACCACCACCTCGCCGGGCGCCGTGACCAGGCAGCACACGCCGCATCCGCACGCCGGGTCGAACGGCTCGGGGTGGGCGATGTAGGGGGTCCTGAAGTAGTCGGCGGCACCGTCCTTCCCGACCGCGGCCAGGAGCAGGTCGCCGTCCGCGACGTCGCCGGCCCGGGCCACGCGCGCGTGCGGCAGGGCGAGCCCGAGACGGGGATCCGGGCTGTTCACGGCGAACTGCTTGTCGATGAGGCGGGCGTTGCCGCTCGAGCGGACGTCGCCGGTCGCGGGAGCGGCGAGCAGAGGGCGGTGGAGGTCGATGGCGGTCTCGGCCGTGTGCATGGCCACGACGTGGTCCAGGGCCTCGACGAGGATCACGGCCCGGGCCAGTGCGGCGAGCAGGGCGGCGCTGGCCTTCAGCGTTGCGCCGCTGGCCGCGGTGCCTGGCCGGTAGAGGCTGACGGCCGCGCCGCCGCTGTCGAGGATGGAGCGCAGCAGGGGGGCGTGGGCGTGCGGGTGGGCACCGTCCAGGCCGCGCGGCAGGACGGCGAGAGAAGCCCGGCCCGTCTCGGCGGCGGCCTGGTGGGCGGTGGAGTCGACGCCGAAGGCGAGGGTCGCGGTGACGGTATGACCGGCCCCGGCGAGCGCGGTGGCGAAGGCGTGCGCGCGGGTTGCGGCCTGCTCGGTGGGGACCCGGTTGCCGGTCACGGCGACGGCACTGCCGGTCAATTGCGGCAGCCGCGCGCGGCCGCGGACCCACAGGCCCAGCGGGCAGGCGGGCCCCAGGTCGCCGAGGGCGGTGGGCCACTCCTCGTCGGACGGGATGACGAACGGGCAGGTCCCTTCTGCCTGGGCGAGCTCCGCCTGCGGCCGGTAGTGGGCCAGGCGCCCGCTGCCGTCGGCGCGGACACGTCGGCCCCAGACCTCTGCCGGGGTGTACTCAGCGAGGTCGGCGGCGAGTTGGCTGGGGGTGAAGTGGGCGGAGAGTGCGGCGCGTGCGGCGCGTGCGGTCAGGGCGTGTGCGGGCACGGGTGGCCGGCCTTTCGGGCAGGGCGCGGCACCGGCAGGCGAGCCGGTGCCGCGCAGGGCGGGCGAAGGGAACGAAGGGGAAGGTGATTCAGCGGCCGAGGGGAAGGGGGAGGTGCCGTCGGCGGCTGCGGTTCAGGGGCCGGGCTAGGACCAGCGGGTGGCCCGCTTCTCCTGCCACCAGGCGGGCGGGCTGCCTGGCTGCCCGGCGGCGGGTTGGGGTACGGGGGCCGGCGGAGGTGCCGGGGGCGGGGTGTAGGGGCGGGCGGCGATCGGGCTGGGCAGGCTGGTCTCGGTGTAGGCGATGCGCCTGCGCAGGCTGATGCCGAGGTCGTCGACGCTCAGGTAGAGGGAGTTGTCCCTGATCTCGGTGATGCGCCCCTTGGCCAGAACGGTGACTCCGTCGACAAGGGACTCGGCGGCGTTCCTGGCCAGGTCTCGCCAGGCGGTGCAGATGTAGGTGATGGGGGCCCCGTCGCGCCACTTCCGCGTGGCGGTGTCCCAGTGTGTGGGGGTCTCGGTGAGACGGAACCGGCAGACGGCGATGCCGTCTTGGGTGAAGCGGACTTCCACGTCACGGCTGATGGTGCCAGTCACGTGCGTGACGGACGGGGCCATGCGAACACCTCCTATTGCAAATAATAGTGTCTTTCAGGGGCGGGTCAACCCCCCTGCCGAGGCTTCCCGCCGCCGGCGGGCGGGGAGGGACGGGTAAGTCGCCGGATGAGGGCCTTCCACCCGGTCCGCTCCATCGGTGCCGGCTGCTGAGTGACGTTGTCGAACACCGTGGCGTCCCCGATCTCCACCTGCATCGGGACCGTGCCGTCGGCCCGCACCAACTGCTCGTCGGCGGTGTCCAGATGAACGGAGACCCGTACGGCTCCGCAGTCGGCGTCGAGGTAGACGAACACGAGCAGACCCGCGATCTCGATGCAGGGCAGACCCTCGTCGTCCGGGTGCTCCTGCGGGTGGAAGACCGCCGAGCTGTTCACCACCGCGCAGGCCTCGGCGTCCGAGAGGCTGATGCTGAGCGGGGCGCCCACGTGACGGGAGATGTCGGCCGGATACACCGTGTAGCCCTCGTCTCCGCGGGTCTTGTCCGGGCCGTAGTACAGGTCCACGACCGCCTGGTCGTCGGAGGGAGGCCGGTACGGGAAGCCGTCGGTGCCCGCCACCTTGTCCCAGGAACTGCGCACATCCTGCGCCAGCGCGGCCAGGGCGGAGGCCTCGTCGGACCAGAGGGTCACGTCATCAGCGTGCCGATCCCACTGCCGCAGCACCCACGCCCGGCCGACTGCCAGCGGGGCGAGGCCTGCGGGGACGGCGAAGGTGAAGCGGCCCAGCCACTGTCCGACGATGTCGACGATGTCCGCTCCAGGCCATTCGCCGGTGCGCTCCTGGAGGCCGTCCAGCAAGGCGGCCAGGTCGATGATGGCCTCACCTTCGGGCGTGGCCGGGTCCGGTTTGATCAGCATGGTGGTTTCCTTCCGTGCGGTACGAGGCAGGTCAGGACCCGTTCGTCAGGGCGTTCCAGAGGTCCATCAGGTGTTGCGCCTCGGGGCTGAGGGTCGCGGTGCGCAGCACCCGTTTGCGCAGGACGGGCACGTCGAGGCTGATGCCGGAGGGCATGTCTTGCCGGTTGGGCGGCAAGACCAGTCGGTAGTTCCGGGTGTGGATCACCCAGGCTTCGTACCGGTCGGCGCGGCTGCCGCCGCGGGCGGTGTGCCCTTCATCCGGGGGCAGCGGCGGGCAGGGGCAGGTCGGATCGGTGCAGGGCCGTCCGGCCGGGTGGCTGGTCAGAACGGGGCTGCGCCGGTAGTGCGTGCGGGAGCCGTTCAGCATCGGGCAGTGCTCGGCGGTGTAGGGCAGGCACTCGGGGTGCAGTGCCGGTTCCGGTGAACAGCCCTTACGCATGTCGGCCGGGCGGACGAGCAGGAACGACCGTTCGTCCAGCGGCTGTTCGCAGATCTGGCACAGGCGTCGCCGGAAGGCGTTGATGGTCTTGTCGGCGTCCAAGACACCGAAGGCCGCGTGACCGTCGTGGATCAGGGTCACGTACGGCACCACCAGTCCGCCCGCCAGCGGCCGGCGGGCACAGCGTTCGGGTATCGCGTGCATGAGTCAGTTCCTTCACATCACGGGAGTGCGAGCGGCGGGGTGCAGCGGAGTTGCGGGAGGGCGTCAGCTGCTGGCCGGTGGGGGAGGGTCGGCGGGGCCGCCGGCCAGGAGCGATTCCCAGCGGGCGTAGCGGCAGTCGGTGGCGTCGTGCAGGCGCAGGTGCAGCCAGTTGAGGCTTTCCGGCCCGGATGACAGCCTCGGCTCCGATGGCGGCGGCCCGGGGGTAGATGGTGCCGTCGTCGGGATCAGCCAGGACGACGATCAGGCCCTGACGGCGCGGCACATGGCGGAGCGTGAAGGCGGTGTAGCTGCTGTCGTCCAGGAGCACGAGCGGAGCACGCTGGTACTCCTGCGGGCTGAACAACGGTGAGGGCAGGTGCAGGAGCGGGACCGGGCTCGTCCGCAGGCCGACCGGATCGTCGCCGGTCCTGTCGCTGATGACCAGCACCGGGGCCTGCGGTCCTTCCCGATCGGCTTGTGGTGGGGCGGACATGGCGGTGACACGTCGCTTTCGTCTGGACGGGGCCAGGAAGGTGCCCCGGGAAAGGGGAGCTGGAGGGGCGGGACAGCCGCTGTGGGGCGCCCCGCCCCGTGGTTACTCAGCCGAGCGGGTAGAGCACGAGGGCGGGGACGGCGGTGTCGGGGATGCCGTCCGCATACAGCTCGCGCAGGGACTCGTCGTTCTTCAGCTCCTCCGGCAGCGGGAAGACGTCGCCGACGAGGTCGCTGTGGATCGGCGCGTACCGGGAGATGCTGTAGGTGGAGAACGGCGAGTAAAAGTTGCCCGAAGCGTCCCGGGACAGCACGACGAGCGTGTCTCCGGGCAAGCCTTTCCAGTCCGCGCGGACCAGGCGGCGCAGCACGGCGAGGGTCAGGGGGCGGTCGAGGCCTTCGCCGTCCGGGTCGGGGGACGGGGCCTGCTGCTGGTCGGTCATGACGGCCTTTCGTGAGGGTCGGACTGGAGAGGAGCCCGGCCGGTTGGTCGGCGGGGGCGGGCGCCGCCCCGTTGCCGGGGCGGCGCCATCAGGACCGGTCAGTCGTCGTCGATCACGTCCAGGCAGGAGACGGGGATACCGCTGCCCGGGATGCGGAAGCGCGTCATGTCCTCGGGGATGCGGTACTTGGGCCTGCCCGGCTTACCGTTGCGCGGGTCGGTACGCAGCCGCCGGGTGGACTCCTCGTCCAGCAGGAAGCCCGCACGGGTGCGGTTGCGTTCCTGCACGGTGCCGGTGAGACCGCGCAGCAGGGCCGGGCGCAACGTGTCGTTGGTGCGTGCCCGGCGTCCGGCCACGATTCCCGCGAACGCCTCCTTGTCGATCGCGGTCAGCCGATGCGCGCAGGCCTCCTGGACCTTCGAGACCTTGATCGCGTCCGGCAGTTCGCCGATGAAGTCGAGGACCTCGTCCATGGTGACGGTCATGCTGGTTTCGCCTCTCTTTGAACAGGGGTGGGCAACCGGCCGGGCACGGCAGTGCCCGGCCGGGGTCTGCGGGAGGGGTGGGTCAGGCGGCGGTGTCGGGCCGGTGGCGGGCGACCGCCTGGTCCTCGACCTCGGACAGCCGGTAGCTGCCGTTGTCGTCCTGACCGAGTTCTTCGAGGAGCAGCAGGTAGCGGGCCTGCGGCACATTGAGGTGCGACCACGTGTTGGGCTCACGGATGTCGTACTCGCAGGCAGCGGCAACGTGCGCGAACAGCGCGTTGACGACGCGCGCCTTGGGCAGCTGCACCGCTGTCTCGGTCAGGTCCGCGTTCTCGGGCTCCTTGACGCCCAGGAAGCGGGCGACCGTCTCGGTCTCGTGCCTGCCGGTCCAGGAGCTGTAGAAGTACGGGACGGTGAGCACGATCTCCTGCGCGAACACGCGGGCCGCATCCGGCAGCGTCTTCTGGCGCACCAGTCGGGCGACGAAGTCCTGGCGGGGACCGGCGGCGGCCTTCCAGGCCCGGTTGCACGCGATGACCTTGCGTCGCTCCTCGGCCCTGTGCTCGTCCTCCTGCGTCCTGGGCTTCTTCGGCTGCGGGCGGACCTTGTGTCCGTACGCAGCCGGGTCGGCGCAGTGCCACACGGGCTGGTGCTCGTCGTCGAGCCGGGCACTGTGGCCGGGGCAGTTCTTGTGGTTGTCCTCGGTGAGCGGATTGCCCAGCCCAGTGGTCAGCTCGGACAGCGCCTTGGACGGGTCCTTCTGCCCCCACCCCCGGCGTTCCAGCAGGGGGATGTCCGCCGCCTTGAGGTCTTCCTCTGCCTTGGCCCGGACGGCGGCGTCGTCCAACTCGGCCTTGAGCAGCGCCATCTCCTGGTCCCAGTGGCCGCGTCCGCCGTTGCCCTCCTCGTGGTCGCGTTCCAGCGCGCGCAGCAGACGACGCTCCGCGCCGGGGACGTTCTCGACCTCGGCGAGCTGGGCGGTCTGCTCCAGGTCCATCCCTCCGGCCGCTGCCCGGCGAAGGGTGGCGTCGTCGAGCTTCTGCGCCGCCTTGGCCTGCTTGACGGCGTTGCGGCCGACACCGAGAGCCTTCGTAGCCTGACGCCGTTCGATGTCGCTCATGGCGATCAGGGACAGCTCCTGCGACTTCAGGATGTCGCGCTCGCTCATCCCCTCGCGGTGCTTGTTCTCCACCAGGGACAGGAACCGGGTCCAGCCGTCGCGGCCGACCAGGTCTTCTCGCACGTGCGCCTTGATCCTGCGCACGGGGCGGCCGTCCTGCTCGGCGGTGGCGTTGGCGGCCTGCTGCGCCTGTGCGCGCCGCCAGCCCTTGAACGCGCCGTAGGTGCCGTCGGGACGGGGCCGGACACTGATGGTCTCCTCGACACCGATCTCCCTGACGGAGTTGATCAGGTCCTCGTCCGGTTCGGTGTCCTCCTCACGGGCGTTGCACTCGTCACGCACCACGAGCGCCGGGTCGAGCAGAACGATCTCCGGCGTGACCTCCTGTTCGTGCGTGGCGGGTTCGGTGGGCTGGGTCGAGACGGCGGTGGCCATGGGGCTCTCCTTCTCCTTGCCTGTGCGGCGAATTGGGGCGGTTGGGGTGTCACCCCCTCGCCTCATATTCAATAATAGTGTGTTTATGTAGGGCGGCTAGATACCCTGTGAGCTGGGAAAACATCGCCCCCGGGGCGGTCGGTGCTACGAGCGGCGCTATGGACAGCGGACGGGTCCGGCCTCAGCTCAGGTCGTGCACGATGTGCCAGCACGGACCAGACAGGACTGTGAGCCCCGCGTTCCTCACCTGTTCAAGCAGGGCGTCGTCCCACTCGGTGCTGACCGGGAGGGAAGGTACTGGCCGGTACGTGTTCTCCCCGAGCTGTGCGTAACCCGTCCCCAGAAGGGTGTGCTCGTTGTCGCCGACCGTGAACAACTGCACGCGTACGTCGACGCGGCTCCCGCTGGCAGGGCGGTGCGCCTGGGCGGCCAGCGACTGATCCAGCGCTTCCCGCTGCCGGGGCGGGGCGACGACGACGCCGTACACCGCGTACACGGCGTGAGAGACGGACATGGGTTCAACCTTCCTGGCGCGCAGGCCGGTTCGTCCTGCGGCTGGCGCCAGCGGGGCGGGCCGGCTGATGCGGGCGGGTGTCAGTTGGCGGGTCGGGGAAGTCGGGGCGCCTCGGTGCCGGTGGCGCCCCGAGGCGTGGGCGGTCAGGGTTGCACCCGGGTGACGCAGGAGGTCGGCAGATGGACGCACAGGACATCCGCGTGCGCGGGCGGGTCGAGGGTCGCGAGCCGCTGGAGTGCCTCGACCAGCTGCGGGTCTGCGAAGTCCTCTTCGGCCCTTGCCGCTTCACCGACCGGCACCATGCGCGCCCTGGTCTCGGTATGCCTGAGGTCCGGCATCTCCTCGCTGGGGGCGAGAGCCGCGATGAAGGGGCTCCAGTCCACGGACATCCCGCTGGCCGTGCGCTGCTCCGTCGTCGTGAAGTACACGGTCACGGCCTGCGGCCCGTCTCCCGGCTGCTCGTCGACGAAGGCCATGACCCGGTCGACGACGATCTGCCGCCACCCCTGCTCGGCCGCCTCGTCGGCGACGCTGGCCAGAGTCTCCAGGGTTTTGGGCGGAAGGCCGCGGAGCGCGGCTCGCATCAGGGGCCCGGTCGGCTCGGCCAGTACTGCGGCCAGTTCCTCGTGTGTCATCGCCGGTGTCCTTCCGTGGCATTGAGGTGAGGGGCCCGTGCGGCGGGGAGGCGGCCCCGCCGCACGGGGTGTTCCACAGGAACCAACAACATCAATATTAGTGTCTTTTAGGGGTGAGTGAACCCACTCCTGACCTGCTGTTTTACGGCCAGTCGTGTTCTCGGCGCGGTGGAAGCGGGAAGGTGCGGCCAGGGTCCATGCGCACACAGCGCTCGCAGTAGGCCGTGATCCGGTTGGCGGTGCACTCGCCCCACTGGCACTCGAAGCGCTCGCGCGGCCCGCAGATCAGGCACCGCCACAGCGTGATCCCGTGGAGTTCGCACGGCTCGTAGCGCCTGCGTGAGGGCAGCAACTCCAGTGCGGGGCGGGGGCGTTCGAGGTGAGCCGGGTCGGCGGCCGGGAACGACTCGTCGCCGTCGCGTATCCAGCGGACCGGCAGCTGCTCGTACCGCTCGGGTGTGGTGTAGTACGGCCGACCGGCCGGGCTGAACACCATGGCCAGGTGACCGCCGGAGACCAGGGTCTCCAGCCGGTCATGACTGAATTCCCCGCGCAGGGAGAGCATTTCGTCCTGGCGCAGGCTCCAGCAGTACCCGTATCGGCGCAGGATCCGGCGCTCGATGACGGCCGGGCCCCTCTGTGCGGCGTCGAGCACCTCGACGGCCTCGATCGCGGCCGTGGGGCTGGCGGTCAGCTCGCCTACCACCTCCGCGGCGGCCGTCGCGGTCGGGTGGCTGCTCAGCGCGTACCCGTGGAGCTGGTCCACGACCTGGTGGCGTCCCTCGTGCTCGGCGGCGGCGTACCGGGCGGGCCGCTGCGGCTGGGTGCGGCGTCGGGGCATGGCGGAACTCCTCTGCGCAATGGGGGCGGGCGGTGACGGCGGGGGCCGGCCGGGCGGCGGTCAGCTCCTGCTGGGCAGGGGCCTGTAGGCGGAGAAGACGTAGTGGCCGAGCTCGCGCAGCATGCCGGCGGTCTCGTCCACGGCTGCCGGGTCGTGGTCGGCCTCGCGGGTGTACGCCTCGATCTCGCTGTTCCAGGCGAACCCCTGGACGGACAGGGACTGTTCGGTTTCGGGCGTGAGGTCGCCGGAGGACTGCGGAGCGGCGACGAGTCCGTGTGCGGGGTCGGGGACGACGAGAAACACCGGGCCTCCTTCGGTGCGGGCCGCCCGAGTAGGGGCGGCCCACGGCCAGGCGGACGGGTGGTCAGTGGGTGACGGTGACGGTGTAGTCGGCTTCCAGGACGGCGAGGGCGGCGCGGATGGACGCGCGGGTCTCCGGGCTCGGTACCGAGTAGGGGAAATCCAGGGCGAGCACGGCGTCGTCCAGGTCGTCGTCGGACATCGGCAGCGTGTGTCCGTCGCGGTAGAGGGCGACGGCGGTCGCGGTGGCGACACGGACCCGGTTGTAGGCGATGGCCTCCCCGGCCGTGACGTCGACGCCGAGCGCTTCGCGCGCGGTGGGCGGCAGTGCCGCGATCCCGGCGGAGAACCGGCGGGCGGGAACACGGATGCGTGCCCGTCGCAGGGCGCGGCGCAGCGTTCGAAGCATGGCAACTCCTGAGGCTGGAAGGGCGGGAGGAGCGGGGCCACCACCAGGGGGGAGGCGGCGACCCCGCTTCACTACTAATAATAGTGTTAGCTGTGATTGTGTGAACCCACCCCTGACCTGCGTAAACGGGGAAATGGACCGGGGCTGTGCGGCAGGTCAGAGCTGCGGGGCGTACGCGGCCAGGGACTTCGGCGCCGTGCGGGTGTAGATGCCTTCGAGGCCGGACGGGGCTATCAGGCCCCAGGTGAAGGTGGCGGTGTCGGCATGGAACTGCCCCCGCCGACGATGCTGGGCCATGTAGGCCCGCAGGACGCCGACGCCGTAGACCTCCAGCGTGCCGTCGAGGAACCCGTCGCGCTGCTCCTCGGTCACGTCCGGCCCGTACTTGTGGAACTGCTCGTCGACCACGACGGCGAGGACGGGGCTGAGGTCGTCCTCGACGGGGCCGAACATGCTGCGCCAGTGGGCGAGATCGGCCATGGCCTCCGCGCGACTGGCGCGGGTGCTGCGGTAGGTCGCCCCGTCGTGGTGGGCGGTGACCTTGCCTGGGTCGTACAGCCACGCCTCGAACTGGTGCTCCGCGTACATCCCGACGCCGTTGTGGCGACGGCGCAGGAAACCGAAGAACTCGCCGTCCACCGTCACCGGGTGGCGCTCCATGCAGAACTCGCAGGTGACGCCGACGTGGCGCAGGAAGCGCTGCAGGCGGGGGAAGCGGGCGAAACGCGTGGCACAGTTGCAACAGGTGTACACCTCCCAGCGGGAGGGGTCCGCGACCGTGTCGTGGTGGCACTGCGGGCACTGGTAGGCCTTGTTGCTGTACCAGTCGATGACCGGCGTCACGTTCCCTTGCACGGCGAACTCCTGAGGGGATCGGTGGAGAGGGTGGGCCGTCGCTCGGCGCGGCATGGCGACCCGGACTTACTATCTATAATAGTGTGTTACATGTGGGTGTGAACCCACTCTTGACCTGCGACTTCGTTGGCCGACCCAAATGGCGGTCTCCACTGCCTCGCGGCGCGCAATCACCTCCGCCTCGGCGGCGCTGAACGCGAAAACGACCTCCACGCTGCCGAACACGTCATCGACGTCCAGGGTGCACTCGTCCAGGGCGTCCGCTCGTTCAATGTCGTCGTCCGGCGCCTCCAGTACGGCCCAGACCTGGACGTGGGGCCCGGACCACTGCCCGACGACGAAAAACGGGCGCTCCCGCGCTGGCTGACCGGGGGCGGTGGCATGCTCGGGTCCGCTCATCGTTCCTCCTGGGTGTCAGCAAGGGCGGGGCTCCAACGCATCCCGTCGGCGGCCTGCTCGGCGCCGGTGGCACGGAGCAGGTAGGCGAGCGTGTCGGCCTCGGTACACCCGAGGTTGGCGGCGACGTAGGACACGGTGGGCGGTGCAGGATCAGGTGCCGGCGAACGCCTGGGCGACGTCGGCCGAGATGCTGGCGGTGTTAGCCATCGTCTGCTTCGGCGGGCAGTCAGATGGGTGCTTCGTGCGTGCCTGCGAGGGGATTTGAACCCCTGACCACCCACAAGTGGGGCCGCTCTACCGCTGAGCTACGCAGGCTTGGGGCCGCCGGTGCGGCGGCCGGTCGATGGCGGGTCAGTGTCTGGCGATCTCGCGAACCGCCTTCAGCGCGGTGGACGCGGAGACTTACCAGAAAGGAGGGGGCGCCGCCCTGGCGAGCGGGATGCCAGCGGCGACGGCCCAGGGCTATTCAGCGGTGGGGTCCCGACCTCCAACCGTCCGGTCCGAGGTCGGGCGGAACGCAGTAGTCGACGTTCGATTCCGGGGAGACCGGGGCGCCGGAATCGAAGTCGGTGCAGTACGCGTCGAAGACTTCTCCGGCCGTGAGGGGTACGGGGTCTCCCGCACGCAGCCGCCAGCCGTAGACGCGGTCCGTGGTGCTCGGGGCGCTGGTTCGCATGACGAGTCCGCCGGGCAGGGCCGCGAGCCCCAGGGCGAGGACCGTGGTGAACTCCAGGGCTTCGGCGTCGTCGAGCTGCGCGGCACCGTTTGCGTCCGTGTCCGCGTGCAGGACCGCCACCAGCGGTTCCTGTGTCCCCGAGACGCTGCACACCAGGTGCTGGTGACCCGGGTCGGCCGTGTCGAGGATGCGGACCAGGAGGTCCCGGGCGCGGGCAAGGGACTCCTGGCCGATGTCCTTTCCGTGGAGGGCGCAGGTACCGAGGTGGGCCAGGAGGGTGGAGGCGTACTCCCAGGTGGCCTGGCGGACGGCTTCGTCGATCAGGACCGGGATGAGTTCGGGTAGCGGCTTTCCGTCGTACGGGATGGTCGGACGCGTCGCGGCGATCTCGGCGGTGAAGCGGGTGCGGCTGGACGGGCTGTCGGGCGTGAGGCCGGTGTCGGCGCAGAAGTCGGCGTACTCCTCGGGGTCGAAGAGGGCGAGCACGGTGTGATGGCCGTGAGAGGCGCGGCTCCTGAGAAGGTCTTCGACCCCGGCCAGGTACACCGCGTAGTCGTCGAAGGTGAAGCTGCGGTAGTGCCGCATGGCGCGGAAGTCGTGCTCATCGGCGATCAGGCCGATGGTGCCGGAGATTTCGCGGCGCAGGAGGCGGCGCATTGTGTGGTGGTCGGTAGGTGCCGCCTCGCCTTCCGTGCGCGATCGGTCGGCGCGGTGCTGGTCCTGGCGGCACTCGGAGGGCGGGTGTGTGTGGGGCATGTGCGCGCCTTTCTCGTGGGGGAGTTGAGGGACCGGCCGCTGCCCGGCCGAACGGCAAGGAGCGGGCCGGTCGGCTGGGCCGTGAGGCCGAGGGGGGCGGGCTGTTCTGTGAGACTGATGGGCCCTCCCTCCTCACATCATCAATAATAGTGTGTTTCGTGCTGTTGGAAACCCACCCCTGACCTGCTCTTCTTACTTCTGAGCAGACTGGGCGAACGCGGCCAACATGGCGGTCACGGTGTCAGGGCGGCCGGACGCCTCGACCTGTATGCCGTCCCCGAAGGCGCCGACGAGTACGGTCACGCTGTCGACCTGGACGGGGCCGTGTTCACCAGGCGGCCTGCTGTCGTGCTGCCAGATGATCCGAGTACGCCGGTACTGCTCGTCGATCCGCGCACCGGGCAGTGCGCCGGCCACGGCTTCGGTGACGGCGTGACGGGCGCGCTCCTCCGCCTCCTGCCGGGCGGCGATCTTCTCGGCCTGATCCACGGCCTCGGCGTGCAGCGGATACAGCCGCCGGGTGATCTCCCGGGCCACGTGCTGAGCACTGCGGGCCGTGACCCCGATCGACGGCGCGATCATCTTGGTCTCGTCCGGTAGTGCGGCGTAGATCTTCAGGCGCGCGGGTCGACGGTCGTCGGGCTGGTACAAGCGCAAGGCGCGGCCGTCGCCGTCGACGACGATCCGTCCTAAACCGCGCCCGTAGTCGGTGAGTTCGGCCGTCCGGCAGTGCGTACCCAGCTCGCGCGCCACTTCGTCGGCGAACGCGTCGAACTGCTCCTGTGTGATCAACTCGCGAGTCATGGTGGCTCGTTCACTCCTTCGGGCGGTGTGGCGGGTGTGCTGGGCGGGTGGTTCGTCGCGCCTTGGTCGCGGAGCTCGGCGTCGCGGCGGGCGTCCTTGGCGGTGTAACCGGTGTCGCACCATGGGCGGCACAGCTGGCCTGCGGGCGCGCCGCACGTCTCACACCGGTCGTCGAAATCCTCCGGGCGCCATGGCCGAAGCTGGCCGCTCACTCGGGGAGCTCCCGGATGCGGTCGGCCAGGACCCGGGCGGACAGGACGGCGCTCTGGTGGCGCGGGGCGGTGCACACGACCTGCCACAGGTTCGACGGCTGTTGCCGGTCGAAGTCGATTCCGGGGACGGGACGGATGGACCACTGGCGGCCGCTGGGGCCGGTGACGGTGTATGTCAGACGCCGTGGGGTGTCATGACGTCCGTGGCCCTCCCAGGAAAGGCCGGCGGCCGTGAGCGCGGCGGCGAGTTCGTTGCAGCGCGCGCGGGTGATGTGCTCGAACGCGGCCGGGATCAGGTGGAAGTCGGCCATGTCGCGGCCTCGCCACTCCTCCTCCTGACCACCTTCGTGGGTGAGGACGTACATGCAGGCGTGCTGGAGTGCGCCGTTCTCTCGCGTCGGGACGCGCTTGGAGCCGGTCACGGTCCACACGCCCTCGGGGCTGCGCAGTTGCTCGCCCGCCCTGAGCTGCCGGGGCGGCTGAGTGTCGAAGGAACGGGGGCCGGGGACCATGCCGTTGTCCTTCATGTCGGCGCACAGTGAGCACAACCAGGCCGTCTCGCCGTGGAGCCGGTAGACGCCCCAGCAGTCGCCGTAACAGGTCGAGCACACGAAACGGCAGTCCTCGGAGGCGCCGATGGTTGCCGCGTAGGTCAGGCGGGGCATGCGGCTGATGGCCAGGCCGAAGTGGCGGCCGACAGGCACGGTGTTTCTCCTTCCGGGGGGTGCTGGGTGGTGCGGCTTGAGGGCCGGGAGGTTCACGGCGCGGTGGTCCACAGCGGGAGGCCGGTGGTGGTGCGGGCGCTGATGCCGGGCCGCACTGATACGTCGCGGTAGTCGGACACCTTCACGTAGCCGCCCCGGTCAATGTCGAGGCGGACCGGGGCGCCGTCCCACTGCCACTGCTCGATGAGCTCCGCGGGGAGGTTCTCGACGTCGTCGGCCTCCACCTGCACGGCCCACGCGGTCAGCTCCTCGCCGTACTCCTGGCGCCACTCCTTCAACACGGTGAAGAGGTGCGCGAAGTCGTCGACCAGGGCCAGGGCGCGCGCCCGGTCGGGTGCGGGGTCCTCGGCGTAGGTCGGTGCATCGGGGCGGGTGCGCTCACCGAGAGTCATCAGCCAACGCATGATCAGAACATCTCCCTCGTAGGGCGGTGGGGCGTGTAGGTGAGGGGCGGTGTGCCAGGGGCGTCCGGGCGCGCGGCTGGCGAAAGCGGGAATGCCGCCGTCTTGCGGGGTTGCCTCCCGTCGCGCCTCCCTCAGCTCTTCGTCGGAGCTGGGTTGGCCCGGATCACGGCCGTGATGGCTTTGATGGACGGCGTGTCGTGCTGACCCCTGCGGTCCGGCGTGACGCACAGCCCGGACCGGATCCGGCGCGCGACGCCTGGAGCGACGAAATAGGGCAGGTCGTACTGCCACTTCCGGCCCCCGTCGGCCGGTCGACCTACACGGAGGTTCAGGAGGAAACCCCCGTCAAGGGGCGCCCACGCCTGCTGTGTCTTCCAGCCGTGAGCCTCAGCGAGCGCGAACAGGACAGCAACCGGCTTCGGCAGGGCGTAGCCCTCGGGAGCGGTAACCGTGATGCCTGCCTCCAGTCGACCCTGCGTGACATCACGGACGTGCCGCTCGGCCGGGGTCAGAACGCTGTCGCGCTCCAGGGCGGCGGCCAGGGTGACGGTCCGTCCGCTGTAGCGGCAGGTGATCCCGACGCCGTACGCGTCACGGATCACCGCACGCCGCGTGCCGTTCATGTCCCACGTCGACATCGGCTGATGCGTGGTCAGGACGCCGTTGCGGACGCTCGTCGTATTGCCGCACGGGCACACCGTCTCCACGGTACGCAGCAGGTCGTACCACACATTCGGCAGGAGAATCGTCGGATCGTGCTTCTCCCCAGTAGCGAGCCGTTCGAGCATGGTCGGCACGATGTTCTCCTCGGTTCCCTGGTCTCGATCCGTTCGGGGCTGTCCGGATCACGGCAAGTCGTCGGCTCTGCCCTGGACGTCCCGTGTCCGGCTGGCAGAGCCGAGGGGACGTCGCCAACTGCTCGTTCAGGGAGTGCATTCGGCTGAACAGGTACACGCGCCCCCTCACACTTCTAATAATAGTGTCGTTAGTGTGGAAGTGAACCCGCCCCCTGACCTGCGCCTTCCTCGGGCCGTCAGGAGGCGCTGACCAGGGACGGGCGGCGGCCGCGGGGGCGCCTGCGCTGCTGGGCACGCAGAGAGTCGGCTTCCGCCTGGGCGCGGCTAGCCCGCTCGCGCTCTTCAGCGGCCGCATCGACGCAGTAGGGGGCCCACCACTGCAACCCCCTGATCTCGCGGGTCAGTGAGCCTTCGCGGTCGGCCAGCATCAACAGCAGGACCGGGTGCGGGGAGACGGCAAGCCACCGTGCGGCGGTCCGCCATGCGGCCTCGGCGCCTCGCAGCGCTGGGAGGGCGGCCCGGGCTTCGCGCTCCAGGCGGACGGCTTCGGCCTGGTGGTAGGCGGCGGACCAGGTGAGAAAGCGCAACAGGCCGGCGGTGTCACGCTGCCGGGAGGCCTCCAGGATCGCGGGCAGATCGGCGCGCTGCTCCACATGCTCGGCGCACCCGCGCAGGACGGCGGTGAGTACCGCGGCCGTCTTCTCCGACGGCGCGTGATCAGAGGCGGAGGACAGGGGGTTCACCGAGACCTCGGGGCGGTCGGCGGAGCGGTAGAGGATCAGGCTGCCGCGGTAGCCGGTGCGGCCGTTGGCGAGGCGGGGGAGGTCCTCGTCGGGGGCGGTGGTCTTGAAGGCGTTCACGGGACCGAGACAGGCGCGTACGGCGGTGAACTGGTCCCAGTGGTGGGGGTCGGTGGTGCCGGTGACGTGCACGCTGCCGCGCATCGCCCCGCCCAGCTCGAACACGACGGCGTCGGTCTCGCGCGGGCCGGCGGTGGCGCGCACGAGGCCGGCGGGTGTGTCGATGGTCAGGATCGGGCTGGTCATGGGCTGCTACTCCTCCGGGCTCGACGGGGTGTGCTGGGGGCCTGCCGCCCCGCGCTCGCCGAAGGGGAGGGTGCGGGCGTCGGGGCGGCAGTCGGCCAGTGGCGCGCTGGCCGGGGAGGGCCGTCCACGCCTCCCGTACCGGGGGGAGAGGCGTGGACGGCGTCTGCGGGGTTACTCCTTCGGCGGCTTGTGGCGGCGGAGCTTGTCCCGGTCGGTCAGGCTGGGGCGGCGGCCACAGGGACAGTCCGCGTAGCGGCGCCCGTGCATCTTGAAGAACTTCCCGCCGAGAGCATGGCCGTTGACCTGCTCGATCGTGCCGGAAACCGGCTGGGTGTTGGTGCAGTAGCCGTCCGGCGTGACGGCGGGCTTATCGCTCATGAGCGCTCCTCGGCGGCGTCGTGGGGGCGGGGCAGCATGGGGGCGTGCCAGACGACGTACGGTGTGGCGTCGTCTGCGGGGAAAGACGGGGCGGCCGTTTGGAGTTCGGCCGGATGGATGGGGTGGAGCCATCCGGCCCGCAGGTCCCACCCACATGCGCGTATGCCTGCGTCGGTGGTTGTGGCGATCAGGACGGCGTCACGAATGGTGCTGTCCTCCAGGGCGAACGTCAGCAGCACGAAGAACTGCACGTACTCCTCGGCGGAGTGATCCACGCGCAACGAACCCGGCTCGACGGTCACGTACAGGTCGGCGCTCACCTCCGTGCCGTCGGTACGCTCGGCGCTGATGCTGAGTTCGTGGCTCCCTTCTCCGAGGGCCGGGAACAACGCGGTCAGTGCGTGCAGGGCGCGGCCCATGGCGGACGCCGTGGCGGCGTCGTCCGGCCGGGGAAGCTCCATTTCAGGCATGCGGGTCCTCCCATTCGGAGTCGGGGAGCTGGGGGAGAATGGGGCCGGGGTAGACCTCGCGCTGTAGGGCAGAGTCGTCCGGGCAGGGAATGACGGCCGCCTGGAGGTCGTCTGTATCCATGGGGTGCAGCCACCCGTCACGCACGGACCAGCCGCACGCGCGGGGGTCGGGCTCCGCGGCTGTGGTGGCGATCAGAACGGCGCTGTGCATGGTGCTGCCCTCCAGCGCGAACACCAGCAGCATGCGCAAGGCGCAGAACTCCTCTTCGTCCAGGACGGCCAGGCGGATGGGCTCCATGCCGATGGAGAGATCGGTTCGGCCCGTGACGAACGCGCCGTCGGTCCGCTGAGCCACGAGGTTCAGCGTGTGCTCGCCGTCTCCGAGTGCCTGGATCACGGCGGAAAGGGCGGTCAGGGTGCGGCTCATGGCGGCCGCGATGGCGTCGTCTCCGGGGTGGGTGAGCTCCGGGCGTGCAGGCATGAGGACTCCTTGCGGGGCAGGGCGGTGGGCGCCGAATGGCTGCGCGCGCACTGCGCCCTGGACAGAGATGTCGTGTTGGCGCGCGGTCGGCTTCGCCGACGCGTGGCGCTGCCACTACGCGGCAGGGGCCGGCGGGGCGCTCGGCGCTCCCTGAGGGGCTGGGGGGGGCGCTCCGCGCTCTGGGACGGTCGGGCCCGTGCGGGCCGGGCTGGGGGAGTTCCCGGCCCGCACGGGGGTCTGTCAGCCGTGCGCGGCAGCGGCCGTGAGAGCGGGCAGCGCGAGCGCCTCCAGCGCGGCGGCCTGGTCGGCGTCCGTGAGGGTCTGCGCGGTCGACGTGACCGCCTGCATCACGCCCCCGGCCGTCATCTGACCGCCCCGGATGAAGTGCGAAAGGATGCGGTCCTTCGTCTCGTTGCCGATGCTGAGCGACTTGGTGACGTGCTCGATCGTCTTCGTCGGCTCCTCCAGCGTCTTACCGGCGGCGGCCTCCATCTCATACACCTTGGCCTCGACGTAGTCCCGTGACAGGAACGTGCGCACGGCGTCGGTGGTCCTGGACGTGATCAGCTCCAGCGTCTTGCGCTCGGTCTGCCGGGACATGGACACAACGCCCTCGTCCTGCTTGCCTCCGAGGTGCACGGCGCGCATAACGTCCTTGGGCTCGGTCAGGCCGTTGCGGCAGACCTGAATGACCGCGCGCGGGGTGATGGTGAACGCCCCGGAACCAACTTCGCTGTTCGAGATCACGAACCCGGCCGAGATCATTGGGAGCTCGTCACCGCTGCGCCCGTCGAACGGGGAGCGGTAGCCGCGCAGCAGGTTGCGGGCCTGGATCGCGACCGCCTCGGACTCGACGCGCACGTACATACGCCGGTCGGTGAGGTCGCACCCCGTGATCCGGGTGGGGTGCCCGGACTGATCCACCCCGTCCAGGGCGGCCAGCAGCATGTCAAGGTTGTCCATCAGCTTGTAGCTGTCGGACAGCAGCGCGCGGGCCACACCCTCACCGGGCATGCCGGGGCCGTTCTCGCTCCGGAAAGCGCGGAGCATGAAACGGCGCCCCGGCTCCTTCTGCATCCACGCGTTGACGTTCTCGTCCAGCAGCGGGACGTTTTCCGCGCGCATGCGGCGCAGGTAGGCCAGCGGAATACGGAGCTTGTCCGCGATCCCCTCGTCGGCAACGGTGGTCGGGCGGTAGATGCCGTCCACGACCGTCACACCGCTGTTCGTGATCTGGGACTCCACGCCTTCGACGTGCACGTTGCCCTCACGCATCCGCAGCGCGGACGCGGGAGCGATGACGTCCAGCTTCCGACGCTGCCCGTCCTCCAGGATGCTGATCAGGTCGCGCAGGTCGGCGTTCCGGGCACCGGTGAGGGCTACGTTCGTAGCGCGCTCGGCGAACTGCTGAGTCATGCGGTGTTCCCCTTCTTGTTGGTCTCTGCGGGCCGGGGGCGGAGCCACCACCCCCGAACAACTTCAATAATAGTGTTTCTTGGTTGGTTGTGAACCCACCCCTGAACTGGCGTCCAGACCGAGGCGCTACGGAGTTCGGGCTCGCTGGCCGGCCACGGCGCGGTGCCCAGGGCGCGAGTGGAAAGGGGCGGTGAGCACCGGTCGACCCGTGCGCTCGTGCCTACCTCTGAGCGGCTCCCGGCCGGTGGCGCTCCATCGCGCGGCCGCCCCGAGCAGGGACGCCTGCCGTGCGTCCTGCCGCCCGGCACCCGCCGAGGGGGGTACGGGTACCGGGCGGCAGGAGATCGGCCGGGGAAACCCGGCCGGGGTGCCGCGCCCTGCCGGGGGGAAGCAGGGCGCGGCGGCTCGGGTGCCGTCACTCGGTGTTCGGCACGCTGTGACCCGCTTCTATGCGGTCGCCTCGACGGTCTTCGCCTCCGTGGGGCTGGCGGCAGTCGCCAAGGCTTCCGAGATCAGGGCGTCCAGAGCCTTGCCGATGCGCACCTTCGCCGAGGCACCCATGCGGCAGCAACCCTCTTTGTCGATCTGGTCGAACACGGCCTTCCTGGCCGGGCTCGGAGGGGTGACCCCGGGCATGAGCCCGGCATCGATGGCCTGCTGCCTGAACGCGCCCCAGACTCCGCACCAGTCCTGTCGGTCGGCCAGCTCGTCGAGCTCATCGACCGTGGCCGGAAGGGCGGTGAGGACGTGCTGAGCCTCTCCCTTGTACTGACCACAGTTCTCCGCAATCCACTTCACCAGCGGATCGCTGGACGCCTTGAGGGCGTCCCAGGCAGTCGCCTTGGCGGCGTTCCATGCGTCGTAGGCCGCGTCCGCCTCCTCGTTGAAAGCGCGGGCCTGGCGCTTCTCGTCCTCCCCGTACCCGAAACGCTTCGGGTACTTCGCCGCTACCGCCACCACGGCCGCGTCGCGAGCTGCGCTGGCCGCGTCGAGGCTCTCGACGTACTTCCGTACCTCCGGCAGCATCTGCCGGGCTCCCTGCTCTGCCACTTGTCGTTCCCCTTCGGCGTTGGCTTCTGCGGGGTTCGGGGGTGGGGCCACCACCCCCGAACAACTTCAATAATAGTGTGTTTCAGTGGTGAGTGAACCCACCCCTGACCAGCACACTTAGAACATCCTGCGGTGCTCACTCAACGGCGTGAGACTCGTCCGGCGCACGTTCGTGACCACTGAGACCAGGGCGAGCCCGCGCATTTCACACAGGTCGTAGCGCAGTTCCGGGGCCGCGCTGAACGGGTCGGCGTGCGCGTGGATCGCTCCTACCCAGTAGGTACCGTGACGCTGCGTCTGACTGCCGTGATACCTGACCTTCTGCCACAGGACCGGTCCGGCGTGCTGGGGGTCCAGGCTCCGGGCAACAGCAATCACCAACTGATCTGCCACCCGCTCGGACATGAGCAGCACGAACGCGCGCGCGATCGTCGCTCGGTCAACCGGCACATCTGCCATGGCCGGGCCCGTGTGACCGGTGCGCACACCCATGGCCCAACCCAGCTCGAAGAACGGCCGGATCATCTCGACCTGATCGTGAGGCACCCTCAGCGCTTCCGGGTCGCTCTCGCTGCGCGCCAGCTCCCGCAGCGCGTATCCGGCCTGTTCCCTCTCGGCGTCTGTAAGCGGCGCCTCGATCTCCTGGGCCTGCCCTGCAATCCGCGTGTTCTCCATGGTGCCCTTTCTCCTTTCGGTGATGCCGGGGGGAAGGGGGGGCGCCCCACTCGGGGCGCCCCGTGCTGATTACCTCAGGAACCCGTTCGACCGGAGGAATTCGGCCGTGATGAGTGCGATTCCGTGGGGCTTGTAAATCTGCGGGAATCGCCGCAACTCAACTTCCATGCGGCCTGACTTGTCAGGGTCGATAAACTGCTGAACCAGTCGATAGGGCTCCTCGGCCGTCGGCATTTCCAGAACGACCGGACCGGCGGCCTTGGTCTCGAACCGAATACCGGTGTAGTTCCCGTCTGTGTCGTGCACGATCCTCACCCCTGCCCGCGCACACAGCAGGGGCAGGAAGTTCGCGATCGTGCGGGCCCGAACTGCACGCTCGTTCATGGGCGCGTCTGCGCCGCGCACCCCGCGCACGATCCCGTCAGTGATGGTCAGCTCCACGTTCTTCCCCTTCGTTGGTCCCTTGCGGTTCCCGGGGGTCGCCTCCCCCAGGACTTCAAATAATAGTGTCTTGACTGCTCGGATGGAACCCCTGTTGCGCTACAAGTTGCGCTAGATGTTGCGCCATGGTGTTGCGCTAGAGGTTGCGCTAGATGTTGCGCACCCCTTCCCCTGGGTTCCGCATCACTGCTGGTCACCCCAACAAACAGCCCTGGTATGCCTGCTGACATCCCCTCTGCGGCCGCTGCTCCCTGCCCAAGTACAAGAAGAGAAGGGGTGGGGGGTGGGCGTGGGTCGGCGCGGCGGCATCGGGGATCGGGGCGCGGCTTGTCCTGCGTTGCGCGTCGGCCTGGGGCCGTCGCGCGGGTGGGGGTGGTGCCGGTCGTCCTGCCGGAGGCAGGCTCTCTTACTCCCTCGCACAGGCAACCGGGCCCCGGAGGGGCCCTGTTGCCCTTTCCTGGTATTCCGTGATTTACTTTTCTTCACGGAATATCATTCAAGTATCCTCGGTTTTAAGGGAATCGGAGATTCCCCTAACTCCCGATCAGGAAAAGCCGCATGACGCGCCCTCAACCCAAACCCCAACTCTTACCCCAACTCAAAACCGAACTCTCCACCCATACAACCAAAATCAGCACCCGAATTTGTGCCGGAGGCACAAAGCCTCTCCGTCTGTCTTTTCGTTCCGGAGGAACGTACGTTATGGAATGGCCGGAGGCCAATTCCATAACTCCCCGCCGGAGGCGGGCAATTCGCGCGGGGACGCGCGAAACGAGCTCCGCGAGTATTCGGCTGCCGGAGGCAGAGCGAAGCGG
>NZ_JBICWQ010000013.1:0-155759 GCF_043199815.1 Streptomyces sp. NPDC048523 | reverse complement strand
GTGCGCGCCTTAGTTCGACGTGCAAGAAAGCTCTACCGGTGGCCGAGCCGCCCAACTGCACGTCGCCTGAGATGACGCCTAACCTCGGTCGCTCTAAAAGACATGCGGCGGCTCTGGACATGTTCCCCCCTGTGGTCCCCGGTGACGCATTCCCCCGGCCCCGCGCCGAAGGCTCCCCACGAGGCAAACGCACCACCGGCCACAGGGTCAATCGGCCTTATTGCGTACAACCCGGGCGGAAGGTCACGCGTCCGCGAGGAGGCTTTCGTCGAGGAACTCCCTCACGTGGCCGAGAATCGTTCTCCGGTCCGTCCCGCGCAGCCCGATCGCCACGTGGATGGAGAAGCCGTCCAGGAGGGCCCTCAGCCGGGTCGCGAAGCGGTCCGGGTCGACGGCCCGGAACTCGCCCCGCGACACCCCTTCCGCGAGCAGTGCGACCAGGTCCCGGTGCCAGGCGCCCTCGATCGCGGCCTGGCGTTCGCGGGCCTCGTCGTCGGCGTTCTGCGAGCGGTTCCAGACCTCCAGCCACAGGGTCCAGTGCGGATCGCGGTGGCCGTCGGGGACGTACAGGTCGACGTACGCCTCGAGTCGTTCGCCGGCGGTCGCCGTACGGGTGAGCAGCCGGGCGCGCTCGGCGCCGAGCCGTCCCTCGCTCCACTCCAGGGTCTGGAGCAGCAGTTCGTCCTTGGAGCGGAAGTAGTACAGGAGGTGGCCGCTGCTCATACCGACCTCGCGGCCGAGCGCGGCCATGGTCAGCTTCTCCAGGCCGCCCGCGGCGATCATCTCCATGGCCGCGGCGAGGACGCGTTCACGCGGAGGCGCGGGCGTGCGCCGGGCGGCGGTCATACGGCGTCCACCCGTGCGGCGGCGCCGGGGAGCCGATGCGGCGGCTCGGTGCGGCGGTGGTCGTGGGCGGTGCGGTGCGGCGGCTCGGTGCGGCCGTGGACGTGGGCGCGGGCGGCGCGGCCGTGGTCGCGGGTGGTGCGCTGGTGCGGCTCGGTTCGGCGGTGACCGCAGACGGTGCGGCCGGGGTGGCGGGCAGTGCGGCCGAGGTCGCAGGCGGTGCTGCCATGGCCGCGGGCAAGGCGGTGCGGTGGGGCGTTCACGCGTCTGTTCTACCCGACCGTCCGGCCGTCGCCCGCGGCTGCTGCTGGGTGACGCAATGGATGCCGCCCCCGCCCGCGAAGATCGTCCGCGCGTCGACCAATGTCACCGTGCGCTCGGGGAACAGCCGCCGGAAGACGCCGGCGGCAAGCTCGTCGCGCGGGTCGTCGAAGCCGCAGAGCACGACACCGCCGTTGCAGAGGTAGTGGTTGATGTACGAGTAGTCGGCCCAGTGCCCGTCCGCCTCCAGGACGGTCGGGGCGAGCACCTCGACGACCTCCAGGCGGCGGCCCCGGGCGTCGGTCGCCGCCTTCAGCAGGCCTACGACCTCCTTGGCCACCTCGTGGTCCGGGTGTGCCGGGTCCGGCTGGACGTGTGCCACGACCACGCCCGGGCGGGCGAAGGCGGCGACGATGTCGACGTGGCCCTGGGTGCCGTACGTGCCGTAGTCGCCGGTCAGGCCGCGCGGGAGCCAGATGGCCCTGCGGGTGCCGAGCCTGGCGTGGATCTCCGCCTCGACCTGCTCGCGCGACCAGCCCGGGTTACGGCCGGCGCCGAGCTGGACGGTGTCGGTGAGCAGGACGGTGCCCTCGCCGTCGACGTGGATCGCGCCGCCCTCGTTGACCAGCGGGCTGCTCAGCACCGGCACTCCGGCGAGGTCGGCGACCTGGCGGGCGATCTTCGCGTCGTGGTCCCAGCGGGCCCAGTCCTGGCCGCCCCAGCCGTTGAACACCCAGTCCACGGCGGCCAGTCGGCCCTCTTCGTCCTTGACGAACGTCGGGCCGATGTCACGCATCCACGCGTCGTCGAGCTCGCGCTCCACGAGTTCGACGTCCGGGCCGAGCAGGGCGCGCGCGGACGCGGCGTGGCCGGGGCCGTGCACCATCGTCACCGGCTCGAAGCGGCGCACCGCGCGGGCCACGGACGCCCAGGCGGCCCGGGCCGCGGTGAGTTCCCCGTCATCGGTGAAGGTCGGGTTGGGGCCGGGCCAGGCCATCCAGGTGCGTTCGTGCGGGGCCCACTCGGGCGGCATGCGGTAGGTCATCGGGGGTCCTGGGAGTCCTAGAGGAAGTACAGACGGTTGAGGGAGACCGAGTCGGCCGGTGCGGAGACGACCGGCTCTCCGTCCAGCGTCACCAGGCCGGTGCGCCGGTCCACGTCCACCGCTCCGGTACGGGAGTTGAGGCGCAGGTCGGCCGGTCCGATGCCGCGGGTGCCGTGCACGGCGACCCTTCTCCTGCGGGTCGGCAGCCGGTCGTTGCCCTGGTCCAGGGCGGCCCGGGCGACGAAGGCGACGGAGATCTCGGCGGGGGTGGCGCCGTGTGCCCCGAACTGCGGTCCCAGGACGAGGGGTTCGCAGGTGTCGGTGGCCGCGCCCGGGTCACCGACCACGCCGTAGGCCGGGAAGCCGGACTTCAGGACGAGTTGCGGCTTGGCGCCGAAGAACTCCGGCCGCCACAGGACGAGGTCGGCCAGCTTGCCGACCTCGATCGAACCGACTTCGTGCGAAAGGCCGTGTGCGATGGCCGGGTTGATGGTCAGCTTGGCGATGTAGCGCAGGACGCGCTCGTTGTCGTGGCCGTCGTCCGGGGCACCGAACTCGGCCTTCATCTTCCCGGCCATCGCGAAGGTACGGCGGACCGTCTCACCGGCCCGCCCCATGCCCTGCGCGTCGGAGGAGGTGATGCCGATCGCGCCCAGGTCGTGCAGGACGTCCTCGGCGCCCATGGTCCCGGCCCGGATGCGGTCACGGGCCATGGCGGCGTCGCCGGGCAGGTCGGTCTTGAGGTCGTGGACGGAGACGATCATGCCGTAGTGCTCGGCGACGGCGTCCCGGCCGAAGGGCAGGGTGGGGTTGGTGGAGGAGCCGATGACGTTCGCAACCCCGGCCATCTTCAGCACGTTCGGTACGTGTCCGCCGCCGCAGCCCTCGATGTGGAAGGCGTGGATCGTACGGCCCTCCAGCACCTTCAGGGTGTCCTCGACGGACAGGCACTCGTTCAATCCGTCGCTGTGCAGGGCGACTTGGACGTCGTGCTCCTCGGCGACCCGCAGAGCGGTGTCCAGCGCGCGGGTGTGGGCGCCCATGTCCTCGTGCACCTTGAAGCCGCTCGCCCCGCCCTCGGCCAGCGCCTCGGTCAGGGGGTCCGGCGTGGAGGACGAACCCCGGGCCAGGAAGCCGATGTTGACCGGCCAGGCGTCGAAGGCTCCGAACGCGTGCCTCAGCGCCCAGGGCGAGTTGACCCCGACGCCCCATACGGGCCCGAACTCCTGCCCGATGATCGTGGTCACCCCGGAGGCCAGCGAGGCCTCCATGATGCGCGGCGACAGCAGATGGACGTGGGTGTCGACGGCACCGGCGGTGGCGATGAGCCCCTCGCCGGACACGATGGAGGTACCGGTGCCGACGACGACGTCGACCCCGTCCAGGGTGTCGGGGTTCCCGGCCCGTCCGATGGAGCAGATCCGTCCCTCGCGGATACCGATCGAGACCTTCCGGATGCCCTGCACGGCGTCGATCACGACGACGTTGCTGACGACGACGTCACAGGTGTCCCGCACGGCGGCGGCCTTGAGGTGCAGCCCGTCACGGGCGGTCTTGCCGAACCCGGCGAGGAACTCGTCGCCGTAGCGCTGGGAGTCCCCCTCGACCCGGATCACCAGCCCGGAGTCACCGAGACGCACGCGGTCACCGGCACGGGGTCCGTGGGTGGCGGCGTACTCGTAGGGAGTGAGGCGCCGAGCCTCGGCGGGGTGGCCTCCGGGGCGGCTCATCGAACGACCCCCTCATCACGCACTCCCGGACAACCGCAGACCGCACCACACCCGCGGCACGTGAGCCGACGGACCCCGCCCGGGCGCCCTCCGAGACGGCTCATCGGACGGCCCTCCACATCACGCACTCCCGGACAACCGCAGGCGGCGGCCCACCCGCAGCACGTGAGCCGACGGACCCCGCCCGGGCGCCCTCCAAGACGGCTCATCGGACGGGCCTCCACATCACACACTCCCGGACAACCGCAGGCGGCAGCCCACCCGCAGCACGTGAGCCGACGGACCCCGCCCGGGCGCCCTCCGAGACGGCTCATCGGACGGCCTCCTCGTCGCGCACTCCCAGGTAGCCGCAGGCCGCCGCCCGCCGCAGCGCCTCCTCGCGCGCACCCGGCGCGTCCAGCGGACCGTCCACCAGACCCGCGAAGCCGACCGCCACCCGGGCCCCGCCGATCGGTACCAGGCCGACCTCGGCCGACTCCCCCGGGCCGAACCGCACCGATGAGCCGGCGGGCACCGCGAGCCGCATGCCGTACGCCTCCGCGCGGGGGAAGTCCAGGCGCGGGTTGGCCTCGAAGAAGTGGAAGTGGGAGGTGACGGAGACGGGCACGGGGGCGGTGTTGGTGACCGTCAGCCGTACGACCGCCTCGGGCTCGGCGTGTTCGGGCCCCGGCAGCAGCGCGCCGGGCGCCCCCTCGCCGAGCCCCCCGCCGATCGGATCGCTGACGACCGCGAGCCGAGAGCCGTCGTCGAAGACCGCCTCGACATGCACCTCGGTGACGACGTCCGCGACACCGGGCAGGACGTCGTCGGGCCCGAGCACCGACCGGGCCCGCTCGACGGCCTCGGCCAGCCGCACCCCGTCCCGGGCGGCCTCGCACACGGTGTCCGCGATGAGCGCGGTCGCCTCCGGGACGTTCAGCCGCAGCCCGCGGGCTCTGCGCGCCCGGGCCAGCTCGGCGGCCCCGAACAGCAGCAGCCGGTCACGTTCCGTGGGGGTCAGTCTCACGACACGCCGCCTCCCTACCTTGCCCTGAGTTAGAGCAACACTCTAAAGCAGGTGCATGGCAGATCAACAGGGTGGGTAGAGTCACATTGAGCGCTGCTCTAACGGTGTGGCCGACACGCGACGGGCCCGCCCGGAACATGTCCGGGCGGGCCCGTGGAGCCGTCTGCGGAACTCAGCCCAGCTTGTGCATCCAGCCGTGCTTGTCCTCCCTGACACCGCGCTGGATACCGAGCAGCGCCTCGCGCAGCTTCAGGGTGACCTCCCCGGGCGTGCCGTCGCCGTGGGTCCAGGCGTCCGCCTTCGTCTTGACGTGCCCGATCGGCGTGACGACCGCCGCGGTGCCGCAGGCGAAGACCTCGGTGAGGGCACCGGACGCGGCGTCGGCGCGCCACTGGTCCAGGGTGACGACACCCTCCTCGGCGGTGTAGCCGAGGTCGCGGGCGACCTGGAGGAGGGAGTCGCGGGTGATGCCCTCCAGGATCGAGCCGGTCAGCGACGGCGTGACGATCCGGTCGCCGTAGACGAAGGCGATGTTCATGGAGCCGGACTCCTCGACCTTGGTGCGGGTCACCGCGTCGAGGTAGACGACCTGGTCGCAGCCGTTCGCGGCGGCCTCGGCCTGCGGGAGGAGGGAGGCCGCGTAGTTGCCGCCGGTCTTGGCGTCACCGGTGCCGCCGGGGACCGCGCGGACGTAGTCCTCGGAGACCCAGATGGTGACCGGCTTGACGCCCCCGGCGAAGTACGCGCCGGACGGGGAGGCGATCAGCATGAAGAGGTACTCGTTGGCCGGGTGGACGCCGAGCGCGGCCTCCGTGGCGAACATGAACGGGCGCAGGTAGAGGGACTCCTCGCCGCCGTGCGGCGGGACCCAGTCGGCGTCCTGGCCGATCAGCGCGTCGAGGGCCTCGATGAACAGCTCCTCGGGCAGCTCGGCCATCGCCATCCGGCGGGCGGAGTTGCGGAAGCGGCGCGCGTTGGCCTCGGGCCGGAACACGGCGACCGAGCCGTCGGCCTGGCGGTACGCCTTGAGGCCCTCGAAGATCTCCTGGCCGTAGTGCAGGACGTGGGTGGAGGGGTCGAGGGAGATCGGGCCGTACGGAACGAGCTGCGCGTCGTGCCAACCGCGGCCCTCGGTCCACTTGATCGTCACCATGTGGTCGGTGAAGTGGCGGCCGAACCCGGGACTGGCCAGGATCGCCTCGCGCTCGGTGGCGGAGAGCGGGCTGGCGGAGGGCTTGAGCTCGATCGTGGGCGTCGTCATGAGTGGTTGTCCTTCACCGGTTGTGTAGTGACGGGCCGCGCTCACGCCCCTTTACTGTCAGTGACCAGTGCTAGGACGTCCGAGCATTCCCTCACTCCGCGGCTCCGCGTTCGATTATCGCAAGCGCGGGGCCGGAGAAGAAACGGCGTGAAATGCGACCCGGGGATGATGGTGACACCCGGCGGGGGACATGCGAAAGCCGCCGGGTGCGAGTGACCCGGCGGCTTCGAAGGCATTTTCGAGTGGTCCGCCCGGTCAGCCGGCTACTCGTACGGCCAGCGCGTCGCCGATCTCCGACGTGGAGCGGGCGGGCTTGCCGGTGCGCTCGGCGAGGTCGGCGGAGACCGCCTCCTCGATGCGGGCGGCCTCGGCCTCGTAGCCGAGGTGGCGCAGCAGCAGGGCGACGGACAGGACCGTGGCGGTGGGGTCGGCCTTGCCCTGGCCGGCGATGTCCGGGGCCGAGCCGTGGACGGGCTCGAACATCGACGGGAACTCGCCGCTCGGGTTGATGTTCCCGGAAGCGGCGACGCCGATGCCGCCGGAGACGGCCGCGGCGAGGTCGGTGATGATGTCGCCGAAGAGGTTGTCGGTGACGATCACGTCGAACCGGGCCGGGTCGGTGACCAGGTAGATGGTGGCCGCGTCGACGTGGATGTAGTCGGTGGTGACCTCGGGGAACTCCGCGGCCACCTTGTTGAAGGTGTTCGTCCACAGGTGGCCGGCGAAGGTCAGCACGTTGTTCTTGTGGACCAGCGTGAGCTTCTTGCGCGGCCGGGCCTGGGCACGGGCGAAGGCGTCCCGGACCACGCGCTCGACACCGAAGGCCGTGTTCACGGAGACCTCGGTGGCGACCTCGTGCTCGGTGCCCTTGCGGATGGTGCCGCCGTTGCCGGTGTACGGGCCCTCGGTGCCCTCACGGACGACCACGAAGTCGATGGCCGGCTCGCCCTTGAGGGGCGTGTCGACACCGGGGAGCAGCTTCGACGGGCGCAGGTTCACATGGTGGTCGAAGGCGAAGCGGAGCTTGAGGAGGAAGCCGCGCTCCAGCACGCCGGAGGGGACCGACGGGTCGCCGATGGCGCCCAGCAGGATCGCGTCGTGCTTCTTCAGCGCGTCGAGGTCCGCGTCGGTGAGGGTCTCACCGGTGGCGTGGTAGCGCCGGGCGCCGAAGTCGAAGTCCTTGGTCTCCAGCTTCACATCCTGCGGAAGGACGGCGGAGAGGACCTTCAGACCTTCGGCCACGACCTCCTGGCCGATGCCGTCACCGGGAATCACTGCGAGATTGATGCTGCGAGACATGCGGGAACCCTACTCCTCGTCCCATGGGATGACACCGCATGTCCGCGATGCGGACACGGCATCACGGACGTTCGGCGTGCGTTCACCCGTAGGTGTGGCGGTTGTCGGGGTCCGCTGGGAAGTTCACCTCCATGGACCTTCCCGACGTCGGCATTCCGCCGCGGCTCGCACAGCGGATGAGCATGGCCGAGCAGCACGAGTACCTGCGCACGAAGCTGTCCCGGCGCCGCACTCTGGTGACGGCGGGCGCGGTCGCGGGCGGTCTGCTGACCGGCTGCGGCCCCGCGGGATCGTCCACCGCCACCGCCACGCCCTCCCCCACGGCGACGGTGCACGGCTCGGCCGTCTCCCCCTTCGGCCGCCATCTCGCCTTCGGCGCCGATCCGAGGACACAGATGCGGATCTCGTGGCAGGTCCCGTTCGCGGTGAAGAGGCCGTATGTCCGCGTCGGCCTGAGGCCCGACGACCTGGACCGCGGGATCGAGGCCGAGCTGCGCGACCTGCACACCCCGGGGCAGAGCGGCGTACGCCTCGCCCTCGACCAGTACTACCTGCACGCGGCCCTGGACGGACTGCGCCCCGGCACGACGTACTACTACGGCGTCGGCCACGACGGCTTCGACCCGGCGGACGCGCGCCACCGCTCGACCATCAGCACCTTCCGTACGGCCCCGGCGAGCCCGGAGAAGTTCGTCTTCACCGCCTTCGGCGACCAGGGGGTCGGCACCGCCGCGGCCGCCAACGACAACCTCCTGCTGCGCCGGAAGCCCGCCTTCCACCTCCACGCCGGCGACCTCTGCTACGCCGACGGCAACGGCCAGGGCCTGACGTCGGACGGCTACGACCCGGGCTTCTGGGACCTGTTCCTCAAGCAGAACGAGGAGGTCGCGCGGAGCGTCCCCTGGATGGTTACGACCGGCAACCACGACATGGAGGCCTGGTACTCCCCCGACGGCTACGGCGGCCAGCTCGCGCGCTGGTCCCTCCCGGAGAGCGGCTTCGACCCGCGCTCGGCGCCGGGCGCGTACTCCTTCACCTACGGCAACGTCGGCGTCGTGGCGCTGGACGCGAACGACGTGTCGTACGAGATCCCCGCCAACTTCGGTTATACGGCCGGGAAGCAGACGAAGTGGCTGGAGGTGAGGCTGGCCGAGCTGCGCGCGGCCAAGGGGATCGACTTCGTCGTCGTCTGCTTCCACCACTGCGCGTACTCGACGTCCTCGCACGCCTCCGACGGCGGGGTGCGCGCCGCGTGGCTGCCGCTGTTCGAGAAGCACCAGGTGGACCTGGTGATCAACGGGCACAACCATGTCTACGAGCGCACGGACGCGATCCGCGGCGGCGCGGTCGGCCGGTCGGTGCCGGTCGGCGGCGCCACGGATCCGACGCGGGACGGGATCGTGTACGTCACGGCCGGCGGGGGCGGCCGGGACCTGTACGGCTTCCCCGCGGGCGTGAAGGAGAGCTACGAGGGGCGCGTGCACGACCACGAGTCCGTCGAGACCTTCCAGTGGACGAAGTCGAAGCAGTCCCGGAAGGAGACAGTGGAGTGGTCACGGGTGCGCTACCGCGGGTTCTCGCTGCTCTCGGTGGAGGCGGAGAGCGGGGCGCGGCCGCGGCTGACGGTGTCGGCGCTCGCGCAGAGCGGGGAGCGCATCGACCATTTCGAGGTGCGGCGCGGGGCCTGACGGGCCCGCGCCACACCTCTTACGGGTGCGGCTCCCGGCTGTGAGGGACCGGTCAGTGACCGGTCGAGCCGCCGTTGTCACGGCGGTCGAGGGCGCGCTGCAGGGCTGCGGCGGCGTTCTTGCGGTCGGACTCGCTGGTACGGGAGGTGTGACGGACTCGACGGCGGGCGGTCGTCTCGGCCATGAGAAATCGACTCCTTCGAATTTCCGGGAAGGGGACAACGAGACGCCGGAAGGGGCGGGGAGCGACGGGCCGCAGGGGTTGCCTGCACGGGGCCCGGCTCACGACCGCCATTCGCTTGATCGAGCGAGACGTTCGGCTCCTACAAAGCTAAGGGAGGACAGCCGGTCTGTCTCCACAATTACTCGGACTTCCTACTATCTGAGACGGAAAAGTGGATCACACGGCGCTGACCTGCGGTTTCGCTGGGAGGAGCGGAGAGCAGCCGCGCCTGGCCGCACGTCCGCCGCCGCCTCGGCCCGGGCACGGCCGGCGAGCTGGTCCTCACCGTGTCTTCGACCTGCTCAAGGTGTGGGAGCCGGAGGACTAGGACGTCACCACGCGCCCCCGACAGGGTTCCCGAGCACGCCTGCCAGGGCGTGCTCGAAGTCCTCGGGGGCCTCCACCCACGGCAGGTGCCCGGCCCTCGGCAGCACCACCCGCCGCACGCGCGGCAACGCCTCCTCCAGCGAGTCCACCGCCGAGCGCGGACGGATGTCCTGTGCGCCGTCGACGATCAGGACGGGCACGTCCAGGGAAGCGCAGGCGGTCCGCAGCTCCGGGGTGCCCCAGGTGCGCCCGGTCTCGGCGTTCAGGGCCGCGTTGCACTCGTGGTTGATCTCGAACCAGGGGTCGGCCAGCCGGCGGGCGTGCTCCAGGGCGTGCTCGCGGTCCGCGAAGTCGGCCGTCCACTGAAGCACCGCCCGCTCCGGGTCCCGCCGCGGCAACTCCCGCCGGCGAGCGAGCCGTTCGGGGTCCTCGCCGAGGCGCGCGGTGAGGTTCTGGGTGTAGGACGCGTGCCACTGCGACACCGGCACGATGCCCGTCCCGCTGACGTAGACCAGTGTGCTGACCCGCTCCGGGTGGGCCAGGGTGTAGCTCAACGCCAGCTGCGCGCCCCAGGAGTGGCCGAGCAGCGCCATCCGGGCCAGGCCGAAGTGGCGTCGTACGGCGTCCAGATCGGCCACGAACCGGTCGGTCGTCCAGGGTCCGGCACACCGCTGCGAGCGCCCGCAGCCACGCTGGTCCCAACGGATCACGGTGGCCCGGTCGTCGAGCATCGCGGCGACGTCCTCGAACATGTCCCACAGTCCCGGACCCCCGTGACACAGGACCAACGGGTCCCCCGTACCCGAACGCGAAGCCCACAGCCGTACGCCGTCCTCGGTGCTCGCCGTCATGACCGCATTGTGCGCGCACGAGGGGGCCGGGCAACAGCCCGACCCCCTCCGGCCGCTGACGATCCGTCAGCCCATGTGCGGGTAGCCGTAGTCGGTCGGCGGGACCAGCGTCTCCTTGATGGCGCGGGTCAGGGTCCAGCGCTGGAGGTTCTGCGGGGCGCCGGCCTTGTCGTTGGTGCCGGAGGCGCGGCCGCCGCCGAAGGGCTGCTGGCCGACGACGGCGCCGGTGGACTTGTCGTTGATGTAGAAGTTGCCGGCCGCGTAGCGCAGCTTCTCCATCGTGTACGCGGCCGCCGCGCGGTCTCCCGCGATGACCGAGCCGGTCAGCGCGTAGTCGGAGGCCGACTCCATCTGGGTCAGCATCTCCTCGTACTTCTCGTCCTCGTAGACGTACACCGCGAGGAAGGGGCCGAAGTACTCGGTGGTGAAGACCTCGTTCTCCGGGTCCGTGCACTCGACGACGGTCGGGCGGACGAACCAGCCGACCGAGTCGTCGTAGGAACCGCCCGCGACGATCGTGCAGGTGGGGTCCGCCTGCGCGCGGTCGATCGCCGCCTTGCTCTTGGCGAAGGCACGCTCGTCGATGACCGCGCCGATGAAGTTGGACAGGTCGGTGACGTCACCCATGGCGATGCCGTCGACCTCGGCGGCGAACTCCTCACGGAAACCGCTGTTCCAGATCGACGCCGGGATGTAGGCCCGGGAGGTCGCCGAACACTTCTGGCCCTGGTACTCGAAGGCGCCCCGGGTCAGGGCGGTCTTGAGGATCGCGCGGTCGGCCGAAGGGTGGGCCACCACGAAGTCCTTGCCGCCGGTCTCGCCGACCAGACGCGGATACGTGCGGTACTTCTCGATGTTGGCACCGACCGTCTTCCACAGGTGCTGGAAGGTCTTCGTCGAACCGGTGAAGTGGATGCCCGCGAGGTCCCGGTGCTCCAGGGCGACCTTGGAGACCTCGATGCCGTCGCCGGTGACGAGGTTGATGACGCCCTTGGGCAGACCGGCCTCCTCGAGGAGCTGCATGAGCAGCACGGCGGCGTGCGTCTGGGTCGGCGACGGCTTCCAGACCACCACGTTGCCCATCAGCGCGGGCGCGGTCGGCAGGTTGCCCGCGATCGCCGTGAAGTTGAACGGCGTGATCGCGTAGACGAAGCCTTCCAGCGGGCGGTGGTCGAGGCGGTTCCAGACGCCCGGGGCGTTGGCCGGGGGCTGCTCGGCGAGCAGGTCACGGGCGTACTTGACGTTGAAGCGCCAGAAGTCGACGAGCTCGCAGGGCGTGTCGATCTCGGCCTGCTGGGCGGTCTTGGACTGGCCGAGCATGGTGGAGGCGGCCAGCGTCTCACGCCAGGGGCCGGAGAGCAGTTCGGCGGCGCGCAGGATGATCGCGGCACGGTCGTCGAAGCTCATCGCGCGCCAGGCGGGGGCGGCGGCGAGGGCCGCGTCGATGGCGTCCCGGGCGTCCTGCTGGGTGGCGTTGCGGAGGGTGCCGAGGACGGCCTTGTGGTTGTGCGGCTGCACGACCTGGAAGGGCTCGCCGCCACCGAGCCGCTTCTCGCCGCCGATGGTCATCGGCAGGTCGACCGGGTTCTCGGCCAGCTCCTTGAGCTTCACCTCCAGCCGGGCCCGCTCGGGCGAGCCGGGGGCATAGCCGCGCACCGGCTCGTTGACGGGGGTGGGGACCTGGGTCACAGCGTCCATGAGTTACCTCTTCCGAGTGGTTCTCGGGCTTCAGCACCGGAGAGCCGAAGCGGTTGCATATCGTCAGCAGCGGTCAGGGCTTGACCGTCACGAACTCGCTGCGGCGAGCCCGTGAGAAGCCCCCTCGGGGGCGGAGTCACGAGATCCGTAACTCCTTCCACGGATCTGGGTCCGGCTCAGCCGGGCGCAGGGCGGCGGCTGTTGGCCTCCGAGACTCCTCGGGGACCGACAGTCGCGGCTCATCCAGCACATCACCCCTTGCTGATCATCGAGCGGACGAAGAAACGCAGGTTCGACGGCTTCTCCGCGAGCCGCCGCATGAAGTAGCCGTACCAGTCGGTGCCGTAGGCGGTGTAGACGCGCATGCGGTGGCCCTCGGCGGCCAGGCGCAGGTGTTCGTCGCCGCGGATGCCGTAGAGCATCTGGAACTCGTACTCGTCGGCCTTGCGGCCCGCCTGCCGGGCGAGTTCCTGGGCGATGGCGATCAGGCGCGGGTCGTGGGAGCCGACCATCGGGTATCCCTCGCCCTCCATGAGGATGCGCAGGACCCGGACGTACGCCTTGTCGATCTCGTGCTTCTGCTGGTGGGCGACCTCGGCGGGCTCCTTGTAGGCGCCCTTCACCAGCCGCACCCGGCTGCCAGCCGCGGCGAGCCGGCGGGCGTCGGCCTCGGTGCGGAAGAGGTAGGCCTGGATCACACAGCCGGTCTGCGGAAAGTCCTTCCGCAGTTCCTCGTGGATGGCGAACATCGAGTCGAGGGTGGTGTGGTCCTCGGCGTCGAGCGTGACGGTCGTGCCGATGGCGGCGGCGGCCTCGACGACGGGCCGCACGTTGGCGAGTGCGAGCTCGTGGCCGCCGTCCAGCGCCTGGCCGAACATCGACAGCTTCACGGACATCTCGGCCCCGGTGCCCAGGTCGAGTGGCCCGAGCCGGTCGACGAGCGCGAGATAGGCGTCCCGGGCGGCCTCGGCCTGCTCGGGCGTGGTGATGTCCTCGCCGACCACGTCCATGGTCAGCTCGAGGCCCCGCGAGGTGAGCTCCCGGACGATCGGCACGATCTCGTCGACCGTCTCGCCGGGGATGAAGCGGTCGACGACCTGCTTGGTCACCGGGGCCGCCGAGATCAGGCGTCGCATCCGGTCGCTGCGCGACGCGGCAAGAATCACGGGACCCAGCACGGGGCACCTCCACAGACCAGCAGACAGAACCACCGTGAAACCTAAGGATCCCTCCGATCGTGGGCCATCGACAGCTGTCACGCATCCGTGCCGCAGATCTCAGACAGATGTATGAAGCGGGGTGTTTTTGCGCGAGAATGCCCGGGTGGCAGGCGACTACAAAGGTGATTACCAGGAGCTGGTCGACGAGATCTCGGAGCTCCTCGGCGTACCGGCGACCCTGGAGAACCGCGACTTCGAGCTGATCGCCTTCGGTGCGTACGACAGTGAGGGCGACCTCGATCCGTCGGCGCTGGACCCCGTCCGCACCCGCTCGATCCTGACCCGGCGCTCCACGGCCGCGGTCCGGACGTGGTTCGAGGGCTTCGGCATCACGCGGGCGAGCGGCCCGGTGCGGATTCCGCCCACTCCGGAGGCGGGGGTGTACCGGGGGCGGATCTGTCTGCCCGTACGTCATCGCGGGGTCGTCCTGGGTTACGTCTGGCTTCTGGAGTCCGAGCCCGGCCCGACCGACCGGCAACTGGACGCGGCGATGCGGGTGACGGCCCGGATCGGCGCGCTGCTCGCGGACGAGGCGCAGCACGGGGCCGACCTGAGCCGGGAGCTGCGGGCGGTACTGACCGCCGAGCGCGGCTGGCAGTCCGACATGGCGGTGGCGGCCCTGCGCACGGCACTGGGCTCCCGCGGCGACGGCCCCTACACCGTGGTGTGCGTCGCCCCGTGGCCGTCCGCCGACCCGGACGACGCCCCGTCCGCCCGTACCATCCCGCACGCGACGGCCCTGTGCACGGTGCCGTGGAGCACCTCGGCCCAGTCCCTGGCAGTCCTGGTCCGCCTGCGCGCGACGGACACCCTGACCCCGGCGAACACGACGGCGGTACGGCTGCTGGAGCGGGCGCGGGGGGTGGACGGGGGCGGGGGCGCCCATGGCGAGACGGGGAGAGGAGAACCGGGGCCGGGCGGATCGAGTGGGAACCACGGCAGCACTCCCGGGCCGGCGGTCCAGGACACCGGTGCAGCAGCTTCAGCCACGGCCCACGACACAGGAGCCTCCGCCGCCGCCCAGCGCACCGTGGCCGCCGGGATCGCAGCCGCCCGCGTGGGCCTCGCCGAGCCGGCCCCCGCCTGGCAGGAGGCGTCGGCCGCGGCCCGGGCGGCGCTCGCGGAACCCCGGTTGGGCCCGGTCGCGGAGTGGTCCCGCATCGGCCCGTACCGTCTGCTGACCGCACTGCCCCCGGAGACGGCCCACGACCCCGCCGTACGCCCGCTCCTCTCCCCCGCCCACCGCGAACTGGCCCGCACCGCCGAGGTCTACCTCGACTGCGCGGGCCAGGCGGGGCGCACCGCAGCGGAGTTGGGCATCCACCGCCAGACCCTCTACTACCGCCTCTCCCGCGTCGAACAGCTCACCGGCCTGGACCTGGACGACGGCGAGGACCGGCTGTTGCTGCACATGGCGCTCAAGGGGGCGCGGCTGTAAGGGATGTCCGGCCGAGAGCACCCCTCACGGCAGGCTCCGGACGCGGCGACCGCCATCGCCCGTGCGTCGGCACGCCACCCGCTCTGATCACGAAAGGCGCACGTCAGCCTCGGGTGGCGGCCTCCACCAGCCGGCGCAGCCCCTCGGTGAGCTGTTCGGCGGTGGGTGCCGTTTTCGGATCGAAGGTCCACTGCGCGATGAGCCCCGTCATCAGCGTCAGGTAGAGCTTGCCGAGCGTGTCCGTCGTCTCGTCGGACACGTCCTCCTCGCGACCGCCCATGAGCAGCGGAATGATCCCGCGTCCGGCCTCCCGCTGGGCCCGCGCCAGGTGGTCGCGCACCTCGGGCATCCGGTCGCCCATGACCAGGATCTCCATGCTGAGATGCCACGGTGAACCGGGCTCGCGCATGGTGCCGATGATGTTCGACCACACCTCCTGGAACCGTTCGACCGATCCCGGCTCGGTGGCGGCGCCGACGGTTCCGCCGCCGTCGAAGGCCTCGCCGAGCCCCTCGACCAGCGCGATGTACGCCTGCGCCAGCAGGGTGTCCTTCGAGCCGTAGTGGTAGCCGATGGACGCCAGGTTGGTGCCCGACTCCTTCACGATGTCGCGCGCCGTCGTCCGCGCGAACCCCTTCTGCAACAGGCAGCGCTTGGCGCCTTCGAGCAGATCCTCACGGTGTCCCATGCGAGCCAGCCTATCCCGATCCATACAGGCGTCCTAGACGACTGATTTATACGCGCGTTCTAGACAACCGTTTAAGACGCCCGTACAGTCTCCGGCATGACGAACCCGACGAGCACGACCGCCTCCCCCGGTGCCCGCGCCGGACGCCGCGAATGGACCGCCCTCGCCGTCCTGATGCTTCCGCTGCTCCTGGTCTCGATGGACGTCTCCGTTCTCTACTTCGCCATCCCGGCGATCAGCGCGGACCTGGAGCCGAGCGGCACGCAGCAGCTGTGGATCTTCGACATCTACGCCTTCGTCCTGGCCGGGCTGCTGATGACGATGGGCTCCCTGGGCGACCGCGTCGGCCGCCGCAGGCTCCTGCTGATCGGCGCCGCCGCCTTCGGCACCGCCTCGCTGATCGCCGCCTACGCGACCAGCGCGGAGACCCTCATCGCGGCCCGCGCGGTCCTCGGCATCGGCGGCGCGACCCTGATGCCGTCGACGATGGCGCTGATCCGCACGATGTTCACCGACCCCGGACAGCGCGCGAAGGCGATCGGCATGTGGTCCGGCGTGATGACGGCCGGGATCGCGCTCGGTTCGGTGATGAGCGGTGTGCTGGTCGAGTACTTCTGGTGGGGCTCGGTCTTCCTGGTCAACCTGCCCGCGATGGTGCTGCTCCTGGTCCTCGGCCCGATCCTGCTGCCCGAGTCGAAGGCCCCCTCGCCCGGCCGGTTCGACTGGCTGAGCGTCCCCCTGTCGATGGCAGCGGTACTGCCCGTCGTCTACGGCCTCAAGGAGATCCCGTCCGAGGGCTGGAACGTCCGGTACGTCGTCTCGATCACCGTCGGTCTGCTCTTCGCGGCCCTCTTCGTGCACCGCCAGCGCACCGCGGCCTCGCCGATGATCGACCCCGCCCTGTTCCGCGGCCGCGGCTTCGCACCGTCCGTCGCCCTGAACCTCGTCTCGGCGTTCGGGATCATGGGGTCGGCCTACTTCACCACGCAGTACCTGCAGTCCGTGCTCGACAAGAGCGCGCTGGAGGCGGCCCTGTGGGCGCTGCTGCCGTCGGTGCCGATCGGGGCCGCGGCGCCGGTCGCGACCGCGCTGGTCCAGAAGGGCGTCAACCGCGCCTCCGTCGTCACCGCGGGCTTCGCGATCGCCTCGGCCGGCTTCGCGCTCCTGGCCTTCGCCGGTACGGACTCGATGTGGCTGGTGCTGGCCTCCTGCGGTGTCCTCGCGGTGGGCGGCGTCATCGTGATGTCCCAGATCATGGACCTCGCGATGGGCACCGCCCCGGTGGAGCGGGCCGGTACCGCGTCCTCCCTGATGGAGACCGGCGCGGAGTTCGGCGGTGCGCTGGGCATGGCGGTCCTCGGCTCCATCGGTACGGCGGTCTACCGCCACGACATGCCGGCCTCGGCACCCGACGTGGCCCGCGAAACGCTGGGCGGGGCACTGGCCGTCGCCGATCGGGTACCGGGGCTGACGACCGTGGCCCGGGAGGCGTTCACCAACGGGATGCAGGGGGCGGCGATCGCGGGCGCGGTGTTGCTCGCGGGGGCGGCGGTGCTGGCCGCGGTGACGCTGCGCCGGGCCGAGCTGCACACACCGCAGGAGGCATCGGAGCCGGAGAAGGTGCCCGCGTGACAGAGAAGCGCCGGGCGGGCCGAGGAAACCCTCGGCCCGCCCGGCGTTCGTGGTGAAGCGTCAGACCAGGTTCACCGCACGGGCCGACGTCGCCCCGATCTCCTCGGCGACCTCGGTCAGCACCCCGGCCGGAACCGTGTCGTCCACGGTCAGGACCGCGAGCGCCTCGCCACCGGCGATCGCCCGCGAGACCTGCATACCGGCGATGTTGATCCCGGCCTCACCGAAGATCCGGCCCACCGTACCGACGACACCGGGACGGTCCTCGTACTTGAGGACGACCATGTGGTCGGCGAGGGCCAGGTCGACGTCGTACTCGCCGACCGCGACGATCTTCTGGAGGTGCTTCGGCCCGGCCAGCGTGCCGGAGACCGACACCTCCTCGCCGCTGCCCAGGGTGCCGCGCACGGTGACGACGTTGCGGTGGTCGGCCGACTCGGAGCTGGTCGTCAGCCGCACCTCGACACCGCGCTCCTGCGCGAACAGCGGGGCGTTGACGTACGACACCGTCTCGGCGACGACGTCCTCGAAGACGCCCTTGAGGGCGGACAGCTCCAGCACCTTCACGTCGTGCTGGGTGATCTCGCCGTACACCTCGACGTCGAGGCGGACCGCGACCTCACCGGCGAGCGCGGTGAAGATACGGCCGAGGCGCTCGGCGAGGGGCAGGCCCGGCTTGACGTCCTCGGCGATGACCCCGCCCTGGACGTTCACCGCGTCGGGCACCAGCTCACCGGCGAGGGCGAGGCGCACCGAGCGGGCGACGGCGATACCGGCCTTCTCCTGAGCCTCGTCGGTGGAGGCACCGAGGTGCGGGGTGGCGACGACCTGGTCGAACTCGAAGAGCGGGGAGTCCGTGCAGGGCTCCTTCGCGTACACGTCGAGACCGGCACCGGCGACCCGGCCCTCCTTGAGGGCGGAGTACAGCGCCTCCTCGTCGACGATCCCGCCGCGCGCGGCGTTGACGATCCGCACGCTCGGCTTGACCTTGCGCAGCGCCTCGTCGCCGATGAGACCGACGGTCTCCGGCGTCTTGGGCAGGTGGACGGTGATGAAGTCGGAGACCTCGAGCAGCTCGTCCAGGGACAGCACCTTGACGCCCATCTGGGCGGCGCGGGCGGGCTGGATGTAGGGGTCGTAGGCGACGACCTTCATGCCGAAGCCGGACATGCGCTGGGCGACCAGCGCGCCGATCCGGCCCAGACCCACGACACCGAGGGTCTTCTCGGCCAGCTCCACGCCCGTGTACTTGCTGCGCTTCCACTCGCCGTTCTTCAGCGCGGCGTTGGCCTGCGGGATGTGGCGGGCGGTGGCGACGAGGAGACCGCAGGCCAGTTCGGCGGCGGTCACGATGTTCGAGGTGGGGGCGTTGACCACCATCACGCCGGCCTTGGTGGCGGCGGAGACGTCGACGTTGTCCAGGCCGACGCCGGCTCGTGCGACGACCTTCAGCTTGTGCGCGGCTGCGATGGCCTCGGCGTCCACCTTGGTGGCGGAGCGGATCAGGATCGCGTCGACGTCGGCGATGGCCGGGAGCAGTTCGGCTCGGTCCGCTCCGTTGCAGTGCCGGATCTCGAAGTCCGGGCCAAGCGCGTCCACCGTCGCGGGCGACAGCTCTTCAGCGATGAGTACGACAGGTTTCGAGCTCACGTGAGTCCTCACAAGTCCATTGCGTGCGGACGGCCGTCCCGACGGCCGCAGGCGGTGGAGGGTACTGGCCGCGTTGAAGACGCACGACGCTGTGGGCCTGACGCGTATGTATGACGGCAGTGTAGTGGCGCTACCAAGGTCGTCCTGCGCCTCTGCGGAAGGATCACCCGTCCGTGACGGCACGGGTGGGACAACGGGGCCGAAGCGCAGTGCTCCGGCCCCGTCACGCGGGGCTTACGCCTCCTCGTCGACCCAGCTCATCAGCTTGCGGAGCTGCTTGCCGGTGGTCTCCAGCAGGTGCTCGGAGTCCTGCTGCTTGTACTCGTTGTACTTCTTCAGACCACCGTGGTACTCGGCCATCCACTCACGGGCGAAGGTGCCGTCCTGGATCTCGGCGAGGACCTTCTTCATCTCGGCCTTGGTGGCGTCCGTGATGATCCGCGGGCCGGTGACGTAGTCGCCCCACTCGGCGGTCTCGGAGATCGACCAGCGCATCTTCTCCAGGCCGCCCTCGTACATGAGGTCGACGATGAGCTTCAGCTCGTGCAGGCACTCGAAGTACGCGATCTCCGGCTGGTAGCCGGCCTCGGTCAGCGTCTCGAAACCGGCCTTGACCAGCGCGGCCGTACCACCGCAGAGAACGGCCTGCTCACCGAACAGGTCGGTCTCGGTCTCCTCGGTGAAGGTCGTCTTGATGACGCCGGCGCGGGTGCCGCCGATGCCCTTGGCGTACGACAGGGCGAGCGCGAAGGCGTTGCCGGTCGCGTCCTGCTCGACGGCCGCGATACACGGAACGCCGCGGCCCTCCTCGTACTGGCGGCGCACCAGGTGGCCCGGGCCCTTGGGGGCGACCATGCAGACGTCGACGCCGGCCGGCGGCTTGATGAAGTCGAAGCGGATGTTCAGGCCGTGGCCGAAGAACAGCGCGTCGCCGTCGTTCAGGTTGTCCTTGATGGACTCCTCGTAGACCTGGGCCTGGATCGGGTCCGGGACGAGGATCATGATGACGTCGGCCTCGGCGGCGGCCTCGGACGGCGTCACCACGCGCAGACCCTGCTCCTCGGCCTTGGCCTTGGACTTGGAGCCCTCGTGCAGACCGACACGCACGTCGACACCCGAGTCACGGAGCGACAGCGCGTGGGCGTGGCCCTGGCTGCCGTAACCGATGACCGCGACCTTGCGGCCCTGGATGATGGACAGGTCGGCGTCGGCGTCGTAGAACAGCTCGGCCACTTTGGGTTCTCTCCTTGGAGTGCAGATGTTGCGTCCCACCGTATGACGGCGGGCTGACATGAAGATTCGGGGTCTCGGTATACGGGCGGCCGAAGCCGCCCGTGGCCAGCCCTACGCGCTGCGGTCGAGGGCGCGCAGCGAGCGGTCCGTGATCGAACGGGCGCCGCGGCCGATGGCGATGGTGCCGGACTGGACGAGCTCCTTGATGCCGTACGGCTCCAGCATCTTCAGCATCGCGGACAGCTTCTCGCCGCTGCCGGTGGCCTCGATCGTGACGGCCTCCGGGGAGACGTCGACGGTCTTGGCGCGGAACAGCTGGACGATCTCGACGATCTGGGAGCGCGTCTCGTTGTCGGCGCGCACCTTCACCAGAACGAGTTCGCGCTGAACGGCCGAGCCGGGTTCCAGCTCGACGATCTTCAGCACGTTGACGAGCTTGTTGAGCTGCTTGGTCACCTGCTCCAGCGGCAGTTCCTCGACCACGGTGACCACGATGGTGATCCGGGAGATCTCCGGGTGCTCGGTGACACCGACCGCGAGCGAGTCGATGTTGAAGCCGCGGCGGGAGAACAGGGCGGCGATCCGGGCGAGGATGCCGGGGGTGTTCTCCACCAGGACGGAGAGCGTGTGCTTGGACATGATCTTTTACGTCTCTCTCGCTCAGTCGTCTTCGTTGTCGCCGAAGTCGGGGCGGACGTCCCGGGCGGCCATGATCTCGTCGTTGGAGGTGCCGGCGGCGACCATCGGCCACACCATCGCGTCCTCGTGGACGATGAAGTCGACGACGACGGGACGGTCGTTGATGGAGTTCGCCTCCGCGATGACCTTGTCCAGGTCCTCCGGGCGCTCACAGCGCAGACCCACGCAGCCCATCGCCTCGGACAGCTTCACGAAGTCCGGCACGCGGGTGCCCTTCGCGTCCGGGTTGACGTCCTGCGGGCCGCTGTGGAGCACGGTGTTGGAGTAGCGCTGGTTGTAGAAGAGGGTCTGCCACTGGCGGACCATCCCGAGGGCGCCGTTGTTGATGATGGCGACCTTGATCGGGATGTTGTTCAGGGCGCAGGTGGTCAGTTCCTGGTTGGTCATCTGGAAGCAGCCGTCGCCGTCGATCGCCCAGACCGTGTTGCCCGGCATGCCGGCCTTGGCGCCCATCGCGGCCGGGACCGCGTAGCCCATGGTTCCGGCGCCGCCGGAGTTGAGCCAGGTGGCGGGCTTCTCGTACTGGATGAAGTGCGCGGACCACATCTGGTGCTGGCCGACGCCCGCCGCGAAGATCGTGCCCTCCGGGGCGAGTTGTCCGACCCGCTCGATGACCTGCTGCGGGGAGAGCGAGCCGTCATCGGGCAGGTCGTAGCCGAGCGGGTAGGTCTCGCGCCAGCGGTTCAGGTCCTTCCACCAGGCGCTGTAGTCGCCCTGGTGGCCCTCGCTGTGCTCCTTCTGGACGGCCTGGACCAGGTCGGCGATGACCTCGCGGGCGTCCCCGACGATCGGCACGTCGGCGGCGCGGTTCTTGCCGATCTCGGCCGGGTCGATGTCGGCGTGGACGATCTTGGCATGCGGGGCGAAGCTGTCCAGCTTGCCGGTGACGCGGTCGTCGAAGCGGGTACCGAGGGCGACGATCAGGTCGGCCTTCTGCAGCGCGGTGACGGCGGTGACCGCACCGTGCATGCCCGGCATTCCCACGTGCAGCGGGTGGCTGTCGGGGAATGCGCCGAGCCCCATCAGGGTGGTGGTGACGGGGGCTCCGGTGAGTTCTGCGAGGACCTTCAGCTCGGCGGTGGCGCCGGCCTTGATGACACCGCCGCCGACGTAGAGGACGGGCCGCTTGGCCTGGGTGATCAGCTTGGCGCCCTCGCGGATCTGCTTGGCGTGCGGCTTGGTCACCGGGCGGTAGCCGGGCAGGTCCATGACGGGCGGCCAGGAGAACGTCGTCTTCGCCTGGAGCGCGTCCTTGGCGATGTCGACGAGGACCGGGCCGGGGCGGCCGGTGGAGGCGATGTGGAAGGCCTGCGCGATGACCCGCGGGATGTCCTCGGCCTTGGTGACGAGGAAGTTGTGCTTGGTGATCGGCATGGTGATGCCGACGATGTCCGCCTCCTGGAAGGCGTCCGTGCCGATCGCCTTGGAGGCCACCTGCCCGGTGATCGCCACGAGCGGCACCGAGTCCATGTGGGCGTCCGCGATCGGGGTGACCAGGTTGGTGGCACCGGGGCCCGAAGTGGCCATGCAGACACCGACCTTGCCGGTGGCCTGGGCGTAACCGGTGGCCGCGTGGCCCGCGCCCTGCTCGTGACGGACCAGGACGTGGCGCACCCGGGTGGAGTCCATCAGCGGGTCGTACGCCGGAAGGATGGCACCGCCGGGAATGCCGAATACCGTCTCGGCGCCGACCTCCTCGAGAGAGCGGATGAGGGACTGCGCGCCCGTGACGTGCTCGGGGGCGGACTGCTGTCCTCCGGATCGGGGCCGCGGCTGCGGATGGGCCCCGGTGGCCTGCTCGGTCATCGTCATTCTCTTCTCGATGCTGAGGGTGTGAAGCTGAGGTGGGGAGGCTGGGCAACAAAAAACCCCTCGTGCCATAAGGCAAGCGAGGGGAGCGCGCCGGGTGGGGATCGCTGAGCGGTCTGTGGCTCAGCGTCAGCCGACGCGCTTTCCAAGTACGAGAATTCGGGTGCGCATGAGACTGACCCTCCCCCCGGCACGCACCGACTGTCAAGTGGGTGGGACGGGAGTCTCATTATGTGAGCGGAGGGTGGTCCCACCACCGAGTACGGCCGACATGCTTCCGGTGTACACCGCCGCGCCCCTTTCCAAGGTTCCCGCGAACGCGGGCTCCGCGGGGCCGTGCGGCACCGGATAGTGCCCCGAGGCCAGCGCCCTGCGCAGCCGGTACTCGTCCAGCGGCCCCGAGAACGCCATGCCCTGCCCGTGCGTGCAGCCCATCGCGCGCAGGGCGACGACCTGTTCCGGGAGGTCCACGCCGTCGGCCACGGACTGCAGTCCGAGGTCTCCGGCGATCCTGAGCAGCCCGCTGGTGATCTTGTGCAGTCTGGCGGACTCCACGACGCCCTCGACCAGGCTGCGGTCGAGCTTCAGTATGTCGACGGGGAGTTTGCGCAGCGCGGTGATCGCCGCGTAGCCGCTGCCGAAGCCGTCCAGGGCGATCCGGACCCCGACGCGCCGGATCGCGGTCAGCCGGCGCTCCAGCTCGTCCAGCGAGACCCGGGGGTCGGCGTCGGAGAGCTCGATGACCAGGGAGCCGGACGGCAGGCCGTGCCGGGTCAGCAGTGCCTCGACGGACCCCAGGGGCAGCGAGCGGTCCAGCAGCCGCTGGGCGCTCATCCGGACCGCCACGGGCACGGTGATCCCGGTCGCGGCCCGCTCGGCGGCCTTTTCGACGGCCTCCTCCAGGATCCAGCGGCTCAGCTCCTGCGTCCTGTCGCTGTCCTCGGCCACCCGCAGGAACTCCGCGGGCGTGAACAGCACTCCCTGGGAGGAGCGCCAGCGCGCCTGGGCGCAGACCGACGTGATCCGGCCGTCCTCCAGACAGACGACGGGCTGGTGCAGCAGGGCGAACTCGCCGTCGTGCAACGCGGCACGCAGACGCGTGGCCAGCTCCGCCTTCCGTACGACGTCCTGCTGCATCTGGGGCGCGTACAGCTCGACCCGGCCCTTGCCGCCCGCCTTGGCGCGGTACATCGCGAGGTCCGCGTTGCGCAGGAGCTCGCCCGCGCCGAGTCCGGGCTCGGCGAAGGCGACCCCGATGGAGGCGGCGACCCGGACATCGTTGCCGTCGATGAGGTAGGGCTGCGAGAGCGTGACCCTGAGGCGGTCGGCGAGCTCCAGGATGTTGGCCTCGCGGGCGGTGCGGTCGCGGGTGCCGTCCCCGACGATCAGCGCGGCGAACTCGTCCCCGCCGAGCCGGGAGGCGGTGTCCCCGTAGCGGACCGCGTCCTGCAGTCTGCGGGCGGCCTGGACGAGCAGCTCGTCCCCGGCCTGGTGCCCGATCGTGTCGTTGACGGCCTTGAAGCCGTCCAGGTCGATGAAGAGGACGGCCGTGCCGCGGTCGGAGGAGCGGCGGCCGGACAGGGCCTGCTGGACGCGCCGGGTGAACAGGGCGCGGTTGGGCAGGTCGGTCAGCGGGTCGTGCTCGGCGTTGTGCTGGAGCTGCGCCTGCAGGCGCACTCTTTCGGTCACGTCCCTGCTGTTGAAGATGAGACCGCCGTGGTGACGGTTGACGGTGGACTCGACGTTGAGCCAGCCGCCGTCGCCGGACCGGAAACGGCACTCGATGCGGGTGGTGGGTTCTTCGAGGGGGTTGGCGGCGAGGAAGCGTCGCACCTCGTGCACCACGCAGCCCAGATCCTCCGGGTGGATGAGACCGGCCAGTTCCGTGCCCACGAGGTCCTCGGCGGGGCGTCCGTAGACACCGGCGGCGGCCGGGGAGACGTACCGGAGGATGCCGTTGGGCGCGGCGATCATGATGACGTCGCTGGAGCCCTGCACCAGGGAGCGGAAGTGGTTCTCCTTCTGCGCGAGTTCCTGGGTGAGGGTGATGTTGTCGAGCAGCATGATCCCCTGGCGCATCACGAGGGCCAGCACGACGGTGCCGCCGGTGAGCAGCACCACCCGGTCCACGCTGCGGCCGTTGAGGACGTTGTAGAGGATGCCCAGCGTGCAGACCGCGGCGGCGAGATACGGGGTGAGGGCGGCCAGCGACCCGGTGATGGGCCGGGTGGCCGGATACCGGCCGTGGTCACCGCCCTGCGCGCCCTGCGGTCCCTGCGCGGACGGGTGGTGCTGGATCCCGAACCGCTGTCTGGGCAGGTGCTCGCGCACTACGCGCGTCTGCCCGGCCGGCCGCTGCCGGTCACCGTCCGGGTGCCGGGGCGCGGCCCAGGGGGCGTAGGCGAGGAGCAGGGAGCCGGCGAACCAGCCGGCGTCCAGCAACTGGCCGGAGCGGTAGCTGTTGTGCAGCAGCGGCGACGTGAACAGGGCGTCGCACATCACGGTCAGGGCGAGCGCGCCGATCGCGGTGTTCACCGCGGTGCGGTTGACCGACGAGCGCCGGAAGTGCAGTGCGAGGACCATGCTGACGAGGGCGATGTCCAGCAACGGGTACGCCAGGGACAGCGCGGTGTGCGCGACGCTCGGCCCCTCGGACTTCGCCGCCTGGGCGAGGGCGAGGCTCCACGAGAGCGTGAGCAGCGAGCCGCCGATCAGCCAGGCGTCGAGGCCGAGGCAGACCCAGCCCGCCTTCGTCACCGGCCGCTTGGCAAGGACCAGCAGACCCACGATGGCGGGCGGCGCGAAGCAGAGGAAGAACAGGTCGGCGTAGCTGGGGTTGGGCACCTCCCGGCCCAGGACGACCTCGTACCACCCCCAGATCAGGTTGCCGAGGGACGCCATGGTCGAGGAGAGCCCGAAGAGCAGCCAGGCGGGCCGAAAGCGGACCCGGCGGTTACGGGCGTAGACGAAGCACGACACGGCTGCCGTGCCCGCCGCGGCGCTCAGCCCGAAGTCGCCCATGACCAGGGCCACTTCGGGCGAACCCCAGCCGAACGCGGAACCGATGGCGTATGCCGCGCACACCAGGGCGAGAAGGAGTTGATGGACCAGGGTCGACCCGCCACGGGAGGCCGGCGGCAGGGAGGGCAGCGCCCCCCGAGCGGGCCGGGCCCGCAGCGCTCCGTCGAGGGTGGTCGTGGGAGACGGGGGCGAACTCACCGGGCCCTCCCGGTCCGCGCCGCTCCGGGGTCCCGGGGCTCCGGGTGCGCCGGGTGCGCATGCCTCCTGCGGCTGTTGTGCCTGCGGTGATGGCTGTGGTGACCGCCGTGACCGGCGTGGTGACCGCGTCTGCGCGCGGCTGTGTGCCAGGGTCGGAGCCGGCGGCCCCGCCGCGTCGGATCGTTGGTCCATAGGCCGTGCATCGCCCGTCGCCCCCCTCACAGTCTGCAATGTCCATCCCCGGCGCCGAACGGTGCGCGGCGCAGCCCCTGTCGGGACGATACACCAGTCTCGTCACTCAGGGACATAGTTCCTCTACGCTCCGTGACGACCAGCGGCGATGCGAGCACGGACCGCGTCCGAAAGATTGCGGAGGGTACCGGAAGCGGATTACGCGCCTGTTGCGCGCCCGCGCCCGACAGCGCGTTCCGTACGCGCTACGCGCCGTCCGATCCCGTCGTAAGGATCACGTTGCGCAGCGGCTCCTGGTTCACATAGCGGTTCAACTGGTCCACCAACAGGCGCTTGGCGCGCGGCAGGAACGCAGACGTGGGTCCTCCGACATGGGGACTGACCAGTACGCCCGGCGCCTGCCACAAGGGGTGCCCCTGGGGCAGCGGCTCGGGATCGGTGACGTCGAGGGCGGCGGTGATGCGGCCGGTCTCCAACTCGGCGAGCAGCGCCTTGGTGTCGACCACGGGGCCGCGGGCGACGTTCACCAGGAGCGCGCCGTCCTTCATACGGGCAAGGAAATCGGCGTCGGCCAGGTGACGTGTGGTCTCGTCGAGGGGCGTGGACAGGATGACGACGTCCGCCTCGGGGAGCAGGGCGGGCAGTTCGGCGAGCGGGTGCACGGGGCCGCGCTCCGTGGTGCGCGCGGAGCGCGCGACGCGCGCCACCCGCGCGACCTCGAACGGTACGAGCCGGTCCTCGATGGCGGAGCCGATCGAGCCGTACCCGACGATGAGGACGGACTTGTCGGCGAGGGCGGGCCGGAATCCGCCCTGCCACTCCCCCTTGTCCTGGGCCCGCACGAAGTCGGGGATCCCGCGCAGCGAGGCGAGGATCAGGGTGAGCGTGAGTTCGGCGGTGCTCGCCTCGTGGACACCGCGCGCGTTGCACAGCCGTACGCCGGGACGCAGGTGCTTCAGACCGGGAGTCACGTTGTCGACGCCCGCCGACAGCGTCTGTACGACCTCGACGGAGCTCAGCCGGGGCAGGGGCCGCTGGACCACGTCCAGGGACTTCATGTAGGGGACGACGTAGTACGCGCAGTCGGCCGGGTCAGCCGGGAAGTCCTCCTCGCCGTTCCAGAAGCGGTAGTCGAGGCCCTCGGGGAGCCCCTCGATGTCGTCGGGCGGGATGGGAAGCCACACGTCAGCACTCATGCCCTGGAGGCTATGTCAGGCGCCCGGGAGCCCAGAGGTTAGGTTGGGGGCCGGAAGAGGGAGGGTCACGGGCAGGTGGAGCGCAGGACGATCGGCGCGGCGGCGCTCGCGGTGGGAGCCGTCGGACTCGGGTGCATGCCGATGAGCTGGGCCTACAACGGGTCGCGGCAGCGGGGCGATGAGTCGGTCAGGGCCGTGCACCGGGCGCTCGATCTGGGCTCGACGCTGCTGGACACGGCGGACATGTACGGCCCGTTCACCAACGAGCTGTTGCTGGGGCGGGTGTTGAAGGAGCGACGCGAGGACGCGTTCGTGTCGACCAAGGTCGGCCTGCTGGTGGGCGAGCAGCACATCGTGGCCAACGGCCGCCCCGGCTATGTGAAGAGAGCCTGCGACGCGTCCCTGCGGCGGCTTCAGACCGACGTGATCGACCTCTACCAACTGCACCGCGAGGACCCCGAGGTCCCGGTCGAGGAGACCTGGGGCGCGATGGCTGAGCTCGTACAGGCCGGAAAAGTACGGTCGTTGGGGCTGTGCGCGATGGGGGCGCGGGGTGGGCGCCGTTCCGGAACCCGGCTGTACGACGCGACGCTCCGGCAGTTGCGGCGCATCCAGCAGGTGTTCCCGGTGAGCGCGGTGGAGGCGGAGCTGTCGGTGTGGTCGCCGGAGGCTCTGGAGACGCTGGTGCCGTGGTGCGCGGAGCGCGGCGTCGGCTTCCTCGCGGCGATGCCCCTCGGCAACGGATTCCTGACCGGCACGCTGACCCCGGGCGAGGGCTTCGAACCGGACGACGTCCGCGCCCGGCATCCCCGCTTCACCGCCGAGATGATGGCCGCGAACCAGCCGATCGTCGTCGGCCTGCGCCGCATCGCGGCCCGGCACGGGGAGGGGGTGACCCCAGCCCAGGTGGCCCTGGCGTGGGTACTGGCGCAGGGCGGCCACGTGATCCCGGTACCGGGCACCAAGCAGGAGCGCTGGGTCACGGAGAACGCGGCGGCGGCCGAACTGCGTCTGACCCCGCAGGACCTCACGGAGGCGGGGGAGCTGCCGCAGGCACAGGGGTCGTGGGACTAGCGGCTGATCGGCGGAGCGGGGCCTGCCGGGGGCGCATGGATCGTGGATCGGCGAGCCTGCCGACTGTGCGAGGGCGGCGGACAGCAAGTCCGCCGACTGCGCACGGCCGCGGATCAGTGAGCGCTGCGCCTGCGCGGGCCCGTCCCCGGCACGCCCACCACCACCCTCCCGGGAGCGGGTCCGCGTATCGGGTCCGCGTATCGGGTCCGGGAGATCGGGAACCTGGGAGGGGTGAGCGGTGTATGACAGGTAGGACTCGCCGCTTCGAAGGGACCATGATCGTGCATCGTCGAGCTGTGACGGCCGTGCTGGCCGCGACCACGCTCCTGCTGACGGCCGGCTGCTCCTCCGACAGTTCAGGAGGCGGCGGCTCGCCGGGAGGCGGGGACAGCGCCGCATCGAGCAGTTCGGCCTCCGGGTCCCCGCCCACCCGGCAGGCCGCGGAGGCGACCCCGCCGGCGAAGGGCTCGGTGAAGGTGGTGCGTACGGTCGCCCAGGGCCTCAAGACCCCCTGGGGCCTGGCCCCGCTCCCGGACGGTGACCTGCTCGTCTCCTCACGGGACGACGGCACGATCACCCGGGTCGACGGAGAGTCGGGCAAGAAGACGGAGCTGGGCCAGGTCTCCGGGGTCTCCGCGGCCGGCGAGGGCGGTCTCCTGGGCATCGCCCTGTCCCCGGACTACGCCTCGGACCACATGGTCTACGCCTACTTCACCTCGGACTCGGACAACCGCGTCGTCAGGATGGTCTACGACGAGCAGAAGGCGTCCGGTGAGCAGCTGGGCGCCCCCGACACCGTGTTCAAGGGCATCCCGAAGGGCTTCATCCACAACGGCGGCCGGATCGCGTTCGGCCCGGACGGCATGCTGTACGCGGGCACCGGGGAGAGCGGCAACACCGGCCTGGCCCAGGACCGCGAGTCCCTGGGCGGCAAGATCCTGCGGCTGACCCCCGAGGGCGACCCGGCCCCGGGCAACCCGTTCCCGGACTCCCCCGTGTATTCGTACGGCCACCGCAATGTGCAGGGCCTCGCATGGGACTCCGAACAGCGGCTGTTCGCCGCGGAGTTCGGCCAGGACACCTGGGACGAGCTGAACGCGATCAAGCCGGGCGACAACTACGGCTGGCCCACCGCCGAAGGCAAGTCCGGCGACAAGAGGTTCCACAACCCGATAGCCCAGTGGCACACCGACGACGCCTCCCCCAGCGGTGTCGCCTACGCCGAGGGCTCCCTCTGGATGGCCGGTCTGAAGGGCCAGCGTCTGTGGCGCGTCCCGTTGAAGGGCACGGCGGCCTCGGCCGACCCGCAGGCGTTCCTGAAGGGTGAGTACGGCCGGCTGCGCACGGTGGTCTCCGCGGGCGGGAACAAGCTGTGGCTCGTCACCAGCAACACCGACGGCCGCGGCAGCCCCAAGGCGGGGGACGACAGGATCCTGGAGATACAGGTCAGCTAGCCGGACGCTCGTCCGAGGCCTAGGCCGAGTCCGAGGCCGAGGTCTCGTCCTCGTCCGGCTTGGGCCGGCGGACGACGACCTTCCCGGACGTGAGATCTATCGGTCCGCGTCCGGGGTCGCCGTCGCCGACGTCCTCGCGGGTCAGCTCCAGCCGCTTCTGTTCGTCGTGGGTGTGCTTGCGGCCGGGTGCGAACAGTTCCTCGAACATGTTGAACATGCAGCCTCCCCTGCCGGTCCCTACACCGTACGCCTCAGTCGGTGACCGGCGACTGGAGAGCCTCCGCCCGGAACAGCCCCAGCCGGTGCGCCACCGCCGCCGCTTCCCCCCGTCCGGAGACGCCGAGCTTGGCGAGGATGTTGGACACGTGGACGCTGGCCGTCTTCGGGGAGATGAAGAGCTCCTCCGCGATCTGGCGGTTGGTGCGGCCGAGGGCGACCAGGCTCAGGACGTCGCGTTCGCGGCCGGTGAGGCCGAGGGAGCGGACCGGGTCGGCCCGGTCGGTCGCGGTGGCCGCGGTCAGGGCGAGGCGGGCTCGCTGGGCCAGCAGCGTGACCGCGTCGGCCAGAGGCCGGGCGCCCAGGTGGTCGGCGGCGGCGTGGGCGAGGCGCAGGAGTTCGGTGGCCCGGTCGCGTTCGGGCTGCTCGGCGCCGCCGGGTGCCGACAGGAGGGCCTGGGCGAGCCGGTGGCGGACGCGGGCAAGGTCGTAGGGGCGGTCCAGGGGCTCGATGGCGGTGAGGGCCTCCCACCAGTGGTCCGGGGTGTCGGCGCACTCGGCGCGCAGCAGTTCGGCGCGGAGCCAGCGTTCGTGGGCGAGCCAGACGGGCGCGTTGGTGGCGAGGGTCCTGGCCGCCTCCCGGATGCGGTGGAGGACCTTCGTTCGGCCCTGTTCGGCGACGGGCAGGCCGAGGCTGTCTGCCTCCATGGTGGCGGCGGTGAGCAGGAGGGGCCAGGCGTAGCGCTGGGTGCCGGGCGGGAAGCCGGTGTCCAGGACGCGTTCGAGTTCGGCGCGGGCGTCCAGGAGGCGGCCTTCGCCGGCGGCGATTCCGATGGCGAGTGCGGAGAGGGGGAGTTCGTGCTGAGGGGTCCGGTCGTGGGAACCGAAGTGGGAGCGTGCGGCGGCGAGTTGGCGAGCGGCCTCGGGCAGGTCGCCGCCCGCGAGGGCGAGTGCGGCGCGATTGGCAGCGTGGAAGCCGCGGGGTTGGGCGCTGCGGCCGACGAGCTCCGCCTTGACGGCGGCTTCCTCCGCCTGGTCCCAGCGGCCCAAAGAGTAGAGGGACTCGGCGAGATTGCCCCAGATCCAGGCCTCCTTGTCGGACAGGCCGTACTTCCGGGCGTAGCCGAGTCCCTCCTCCAGGATCGGCACGGCCTCCCGGGAGCGCCCGATGGATTCGAGGGCATTCGGCAGATTCACGTAGACCCGGCTGGCGACGGCGGAGATGCCGTCCTCGACTGTCTGCCGCAGGATCTCGAACATCTCGTCGAGTCCGGTCTCGACGCCACCGGACTCGACCATGAGGCCTGCGTGAGTGAGCCGGGCGTTCATCTCGATGTCGCGGGCGCCGACCAGGCGCGCGTACTCCACGGCACTCTCGGCGGCCGTGATGGCTTCGGGGCCGGGGACATGGACCATGGACCAATTCGCGACGTTGGCCAGGACCTCGGCGTGCACCTCGGACGGCGGCAGGCCGCGGACCAGGTCCTCGGCGGTGGCGAGTTCGGCCCAGCCGTCGCCGCGGGTCAGGGCCTGGACGAGATGGGAGCGCTGGACCCAGAACCAGGCGGCGCGCATGGGGTCACCGTCCTCCTCCAGCAGGTGCAGCGCCCGCTTGGTGATCATCAGGGCGCGTTCGCGTTCGCCGCCCAGGCGGCCGGCGACGGCGGCCTCGGCCATCAGATCGAGGTAGCGCAGCGCGGTGGTGGCCGGGTCGCAGCCGCAGGGAGGGTAGACCTCGGTGTAGTCGACGGGGCGCAGGGCGGCCCTGACGTCCTCGGGGGCGGTGTCCCACAGCTCCATCGCGCGTTCCAGGAGCCGGAGTTGTTCGGAGTAGGCGTGCCGGCGGCGGGCGGTGACGGAGGCGTCCAGGACGGCGGGCAGCGCCTTGGCGGCGTCGTGCGCGTGGTACCAGTAGCTGGCCAGGCGCATGACCCGCTCGTCGGCGGGGACGAGCGTGGGGTCGGCCTCCAGGGCCTCGGCGTAGCGGCGGTTGAGGCGGGAGCGTTCGCCGGGCAGCAGGTCGTCGGCGACGGCCTCGCGGACCAGGGAGTGCCGGAAGCGGTAGCCGTCGCCGTCGGGTGCCGGGATGAGGATGTTGGCGTTCACGGCGACCCGCAGCGCCTCGATGAGGTCGTCCTCGGCGAGCCGGGTGACGGCGGCGAGCAGCCGGTACTCCACGGTGGAGCCGCCCTCGGCGGCGACCCTGGCGACCCGCTGGGTGCTCTCGGGCAGCCCTTCGACGCGGACCAGGAGCAGGTCGCGGAGCGAGTCGGTGAGGCCGGTGCCGCAGCCCTCGGTGGCGCAGACGGCGAGTTCCTCGACGAAGAAGGCGTTGCCGTCAGAGCGTTCGAAGATCTCGTCCACCTGGGCGGGGTTCGGTTCGGTGGCGAGGATCCCGGCTATCTGGCGGCTGACCTCGTCCCGGTTGAAGCGACCGAGTTCGATGCGGCGGACTGTGCGCAGCCGATCGAGTTCGGCGAGCAGGGGGCGCAGCGGGTGGCGGCGGTGGATGTCGTCGGCGCGGTAGGTGGCGAGGACGACCAGACGGCCGGTGCGCAGGGTGCGGAAGAGGTAGGCCAGGAGGTGGCGGGTGGAGGCGTCGGCCCAGTGCAGGTCCTCCAGGGCGACGACGACGGTGCGTTCGGCGGCGACGCGTTCCAGGAGGCGGGCGGTGAGTTCGAAGAGGCGGGCCAGGCTCTCCTCGTCGTGCCGGCCGGTGCCCCGGGCGGGGTGTGCCTCGCCGATCTCGGGGAGCAGCCTGGCCAGTTCCTCCTCCTGGCCCGCGGCCGCGGCGGCCAGTTCGTCGGGCAGGGCGCGGCGCAGGGCGCGCAGGGCGGTGGAGAAGGGTGCGAAGGGCAGTCCGTCGGCGCCGATCTCCACACAGCCGCCGAGGGCGACGACCGCGCCCTGCCGGCAGGCGGCGGTGGCGAACTCCTCGACGAGCCGGGTCTTGCCGACGCCGGCCTCGCCGCCGAGCAGCAACGCCTGTGGCTCGCCCGCGGCGGCGCGGGCGAGCGCTTCGTTCAGGCTGTTCAGCTCTTCGGTACGGCCGACGAACACGGGACTGACGGACCTGGTCTCCACAGGCCCGAGCATCGCACGCGGGTCCGACAGGACGGCACCGGTTTTCGGGGCGCGACCGGTTGTCCAACTGCCTTTGGCTGCAGGGAGGACGGCTGCGGCGGTGGCCGTGGGGACGGGCAGAGCCGTACGGCCGTCCTCCCTCCCCCCGGCTCTCACGCCGTGCGCAGGAACCGGTGCCGCCGGGGGCGGCCGGTATGGGCTTCGCTCTCCGCGGTGCCTTCGACGGCTTCGCGGCGGGCGGCGCGGCGGCCGCGCAGCGTCTCGCGGACGAGCCGCTCGTGCTCGGCCTGGCGGAGGAGTTCGGCGGAGCGGTACTGGGAGATCTCGTACTCGGGATACATGGCGTCGTCCTTGTCGGAGTCGGTTTCGGGCTTCGCTTTCTGCGATGCCTCTACCTTCGTCTCCGAGGGGGGTCCGCCACATCGGGAGAGTTCCGCATCTTCGGGGGCCGCGGGGGCCTTAGACGCGCGAGAGGGGCCTCAGGCGCTCCGTAAGGTACCTACGGATGTCCTGAGACCCCTCGCGACCTGCGGTTGTTCAGCTCGCGGAGGGCAGGCTGACCAGCACGTCGGTGTACTTGAGTACGGCGATCAGCAGTCCGATGACCGCGAGCGTGACGCCTGCCCAGGAGACCGACTTGATCCAGGCGGCCTGCGGCTTGCCGGGCGCCCCGAAAGCAGGCCGGACCAGGACGACGACGCCGATGATCAGGGCGACCAGGGCGAAGATCCCGTCGTACAGTGCCTGGACGTTCCAGACGTCGCCGTAGCCCTCCTTCAGCAGCGTGGAGACACTCGACGTCTGGGAGTTCTTCATCTGGCTCAGAAGGCTTTCCTTCTGGGCGGCGAGGGTGCCGATCCAGCTGCCGGTGAGCGAGACGAAGGCGAGCGCGGCGGAGACGACGGCGCCGGCGCCCTGGCCGACGCCGGTGGGGCCTTCTTCCCGGGCAACCTCGGACAGGTCGTCCTCGTCGTCGATGTCGTCGACGGCGTTCTCGTCGGCGGCGGTGTCCTCGGCCGAGTCCTGGGACTCGGGCGCGGCCTCCGTCACCGCCTCGGTCTTGGCGACGCTCACCTTCTGCTCGTCGGTCGTGGCCTCGGCGCCCGTCTCGGCGCCGGTTTCGTCAGCTGTCTTCGTTCCCATGTCGGGCACGGTACGGATCCTGTCTGAGAGGGTTCTTAATGATCGTTCCGGCCTGCACGCGCGCGTGCCTCACGCCACTCGGGGGCGAGAATCGACCACACCTCGAGGTCGTGCCGTACGCCACGATAGGGGTGGGCCTCACGGCGGACTCCGTCGCGGGTCATTCCCAGGCGCCGGGCGACGTTGATGCTGGCCGTGTTCCCGGAGGCGGCGACCCATTCGATCCGGTGGATTCCGCGTTCCTCGACCACCGAGTCGATCAGCACCCGCATGGCCCGGGTGATCAGTCCTCGGCCCGTCGCGGCGGGCTCCAGCCAGCAGCCGACCTCGCAGTTGCCCTGCGCGGCGTCGAAGTTGAGGGTGAGCACTCCGCCGACGAGCTTTCCGTCCAGCCAGATGCCGTGGTAGCCGCCGGTGTCGTCGGCGCGCATCCGGCCGTAGCGCTGGAGCGTCTCGCGCGCGGAGGCCACGTCGACGGCCTGGGAGCCGAAGGGGATGAACTGTCCGATGAACTCGCGGCCCCGCTCCAGGTGGGCGAGGAACTCCTCCGCGTGCCACGGCTCCAGGGGCCGCAGTTCCGCCCCGTCGTCACCCAGCGATATCGCGTACATCCCCGCCCCGCCCCTTCTCCAGCTCCTCCACGACCTCGTCCAGCCTTTCATGGGCGGCGCGGCACTCGGGCGGTTCGATGCTGATGCGGGGCATCCGGCGGTCCAGCCAGCCGGGCAGCCACCAGTTGGCGCCGCCGAGCAGGTGCATGAGGGCCGGCACCAGCAAGGTGCGCAGGACGAACGCGTCGAGGGCCACGGCCGCGGCGAGCGCGATGCCGAACATGGCGATCACGCGGTCGCCGCTGAGGACGAAGGCGAGGAAGACGGAGATCATGATGACCGCGGCGGAGTTGATCACCCGGCTGGTCTCGGCGAGGCCGACCCGGACGGCCCGCCGGTTGTCGCCGGTCTCCAGCCACTCCTCGTACATCCGGCTGACCAGGAAGACCTGGTAGTCCATGGAGAGCCCGAAGAGCACCGAGACCATGATCACGGGCAGGAAGGGTTCGATGGGCCCGGCGCGGCCCAGCCCCAGCAGCTCGCTCCCCCAGCCCCACTGGAAGATCGCCACGACCACTCCGAAGGCGGCGGCGACGGCGGCGACGTTCATCGCGGCGGCCTTCAGCGGGATACCGACGGAGCGGAAGGCGAGCAGGAGCAGCAGACAGCCCAGGCCGATGACGACGCCGATGAACAGAGGCAGCTTGCCGACGATGACGTCCGCGAAGTCGTCGTACGAGGCGGTCGTCCCGCCGACGTGGAGGTCGAGGGAGGTGCCGGTCTCGGCCCGCGGCAGCACCTCGGTGCGCAGCCGGTCCACGAGCTCGCTGGTCCGCCGGGACTGCGGGGCGGACTCGGGGACGATCGTGAAGTAGGCGAGGTCGCCGCCGGAGTCGTAGGTCACCGGCGTGGTGGAGGCGATGCCCTCGGTGGTGCGGATCGTGGCGTCGAGGTTGTCCAGGAGGAGCTTGTCCTCGGCGCCCTCGACCGGGGTCACCAGCGTCAGCGGGCCGTTGACGCCGGGCCCGAACCCGTCCGCGAGGAGGTCGTAGGCCTGCCGGGTGGTCGCCGACCGTGGGTCGTTGCCCTGGTCGGAGGTGCCGAGCCGTAGGCCCAGCGTGGGCAGGGCGAGGACGGTGATGACCACCAGGGCGATCGCGCCGAGCAGTTTGGGGTGCCGTTCGACGAACGCGGACCAGCGGTGGGCGAACCCGGTCGGCAGTTCCGGTTCGGGCCCGTGCTCGGCGAGGCGGCGCCGCTCGCGCCGGCTCAGGGCGCGCATGCCGATGAGGGAGAGCAGGGCGGGCAGCAGGGTCACGGACGCGGCGACCGTGAGGACCACGGTGAGGGAGGCGGCGATCGCGACGCCGTTGAGGAAGCCGAGCCGCAGGATCAGCATCCCCAGCAGGGCGATGCACACCGTGGCACCCGCGAAGACGACCGCGCGCCCGGTGGTGGTGACGGCATTCTCGACGGACTCGGTGACACTGAGCCCGCGTTTCAGGCCGCGCCGGTGTCTGGTGACGATGAAGAGCGCGTAGTCGATGCCGACGCCGAGCCCGATCAGCATGCCGAGCATGGGCGCGAAGTCGGCGACGGTCATGGTGTGCCCGAGCAGCACGATGCCCGCGTAGGCGGTGCCCACGCCGACCAGGGCCGTGGCGATGGGCAGCAGCGAGGCGGCGAGCGAGCCGAAGGCGAGGAACAGCACGAGCGCGGCGACGAGTACGCCGACGATCTCGGCGACATGCCCGCCCGAGGACTCGGTGAGGGCGACGGCGCTGCCACCCAGCTCGACCTGGAGCCCGTCGGCCTCGGCGTCCTTGGCGGTGTTCACGACGCCCCTCGCCTCGGAGGCGTCGATGTCCTCGGCCGAGTCGGCGAAGGTGACGGTGGCGTACGCGGTGTGCCCGTCGGCGCTGACCCGGCCGGTGCCCGCGTCGTCGTACGGGCTGACGACGGCGGCCACCCCGGGCAGGTCCGCGATCCTGTCCAGGGTGGCGGTCATCGTCTGCTCGACGTCGGCGTCCCGGACCGAGCCCGACGTGACGTGCCAGACGACGGTGTCGCTGTCCCCTCCGAGGTCCGGGAAGCCGTCCTGGAGCAGCTGGGTGGCGCGGCCCGACTCGGTTCCGGGGACCTCGTAGTCGTTCGAGTAGGCGGATCCGGCGACGGCGGCGCCCGCGCTCACGCCGCCGAGGGCGAGGAGCCACAGGAGAACGACGACCAGACGTCGTCGGACACACCAGCGTGCGAGGGCTGCCACGAACGTGCTCCCGGGATGGCGAATTGTGGATCTTTGACCGGGAACAGTCGTTCATGACACTTCATGAGGTGAACGGCCCGCAAAGAACGCATGAGCAAGGTGTGGACCACTCTTGCAGGCAAAAGTGATCGTTCATGTCCATCGTGCGGTTATTCACAGGAGTGGGAGGCAGATCACAGGACAGTAACGGCCACTCTGTCACGTCAGTCGAACTGGTCGCCCAGCGCCATCACCATGACGCCGGCGATCAGCAGCCACAGCGCTCTTCGCGTGCGCCCCCGGGAGCCCAGGACCGCCGCGAGCGCGCACACCGCGGCGCCGAACGCGTAGGCGGCCGGCACGAGCGCGGGGGCGGAGCCGGCCGCGCGGAGCGCCGCCGCGGCCAGACCGGCGAGGGCCAGCAGGGCGCCGGCGCCGAGGGCCGTCCAGCGGGCCCGCCGGGCGTCCAGCACCTGGCCGTCGTACTCCTCCTGTATGTCGGATGGCTCGGAATTCGCAGGACCGTTCATGGCGGGCGAGCGTAGCGTGTTCCGCTGAGAAACCCGGGCCTCCCGGCCCCCGACCGAAGCAGGTGCGTTGTTTGAGCGTCCGGCCGAGCTCCGCCGTATCCCTTTCCGTCTCTCAGGACTCAAGGAGCCCGTTCACCGATGCCAGACGACATCACCCCGTCCATGACGGGGCCCTCGAGTGAGGACCTCACCCGGCGGCTGACCCAGGCCCGCTACCCGCGCAGCAACAGCTACGACGTCCGCTGGGTCATCGAGAACCAGATGGGCCCGAACGCGCTGTGGCTGCTGGAGTGGCTCGCGCCCGCCCTGGGCCTGGACACCCTGCGCCCCTGCGCCCGGGTGCTCGACCTGGGCTGCGGCCGGGCGATGACCTCGGTCTTCCTGGCCAGGGAGTACGACGTCCAGGTCACCGCCGCCGACCTGTGGGTCAAGCCGGACGAGAACGCGCGGCGCATCGCCGAGGCCGGTTTCGCCGACCGGGTGCTGCCCGTGCACGCCGAGGCGCACGACCTGCCGTTCGCCGAGGGCAGCTTCGATGCGATCGTGAGCATCGACGCGTACCAGTACTTCGGCACCGCCGACCTCTATCTGCCCACGCTGACCCGGCTGTTGAAGCCGGGCGGGCGGATCGGGATCGTCGTGCCCGCGGTGCGGGAGGAGATCGAGGGCGACGAGCCCCCGGAGCACCTCAAGCCGTTCTGGGACCCCGGTTTCTGGGCGTTCCACTCCGCCGACTGGTGGCGGCGGCACTGGACCCGCGGCGGGGCCGTCGAGGTCGAGACCGCCGATTGGCAGCCCGACGGCTGGAAGGACTGGCTGCTGTGGTGCGACGTGATCGCCGAGGAGAGCCCGCAGGAGTTCCACCGCACGATGGCCCGTGAGGTCGGCGAGATGGTACGGGCCGACCAGGGGCGGACGCTGGGCTTCGTACGGCTCGTAGGACGCCGTGAGTAGGTAGCGCTACGGCCCCGGAGGGCATCCCTCCGGGGCCGTACAGTGGATCGGCTCAGCCCTCGCCGACGCCCAGCTTCTCCAGGATCAGCTCCTTGACGCGGGCCGCGTCGGCCTGGCCGCGGGTCGCCTTCATGACCGCGCCGACCAGGGCGCCGGCCGCGGCGACCTTTCCGGAGCGGATCTTGTCGGCGATGCCCGGGTTGTCGGCGATGGCCTCGTCGACGGCGGCACCCAGGGCGCCCTCGTCGGAGACGACCTTCAGACCGCGCTTGTCGACGACCTCGTCCGGGGTGCCTTCGCCCGCGAGGACGCCTTCGATGACCTGGCGGGCCAGCTTGTCGTTCAGGTCACCCTTGGCGACCAGCTCGGTGACCCGGGCGACCTGCTCCGGCGTGATGGCCAGCTCGTCCAGCGCCGTGCCGGACTCGTTGGCGCTGCGGGCGAGTTCGCCCATCCACCACTTGCGGGCGGAGGCCGCGTCGGCACCGGCGTCGATCGTGGCGACGATCAGGTCCAGGGCACCGGCGTTGAGGATCGCCTGCATGTCGAGGGCCGTGATGCCCCACTCCGCGACGAGGCGGTTGCGGCGCACCAGCGGCAGCTCGGGCAGAGCGGCCCGGATCTCCTCGACCCACTCGCGCGAGGGGGCCACCGGAACGAGGTCCGGCTCGGGGAAGTACCGGTAGTCCTCGGCCTCCTCCTTCACGCGGCCCGAGGTCGTGGACCCGGTGTCCTCGTGGAAGTGCCGGGTCTCCTGGATGATCGTGCCGCCGGAGTTCAGTACGGCCGCGTGCCGCTGGATCTCGAAGCGGGCAGCGCGCTCCACGGACCGCAGCGAGTTGACGTTCTTCGTCTCGGAACGCGTGCCGAACTTCTCGCGGCCGTGCGGGCGCAGCGACAGGTTCACGTCGCAGCGCATCTGCCCCATCTCCATGCGGGCCTCGGAGACGCCGAGCGCCTTGATGACCTCGCGCAGCTCACGGACGTACGCCCGTGCGACCTCGGGAGCCCGCTCGCCCGCGCCCTCGATCGGCTTGGTGACGATCTCGATGAGGGGAATGCCGGCGCGGTTGTAGTCGAGGAGCGAGTGCGAGGCGCCGTGGATACGGCCCGTCGCGCCGCCCACGTGGGTCGACTTGCCGGTGTCCTCCTCCATGTGGGCGCGCTCGATCTCCACGCGGAAGGTCTCGCCGTCCTCCAGCTGGACGTCGAGGTAGCCGTTGAAGGCGATCGGCTCGTCGTACTGGGAGGTCTGGAAGTTCTTCGGCATGTCCGGATAGAAGTAGTTCTTCCGGGCGAAGCGGCACCACTCGGCGATCTCGCAGTTCAGCGCGAGACCGATCTTGATCGCCGACTCGATGCCGATCGCGTTGACGACCGGGAGCGCGCCGGGCATGCCGAGGCAGGTGGGGCAGGTCTGCGTGTTGGCGTCCTGACCGAGCTCGGTCGAACAGCCGCAGAACATCTTCGTCTTGGTGCCGAGTTCGACATGGACCTCGAGGCCCATGACGGGGTCGTACGACGCGAGAGCGTCCTCGTACGACACCAGGTCGGTCGTGGTGGTCACGGTGAAACTTCCCTCTCAGCCCAGCAGGACGTCGTCGTCGCCCAGCCGCTTCAGCTCGCGGTACAGGATCGCGAGACCGGTGACGATCGCGACGGCGGACACGGTGGCGTCGATCAGGACGAGCGTGTCCTTCTCGGCGCGGGCCTTCTTGAGCCGCTTGGCGACGCCGATCGCGCCGAACGCGGTCCCGGCGATGGACAGGTACGTGCCGGACTTGGACTTCTTGAAGTCCTTCGCCTTGGTCAGCTTGCTCACAGCGACGGTGCCTCCTCGAGGAGCGGGTGCCCCCACCTTTCCACGAAGGCGGCCTCGACGGCGGCGCCGACCTTGTAAAGGCGGTCGTCCTTCAGGGCGGGGGCGATGATCTGGAGGCCGACGGGCAGGTTGTCCTCGGGCGCCAGACCGCACGGCAGCGACATGGCCGCGTTGCCCGCGAGGTTGGTGGGGATGGTGCACAGGTCGGCCAGGTACATCGCCATCGGGTCGTCGGCGCGCTCGCCGATCGGGAAGGCGGTGGTCGGGGTCGTCGGGGAGACGATCACGTCGACCTGCTCGAAGGCCTTCTCGAAGTCGCGCGTGATGAGCGTGCGGACCTTCTGCGCGGAGCCGTAGTAGGCGTCGTAGTACCCGCTCGACAGGGCGTACGTGCCGAGCATGATCCGGCGCTTGACCTCGGGGCCGAAGCCCGCCTCACGGGTGAGGGAGGTGACCTCCTCCGCCGAGTGGGTGCCGTCGTCGCCGGTCCGCAGGCCGTAGCGCAGGCCGTCGAAGCGGGCGAGGTTGGACGAGCACTCCGAGGGCGCGATCAGGTAGTACGCCGACAGGGCCAGGTCGAAGGACGGGCAGTCCAGTTCGACGATCTCGGCGCCCAGCTCCTTGAGCAGCGCCACGGACTCGTCGAAGCGCTGGATGACACCGGCCTGGTAGCCCTCGCCGCGGAACTGCTTGACGACACCGACGCGCAGGCCGGCGACGCTGCCGTTGCGGGCGGCCTCGACGACCGGCGGAACGGGTGCGTCGATGGAGGTGGAGTCGAGCGGGTCGTGCCCGGCGATGACCTCGTGCAGGAGCGCCGCGTCCAGGACCGTGCGGGCGCAGGGGCCGCCCTGGTCGAGGGAGGAGGAGAAGGCGACCATGCCGTAGCGGGAGACCGCGCCGTACGTCGGCTTCACGCCGACCGTGCCGGTGACGGCGGCCGGCTGGCGGATGGAACCGCCGGTGTCGGTGCCGATGGCGAGGGGCGCCATGTGCGCCGCCAGCGCGGCGGAGGAGCCGCCGCCGGAGCCGCCGGGGATCCGGGTGAGGTCCCAGGGGTTGCCGGTCGGGCCGTAGGCGCTGTTCTCGGTGGAGGACCCCATGGCGAACTCGTCCATGTTGGTCTTGCCGAGGATGACGACGTCGGCGGCCTTCAGCCGCTGGGTGACGGTCGCGTCGTACGGCGGGATCCAGCCCTCGAGCATCTTCGAACCGACGGTCGTCGGGATGCCCTCGGTGGTGAAGATGTCCTTCAGCGCGAGCGGGACGCCGGCCAGCGGGCCGAGCTTCTCGCCCCGCGCCCGCTTCTCGTCGACGGCGCGGGCCTGCGCGAGGGCGCCCTCGCGGTCGACGTGCAGGAAGGCGTGCACCTTCTCGTCGACGGCCTCGATCCGGGCGAGGTGGGCCTCGGTGACCTGCACGGCCGTGAGCTCACCGGAAGCGATCTTCTCGGCGGTCTCGGCGGCGGTGAGCTTGATGATGGTGACGTTGTCCGTCATGGCGGTTAGTCCTCCCCCAGGATCTGCGGCACCTTGAAACGCTGCTGCTCCTGGGCCGGGGCGCCGGAGAGCGCCTGCTCGGGGGTGAGCGACGGACGGACCTCGTCCGCGCGCATGACGTTCGTCAGCGGGAGCGGGTGCGAGGTCGGCGGTACGTCCTGGTCGGCGACCTCACTGACGCGTGCGACCGCGCCGATGATGTCGTCCAGCTGTCCCGCGAAGTGCTCGAGCTCTTCGGGCTTCAGCTCCAGACGCGCCAGCCGTGCGAGGTGGGCGACCTCCTCGCGCGTGATGCCAGGCATGCAGCGATCCTCTGGGGTGAGTGCGTGTGGTTTGGGGCCAATCCTATGGGTCAAGGCCGGACGGCCGTTAAACGGTCGGCCGTGGCCGACGTCAACGGACGGTCCCCATACCGCGCCAAAGGATGCCGGGACGGGTCACTCCGCCGCCGGCAGCGCCGCCCTGGGCCGTTGCCAGCCCCTCGATCCCCGTGCCAGCAGCCACGCCGTCGTCTCCTCGGGCGGCATCGCCGCCGCCACCAGCCAGCCCTGTACGGCGTCGCAGCCCATGTCGCGCAGCCGCTCCCAGGTCTCGTCGTCCTCGACGCCCTCCGCCACGACCAGGAGGCCCAGGGAGTGGGCGAGGTCGACCGTGCAGCGGACGATCTCCGCGTCCTCGGTGTCGACGGCCAGCTTGGCCACGAACGAGCGGTCGATCTTCAGTTCGCTGACCGGCAGGCGGCGCAGATGGACCAGGGAGGAGTAGCCGGTGCCGAAGTCGTCCAGGGACATCTTCACGCCGTGCCCGGTCAGAGCGGCCAGAGTGTCCGCGGCCCGCGAGGGGTCCTCCAGCAGGACGTGCTCGGTGATCTCCAGTTGGAGCGCTCCCGCCGGGACTCCGTGCCGGGCGAGACGCGCGGCCACCGAGCCGGCGAAGCCCGGAGTGTGGACGTCACGCGGGGAGACGTTGACCGCCACCGGGACGTAGAGCCCCTGCGCCCGCCACTCGGCGACCTGGGCGAGGGCCGTGTCCAGCACGTACTCGGTGAGGTAGGGCATCAGCCCGGACGACTCGGCGATCGCGATGAACTCGTCCGGCGGCACCTTCCCGCGTTCCGGGTGTACCCAGCGCACCAGGGCCTCCAGACCGGCGACCTGCCCGTCGAAGCGGACCTTGGGCTGGTAGTGCAGTTGTACGTCGTGCGCGTCCAGGGCCCGGCGCAGATCGCCGAGCAACCCGAGCCTGTCGGGGGTGTTGGAGTCCCGCTTGGACTCGTAGACCTCTACGCCCGTACGGTCCCGCTTGGCCTGGTACATCGCCACGTCCGCCCGCCGCAGCAGCCCCTCGGCGTCCAGGGCGTGGTCGGGGAAGACGGCGACTCCGGCGCTGGCCTCCAGGACGAGGGTGAGCCCGTCGAGGTCGAGCGGGGAGCTGAGGGCCGCGACCAGGTTGCGGGCGACCCGGGTCGCGGAGGTCGTGGAGTCGGCGACCGGCAGTAAGACGGCGAACTCGTCGCCGCCGAGCCGCGCCGCCTCCGCCCCGCGCGGCAGTGCGATCCGCAGCCGGTCGGCGATCTGGAGGAGCAGCCGGTCACCGGCGAGGTGGCCCAGGGTGTCGTTGACCGAGCGGAAGCGGTCGAGGTCGATGAGCATCAGCGCGGACCGGGCGCCGATGCGCTCGGCGTCGTCCAGGGCGGTCCAGATGCGCTCCAGGAGCCACTGCCGGTTGGGCAGTCCGGTCAGCGGATCGCGCAACTGCTCCTCGGCGCGGGCCCGGGCCATCCACAGGGTGGAGTCGAGGGCGATGAGGGGGATCGCGAACAACGGGAGCAGTACGGGCTTGGCGGCGGCGACCACGCAGACCAGCGGGGCGATGCCGAGCAGGGCGACCGCGACCAGGCCCTGTCTGACCAGGGCGGTGCGGGCGACGGTGGGCAGACCGGCGTGCCGGGAGGAGTGCAGATACCAGCTCAGGGTGCGGGTGACCGCGAGATAGGCCACGGCGACCAGGACCACCTCGGGGCCGGTGTAGAAGGTCCAGGTGTCGGGGTTCCAGGGGGTCTCGACGGACGGCGACTGGCCGAACGCGGCGAGAACCAGGGCGCCGGCGGCTATGCCGAGGAGGTCCACCGCGCCGTGCAGGATGCCCTGCCGCCAGCGGTGGCGCCTGGCTATGCCGACCAGCAGCACCACGGTGAGGCTGACCAGGCCGGCGGCCACCCAGCCGTACAGCAGGAGGACGGCGAGGGTCAGGGCGGCGCCGGAGCCGGTGCCGCCCCACCAGCGGGCCCGGCCGAGGGCGACCAGATGGCCGACGATGACTCCGGTCAGCACGGCCAGCGACCAGCCGACGGTGCCGGACGGGAAAAGGGCGTGGCCCCCGGTGAAGGCCCGGTAGAAGCCCGCGCCCAGCACGAATCCGGCGGCCGAGACGATCCCTGTGGGAAGCGCGGGCCACGGCAGTTGCCGGTCGGACTCGGAGTCCGGCATACCGGGGGTGCGTTCGGCGGTGAGCTGCGCGGCCCGGGGGCCGCCGACCGGGGAGTAGGGTCCGGCGGCGCGGGTCTCCGTGCCCGGATGCTCCGAAGGCCGCCCGGCCCACCGGCTCGCCCGCCACGCGCCGGTGAGCCGGCGCAGCCGTGAGTCCGGGGCGGCGCTCTCGGTCGGTTCCATTCCCGTCCCTCTCACAGCCGGCGGTGCCCACGCCTCGCGGCTCGTTCGCCCGACAAAACCCTCGACGGCGCCGCGTTGGAAAACCCTTCCCCTTGCTCTTCAGGAGCAAGGGAATGCCCCGACCGCAGCTGGGCACGGCAGGCGCACATCTCAACAGTAGGCCGCAGAAGGCTTCCACGGGCAGCGGTCGTCGACGGTTGCCCGAATGCGCCCCGGCCACCCGTATGCCTCTGGTATGCGCCGATCGGGTGGCCTTCAACCGCCGCTTCCCGCTACTCCTCCGTGGGAAGCGCCACATCGGCGGCCGCTTCGGGGCCCTGTTCCAGCAGGACGTCGAAGCCGTCCTCGTTCAGAACAGGCACCTTGACTTGCATCGCCTTGTCGTACTTGGACCCCGGATTGTCACCTACGACGACGAAAGACGTCTTCTTCGAAACCGAACCGGTGACTTTCGCCCCTCTGGATTGCAGCGCCTCCTTGGCCCCGTCGCGGGTGAAGCGCTCCAGGGTGCCGGTGACCACGACGGTGAGCCCTTCGAGGGGACGCGGGCCCTCGTCCTCCCCCGAGCCCTCCTCCTCCATGCGCACGCCCGCGGCCTTCCACTTGCGCAGGATCTCCTGGTGCCAGTCCTCCGCGAACCACTCCTTGAGGGACTTCGCGATGATCGAGCCGACGCCGTCGGTGTTCGCCAGCTCCTCCTCGCTCGCCTGCTCGATGCGGTCGATGGAGCGGAAGTTGCGCGCCAGCGCCTCGGCGGCGACCGGGCCGACATGGCGGATCGACAGACCGGTCAGGACGCGGGCGAGCGGGCGCTCCTTGGCGGCGGCGATGTTCTCCAGCATGGCGACGGCGTTCTTCTTGGGCTCGCCCTGCTGGTTGGCGAAGACGGTGGCGATCTTCTCCTCGCCGGTCTTCGGGTCCCGCTTGGGCAGACCGCTGTCCTGGTCGAGGACGTACGCCTTGATGGGCAGCAGTTGCTCGATGGTGAGGTCGAACAGGTCGCCCTCGTCGGTCAGCGGCGGGTCCGAGGGCTCCAGCGGCTTGGTCAGGGCCGTGGCCGCGACATATCCGAAGTGCTCGATGTCCAGCGACTTGCGGCCCGCGAGGTAGAACAGGCGTTCGCGCAGCTGGGCGGGGCAGGTACGGGCGTTGGGGCAGCGCAAGTCGACGTCGCCCTCCTTCATGGGCCGCAGCGCGGTGCCGCACTCGGGGCACTCGGCCGGCATCACGAACTCGCGCTCGCTGCCGTCCCGCAGGTCCACAACGGGGCCGAGGATCTCCGGGATGACGTCACCGGCCTTGCGCAGCACCACGGTGTCGCCGATGAGGACACCCTTCGCCTTGACGACGTCCTGGTTGTGCAGGGTGGCGAACTCGACCTCCGAGCCGGCCACCGTCACCGGCTCCACCTGGGCGTACGGCGTGATCCGGCCCGTACGGCCCACGCCCACGCGGATGTTGATGAGCTTGGTGTTGACCTCCTCGGGCGCGTACTTGTACGCGATCGCCCAGCGCGGCGCCCTGGAGGTGGAACCGAGACGGCCCTGGAGGGGGATCTCGTCGAGCTTGACGACGACCCCGTCGATCTCGTGCTCCACGGAGTGGCGGTTCTCGCCGAAGTAGGCGATGAACTCCCGTACGCCGTCGAGTCCTTCGACCACCTTGTTGTGCTTGGCGGTGGGCAGGCCCCAGGACTTGAGGAGGTCGTAGCCCTGGGAGAGGCGGGTCATGCCGGTGAAGCCCTCCAGGACGCCGATGCCGTGGACGACCATGTGGAGGGGGCGGGTGGCGGTGACGCGCGGGTCCTTCTGGCGCAGTGAACCGGCCGCCGCGTTGCGCGGGTTGGCGAAGGGCTTGTCGCCGGCCTCGACCAGGCGGGCGTTGAGCTCCTCGAACTTCTCCATCGGGAAGTAGACCTCGCCGCGGATCTCCACGAGGTCGGGGACCTTGTCGCCGGTGAGGCGGTCCGGGATCTCGGCGATCGTGCGGACGTTGGGCGTGATGTCCTCGCCGGTGCGGCCGTCGCCGCGGGTCGCCGCGCGGGTCAGGCGGCCGTGCTCGTAGGTGAGGTTGACGGCGAGGCCGTCGACCTTGAGCTCGCACAGCAGGTGGTAGTCGGTGGTGCCGACGTCCTTGGCCACCCGCTCCGCCCAGGCCGCCAGCTCCTCGTCACTGAACGCGTTGTCCAGGGAGAGCATGCGGGAGCGGTGCTGGACGGACGTGAACTCGGTCTCGTAGGCCCCAGCGACCTTCTGGGTCGGCGAGTCGGGGGTGCGCAGCTCCGGGTACTCCTCCTCGAGGGATTCGAGGGAGCGCAGGAGCTTGTCGAAGTCGGCGTCGCTGATGACCGGCGCGTCGTTCACGTAGTACCGGAAGCGGTGCTCCTCGATCTGCTCAGCGAGCTGCGCGTGCTTCTCCCGTGCCTCGGCGGGCACCGTCGTCTCCGCTTGCTTGTCGCCGGCCACCGTGTTGTCCTCCCGTTACTCTGGGTTGTCCGCGAGGGACCTCGCCGCCTGGGCGCAGTGGGCGAGAGCCCGGCGCGCGTACTCGGGGGACGCGCCCGCGAGTCCGCACGACGGAGTGAGCGTGACCGCCTCCGCGAGAAGTCCCGGATGCAGCCCCAGCCTGCGCCACAGCGTCCTGACACCCATGACGCTACCGGCAGGGTCTGACAATGCCGTGTCCGTGCCGGGCACGACACCGGCGAAGAGCCTCGTCCCCCCTTCCACCGCCTCGCCGATCACGTCGTCGTCACGCTCGGTGAGGAGCGAGAAGTCGAAGGAGACCGCCGCCGCGCCCGCCCTCCGCAGCAGGGCGAAGGGGACGTCCGGTGCGCACGAGTGGACCACGACGGGGCCGCCCGCGTGAACCCCGACGACATCACGCAGGGTGGCCTCGACCACCTGCCGGTCCACGGCCCGGTGGGTCCGGTAGCCGCTGGCGGACCTCACGTGCCCCCGCAGTACGGCGATCAGGGAGGGCTCGTCGAGCTGGAGCACGATCTGCGCGCCGGGGACCCTGTTGCGGACCTCCGCCAGGTGCAGCCGCAGCCCCTCGGCGAGCGAGGCGGCGAGGTCCCGGCAGGCACCGGGGTCGGACAGGACGACCTCGCCGTTCCGCAGTTCCAGCGCGGCGGCGAGCGTCCAGGGCCCGACGGTCTGCACCTTCAGCTGCCCCTCGTACCCCTGGGTGAACTCCTCCAGCGCGTCGAGGTCCTGCCCGAGCCAGGACCGCGCCCGCTTGGTGTCCCGGCCCGGCCGGTCCCCGAGCCGCCACCCGCTGGGCTCCACGCGCGCGTACAGCTCGACGAGCATTCCGGCGGTGCGGCCGATCATGTCGGCGCCGGGGCCGCGGGCGGGCAGTTCGGGCAGGAAGGGGAAGTCCTCGAAGGAGCCGGTGGCGGTCCTGGCGGCCTCCCGGGCGTCGCCGCCGGGGAGGGAGCCGATGCCGGTGGCGGGGGCGAAGCGGATGTCTGCGGTCACGTAGGAAGCCTACGTAGGTGACCGGCGTGGTTCTCGCGCGGTTCCCGCGTGGTTCTCGCCCCGCCGGAACGTCAGCGACCGGGGCGGACCGTCAGGTCGTTGATCTCCGCGTCGCGCGGGAGGTCGATCGCCGTCACGATCGTCGTGGCGACCGACTCGGGGTCGATCCATCGTGCGGGGTCGTACTCCTTGCCCTCCTGCTGGTGGACCTTGGCCTGCATGGGGCTGGCGGTGCGGCCGGGGTAGACGGAGGTGACGCGGACGCCGTTCGCATGCTCCTCGTGGCGCAGCGAGTCCGCCAAAGCCTTCAGGCCGTGCTTGGAGGCGGCGTACGCGGACCAGTCGGCGTGCGCTGTCAGCCCCGCGCCCGAGTTCACGAACACCACCTGGCCCCGGGCCGCCCGGAGTTGGGGCAGGAAGTGGCGGGTCAGCTCGGCCGGAGCGATCAGGTTGACGTTCAGCTGGTGACGCCAGGACTTCGGGGTCAGGTCGCCGACCGGGCCCAGGTCGACCACGCCCGCGATGTGCAGCAGGGAGTCCACCCGCTCCGGGAGCCTCTGGTGGGAGAAGGCCCAGCTCAGCTTGTCGGGATCGGCGAGATCCCCGACCAGGGTCCGCGCTCCGGGGAACTGGGCCGCCAGCTCCTTGGCACGGCCCGCGTCACGCGCGTGCAGCACGAGTTCGTCCCCGCGCGCGTGCAGACGCCGGGCCACCGCCGCGCCGATGCCGGAGCCCGCTCCGGTGATCACATGTGTAGCCATGCCGCCATGCTCGCATCACGGCGTCAGCGCGTACCGAGCGACTCCTCCAGGTACGCCAGCGCCCCCACCGGCTCCTCGGCGAAGAACACCAGGTCGGTGAGCGGGCGGGGCAGGAAGCCCTCGTCCTCCATCCGCCGGAACTGCTCCTTCAGCCCGTCGTAGAAGCCCGCCGTGTTCAGCAGGACGACCGGCTTCTCGGTGTGCCCGTGCTTCTTCAGCTCCAGGATCTCGGTCGCCTCGTCGAGCGTGCCCGTGCCGCCCACCATGATCACCACGGCGTCGGCCTTCTCCAGGAGCAGCTTCTTGCGTTCGGCGAGGTCCTTCGCGATCACCATCTCGTCGACGCCCGGGCGGACCTTGGCGGCCAGGAACTCCACGGAGACCCCGACGAGCCGTCCGCCCGCCTCCTGCACCCCGTCGGCGACCACCTTCATGAGGCCCACGTCCGAGCCGCCCCACACGAGCGTGTGCCCGCCCTTGCCCAGCAGCTTCGCGAACTCCCGCGCGGGGCGCGTGTAGCGGTCGTCGAGGTCGGCGGCGGAGAGGAAGACGCAGATTCGCATGAGGTCACCGTACGCGGGAAGAACCAGGGGCCCGCGAGTGCTTTTCCGGTATGGCCGAAGGACACACGATCACCATCGAGCAAACCGACCAGCACGTGCGCGTGGTGCACGGCGACCAGGTCCTGGCGGAGAGCGAACGCCCCCTCGTGCTGCGCGAGACGGGCTCTCCCGTGCGGTACTACCTCCCCGACGAGGACGTACGACTCGACCTGCTGACCCCCTCCGACACCCACACCTACTGCCCCTTCAAGGGCACCGCGTCCTACTGGTCCCTGCCGGACGCCCCCGACCTGGTGTGGTCCTATCCCGAGCCGAAGCCCGCCGTCGCCGAGATCAAGGACCACCTCTGTTTCTACGAGGTCGACGTGTCCTGACCGATGATTTCCGTGCCGTGCGGCAGTCTCCTCAGGCATGGAAAAGAAGACCCTCTCACGCGACGGCACACCGATCGCGTACGAGCGCACCGGACACGGCCCCGCAGTCATCCTCGTCAGCGGCGCGATGTCCACCGGCGGCACGGTCGCGCCCCTGGCCGTGCCGCTGTCCGAACGGTTCGACGTCCTCGTGTACGACCGCCGGGGTCGCGGTGCGAGCGGCGACACGGCCCCCTACGCGGTGGCCCGTGAGGTCGAGGACCTCGCCGCGCTCATCGAGACGGCGGGCGGCGAGGCGTGCCTGTGCGGTATCTCCTCCGGCGGTGCGCTGGTCCTGGAGGCCGCGGCGAGCGGCCTGCCGGTCCGCCGGGTCGCCGTGTACGAGACGCCGTTCGCCGACTTCCTCGACGGGGGCGCCGAGTCGAACGCCGAGTACACCCGGAGCCTCGAAGCGGCGCTCGCCGAGGGGCGGCGCGGGGACGCGGTGGAACTGTTCCTGCGGCTCACCGGCATGGGCGAGGAGATGATCCAGGGCGCCCGCCAGTCCCCCATGTGGCCCGGCATGGAGACGGTCGCCCCGACGCTCGCCTACGACAACGCGGTCATGGCCGGCGGCCTGGTCCCCCGGGACCGCCTGACCTCGGTCACGGTCCCGGTACTGGCCGTCGCGGGCGGCGCGAGCCCCGAGTGGATGCGCGAGGGCACCAGGGCGGTCGCGGAGGCGGCCCCCAAGGGCTCGTACCGCGTCCTGGAGGGCCAGACCCACATGGTCGACCCGAGCGCCCTGGCCCCGGTCCTGACGGAGTTCTTCACGGACTGACGATCCGATCCCCCCGGTACGCGCGCGTGGCGGGGCCTGTCCGTGCGTGCGGGCGCGGGACGGTCGGAGTGCGCGCCGACACCGCACCGGACGCACAAGGGCCGGCGGCAGCCACCGGCACGCGCGCGTGCGCGCCCGCAATGTCACGGGCCGGACGCGGGCCCGGCATTCATCGCGAGCCGTGCGTCCGGCAGCGTCGGCGTCTGGCGGGTCGTCAGGCCACGCCTGCCGTCACCCGCACCGTGGACGCGATCGTCGCCGAGCCCACCACGCGCGTGTCGTCGTACAGGACGATCGCCTGGCCGGGGGCCACTCCGCGGACGGGCTCCGCGAACGACACCCGCAACTCCCCGTCCACCAGCTCCGCCGTGACCTCGGTCTCGCCACCGTGGGCGCGGAGCTGGGCGGTGTAGGTGCCGGGGCCGGTCGGGACAGCCCCGCACCAGCGCGGCTTGACGGCCCGCAGACCGGTGACGTCCAGCGCGGCGGCCGGGCCGACCGTCACCGTGTTGTCGACCGGCGAGATGTCGAGGACGTAGCGCGGCTTGCCGTCGGCGGCCGGGGTGCCGATGCGCAGCCCCTTGCGCTGGCCGATCGTGAAGCCGTACGCGCCCTCGTGGGTGCCGACCTTCGCGCCCGACTCGTCGACGATGTCGCCCTCGGCCCTGCCCAGGCGCGAGGCGAGGAAGCCCTGGGTGTCGCCGTCGGCGATGAAGCAGATGTCGTGCGAGTCGGGCTTCTTGGCGACCGCGAGGCCCCGGCGCTCGGCCTCGGCACGGATCTCGTCCTTGGTGGTGAGGGTGTCCCCGAGCGGGAACAGGGCGTGCGCCAGCTGCCTCTCGTCCAGGACGCCGAGGACGTACGACTGGTCCTTGGCCATGTCAGAGGCGCGGTGCAGCTCGCGGGAGCCGTCCTCGCGGACCAGCACCTTCGCGTAGTGGCCGGTGCACACCGCGTCGAAGCCCAGCGCGAGCGCCTTGTCGAGCAGGGCGGCGAACTTGATCTTCTCGTTGCAGCGCAGGCAGGGGTTGGGGGTGCGGCCGGCCTCGTACTCGGCGACGAAGTCCTCGACGACGTCCTCGCGGAAGCGGTCGGCGAGGTCCCAGACGTAGAACGGGATGCCGATGACGTCGGCGGCGCGGCGGGCGTCGCGCGAGTCCTCGATGGTGCAACACCCGCGCGCGCCCGTGCGGAACGATTGCGGATTCGCGGAGAGCGCGAGGTGGACGCCGGTCACGTCGTGGCCGGCTTCGGCCGCGCGGGCGGCGGCGACGGCGGAGTCCACTCCTCCGGACATGGCGGCGAGAACGCGAAGGGGGCGCTGCGTGGTGTCAGTCATAACCCTTCAAGAGTAAGGGGGCGCGGGAACCGGGGCAGCCGGGTATCCGTTGACGACCACATGGGGGCGACAGAGGGTTCCAAGGACGCCGACCGGCGCATCGGCCGGCGGGCCCTGCTCATCGGCGGGACGGCGGCCGCCGTGGGCTCGGCGGTGCTGGCCCGTGACGAGCTGGCGCGGCTGTGGTGGCGGACGCCGGGGGTGGAGAAGCCACGGGTCGAGGGCGCGGTCGACTTCAGCGGGGCGCAGTGGGTGGCGGCCTCCGACGCGAACTGGCGGCGCGCGGACCGGCCCGACGACTACGGCATAGACATGGTGATCATCCATGTCACCCAGGGCAGTTTCGCGAGCGCCGTGAAGGTGTTCCAGGACCCGGGGCACAAAGCGGCCGCGCACTACATCGTCCGCAAGGACGGGCACATCACGCAGATGATCCGCGAGCTGGATGTGGCGTACCACGCGGGCAACCGCGCCTACAACGAACGCAGTGTGGGCATCGAGCACGAGGGATTCGTGGACCGGCCCGAGGACTTCACGGATGCGATGTACGCGGCCTCGGCGCGGCTCACGGCCCGGATATGCGCGCGGTACGCCATCCCCGTCGACCGCGAGCACATCATCGGCCATGTGGAGGTGCCGGGGACGGATCACACCGACCCGGGCGAACACTGGGACTGGGACCGGTACATGAAGCTGGTGCGGCAGAGAACCGCGGCCGCCGACAGGGCCAGGGCCGGGGGCACTCCCTGACCCGTGCGGTCCTCGGTGGGCTCACCGGCGTGCAGCGCGACGACGCCGCGTCGGGGCCCGTTACGTCAGCCCCGCCGCGCGGGCGCGTTCCACCGCCGGGCCGATGGCCTTCGCGACCGCCTCGACGTCCGCCTCGGTGGAGGTGTGGCCGAGGGAGAAGCGCAGGGTGCCGCGGGCGAGGTCGGGGTCGGTGCCGGTGGCGAGCAGGACGTGGCTGGGCTGGGCGACGCCCGCGGTGCAGGCGGAGCCGGTGGAGCACTCGATGCCCTGCGCGTCCAGGAGCAGAAGCAGGGAGTCGCCCTCGCAGCCGGGGAAGGTGAAGTGGGCGTTGGCCGGAAGGCGGCCGCCCGGCGCCGGGTCGCCACCGAGGATCGCGTCCGGGACCGCCGTACGGACCGCCTCGATCAGGGCGTCGCGCAGGGCGCCGATCTCGGCCTCGAACCACTCGCGCTGCTCGGCGGCGAGGCGGCCGGCCACCGCGAAGGAGGCGATGGCGGGGATGTCGAGGGTGCCGGAGCGGACGTTGCGCTCCTGGCCGCCGCCGTGCAGGACCGGGACGGGGGTCCATTCGCGGCCGAGGACGAGCGCGCCGATGCCGTACGGGCCGCCGATCTTGTGGCCCGACACCGTCATCGCGGCGAGGCCGGAGGCGGCGAAGTCGACGGGGGCCTGACCGAAGGCCTGGACCGCGTCGGAGTGCAGCGGGACACCGAACTCGGCGGCCGCGTCGGCGAGTTCGCGGACCGGCATGAGGGTGCCGATCTCGTTGTTGGCCCACATGACCGTGGCCAGGGCGACGTCGTCGGGGCTCTGGGCGATGGCCTCGCGCAGGGCGTCGGGGTGGACCCGGCCGTGCTTGTCGACGGGGAGGTACTCGACGGTGGCGCCCTCGTGTTCGCCGAGCCAGTGGACGGCGTCGAGGACGGCGTGGTGTTCGACGGGGCTGGCCAGGACCCGCGTCCTTGCGGGGTCCGCGTCGCGCCGGGACCAGTACAGGCCCTTCACGGCGAGGTTGTCGGCCTCCGTGCCGCCGGAGGTGAAGACGATCTCGCTGGGCCGGGCGCCGAGCGCCTCCGCGAGGGTCTCGCGGGATTCCTCGACCGTGCGGCGGGCCCTGCGGCCGGAGGCGTGCAGGGAGGAGGCGTTGCCCGTGGCGCCGAGGTGCGCGGTGAGTGCCTCGACCGCCTCGGGGAGCATCGGGGTGGTCGCGGCGTGGTCGAGGTATGCCATGGTGACGCCGATTCTACGGGTCGCGGGTGAGCGCCCTCGGGCCAGGACCGGCCGGTGCCGACGGCCTCAGAAGCTCCAGGACGGCGTGCTGTCCAGCTGCATGAAGGCCACCAGGACCAGGAGGTCGGCCACTCCGAGGCCGAGGCCCAGGTAGGCGCGGCCGCGGCGGGCGGTGCCGCGCCACAGGGCGACCGAGGCCAGGACGATGGCGATCGGGCCGAGGAAGACGTTGAGGACGAGCAGGCCGATGAGGCCGAGGATGAAGGACGCCACGGCCATGCCGTCGGCGTCACGGGCGCCGGTTCGGTTGGTGGCCTGCGCGGTGAGCTGCATGGTGATCAGTGCTCCTGGGGACGATGGGGCGGCGGTCAGTGGCTCGGGGTGCGGCGGCGCGAGTGACGCTCGCGGAGCGCGAAGACGCCCAGCCAGACGGCGATCACGGCGGCGGCGACGGCGGTGAAGGTGAGCGGCGCGTGGGCGACGGTGCCCAGGACGACGCCGAGCAGCATGAGTGCGGCGACGAGGAACAGCATGGGACGGATCCCCCTCCGAGACGGCTGTCGTTACGTTTGGGTGAACAGTTGTGGTTACAGTTGTTCACTGACTCTGAAGTCTAGCGTGTCGCACGGCTTTTCAATTACGGAGAACAGTTGTTAACTGGATGACATGAGTCACACCCTCGGCATTCGGCAGGCACAGAAGCAGAAGACCCGGCAGGCGCTCCTGGACGCGGCGCTGACCCTGCTGGAGGAGCAGAGCCTGAGCAGCCTGGGCCTGCGCGAGGTCACGCGTGCCGTCGGCGTCGCGCCCACTGCCTTCTACCGGCACTTCCGCTCCACCGCCGACCTCGGCGTGGCCCTCGTCGAGGAGGCGCTGGGCAGCCTGCACCCGATGATCCGGACGACGGTGTCCGCGGCCGACGACCACGCTCAACGGATCACGCGCGCCATCGAGTTGATCGCCGGTCACGTAGACGCGTACCCCGCTCATGTCCGTTTTATCGCCCGGGAACGACATGGCGGTGTCCAGCCGGTCCGGGAGGCCATCCGGGAGCAACTCGCGCGGTTCGGGCAGGAGGTGAAGGACGAGCTGGCCAAGGACCCGGTGTCCGAGGGCTGGAGCGAGGACGACCTGCTGATGCTGGCGAACCTCTACGTCGACCAGATGCTGATCACGGCCTCACTGTTCCTGGAGGCCCTGGAGGCGTCGCCGGAGGAGCGGGAGCGCGCCTGCCAGGTGGCGGAGCGTCAGCTGCGACTGATCAGCATCGGCCGCGAACACTGGCTGGACTAGGGCGAGTCCGGCAACGCACAGGGGCGGCAACCCCGTTCACCGGGAATGCCGCCCCTGTCGTACGACGTCCTGCGCCGTGTCAGCTCTTCGTCGCCGCCGCGCTGGGCGCACCGCTGGGCGCACCGCTCGGAGCCGCGCCGCCCCCGCTGCCGCCGGGGCCGCCGCAGCCGCCCATGCCGCCGCCGGGGCCGCCCTGACCGCCCTGACCGCCGCCGGGCCCGCCGCTCGGCATGCCGGAGGGGTTGCCGCTGGGCGCGCCCGACGGCCGCGCGGTCGCGTTGCCGGTGGGGGCACCCGAGGCGGCGCCGGTGGGCATGCCGGACGCGTTTCCGGTGGGGGCCTGACAGTTCTGCTGCCCCGAGGTGCCGCTGTTCGAGGTCGACGACGAGTCGCCCGAGCCGCAGGCCACCAGGGCGAGGGGCGAGAGCGCCAGCAGGGCCACGGCGGGGAGGAGACGCACACGCTTCATGAGAGACAGCTCCAGGGAGGATGAGGAAGTCCTGAGGCCGGGAACTCTCGCAACGGTCCCTGAGCCTTCGTTGAGTCCGGCCTGTCCCCCGCCTGTGCGGCAGGCAAAGCGCGACCAAAGCAGCCCCTCTGAGCTGGGGTTCCGCACGGATCGCTCACCTACTGGCTGGTACAAGCCCGTGACAGAAGCGAGCGCTCGTCGACCTGACGGCGCAACACCTCCCGGGGCGTGGGCGAGTTCACCCCCGGGCTACACCTGAGGGGTCGTCCGACTCCCCGCCGTGCCGGTAGCGCAGCCGCAGCCGCGAGGTGGCCTCCGCAGCCGGGCGGAACGGGCGAGCAGCGCGGCCATCACCTGCACGGCGCCAAGCCGAGGGCGCCGGCGGTCAGGCCGGTGACGTCCGCGCGGAAGTCGGCGAGGGGTTCGGTGCCGCCGTGTCGCTCGCGCTCGGCGTAGACCGGGACGCTCGAGGCGGAGAGTGCATCGATGTCCTGGACCGAACAGGAGACGGTCGGGCTTCATGCCACCAGGGCCCCAAGACCCCAAGACCCCAGGGCTTCGCTCAGCCCAGCCTCACCCGTGCCAACTGCCGTGACTGGGCGACCAGTCGGTCCTTGCTGTCCCAGACCTCGGCGTCCTCCTCCAGGAAGCCGCCGGCGAGGTTGCGGGTGGTGATGGAGACGCGCAGCGGGCCGGGGGCCGGGCGGCAGCGGACGTGGACGGTCAGTTCGACCGTGGGTACCCAGCCCTTGAGGCCGATCTCGAAGGCCGTGGGCGGCAGCGCGTCCACCGCGAGGAGCAGGGAGAAGGGGTCGGCGTCCCGGCCGTCGGCGAGCCCGAACCAGGACCGCATCTCGCCCTTGCCGGAGGGCGCGCCGAGGGCCCAGCCCAGGGTGGAGGGGTCCAGCTTGAGCATCAGCCGGTCGGTGATGGCGGAGCTGCCCTCGACGGGGGCGGGCCCGTCCTCGGGGCCGAAGCACTGGTCCATCGGCGGGATCACCGGCGGCTTCGCCGTCGTACGGACGTCGTCGGGGAGGGCGTCGAGGTCGCCGTAGGAGGCGAGGACGCGGATGCGCTCGACCTCCTTGCCCTCGTCGTCGTACTGGAAGAGCGAGGCCTGGCCGGTGGAGAGGGTGCGGCCGGTGCGGACGACGTCCGTGCGGATCACCGCGGGTCCGGGCTGGGACGCGGTCAGGTAGTGCGCGGAGATCGTGAACGGGTCGGCGTGCGGCAGGGCGTCCGCGAGGGCGCGGCCCAGGACGGCCAGGAGGTAGCCGCCGTTGACGGCGCTGATGATCGTCCAGCCCGCGGACAGGTCGATGTCGTAGACGCCGGGCGCGCGGCGGGTGACCGCGGTGTCGCGGTCGAACTCGCTGTCGCCGATCCGGGCACGGGTGACGGAGGCTGCTTCTGGCATGGCTGAACGGTACAACAACTCACTACTAAGCGGTAGCTTTGCCAGCTCGACCCCACCTGTCGTCCCAGGTGAGACCCGCGCTATTTCTCGGTAAGTGTCCGTACTCGTCCGTGACCGATGTCCGGGCCTTCCCCTCTACAGGGACATGAGCCTCACCGGGACCGCGTTCCTCTACACGCTGATCGTGCTGTCCGTCGTCACCCTCGTGCTGCCGCTCGCCCTGTGGTCGCGGCTGCGGGGACCCCGGGTCGCCCGCGCCGCCGCCCGCGTACTGATGGTGCTGTTCGCCCAGGGCACGGCCGTCGCCCTCGTCTTCGTGCTGGTCAACAACGAGAACAGCCTGTACGACAACTGGGCCGACCTGCTCGGCACCGGCAACCACGTCCAGCAGGCCGCGAACCTGGGCGCCGACGGCACCGGCGGGATCTCGCTGAAACGGTTGCCCAGGGTGAGGCAGCACTTCACCCACGCCTCGGGACCCGGTATGACGGGCGTGCGGGTCACCCAGCTCAAGGGCCGGGTCTCGGGGGTGAACGCCGAGGTCTACGTCTGGCTGCCGCCGCAGTACGCCGAACCCGCCTACCGGCACCACGAATTCCCCGTGGTGGAGCTGCTGTCGGGCTATCCCGGCTCGGCGAAGGCCTGGTTCGGATCACTGCACGCGGTCGGCCGGCTGCGGCCGCTGATGCGGGACGGCCGGGTGGCGCCGTTCATCCTGGTCGCCCCGCGCATGAACCTGCTGGCCGGGGTCGACACCGGGTGCGCCAACATCACCGGCACGGTCAACGCCGACACCTGGCTCAGCGTCGACGTGCCGAAGATGGTCACGGACAACTTCCGCGCCCAGTCGGGTCCCGGGGGCTGGGCCGCGGCCGGGTACTCGGCGGGCGGGCACTGCGCGACGAAGCTCGCGGTCGCGCACCCCGACCGCTACCGGGCCGCGGTCAGCATGTCCGGCTACAACGACCCGATCGGCGAACGCAACTCGCTGGCCGCCGAGACCCCCGCCCTGCGGCGCGCCAACAACCCCTACGTGCTGCTGCGCGACGCCCGCACCCCGCCCGCGATCGCGCTCTACCAGTCCGGCCAGCCGGGCGACGGGTACGAGGCAGCCATGGGCCTCGAACAGGTCGCGAAGGCACCGACGACCGTGCACGTGGTCTACATCCCGAAGAGCGCGGGCGGCCACAACATGGCGCTGTGGAAGCCGCAGGTGGTGCCGGCCTTCCGCTGGCTGACCGAGGAGATGGGGCTGTTGCACGGCCGGGCGGGCCCTACTCCTCACGCACGGTCGACCGGCGGTTCCACGCCCGCGGAGCTCGCCAGTGGAACCGCATCGCGAGCAGGCGCAGCACGAAGGCGGTGAGCGCGGCGAGCCCGCTGGTGAACGGGGAGAGAACGTCGTAACGGATGCACAGGGCGGCCATGGTGGCGCCGACGATCGCCGGGACCGCGTACAGGTCGCGGTCCCAGCGCAGCAGGGACGGGACCTCGTTGGCGAGCACGTCCCTGAGCACACCGCCGCCGACGGCGGTGGCGAGGCCGAGGGTCGCCGACTGGGTGAGGCCGAGCCCGTACTCGTACGCCTTCGTCGTCCCGGCGACGCAGAACAGGCCCAGGCCGGCCGCGTCGAAGACGTTCACGCCGGCCTGGATGCGCTCCACGTGCGGGTGCAGGAAGAAGACCAGGAGGGCGGCGAGCAGCGGGGTGATGAAGTAGCCCAGGTCCGTGAAGGCGGCGGGCGGTACCGCGCCGATGATCAGGTCCCGGAACAGCCCTCCGCCCAGCGCGGTGACCTCGGCGAGGACGGCGATGCCGAAGACGTCGAAGTTCTTGCGGACGGCCAGCAGCGCGCCGGAGATGGCGAACACGAAGATGCCCACGAGGTCGAGCGTGTGCTGGACGGAGGGACTGAACAGTTGCTGGAGCACACCGCATTCTTGCGCAGGGCTCCTACCGGACCGGTTTGCCCGTCGTGAAGAGCCAGGTGTGGAACAGGTCGTCCAGCTGCTGTCCGCTGACCTTCTCCGCGAGGCGGACGAAGTCGGCGGTGTCGGCGTTGCCGTAGCGATGGAGCTTGGTCCAGGCCGGCAGCAGCTTGAAGAACGCCTGGTCGCCGATCCGTTCGCGCAGCACCTGGAGGGTCATCGCGCCGCGCTGGTAGACCGCGGACGCGAACATCGTGTCGCGCTGCGGGTCGCCGACGGTGATCTGCCAGAACGGGTTGTCGGCGGGGCGGGCCTCGTAGCCGGCGAGGAAGGAGTCGTGGGCGCTGCGAGTGCCCTTGTGCTCGGCCCACAGCCACTGGGCGTAGGTGGCGAAGCCCTCGTTGAGCCAGATGTCCTTCCAGTGCGCGACGGAGACCGAGTCGCCGAACCACTGGTGGGCGAGCTCGTGCACGATCGTGGTCTCGTTGCGCACCGCCGAGTACACCGGCTTCGACTGCACCTCCAGCGAGAACCCCGCCTGCGGCATGTCGTCGACGATCGCGCCGGTCTCCTCGAAGGGGTACGGCCCGAAGACCTGCGACCAGTAGTCGGTGGCCTCGGCGGTGACGCCGTACACGTCGACGTTGCTGCTGTTCTCCAGGACCGGGTCGATGGCCGTGTAGATGGGGATCCCGCCGGGGGTCCTCCCGGTGCGGACGTCGAACTTGCCGATGGTGGCGGTCGCCAGGTAGGTCGCCATCGGCTTCTTCTCGCGCCAGTGGGTGTACGTCGAGCCGCCCTTGTCGTACGTCGACACGAGCCGGCCGTTGGAGACCGCGGTCAGGCCCTTCGGGGTCCGGATGCGGATGTCGTAGGTCGCCTTGTCCGCGGGGTGGTCGCTGGACGGGAACCAGGTGGAGGCGGCGTTGGGTTCACAGGCGACGAAGACGCCGTCGGGGGTCTTCATCCAGCCGTAGTCCGAGCCGAAGACGATGGGCCCGTTGAGGGGCTCGGGTATCCCGCCGTAGGTGACGGCGACCGTGAAGTCGCGGCCCTTGCGCAGGGATTGGCGGGGGCTGATGCGGATCTCGTCGCCGTCCCGCGTGAACCGGGCCCGTCTGCCGTCCACTTCGACTCTCGTGACCTGCAACTTCTGCAGATCCAGGTCGAAGGACGAGAGGTTCTGGGTGGCGCGGGCGGTGAGTGTCGTACGGCCGTCCAGCCGGTCGGTGTCCGGGTTGTACGCCACGTCGAGGGTGTAATGGCGGGCGTCGAAGCCGCCGTTGCCGAGGTTCGGGAAGTAGGGGTCGCCGATGCCGGGGGCGCCGGGTTTCGGGCCGGGGGCGGCGGCGATGACAAAGAAGGAAGCCGCCGCGGTCGCGACGGCTCCTAAACGTGCCGAACGGGAGAGTGCCATGGGTGTCGTCCCTTTCGAGCGTGTGCCGATAAGTCGGACACGGACGACTCTTCACTCTCCCGTTCGGGCATGTGCATGACTTTGCCAACTTGTCATGCGCTACTTGCCGGTTGGCTCCTGACGGTCGTCTTCCGCTTCGGGTGAGCCGGGGGTGTCGGAGACGGGCACCTCGGCGGGGGCAGGCACCTGGGCGCCGGCGGCAGGCGTGGTCCTCGCTCCCGGACCGGTCTTCCCGGCCGTGGTCTCGGCGTCCGCCGTGACTTCGACTGCGGGCTTCTCGGCCGCGGGCTTCTCGGCCGCACCCTCGGAGGGCGCTGCCTCCTTGGGGCCCTTCACCTCCGCCGCCACCGCCGCCGACGTCTCGGCCGACTCCGCCAGGACCTCCTCGGCGACCAGTCCGGCCGCCTCCTTGGCGACCGACAGGAGCACGGTGTCCTGCGGGGCCTGGTCCTCGAAGTTCTCGGGGTGGTGGCAGGCCACGCGCTGCCCGGGGCGCAGCTCGATCAGCGGCGGCTCCGTCGTCTTGCAGATCTCCGTCGCCTTCCAGCACCGCGTGTGGAAGCGGCAACCGGAGGGCGGGGAGATCGGGGACGGGACGTCGCCGCGCAGCAGGATGCGCTCGGACTTGGCGCCCCGGCGCTTGGGGTCCGGCACCGGGACGGCCGACATCAGGGCCTTGGTGTACGGGTGCATCGGCGCCTCGTACAGCGAGGTGCGGTCGGCGAGTTCGACGATCTTGCCGAGGTACATCACCGCGATGCGGTCCGAGACATGGCGGACGACGGACAGGTCGTGCGCGATGATCACGTAGGTGAGACCGAGCTCGGACTGGAGGTCGTCCATCAGGTTCACGACCTGCGCCTGGATCGACACGTCGAGGGCAGAGACCGGCTCGTCCGCCACCACCAGCTTGGGCTTCAGGGCCAGGGCGCGCGCGATGCCGATGCGCTGGCGCTGGCCGCCGGAGAACTCGTGCGGGTAGCGGTTGTAGTGCTCGGGGCTCAGGCCCACCAGCTCCAGCAGGCGCTGGACCTCCTTCTTCACCCCGCCCTCGGGCTCCACGCCCTGGAGCCGGAACGGCGCCGAGACGATGCCGCCGATGGTGTGCCGGGGGTTCAGGGAGCCGTAGGGGTCCTGGAAGATCATCTGTATGTCCCGCCGCAGCGGACGCATCCCGGCCGAGTTCAGCCGCGTGATGTCCTGGCCCTCGAAGTGGATCGAGCCGCCGGTCGGGTCCTGGAGGCGGGTGATGACCCGGCCCATGGTCGACTTGCCGCAGCCCGACTCGCCGACCACGCCGAGGGTCTCGCCCTTGCGCACCTCGAAGTCGATGCCGTCGACCGCCTTGACCGCGCCGACCTGGCGCTGGAGGACGCCCTTGCGGATCGGGAAGTGCTTCTGGAGACCCTCGACCTTGAGGAGGACCTCACGCTCTTCCGGAGCGACGTCGGTTTTCTTCGTCTCACTCACAGCTTCGGCGCAATCTCTTCGGTCCAGATCCGCGTGCGGTCCTCCAACGAGAGGTGGCACGCGGAGAAGTGCCCGCCGCCGACCTGCTGGAGCTCCGGGCGCACGGTACGGGTGACATCGCCCTTGGGGATGTCCGCGTACGGGCAGCGGGGGTGGAAGGCGCAGCCCGAGGGGACGTTGATGAGGCTCGGCGGCTGGCCCTTGACGGGGATGAGCCGCTCGGAGGTCTCCCGGTCGATACGCGGCATCGAGCCCAGCAGACCCCAGGTGTAGGGGTGCTGCGGCCGCTCGAAGACATCGTCGACGCTGCCCCGCTCCACGCACCGGCCGCCGTACATCACCAGGACGTCGTCGGCGATCTCGGCGACCACACCCAGGTCGTGGGTGATGAGGACGACCGCGGAGCCGAACTCCTTCTGCAGGTCCCGGATCAGGTCGAGGATCTGCGCCTGGACGGTGACGTCCAGGGCGGTCGTCGGCTCGTCCGCGATCAGCAGCTCGGGGTTGTTGACGAGCGCCATGGCGATCATCGCGCGCTGGCGCATACCGCCGGAGAACTCGTGCGGGTAGCCGTCCACGCGCTTGGCCGGCTCGGGGATGCCCACCCTGTCGAGCATCTCTATCGCACGCTTGCGCGCGATCTTCTTGCTGACGTTGTGGTGGACCCGGTACGCCTCCACGATCTGGCTGCCGATCGTGTAGTACGGGTGCATCGCGGACAGCGGGTCCTGGAAGATCATCGCCATCTCGCGGCCGCGCAGCCTGCGCACCTCGTCCGGGTCGGCGGAGACCAGTTCCTTGCCGTCCAGCCAGATCTCGCCTGACATCCGGACGTGCTTGCCCTGTGCCCCGAGCCGGTGCAGTCCCATGATCGCCAGCGAGGTGACGGACTTGCCGGAGCCCGACTCGCCCACGATGCAGAGGGTCTTGCCCTTCTCCACCTGGAAGCTGAGCCCGTCCACGGACTTGACCAGTCCGTCGTCGGTCGGGAAGTGCACCTTGAGGTCGCGGACCGCGAGGAAGGCGTCGGGGGCGTTCCCCGGAGCCGGCTCGCCCAGGGCGGCACCGGTCTTGGAGAGTTCGGTCACGAGAGCCTCACCCGCGGGTCGGCGGCGGCGTACAACAGGTCCACCAGGAGATTTGCGATCACGACGAAGAGAGCGGCGAGCAGGGTGACCCCGAGGATCGGGGGCAGGTCGTTGTCGGTGATGCCCTGCACCGCGTACTGGCCGATGCCGGGCAGCGAGAAGACCGTCTCGGTGATCACGGCACCGCCGAGCAGCAGACCCAGGTCCATGCCGAAGACGGTGATGATCGGGGTCAGTGCGGCCCGCAGCCCGTGCCGGGCCACGACGTTGCGCTCCCGCAGGCCCTTGGCGCGGGCCGTGCGGATGAAGTCCTCGTTCATCGTCTCCAGCATGCCCGAGCGGGTCAGCCGCGCGTAGATGGCGGAGTACAGGAGCGCGAGCGAGCACCAGGCCGGGAAGAGCGTGTTGGCCCACTGGGCCGGATTCTCGGTGAACGGTACGTAGGTCCGCCCGAAGATCGGCCACTGGTAGGTGAAGAGCAGCAGCGCCAGGTTGCCCGTGAAGAACATGGGCAGCGAGACACCGGCGAGCGCGACGCCCATGAAGGTGCGGTCGAAGAAGCTGCGGGGCTTGAGTGCGGAGATCACACCGATCACCACACCGGACACCAGCCACATCACGGCGGCACCGGCGGCCAGCGAGACGGTCACCGGGATGCGCGAGGTGAGCTGTGGCCAGACCGCCTGGTGGTTCTTGAAGGAGTAGCCGAAGCAGGGCGCATCGCAGTGCGCCGTCGTGGGGCCCAGGTTGTAGGTGGCGCCGGTCACGATCCCCTTGATGAAATGCCAGTACTGGGCATACAGGGGCTCGTCCAGACCGAGGTTCTGCTTGACCGCGAGGATGTCGGCCTTCGTCGGACTCTTTCCGATGTACTGCTGCGCGAGCTGGTCGGCGGTCTGGCCGGCCATCCGCGGCAGCAGGAAGAAGATCGCGAAGGTGACCGCGGTGACGACCAGCAGCAGGATCACTGCCGCGAACGTCCGACGGAGGATGTACGAGATCACGGGGATCGGCGCTGGTGCCCGCGGGCCGCGAGGCCCACGGGCACCAATGCCTTCACCTGCCTTCCGGGGCTACTTCTTGGTCGTGCCGATGTTGAGGTAGTCGTACTGACCGCTGAAGGCCGCCGTGGACACCAGGTTGGTGAAGCCCGCCGGGCGGTACAGCAGGACCTTGAAGTAGGTCAGCGGAACGAGCGCGGCCAGGTCCATCGCACGCTTGTCGACCTGCCCGTACAGGGCGTTGCGGGCGGTGTCGTCCTCGGTGGCGATGGCCTTCTCCAGCATCTCGTTGATCTGCTTGTCGTTCAGATACGAGAGGTTGGTGTTGCCGGAGGCACCGATCGCGTCACCGTGCAGGATCTGCTGCAGGAAGCCGTAGCCGGAGGGCCAGTCGGCACCCCACTGCATCATGTGCAGACCGATGTTCTGCTTCTTGTCGAAGGTCGGCACACCGGCGTAGTCGGTGAAGTACTTGCCCGACGGGTACTGCTTCAGGCTGGCGTTGATGCCGACCTTCTTCAGCGAGGCGATGATCGCGGTGGCCGCGTCGATCTCCTGCGGACGGTCGCTGCGCGCCGAGAGGTTGGTGTTGATCGTCGTCTTGCCGCAGGCCTTCAGCTGCTCCTTGGCCTTGGCGACGTCACCCTTGTTGCCGGTCGTCTCGTAGACGTTGGCCTTCTGGTAGCCGGTGATGTCCGGCGGCAGAACGGTGGTGGCGATGTCACCGCGGATCGGGCCGCCCTCGGCGGTCTGCACGGAGACCTTGTCGATGGCGTACTCGACGGCCTTGCGGCACTCGACCTTGTCGAACGGCGCGACCTGGTTGTTGATCGCCATGTAGACCAGACGGCCACCGTAGGTGTTGTCCGTGTTGGACTTCAGGTCGGCGCTGTTGACGACCTTCGCCTGGGTCGCGGCCTGAACACCGGTACCACCGAGGTCGATCGCGTCACCGGCCTGGACGTCCTGGTCGATGGTCTCCGGGCTGACCTTCAGCTTGACGACGATCTTGTCCGGGTACTGCTTGCGCAGCGGGTCGCTCTTCGCGTCCCAGTTCTCGTTCTTGACGAGGACGGCCTGCTTGCCCTCGTCGTAGCTCTGGAACTTGTACGAGCCCGAGGACACGATGCTCTTGACGTAGTCGATACCGGTGTCCTTGGCCTGCGGGACCGGAGCCGTCTGCGGCGTCGCGACCAGGTAGTCGAACTCCTGGAAGGGGCGGTTGAGCTTGAAGACGATCGTGGTGTCGTCCGGCGTCTGGATGGACTTCAGACCCTCGGCGCTCTTGTCCTTGTAGGGACCCTTGTACGCCTTGCCGCCCTCCATGAACTGCTGGAAGTAGTTCGGGCCGAGGGAGAGCACGTCACGCGCGAAGTTGGAGCGCTCGACGGCGTACTTGACGTCCTTCGAGGTGATCGGGGTGCCGTCCTGGTACTTCAGACCCGAACGGATCTTGTACGTCCAGGTCTTGCCGCCGTCGCTCGGCTCGCCCGCCTTCTCGGCGAGGTCCGGGACCAGCTTGTTGCCCTCCTCGCCCGGACCGGGCTGGAAGGTCATCAGCGGGCGGGCGTACAGCCGGCTGAGGTTGTACATGTAGGCGTAGTACGTGTTGCCGGGATCGAAGGAGTCCGGCACGTCCGAGAGCTCGTACGTGACCGTCCCACCCTTCTGGGTGGAGGCATTGACGACGCCCTTGGTCGCTGCGTTGGCCCCAGCCGACTTGTTCCCGTCTCCACCGTTGTCATCGGCTTTGCTGCAAGCCGAGAGCAACAGGCTCGCACTGCCGATGGCCGCCACTGCGGCCAGCGCTGACCTTCGCATGATGGTCTGCTTCCCCTTCAATTGTCGGAAATCTTGTGGACTCTCACCGCGGCCGCGGGTCAGCGGCTGCGCGGGTCGAGAGCGTCGCGGAGACCGTCGCCGAGCAGATTGAACGCCAGCACGGTCACGAAGATGGCCAGACCAGGCACGATCATGAACTGCGGGTCGACCTGGTAGAAGTCGACGGCCTGGTTGAGCATGCCGCCCCAGGAGGCCTGGGGGGGCTGAATGCCGACGCCGAGGAAGCTCAGCGACGCCTCGAAGAGGATGTTGGTCGGAATGAGCAGCGTCGAGTAGACGATGATCGGGCCGACGAGGTTCGGCAGCAGCTCCCGGAACAGGATGTACGGCCCCCTGGCCCCCATCCCGCGCGAGGCGTCGACGAACTCCCGCTCGCGCAGGGCCAGCGTCTGGCCGCGCACGATGCGGCCCAGGTAGGGCCAGTTGAAGAAGCCGATGACGAAGATCAGCACACTGATGTGCAGCGGCAGACCCTCGAGGCCGAAGGCGCCGCCCTGGAGCGTGGCCGAGATGGCGATGGCGAACAGCAGGAGCGGGAACGCCAGGAAGGTGTCCATCAGCCGGCTGATGATCGTGTCGACCCGTCCGCCGTAGTAGCCGGCGACCACGCCGAGCACGGCGCCGATCGTGTTGGACAGGATCGTGGCGCCGAAGGCGACCACCAGCGAGACCCAGGAGCCCTCGAGGATGCGGGTGGCGATGTCGCGGCCGAACTTCGGCTCCACACCGAGCGGGTGCGACCAGCTCATGCCGCCGAAGTCGCCCTTGGGCAGCGAGGTGTTCGGGTCGATCAGGTCCTGGTGCAGGGCGTTCGGGTCCAGGCCGAACATGGCCTGGATGGGCCGGGAGAGCACCGCGAGCAGGATCAGCAGGATGACGATCACGCCACCGGCGACCGCCACCTTGTCCTTCTTGAACCGGGACCAGGAGATCTGCCCCAGGGAACGGCCCTCGATCTGCCCCTTGTCGACGCCGACGAGGACAGCCTCCGGCTGCGCCTCGGCCTGCGCCCCGGTGGTCTCGATCGGTGCGGTCACAGTGACCCGACCCCTCTCGCCGGTGGTGACCGGCCTACACCTGCCGTGGATTACGGCTTTGTCGACTTGCTCAGCGCACAGGAACGTCTGATCCTGCGTCTGCCTGGGGAGTCTTCAGCTTCGCTGCGATCACCCGCCAGGCCTGACGAAGAAAGTATGCGTAACCGTGATGCAGTACGAAGGATTCCGTTATCCGAACAGCGGGTAACGCCTCCCGGACGCATGCCAGTTGGGACAGAACGGCACAATAGGCGACGATCGTGATGATCCGCCGCTATCTACGCGCGAAGAAATGTGGCCGTTACGTAAACGAGGCGAACGGGTTGTCATCGCTCTCAGTAACCGCCACGGGCCGGCGGGTAGCCGTACCCGGCTGCCGGCGCCTGGGCCGGGGATCCGTGCGCCTCACGGTCGTAGAACGGACGGGCCCCGGCGCGCATCCACAGCGCCACCGGGTCGTACTCGTCGGACATCGCCACGGTCGACACCGGCAGCCCGTCCGGGACGGCGCCGATGGACTGCTGCATCATCGCGCGCACCGAGTCCACGGCCGAGGGGCTGGTGTCGTACACGTCCAGGCCGATGGCCAGATACGGCGCCCCGAGCGCCGGCTGCACCCAGGCGCGGCGCAGCGAGCGGACCGCCGGGGTGCGGTGGGCGTTCTGCACCAGCAGGGCGTAGAACTGGGGGATCTCGATGCCGGGTTCCGACAGCCTGAGCGGCCCCGCGGGCTGGCGCTCCAGGCCGGTCGCGATGCGCCGCAGGTCGAGCCAGGGGATGCCGACCCCGCCGCCGGGGGCGTGCGGATTGAGCCAGAGTCCGTAGTGGTCGGGGTAGAGCGTGCGGGCCACGTCGATGCCGTCGACCACTTCGTACGAACGGTTCCAGCCGCTGGCGCTCAGCTCCTGGGCCGAGGTCACACAGGGGGCGTAGCCGTAGCCGCCGACCTCCATGTTCGCGTACTGGGCGTCCGGGGAGCCGGACTGGCCGTGCCACAGGAGCATCCAGATCTGGCCGGATCCGGGGGTCGCGAGTGCCTTGAGCAATGCCTCGTAGGCGTCGTAGCGCCCGGGCGTCACCTGGCGCAGCATGTGCTCGACCGTGCCGGTCGCGGTGCCGCTGGCGCTCACGTCGTATCGCCCCTTCTTGAAAGTTCCCCGAGTATGAAACCAGCTTAAGCGCCCACCAGCTCGGGACCTGTGCGTCGTCGGCGAGTGCGGGTCGTCCGTGCCTTGTCGCGCTAGGGCCCTTCTGATGGATCTCCGTGGAAGAAGGAGCGGCGTTCGGTGCGTGCGATCGGCGTGCGGCGTGGAGGGTCATGTGGCGGAGCCACCTGGCCCTTCGCGCCGTGCGGTGAGCGTGCGTGCCGGGCGTCGCGACGCCGCGGAGATCCATCAGAAGGGCCCTAGCCCCGCGTGTAGAAGGGCCGTACCTGCCCCCGCATCCAGTGGCCCACCGGGTCGTCCGCCACGTCGAGCAGGACCAGGTTGACCGGCCAGTGCACCGGGGTCCGCCCCAGGGCCCGGCCGAGGGCGTCCATCGGCAGGGTGCGCAGGTCGCCCTCCCACTGGGAGAGTTCCACGCCCACGAACATGACCGGGTCGGCGGTCTCGATGGCGGCCAGGCAGCGGCGGGCCGTGAGGACCACTCCCGTGGCCGCGAACTCGGCGGACGCGGCTGCCAGGAAGTCGACCGGGTCGTCCTGCCAGTCCGGCTCGTAGAGCTTGACCCGGCCGCCGGTGTTGGGCCCGTCCAGCGGGGTGCGGCCCACCCGGCACAGCTCGGCGACGGCGGCGGGCGGGAGGGGGACGCCGACCACGCCGTCGGGGTTCACCGCGACGCCCACGTGCGGGGGCAGGCCGCGGGCGAACTCGACCGCCGGGGCGATGGTGTACGACAGATGGCTGCCGACGACCTGGCGGAACTGCTCCTCGGAGCTGAAGACCGGGACGTACGCCTGGCCCTCGATCTCCAGGGTGGGCAGGTCGAGGGGGCCGCTGTGCGGGCCGCCGCCGTTCGGCAGGGGGATCCAGACGAAGCTGCGGCCGAGCACCTCGATGATCCGGGCGCCCGCCGAGGGCATGCCGAGGGAGGCCGAGAGCACCTCCTCCAGCTCGTTGCCGGGCCATCCGCCGTGCGGATGGGGGTGTGCCGACTGTGCCGGGAAGTGCGCGGGAAGATCCGCCGGGAAGTCCATCTGTGTGACCGCCTGCTGTGAACCGCTGATGTGGCTGAAAGGCTAGCGGGTGCGGAGGATGTGTGGCTCAGCCCGTGAACCCGATCCGCCGCAGGACGTCCGCCGCGTCCCGGTCGATCAGCACCGCCGAACCGCAGCCCTGGGGCAGGTCGCCGCGCTCCACGGAGCGGATCAGCCGGGCGGCCGCCCCCCGGTGCCGCAGGAAGGCGTACCGCGAGACCCCCCGGCCGCGCTCGCGCTGACCCTCCAGCGCGGTGTCCGCGGTGACGTCGAGCAGCAGCAGGTGCAGGGTGCCGCCCCGGCGCCGCGCCTCGCGGGCCAGCCAGCCCCGCACCCAGGCCTGCGTCCCGCAGTCGTGCACCACCACTCCCTCGCCGGAGCGCAGGGCGCGGCGCAGTGCGGCGTAGTGCGCGAGCCGGACCAGGGGGCGGTAGGCGGCGTACGGCAGTAAGCGGGCCAGCCGGCCGTCCCAGCGGTCGCGGGTGTCCTGGGAGTCGATCCGGATGCCTTTGACCGCACGCCTCATCAGCGTGGACTTGCCGCTGCCGGGCAGGCCGGTGATGACGACGAGGTCCCCGGGGCCGAAGAGCAGGGCGTGCGGACTGCGGCCCGCGCGGTCGCGCAGGTCACGGACGACCGGGCGGGCCCCCGGGGTCTCGACCGCCGGGGCCGCGGGCTGCTCGGGCAGCGCGAGCCCCGAGGTCGTCGCGTACGCCGTGGTCCTGTTCACCGTCATCGTCCTCCTCCGGGGTCGGGCTTCCCCTCCCCACCGAGCGTAAAGAGAAGGTAATGGATGATCTCTCGTGTTTCTGTACGCGTACCGTCACGAGCCGGTTACAGAAGGGAGGGGCCGAGGCGGCCCTGCCGTGGGCGTCGGATGCGTGCAATGATGTCGGCGCCAACTGCATACCGGCCGCTTGAATCCGCGCGGGAGAGTCCCGGGGTACGTGTACCCGGGCGCCGAAGGAGCAAGTCCCTCCCTTGAATCTCTCAGGCCCCGTTACCGCGCGGGCGAGGCACATCTGAAAAGCGGGCCGCCGACTCGACGGTGGCCCCACCCACGGTGCAAGCCACCGGCCACTCGTGTGGCCGGGGCGAACCTCTCAGGTTCCGATGACAGATGGGGAGGAATACCTCGCCCGTCACACCCATGTCCTGGGATCCTTGGAGACGACCGTCCGATGAGCAGTTCTGAACTCCGTCTCACCGCGCTCGATGCCCTGCACCGCTCGCTCGGTGCGACGATGACCGACTTCGCCGGCTGGGACATGCCCCTGCGGTACGGCTCCGAGCGCGACGAGCACACCGCGGTACGCACGAAAGCCGGGCTCTTCGACCTCTCCCACATGGGCGAGATCACCGTGACCGGGCCGCAGGCGGCCGGGCTGCTGAACTTCGCCCTGGTCGGCAACATCGCCTCGGTCGGTGTCGGCCGGGCCCGCTACACCATGATCTGCCAGGCCGACGGCGGCATCCTCGACGACCTGATCGTCTACCGGCTCGGCGAGACCGAGTACCTGGTGGTCGCCAACGCCTCCAACGCCCAGGTCGTGCTGGACGCGCTGACCGAGCGCGCGGCCGGCTTCGACGCCGAGGTGCGCGACGACCGGGACGCCTACGCGCTGATCGCCGTACAGGGACCGGAGTCCCCCGGCATCCTCGCGTCCCTGACCGACGCTGACCTGGACGGCCTCAAGTACTACGCCGGTCTGCCGGGCACGGTCGCCGGGGTGCCCGCGCTGATCGCGCGCACCGGGTACACCGGCGAGGACGGCTTCGAGCTGTTCGTGAAGCCGGAGCACGCGGTCGAGCTGTGGCAGGCGCTGACCAAGGCCGGCGAGGGCGTCGGGCTCGTCCCCTGCGGGCTGTCCTGCCGGGACACGCTCCGCCTGGAAGCGGGCATGCCGCTGTACGGGCACGAACTCTCACGGGAGCTGACCCCCTTCGACGCCGGGCTCGGGCGGGTCGTGAAGTTCGAGAAGGAGGGGGACTTCGTGGGGCGCGAGGCGCTCGAGGCAGCCGCCTCCCGCGCCGCCGAGAACCCCCCGCGCGTCCTGGTCGGGCTCGTCGCCGAGGGGCGCCGCGTCCCGCGGGCCGGGTACGCGGTCGTCGCGGGCGGCGAGGTGATCGGCGAGGTCACCTCCGGTGCCCCCTCGCCCACGCTGGGCAGGCCGATCGCGATGGCGTACGTCGACGCCGCGCACGCGACGCCCGGCACGACGGGTGTCGGTGTGGACATCCGGGGCAGCCACGAGCCGTACGAGGTCGTGGCGCTGCCGTTCTACAAGCGCCAGAAGTAGCCGCCGTAGGTGATGCTGGGCACAGAGTCACTGCTCACGCACGCCTTCCGCAGTCCCCCCTTCACCAGCACTCCCCCGCGTACAGGAGAATTCAGGCCATGAGCAACCCCCAGCAGCTGCGCTACAGCAAGGAGCACGAGTGGCTGTCGGGCGCCGAGGACGGCGTCTCGACGGTCGGCATCACCGAGCACGCGGCCAACGCGCTCGGCGATGTCGTCTTCGTCCAGCTCCCGGAGGTCGGTGACACGGTGACCGCCGGCGAGACCTGCGGCGAGCTGGAGTCGACCAAGTCGGTCAGCGACCTGTACTCCCCCGTCTCCGGTGAGGTCACCGAGGTCAACGAGGACGTCGTGAGCGACCCGGCACTGGTCAACTCCGCCCCCTTCGAGGGTGGCTGGCTGTTCAAGGTACGCGTCTCGGAGGAGCCGGCCGACCTGCTCTCCGCCGACGAGTACACCGCCTTTTCCGCCGGCTGAGGAGTCCGCACCCGATGTCCGCACTGAACACCCCCCTGCACGAACTCGACCCGGAGATCGCCGCCGCGGTCGACGCCGAGCTGGACCGTCAGCAGTCCACCCTCGAGATGATCGCCTCGGAGAACTTCGCTCCGCTCGCGGTCATGGAGGCACAGGGCTCGGTCCTCACCAACAAGTACGCCGAGGGCTACCCGGGCCGCCGTTACTACGGCGGCTGCGAGCACGTCGACGTGGCCGAACAGATCGCGATCGACCGGGTCAAGGAGCTGTTCGGCGCCGAGTACGCCAACGTGCAGCCCCACTCCGGGGCCTCCGCGAACCAGGCCGCCCTGTTCGCGCTGGCCCAGCCCGGCGACACGATCCTGGGCCTGGACCTGGCGCACGGGGGTCACCTGACCCACGGGATGCGGCTGAACTTCTCCGGCAAGCAGTTCAATGTCGTCGCCTACCACGTGGACGAGTCGGGCCTCGTCGACATGGCCGAGCTGGAGAAGCTCGCCAAGGAGCACCGGCCCAAGGTGATCATCGCGGGCTGGTCGGCGTACCCGCGGCAGCTGGACTTCGCGGAGTTCCGCCGGATCGCCGACGAGGTCGAGGCGTACCTGTGGGTCGACATGGCCCACTTCGCCGGCCTGGTGGCGGCCGGGCTGCACCCGAACCCCGTCGAGTACGCGGACGTGGTCACCTCCACCACACACAAGACGCTGGGCGGACCGCGCGGCGGGATCATCCTCGCGAAGAAGGAGTTCGCGAAGAAGTTGAACTCCTCCGTCTTCCCGGGCTTCCAGGGCGGCCCCCTGGAGCATGTGATCGCGGCGAAGGCGGTGTCCTTCAAGGTCGCGGCCTCGGAGGAGTTCAAGGAGCGCCAGCGGCGTACGGTGGACGGTGCGCGCATCCTCGCCGAGCGTCTGACGGCCGACGACGCCCGGGAGGCCGGGATCGACGTGCTCTCCGGCGGCACCGACGTCCACCTCATCCTCGTCGACCTGCGCGAGTCCGAGCTGGACGGCCGGCAGGCCGAGGACCGTCTCCACGAGGTCGGCATCACGGTCAACCGCAACGCCGTCCCCAACGACCCGCGCCCGCCGATGGTGACGTCGGGGCTGCGGATCGGCACGCCCGCCCTGGCCACCCGCGGCTTCACGGCCGAGGACTTCGCCGAGGTCGCGGACGTCATCGCGTCGGCGCTGAAGCCGTCGTACGACGCGGAGTCGCTCAAGGCCCGGGTGAAGGCCCTCGCCGACAAGCACCCGCTGTACGCCGGCCTGAACAAGTAGTTCCACGGTGGGGGCACCCGACGACGTGTGCCCCCACCCTTTGTGAAGGAGTTCCCGTGGCCATCTCGGTCTTCGACCTGTTCTCGATCGGCATCGGCCCGTCGAGCTCCCACACGGTCGGCCCGATGCGCGCGGCCCGCATGTTCGCCCGCCGCCTGCGCAATGAGGACCTGCTGTCCTCCGTCGCCTCGGTGCGCTGCGAGCTCTACGGCTCCCTGGGCGCGACCGGCCACGGCCACGGCACCCCGAAGGCGGTGCTGCTCGGCCTGGAGGGTGCCTCCCCGCGCACGGTGGACGTGGAGAACGCGGACGAGCGGGTGGCGGAGATCAAGGCCGCGGGCGTCCTGAAGCTGCTCGGCGAGCGCGAGATCCCCTTCTCCTTCGACGACGACCTGGTACTGCACCGCCGCAAAGCCCTCCCGTACCACGCGAACGGCATGACGGTGTGGGCGTACGACGCCTCGGGCGCCGAGCTCATGTCGAAGACGTACTACTCGGTGGGCGGCGGGTTCGTCGTCGACGAGGACGCCATGGGCGCGGACCGGATCAAGCTGGACGACACGGTCCTGAAGTACCCCTTCCGCACCGGCGACGAGCTGCTGCGGCTGGCGAAGGAGACCGGTCTGTCGATCTCCGCCCTGATGCTGGAGAACGAGCGGGCCTGGCGCACCGAGGACGAGATCCGGGCCGGGCTGCTGGAGATCTGGGAGGTCATGCGGGCGTGCGTGTCGCGGGGCATGTCCCGTGAGGGCATCCTGCCGGGCGGGCTCAAGGTGCGCCGCAGGGCCGCCGTCACCGCCCGCCAACTGCGCGCCGAGGGCGATCCGTTGGCGCACTCCATGGAGTGGATCACGCTCTACGCGATGGCGGTGAACGAGGAGAACGCGGCGGGCGGACGGGTGGTGACCGCCCCGACCAACGGGGCCGCCGGCATCATCCCCGCGGTGCTCCACTACTACATGAACTTCGTGCCCGGCGCCGACGACGAGGGTGTCGTCCGGTTCATGCTGGCGGCCGGCGCCATCGGCATGCTCTTCAAGGAGAACGCCTCCATCTCCGGCGCCGAGGTCGGCTGCCAGGGCGAGGTCGGCTCGGCCTGCTCGATGGCCGCGGGCGCCCTCGCCGAGGTCCTCGGCGGCTCCCCCGAACAGGTCGAGAACGCCGCCGAGATCGGCATGGAGCACAACCTGGGCCTGACCTGCGACCCGGTCGGCGGCCTGGTCCAGATCCCCTGCATCGAGCGCAACGGCATGGCCGCGGTGAAGGCGGTCACGGCGGCCAAGATGGCGCTGCGGGGCGACGGCTCGCACAAGGTGTCCCTGGACAAGGTCATCAAGACCATGAAGGAGACCGGGGCCGACATGAGCGTGAAGTACAAGGAGACGGCCCGGGGCGGGCTCGCGGTGAACATCATCGAGTGCTGAGGCGGGCGAGGTTCGCCCCGGCGCGAGCGAGCAGTAGCGACACGTTCCCCCTGTCGACAGTTCACTGCATTCCGGTCATGACAGACCAGTACGGCGTGTCCCGCGGTCGGCGCAGGTTGCCGTGCCGCCCGGACCGGCGCCCGCGCGCAGTCGAGGTTCCTCCGCCGACATGTGGGGCATCATCAACTCCCGTCCCCCCACCCACACTTCAGGGAGCCCCCACATGCTCCGAGGTATCGATGTCAGCGCCTACCAGTCCTCCTCCTACAGCACGGAGGGCCTCTCCTTCGTCTTCGTCAAGGCGACGGAGGGCCGCTCCTACACCAACCCGAAGCTCTCCGCCCAGACCAAGCACGCCCGCGACGCCGGGCTGGTCGTCGGCTTCTACCACTTCCTGTGGCCCGGCAACCTCACCGCCCAGGCCGAGTACTTCGTCAAACACGCCCCCGAGAAGGGCGGCGACATCCTCGCGGTCGACTGGGAGACGACAGGCGACGGCACCCACGCCAGCAACGCGGAGAAGGACAGCTTCATCCGCAAGGTGAAGCAGCTGCGCCCGAACAACCGGGTCGTGCTCTACACGAACCGGCACTACTGGCTGACGGTCGACACCACGTCGTACGCCGGCGACGGCCTCTGGATCGCCGACTACGTCACGGCCGGCAAACCCCGCATCAAGGCCAAGTGGCGCTTCCACCAGTACACCGACGACCCCGTGGACAAGAACGTCGCCGACTTCGCGAGCAAGGCGGCCCTGCGCGAGTGGGCCACCGACGCCTGACCCCGGGGCCGCGCATAGGCTTCGGGCATGGGTAGGACGATCACTGCGGTCAGCAGCAACGGTACGTACTCGTTCACGAAGCCGAACCGGGAGAGCATCACCTTGCTCGCCGGGTTCGGGGTGGAGGGGGACGTCCACGGCGGGGCGACGGTCAAGCACCGGTTCCGGATGAGGAAGGACCCCTCGCAGCCGAACCTCCGGCAAGTACACCTGATGCACGAGGAGCTGTTCGAGGAACTCCGTGAGGCCGGGTTCGAGGTCGGCGCCGGGCAGCTCGGGGAGAACGTCACGACGCGTGGCGTCGATCTGCTGGGGCTGCCGGTGGGGACCCTGCTGCACCTGGGCGACGAGGCCGTCGTGGAGGTGACCGGGCTGCGGAATCCGTGCGCGCAGATCGACGGGTTCCAGAAGGGGCTGCTGAAGCAGGTCGTGGGCCGGAGTGACGACGGCCGGGCGCTGTTCCGGTCCGGGATCATGAGTGTGGTGGTCAGCGGGGGTGTGGTGCGGGCCGGGGACGCCGTGGGGGTGGAGCTGCCCGAGGGTCCGCACCGGGCGCTGGACATCGTCTAGCCCGCGAACGGATCCTCCAGCTCCCCCCGCAGGATCTCCGCCGCCCCCTCCGCGTCCCCGTCGGCCACCGCCCGGACCAGCGCCGCGTGGGCCTCGTCCGCGGTGTGGGGGCGTCGTCGCGCAGGCCGGTCAGGGCCAGCAGCTCGACCAGGCCCTCGCGCAGGACCGGCGTGAACTCCCCACTCTCATCGCCCGCGCGCTGATGCCCGAGCCGCGGCTCCTGCTGCTCGACGAGTCGGCGACCGGTCTCGACCTGCCGGGCCGCGAGCAGCTGATCGACGCCCTGGACGGTACGGATCCGGGGCCGGGGCCGGGCATGACGAAGGGGGCGCCCGTCGGGGCGCCCCCCTCACCGTCGGCTCTACTTGTTCAGGTAGGCCCAGAACTCGTCGAACGACAGGAGCTTGTCGCCGTTCAGGTCGCGGCTCTTGATGATCGCCTCGGCGACCGACTCGGTCACGTTCCAGTCGCCGCCCTGGGCCAGGGCGGACTTGAACTCGGCGGCGGTGATGGAGCCGTCACCGTCCGCATCGATCCGCTCGAACTGCTTGCGTGCTTCCTCGATGTCGATGTGCGCCACCGGTCCGCCCCTTTTCTTGCCTTTGTCGTGTCCTGCTGGCTTGCTGCCGCAGGTCAGATTAGCGGCCCGCCCGGACCTCCAGTACGGCGACCACCGGGGAAAACCGCGGTGCCGTCCTCGATCGTGTCTGCGAGGGTGGGCCATCCACTGGGTGGCGACTCGAGGAGCGGTGTGATGGAGACCTTGCGGGACATTCTCGACGCGGCGGCCCGCGGGGTCTTCCCGCCCGCGGACGGCGGCACGACGGTCGTACCGCAGGAGTGCCACCGGGACGCGGGCGTGCTGTCCTTCACTGCGCACTCGGTCGTCTTCACCGACGAGGACCCGGAGTGGGTGCACGCCACCCTGCGCGGCCTGGACTGCGACGCGCTGGCCGCGACCATGAACCCGCGGTTCCTGACCGCCTTCCTGGACCGGACCGGGCGCAGGTCCGAGACCATCGACGCGATGCTGGTCGGCGACCCGCTCCCGGGCGAACCGCCGCTCACGCTGAGGGAGATCGAGGACCCCGACCACCCCCGGGTCGTCTACGCCCGCAGGCGGCGTGACGGCATTCGTGCCTGGACGGCGCCGGGCGGCGTGCTGGTGACGGGGCGCGGGGTCGGCGGCCGTCTTGAGGTCTCGGTCGAGGTGGACGAGGACGTACGGCACCGGGGTCTGGGGCGTGCGCTGGTGAACGCGGCGAGGCATCTCGCCGAGGAGCCGCTGTGGGCCCAGGTGTCCCCGGGGAACGCCCGCAGCATGCGGGCGTTCCAGGCGGCCGGTTACCGTCCGGTGGGCGCGGAGGCGGTGCTGCTCGCCGCGGCCCCACAGCTCCTCGACCGCTCAGCGGAAGATGCCGGTGTGACCGAGTGAGTACCGCCCCGGCTGGGGGTACACCGCGAGCCCGTGCGGTCCGCTGCCGACCCTGATACGGGCGAGCTGGGCGCCGGTTCGGGTGTCGATGGCGTAGACCTCGGAGTTGTAGCGGCCGGACAGCCACAGGACCTTGCCGTCGGCGGAGACGCCGCCCATGTCGGGGCTGCCGCCGCCGGGGAGGCGCCACTTCGTGGTGAGCCGGTTCTCGGTGAAGTCGAAGACGGAGACGGTCCCCTCGCCGCGGTTGGAGACGTACATCTCGCGGGAGTCGCGGCTGACGTAGAGGCCGTGGGCGCCCTTGCCGGTGGGCAGCAGGGCCGGCTTGCCGAAGGTGTCGCCGTCCAGGACCCACATCCCGTCGGCCATCATGTCCGCGATGTAGAACCGCTTCCCGTCCGGTGAGACCTTGACGTCCTGCGGCATGGCCCCGTGGAAGGGGAGCTTCTGCTGTCCGACCACCTCCATCTTCTCGGTGTCGACCTTCAGCAGCTCACCGCTGAACTCGCAGGACACGATGAAGTACCTCCCGTCCGGGGAGAAGTCGGCGTGGTTGACGCCGTAGCAGCTGACCGGCACGGTCTTCCTGCGCTCCATGGTGTGCGGGTCGCGGAAGACGAGCTCGCGGTCGAGGGAGGCCATCACGACCGCGTACTTGCCGTTCGGCGTGAAGTACAGGTTGTACGGGTCGTGCACGTCGACCGGCCTGCCCGCCTTCCCGGTGCTCGGGTCGATCGGGGTGAGGGTGTTCCCGCGGTCGTTGTTGACCCAGAGGGTCTTCATGTCCCACGAGGGAACGACATGCTGGGGCTGCCGCCCGACCCGGATCGTCTCGACGACCTCGTACGTCCTCGGGTCGATCACGGAGACGGTGTCGGACTCGGTGTTGGGCACGTAGACCCGCGACGGGAAGTCCTTGACCACCGGTGACAGCCTGTTCGGCCGGTCCGCCGCGTAGACGTCCTTCGGGTCGAGGACGGGCGGCATCCCGGGCAGCCCGTCGACCGTCTTTCTCACCGGTTTCACCGGCTTCACGGGGGCGGGGACTGCCGCCTTGGTGCCGACGGCCTCATGCACCCCGCTCTCGGTCCCGGTACCGCAGGCGGCGAGGGCGACGAACGCGGCACCCGCGATCAGGGTGCTCCGCACGAGGCGGCGCTTCAGGAGGGTGGGGGGCATCAGCTGAACAACTCCGTGGTGGTCACCGCGGCCAGGCCGCGCCGGTCGAGTTCTTCCAGTACGACGGGGAGGGCGGCGACCGTGTCGGCGTACCCGAAGTGCAGGCTCACCACGGATCCTTCGCGGATCTCGGCGAGTACCTTGCGGGCGACGGCGGTGGCGCCGGGCGAGGTGAAGTCGAGGGAGTCGACGTCGTAGGAGAGGACGTGGGGGTAGCCGGCCTCCCGGGCCAGCCGCGTGACGAGCGGGGAGGCGGTGGGCGTACGGGAGGGGCGGAACCAGGTCCCGACCGACCCGGTGAGCCGCCGGATCCGTTCGGCGCAGCCGACGATCTCCGCTCTGGCCTGGGCCTCGGACATCGCGTTGATGTCGAGGTGGTGGAGGGTGTGGTTGCCGAGGTCGTGTCCGCCGTCGAGGACGCGCCGGGCGATGTCGGGATGCGCGTCGAGCCAGGTGCCGACGGCGAGCACGGTGACACGGGCGCCGTGCTTCTCGGCCTCGGTGAGCAGGGCGCGGGCGGTGGCGGGATCGCCGTTGCCGTGGAAGGTGAGGGCGACACGGGGGCGGTCGCGGGGACCGTGGGTGAGCTGGGCGTTCAGGGCGGGCAGGGCGGAGGCCGTGGCGGCGGAGTGGGCCGGGTGAGCGACGGCGTTCCTGGTCGCACATCCCGCGGCCAGCGTCAGCCCAGCGGTGGCGAGGAGCACGGCCCGACGATCGGTAGCGGTCACTCGCCCCATTTAAGGGGTTATGCCGGAGATTGACGCTGATCGACCCACCGGCTACCCACCGACTACCTATCGGCCACCCGCATCTCGAACCATGTCGTCTTTCCACGAGGCAGCAGGTCGACGCCCCATCGGTCCGACAGCTTGTCCACGAGGAACAGTCCGCGCCCGCTGAGATCCATCTCCTGCACCGGCATCAGACAGGGCAGTCCGCGTGACGGGTCCCGGACCTCTATCCGGATCCACCCCCGCCGACGCCGCATCCGCAGACCGAACACCCGCGCGCCCGTGTGCCGTACCGCGTTGCCGACCAGCTCGGACACGAGTAACACCGCGTCCTCGGCCATCTTGGGAGTGAGTCCCCAGTGACGGAGGACGATCACCTGGGTCAGGCGCCGCGCGGCCGCCGCGGACTCCGGCCGGGACGGCAGCGGGACCTCGGCCTCCGTGGGATTTCCGAACAGTTCGAGCGCTTTCAGTGCGTGCTCGTCCTCGACCGCCGGAGACCAGCGCGCCGCCGTCGTTCGGCTGTCTCCCCGCGGCTGTTCGAAACCCTCCAGCCCCGCCATGCCCCCATCATGGCCGCCCACAGCGCCCTCCGGGGCCGTTCCCGACGAATACACCCCCCGGAATGCTTCGTTCCGTTGGCGGTGATCGGCATATGCCATTGGCACTTCGACGCCTTCGACAGCCCTTCTGAGCTGCGGCGGAGGCTCGCTGGGAGGCAATCCACGGACTCCCTCGACAAGGCAGACTTAAGGGTGTGTTAAGGCTCCCATAAACCGCCCCATCGAGGGACCCGGATCAGACGTCGCGTCAATTGCAAGGGGTTCAGAGGAATTTCGCCTTGCCGGGGCCCTCCTCGACGAAGCTCTTCATGCCCCGCTCGCGGTCCTCCGTGGCGAACAGACCCGCGAACCAGTTCCGTTCCACCGCGAGGCCCGTCTCGATGTCGGTCTCGAGTCCCGTGTCGATCGACTCCTTCGCGGCGCGCAGCGCGATCGCCGGTCCCTTCGCGAGCTTCGCCGCCCAAGCGTGCGCCTCGGCGTACACCTCTTCGGCGGGCACGACCCGGTCCACGAGGCCGAGCGTCAGCGCCTCGTCGGCCTTGACCATACGACCCGTGAAGATCAGGTCCTTCGCCCTGGACGGGCCGATCAGCCGGGCGAGGCGCTGGGTGCCGCCGGCGCCGGGGATCAGGCCGAGCAGGATCTCCGGCTGCCCCAGCTTGGCGTTCTCCGCGGCGATCCGGAAGTCGGCGCACAGCGCGAGCTCGCAGCCGCCGCCCAGGGCGTAACCGGTGATGGCCGCGACCACCGGCTTGGGGATGCGAGCCACCGCCGTGAACGAGTCCTGCAGGGCGCGGGCGCGCAGGACCATCGCGGTGTGGTCCATGGCCTGCATCTCCTTGATGTCCGCACCGGCCGCGAACACCTTCTCCCCGCCGTACACGATCACCGCGCGCACGTCCTCGCGCCGGGTCGCCTCCTCGGCGAGCTCCTTCAGCCGGTCCTGGACGGCCACGTCCAGCGCGTTCATGGGCGGTCGGTCGAGACGAATGGTGCCGACACCTTCGGCGACTTCGAGATTCACGGTCATGCCAGCAGGTTAACGGCGGCTAACGACGACGGGCCGGTGCGGTCGCCCACATTCGGCCGGAGGTCCGGAGGGTGCCCGCAAACAAACACAGCGCGGCGGCCAACGACCGGCCGGGTACGGTCGCCCGCACCCGGCCGGAGGTCAGGGGTCGCCGTCGGACAGACACAGCACGCGGCTGACGACGACCGGCCGGTGCGATCGCCCACCTTGACGGCATCGTCGCAGCGGCCCCGGTGCCGTACCGCGCACCGGGGCCGCTGGTCGTCGTGCGGGCTATGCCTTCCACTTCTCCCACGACATGTTCCAGCCGTTGAGGCCGTTCTCCGGTGCGACCGTCGCGTCGTCGGAGTTCTTGACCACGACCACGTCGCCGATCATCGAGTGGTTGAAGAACCAGGCGGCCGGGACACCGCTGTCGTAACCGCCCTTGACGTCGCGCAGGCCCACGCAGCCGTGGCTGGCGTTGTAGTTGCCGAAGGCGTCGCCGCCCCAGTAGTTGCCGTGGATGAAGGTGCCGGAGTCGGTGAGGCGGGCGGCGTGCGGGACGTCCTTGATGTCGTACTCGCCGCCGTAGCCGACCGTTTCGCCGTTCATCCGGGTCACCGCGAGCTTCTCGCTGATGACCATCTGGCCGTTCCAGGTGTCGTAACCGGGCTTGCCGGTGGTGACCTTGAGGGTCTTGATGGTCCGGCCGTCCTGGGTGATCTTCATCGTGTGCTTCTTGGCGTCGACGACGGAGACCTGGTCGCGGCCGATGGTGAAGGAGACGGTCTTGTTCTGCTCGCCGTAGACGCCGTCGCGGCCCTCGACCCCGTTGAGGTTGAGGTCGACGGTGACCTTGGTGCCTTCCTTCCAGTACTTCTCGGGACGGAAGTCCAGGCGGTCGTTGCCGAACCAGTGGCCCTCGACGTCGACGGCCGGCGAGGTCTTGATCGTGATGGCCTTCTCGACGTCCTCGGGGCTGGTGATGCCCCGGGTGAAGCGGACGGAGAACGGCATTCCGACGCCGACCGTCGAGCCGTCCTCGGGCGTGAACGTGCCGATGAAGGTGTTCTTCGGGGTCAGGGTGGTGAAGCTGGAGTCCTCGGCGGCCGTGCGGCCCTCGGCGTCCTTCGCGACCGCGTGCACCGAGTACTTGGTGCCGGAGGCGAGATGGGTGGACGGCGTCCAGGAGGCGCCGTCGGCGGCTATCTTCCCGGCTATCGCGGTGCCCTTGGCGTCCTTGACCTGCACCTCGGTCAACTTGCCCTTGGCGGCGCCGACTTTCAGGGCACCGCTGGTGTCGACGGACTTCGCCCCGTCCTTCGGGGTGATGGAGACGACCGCCTCGGACTGCTTGGTCCCGGTGGCGGACGAGTTGCCCTTCTCGGCCTTGGAGTCACCGGAACCGGAACCGGAATCCCCCCCGCCGCAGGCGGTGACGCCCAGCAGCAGAACGCCGAGTATCAGCGCCGACAGTCCCTTGGCCCCGCGCCCCCGCGCGTCAACCGACGCCCCCGATATCGGTCGCACGTTCAAGTGTTTCTCCCCTCGAAGGGCCTGGTCAGGCCCGCTCCCCTACGCGTTCTACCGACGCGTCGGCGAATATTAACCGCAGACTTTTGAGCATCGTGTAAGTCCAAGGTCACCATTCCGTCCCAACTCCGAGGGAGAGTCGGGACGGGCCGCCCCCCTGCCCGGTTACTTCACCGCGCTGCCCGCCTTCCACTCCTTCCAGCCCATATTCCATCCCCCGAGGCCATTGTCGGGAGCGACCTTTTTGTCATTGCTGTGGACGACCTCGACGACGTCCCCGACAAGGCTGCGGTCGAAGAACCAGCCCGCGGGCGTGTCCGAACTGCCGCCCTTCACGTCCCTGAGGCCCACGCAGCCGTGGCTGACATTGACCCTGCCGGGGGCGGTGGGCGCCCAGTAGTTGCCGTGCAGGAAGGTGCCGGAGTCGGTCAGCCGCAGGGCGTGCGGGACGTCCGGGATGTCGTACTCGCCGCCGAAGCCGACCGTGCGGCTGTTCATGCGGGTCACTTCGAGCATCTCGGTGACGACCATCTTGCCGTTGTAGGTGGTCGTCTTCGGGGCGCCGGCGGTGATCGGCACGGTGGCGAGCAGTTCGCCGTCCCGTCTGACCTGCATGGTGTGCCGGGCCGCGTCGACGAGGGAGACCTGGCTGCGGCCGACGGTGAAGGAGAAGGTCCGGTCCTGCAGGCCGTAGACGCCGGACGCGCCCTCCACATCACGCAGTCGCAGCGCGACCGTCACGCGGGTGCCCGGCGTCCAGTAGTGCTCGGGGCGGAAGTCGAGGCGGCCGTGGCCGAACCAGTGCGGGCGGATCTCGACGGGCGGCTTCGAGGTGACGTGTACGGCGCGCTCGACGGCTGCGCGGTCCTCGATCTCCCGGTTGAACTCCAGGGAGACGATCATCCCGGTGCCGACGGTGGAGCGGTTCTCCGGGCTGACGTACCCGACGAAGCGCTCTTCGGGGACGTAGGTGGTGAAGGTGGTGTGCCGGGCCGAGCGGCGGCCGTGGGCGTCGAGCGCGACCGCGTCGACGGTGTACTCGGCGGCCAGCGCCAGCTGTGCCTCGTCGGGCTCCCAGCGCAGGCCGTCGTCGGAGATGTGCCCGGGCACCGGGAAGTCCTGCGCGTCCTGGGACTTGACGACGGTGACCGACTCCAGGCGGCCGCCGGGCACCCGGACCCCCAGCCGCTCCTCGGGCGGCACGCCCTTGGTGCCGTCGTCGGGTACGACCCTGATCACGTCCTCGGGTGCGGGCGGCTTCCCGAACCCACCGACACCCCCGATCCCGCCGTCCCCGCCCGCCGTACAGCCGACGGCCCCGGCCAGCAGTCCCGCCCATGTCACTACGGCGGCCAGAGCGGCCCCTGCGCGCCGAGCGCGCCCATGTCCATGCCTCACGGGAACCCCAACGACCGGGGCCACCCGGGAGAAACGTCGGCGCGCCGCACCCCTACGAGAAAACGCCCCGTAAAGTCCGACCACCACCCCGTCCAGGGAAACGTGAGTGCGAGGCGCGGGTTGGGCAGAACAGTGGGGAGAACGACGTGAGGGGTGCCGCGGCTGGGACGCCGTGCGCTCTTTTCCACCTCGTTCCACGAGCCGTGGGAGGCCGACCGGTGTCCAGCGCAGCCGAGCAGGAGGCGGTGACGGAAGCCGCCGAGGAGCGCCCCGCCGCGCTGGTGAACGGCGAGCGGCGGGGGGTACCGCCCGTGCCGGTGTGGCCCGGTGCGCCAACCCCGCTGGGCGCCCGGTTCCGGGTCGGCCCGGACGGGGTCGCGGGAACCAACTTCGCGCTGTGGGCGGGTGGCGCCGAGTCCGTGGAGCTGTGTCTGTTCGACGCGGACGGCAAGGAGACCCGGGCCCGGCTGACCGAGCTGACCCACGAGATCTGGCACGGCTTCGTCCCCGGCGTCATGCCCGGCCAGCGCTACGGCTTCCGGGTGCACGGCCGCTGGGACCCGTGGACCGGCGGCCGCTGGAACCCGGCCAAGCTGCTCCTCGACCCGTACGCCCGCGCGGTGGACGGCGACTTCAGCCTGCCGCCCGAGGTGTACGGCCATGTCCGCGACTGGCCCCAGCAGCAGGTCGCGGACACCGTACGGGACGACCGGGACTCGGCGCCGTACGTCCCGAAGGGCGTGGTCGTCCACGATGACGACGACTGGGCGGAGGACCACAGGCCGAAGACGCCGTGGGCGGACTCGGTGATCTACGAGGTCCATGTGCGGGGGTTCACCGCGCTGCACCCCGGCATCCCCGAGGAACTGCGCGGGACGTACGCCGGGTTGGCGCACCCGGCCGCGATCGAGCACCTCGTGAAACTCGGCGTCACGGCCGTGGAACTGCTCCCCGTCCACCAGTTCGCGCACGAGGACCATCTGCTGCGGCGCGGTCTCAAGAACTACTGGGGCTACAACTCCATCGGCTACTTCGCGCCCCACGCCACCTACGCCGCCTCCGGTACGACGGGCCAGCAGGTCGGCGAGTTCAAGCGCATGGTGCGCGCGCTGCACGCCGCCGGGATCGAGGTCATCCTCGACGTGGTCTACAACCACACGGCGGAGGCGGGCGAACTGGGACCCACGCTGTCCCTGAAGGGCATCGACAACCGCGGGTACTACCGGTTGCAGTCCGACGCCCGGCGCTACGCGGACTACACGGGCTGCGGCAACACCCTGCACGTGGTCCAGCCGCATGTGCTGCGGCTCATCACCGACTCCCTGCGCTACTGGGTGACGGAGATGGGCGTGGACGGCTTCCGCTTCGACCTGGCCGCCGCGCTGGCCCGTTCCATGCACGACGTCGACATGCTGTCCCCCTTCCTCGCGGTCATCGCCCAGGACCCGGTGCTGCGGCGCGTGAAGCTGATCGCCGAGCCGTGGGACGTGGGCTCCGGGGGCTACCAGGTGGGCGCCTTCCCGCCCCTGTGGACGGAGTGGAACGACCGCTACCGCAACGCCGTACGCGACTTCTGGCGGGGCGCCCTGCCGGACGTACGGGACCTCGGCTACCGGCTGTCCGGCTCCAGCGACCTGTACGCGTGGGGCGGGCGGCGGCCGTACGCCTCGGTCAACTTCATCACCGCGCACGACGGTTTCACCCTGCGGGACCTGGTGTCGTACGAGAGGAAGCACAACGAGGCGAACGGCGAGGGCAACCGGGACGGCACGGACGACAACCGGGCGTGGAACTGCGGGGCGGAGGGGGAGACGGACGACGAGCGCGTACGGTCCCTCAGGCGGCGGCAGCTCAGGAACCTGCTGACCACCCTCCTGCTGTCGACGGGTGTGCCGATGCTGGTCGCGGGTGACGAGCTGGGCCGCACCCAGCGCGGCAACAACAACGCCTACTGCCAGGACAACGAGATCAGTTGGGTGGACTGGGGGCTGCTGGAGGACCCCGGCTGGAAGGCCCTGTTCGACCTCACCGCCCGCCTGATCGACCTGCGTCACCGGCATCCGGTGCTCAGGCGCCGGGCGTTCTTCTCGGGCCGGGCGCACTCGGCGGACGGGCTGCGGGACCTGGCCTGGTTCACGGCCCGCGGCACGGAGATGACGGAACGGGACTGGTACGCGCCGGCCGCCACGCTCGGCATGTATCTGTCGGGGCGGGACATCCCCGGCCGGGACGAACGCGGCGCCCCGATCGTCGACGACAGCTTCCTCGCCGTCCTGCACGCCGGCGACCGCCCGGCGCCCTTCCTGCTGCCGGGGCCGCCGTGGGCGGAGCGGTACGAGGTGGTCGTCGACACGTCGAGGGAGGAACAGGGGGAGGCGCCGGGAGTGGTGCACCGGGCGGGGACGTCGATCACGATTCCGGCGCGGGCGGTGCTGTTGTTGCGGGTGCATTAACTCCCGGCGTGATCCCTGGCCATGGCACCGACCCGCTGATCAGACTCGGTCGCATGCCCGAGATATCCCGCCGTGCCTTCGGTGGTCTCGTCGGCGGCGGTGCCGTGACCGCCGTCGCCGGTACGGCCACTGCCGCTGAAGCCGCACCCGCCGAGCGCCCGTTCAGGGCCCGTGCCGCCTCCGGGTCCGGGAAGCGGCCCAACCTTCTGGTCATCCTCGGCGACGACCTCGGCTGGGCCGACCTCTCCTCGTACGGCGCCCCGCACATCAGGACGCCGAACCTGGACCGGCTGGCCCGGCAGGGGGTGCGGTTCACCGACGCCTACTCGGGGTCGGCGACCTGCTCGCCGACGCGGTTCAGTCTGTACACCGGGCGGTATCCGGGCCGTACGAGGGGCGGCCTCGCCGAACCGATCGCCAACAGGACGCAGGGGCTCGACCCGAACCACCCGACGCTGGCCTCGCTGCTGAAGCAGGCCGGTTACGCCACCGCGCTCATCGGCAAGTGGCACTGCGGCTGGCTGCCCGACCACAGCCCGACCAAGTCGGGTTGGGACGAGTTCTTCGGCAACCACGGCGGCGTGCTGGAGTACTTCTCCAAGCTCGGGCAGCTCGGTGATTACGACCTCTACGAGGGCGACGCCGAGTACACGGACCTGCGCTACTACACGCAGGTCCTGACCGAGCGGGCCGTGGAGTACGTGAGCCGCGACCATGACAGGCCGTGGCTGCTCAACCTCAACTTCACCACCCCGCACTGGCCGTGGCTCGCGGAGGGCGACGAGGAGACGGGTGCCGAGATCGCGGAGAGGATCCGCCACGCCGGCAGCCAGGCCGAGGTGACCGCCGCGCTCCTGCACAACGACGGCGGCTCGGTCGCGAAGTACACCGAGATGGTCGAAAGCCTGGACGCGGCCGTCGGCGAGGTGCTCGGCGCGCTGCGCCGCTCCGGTCAGGAGGAGCACACGCTGGTGTACTTCGCCAGCGACAACGGCGGCGAACGCTGGTCGTACCTGTGGCCACTGAGCGGCGAGAAGGCCTCCTTGTTGGAGGGCGGCATCCGCGTTCCGACGATCGTGCGCTGGCCGCACCGCATCGACGGCAACCAGGTCAGCCACGAGCCGAACTTCTCCCCGGACTGGACGGCGACCTTCCTGGAGCTGGCCGGCGCCCGCCCCGACCCGGCGTACCCGCTGGACGGCAGGAGCCTGGCCGGGTACCTGCTGCGGAACGAACGGCTGCCGGAACGGGACCTGTTCTGGCGGGTCAGGGCCAACCGGGCGCTCAGACGCGGACGCTGGAAGTACTACCAGGACTCGGCCGGCCAGGACCACCTCTACGACCTCGGCGCGGACCTGCGCGAACAGGCCGACCTGGCCCCGGACGAGCCGGAGTTGCTCGCGGAACTGAAGGCCGCATGGGAGAGGACGGCCGCCGGGCTGCTGCCGTATCCCGGTTAGCCGAGGATCCCCCGCTCGTACGCCGCGGCGACCGCCGCCGCGCGGTCCTTGACGGCCAGCTTGGCGTACAGGTGGGTGAGGTGGGTCTTCACGGTCGCCTCGCTGATGAACAGTTCGCGGGCGATCTCGCGGTTGGACGTGCCCTTGGCGACCAGGGCCAGCACCTCGCGCTCACGGGCGGACAGGGGCTCGTTGCCGGAGGCCCTGGGGGCGCGGACCGCCGAGACCAGCCGGGACGCCACGGCCGGGGAGAGCACCGTGCGGCCCTGCGCCGCGGCCCGCACGGCGGTGAACAGTTCGTCGCGCGGGGCGTCCTTGAGGAGGTAGCCGGTCGCTCCCGCCTCGATGGCGGGCAGGGTGTCGGAGTCCGTGTCGTACGTCGTCAGGACGAGGACCTTCGCGCGGGTCCGGGCGCGGGTCAGCTCGCGGATGGCGTCCACCCCGCCGCCGCCCGGCATCCGCAGGTCCATCAGGATCACGTCGGGGTCGAGCTCGGCGGCCCGCTCGACGGCCTCGACGCCGTCGGACGCCTCGCCGAGGACGGTGAATCCGGGCGCGGACGCGAACATGCCGCGCAGACCGTCCCGTACGACGGGATGGTCGTCGACGATCAGCACCGAGATGTCACCGGTCATGGCGGACCAACGGTACGCGAGCCGACAGCGCGGTGCCGTGGCCCGGTTCGGACTCGACGGTGAGGGAGCCCGCGACGCGTTCGGCGCGGGCCCGCATGCCGTCGAGGCCGAAGCCGCCGGTGCGGGTGCGGGCGGGCAGGGCGAGCGGGTCGAAGCCGACGCCGTCGTCGCGGATGTCGAGGATGACCTCGTCGCCCAGGAAGGTCAGGGTGACGCCGAGGCGGCCGGCCCGGGCGTGCCGGGAGGCGTTGGAGAGGGCCTCCTGGGCGATGCGCAGCAGGGTGGCCGCGATCTCCTCGTGGAGCTGCTGCGCGGTGCCGGTGGCGGTGAACTCGGCGCGGACACCGGTGCGTTCGCCCCAGTCGGTGACCGTCTGCTTCAGGGCCTCGGGGAGCCCGGCGTCGTCCAGGGCGACCGGGGCGAGGTTGTGCACCGAGCGGCGCGCCTCGCCGAGGCTGTGGCGGGCGAGGTCCATGGCCCGGTGGACGTGTGCGCGGGCCTGGTTCTCGTCGGGTGTGTTCGCCACGACCTGGAGCTGGGCGATGATCCCTGTCAGTCCCTGGGCGAGGGTGTCGTGGATCTCGGCGGCGAGCCGCCGGCGCTCGTCGGCGACGCCCGCTTCGCGTGCCTGGACGAGGAGTTGGGCGTGCAGGGCGGCGTTCTCGTCGAGCGCCTGTTGCAGGGCCTCGATGGTCGAGGTCCGCTCGCGGGAGCGCTGCTCCTCCTGCTCGGTGATGTGGGCGACCACCGACTGGAGGCCGAAGTTGGCGGCCAGGAGCGCGGCGAACCCGAGCCACTGGGCGGTGCTTTCCGGCATCAGTCCGCCGGCCTGCGCGCCCGCGACAGTGACCGCGCTGGCGAAGAGTCCGAGCCGCCGCCACCGGCCCGGGATCAGCTCGTCGGCGTCCATGTAGCCGCTGGCCGCGAAGAACGCGAAGAACGGGTTGAGCCAGGTGAGGAGGAAGGCGATCGCCCAGCGGGCGGAGTAGTAGAGGGTCCCGGCCGGGGAGGGGCTGCGGCCACGGCGGACGCGGCGGCGCCGGGTGCCGTGCCACCACGTCTGGAGCAGGAGCGCGGCGCCGACCAGGGCCCCGACGAGATACCAGTCGACGGGGCCGTCCATGATGCCCGCGGAGACGACCGCGAGGACGAGGCCCGTGCCGAGCAGTCCGTACGGTCCCCAGACGTGCAGCCGCTCCCAGTACCGGTCGATCCTGGCGTCCGACGCGTTCATCTGCCCAGTCTGCACGGCCTGTTCCTCACTCCCAGCGGAACCAGCGCGACGCGGCGGCCGTGAGCAGCACCGTCCAGGCGACGAGGACGCCGAGGTGGGTCCAGCCCGGCCAGTCGCCGGCCGCGGCCCGGTTCAGTGCCTCGGCGGCCGCGCCGAACGGCGTGTACCCGACGATCCGGGCGAGGAGGTCCGGCATGGTCTGCACCGGCGCCCACACGCCCGCGCAGAACATCGACGGGAAGAACACGGCCGATCCGATGGCGCCGGCGATCTTCGTCGTGCGGGACAGGGCGGAGATCACCGCGCCGAGCGCCAGGGCAGCCGGCACGGCCAGGACCAGCGCCAGCAGATATCCGGCGAGCTGATCGGGCAGCCGTACGGCGAAGGCGAACCGGCCGACGAGGAGGGCGAGCAGCGCGGACGCCAGGGCGGCACCGCCGTAGACGGTCATCTGCGCGGTGAGCAGGGCGGACGGCCGGACGGGGGTCGTGGCCATGCGGCGCAGGATGCCGCGCTCGCGGTAGCCGGTGAGGGTCTGGGGCATGGACTGGAGGCCGGCGACGATCAGGCCGAGGAGCACGGCCACCGGGACGTAGACGTCGATGGTCCTGAGGCCGCCGAGGTCGGGGTCGTGGTCCCGGAAGGACGGGATCGAGCCGAGGATCACCAGGAGCAGGGTCGGGAACAGCAGGATCCAGAAGAGGGCGCCGGGTTCGCGGCGGAAGAGACGGACCTCGGTCCGCAGTACGGCGGTGTTCATGCCGTGGCCTCCTGGGTCAGGTCGAGGAACGCGTCGTCGAGGGTGGCGTCGACGACGCGGAGCTGGTGGGCGGTGACGTGGCGGCGGGCGAGCAGGGTGATCACGGCGTTCACGGTCTCGTCGGTGCCGGACAGGGTGAGGTGGCCGTCCCGGTCCTCGATCGAGGCGAGGGCGGGCAGCGCGTTGAGCTCGTGCGCGTCGAGCGGGGCGGACGGCGTGAAGGTGATGACGGTGGCGCCCGCCGAGCGCCGGACGAGCCCGGCCGGGGTGTCCAGGGCGGCGACCCGGCCCTTGTCGATGACGGCGATCCGGTCGCAGAGCCGCTGCGCCTCCTCCATGAAGTGGGTGACGAGCAGCACGGTGACGCCGTTCGCGCGGACGTCCTCGATGAGCTCCCAGGTGTCGCGGCGGGCGCGCGGATCGAGGCCGGTGGTCAGCTCGTCCAGGACGACGACCCGGGGGTTGCCGACGAGGGCGAGCGCGATGAACAGGCGCTGCTTCTGGCCGCCGGAGAGCTTGCCGAACCGGGTAGTGAGCTTCTGGGTGAGCCCCAGGCGCTCGGCGAGCGGCCGCCAGTCGAGGGGCCTGTCGTGGAACGCGGTGTACAGCTCCAGGGCCTCACGGACGGTGAGCTTGGCCTGGAGTTCGCTCTCCTGGAGCTGGGCGCCGAGGACGCGGGCCACCCGCGCGTGGTCGGCGACGGGGTCGAGGCCGGTGACCCGGACGCGGCCCGCGTCGGGAGTCCGCAGCCCCTCGACGCACTCGACGGTGGTGGTCTTCCCGGCGCCGTTCGGGCCAAGAATTCCAAAAATCTCGCCCTCCTCGACGGCGAAGGAGACACCGTCGACGACGGCCCGGCCGCCGTAGGACTTGCGCAGTTCGCTGACTTCGATGACGGACATGGCCCCAGCGTCCCGGGCCGGACCCCGCCGCCACATCGCCCGTCGCGCTCGACCCGGCATCAACCGATCGGTGGATGCGGCCGTACGACCCCTCGAACATGCAGGTCGTAGGACCAGCGGCCGATCCAGGTCCGGCCAAAACCAGGTGGGCGTTGTCAGTGCCGGTCCGTAGGCTCGCTGTTGATGTCCCTCACACATGCAACCACCAAGAACCGATCGGCCGTGAGGTCCCTGCTGCGCCTGTGGCCGTACGTCCGCCCGGTCCGCGCGCGGCTGTTCACCGCCGCGTCCGTCGCGATCCTCGCCTCCTGTACGGGCCTGGTGATCCCGCTCGTCCTGAAGTGGATGGTGGACGGCCCGGTCGCCGACGGGGACACGGCGGGCGTATGGCGCGGGGCGCTGTACCTGCTGCTGCTCGGGTTCGCGGAGGCACTGCTGTTCGGGCTGCGGCGGTGGCTGGTGGCGAGACCGCTCTCCCACGTGGAGGCGGAGATGCGGGCGGGCCTGTACCGGCACCTCCAGCGCCTCCCGGTGACCTTCCACGACCGCTGGGCATCCGGCCAGCTGCTGTCCCGGGCCACCACCGACCTCATGCTCCTGCGCATGTTCCTGGCCTTCCCGCTGACCTTCCTGCTGGTCAACGCCGTGACGATCATCGTCGGCGTGACCATCATGCTGCTCCAGGACTGGACGCTGGGGCTGGTGATCCTGGGTCCGGCCATCCCCGTGATGATCACGTGCGTGGTCTTCGAGAAGCGGTACCACCGGGTGGCGCGGCTCGCCCAGGACCAGGTCGGCGACCTCACGACGGTCGTCGAGGAGAGCGTGCTCGGCATCCGCATCATCAAGGGGTTCGGGCGACACCGGTCGCAGGCGCGGGCGTTCCGCGAGCTGACCGGGAAGCTGCGGGGAACCGAGCTGCACAAGGCGCGGCTGCTGGCCACGATCTGGGGCGTGATCACCACCCTCCCGGAGGTGGCCATCGGCGCGGCCCTGGTGCTGGGCTGTGTGCAGGTGGCGGACGGGGAGTTGTCGGCCGGAACGCTGGTCGCCTTCCTGTCGACGGCACTCGCGCTCAGGTGGCCGGTGGAGTCCATCGGCTTCCTCCTGGCGATGACCCAGGAGGCGGTGACGGCGACGGAGCGCTATTTCGAGGTGATCGATGAATCACCGGAGCAGGAAACCTACTCAAGGGGCGCGGGGAACGGCGCGACCAGCCCCCACCGGCCGTCATCCGACAACGATGGCCTCCGGTTCCGAAACGTCCGGTTCCGCTACCCCGACGCCCCCTCCGATTCCCCGCCCATCCTCGACCTCATCGACCTCCACATCCGCCCCGGCGAGTCCATGGCCCTGGTCGGCACGACGGGCAGCGGCAAGACGACCCTCACCGCCCTCGTCCCCCGCCTCCACGAGGTGACATCCGGCCACATCACCCTGGACGGCGAGGACATCACCGCCATGTCCAGAGAAGAGCTGCGCTCAAAGGTCGCTGTCGCCTTCGAGGAGCCCACCCTCTTCTCGGCCAGCGTCAAGGACAACGTCCTGCTGGGCATGGACGAAGAGGAACTGGACCGCGCCCTCGCCGTGGCACAGGCCGACTTCGCGCACGCTCTCCCCCACGGCACCGACACCCGGGTCGGCGAGCAGGGCCTCAGCCTCTCCGGCGGCCAGCGCCAGCGCCTCGCCCTCGCGCGGGCCGTGGTCGGCAAGCCCCGGTTCCTCGTCCTCGACGACCCCCTGTCCGCGCTGGACGTGCACACCGAGGCCGCTGTGGAGGCGGCGCTGCGCGACGTCCTCGCGGAGACCACCGCGCTCATCGTCGCTCACCGCCCCTCGACCGTGCTGCTCGCCGACCGCGTCGCGCTGCTGTCCGACGGCCGTATCACCGCCGTGGGCACCCACCACGAACTGCTGCGCACGAACGCCGAGTACGCCCACCTCATGTCCGGTACCGGGGAAGCGGAGGACGACCGATGACGGCCCCCACCACCAAGGCCCCCACCAACGCCCCCACGGCGGACGACGAGCCGGAAGCGAGCCACCGCGAGGACGCGGTGGACGCCTTCGACCACGACGTCCTGCCCACTCCCCCGCGCGCCACCTCCCTCCTGCTGCGCTCCCTGCTCGCCCCGATGCGGGCGCGGGTCACCCTCACCACGTTCCTGCTGCTGCTTCAGCAGGCGGCCGTGCAGGCGGGTCCGCTGCTGGTGGCGTACGCCATCGACCGCGCGGTGCCCGCGTTCCGCGACCACGACAACGGCCCGCTGATCGCCGTCGGCGCCGGCTATCTGCTGTGCTCGCTGGCCTCCGGCGGGCTCCAGTACGCGTTCATCCTGGCCTCCGCGCGCGTCAACCAGGATGTGCTGCTCGACCTGCGCGGCCGGATCTTCCGCCATGCGCAGGCGCTGAGCATCGACTTCCACGAGCGCTACACCTCGGGCCGGCTGATCTCCCGCTCGACGACGGACGTGGAGTCGTTGCGCGAACTGCTCAACGAGGGGCTTCAGGAGCTCGTCACCGTCATCCTGTCCTTCCTCTACATCTCCGCCCTGCTGCTCTGGCTGGACCTCGGGCTCGGCGCGGTCGCGGTGGCGTCCTTCGTGCCGCTGTATCTGCTGGTGCGGGTCTACCGGCAGCGTGCGGGCCGGGTGTACCGGAAGCGGTCGACCGCGATCGCCGCTGTGATCGTGAAGTTCGTGGAGACGATGAACGGCATCCGGCCGGTGCGTGCGTTCCGTCGCGAAGCGGCCAACGACGCCGAGTTCGCCGTACTGAACAAGCGGCACGAGCGGGTCAACGGCGACGCGCTCCTGGAGATGGCCCGCTATGTCGTCGGGTCCCGGCTGGTCGCCAACACGGCCGTCGCCGGGATCGTGCTGTGGGGTGCCTACCGGGTGGCGCAGGACTCGCTGGAGCTGGGTGTGCTGGCGGCCGCGGTGCTGTACCTGCGGCGGCTGTACGACCCGATCGACCGGCTCGGGATGTTCCTGAACTCCTACCAGTCGGCGGCGGCCTCCCTGGAGAAGATCGCGGGCCTGCTCGCCCAGACCCCGACCGTGCCCGAGCCGTCGACGCCCAGGCAACTGCCGGCACTGGAGTCCGCGGACCGTCCCGGCCGTGAGGTCGTCTTCGAAGGGGTCTCGTTCGCCTACCGCACCGGCGGCGAGGTACTGCCCCGCTTCGACCTCACCCTCCCCGCCGGACAGACCGTCGCGGTGGTCGGCTCGACCGGCGCCGGGAAGTCGACGCTCGCCAAACTCCTCGCCCGTTTCTACGACCCCTCGCAGGGGCGCGTCCTTTTGGACGGCGTGGACCTGCGCGAGCTGGCCGTGCCCGAACTGCGGCGCGGGGTGGTCACGGTGACGCAGGAGGCGTTCCTGTTCTCCGGCACGGTCGCCGAGAACATCGCGCTCGGCCGCCCGGACGCCACGCGCGAGGAGATCGAGCAGGCCGCGAAGGCGATCGGTGCGCACGACTTCATCAGCGCGCTGCCCGACGGGTACGACACGGACGTACGCAAGCGCGGCGGTCGCATCTCGGCGGGTCAGCGTCAACTCGTGGCGTTCGCGCGGGCGTTGCTCGCCGATCCGGCGGTGCTGATCCTGGACGAGGCGACCAGCTCGCTCGACATCCCGGGCGAGCGGGCGGTGCAGCGGGCGATGGCGACGGTCCTCAAGGGCCGTACGGCCGTGGTGATCGCGCACCGGCTGTCGACCGTGGCGATCGCCGACCGGGTGCTCGTCATGGAGCACGGCAGGATCGTCGAGGACGGCACACCGGCCGAACTCGTCGCGGGCACGGGCCGGTTCGCGGATCTGCACCGGGCGTGGCGGGACAGTCTGGCGTGAGCGACCAGGGGGACGTGTGATCGACGCGTACGAGGACCCGGGTACGCCCGATGTCCGGGGCGGCTGGCGGTATCTGTGGTGGCTGGTGCGCTGCCAGCCGGGGCGGTCGGTGGCCGGCGCGCTGCTGGGCAGTACCTGGATGGTGCTGCTGGCGGCGACGCCGTATCTGATGGCGAAGGCGATCGACGAGGGGCTGGAGCCGGGGAACTGGGCGGCGCTGGCCGGCTGGAGCTGCGCGCTGTTCGTGGTCGGTTCGTTCAACGCCTGGCTGAGCATCATGCGGCACCGCACGATGACCCGGGTGCGGATGGACGCCAACTTCCGCACGGTCAAGGTGGTCGTCGGACAGGCGGTCCGCCTCGGCGCCGCGCTCTCGCGCCGCACCGGGGCCGGTGAGGTCGTCACGATCGGGGTGGGCGACGTGCAGACGATCGCGGGCGCCCTGACCGTCGTCGGCCCGGGCGTCGGAGCGTGCGTCGCCTATCTGACGGTCGCCGCCCTGCTGGTCTCGGTCTCCCCGGTCCTCGCGGCCGTGGTCCTCCTCGGCATCCCGGCGATCGTCCTCCTGGTGGGCCCCTTCCTGTCCCGCCTCCAAGGTGCCGAGACGGAGTACCGCGACCGCCAGGGTGTCCTCACCGCCCGTATCGCCGACCTCGCGGGCGGTCTGCGGGTCCTCAACGGTCTGGGCGGCAAGGGCCTGGTCGCCGACGCCTTCCACCGCGACAGCCGGCACCTGCAGGAGCAGGGCTACCGGGTCGGCGCGGTCACCAGCTGGGTCCAGGCCCTCGGCGTGGGCCTGCCCACCCTGTTCCTCGCCGTCGTCACCTGGCTCGCGGCCCGGCTGGCCGCCCAGGGGGACATCACCGTGGGCGAGTTGGTGGCGGTGTACGGCTATGTCGCGGTCCTGGTGGGGCCGGTGGCGTTCTGGGTGGAGTGCGGGTACCAACTGAGCCGGGGCGTGGTGGCGGCGCGGAGGGTCGTCGCCTTCCTGCGCCTGGAGCCGCTGGAGGACCGGGGCACACGGGACGCCCCGGCGGAGCCCTCGGTGCTGCACGATCCGGAGTCGGGCGTACGCATCCTCCCGGGCCGTCTGACGGCGCTGGCCTCGGCCCACCCCGCGGACACGGCGGCGGTGCTGGACCGGGTGGCCCGCTACACGCCGTCGCAGGCGACCTGGGCCGGAGTCCCCCTGGACGAGATCCGGTTGCCCCACGTCAGAGAGCACATCCTGATGGCGGACCACGAGGCGGACCTGTTCGCGGGCACCCTGCGCGAAGTGATCACGGGCTCGGACCGCGACCCCGCGGCCGCCCTGCACGCGGCCGTGGCGGACGACATCGTCCAAGGCCTCCCGGACGGCCTCGACTCACCGATCGACGCCCAGGCCCGCAACCTCTCGGGCGGTCAGCGCCAACGCGTCCGGCTGGTGAGGGCCCTCCTCGCCGACCCGCAGGTCCTGCTCGCCACCGAACCCACCTCGGCCCTGGACGCCCACACGGAAGCCCTCGTGGCCGAGCGCCTGCGCGAGGCCCGCAAAGGCCGCACCACGGCCGTCACCACCACCTCGCCCCTCGTCCTCGACCACGCCGACACGGTCCTGTACCTGGTCGACGGCAAACTCGCGGCGACCGGCACCCATCAGCAACTGCTCGCGACGGAACCGGGATACCGCGCACTGGTCGCCCGGGACGTGGAGGTCATGAAGTGAGCAGGGGCCATCTGCCGGTCGCCGATCAGGCCACCGTACGGCGCGCGTCCGCCCGGCTGATCCGCGAGGACGCCCGCGCCTTCACCGCCGTCCTCGCCCTGAACGCACTCGCCGCCGTCACCGGCCTCGCCGGTCCGTGGCTGCTCGGCCGGATCATCGACGAGGTGCGCGCCGGTGAGGGGGTGGGCGCGGTGGACCGGCTCTCCCTCGTCCTCGTGGGGTGCGCGGGCACCCAGCTCCTGCTGGCCCGCTGGGCCCGCTATGTCGGCCACCGCTTCGGCGAACGCACCCTGGCCCGGGTCCGCGAGGAGTTCGTGAACCGTACGCTCGCGCTGCCCGCCTCCGTCGTGGAACGCGCCGGCACCGGTGACCTCACCGCCCGCGGCACCGCCGATGTCGCCACCGTCGGCACCACGCTCCGCGACGCGGGCCCCGAACTGCTCATCAACTCGGTGCAGTTCGTGTTCCTGCTCGCCGCGGTGTTCGTCCTGGACCCGCTGCTCGGCGCGGTCGGCGTGTTCGGTCTGCTGCCCATCTGGTTCGTCCTGCGCTGGTATCTGCGCCGGGCCAGGGACGGCTATCTGGCCGAGGGCGAGGCCACCTCCGACGTCGCCGAGATCCTCGCGGCCACCGCGTCCGGCGCCCGCACGGTCGAGGCGCTGCGCCTCGAGGAGCGGCGCGTCCGGGCGAGCCGGGAGGCCCTCGACACGTCCCGCCGCACCCGCCTGTACACCCTCTACCTGCGCAGTGTGTTCTTCCCGGTGGTGGAGGTGGCGTACATCCTGCCCGTGGCCGGTGTGCTCCTGGTCGGCGGAATGCTGCACGCGCGGGGCGCGATGAGCCTGGGCTCGGTCGTGGCGGCCGCCCTGTATCTGCAGCAACTGGTCACTCCGCTCGACCAGATCCTCGTGCGGGTCGAGCAACTCCAGTCCAGCGGCGCCTCGTTCGCCCGCGTCGAGGGTCTCGCCGCGGCCCCGCGGGCCGACTCCGGGGACTCCCCCGTCCCCGCCGACGACCGCATCGACGTGACCGGCGTGCGCTACTCCTACGGCCGCGGCGGCGAGGTCCTGCACGGCGTCGACCTGACCGTTCGCCCCGGTGAACGGCTTGCGGTGGTCGGCCCGTCCGGCGCCGGGAAGACCACCCTGAGCAGGCTGCTCGCGGGCGTCGACGCGCCGACTTCCGGATCGGTGACCGTCGGCGGGGTCCCCGTCGTGGGCCTGGGCCCCGAGCAACTGCGCCGCCAGGTCGTCCTGGTCACCCAGGAGCACCACGTCTTCCTGGGCACGGTCCGCGACAACCTCCTCATCGCCGAACCCGGTGCCGGGGACGAGGAGTTGTGGGCAGCCCTGACCGCCGTAGGGGCCGACGGCTGGGTGCGGGAGCTGCCCGAGGGGCTCGACACCGCGCTCGGCCAGGACGGTCACCGTACGGACGGCTCGCAGGCGCAGCAACTGGCCCTGGCCCGGGTGGTGCTGGCGGACCCGCACACCCTGATCCTCGACGAGGCGACCGCGCTCCTCGATCCCACGACCGCGCGGCACACCGAGCGTGCCCTGGGCGCCGTACTCGAAGGGCGCACGGTCATCGCGATCGCGCACCGGCTGCACACCGCGCACGACGCGGACCGGGTGGCGGTGATGGAGAACGGCAGACTGACCGAGCTCGGCACGCATGAGGAGCTGGTGGCGGCGGACGGGGCGTACGCGGCGCTGTGGGGGTCGTGGCACGGGGGGCCGGACGGGAGCTGATCCCACGGGACCGTATATCGAACATGAACTACCGGACAACGAACCGTTTTTGGCCAACTTCCTGACGCGCTCCTGACAGTACGGGCTTTCCGGTGCCACTCTTCCCACGGCCGCCTCACAGCAACCTCACAGATGTCTCGCTGTGTTCCGATCCTCGGCCGCCTGCACCTCGTTCCGCGTACCGCCCGGACGGTCGACCCACCGTCCGGTCTCCCCTGGCCGCGTGATCCGCGGCCGCGCAGAAGGAGTCAGTGTTGAGAGACAGGTCCTCCCACAGACGCACCCCCCACACCCTGCACCGCAAGGCCGCCGCCGTGGCCCTCGTCGGTGTGTCCGCCCTGATCGCCGCGGCCGTCCAGTCGGGCGCCGCCACCGCAGCCCCGGCGAAGGCACCGTCGGCCGCGAGCAAGGTGATACCGGGCGCCGAGTCCCTCAAGCTCACCCCCGCCCAGCGTGCCGAGCTGATACGCGAGGCGAACGCCACCAAGGCGGACACCGCCAAGGACCTCGGCCTCGGCGCCAAGGAGAAGCTGGTCGTCCGTGACGTCGTCAAGGACGGCAACGGCACGCTCCACACCCGCTACGAGCGCACCTACGACGGTCTGCCCGTCCTCGGCGGCGACCTCGTCGTGGAGACGGCGAAGTCCGGTGCGACCGAGGGTGTCGTCAAGGCGACCGCCAAGGCCATCAAGCCGGCCACCACGACCGCGGCCCTGCCCGCCGCCAAGGCCGAGAAGCAGGCGCTCACGCTCGCGAAGGCGGCCGGCGCCGACAAGGCCGACACCAACCGAGCCCCGCGCAAGGTGATCTGGGCCGGCAACGGCACCCCGACCCTGGCGTACGAGACGGTCGTCGGCGGCCTCCAGGAGGACGGCACGCCGAACGAACTGCACGTCGTCACGGACGCGGCGACCGGCGCGAAGCTCTACGAGTACCAGGGCATCGAGACCGGCACCGGCAACACCACGTACAGCGGCGCGGTCACCCTCGGCACCACGCAGTCCGGCTCCACGTACAACCTCACCGACGGGGCGCGCGGCGGCCACAAGACGTACAACCTCAACCGCGGCACCTCCGGCACCGGCACCCTCTTCTCGGGCCCGGACGACGTCTGGGGCAACGGCAGCTCCTCGAACGCGGAGACGGCCGGCGCGGACGCGCACTACGGTGCCGCGCTCACGTGGGACTACTACAAGAACGTGCAGGGGCGTTCGGGTATCCGCGGTGACGGGGTGGGCGCGTACTCCCGGGTCCACTACGGCAACAACTACGTCAACGCGTTCTGGTCGGACAGCTGCTTCTGCATGACGTACGGCGACGGGTCGGGCAACACCCACCCGCTGACGGCGATCGACGTGGCCGGTCACGAGATGACCCACGGCGTCACGGCGAACACCGCGGGGCTCAACTACTCGGGCGAGTCCGGCGGACTGAACGAGGCGACCTCCGACATCTTCGGCACGGCCGTCGAGTTCTACGCCAACAACTCCGCCGACGTCGGTGACTACCTCATCGGCGAGGAGATCGACATCAACGGCGACGGCACCCCGCTGCGCTACATGGACAAGCCGAGCAAGGACGGCGCGTCCAAGGACAGCTGGTACTCGGGGATCGGGTCGGTGGACGTCCACTACTCGTCCGGCCCCGCGAACCACTTCTTCTACCTCCTGTCGGAGGGCAGCGGCACCAAGACCATCAACGGTGTCACCTACAACTCCCCGACCTCGGACGGCCTCCCGGTCACCGGTATCGGCCGGGACAAGGCGGAGAAGATCTGGTTCCGCGCCCTGACCACCAAGTTCACCTCCACCACCAACTACGCGGCGGCCCGCACCGGCACCCTCGCGGCGGCGGGTGAGCTGTACGGTACGACGAGCGCCGAGTACACGGCCGTGGCGAACGCCTGGGCGGGCGTGGCGGTCGGCTCGCGTCCCGGCGGTGGCGGCGGTGGCGGCACCTCGTTCGAGTCGACCACCGACGTATCGATTCCGGACAACGGGGCGGCGGTCAATTCGCCTGTCACCGTCTCAGGGCGTACGGGCAACGCGCCCTCGAACCTCGCGGTCTCGGTCGACATCGTGCACACCTACATCGGTGACCTCCGGGTGCAGCTGATCGCCCCCGACGGCACGGCGTACACGCTGAAGGCGTACGGCACCGGCGGCAGCACCGACAACCTCAACACCACGTACACGGTGAACGCGTCGTCCGAGGTCGCCAACGGGACCTGGCAGTTGCGGGTCCAGGACAACGCGGCCCAGGACACCGGCTACATCAACGGCTGGAAGCTGACCTTCCCGTAGGTCCGCGACCTCCAAGTCAGGGCGCCGTCCCGGTGGTTCGAATCCCCGGGGCGGCGCCCTCTTTTTGCCTTCCCATGACTGATGGCTTGTTGGCGCTTTGCCCAGGTCAACGCGGTTTACATGCCTGCAATGTTCATCCAGCCGTCGACTTTCGGCCAACATCACTTGGGGGTCATGACATGTACGCGCCTTGATGCCACGCTTCCTCACAACCGCCGCACAACTTCACAACCACCCCGGAGGGCAACCCCACGCCGTCCGGGCTCCCCCACGAAGGAGCTTGTGTGACCCCCCTCTACGCGCGTCACAAGCGCACCACTCTGGCCATCGCCACCGCCGTGGCGGCCGGAGCCCTGCTCACCACCGGCCTTACCACCGGCAGTGCCGCCGCCGTGACCCCGGCCGAGAGCACCGGCAAGGCCACCCTCGCCGGCGCCCCGGTCCAGCTGTCCGCGGCCGCGCGCACCTCCCTCATCAAGGAGCAGCAGGCCGACGCCGGCACCACGGCCCAGGAGATAGGCCTCGGCGCCAAGGAGAAGCTGGTCGTCAAGGACGTCGTCAGAGACGCCGACGGCACGGTCCACACCCGCTACGAGCGCACCTACGACGGCCTGCCCGTCCTCGGCGGCGACCTGGTCGTCCACGAGTCGAAGTCCGGTGCGACCGAGGGCGTCTCCAAGGCGACGAAGGCCACCATCAAGGTCGCCTCCGTGACTCCGAAGCTCTCCGCCGCCAAGGCCGAGACGCAGGCCCTGACCGCCGCCAAGGCCGCGGGCTCGGACAAGACCGCGGCCGACGGCGCGCGCAAGGTGATCTGGGCCGGCAACGGCACGCCCGTCCTCGCCTACGAGACGATCGTCGGCGGCTTCCAGGACGACGGCACCCCGAACCAGCTGCACGTCATCACCGACGCCGCGACCGGCAAGAAGCTCTACGAGTACCAGGGCATCGAGAACGCGACCGGTACCGGCAAGAGCCTGTACTCGGGCACGGTCAGCCTCAGCACCACGCAGTCCGGCTCGACGTACAACCTCACGGACGCCACGCGCGGCAGCCACAAGACGTACAACAAGTCGCACGGCACCAGCTCGTCGGCGGGCACGCTGTTCACGGACGCCGACAACGTGTGGGGCACCGGCGCGGCCTCCAGCTCCACCGCCGACCAGACCGCGGCCGTGGACGCCACCTACGGCGCACAGGAGACGTGGGACTTCTACAAGTCCACCTTCGGCCGCAGCGGCATCAAGAACAACGGCGTCGGCGCGTACTCCCGCGTCCACTACGGCAACGCGTACGTGAACGCGTTCTGGGACGACAGCTGCTTCTGCATGACGTACGGCGACGGCGAGGGCAACGTCAGCCCGCTGACCTCGCTGGACGTGGCCGGCCACGAGATGAGCCACGGCGTCACCTCGAACACGGCGGGCCTGAACTACTCCGGCGAGTCCGGTGGTCTCAACGAGGCGACCTCGGACATCTTCGGCACGGGTGTCGAGTTCTACGCGGCCAACTCCAACGACGTCGGTGACTACCTCATCGGCGAGGAGATCGACATCAACGGCGACGGCACCCCGCTGCGCTACATGGACAAGCCCAGCAAGGACGGCGGCTCGGCGGACTCCTGGTCCTCCTCCGTCGGCAACCTGGACGTCCACTACTCGTCGGGCGTGGCGAACCACTTCTTCTACCTCCTCTCGGAGGGCAGTGGCGCCAAGACCATCAACGGCGTGTCCTACAACTCGCCGACGTCCAACGGCTCCACGGTCACCGGCATCGGCCGCGCCAAGGCGCTGCAGATCTGGTACAAGGCGCTGACGACGTACTTCACGTCGACGACCAACTACAAGTCGGCCCGCACCGGCACGCTCTCCGCGGCGTCCGCCCTGTACGGCTCGACCAGCACCGAGTACAAGGCGGTGGCCGCGGCCTGGTCCGCGGTCAACGTGAGCTAGCTCCACGGGAGACACGACGGGCGGTACCCGGAACGAAGGCATTTCCGGGTGCCGCCCTACTCTTGGGTCCCATGTCCTTCACGTACGACGACGTCGGCGCGACCCGGCGGAGCGGATTCTGCCCGCCCGGCTTCCACCCCCTGCATGTCCGCACGCGCATAGGCGAGGGCCACGACGTCTTCCGGAAGGCCTCCGAGGCGGTCCTGACCTGGGAGATGCACCGCGCCCTCGGCGTCGGCATAGACACCACCGCGGACCGCGCGGCCCCCGACGTGGACGTGACGGTCACCCTGGCCGGCGTCATCAAGGCCCCCTGCCGGGTGGTCTGGACGGTCGAGGAACACCGCCGCGCCGGCTGGGCCTACGGCACCCTGACCGGCCACCCCGAATCCGGCGAGGAGTCCTTCGTCGTCGACCGCACGGGCGACGGCACGGTGTGGCTGACGGTGTCGGCCTTCAGCAGGGGGGCGAAGTGGTATTCCAGGGCGGGCGGCCCGGCGACCCGGGGCCTGCAGCACGCGTACGCGCGAAAGTGCGGAACGGTGCTGCGGAAGCTGTGCGGCGGAGAGGACGCGGGCTGAGCGGAAACCGCCCGGCCCGCGCCCCCGCCGCTCACCGCAGCAGCACCCCGGCCCCCTCCACCACCTCCTCCGAAGGCACCGCCACCACCCCGAGCTCCGCGCCCGACGCCAGCAGTCGATGTGTGGGCAGGATGCGGACCGTGTAGCCGAAGGGGCCCGTGCGGTCCAGGGACAGCGGGCCCTCGTAGACCCAGCGGCCGTCCGGGTCCGGGCCGCCCACCGGCTTCAGCGGGACCGTCGCCGCGTCCGCGATGCGGTCCTCCTCGTCCACGCGGCCGGAGACCGCCTGGACCTCCACGTCGTCCGGGCCGAGCGCGCCGAGACCGACACGGACCCGCAGTCCCAGCGTGGTGCCGAGTTCGGCCGTGGTCGTCGCGGCCGTGGTCTCCAGGTGGTCGACCGTCACCCCGTGCCACTCGGCCCGCACCCTGGCCTTCCACTCCGCCAGTTCGCGCGCCGCGTCCGGGACCATCGTGCGGTGGGCCTCGGCCGCGGGGGCGTAGAGGCGTTCCACGTACTCGCGGACCATGCGGCCCGCCAGGACCTTCGGGCCAAGCAGCGTGAGCGTCTGGCGGACCATCTCGATCCAGCGGTCGGGCAGACCCCCCTGGCCGCGCTCGTAGAAGCGGGGTGTCACCCGCTGTTCCAGGAGGTCGTAGAGGGCGTCGGCCTCTATGTCGTCACGGCGGTCGGGGTCGGTCCCCACGCCGTCCGCGGTCGGGATCGCCCAGCCGAAGTCGGGCTGGAACCACTCGTCCCACCAGCCGTCCAGGACGGACAGGTTCAGGCAGCCGTTGAGTGCCGCCTTCATCCCGCTGGTCCCGCACGCCTCCAGCGGCCGCAGCGGGTTGTTGAGCCAGATGTCGCAGCCCGGGTAGAGCTTCTGGGCCATCGCCATGCCGTAGTCCGGCAGGAACACGATCCGGTGGCGCACCCGCGGGTCGTCGGAGAACCGCACCAGCTCCTGGACGAGCCGTTTTCCGCCGTCGTCCGCCGGGTGCGCCTTGCCCGCCACCACGATCTGGATCGGGCGCTCGGGGTGCAGGAGCAGGTCCATCAGACGGTCGCGGTCCCGCAGCATGAGGGTCAGGCGCTTGTACGACGGGACGCGGCGCGCGAATCCGATGGTCAGCACATCGGGGTCGAGGACACCGTCGATCCAGCCCAACTCCGCCGTCCCGGCACCGCGTTGACGCCAGGACGCGCGCAGCCGGTCCCGTACCTCCATCACCAGCTGCTCCCGCAGCGAACGGCGCAGCTCCCAGACGTCCTGGTCGGGGATGTCTCCCACGGCGTCCCAGCGGTCCGAGCCGCCGACGGTCATCGCGTCCTCGGTGCGCTGGGCGCCGATCTGCCGCGCGCCGAGCCGGAACACCTCGGGCGCGACCCAGGTCGGGGCGTGCACCCCGTTGGTCACGGAGGTGATCGGCACCTCCTCGGGGTCGAATCCCGGCCAGAGTCCGGAGAACATCTCCCGGCTGACCTGCCCGTGCAACAGGGAGACGCCGTTGGCGCGTTGGGCGAGGCGCAGACCCATCACGGCCATGTTGAAGAGGTTGGGTTCGCCGCCCGGGTAGGTCTCCATGCCCAGCGCCAGGATGCGGCCCACGTCCATGCGCGGGAGTTCGGCGTCGGGGCCGAAGTGCCGGGCGACCAGTTCACGGTCGAAGCGGTCGATGCCGGCCGGGACGGGGGTGTGCGTGGTGAACACGGTCCCCGCCCGGACCGCCTCCAGACCGGCGTCGAAGTCCAGCCCCTGGTCGCAGAGTTCGGCGATCCGCTCCAGGCCGAGGAACCCGGCGTGCCCCTCGTTGGTGTGGAAGACCTCGGGGTCGGCGTGGCCGGTCAGCCGGCAGTACGTCCGTACGGCCCGGACGCCCCCTATGCCGAGCAGCATCTCCTGGAGCAGCCGGTGTTCGCTGCCGCCGCCGTACAACCGGTCGGTCACCCCGCGTTCGCCGAGGTCGTTGTCCTCGACGTCGGAGTCCAGCATCAGCAGGGGCACGCGGCCGACCTGGGCGAGCCAGATCCGGGCGTGCAGCTGCCTGCCGCCGGGCAGGGCCAGCGACACCTGGGCCGGGGTGCCGTCGGCCTCCCTCAGCAGCGCCACCGGCAGCTCGTGGGGGTCCAGGACCGGATAGTGCTCCTGCTGCCAGCCGTCCCGGGACAGGGTCTGGCGGAAGTAGCCGTGGCGGTACAGCAGGCCCACACCGATCAGCGGTACGCCCAGGTCGCTGGCGGCCTTCAGATGGTCGCCCGCCAGGATGCCCAGACCGCCGGAGTACTGCGGCAGGGCGGCCGTGACGCCGAACTCGGGCGAGAAGTAGGCGACGGCGGCCGGGAGTTCACCGGTGTGGGCCTGATACCAGCGCTCACCGGTGACGTAGTCGTGGAGATCGTCGGCGGCCGCGGTGAGCCGGCGCAGGAAACGGCGGTCCTCGGCGAGTTCGGCGAGCCGGGCGGGGCGCACGCTGCCGAGCAGCCGTACGGGATCACCGCCCGAGGCGGCCCAGCGTTCCGGATCGACGGACTGGAAGAGATCACGGGTCTCCGCGTGCCAGGACCAGCGCAGATTGCGCGCCAGATCGCTCAGGGGCCGCAGGGCATCGGGGAGTACGGGTCGGACGGTGAATCGACGGATCGCCTTCACATTCCACCTCGGCGAGCGGAGCGGAGTGGGACACACGGCGGTGTGCGTCCCGTCTTCAGCCTTGACGGTATCCGTGCGGAGGGTGTCGTCACCACGGCGCGGTTCACAGCAGAAGGCCGTGTCGCCCTCAAGCCCTCCCGGATCGAACAGTCCGGAAATCGCCGCAACCTCCCCACGTCCTCCCATAGCGGATATGGCCGATTACACCCCCGTAGGCGTCCTTGTGGTACTTCACACCGCACGAGAGGCTGCCCCATGGCGTACCGCCCGGCGCCGGGTGCATCCGGCGTGCCGTGGCTGCCGTACGCCGAGGTGAGGAGGGGAACTCAAGTCATGGCACGGACGCGCAATCGGCGTCTGCGCTGGGTGGGGGGCCTGACCGCGGTGAGCTGTGCCGCCGCTCTTTCGGCCATCACCCCGCCCGCGCACGCCGCACCACAGGGGCGGATACTCGGCGCCGGAGAGCCCGGTTCCGTCAGCGGGAGTTACCTGGTGACACTCAAGGGGGGAACGCAGGCCCGGTCGGTGGCCGGAAAGGACATCGCCGAGAAGTACGGGGCGAAAATCAGCCATACCTATGGCGCGGTGCTCAACGGCTACGCCGTGCGGACCGACGAGAGACGGGCCGGGCGACTGGCGGCGGACCCACGGGTCGCCTCGGTCGTCCAGGACACCCGGGTGACCCTGGAGGGCATCCAGAAGAACCCGCCGTCCTGGGGCCTCGACCGCCTGGACCAGCCGAAGGCGTCGCCGGACAGGTCCTACACCTGGCCGCGGTCCGCGGGCGCCGGGACGACGGTGTACGTGATCGACACCGGCATCCGGATCTCCCACAAGGACTTCGGGGGCCGGGCGTCCTACGGCTGGGACTTCGTCGGGAGCGACCCCTCGGCGGGCGACGGCAACGGCCACGGCACCCATGTCGCGGCCACCGTCGCCGGCACCGGATACGGCGTCGCGAAACGGGCCGAGGTGGTCGCCGTACGCGTCCTCGACAGCACCGGATCGGGCACGATCGCCCAGGTCATCGCGGGTGTCGACTGGGTGACGAAGCATGCGCGCAAGCCGGCGGTCGCCAACCTCAGCCTGGCCGGTCACCACAGTGCCCAGCTCGACGCCGCCGTCCGCACCTCCATCGCGTCCGGGGTGACCTACACGGTCGCCGCGGGCAACGACGGACGGTCGGCCGGGCTGTACTCCCCCGCCGACGTGCCCCAGGCGATCACGGTCGGCGCGACCGACCCGACGGACGCACGGGCGGGTTTCTCCAATTACGGATCGGCTCTCGATCTGTTCGCCCCAGGTGTATCGATCGTTTCGGCGGGCATCCGCAGTGACACCGCCAGGGCGACCTACTCGGGTACGTCGATGGCCACCCCGCACGCGGCGGGCGCGGCCGCGCTCTACCTGGCCGACCATCCGAGGGCCACTCCGGCCCAGGTCGGCAAAGCGTTGGTCAAGCTGGCGGCCTCCGGGACGGTGTCCGGTCGGGGGGCCGGTTCACCGGACAAACTCCTTCAGGTGCCCGGTTCCTAGGGGAAGGCGTCCGCAAGCCGGCCCCGTTCGGCCAGAACGGGGCCGGTTTTGTGTAAAGACATACGCGTGAGTAGTTAGCAAAGTGCCGGATTGCTCACCCGAATAGGGTGGGAAGGCTCCTGCGGTAGACGCCTCAGGACCCCCTCCCACATACATCCGCCCACCCGAAGTTGACGCGGACAGGAGCGGTCATGCCCGCCACGCACCACCAGTCAGCACCCCTGACGTCCACCACACGCCCCGTCGACCCCGGACCGCCGCCCGAGGAGCGACCCTCCACGGAGGCGGGACCGGCTACGGCCGTCGGCCGCATACCCGTCCTCGACGTCCGCCCGGTCGTCCAGCGAGGACGCCGGCCCGCCAAGGCGGTCACCGGCGAGACGTTCGAGATCTCGGCCACCGTGTTCCGTGAGGGTCATGACGCGGTCGCCGCCAATGTCGTACTGAGGGATCCGGAAGACCGCGCCGGGCCCTGGACCCCCATGCGGGAACTCACCCCGGGCACCGACCGCTGGGGCGCCACCGTCACCGCCGGGACACCCGGCCTGTGGACCTTCACCGTCGAGGCCTGGGGCGACCCGATCACCACCTGGCGGCACCACGCCCAGATCAAGATCCCGGCCGGCATGGACACCGAACTGGTCCTGGAGGAGGGCGCCCGGCTCTACGAGCGGGCCGCCGCCGGCGTGCCCGACGACGGCCGGAACGGCGTGATCCTCGCGGCCGTCCGCGCCCTCCGCGACGAGACCCGGCCGGCCGCCGCCCGTCTCGCCGCAGCACTGACGCCCGAGGTGGACGCGGTGCTGGCGCGGTATCCGCTGCGGGAGTTGATCACGGCGTCGGAGACGTTGCCGCTGCTGGTGGAGCGGGAGCGGGCGCTGTTCGGGTCGTGGTACGAGTTCTTCCCGCGTTCGGAGGGCACGCCGGAGCACCCGCACGGCACGTTCCGTACCGCGGCCCGGCGGCTGCCGGCGATCGCCGCGATGGGTTTCGACGTGGTGTATCTGCCGCCGATCCATCCGATCGGCACGACGTTTCGCAAGGGCCGCAACAACACCCTGTCCGCGGGCCCGGACGATGTGGGCGTGCCGTGGGCGATCGGTTCGCCGGAGGGCGGGCATGACGCGGTCCACCCGGATCTGGGCACGATCGAGGACTTCGACTGGTTCGTGCAGGAGGCCAAGGGGCAGGGTCTGGAGATCGCGCTGGACTTCGCCCTGCAGTGCTCCCCCGATCACCCTTGGGTGCACAAGCACCCGGAGTGGTTCCACCACCGCCCCGACGGCACCATCGCGTATGCGGAGAACCCGCCGAAGAAGTACCAGGACATCTACCCGATCGCCTTCGACGCCGACCTGGAGGGGCTGATCGCGGAGACGCTGCGGGTGCTGCGGCACTGGATGGACCACGGGGTGCGGATCTTCCGGGTGGACAATCCGCACACCAAGCCGGTGGTGTTCTGGGAGCGGGTGATCGCGGACATCAACGCCACCGACCCGGACGTGATCTTCCTGGCGGAGGCGTTCACCCGGCCGGCGATGATGCACACCCTGGCGCAGATCGGCTTCCAGCAGTCGTACACGTACTACACCTGGCGCACCACCAAGGAAGAGCTCACCGAGTACCTGACGGAGCTCTCGGGTGAGGCGGCCTCCTACATGCGGCCGAACTTCTTCACCAACACCCCCGACATCCTGCATGAATTCCTCCAGCACGGCGGCCGTCCGGCGTTCGCGCTGCGCGCCGTCCTGGCCGCCACCCTCTCGCCGACCTGGGGCATCTACTCCGGCTACGAACTGGCGGAGAACACCCCGGTGCGGGAGGGCAGCGAGGAGTACCTGGACTCGGAGAAGTACCAGCTCAAGGCCCGCGACTGGGACCGCGAGGACAGCCTCGCCCCCCTGATCACCCAGCTCAACACGATCAGGCGGGACAGCCCGGCCCTACGGCAGCTGCGTGACCTCCACTTCCACCACGCGGACAAGGACGAGGTGATCGCGTACTCGAAGCGGAGCGGCTCGAACACGGTTCTGGTGGTCGTGAACCTCGATCCGCACCACACCCAGGAGGCCACGGTCTCGTTGGACATGCCGCAACTCGGCCTGGAATGGCACGAGTCGGTGCCGGTGCGCGACGAGCTCACCGGCGAGACCTACCACTGGGGCAGGGCGAACTACGTGCGTCTCGAACCGGGCACTCGCCCCGCGCACATCCTCACCGTCCTGCGACCGTCCACCCCGCAGATCGGAGGGTCACCCACAATATGATCGTCAACGAGCCCGTCCACGACACCTTCGAGGACACACCCGCCAAGGACCGGGACCCGGATTGGTTCAAGCGCGCGGTCTTCTACGAGGTGCTGGTCCGCTCCTTCCAGGACAGCAACGGCGACGGTGTCGGCGACCTCAAGGGCCTGACCGCCAAACTCGACTACCTGCAGTGGCTGGGCGTCGACTGCCTGTGGCTGCCGCCGTTCTTCAAGTCACCGCTCCGGGACGGCGGCTACGACGTCTCGGACTACACCGCCGTGCTGCCGGAGTTCGGTGACCTCGCCGACTTCGTGGAGTTCGTCGACGCCGCCCACCAGCGCGGCATGCGGGTCATCATCGACTTCGTCATGAACCACACCAGCGACCAGCACCCGTGGTTCCAGGAGTCCCGCAGGGACCCCGACGGCCCCTACGGCGACTACTACACGTGGGCCGACGACGACAAGCAGTTCCCGGACGCGCGGATCATCTTCGTCGACACCGAGGCGTCCAACTGGACCTTCGACCCGGTCCGCAAGCAGTACTACTGGCACCGCTTCTTCTCCCACCAGCCGGACCTCAACTACGAGAACCCGGCCGTGCAGGAGGAGATCATCTCCGCACTGCGGTTCTGGCTGGACCTGGGCATCGACGGCTTCCGCCTCGACGCCGTGCCGTACCTCTACCAGGAGGAAGGCACCAACTGCGAAAACCTTCCGGCAACCCACGAGTTCCTGAAGCGGGTCCGCAAGGAGATCGACGCGTCCTATCCGGACACGGTGCTCCTCGCGGAGGCGAACCAGTGGCCGGAGGACGTGGTCGACTACTTCGGCGACTACGAGGCCGGCGGCGACGAGTGCCACATGGCGTTCCACTTCCCGGTCATGCCGCGCATCTTCATGGCGGTCCGCCGGGAGTCGCGCTACCCGGTCTCGGAGATCCTCGCCAAGACCCCGGCGATCCCACAGAACTGCCAGTGGGGCATCTTCCTGCGCAACCACGACGAGCTGACCCTGGAAATGGTCACCGACGAGGAACGCGACTACATGTGGGCCGAGTACGCCAAGGACCCGCGGATGCGCGCCAACATCGGCATCCGGCGCAGGCTCGCCCCCCTGCTCGACAACGACCGCAACCAGATCGAGCTGTTCACCGCCCTGCTGCTGTCCCTGCCCGGCTCGCCGATCCTGTACTACGGCGACGAGATCGGCATGGGCGACAACATCTGGCTCGGCGACCGGGACGCGGTCCGCACCCCGATGCAGTGGACACCGGACCGTAACGCAGGGTTTTCCTCCAGTGACCCCGGGCGGCTGTATCTGCCGACCATCATGGACCCGGTCTACGGTTACCAGGTCACCAACGTCGAGGCGTCGATGGCGTCGCCCTCCTCGTTGCTGCACTGGACCCGCCGGATGATCGAGATCCGCAAGCAGAACGCCGCCTTCGGCCTCGGCTCCTACACCGAGCTCCCGTCGTCGAACCCGGCGGTGATCGCGTTCCTGAGGGAGTACGAGGACGACCTGGTCCTGTGCGTCCACAACTTCTCCAGGTTCGCGCAGCCGACGGAACTGGACCTGAGCGCCTTCAACGGACGGCATCCGGTCGAGCTGTTCGGCGGGGTGCGGTTCCCGGCCATCGGTGATCTGCCGTACTTGCTGACGCTCGCCGGGCACGGGTTCTACTGGTTCCGGCTCCGCAAGGAACCCGCCTAGCCGACGAAGGCCCGGGTGGGGCGGTTTCCACCGCCCCACCCGGGGCACGCATCAGTAACACCCCGACCAGCCAGCCCGGGGAAAGGACGCCACCCCATGTCGGAAGCCGTCACCCGCACCGCCACGACAAGTTCAGGCATCCTCGCCTCGCTTGATCCACTCCTGCGCGAGTGGCTGCCACGGCAGCGCTGGTTCGCGGGCAAGGGCCGCCCGGTCACCGGGTTCTCCCTGGTGGCGGCCACCGAGCTGCTGCCGCCCACCGCCAAGCTCGGCCTCTACCACCTGCTGGTCCGCGCCCACCAGCCGCTCACCGTGGGCGCCGCGCCGCACCCCGGGGACTGCTATCAGCTCCTCATAGGCGTGCGCGAGGCGCTGCCGCCCCGGCTGGCGCCCGCGCTGATCGGCCATGCCGAGGAGGGCCCGCTCACCGGCCGTACCGCGTACGACGCCCTCTACGACCCACTGCCCGCCGAACTGCTCCTGGAGGCGATCCGCTCCGGGACCCGGATCGGCGGGCTGTCTTTCGGGCGGGACCCGCAGCAGGAGATCCGCGAGGGCCTGGTGGCCCGGGTGATGACCGCCGAGCAGTCCAATTCGTCGATCGTCTACGGAGATACGTTCATCCTGAAGCTCCTGCGCCGGGTCGTGCCCGGCGTCAACCCCGACCTGGAGCTGCCGCTGGCGCTGGCCCGCGAGGGCTGCCCCCGGGTGCCCGCGCCCACGGGGTGGCTGCGGGCGGAGCTGGACGGAGAGCCGTACACGCTCGGCGTGCTCCAGCCCTTCGTACAGGGCGCCTCGGACGGCTGGGAGCTGGCCCTGCGGGAGCTCGCCAAGGGCGAGGACTTCAGCGCCGAGGCGCACGCGCTCGGGCGGGCCACCGCCGAGGTGCACACCGCGCTCGCCCGGGCGCTGCCCACCGTGACGCTGGGCCACCAGCAGCTGCGCCTGCTGGTCGACGGCATGATCGAGCGGCTGGAGGCGGCCGTACAGGCGGTGCCCGCGCTCCGGCCGCACGCTCCGGGCCTGCGCTCCGCCTTCACCGCGCTGGGCGATCTCGCCGCCGAGGGCAGCACCTGGACCGCGCAGCGCATCCACGGCGACCTCCACCTCGGCCAGTGCCTGCGCTCGGCCGCCGGGCACTGGTCGCTGATCGACTTCGAGGGCGAGCCGTCCAAGCCGCTCTCCGAACGCCGGCTGCCGCAGCCCACGGCCCGGGACATCGCCGGGATGCTGCGCTCCTTCGACTACGCGGCACACTCGACCGATCTGCCGGTACCGGGCTGGGCCGAAGCCTGCCGGGCCGCGTACTGTTCCGGATACGCCGAGGTCAGCGGCGTGGACCCGCGGACCGACCCGGTGCTGCTGCGCGCCTACGAGACCGACAAGGCCATATACGAGGTCGTCTACGAGGCCCGGCACCGCCCGGACTGGCTGCAGGTGCCCATGGCCGCGGTCGCGCGGTACGCGACAACCGACCTGATCTGACCGACCCGACTCCCGCCGAGGAGGCTCCACCCGTGACTCCGCCCACCCCCAGCGGTTCGGACCCGAAGAAGACTGTGAAGAAGAAGGCCGCGGAGAAGGCAGTGACCACGAAGGCCTCGGCGAAGAAGGCTGAGCCGGTGGCCAAGAAGGCGCCCGCGAAGAAGGCCGGTGCCGGGAAGACGGCTGCCGACGCGGCGGGCATCGTGAAGGCGGTCGCCAAGAAGGTCGGCGCGAAGAAGGCCGCCGCCGAGAAGGACGTTGCCAAGCGGGCCGTTGCCAAGAAGGCGCTGGTCAAGGATGCGGCCGTCGACAAGCCTGTCGTGAAGAAGGCGACCGCCAAGAAGGCAGCCGTCAAGAAGACCACGGCGAAGAAGGCCGTAGTGAAGAAGGCCGTAGTGAAGAAGGTGACCGCGAAGAAGACCGTGGCGCCGAAGGTGGTCGCCGAGGACGCCGTCGTGGAGCCGGTCGCGCCGGTCGCTGCCGAAGAGGCCACCGCCCCTGCGTCCGTTCCGCCGTCGGAGGTGCCCGTCTCCCCCGCCCTCGACGGCGGCGACCGGGAGCGGCTGCTGTCCGGCACCCACCACGATCCGCACGGGGTGCTCGGCGCGCACCGCGTTCCCGGCGGGGTGGCCTTCCGGGCGTTCCGTCCCTACGCCACGGGCGTCACGGTCGTGGCCGGGGACGTGCGTGCGGAACTGCACGACGACGGTGACGGCTTCTTCTCCGGCCTGGTGCCCCTGAGCGAGGTGCCCTCCTACCGGCTGCTCGTGGCGTACGAGGAGACGGTCCAGGAGACCGAGGACGCGTACGCCTTCCTGCCCGCGCTCGGCGACCTCGACCTGCATCTGATCGGCGAGGGCCGGCACGAGCAGCTGTGGACGGCGCTGGGCGCGCAGCCCATGACCCACCAGGGCGTGGCGGGAACACGCTTCACGGTGTGGGCGCCGAACGCGCGCGGTGTGCGGGTGGCCGGCACCTTCAACTTCTGGGACCCCTCGGCGTTCGCCATGCGCTCGCTGGGCGGCACCGGGGTCTGGGAGCTGTTCGTGCCCGGGGTCGGCGAGGGCGAGCTGTACAAGTTCGAGATCACCCGCCCCGACGGCTCCAAGACCCTGCGCGCGGACCCGCTGGCCCGCCGCACGGAGGTCCCGCCCAACACGTCCTCGATCATCCACGCCTCGCACCACGAGTGGCAGGACGAGGAGTGGCTGGCGAACCGGGCGGCCGGCGCCCCTGCCCACGAGGCCCCCTTCTCGGTCTACGAGATCCATCTCCCGTCCTGGCGACCGGGCCTGACCTACCGTCAGCTCGCCGAGCAACTGCCCGCCTACGTCAAGGACATGGGCTTCACCCACGTCGAGCTGATGCCGGTCGCCGAGCACCCCTTCGGCGGCTCCTGGGGCTACCAGGTCACCGGCTTCTACGCGCCGACGGCACGCCTGGGCACTCCGGACGACTTCAAGTACCTGGTCGACGCGCTCCACCAGGCCGGTATCGGCGTCCTGATGGACTGGGTGCCGGCCCACTTCCCGCGCGACGACTGGGCGCTCGCCGAGTTCGACGGCCGCCCCCTGTACGAACACGAGGACCCGCTCCGCTCGGCCCACCCCGACTGGGGCACGCTGGAGTTCGACTACGGCCGCCGTGAGGTCCGCAACTTCCTGGTGGCGAACGCCATTTACTGGTGCGAGGAGTTCCACATCGACGGCCTGCGGGTCGACGCGGTCGCCTCGATGCTCTACCTCGACTACTCGCGCGAGCCGGGCCAGTGGGTCCCGAACGTGCACGGCGGCCGGGAGAACCTGGACGCGGTGGACTTCCTCCAGGAGATGAACGCGACGGTGTACCGGCGGGTCCCGGGCGTGGTGACGGTCGCGGAGGAGTCCACGGCCTGGGACGGGGTCACCCGCGCGACGCATCACATGGGCCCGGGCGGCTTCGGCGGGCTCGGTTTCGGCCTGAAGTGGAACATGGGCTGGATGCACGACTCGCTGGACTACATGGCCCACGAGCCCGTGCACCGCAAGTACCACCACCACGAGATGACGTTCTCGATGGTGTACGCGTACAGCGAGAACTACGTCCTGCCGATCTCCCACGACGAGGTCGTGCACGGCAAGGGCTCACTGGTCTCGAAGATGCCGGGCGACTGGTGGCAGCAGCGGGCCAACCTGCGCGCCTACCTGGCCTTCATGTGGGCGCACCCCGGCAAGCAACTCCTCTTCATGGGCCAGGAGTTCGCCCAGGGGGCCGAGTGGTCCGAGGCCCACGGCCCCGACTGGTGGCTGCTGGATCCGGCGTACGGCGCGGAGGCCGAGCACCGGGGCGTGCGCGACCTGGTCCGCGACCTGAACGTTGTCTACCGCCACACCCCGGCCCTCTGGCAGTGCGACACGAACCCCGCGGGCTTCCAGTGGATCGTCGGCGACGCGTCCGAGGACAACGTCTTCGCCTTCCTCCGCTACGACGCGGAGGGCTCCCCGCTCCTCGCGGTCTCCAACCTCTCCCCGGTGGTCCGCCCCAACTACCGCCTGGGCGCCCCGGACGACGTCCCGGCCTGGCTGGAGTCCCTGAACACCGACCTCGCCAAGTACGGCGGCGGCGACGTCACCAACCCCGACATCCTCAAACCGGACCCCCAGCCCTGGCACGGCCGCCCGGCCAGCATCCAGGTGACACTGCCACCCCTGGCCACGGTGTGGCTGAGGCCGGCGTAGGAGGCGTGGACGGGGAACCTCAGCGACCGCCGAGCATCAGCTTGCGCAGGATCGCCAGCAGCCCGCGGGGCTCAGGCTCCGTCGGCGACGCCACCGGCGTCCCCGACGGAGTCGTGTGCCGGGGTACGGCGAACACCCCCGCCTCCAGCTCATACCGCACCGGCAACAACCGCAGCCCCCGCACCACCGGCCCCGACCGCCACGGCAACTGATCCGGTGGCAGGGTCAGCTCCGCGCGGACGAAGTGATCCAGCACTCTTCCCACCGCGGTCGCCACGATCGTCCCGCCCAACTCCCGCGCCGCGCTCGGGCATTGGTGCGGGCCCGCGCCCCACCCCAGATGCGCCCGGGTGGACACCGTCGATCCGACCAGGTGCGAGGAGCTGATAGCCAGCAGGTCGCGGTGGGCCGCCGCGGCGGAGGGGGAGACCGCGTCCCCCGCCCGCACCCACACCTCCCCCAACCGCACATCCCGCGCCGCGAAGCGGAAGCACATGTTGGCCACCGGAGGATTCGCCAGCGCCGCCCGGTTGACCGTTTCTCCCAGCTGCCCCGCCGACAGGCTCCGGCGGACCGTCGCGTTCCCCCGCAGCACCTCCAGCAGGGTGTTGAGCACCATGTTCCCGGTGATGTCGTTCAGGTACACGGCGTTCATGAACAGCTCCCGCCCGAGCTGCTCGTCGCTCAGCCCGGGGTCCGCGAGCAGCATGTACGACGTGAGGTCGTCACCCGGCCGGGCCCTGCGATGCGCGGCGAGCCGGGTGAAGGCCCCGAGCGCACGCGCCGTCGCCGGTGCCGAGCCGGGTCCGCCGTCCAGCATCCGCCACAGGTCCATGACCAGTTCGTCGCCCAACTCCACAGGGCAGCCGAACAGCTTGGTCGTGACCATCAGCAGCAGGGGCCGCGTGAACTGCGCCCCGAGATCGGCGAAACCCACGGTCCCCGATTCGGCGGCCAGCATCCCGACCAGCTCGTCGGCGTACCGCGTGACCGCGGCCCGCAGCTCCCACCCCTCCGGACTCCGCGCGTCCTGGAAGGGGCTCAGTGCCGAGTGATGCGTTCGCCGGGCCCCCAGATGCTCCTCGTCGTCCATGAACATCATCTGCCGTACCTCGTAACCGGCCAGCAGCGGCCAGTCCCGCGGCAGCCGCCCCTCGGCCCGCGCCCGCCAGTACCGGATGTCCCGCCGCCACAGGTTCTCGTTCCGCAGCACCTCGGTCACCTCGGTGTACCCGAGGACCAGCCACACCGGCACCCCCAGCAGACCGACCGGCGCGACCGGCCCGTAGGTGCCGCGCAGCCGTTCGTACACCGCCCCGGGGTCGACGTCGAACTCGGCGGTGAGCAGCGGCTCGACGGACAGCGACCCGAGTACGGGGCCGTCGGCCGGCGGGGTCGCGTCGGAGTGGGCTTCCATACCGCAACGCATACCGCACCGGCCGTGCACAAGCAGTGACCATGGCGTGAACTGTTACGTCTTGGTGATCCCCGGAACTGATGTGTCGACCAGCGCCTTCGGCAGCCGGCCCGTGTGCAGCACCCCCAGCCGCTGGGTCGCCCGGGTCAGCGCCACATACAGGTCACTCGTGCCGTACAGCGCCGGCTCGACCACGAGCACGGAGTCGAACTCGAGCCCCTTCGACTGCCGGGGGTCCAGGAGTACGACGGTCCGCGTCAGGTCCGGCTCCGCGCCCGCCGTCACCCCGTCGAGCCGGGCCGCCAGCCTGCGGTGCAGATGGCGCGGCGCGATGACCGCGAGCCGCCCCTCGGCGGGGGTCAGCTCCTTCACCGCCTCCGCGACCGCGCCGGGCAGGTCGTCGGCGGCCCGCACCCAGGGCCGTACCCCGGTCGACCGCACCGAGCTCGGCGGCTCGAAGCCGGGGTCCGAGGCGCGCACCACGGCCGCCGCGAGCTCCATGATCTCGGCCGGGGTGCGGTAGTTGACGCCCAGCCTCGCGTGCTCCCAGCGGTCCTGGACGTAGGGCTCCAGGATCTCCTGCCACGACCCCACGCCCGCCGCCTCCGCGGTCTGCGCCGGGTCGCCGACCAGGGTCATCGAGCGGGTCGGGCTGCGCCGCATGAGCAACCGCCAGGCCATCGGCGACAGTTCCTGCGCCTCGTCGACGATGATGTGCCCGAACGCCCAGGTGCGGTCGGCTGCCGCGCGCTCGGCGGCGCTGCGGTGGTCGTCCTCCTCCTGCCGCTCGGCGAACCGCTCGGCGTCGATGATGTCGTGCGCGGACAGGATCTCGGAGTCCTCCTCGTCCTTGTCGTCGAACTCGTAGGTGCGCGAGGCGTACGACACGTCCAGCACGCCCTGCGCGTACGCGACCTGGGTCTCCCGCTCGCGCTCGGCCCGGGCGCGAGCCACCCGCTCGTCCACGCCGAGGAGTTCGGCCGCTTCGTCGAGCAGGGGCACGTCCGCCACCGTCCAACCCCGGGTCACCGGGCGGCGGATGGCGGCCGCGTCCTCGTCGGGGAGGTAGCCGACGGGGTCGGCGAGGAAGTCCGCGACCAGTCGCTGCGGGGTCAGGCGCGGCCACAACTGCTCGATGGCGGCCCAGACTTCGGGGTTCTCGGCGAGTTCGTCGCGGATCTGCGTGATGTCGCTCGGGTCCAGCAGGTTCGTCCCGTCGAACGGGTCGGTACCGATGCGCTCGGCGACCATGTCGGTGAGCGTGTTGAGGATGTGGCCCTCGAAGTGCTCGCGGGCCACGTTGTGCGGCAGCCGGGCGGCGCGGGTCTTCTCACGCGCGACCTTCACCAGGCCGTCGTCGAGCATGAGGATCTCGCGGTCGTGCTCGATGGCGATCACCGGGTCGGGCAGGGCCTGCCAGTCGCGTACGACATCGGCGAGGACGTCCGCCATGGCGGCGCGTCCCTTCACCGCGGCCGCCTCGCGGCTGTCGGTCGCCGTGGCCTTCACGCCGGGGAAGAGCTCCCCGACCGTCGCGAGCAGCACCCCGGTCTCGCCCAGCGAGGGCAGCACCTCGCCGATGTAGCCGAGGAAGGCCGGGTTGGGACCGACGATCAGCACGGCCCGCTTGGCCAGCAACTCCCGGTGTTCGTACAGGAGATACGCGGCCCGGTGCAGGGCGACGGCCGTCTTGCCGGTGCCCGGCCCGCCCTCGACCACCAGCACCCCGCGATGGGGTGCGCGGATGATCTCGTCCTGCTCGGCCTGGATGGTCTGCACGATGTCGCTCATGCGGCCGGTGCGCGCGGAGTTGAGCGCGGCGAGCAGGACGGCGTCACCGCTCGGGTCCTCGTGGCCGGTCCGCTCCTGGTCGCCGAGGTCGAGGATCTCGTCGTGCAGGTCGGTCACCCGGCGGCCCTCGGTGCCGATGTGCCGGCGGCGGCGCAGGCCCATCGGGGTGTGGCCGGTGGCCAGGTAGAAGGGACGGGCGACGTCGGCCCGCCAGTCGATGAGGATCGGGGTGCGTTCGGCGTCCTCGGTGCGCAGCCCGATCCGGCCGATGTGATGGGTGGTGCCCGAGGTGATGTCGATCCGGCCGAAGCAGAGGGAGCCGTCGACCGCGTTCAGCGCGGCCAGCAGTCCCGAGCGCTCGGCGACCAGGATGTCCCGCTCGAGGCGGGCCTGCATGGGGGTGTTGCCCTGGGCGAGCGCGTCCGTGACGGAGTCCTCGGTGTCGCCGCGCAGGGCGTCCACATGTGCGTACAGCCCGTCGATGAATTCCTGTTCCTGCCGCAATTCATCGTCCGGAAAGCCGGTGTTTGACAATTCCACTCCCGCCCGGATATACTCTGCTCACTGAGCTTCTTTGCGACCCATGCTTTATGGACCGGCATGAAGTCGCGAATCATTGAATATACGCAGAGAAATCCCCCGAGCGCAATCGCTCGGGGGATTTCTCTGTATTGCGTCAGCTCACCGCAGGCTCACAGGATGTCCGTCAGCTCCTCCAGCAGCCGCCGCTTGGGCCGCGCCCCCACCATCGACCGCACCGGCTCCCCGCCCCGGAACACCATGAAGGTGGGCATCGAGAGCACCCTGTAGGCGTTTGTGGTCAGCGGATTGGTGTCGACGTCCAGCTGGACCACCTTGAGTCGCTCGCCCTCCTCCGCGGCGAGAGCCGTGAGCACCGGCCCCATCTGCCGGCACGGCGGACACCAGTCGGCGGTGAACTCCACCAGCACCGGCAGCTCCGACCCGAGCACCTCCGTCTCGAAGTCCGCGTCCGTCACCTCGGCCACACCCGCTGCCTTGATCACCTGTGGATCCCTCCCAGTTCGCACTCCGGCTCCGGACCGCCCGGAACCTCCGCGTCGGCGGCGAGCCCGTCACGCGCCCGCTCGGCCCGCTCCAACTGCTGCCCGACCTGGGCCCGCACGGTCTGCAACTCACCGATCAGCGCGTCCAGTTCACCGAGCTTGCGCCGGTAGACCGCGAGTGAGGCGGGGCACGAGTCGCCCTCGGGATGACCGGCCCGCAGACACTCCACGAACGGCCGCGTCTCCTCCAGGTCGAACCCGAAGTCCTGGAGCGTCCGGATCTGCCGGAGCAGCTTCAGGTCGTCCTCGTCGTAGGTCCGGTACCCGTTGTGGCCGCGCCGCGCGGGCAGCAGGCCCCGCGCCTCGTAGTAGCGCAGCGTCCGCGTCGTGGTCCCGGCCCGTGCGGCCAGCTCGCCGATTCGCATGTCCACGAACGTAATCCTTTACGCCGACGTCAAGGCAAGAGCGGTTTGCGCTGGACCGGGGTGGTCAGCACGATCGAGGTCGTGGTGCGGCCGAGGGCGGAGACCGCTTCGAGGACCTCCTCCAGGTGGACGGTGTCGCGGACGGCGACCTTGAGGATCCAGCAGTCCTCGCCGACCACGTGGTGCGCCTCGGTGATCTCGGGGCGCTCCAGCAGTTCCAGGGTCCTCGGATGCCTCAGGGTGTAGCCGCCGTGCGGGCTGACCCGGATGAACGCCTGGATGCCGTAGCCGAGCCGGGCCGGGACCACGTGAGCGCCGTAGCCGCCGATCACGCCTGCCGCCTCCAGCCGCCGCACCCGCTCGGTGACCGCCGCCGGGCTCAGCCGCACCCGGCGGCCCAGCTCACTGAGCTTGATCCGGCCGTCGGTCTGCAGGAGCTCCAGGATCTGCCGGTCCAGCGCGTCGAAGGCCACCGAGGTTTCGTCGGCGGCAGGGCGCAGCTGCCGTGGTTCTTTCGGTGCCGACGCCTGAACTCCCATGGTTCCCCCTTCAATACGCAGATGTACGCCGGGAGAATTATGGTCATGGAAACTCCCCGTGAGGTACTGGTCATCGGCGGCAACCGCTATGCCGGCAAGCGCCTGATCGCACGCCTGCTGACCGCCGGCGACCGGGTCACGGTCCTCAACCGGGGCTCGTCCCCACCCCCGCCCGGGGCGGTTCACCTGCTCGCCGACCGCGACGACGAAAGCGCGCTGCTCAGTGCCCTGGGCTCCCGCACCTTCGACGTCGTGGTCGACCAGGTCTGCTACACGCCGCGCCAGGCGGCGATCGCCCGCCGGGTCTTCGCCGGACGCGCCCGGCGCTATGTGATGACCTCGACCGTGGAGGTGTACGAATACGAGGACTCGATCGCCCTCGTGCGGGAGGACGCCGTCGACCCGACGACCGTATCCGTCGATTTCGAGCTTCCCTGGGACGACCCCGCATTCCTCGATTCCCATTACGGCGAGGGAAAGCGGCAGGCGGAATCCGTTTTCGCGACGGACCCCGCCTTTCCCGTGACGACGGTCCGCGTGGCCCACGTCCTGGGCGGCGACGACGACTTCACCGGCCGGCTCACCCACTACGCCGACCGCATCCGCACCGGCGAGCCCATCGCCGTCCCGGTCGACAACCAGCCCGCCACCTACATCCACGTCGAGGAGATCGCCGACTTCCTCGCCTGGACGGTGGGCCAGGACTTCACCGGGCCGGTGAACGCGGCCTCCCACGGGCTGCTGGGCACGGAGGAGTTGTGCAGGACGGTCGCCGCGCACTTCCCCGAGGGCAAAATCCTCCTCCAACTGGTCGAGCTCGGCGAGGTCTCACCGTTCTCCTTCGCCCGCTCCTACGGCATGGACAACTCCCGGGCCACCCGCCTCGGCTTCACCTTCACCGGCGTACACCAATGGCTGCCGCGAGCCGTGGCCGAAACCCTGGGAAAGGAGACCGAGCGAGCAGTTCGTAGTGACGCGGGGTGACTGCACCCCCCCAGGGGCGCGGGGAACTGCGCGACCAGCCACAACACACCCGCACCCGCCCGACAACCCGAACCGTCACCCCCGTAGGCGCGCCTAGGCACCGCTAGGCACCCCGGGAAGCCGTGACCCCCGTCCACGGCTCCCCGGCACCTTCGGCCCACTGCCGAGCCGCTTCCGGGCGGCCGGTGAGCAGCAGGAGCAGGGAGGTGATCGGACCGCGGATCTCCTCCCCGGTACCGCGCGTCCACTCGATGTCGGTCGCGATCAGGCGGGCCTTCGGCGGGGGCCAGGGGCGGGGCGGGAAGCGCATGGTCCACACCCGCTCGGCGGCGTCCCGGGCGGCAGCCGGCGGCACCGGGCGCTCACGGCCGAGGGCGAGCACGATGTCCTGGCCGTGGACGAGGGGGTCGAGGAGGGGTTCGTGGGGCGAGGTGGTCGGTGGGGGCGGCGGGAGCCGATGATCGAGCGCAGGTTGGCGACGATCTCGGCGACCGGCAGTACCCGATGATGTCTGGGACACCGCCTCCCGTCACTTCACCCCGGATGTGCTCGCCGCCCTCGTGATGGCCATCGCGTCGGTGAACGCCTGGAATCGCGTGAACGTTGCCGCCGGCCTGGTGGCCGGCTCCTTCCGTTGAGGCCCTGAGACCCACCGCGGAACCACACCGGGACAGGGGCGCCCACGTCGGCGGGCGCCCCTCGAAGCGACACGGGCGCGGGCCCATCGGATCCTGGCCCCGGTACTGGTGGGGTCGCCTGTTCAACTGTCGCCAATTCCCGTGGGACCCGCCCTGCCGGTGACCGTGTGTGGTCGCCAGGGTGAATAATCCCCCGCATGGACCAGGGACTTGCGGCGTTACTGGGTGCGACGGTAGGCGTTCTCGGCACGGTTGCGGCCTCGGCGATCTCCAGTGGGTCGACTCGGCGGCAGTTGGAGGGGCAGGCCAAGGTCGAGCACGCCCAGTGGCGCAGACAACTGCGGCGAGACGCGTACAGCGCATTCCTAGCCCCGGCCAACGAGTCGCGCAGCGCTCTCAAGATGGCTGCACGAGCGCTGATAGGCGATGCCCCCGATGTCGCGAACGCTGATCGGCGGCTCCAGATCGCGCAAGATCAGTTGGTTCTGGTACAGGCAGCTTGGGCCGGCCTCGCAGTCGAGGGGCCCGAGTCAGTGGAGCAGGCCGCCCATAGCGTCCACCTAGGGCTCCACTCGATGCATACGACTCTTCTCGCCTGGCGCGACTCCTCGGGTGCCCCGGATCGCAACGTCAACTTCGTTGAGCGTCACGCCGTCGAGGTGACCATGGTCTCCGAGCGCCTCGGCAGCTTCACGTCGGCGGCGCGGGCCGCCTTGGACGACACGGACCTTCCGTCAAGCAGGCGCAGCTGAGGGTCGGCGCAGATCGCGGCAGTTGTAGTTGCGGTACAGAAAGTGCCGTTGAGATGGATCATGGTCCGGCTGGTGTTGCGGTGAGCGGGTCGTCCGGCCGCCGGATGCGGACTCGGCGGGGGCGGGGGATGTCGTCGGCGTCCTGGAGGTCGGCGAAGTCGGCGTGCGCTTGGGCGACGGCTTCGGGATACGCCTCCTGCTTCTCGTGCTGGGTGCGCGCCCGGTAGATGCTCGCGACGCTAGGGCCTGGCCTTTGCGCAGGAGCTCGGCGAGCCGGGGAACCTTGGTGAAGCGGCCGGTGTGGTAGGTGCCGGCGACCGCGCCGGAGCGCGAGCGGCACGGTGAGCCGGGTTCGGCCCGGCAGCGCGGGCAGGGGTGGCGCTCGACGTCGTCCGCGTCGCCCGGGAAGGCTTCTTGAGGGACCGTCATGCCCCGGAGGCTGTCACAAACAATTGAGTGAGAACGGGTTCTGCGAACCGGAACGGCGCTTCGCGGTCGCCGGGCCTCCGCGTTTGATCTCGCTCGGGCAAAGGATCGTCGCCGTCGTTTCATTTCGTTTCGTTTCGTTTCCGTTTATGAGAATCGGGCCAGGAGGCCGGTTCGACTCAACTGGCTCGGGTCTCGTTTCCGTGGTGGCGCGGGTCATGAGCGGCATGGTGGTGACCGCGGCACTGAGGCGGGCCCCGGCCGTACGGGGTCCGGCGACGCTCACGACGCTCGCTATCTGTGGCACGGTGGGATCCGACGGTCACTCAAGAGAATCGCTGGTGAAACCAAGGCATCCAGCGGCTGCGACCTTGCCGGCGCTTGCTGGTCAACGGCTTTGGTCAAGGTTGTTGGCAAACGCAGAGCCGCGGCTCTGGACCGTTGGCCGCCTCCACCATCCGCTCGAGCAGCAGCAGGGCGGGCACCGCCAGCAGTCCGAGCGTCATCAGGAACACCCACGGCCAAGCGGCGCCCCGATCGAGCAGCAGGGTCAGCAACAGGGGTGCGACCGTCTGCCCGAAGGTCCAGGACAGCTGGTAGACGGCCAGGTAGCGGCCGCGCAGGTGCTCGGGGGCCAGGGACACCGACAGGTCCTCGGAGAACGGGGTCGCGGCGGTCTCGGCGAAGTTGTAGAGGACCATGGCGACGAACAGGCCGACCACCGCCGCCCAGGCCGGGGCGAGGCCGAGCGCCGCGAAGATCCCGAAGGCGAGGGCGTTGATCAGGCTTCCGGCAGCGATCACCCGGATCGGCCGGTACCGCTCGAGGCGCCGGTTCACGAGCGTCTGGGTCGCCGCGACCTGCACGCTGTTGAGGACGAGCAGGACACCGCCGATCCACGCGGCCTGCCCCAGGCCCTCGGTCACGAACACCGCGATCAGCAGGCTCAGCACCAGCGCCGCGAACACGAAGTTGATGTTGATGCCGACGAGCAGCATGTACCGCTTGTCGCGCAGCACGGTCCCATAACCGCCCTTGGCCTTGGACTTCACCGCTTCCTCCGCCTTCTCCTCCTGCTGCTCCTTCCGCGCCTGCTCCTGCTTCTGGCGCGTCGCGGCCTGGACGGCGGCGATCGGCGGCCGCCACAGTGCGAGCAGCAGCGCGGCGACCAGATAGCTGGCCGCGTTCGAGACGACCAGGAGCCTCAGCCCGGTGGTGCCGTCAAAACCGATCAGCAGGGCGCCGAGGGCGCCTCCGATCCCCAGGCCGCTGTTACGCAGCATGTGCAGCAGCGCGAACCAGCGCGGCCGCCGCTCCGGCGTCGAGGCGAGCACCACCAGGCCGCTGCTGGACGTCCAGTACGTCGCCCCGCCCATCTGCGTCAGGAAGGCCACCACCACGATCTGCCAGAGGTCGTCGGCGAGCAGGAACCCGGCGTAGCCGACGGCCGAGATCACGTTGCCCAGCAGAGCGACGACCCGCGCCCCCCAGCGGTCGATCAGTGGCCCCACGACCATCGCGGTGGGCACGGCCAGGAACCGGGCCAGGGTGAGCGCGCCGCCGATCGCGGGCAGCGAGAGGTCGGTGGTCCTGGCGAAGTAGACGAGGATGAAGGCGAGAATGAGGCCGGAGCCGATGCTGTCGACGACGGCGGCGTTGACCATCTTCCGGTTGCCGCGCATGTCGGGCAGGGCAAACCCGCGCTGCAGAAAGCTCTCGCGTTCCTGAGCAGCTGTTTCGGACATGGGTGTGGAAGCCTCTCGGGCAAGGCCGCGCGGGGCGGCCACAGGACGGGGAGGGGCGCGGTCGCATGAGGCGCGGACCGACGGGGCACGGTGGCGATCTGTCGACCAGCCTGTGGGTGTCCGGAACGCGGGCCAAGAGATTTCATCGTGGTCGAATCCACGGACGAAGCACAGGACGCGGGGACGGAGCGTGCTGACGCTCGAGTTCTCCGCCGGCGACCTCGCCCGTTCACGGTTCGCCCGGTCACCGCTGTGGGAGGTCGTCACCAGCATCGAGTCGCTGAAGGACCCCGGCCGGCACGCCCTGCACCAGCGGTGGGCCCGTGACGCCGGCGACCGGCTCGCCACCGACCAGGTGCAGTGCCCGCTCCTCGCCGCACTGGTGCCCGTACCGGCCGCATATGTGCCGGACTTCCTCACGCCGGTACCGGAGTCAGGTGAGCCGACGCTGGACGACGAGCTCGACCGTCTGCTGCAGACGAGACCGGAGGCGGTCCGGTCCGACCTCGACCGCATCTCCACCCCGCTTGCCGCCGAGGTCGCGAAGCTGTACGAGGCTCCGGCCCGCGGCCTGGCCCGGCTCGCGGACGAGATCCGCGCCTACTGGGAGGCCGCGCTGGCGCCGCACTGGCCGCGCATCGTCCGCCTCCTGGACGGCGAGATCCTGCGCCGCGGACGCCTGATCGCCCGCGGCGGCACCGAGGCGCTCTTCGCCGACCTGCACCCGTCGGTCGGCTGGGACAACGGCATCCTGCGCGTGGCCCACCCCGGGTACGAGGCCAGTCGCGCCCTCAACGGCGGGCAGGGCCTGGTGCTGGTCCCCTCGGTATTCGTGTGGCCGGGGGTCTTCTCCCAGAGCACCCCGCCCGACCAGCCCGGCCTGGTCTACCCGGCACGAGGCATCGGCACCCTGTGGGAGCGCGGCCGCGTCCCCGTGCCGGAGGCGGCCGCGGGTGTCCTGGGCCGGTCCCGGGCCATGCTGCTGACGGAGCTGGGCACCCCGGCCTCCACCACGGAGCTCGCCGAACGCACGGGCATGCCGACGCCGACCGTCTCCCACCACCTCACGGCTCTACGCGCGGCCGGCCTGGCCGTCTCGCACCGGGCCGGCCGGAGCGTGCTCTACCTCCGCACGGAGCTCGCCGAACGACTCCTCGGCAACCACCGGTGACGCTCAGGGACTTTCGTCAATATGCCTGCGATGTGGAGGCGGGCCGGGTAGATGGTGGTTGTCTTCTCGTTGCGGGTGGCGATGCCGGGCCACTGCTTGAGGCGGTTGATGCACCGCTCGACAGTGTTGCGGATTCTTGTAGGTCTCGCGGTCGAAGCGGGGGCGGCCTGCCGCCCCGGCTGCCCCGTCGAAGCCGGTTGCAGATGCCTCGCCAGTTGCCGTATTTCTCCGGCAGACGGCACCCCCGGACCAACGATCAGATGATCCAAACGAACCGGCCTAGGGGCGGTGCCGGGACCCCTGACCCGGTGCGCTGAGCTCGCTCAGCCCGCCGGCCTCCTTCACCTCCAGCAGTGACGCGCTGTGCCGTTCCTCCTCGAAGGCCCGGTGTCCGCCGCGCAGGCCGAACAGGCGCTTGGCGAGGAGGATGTAGAGGACGGCGAGGATGTTGAGGAACAGCGTGGCGATCTTCAGCCAGCTGATGCGCTCGGTGAGTTCGTAGATCTCCAGCGGAAGGAAGGCGGCCGTCGCCACCACCGTCAGGTACTCCGCCCAGCGCTTGGCGTACCAGAGGCCGACCGCCTCGACGAGCTCGATGAGGGCGTAGGCCAGCAGCAGCACGGCCACCAGGACCAGGGTGTTGTGCTTGTACCCGAACGTCTTCTGGACGGTGTCGACGATCGGTGAGTGGTCCAGGTCGTAGTGGAAGTGCCTGAACACCGGCCGGAAGACGTCGAGATACTCGTCGAAGAGCCGGCGCACCGCGTCCTGGCTGTTGCTGAACTTCCACACCGCCACCGCGGCCAGCACGATGAACACCCCGCGCACGGCCCGCTCGAGCGCGAGGAAGCGCAGCACGAACAGGTCCCTGAGCACCTTGCCGCGCGGGACGAGGGGCGCGTGGTCCGCGGGTCCCGAGCCGTGCGGCTCCCCGAGGGCGAAGTCGCCGCAGCGCAGGCAGCGCCACGCCCCGCCCACGGCGGTCTCGACATGCAGCCGCTCCCTGAGGCGGGGCTCGTCCGGCGCGTACGTCACATGCCCGCGGCGTGCGCACGTCCGCCGGTCCCAGTCGATCTTCATCCCCCGTGTGCCTCCGATGAAAGAGCGTGCCGTCCGGGGACGGCACGCTAGTGGGGCCGGGTAAGAACTCGGTGAGTCAGTGGGTGTCGACCAGTTCCTTCTCCGCCTCGGCCCCGGGGGTGGGCTCCGTGGACGTGCGGCCGGGCAGGAGCACCGCGACCAGGACGGTCCCGACACCCAGCACGGTCGCCCCGATCAGACTGGTGTGCGCCACCGCGTCGGAGAAGGACGAGCCGACCGCGTCCGCCAGTTGCCGGGCGCCGGAGGCGAGTTGCCCGGCCTGTGCCTTGAGCTGGGCGGCCTGCTGCGGGTCGGTGGCCCCGGCGGCCTGCGCCGCGACCTGCTGGGCCTTCTCGCCGATGCCCTGCGCGACGGCGTATCCGGCGCCGACGGAGTCCTGGGCGGAGGACAGGGCGGCGGCCGGGAGCCTGCTGCCGGCGGTGGCGTCGGAGAGGTGGTCCGCATAGGAGGTCGCCAGCAGCGAGCCGAGGATCGCGATGCCGAGCGAGCCGCCGAGCTCGATCGAGGTGTCGTTCACCGCGCCGCCGACGCCCAGTTCGGACTCGGGGAAGGCTCCCATGATCGCGTCCGTGGCGGGCGAGAGGGCGAGGCCGATCGCCAGGCCCAGCACCGTCAGGGGCGCGACGAAATCGCCGTACGACGCACTCGCGTCGATCCGGGTGAGCAGCGCGAGGGCCGCCGTGCCGCCGACCATGCCCGCGGTGACCGTCCACTTCATGCCGACCCGCGGGGTGAGGAACCCGGTCAGGGCGGAGCCGACGAAGACCGCGCCGGCCAGCGGCAGCATGCGCAGACCGGTCTCCAGGGCGCTGTAGCCGAGGACGAACTGGAGGTGCTGGGTGAGGTAGTAGAAGGCGCCGAAGACGGCCAGGAAGAACAGGGCGACGGCGAGGTTGGCGCCCGCGAAGCCGCGGTCGGTGAAGCGGCGGACGTCGACGACGGGGCGCGGGTGGCGCAGCTCCCAGAGGATGAAGAGGGCGAGACCGATGGCCGCGACCAGCGCGGCGGCGATCGCCCTGGCGTGCCAGCCGAAGTGCGGGCCCTCGATGATCATGTAGACCAGCGCGCCGATCCACACGACCGACAGCAGGCCGCCGACGTAGTCGATGCGGCCGTGCTTCGCGGCCTTGGACGGCGGGACGAGGACGAGGGCCGCGACGATCGCTACGGCGGCTATGGGGACGTTGATCAGGAACGTCGACGTCCAGGCGTGGTGCTCCAGGAGTGCGCCCGCGACCAGCGGACCGGCCGCGATCGCCACGCCGGAGGTGGCGGTCCACACGGTGATCGCCTTGGCGCGCTCACCGCGCGGGAAGGTCGCGGCGAGCAGGGACAGCGTGGCCGGCATGATCATCGCGGCGCCGGTGCCCATCACCGCGCGGGCCGCGATGACGGTCGTGGCGCTGTCGGCGAAGTATCCGAAGACCGCGCCGCCGCCGAAGACCCCGAGCCCCAGCAGCAGCGCGCCGCGGCGGCTGTACTTGTCGCCGATCGCGCCGAACAGCAGCATCAGGGCGGCGTACGGGACGGTGTAGCCGTCGATGACCCACTGGAGGTCGGCGCTCGACAGCCCGAGGTCCTCGGTCATGTCGGGGGCCGCGACCGTGAGGGCGGTGTTCGCCATCACGATGATCAGCAGGCTGAGGCAGAGGACGAGAAGGGCCCACCAGCGGCGGGCGTAGGGGCGCTCCATCTTCTCGACCGGTTCGGTCATGACGAGTCGCATGGCAGAGGTGGCCTTCCTCAGCGGTCTTGCACAGTGATGTGCATTTGCTCAACGCTGTGCAATGTACGCCTACTGCACAACCGTGTGCAAGTTCAGCCGGGAGGGGCACAATGACGCCCATGACCACGGGCCATTCACCTCGCGCCGAAGCCAACCGCCGTCACATCCTCGATGTCGCACTCGCCGAGCTGCTGCGCGACCCGGATGCGTCCATGGACCAGATCGCGCGCGCCGCAGGCGTTGTACGGCGGACCGTGTACGGCCACTTCCCCAGCCGTGAGGCGCTGATCAGCACGCTCGTCGACGGGGCCGTGGAGGCGGTGGCGGCCGCCGACGCGGCGGGGCGCGAGGGGATCGACGATCTGGCGCAGGCCGTGGCGGGCTCCGTGCTCGCGGTCTGGAAGGTCGCCGACCGCTACCGGATCCTGGTCGCGCTCGCCCAGCGCAGCGTCACGATGGAGGGCATCATCGAGCGGCTCGCCCCCGTGCGCCAGGCCGCCACCGAACTGCTCCAGCGCGGTCTGGACGAGGGGGTCTTCGTCTCACCGCTGCCGGCGCCCGCGCTGGCATACGTCCACGAGCAGATGATGTTCGCGGTGATGGAGGCGGTGAACCACGGCCTGCTGGACACGGAAGAGGCGGGCCGCTCCGCCGCGGTCACCGTTCTGACCGCGGCGGGCGTACCCGCCTCTCTGGCCACCGCGCTGGTGGCGAAACTGAGCGACTGAGCTGTTCTTCGGGGAGTGGGTCCGGGCGGCCGAGCTACGGGGGAGTACTCGGCCGCCCGGGGCGGGAGCCGGGCCCGGGTTCAGGTCGGGCCCGACCCGGCTCTGTGTGGCCGTACGGCCATCGGCGTCCGGCCGGTCAGGCCTTGGCCAGCTCCTTCTCGCCGCCCTGCTCGGGGATGTCCGCCGTGACGTCCTCGTCGTCGTGGTCGAGGAGCGTCTTCTCGTCGAAGGGCAGGTGACCGGCGAGCACCTGGTCGACGCGCTCGCGGTCGATCTCCTTGGTCCAGGTGCCGATCAGGACGGTGGCGACGGCGTTGCCCGCGAAGTTGGTCAGGGCGCGCGCCTCGCTCATGAAGCGGTCGATGCCGACGATCAGGCCGATGCCGTCCACCAGGGCGGGCTTGTGCGACTGGAGACCGCCCGCGAGGGTCGCCATGCCGGCGCCGGTGACACCGGCCGCGCCCTTGGAGGCGACGAACAGGAAGAGCAGCAGCGGGATCTGCTCACCGACCGACATCGGCGTGCCCATGGCGTCGGCGATGAACAGGGACGCCATGGTCATGTAGATCATGGTGCCGTCGAGGTTGAAGGAGTAGCCGGTCGGGACGGTGATGCCGACCACCGGCTTGCTGATGCCCAGGTGCTCCATCTTCGCGATGAGCCGGGGCAGGGCGGACTCCGACGACGAGGTCGACAGGATCAGCAGGAACTCACGGCCCAGGTACTTGAAGAGCGTGAGGATGTTGAGGCCCGCGATCACCCGCAGCATGACGCCGAGCACGATGAAGACGAAGAGGAAACAGGTGACGTAGAAGCCGAGCATCAGGACGGCGAGGCTCTTGAGGGCGTCGACGCCCGCGGAACCGACCACCGCCGCCATGGCGCCGAACGCGCCGATCGGGGCGGCCCACATCACCATGGCGAGGATGCGGAAGACGAGCCGCTGGATGTGCTCGACCCCGCGCAGGACCGGCTGCCCGGCCGAGCCCATGGCCTGCAGCGCGAAGCCGGCGAGCAGCGCGATGAGCAGGGTCTGCAGCACCTCGCCCTCGGTGAAGGCGGAGACGATCGTGGTCGGGATGATGCCGAGCAGGAACTCGGTGGTGTCCTTGGCCTCCGCGTCCACCTGTGCGTGGCCGGCGTCCTTGATCGCGTCGGTCACCGCGAGACCCGTACCGGGCTCCAGGATGTTGCCGACGACCAGGCCGATGCCCAGGGCGACCAGCGACATGATCGTGAAGTAGAGCAGGGCGATACCGCCGACCGCGCCGACCTTGGCGGCCTTCCGCACCGAGCCGATGCCCAGCACGATCGTGCAGAAGATGATCGGCGAGATCATCATCTTGATCAGGTTCACGAACCCGGTGCCGATCGGCTTCAGCTCGACCGCGAAGTCGGGGGCGACCAGACCGACGGTGATACCGAGGGCAACCGCGACGATCACCGCGATGTACAGGTAGTGAGTGCGGTCCTTTTTGACTGCGGGTGCCCTCTCGGGGGTGCTGGCGGCCACGGCTGCCCTCCTTGACGTCTTCGTCGGTATGACCGGCGTGCGGCTCACGTCCGGGCTTCTGAAGGAATGCCGTGACTATCTCCCGCCCTGTGAGGGCGGTCACCCTTCCGTTCATTTAGTTCACAATCAGCCATGGAGGCACACTGACGACATGCGCATCCCCGTACCGAGACCCCGGAGCCTCGCGGCCCAGCTCTTCGCCATGCAGGCCGTGCTGATCGCCGTGGTCGTGGCGGGGTACGCGCTGTTCACCTACGTCAGCGACCGGGGCCAGGCCGAGGACGCGGCGCGGGTTCAGGCCAGGGCCGTGGCGCGGGCGGTCGCGGACTCGCCCTCCGTGCGGGAGGCCATCGGCACGCCGAATCCGACGGCACGGCTCCAGCCGTACGCGCTGCGGGTCATGGCCGACACCGAGGTCGACTTCGTCACGATCATGAGTCCGCAGGGCATCCGCTGGACCCACCCCGACCAGAAGGAGATCGGCAAGCACTTCCTCGGCAACACCGAGCGCGCGCTCAAGGGCCACACCTTCACGGAGACCTACACCGGCACATTGGGCGCCTCGGTCCGGGCGGTCACCCCGGTCAAGGACGACCGCGGGCACGTCATCGGGCTGGTCAGCGCCGGCATCCAGGTCGAGAAGATCAGCGAGCGGGTGCAGGGGCAGCTCGCCGCCCTGCTCGGCGTCGCGGGCGGCGCGCTCGCGCTCGGCGCCGTCGGTACCTACGTCGTCAACGCCCGGCTGCGCCGGCACACCCACGGCATGAACGCGGCCGAGCTCAGCAGGATGCACGACTATCACCAGGCCGCCCTGCACGCGGTGCGCGAGGGGCTGCTGATGCTGGACGGGCAGTACCGTGTCGCGCTGATCAACGACGGCGGACGGGAGTTGCTGGGCGTGTCCTCTCAGGACGGGGTGATCGGGCGGTCGGTGGCGGACCTCGGGCTGCCGGCGCCGCTGACGGGGGCGCTGCTCTCCTCCGAGCCACGGGTCGACGAGGTCCATCTGACGTCCACGCGGGTCCTGGTCGTCAACACCTCCCCGGTCTCCGGCGGAGAGCAGCGCGGCACCGTGGTCACCCTGCGCGATGTGACCGAACTCCAGTCCCTGATGGGTGAGTTGGACTCCGAGCGCGGCTTCACCCAGGCGTTGCGCTCGCAGGCCCACGAGGCGGCGAACCGGCTGCACACGGTCGTCTCGCTGATCGAACTGGGCCGCGCGGAACAGGCGGTGGGCTTCGCGACGGCGGAGCTGGAGCTGGCGCAGGCGCTCACGGACCAGGTGGTGGCGGCGGTGGGCGAACCGGTGCTGGCCGCCCTGCTGCTGGGCAAGACCGCGCAGGCGAACGAGCGGGGCGTGGAGCTGGTGGTGTCGGAGGACAGCCGCCTGGACGACGGGCTGCTGCCGGACACGCTCCCCGCCCGGGACCTGGTCACGATCCTCGGCAACCTCATCGACAACGCGGTGGACGCGGCGCAGGGGAGCGTGCGGGCGCGGGTGACGGTGACGGCGTACGCAGAGGGCGCGGGCGGGCGCGGGCTGGTGCTGCGGGTTTCGGACACCGGCGCGGGCGTGGACCCGGCCCACGCCGAGGCGGTCTTCCGGCGCGGCTTCTCGACGAAGCCGGCGGGCCCGGGCGGCCGCGGCCTGGGCCTCGCACTCGTACGACAGACGGTCAACCGCTGCAAGGGAACCCTGACGGTGGCGGAGGCCGAGGGAGGCGGCGCGGAATTCGAGGTACGACTCCCGCTGGGGGGCGAGCCCGAGGGGCTCGAGCGGGTGACAGGGCCTGAGGGCGGGGCGGGCTTCGAGGGCACGGCAGGTTCCGAGAACGCGACCGGCTTCGAGAACGCGGCAGGTTCCGAGAACACAACCCGCTTCGAGAACGCGGCAGGTTCCGAGAACACGGCCGGCTTCGAGAACGCGGCAGGTTCCGAGAACACGGCCCGCTTCGAGAACGCGGCAGGTTCCGAGAACACGGCCCGCTTCGAGAACGCGGCAGGTTCCGAGAACACGGCCCGCTTCGAAGATGCGGCGGAGTCTGAGGGCGCGGCGGGACCGGAAGGGGCTGCGGTGCCCGAGAGCGCCACGGTCCGGGAAGGCGCTGCAGGCCCGGATGGATCTGCGGCGCCCGAACACGCCACAGGCCCGGATGGCTTCCCGAGCCCCGCAAGCGCCACGCTCTGGGAAACCTCGACGGTCCCGGAAAGCTCTACGGTCCCCGAACACGCCACGGCCCCGGACAGCTCCCCGGCCCCCGCGAGCCCCACAGTCCGGGAAATCTCCCCAGCCCCCGGACCCTCCAACAACCCGGCAGCCCCCGCCCCTCCCCAGCGCCCCACAGCTCCGGAAGACCCCCCGCCGCCCCACGGCTCTCCGGCCGCCGAAGGTGCCACCCTCCCCGGAGGCCACATATGACCGGCCCGCAGCCCATCCGTGTCCTGGTCGTCGAGGACGATCCGGTCGCCGCCGACGCGCATGTGCTGTACGTCAACCGCGTCCCCGGCTTCACGGCGGTGGGCAAGGCGCACACCGGTGCCGAGGCCCGGCGGCTGCTGGACCGTACGGCCGTGGACCTGCTCCTGCTCGATCTGCATCTGCCGGACGGGCACGGCCTCCAGCTGGCCCGTCAGCTGCGCGCGGCCGGGCATCAGGCGGACGTGATAGCGGTGACGTCGGCCCGGGACCTGACGGTCGTACGGGAGGGCGTCTCGCTGGGGGTCGTGCAGTACGTCCTGAAGCCGTTCACCTTCGCCACCCTGCGGGACCGGCTGATCCGGTACGCGGAGTTCCACGCGTCGGCCGGTGAGGCGAGCGGTCAGGAGGAGGTGGACCGCGCGCTGGCCACACTCCGGGCGCCGGGCCCGGCAGCCCTGCCGAAGGGGCTCAGCGCGCCGACCCTGGAGCGGGTGACGGTGGCGCTGCGGGACTGCGCGGAGGGGCTCACCGCGACCGGTCTCGCCGAGGTGGTCGGCATCTCCCGGATCACGGCCCGCCGCTACCTGGAGCATCTGGTCGACGCCGGCCGGGCGGCCCGCAGCCCGCAGTACGGGACGGTGGGGCGCCCGGAGTTGCAGTACCGATGGGTCACCCGACAGCAGCCCTAGCCTTCCGCCGTACTTCCCTCCCTGCTCGCCACCGCCCTCGCCGCATCCGCCCTCACCGCCTGCGGAGGCGGTTCCGGCAGCACGTGATGGACGACTATCTCGCGTATCTCGCGGACGTCAAGAAGCAGTTCGAGAAGGCGAACCCCGGCAAGCAGATGCTCCGCTCCGTGAAGACCGCGCCCGACCTGGTCTACCTCTGATCTTGGCCAGTGTTCCGCCCTTCAGGGCGGGGGTGAAGGCCACGAACCGGGAAGACGCGGCTGACCCGCACGGACGACCACGACCACGAACCCGGAGCACAACTGCCGGCCACCGACGCTGTCAAGGTTCACGGGGCGTCAGCGAGTCACTGGCAGCGCGTGCTCACTCCTCCGGCAGCACCCCCGGCCGGAACGGCTCCACCCCCACCACCCTGCGCACCCGCACCGGCTCGATCAGCAGCATCACCCGCCGCTCGCCAGCCAGCAGCCACGGGTAGCGCTCCTCGCCGATGTACTTCTGCGTGAGCCGGTCCATGGAGCGCTCCGCGTCCTCGCCCTCCACGAACCGCACCACCCGACCCCGGATCTCGACACGGTCGTAGGGGTTCTCGGGGGCGTGGTGGGAGAGGGAGACGTTCGGATTGCGCCGCAGGTTTTGTTCCTTCACACGTCCGATCGCCGTGTTGACCATGACGTACTCACCTTCGAGGTCCGCCCACATGGGCGAGACCTGCGGCGCTCCGTCCGGACCCACGGTCGCCAGATGCCAGAAGTTCGGCGCCAGCAGCCGCTCGCGAATATGCCCCTCTACCTTGCCATTCACTTCGTACACGAAGATCGCACCTCTTTCCGGCCACCCGTGCGGGCGCCCGGCGCCATCCTCGCCACCGCGCCCGCGCCGCCGACAGACGATCTTCGGCCGGTCCGAACCCACGGCCGAAACCGTAGGTTCGCACAATCCGTGATACTGGCCGAACAGACCGTAGTCACCGCACGCCCGCGCCCCTAGCTTGTGGGCCGTGCGCCGACCACCCGCCCTGCCGAACCAGCCCGGACCGCCCTTCGACAACCTCACCGCCCGCAGACTCCGTGTCGCCCTCGGCATGGGGCCCGAGCACGTGGCCTACGGGCTGCGCGTCTCGTACGGGCTCCCCTACGTCACCCCCGATCTCGTCGTCGCCTGGGAACGCGGGACCCTCTGCCCCACGAGTCCGGAACTCACCGCTCTCGCGGGCGTGTTGTGGTGCTCCCCCGGTGAACTCATCGGCCGCCCCCGCACCCTGCGCGAGCACCGCGTCGCGCGCGGCATCGCCCCCGAGGACGTGGCCCGTGCCGTGGGGCTCGAACTGCTCGCCTACCTCGGCATGGAGGAACACGACGAGTGGCGCGGCACCGACCGCCAGTCCGCCGCCCTCGCCGACCTGCTGGAGCTGACCCTGCCGGACTTCGTCGCCGTCACAGGACGCGAGAAGCGGCTCGCCGAATGCCTGCGCGGCGCGGTCAGCACCCGCTGGCAGGCCTACGTCCGTCAGATCGCGAAGATCGTGCCCCTGGACCGGCGCCTGGTGGAGGAGACCCTCATGGACCTGCACCGGCAGTACCAGGGGCAGATGGTGTCCACCCTGAGCTGGGGCGGGGGCGGCGAACGCTCCGGCGAGGCCGGCCAGGAGTTCCTGGCCGAGATCGTGGAGCGGTTCTGGGAGGCGGTCGAGACACGGCCGTAGAACGGGACGGCCGACAGGCGGCCGACGGACGGCCCTGGAACGGCGACCGCCCGACGCGTGCCTAGAAGACCGACTCCACCTCGTCCATCCGGTCCTTCGGGACCGTCTTCAGCTCGGTGACCGCCTCCGCGAGCGGCACCATCACGATGTCGGTGCCCTTGAGCGCGGTCATCCGGCCGAACTCGCCCCGGTGCGCGGCCTCCACGGCGTGCCAGCCGAAGCGGGTGGCGAGGACCCGGTCGTACGCGGTGGGGACGCCGCCGCGCTGCACATGCCCGAGGATGACCGGCTTGGCCTCCTTGCCGAGCCGCCGCTCCAGCTCGTACGCCAGGGCCGTGCCGATGCCCTGGAAGCGCTCGTGGCCGTACTTGTCGATCTCGCCCGTGCCGTAGTCCATGCTGCCCTCGGCGGGGTGGGCGCCCTCGGCGACGCAGACGACGGCGAACTTCTTGCCGCGGGCGAAGCGCTCCTCGACCATCTTGACCAGGTCGGCCGGGTCGAAGGGGCGCTCGGGCAGGCAGATGCCGTGGGCGCCGGCGGCCATGCCGGACTCCAGGGCGATCCAGCCCGCGTGCCGGCCCATGACCTCGACGACCATCACGCGCTGGTGGGACTCGGCGGTGGTCTTGAGGCGGTCCATCGCCTCGGTGGCGACGCCGACCGCGGTGTCGAAGCCGAAGGTGCGGTCGGTGGAGGAGATGTCGTTGTCGATCGTCTTCGGGACGCCGACGACCGGGAGACCCGCGTCGAAGAGCATGCGGGCGGCCGTGAGGGTGCCCTCGCCGCCGATCGGGATCAGCGCGTCGATGCCGAACTCGTGGATCATGTCGGAGGCGCTCTCGCACGCCTCACGCAGCCGGTCGCGCTCCAGGCGGGAGGAGCCGAGGATGGTGCCGCCTCGGGCCAGGATGCCGCTGACGCTGTCCAGGTCGAGGGCGCGGTAGCGGCCGTCCAGGAGGCCGGAGTAGCCGTCCTCGAAACCGATGACCTCGTCGCCGTAATTGTCGACCGCTCGGTGCACGACCGACCGGATCACTGCGTTCAGCCCCGGGCAGTCGCCGCCTGCGGTGAGAACTCCGATGCGCATCGTGCTGTGTCTCCTGCTCGCTGTTGGTACCGGTGAGCCAGGTCCGATTCTTTCACGTCCCGCACAGCACCGTCGCATCCCATGCTGACGGGCGCCTTATCCATCGATCGGGGTACTGTCAAGAGGGTTCTGCTCACCTAGGTGGGCGATTTTTATGCCGTCCAGGAAACGGAGTGAGCTCGCGTGACCCGCAGCGTGTACGTGACCGGGATCGACCGCGGCGACGGCCGCCAGGTCGTCGAGCTGGGGGTGATGGAGCTGCTGACCCGCCAGGTCGACCGGGTGGGGGTGTTCCGGCCGCTGGTGCACCACAGTCCCGACCGGCTCTTCGAGCTGCTGCGCGCCCGCTACCGGCTCACCCAGGACCCGGCCACCGTCTACGGCCTCGACTACCAGGAGGCCTCCGCGCTGCAGGCCGAGCGCGGCACCGACGAGTTGGTCTCCACCCTGGTGGACCGCTTCCACCTGGTGGCCCGCGACTTCGACGTCGTCCTGGTCCTCGGCACCGACTTCGCCGACACCCAGCTGCCGGACGAGCTCGCGCTCAACGCCCGGCTCGCCAACGAGTTCGGCGCCTCCGTGATCCCGGTCGTGGGCGGTCGCACGCAGCCCGCCGAGTCGGTGCTCGCGGAGACCCGCAACGCCTACCGGGCCTATGACAGCCTGGGCTGCGACGTCCTCGCCATGGTCACCAACCGGGTGGCCCGCGAGGACCGCGACGAGATCGCCGAGCGGCTCCGGGGCCGTATGCCCGTGCCCTGCTATGTCGTGCCGGACGAGCCCGCGCTCGCCGCGCCCACCGTCGCCCAGATCGGCCAGGCGCTCGGCGCCAAGGTGATCCTCGGCGACGACTCCGGGCTCGCCCGGGACGCGCTGGACTTCGTGTTCGGCGGCGCGATGCTGCCGAACTTCCTGAACGCCCTGACCCCGGGCTGCCTGGTGGTCACCCCGGGCGACCGCGCGGACCTGGTCGTCGGCTCGCTCGCCGCGCACAGCGCCGGCACCCCGCCGATAGCCGGGGTGCTGCTCACCCTGAACGAGGTGCCGAGCGACGAGGTCCTCACCCTCGCCGCCCGCCTGGCCCCCGGCACCCCGGTGCTGTCGGTCGCGGGCAACAGCTTCCCCACCGCCGCCGAACTCTTCGCCCTGGAAGGGAAGCTGAGCGCCGCCACGCCCCGCAAGGCGGAGACCGCGCTCGGTCTCTTCGAGCGGTACGTCGACACCGCCGAGCTCGCCCGCCGGGTCTCCGCGCCGAGCAGCGACCGCCTCACGCCGATGATGTTCGAGCACAAGCTCCTGGAGACGGCCCGCTCCGACAAGCGCCGGGTCGTGCTCCCCGAGGGCACCGAGCCGCGCGTGCTGCACGCGGCCGAGGTCCTGCTGCGCCGGGGCGTCTGCGACCTCACGCTGCTCGGCCCGGTCGACCAGATCCGCAAGAAGGCCGCCGACCTCGGCATCGACCTCGGCGACTGCCGGCTGATCGACCCGGCGACCTCCGAACTGCGCGACGCCTTCGCCGAGAAGTACGCGGCCCTGCGGGCCCACCGGGGCGTCACCGTAGAGCTCGCCTACGACGTCGTCTCCGACGTGAACTACTTCGGCACGCTGATGGTCCAGGAGGGCCTCGCCGACGGCATGGTGTCCGGCTCGGTGCACTCCACGGCGGCGACGATCCGCCCGGCCTTCGAGATCATCAAGACCAAGCCGGACGCCGACATCGTCTCGTCGGTCTTCTTCATGTGCCTCGCCGACAAGGTGCTGGTGTACGGCGACTGCGCCGTGAACCCCGATCCCGACGCCGTGCAGCTCGCCGACATCGCCATCCAGTCGGCGGCGACCGCCGAGCAGTTCGGTGTGCAGCCGCGGATCGCGATGCTGTCGTACTCCACCGGTACGTCGGGCTCGGGCGCCGACGTGGACAAGGTGCGCGAGGCCACCGAGCTGGTACGGCAGCGGCGGCCCGACCTGAGGATCGAGGGGCCGATCCAGTACGACGCCGCGGTCGAGCCGACCGTCGCGGAGACCAAGCTGCCGGAGTCGGACGTGGCCGGGCAGGCAACGGTCCTGATCTTCCCGGACCTCAATACCGGCAACAACACCTACAAGGCCGTGCAGCGGTCGGCCGGGGCGATCGCCGTCGGGCCGGTGCTCCAGGGCCTGCGCAAGCCCGTCAACGACCTGTCCCGGGGCGCCCTCGTCTCGGACATCGTCAACACCGTCGCCATCACGGCGATCCAGGCCCAGACCTCGACCCTCGCGACAGAAAAGGCCACCGCACAGTGAGCGCCACCCGCGTCCTCGTCCTCAACTCCGGCTCGTCGTCGGTGAAGTACCAGTTGCTCGACATGCGGGACAGCAGCAGGCTCGCGGCGGGACTCGTCGAGCGCATCGGTGAGCAGTCCTCGCGACTGAGGCACACACCTCGGGGCGGCGAGTCGCGTGAGTGGACCGGCCCCATCGCCGACCACGACGCCGCCCTGAAGGCCATGGCCGAGGAGCTGGCGAAGGACGGCCTCGGCCTGGACTCCCCCGAGCTGGCCGCCATCGGGCACCGGGTCGTGCACGGCGGCAAGACCTTCACCGAGCCGACGGTGATCGACGAGGCCGTGCTCGCCGAGATCGAGCGGCTGATCCCGGTCGCCCCGCTGCACAACCCGGCCAACCTCACCGGCATCCGCACCGCGCGGGCGCTGCGCCCGGACCTGCCCCAGGTGGCCGTCTTCGACACCGCGTTCCACACCACGATGCCGGAGTCCGCGGCGCGCTACGCGATCGACGTGGAGACCGCCGACGCCCACCGCGTCCGGCGCTACGGCTTCCACGGCACCTCGCACGCGTACGTGTCCCGGGCGACCGCGAAGCTGCTCGGCAGGGCGCCCGAGGACGTCAACGTGATCGTGCTGCACCTGGGCAACGGCGCGAGCGCCTCCGCGGTCCGGGCCGGCAGGTGCGTGGACACCTCCATGGGGCTGACGCCTTTGGAGGGACTCGTGATGGGTACCCGCTCCGGAGACCTGGACCCCGCCGTCATCTTCCATTTGATGCGTGTTGGCAAAATGTCCACGGACGAGATCGACACTCTTCTCAACAAGAAGAGCGGGTTGATCGGCTTGTGCGGGGACAACGACATGCGGGAGATCCGCCGCCGGGTCGACGAGGGTGACGAACAGGCGAAGCTCGCATTCGACATCTACATTCACCGGTTGAAGAAGTACATCGGCGCCTATTACGCGGTGCTCGGCCGCGTGGACGCGATCGCGTTCACGGCCGGCGTCGGGGAGAACGCGGCACCGGTGCGCGAGGCCGCCGTGGCGGGCCTGGAGTCCCTGGGCCTGGCGGTGGACGACGCGCTGAACGCCGTACGGAGCGACGAGCCGCGACTGATCTCGCCGGCGGACGCCCGGGTGGCGGTGGCCGTGGTGCCGACGGACGAAGAATTGGAAATCGCGACACAGACCTACGCACTGGTCGAAGAAAAAAGCGACTGAGCAGTAACCGCAACTGAGCGCGACCCCGCCCATTTGTATCTTCCGCCAGACGGAATATTCCGCAGGGAAACAAACCGATAGGATCGCTCCATGCGCCGTTCGAAAATCGTCTGTACTCTCGGCCCCGCGGTCGACTCCCACGAGATGCTGGTCTCGCTGATCGAAGCCGGCATGAACGTGGCCCGTTTCAACTTCAGCCACGGCACGCACGCCGAGCACCAGGGTCGGTACGACCGCGTCCGTGCCGCCGCCAAGGAGACCGGCCGGGCCATCGGTGTCCTCGCCGACCTGCAGGGCCCCAAGATCCGCCTGGAGACCTTCGCCGAGGGCCCGGTGGAGCTGGAGCGCGGTGACGAGTTCGTCATCACCGCCGAGGACGTCCCGGGTGACAAGACCATCTGCGGGACCACTTACAAGGGCCTGCCCGGTGACGTCTCCCGCGGCGACCAGATCCTCATCAACGACGGCAACGTCGAGCTGAAGGTCCTGGATGTCGAGGGCCCGCGGGTCAAGACGATGGTCATCGAGGGCGGTGTCGTCTCCGACCACAAGGGCATCAACCTGCCCGGCGCGGCGGTCAACGTCCCCGCGCTGAGCGAGAAGGACGTCGAGGACCTCCGTTTCGCGCTGCGCATGGGCTGCGACATGGTCGCGCTGTCCTTCGTCCGGGACGCCAAGGACGTGGCCGACGTCCACAAGGTGATGGACGAGGAGGGCCGCCGGGTCCCCGTCATCGCCAAGGTGGAGAAGCCGCAGGCGGTGGACAACATGGAGGACGTCGTGATGGCGTTCGACGCCGTCATGGTGGCCCGCGGTGACCTGGCCGTCGAGTACCCGCTCGAGAAGGTCCCCATGGTGCAGAAGCGCCTCATCGAGCTGTGCCGCCGCAACGCCAAGCCGGTGATCGTGGCGACCCAGATGATGGAGTCGATGATCACCAACTCCCGCCCGACCCGCGCCGAGGCCTCCGACGTGGCCAACGCGATCCTGGACGGCGCGGACGCGGTCATGCTGTCGGCGGAGTCGAGCGTGGGCGCCTACCCGATCGAGACCGTCAAGACGATGTCGAAGATCGTCGTCGCCGCCGAGCAGGAGCTGATGTCGAAGGGCCTGCAGCCGCTGGTCCCCGGCAAGAAGCCCCGCACCCAGGGTGGTTCGGTCGCCCGCGCGGCCTGCGAGATCGCCGACTTCCTCGGCGGCCGGGGCCTGGTGGCCTTCACCCAGTCCGGCGACACCGCCCGGCGCCTGTCGCGCTACCGCGCCCAGCAGCCGATCATCGCCTTCACCACCGACGAGAACACCCGCAACCAGCTGGCGCTCAGCTGGGGCGTGGAGTCGCACGTGGTGCCGTTCGTGAACACCACGGACGAGATGGTCGACATGGTCGACCAGGAGATCGCCAAGATCAACCGCTTCAACCCGGGCGAGATCGTCATCATCACGGCCGGCTCACCCCCCGGCGTCGCCGGCACCACCAACATGCTGCGGGTGCATCACCTGAGCGGCGCGGCCCAGTAAGAGGCTGACAGTAAGAGGCTGTACGACACCGAGGGCGCTCCCTGTGGCAGGGGGCGCCCTCGGTCGTCGCCGGAGACGGGGGCTACGGCAGTGCTTCAGCCACCCGCGCCCACTCCTCGACCTCACTCCAACGGGGATGATCCGCGAGATGCGCGGCCAGCGGCCTCACCGTGGCGAGCAACCGTCGGATCATCCGAAGCTCCAGGATCCGCTCACGGAACGTCAGGATCTCGTCCGGTTTCACCTCCCGCCACCACGAGGCCGACCTGTCGGCCTCCTCGACGGACATGGGCATGGCGGCAAGCGCGCGTTCGAGCACGGCCTCGGGGTCGAGCAATGCGACACCGGCGCACGGCCCCATGTGGTCCAGGAGCCAGGACCGCAGCCAGAGGTCCCGTAGCAGCCACTCGTTGCCCTGCTCACCGACGGACCGCTCGGCAGCCGCCAGCAGCGCCGCCCACGCGTGCCCGACCTCGCCCCACTGCTCCTCGGTCAGCCAGGTCGGCCCCTCCGGGCGGACCTGGAGCCGGGCGGCGAACTGCTGGGCTGCGGCCATCCACTGGCTCACGTCTCCGTCGACCGTGGCGACGCCCGGCGCCGACCAGCGACGCACATGGCCGTCGAGGTCGAGCCGGTCGAGCTCCTCGAAGGCCCCGGTCACCCGAACATCACCCCCGCCGCCTCGAACATCTCCTTGCCGAGCTGTTCGGCACCGCCGCCTTCGGCCCTACGACCGGCAGGCAGGCTCCGACGCCGTCTACGCCGGTATGGCCGCGAACGATGCGGAGTCCGAAACCAGTACGGCGTGAAGAGCCAGGCTCCATGGAGAGGTTCAAGGCGGGTGGCTGCTGATCCCTCCCCACCCCTCGGCGAGCTGCTGCGGCAACCAGCCCAGGCCATGCGAATCCGAGGCGTCGTTCGCCGACGGGCACGAGCGCTGGGCGCTCTACCGTGCGGCAGTGGCGCCCCTGCTGCGCTGCCTCTGCTGTTCGAGGCCGTTTCCATGGAACCGGACAGTCCGCTCACCTCAGGGGTCGTCGGATGCGTACTCCCGCCTTCCGTGCGCATTTCTCAGCACGCCGGGCACGGGAACTCGGGGTCCCGGCCTCGCTCGAACGGGGCGCTCTGCCGGCCGAAAGCGGTCGGTGAACGCATCGCCGACTGATCCGACTGGCTCCGGCTGAGAGCCGTCCGTGCGCCCCCGGACAAGGAGAGCTACCGAACGGGACGAGGGCCCGGAGTGTAAGCTCACGGGCCCTCGTCAAGGTCATGCCTCGGAGACTTCTTCCACGAGGCTGCGCGCCAGGGAGTCGAAATGCTCCCTGAACGAGCCTGTCTCCTGGTGGAACCGCTCTTCCGAGAACAGCCGGTCGCGACCGTCCAGGAACATCAGCGGTGCGGCAGTCAAGGCACTATGGAGAACATGGAGTTCGGCGGCCGACAGCCGGAGTTCGAATGACTCGGTGTGTTCACCCGCGAACCGTGCGGCTAGTGAGTTCACGACTTCAGGGCCGACGCCGACCTGGACGGCAAGGGCTGCGGTCCCGAGGTTCCTGCCTCGCACCAGTTCCAGTGCACGGTAGAGGATGTCCGCCTGGTACGGGCTGATCCGGGCAACCACGTCCTTTCCGTCGCGGGTGAGCCGGATGCGCAGCCTTCTCATTCGGTCACCTCGTGGGCCTCAGTCTCGTACGCCCTGTATGCCGCATTACCGATGGCCAGCGCCAGGGCATCGAAGTTCTCTCGGTAGAAACCCAGCCGCACGAGGAAGGCTTCCTGCGAGAAAAGGCCCTCACTGGAGACGAAATGCGTGGCCGCGTTCGTCAGCGCGCTCAGCACTACGTGCAGCTCCTGCGGCCGGAACCGCACCTCGAAGGGTTCCGTCTGCGGGCCACTCAGCCGTGCCACGATGCCGTCGACCACATCCCGGCCGACACCGAGCAGCACACTGAGATACGCGTCCGTGGCATGGTCACAGCGCGCGTAGCTCAGTGCTTCCTGAAGGGCGCTTGCCTGGGACGCGTCGAGCCGCGCGACGAAATCGTCTCCGTCGCGGCTTAGCTCCAACTCCGTTCGCATTGGTTCTCCTCCTCCCGCTCGCTACTTTTTCGGCACATACCGGCCCGGAGTCATGAAGTCTGCCTTGGGCAGTTTGTAGCCGTGGATGAATCGGGCTGTGATGATGACGATCACACCCTTGTCGTCGTCGTAGGCGACCCCGTTACCCGTCCGCGAGTCCTTGTGCGTGGCCTTTCCGCGCCACTTCTGGAAGTACTCGGCCATGGCTGTCAGATCCCGGCCGACACCCGGGATGTTGTGATCGCCCGCTTCCTTGCTGCCTCCCTGCATCCGCTTCCACTGGTACTCGATGCCGTCAGCCACGTCCGCCCCGTACTTCTCGTCGAGCTTGTCCAGAATCTCGTAGGACAAGTTCTGCAGCGGGTCCAGGTCGCACATGTCCGGCCCGTCGTCGCCCGAGGCGGTTGCCTCGGACACGGAAATGGACGCCGAGGTGAAGGACGCCGCCCCCGAGAGCGCCACCGCCTTCGCAGACTTCTTGCGCACACAGGCCGGCAGGTCCGGTTCCTTCTTCGCCTTTTCCGCCAGCTTGCGTAGCTTGTCGAGCGTCTTCTTCGCCTTCGCCGACTTCTCGAAGAAGCCGACGACTCCTGAGGAGATCCGGATGATCGCCTTGCCCAGGGCGGGGATCTTGGCGAGCGGGACGGCCGCGCCGATCGCGTTGGCCAGGGTCCACAGACAGCTCTCGACGTCGCCCTTGTTCAGGCAGTTCTTCAGGTCGGTCCAGCCGATGTAGTCGAGGAGGATCTCACCGCCGTTCTGCTTGACCCAGTCCAGCAGGTTCATGGACGCCAGGTCGCGCGCCGCACGGTACTGGTCCACGCACTCCTGCCCGCACATGCGCAGCAGGGCCGCCTCCTCATCGGAGGACAGGGCCGGGCCGACGTCGGGCGCCTTCTCCGAACGCTCCTTGCGCAGTTCCGCCAGCCGCTTGCGCTCCGCCTCCTCGGCGCGGGTCGCGGCAGCGTCCGCCTCCCTGGCCGAGCCCTCTGCGTTGGACGCCGCCGTCTCGGCCTTGGTGGCGTCCGACTCGGCATAGGTCGCGACCTGATCCGCCGCCGACGCGTCCTGCTCGGCGCTGGTGGCCGCGGAGCGGGCGCTCGACGCGTCCCTCTCGGCCTCCGTGGCGTCGCGGTCGGCCTGGGCGGCCGCGGACTCGGCGTCGTTCGCGGCGAAGTTGGCGTAGAAGGCGTCGGTGCCCGCCTGCTCGTCGTACTTCTGGGCGTTCGCGTCGGCCTTCTTCGCGGCTGCCGCGTCGGTCGCCGCGGCGGCCGCCGAAGCGTTGGCCGCCGCCGCGGAGTTGACCGCCTGCACGGCGTAGTCCGCGGCGTCGGCCGCCGCTTGGAGGGCGATCTTCGCGTCGCCTGCGGCCTTGTCGAAGAGCGCCTTGGCCTGCGCCGCCGCCTTCTTCGCCTCGTCCGACTTGGCCTTGGCCGCGCTGGCCTGCTGCTCGGCGAGGGTCTTGGAGGTCTGGCCGATCAGGACCGCGTACGCCGCCGAGGTGTCGCTCTCGCGGTACGGGGAGCCGATGCTGATCGCCTCGTCGGCCGCCTTGGTCACCGCGCTGGCGGCATCCCGGGCGCCCTGCGCGTACTGCGCCGTGGCGGCGGCGTAACCGGCGGTCTTCGCCGACCAGGCGGCCGTCTTGGCGGACTCGGCCACCGCCGCGGTGGCCTCCTTGCGCGCGGTGATCGCCGCGGCCTGGGCCTTCTTGGCCTCGGCGTCCGCCTTCTTGGCGTTCTCCTTCGCCGACGCCGCGGCATCGATCGCCTCGGCCGCTGCGGCGTGCGCGGTGACCGCGGCCGCGTGAGTCTTCGCGTACGCCGACTGGGCCGCCTCGGCGGCGGACCGGGACCGCTTGGCCGCCCCCTCGGCACGGGTCGCCGCCGCGCGGGCGTTCACCGCCGCGGTGCTCGCCTCGTTCGCCGCCGTACGGGCCCGGGTCGCCGCGCCCGCCGCCTCGTTGGCGGCGGTACGGGCCTCCGTGGCCGCCTGCCGTGTCTCGCCCGCGGCCTGGGTGCCGTCGGCCGCAGCGGCTGCGGACTCCAGCGCGGCCGCCCGGGAGGCGGTGGCGTTCTTCTCCTGCTCGGCCTTGACCGCCCGATTGCGCGCGGTGAACGCGCGCGCTTCGGCATCCTCCGCCGCCGCCAGCTTCTCCGTCGCCGTCGAGCCGGCTGCCTCCGCGGCCGTGCGGGCCTGCCTGGCGTTGTCCTGCTCGCCCCGTGCCCGCTCCTCGGCGGCGTTGGCCTTCGCCCGCTCGCTCGCCGCGATGTCGCGCTCCCGCTCGGCGGTGGCCTTCTCGGCCTCCGCGATCCCGCGCTGCCGCTTCGCCTCGGCGGCCTGGGTCTTGGCGGTCTGCTCCGCCTTCTCGGCGGTTGCGCGGGCGGTCTTCGCGGTGGCGGCGTTGGCCGCGGCCTCCGTGGCCAGCTTGGCGGCGGACTCAGCCGCGGCCTTCGCCTGCGCCTTGGCCTCCAGCGCCGCCGTCTTGCGGAACTCCGTGTTCAGTGCGTGTGTCTGGGTCTTCGCCAGCGCCAGCAGCGTCTGGGAGTCCGCCACGGTGGCCTTCGCCGCATTCGACGCCGTCAGCGTGGCCTTCGCCGCAGCCTGGGCCGCAGCGGCAGAGGCCTTGGTGACCTGCACCGCCTGCTGCGCGTACAGCAGACCCCGGCCGCGCGGCAGCCTGGCCGCGTCGGCGATCGCCCACGCCTTGGACTGCTGAGTGCCCGCGGTCTCCGCCGCCGTCTTGGCCCGGGCGGCCGCCGCGTCCGCCACCGCGACCTGCTTGGCCGCGGCTGTCTTCGCGGCGTTCAGATCCGCCGTAGCCTTGGTGAACTGAGCCTTCGTTGGGTAGTTGAGGGCGTCCTTGTGCGCCGTCCAGTACTTCTGCCAGTAGAGGATCTGGTCGGCGAGCCAGGCCTGCCGGACCGTCGCCCCACACACGCACGACTGTGCCCCGCCGGGTTCAACGCCCAGCGGGGCACAGTCTTCTGCGGCTCCCGGAAAAGTTCGGGGGTGAGGTCAGTCGGTGGTGTACTGGCGCATCCCGGGCACGGTCAGCGTCCCGCCGTACTGGGCGGCCTGCTGGACCGTCACATTGGTGAAGTAGATCAGCGGGATGTTCAGCGGCGGGGGGCTGTCCGGGCTGAACGTGACCGGGATCAGCCCCAGCAGGTTGCCGGAGATGCTCTCGGTGTACATGATCGTCTTGTCGCCGGTGATCGTGGACGGCTTCATGCCCTTGCCCGCCTGCACGTGGTACGTGGTGCCCTGCTCGGTGACGATCTGGTGGAGGTCACCGATCTCGGTGCCGCCGGAGATGACGTACTTCAGCACCTTCTTGGTCTTGCCGCTCGCGGTCCTGACCTTGACGACACCCTGGTAGTCGGCTCCCTTGAGCAGCAGCGAACTGGCCTTGAGGGTCCAGGCGTTGTCCGCCACGGTCACACCGGGCTCGGTGTCGCCGACGTCGTCCGTGGCGGCCGGGCAGTCCTCAGGGTCCGTACTGGAACTCGCCGACGGGCTCGGGGAGGCCGTGGCGTCCGCCGCCGCCTCCTCGGCCGCCTTGGTGGCGTCCTCCACGGCCTTGCTGGTGTCCTTCGCCGCCTCGGACGCCGAGTCGGTCGTGTCCTTCACGGTGTTCTTCACCGTGTCGGTGACTTTGTCGGTCGTCTCCTTGACGGTGTCGCCCGCAGTGCCGCCCGCGCTGTCGTCGGCGCTCTTGGACGCCGAGGCCGAGGGGGTCGGCGTAGGGCTTGCGCTGGACGCATCGCCGGACCCGGAGCCGGAGCCGCCCGTGAAGATCCCGGTGATCGCGTCGCCGATCTCCGTCAGCAGGTTGCCGTCGTCGCTCGCGGAGGGCGACGGGGACGGCGTGGCGGTGGCGGAGCCGCCGGAGCCGGAGGAGGAGCTCTCCCCCTTGCCGGCGGAGGCGGACGCCGAAGGCGTGGGCGTGGCGGCCTTGTCGTCGGAACCCGAATCCGACGAGGAGGAGCCGTTCGAGCCCGAGCCGGAGTCCGACCCCGAGCCGGAGGAGGCCGACGGGGACGGAGTCGCCGTGGTGTCACCGGTGGACGGGGACGAACTCGCCGAGGCGGACGGGGACGCGCTGCCGGTCAGTGCCGCGACGCAGTCCTTGTACTCGTCCGCCGTCAGGCTCTTCGCGGTCGGCGCGTCGTCGGCCAGCGCGAGCGTCGGCGTGAACCCGATGCCCATGAGCACGGCCGTCGGCATCGCCGCCATGGCTATCGCCTTGCCGGCCGGCATGTGGAACCTGTTGAACAGCGGCTTCTTGGGTGCCGCGTGGCGGGGCCCGGATCTCGCACGGGACGCGTCCACGTCAGCCCCGTGGGTCACCTCGTCAGCCGGCACTGTGCCTCCCGTTCGCCCCGTTGACCGGGCTCGTTCCTGACAGATCGTTCGGCTCGCCCACCGGGTTCACCGGCCGCAGGAGCGTGGTGTCGTAGTCCGTGGCCTCGGGCGCGTCGTCCTCACCGGTCGTGTCCTGCGCGGCCGGCTCCTTCGCGGGCCGTGCGCCCGGTGCCCACGCCACGGCCATCGCCCCGCCGAACAACGCGAAGAGGAAGCCGACGATGAAGCCGCCGAAGTTGGAGACGGGGAGGGACACCAGCCCGAGCAGGATCGCCGCGATACCCGCGAAGGTGCGTACGTGCTTCTGGAACCAGAGGGTGAAGCCCAGGACGACAAGCAGGACACCGATGATCAGGGATCCTGCGCCCGCCGTGGTGGCCATGGCCAGGGTCAGGCCACCGAGCTGGATGTGCGCGTACGGGAAGTACATGATCGGAACGCCGCTGATCATGACGAACAGCCCCGCCCAGAACGGGCGGGTGCCCCGCCAGGCGCGGAACTGCTGCCTCCGGTGGGCGAACTGGCCGGGCGCGGCAGGACTCTCGGCGCTCATGGAAAACAGCTCCCTGGTGCGGCATTGCTCTTGATGAGGGTGTATCGCGAAGAATGTGGGGGATCCGAAGGCGGCGGGCCAGAGATGGCAGGCGGGGGACAGTAACGGCTCCCCCGCCCGTCACTGAGCGCCTAGTAGCACTCGACCTTCTTGCCCGAGCCCCAGTTCAGCTCCATGTGGAGGCCGGAGAGCTTGAAGCTGCCGGCCGTGGTGGCCCACGCCGTCTGCTCCACATTGGTCAGTTCGGCCTTCTTGGCCTGCTGAGCGAACCCGAACGGGCTGGACTTCTCCCCGTCCGCGGTCTTGGGCTTCGGGGTGTTCCCGCTGGTGGTACCGGCCGGAACACCGATGTTGATGTCCGAGAACACGGCCTCTGTCGAGTCGAGTTGAGCGACATCGATGTAGATGTTCTCGGCTTCTACAGCCTTGCCCTTGTCACCGGCGGTCAGCTTCAGGGTGACCGACGTGTTCAGGAACGGGACCGGGGTGACCACGGACTGACACATGTTGGTGATTTCGGCGGTGCCGAACGCCGAAACCGACACCGGGTGCGCCTGGTCCTTGCCATCAAGACCCTTGCCCGAGTCGATGGCGCCGTACTGGTTCATGTCGTAGCCGACGAGCTTGCCGGCTTTGACCTTGAACTCCTGCCCCGACACACTGAACGACGCGGCAAGCGCGCCCTGTGCGAGGGCGACACCTATCACCGCCGTGGCGGCAACGCTGGGCACCATCACCACAGCGAACCGCTTCCATCTTGTCCCGCCACGCACCTGGGACTCCATATTTCCTCCTTCTCGGACGTACATCTCCTGGCCCTGACTGCCGCCTGTCGAAAGGCGGCTCAGCCGGGCAGGGATGGGAGAAGTGCTACGTCCTCGGGAAGGAGAGCGCCCGCCCTCGGAGGCGCGAACCGCGCACCGATCACCGGCGATCACCCCCGAGCGACACAACCACTGGTCGCGCCTGACACGCATCACGCACAACCTTGCTGGACAGGCTTCGCCGGATGGGCGAAGACCCCCCTGTCCAAGAGCCGGCGCACCTGCCGCCGGCTCTGCTCGGTGGGGACCCACGGAATCCCTTGCCCCGACCGGCTGTCGGGGTACGGGAAAGGACCGAGCGTCGCCGATCGTGGTGCATTCTCGCCGCCCGCACAAGGGGCTTCGTTACTCGGTAGTAACGGGCGGATAACCGAACAACGACCCGCTGATCTCGGTCGGCGACGCTGGGTGGCAACCAGGGGGATGACAAAGCAGTTGATCGATGGACAGAACCCGACAGATCAACGCCTCTGGCTTACTGGAAGTAACAGCGGCCGCAATTGCCAAGTTTTGGCAAAGTGCGGCCGCAGTGGTCTCCCGACGGCAAATTTTTCACTCCGGCATCACATGGCGGAGTGTTTAGCAACTGGTCAGAACAGGGCGCGGGACAGGGCCCTGCGCGCCGCCGCCACCCGCGGGTCGTCGGCACCGACGACCTCGAAGAGCTCAAGGAGCCGCAGCCGTACGGTGTCTCGCTCGTCGCTCGCCGTGCGCCGCACGGTGTCGATGAGCCGCCCGAAGGCGTCCTCGACATGCCCGCCGACCAGATCGAGGTCGGCGGCGGCGATCTGCGCCTGCGCGTCGCCCGGCTTCTCGGCCGCCTCCTTGCGCACCTGTTGCGGGTCGAGGCTCTGCACCCGGTGGAGCAACTCGGCCTGGGCGAGCCCCAGTTTGGCCTCGCTGTTACCGGGGTCGTCACTCAGTACGTTCTTGTACGCCTGGACGGCACCGCCGAAGTCCCCGGCGTCCAGGGCGCGTACGGCGGCTTCGAGGAGGGCGTCGTACGGGCCCGCCGGCACGGCCGCGGGCTGCGGGGCGGCGCCCGGCTCGGCGTCCGGGTCGACGGCGAGGCCGGTCAGTCCGAAGCGCTGCTCGGCGACCTGCACCAGCTGGTCCAGGGTCTGCTGGATCTGCTCCTTGCCGGCCGCGCCCTGGAAGAGCGGCAGGGCCTGTCCGGCGACAACGGCGAACACGGCCGGGATGCCCTGCACCCCGAACTGCTGCATCAGCATCTGGTTGGCGTCGACGTCGATCTTGGCGAGGAGCAGGCGTCCGTTGTACTCGACGACGAGCTGCTCCAGCACCGGGCTCAGCTGCTTGCAGGGCTCACACCACTCGGCCCAGAAGTCGATGACGACCGGGACCTCGGTGGACCGCTGCAGAACCTCGCGTTCAAAACCCGCCTCGTCTACGTCGATGACGAGATCGGCCGGGGAGACGGCCCCCGGGCCGCCACCGTGCCGGGCCGCTTCGGCGCGCGCCTGCTCCGCCTTCGCCTTGGCCTCCTGGGCCGCTTTCACCGCGGCGAGGTCGACGACCCCGCTCATGGACATGTTCCGTGGCTGCATGCGTCTATCCTCCCCCGTGAGCGCGCGTCTGTGAAAAGCATGGTGAAAGCCGGTCGTGCGGCACGGTCCTGACGCCGGGTCCCCACCCCGCGCCGTGCGCGCCGCCGCTCGCGTACGTCCGTCGCGAGCTTTCGCTACGAGTCGTAGCGTAATGGCACCGAGTGCCTGCCTGGTACCCCTCCCCGGTGATCTCTCTCACTGCGACTCGAGAACGGCCGGTTATGGTCGGAGGATGCAGAGCAGCACCCCCGCCCCCCGCGCCGCGGGCCGCCCGCGCAGCGCCGCCGCGGACACCGCGATCCTCGCGGCGACGAGGGCGGCGCTGGTCGAGCTGGGCTGGTCGAAGCTGACGCTGGGAGATGTGGCTACCCGTGCGGGGGTCGCGAAAACCACCCTCTACCGGCGCTGGGCCGGCAAGAACGAACTCGTCGTCGACGCGGTGGCCGAACTCTTCGACGAGCTGGAACTCCCCGACAGCGGGACCCTCGCCGCGGACATCGAGGGCGTGGTCCTCCAGTTCGCGGCGATCCTGGCGCGTCCGGAGGCGAAGAACGGCCTGATGGCGGTGGTGGCGGAGTCGTGCCGCGACGACGCACTGCGCGAACGCATCCGGTCGTCGATCGTCGACCGGCAGAAGCGGCTGGTGCTGGAGGGCCGGGAACGCGCCCAGGCCCGCGGCGAACTCCCTGGGCAGGCGGACCCCGTCGAGGCGGCCCGCACGGCCGACCTGATCTTCGACATGGTGGCGGGGGCGGTGGTCCACCGCACGCTGGTCAGCGCGGAACCGGCGGACGCGGCGTGGGTCCACGGCTTCACCCAGGTGCTGTTGACGGGTTTGACGGGGACGGGTCCGGCGGGGACCGGCATGGAGTGAGGCGCATGGAGTGAGGCACGCGGGTGAGCTCAGAATCCCGCCGGTTCCGTGTACACCCCCCACTCCTCCCGCAACACCCCGCAGATCTCCCCGAGCGTCGCCTCCGCCCGCACCGCGTCCAGCATCGGTCCGATCATGTTGGACCCGTCGCGGGCGGAGGCGAGCAGGCTGTCCAGGGCGGTTCGTACGCCGGTCTCGTCCCGGGCGGCCCTACGACCGCTCAGCGCCCGCACCTGCTCCCGCTCCACCTCGTGGCTCACCCGCAGGATCTCCAGGTCGCCGGTGACCGACCCGTGGTGGACGTTCACCCCGACGACCCTCTTCTCGGCCTTCTCCAGGGCTTGTTGGTACCGGAAGGCCGCCTCCGCGATCTCGCCGGTGAACCACCCGTCCTCGATCCCCCGCAGAATCCCGGACGTGATGGGCCCGATGGGATGCCGCCCGTCCGGATGCGCCCTGAGCCCCCGCTCCCTGATCTGCTCGAAGATCTTCTCCGCGTCCGCCTCGATCCGGTCCGTCAGCTGCTCCACGAACCACGAACCCCCCAGCGGATCGGCCACGTTGGCGACCCCGGTCTCCTCCATGAGCACCTGCTGAGTCCTGAGCGCGATCTCCGCGGCCTGCTCGCTCGGCAGCGCGAGGGTCTCGTCCAGGGCGTTGGTGTGCAGCGAGTTGGTCCCGCCCAGCACCGCCGCGAGCGCCTCCACCGCCGTACGGACGACGTTGTTGTACGGCTGCTGCGCGGTCAGCGAGACGCCGGCGGTCTGGGTGTGGAATCGCAGCCATTGCGCCTTCTCGGACCGGGCCCCGTACACGTCCCGCATCCACCGCGCCCAAATGCGCCGCGCCGCACGGAACTTGGCGATCTCCTCGAAGAAGTCGACGTGCGCGTCGAAGAAGAAGGACAGCCCGGGCGCGAACACGTCGACGTCGAGCCCGCGACTGAGCCCCAGCTCGACGTACCCGAACCCGTCCGCGAGCGTGTACGCCAGCTCCTGCGCGGCCGTCGAACCGGCCTCACGGATGTGGTACCCGGAGACGGACAGCGGCTTGTAGGCGGGGATGCCGGCCGTGCAGTACTCCATCAGGTCGCCGATCAGGCGCAGGTGCGGCCCGGGCTGGAAGAGCCACTCCTTCTGCGCGATGTACTCCTTGAGGATGTCGGTCTGGAGCGTGCCGTTGAGGACGGACGGATCCACGCCCTGCCGCTCGGCGGCGACCAGGTACATGCAGAAGACCGGGACGGCGGGCCCGCTGATCGTCATGGACGTCGTCACGTCACCCAGCGGGATGCCCCGGAACAGGACCTCCATGTCGGCCGCCGAGTCGATGGCGACCCCGCAGTGCCCGACCTCGCCGAGCGAGCGCGGATCGTCGGAGTCCCGCCCCATGAGCGTCGGCATGTCGAAGGCGACCGACAGACCACCGCCCCCGTTGGCGAGGATCTTCTTGTACCGCTCGTTGGTCTGCTCGGCGTTCCCGAACCCGGCGAACTGCCGGATGGTCCAGGTCCGGCCCCGGTAGCCGGTCGGGTAGAGCCCGCGCGTGAAGGGGTACTCCCCCGGCCACCCGATCCGCTCGAAGCCCTCGTACCTGTCCCCCGGCCGCGGCCCGTACACCGGCTCCACGGGGTCCCCGGAGAGCGTGCTGAAGTCCGCCTTGCGCTTCCGCGAGGCGTCGTACCGGGCCTGCCAGCGTCGGCGGCCCTCTTCGATGGCGTCAGCGTCCATACCATCGAAGTTACTAGGACGCCCAAGTAAACGTCGAAGAACGACCGCCGTACGCGTGCCGTACGGCGGTGGGGTTACGCCTTGACGGGCGCCGGAGACGCGTTGACGATCTTGCCCTCCAGCTCGTGGCTGATCTTCCGCTCCACGAAGAAGGCCGCCGTGGGAATCGTCCCGGCGAGCAGGACCCACAGCTGCTTGGGGACCGGCCACTTCGCCTTGGAGCCCAGGTCGAAGGCGAGGACGAGGTAGACGACGTACAGCCAGCCGTGCGCGATGGCGACGACGCGGGTGAAGTCCGCGGCACCGTCGATGTCGAGGCCGTACTTGGCGATCATGCTCAGGCACAGCAGGACCAGCAGCACACCGGTGACGTAGGCCAGGACGCGGTAGCGGGTCAGCACGCTCTTCTTCATGGCATTGAGCGTAACCGTCCGTTCCGGGAGATCTTGCCCCGGGTCATGCCCCGGGTCAGTCCTCGTCGAAGTCCCGCGCGGCGATCCTCAGCGGCCGCAGCATCGCGAAGATCTCCGCGCACTCCTCGGCGTCGTACACGCCGAGCCCGAAGTCCATCGCCATGAGGTCCCGCGTGGCCGCCTCGACGACCTCGCGGCCCTTGTCGGTGATGGAGGCGAGGGTGCCGCGGCCGTCGTTGGGGTTGGGGCGCTTGTCGACCAGACCGGACCTGACCAGGCGGTCCACGGTGTTGGTGACCGACGTGGGATGCACCATGAGCCGCTCGCCGATCTTCGACATCGGGAGCTCGCCGGCCTTGGAGAAGTTGAGCAGCACCAGGGCCTCGTACCGCGCGAACGTCAGCCCGTACGGCTTGACCACCGCGTCGACCTCGCCGAGCAGGATCTGGTGCGCGCGCATGATCGAGGTGATCGCGGCCATGGACGGCACGTTTCCCCAGCGCTGCTTCCAGAGTTCGTCGGCGCGGGCGATGGGGTCGAAGGGAAGACTGAGCGGCTTCGGCACGGCACCGACCTTACCGGCCGGTCACATCGTGGTCAGCACCGTCTCGCCTTTCAGACGGTGCGTGCGAGTGCGGGTGCGGGTTCGGGTGCGGGTTCGGGTGCGGGCCGGTGGGGGCGGGCGTTGTGCGCAGTTCCCCGCGCCCCTGAGTGCCTGCGGCGCAACTGCGGCCTCGGTGGGGGCTTGTGTAGCGCGTGCGGTTCGGTGGGTGGGTCGGTGCCGGGGTGGGGGGCGTCCGTCCTCGGTCCGGCGGCTCGGTCCCTTTGAGCAGGGCTCGGTAACGGACGCCGGCCGCTGCGGGCGGACACCCCCCACCCCGTCCCCTGCCCGCCGTACGCGGCCAACCGCCCG
>NZ_JBICWQ010000012.1:0-178329 GCF_043199815.1 Streptomyces sp. NPDC048523 | reverse complement strand
GCGTAACCGGGGGACTCCCCCGCGACCAGCGCGGCAGGGTTCGCCTCCTGCGACGCCCCGCCAGGGATGCTCGTGGCCGCCGTGATCCATGCCAGAGCGCCGACCGCGGCCGCGCCCAGCGCGCGCAGCGCAATCCGCCTGCGCCGCGGCTTAACGGACATTCTGCTGTATTGCTTCATTGCATCCCCAAGTTCGTCGTTGAAGGCCGGACGTTCGTCACCGGTCTCGATTTTTCGAGTGCCCAGGAATGCTTTATCGGCATCGCTCTGCCGGGTGCGTTCCAACTCCCCCGGGAAGAGATTCCCTTACGCCCCAAAGCCAGAAGCCCCCGCCCCGGTGATCACCATCCTCTTCATCATGCAAACACGAAGCCACCCCCAGGTCGAGCGCAAAAAACCACGCATACTGTGGCAATCCCCACGCTCCAGTCATGACCTCCGTCACACTTCATAAAGGTTGCACGAAGGCTTGTGAAGCTCCTGTAAAGAAGCTTCTGATGATCTATCAAGGTCCTTGCTGAAAGCACGCGTTGAAGAAGATGGCTACTTAATTGACCTCCCTGCGAGGACAGTTGATATGGTCCGGAGCTACAAGTACTCCCGACCGCACACCACTTCGCGTCCGTCGGCATTCCACCTTTTGGGCACACCGGAAACCGCCCTGCCGGTGCGATCCGGCACGTCCTGTCGCCAACTCACACGAGGACAACTCTCCGATGCAGACAATCTTCTGGAGCCGTCGACGCGTGCTCGGCGCGCTCGCCGCCTCCGCCGCCGTGGCCTCCGCACCCTTGACGCTCCTCCCCACGGCCGCCGCCGCTGCAGAAGGCGCGGCATCCGAACCGGTGCCGCTGCCGGACACCGAGCGCGCCAAGGTCGTCAGGGCGTGGCTGACCGGTGGCAAGGGCGTCAAGGCCGCCGCCGCCGCGGCCCTTTACGGGTCGGACGCCGACGTCCAGACCTTCCTCGCCGAGACGCTGCCGAGGCAGACCGTGGAGGACAACCGCGTCGCGATCGTCCGCAGCCTGGACCGTGCGGGCAAGGGCCTGCGAAGAGAGGCCGTCGCTGCTCTCGAGAGCGGCGACGCCGCGATCGCCGAGTTCCTGAAGAACGGCTTCAAACCGGCCATCCTCGAAGATCTCCGGGTCGCCACCACCACTGTGTCGACCACCGGCGACAGGGCGGTGGTGCGCAGCGCCAACACCGCTCTCGACGCCGCCACCGCACCGGCTCTCACCGCCTTCCTCACCGACAAGCAGTACGACGCACGTCTGGAGGACACCCGGGTCCAGGTCAGCGCCATGCTGGTGAACGGTGGCCCGGAAGTGCAGAAGTACGCGAGCCGTGCGCTCGAGGGGACCGCGGCCGATGTGGAGTGGTTCATGGAGACCGGGCAGCACATCGCGCGCGCCCGTGACCAGGAGTCGGCGACCATCGAGGAGCTGGTGGCCCTCGTCGAGCGGGAGGGCAAGCGCGCTCAGAAGGAGACCAACCTTGCCGTGGAGGCCTCGGCACGCGCCGAGACCGCCGCGGGGAAGGCCAAGGAGGCCGCCCAGAAGGCCGCCGCCGAGGCGTCCGCAGCCCAGAACGACGTGCAGAAGTCGGCGGCAGCGGCCCGGAAGGCTGCGAACGCGGCGAAGGGCGCGGCGGACGCCGCACGCAACGCCATCAACGCCTCCAATGCAGCGGTGAACGCATCACGCCGTGCCTCCTGGGCGGCCACCGGTGCCGCTCAGGCCGCCTCGAACGCGGGCAGCGCCGCGTCCCGTGCCTACCGGGCTGCGATAGCCGCCTCCAAGGACGCGAGCAAGACGCAGGAGGCCAAGGACGCCGCGGTCGCCGCCAAGAACGCCGCGGCCAAGGCCCGTAGTGCCGCCGCAGCTGCCGACAAGGCCGCCATCGCCGGCGATGCGGCCGCGTCCGCCGGCACGGCCGCCGCCTCCGCCGCACGCAATTCGGCCGCCGCCGCCACGGCCGCCGCCCAGGCCGCCGCCTCCGCAGGTGTCGCCCAGGCGGAGGCCGCCGAGGCCAAGCGCCAGGCCGCCATCGCCACCAGTGCAGCCAACCGTGCCACCAACGCTGCCTCCGCCGCCCAGGCGCTGGCCAGCGCCGCCGCCGCCGCGGCCCGCACCGCCCGCGACGCCGCCAATTCCGCCGCCGCCCACGCCGACAAGGCGGCAGCCGCCGCCGAGGAGGCCGTGAAGTACGCGGGCCAGGCCATTGACTACGCCAACAAGTCGACCGCGCACGCCGACGAGGCCGTGAAGGCCGCCAACGTCGCCACCAAGGCCGTCGCCGACGCCATCGAGGTGGAGAAGAACGCCCGCGCCGCCGAGGCCCAGACGCTGGAGCAGGACAAGCAGAAGGCGATCGAGGAAGCGCAGCTGCTCGCCTCCGCCGAGGCGAGCGATCTGTCCGACGTCCGCGACAAGCGCCTTCTCGCGGAGCGCACCGCCCAGGAGATCAAGGACCTCACCACCAGAGCTGAACAGGCCCTGTACTCCGGCGACATGGCACTCGCCGCGACCCTGGGGCGCAAGGCCGCGATCGGCCTGATCGAGTCCCGGGGCGCCTGGACCCGGCAGGCCGCCCAGCACGCCCTGGCAGGCTCCGACGACGACGTCTTCGCCTGGATCGACCTCGATCGGGCCCTCGCCCAGGGCCAGGACGACCGCGAGACCACCCTCCATGTGGCGACGATCGCCGCGCCGAAGATCGCCGAGGCCGCCCAGCTCGCTCTGGAGAGTTCCAGCTCCAAGGCCATCGGTGACTTCCTCACCATCGGCATCAAGAAAGCCTCCGACGAGGAGCTGCGCGTCGCGATCGGCAAGATCCTCAACGATGGCGCGGGCAGGGCCGTCACCAACGCCGCCAACAAGGCACTCGACGAGAACACCACCGAATCCCTCAACTACTTCTTCGACCACGACTACCCGCTGGCACAGGAGGAGGACGACCGGGTCCTCGCCGGAAAGCTCATCACCACCGGTGGCGCGTTCACCAAGGCCTACGCCGAGGTCGCCCTGGAGGGCCCGGCGTGGATGCTCCGCAACTTCATCCTCGTGGTCCAGTTCCGGACGGCCCAGCTCGACCACGACACCGCCACCCATGTCGCCGCGATCCGCGGTGCCATCGCCGCCGCCGCGAAGATCGCTCAGAAGGCGCAGGAGAACGCCGCGCGGGCGACCCAGGCCGCCTATCTGGCCCGTAACAACGCCGCCAAGGCTCAGGAGTGGGCGGACAAGGCGATCGCCTCCTCCAAGGCGGCTGACAACTACGCGGACGAGGCTCGCCGGAACGCGGACGCCGCCGACAAGTCGGCCGCCGACGCCCAGGCTTCCGCCAACACGGCGAAGGCGGCCGCCGCGACCGCCCGCGGCGCGGCCCGCTCGGCCAACTACTCGGCCAACAAGGCGATCGACTCGGCGCGCGCCGCCCTCAAGTCCTCCGCCGCCGCACAGAGTTCGGCCAACGCCGCCCGCGCCTCCATGCTTGAAGCGCAGGCGGACGCGAAGCAGGCCGCCGCCGCGTACTCCGCGGCCAAGCGGATCGCGGCCGAGAAGCACCGGGCCGAAGTGGCCGCCAAGGCCAAGGAAGCCGCAGAGAAGGCCCGGGCGGACCGCGAGGCCAAGCGTGATCCCGCCGCCAACGACCGGAACAACCAGGTCAACCCCAACGGCACCAATGACCCCGCCGACTCCGACGAGTGGTGGAACGACGCCCAGTTCTACGCGGACGCCGCCAACGTGGTCAGCGTCGGCGCCGGCCTCCTGGCCGCCGGCTGCACTCTCGCAGGATTCGTCTTCCCGCCGGCCTTCGCCGCAGCCGGCTTCTTCGCAGGTGTCTCCGTGGGCGCGAGCGCCATCAGCACTGTCTTCACCGGCATCGAGCACGGCTTCACGAGCAGCGATTTCTGGTGGTCCGCCGCAGGCACCGGCCTGAGCCTGGTCACCTACGGCCAGACCAAGTGGCTGGGTGCGCTGAAGCCGGCCAGCACTGCCGTGAAGCCCGTCGTGGGCAAGATCGCGGACGTTGTCGAGGACGGGGTCTCCTCCATCACCAGGGATCTCTTCGATCTGGTCGCCTGACGAGTGAGTCCCTCTCGTACGGCTCTGACGCGGTAGAGCGCAGGCCGCCCACCGCTGCCCCGGGGGGCACTTCATGTCCGGTGCCCCCCTTCCTCCATGCCACCAGGGCAAAGCAACAAGGAAGAGAGACCTGACAAACATGCACGAGAGACGCCCTCGAGGCGCATCCCGAATACGGGCGCGGTCGACCGTACTTGCCGTGCTTACCGCGGTGACGCTGGGACTCACCACGGCGGGTACGGCCACGGCACAGCAGACCGCGGACGAGAAGCCGCGGCACGCGGGGACGGTCGACCGGACGAACCAGACCACTGACACTCCGGCCCCCCTTAACGCCACCAGCGCCTTCCCCAAGCAGTCAGGGGAACACTGTGAGGCCACGAAGGCGGGGACGAAGGAGCGCCGGGCGGGCGCCGTCGAGGCGTGTGTGAGCACCAGTCCCGTCCCGGCCGCGCGAGCCAAGGCGAACCCGCAGAGCGTCGCCGCCACTTCGGCTGCCGTCGGCAGCTGCTCCATCACCAGCCCCGGCAACTACTCCTACGAGCGCTTCAGTTACTGCGTGACCGGGGTGAACGTCCTCTACATCCTGCGCGACAGCAAGGGCGCGGAGCTCGGGCGCGGCACCCTGGAGATCTCCACCAGCGCGTCACTGCCGGCGGCGGGTACGGCGTGGAGCGAGCACGTCACCGTGACGATGACCTCTGCGAGCGGCGAAGTCACCGCCCTCGACGCCAAGTTCCGCGCCTCCTGCGGAACCGGCTGCAGGGCGACGACGACCGCACCCTGGTACGAAAGCGGTGTGGTCCTGGGGAAGACCCTCGCCGGCGACGTCAAGTACTCCTCGGCCCCAGCGGTGGGCTCCGTCGCGGAGTTCCTCACGTCGTACAAGCTGTACGTGACCTCCCCGGGCGCCACGCCCGTCGACCCGAACGCCTCCTGGGACAACCCGCGCAAGATCCGCTGCGACAACGCGGTCGGCGGCACCTCGTCGGCCGGCTGTGTCATCCCTTCGATCATGCCCGTCGTACCGATGAGCGCGGAGGCCTCCGACGCGGGCGGCGCCGTGGCCGCCTACGCGTGGGCGCAGAAAAACCTCAACGGCGCCTGGGGGAAGAAGGGCAGCCCCCTGACCCGGTCGACGAGCGGCGTGGCCGACCGTACCGCCAGTACATGCGGCGGCTTCACGCCTGAGCCGGAGCTCGTCGACAACGACTCCTGCGGTGACTTCCCCTTCGGCGAGGCGAAGGAAGGCGGTGCCGCCGGCGCTCAGTGCGTCAAGGTGATCCCCAACCTCGGCAACGGCGAATGGGACAGCTATGTCCTGAACGACGCCCGTGCCGTGGACCCCGCCTCACCCTGCGTCCAGGCCCATGTCACGCCCGACGAGAAGCAGTTCGCCGCCGCGCAGCTCGCCGACGGCTTCAAGGACCAACGGGTCATCGACGCCGACCAGTTCGAGCTGACGTTCTCGTTGCCGGACACCGGCCCGCACGCCCGCTGCCTGGACACCACGCCGAACGGTTCACTTCCCAGCGGCGCCGGGTGGATCCTGAACACCACCGAACCGGTCCCCCACGTCAACAAGACGACCACCCCGCTGGGCCGGGCCGGAGCCAGGCCGACTCAGGCGCAGGCATGCCTGGACAGGACAGCTCCCGAGGGCACACCCGCACAGGGAGACATCCCGGGCTGGCAGGATGCGGAGATCTTCAGGAACGCGAACTCGCTCACCAACGGGCTGGCCCGCTGTCACCTGATTCCGAACATCACCGGCGGAAGGGGTATCCAGGTCAATCTCGTCCCCTGCTGGCAGTCGGGGATGAACACGGGTACGCCCAGCATGCGAACCTACGAGGCCAAGGCGCAGAAGGTCATCCAGAGCGACGTGTCCGCCTTCGGACCGGACGACGCGATCTTCTACCAGGTGACGCCCGTCTACAACGACGACACCAGCACGATCCCGGTGGGAGTCACGATGAACGCTAATATCGAACGGGCGGACGGGACGATCGAGGAGTTGTTTTCCAACGTCTATGTCACCAACACCCTGAAGAACACCGGGTTGTACAACCTCGGCAACTGATCACAGTCAGTTCGCGCCATCGGGAGCCAGCATGAGTTTCACCACCCCGTCGCGGCCGCTCGACGTGACCGCGCTCTTCCCTCAACTGGCCCCGCTGGCCCGCACGACGACCCGGCTGCATCCCCGCCCCGGGTCGCCCACGCCGTACGAAAGCTCCGTCGGCGGGCCGCTCCTCTGGCCCGCCGACGAGCCGTGGCCCCACTGCGAAGAGCCACACGACAGCGACGCGACAGACGAGATGCACTCTCCGGACGAAATCCGGCTTCTTCGTCGCATCCGTGCGGCAGCGGCCGAGCGCCGACTCCGCGACCCCCAGGCCCCCGCGGTCACGCCCGAGGAGCAGGAGATCGAGCAGCGGCTCCGGACGGGCCACCCGTGGTTCGACGGTCCGATTCCCATGATTCCCGTTGCCCAGCTCTACGCCCGTGACGTGCCCCTCCCGGGCAGCCCTCCCGGAGCCGATCTGCTCCAGGTCCTGTGGTGCCCCTGCGACCACTCGGAGTTCGCCCACCCCCGAACCGCCCTCCGCTGGCGTTCGTCCGCCTCCGTCACCGACGTCCTCGACGCCCCGCCCGAGCCGCCCGTGATCCAGTTCGACTGGTACCTCCCGCAGCCGTGCCTGCTGGCACCCGAGCAGGTCACCGAGTACCCCAGCCCCATGGAGCTGAGCAAGGAACTGCAGCAGCAGTTGGGCGACGTGAGTCGGTGGGAGGCAGCCGGATACGCGTGGGACGTCACCGGCGCGGAAACCCCGCAGGAGTTCTACTTCCGCAACCTGTGCCACGCCCCCGGGTGGAAGACCGGCGGCTGGACCCGCTGGGGCCTCACCGACCCTATGCCGCGCCCCTGCTCCGAGTGCGGCACCGAGACGATCCCGCTCCTCACCGTCGCGAGCAGGGAATGGGACCCCGGCAGCAAGAGCTGGATGCCCGAGGAGGAACGGACGAACCCGACTCCGCTCCCCGTCGGCACCCGGCCCGCGAACGTCACTCTGCTCAACATCGCCGACGCCTACGATCTGCAACTCCACGTCTGCCCGGTGTCCCCCGACCATCCGCACATCGAACTTGTTCAGTGAGCAGGCCCGATGCCCAGGCACCGGGACGGCAGCCTCATATCCTCCAGGCTTCGAGCTCGGCGAGTTCGGCGAGTTCGTCCTCGGTGTGTGGCTCTCAAAAGCCCACCTGTGCCCGGATGCCCCGAACACCTCACTGCTCGCGGGGCTTGAACCCGGTCGCACGCTCTCGCACGCCCGGCCCACCTCCGAACGGTCATATGCAGGCCGGATGCCCTCTAGCCGGAACGCGGCGCGCCATTGAACAACGCGTTCGAGCGCAACGGTTTGGGGCCAGGCCGAGTGGCGCGTCTACCCCGAGTCGGACGGCGGACCATGACCCCGATCTCGCCCAACGGATCATGGTCTCTTCGCGCTCGCCGTGCTGAGACCTCTCGGGCTGCTCGCGACCGGCCTCGCGGCACCGCGTTCCGGCGCGGCCGGTCGTTCCAGTCGTCCATCGGGACCACGACGATCGCCGGCCGGCAGGGCATCCAACAGCCACGTCCCGAACTGTCCACGGGCAAGCCGCTCAAGGTGACCGATCTCCAGATCGTCGGCGGCGCCTCAGCAAGGCGGTCACGATGCCGGCCTCCCATGTGCCGCGAACCCGATCCGTTCGACCTGTGCAAACGCGTCCCCCGGACGGTACGGATTCCCGGTGAACCTTCCCAGAGCGGAACCTGTCCGTCAGACAACGGCCGCTTGGGCGCAACCTTCCGGTGTTCTGACGTGTCCACACAGTGTGCTGACGATACGTAGAACTTGGCGGACAGCGGCAGCCGCCGCTGTCGCGACTGCCGCCCTCGCGGTCGCAACCCCGGCCGCGCACGCCGCCGGACCGACCCTCGTCCTGGACGCCCAGGAGAACTACTACCTCCCCACCGAGGGCGAGGGCCCGAACCTGGACCTCGGCATCACCGCCTCGGGCGGGGACGCCCATGACGTCTCGGTCACGGTCGACGCGTCGTCCCTCGCCGGAAAAGCGACGATGGTGGTCACGGGGGACTGCGTGGGCACCGGCACCCTGAAGGTGAGATGTGACGTGGGCCCGTTGTCGGGCAAGGAGTCGATCGACCCGTTCTTCCTGAAGCCCACCTCGGCCGCCAAGGCGGGCGACACCGGTGCCATCACCTACACCGCCACCGCCTCCGACGCGGCCGCCGTGACCGGGAAGACGGCCGTCCTGGTCGGCGGGCCGAAGCTCGTCAGCCGCCCCTACCCGGCGCTCAAAGACATCGCGCCCGGCGCCGTCTTCGAGCGCACCCCGGCCTTCGCCAACACCGGCGCAGCCCCCGCCGACAAGGGCGTCATGCTGCTGGTGCAGGACTCCGAAGGCGTCTCTCTCGCCCATGACCACTCCAACTGCCACTACTCGGACCGGCCCAGCGTCGGCGCCTGGTGCCGGTTCGACACCCCGGTCGCGCCCGGCGCGGCCTACGAAACCGACGCGCCGCTGCGCTACACCGCTGCCGCGGACACGATGTACGGCTACAACACCTACCTCGCGTGGCCGGTCGGCGGCACCGTGCCCGACTCCTTCGACCCGTCCGACTTCCCCGAGACGGGCACTGGCGCGCCGCTCGGCCTGAAGTCCGTCGCCTCCGGCTCCGGCTTCACCGGCTCCGGCTACGGCACCTTCGCCACCACCCAGCACGCCGACTACCAGGCGCTCGGCGACACGGTCGAGGGCAAGGTCGGCGACACGGTGAACATCACCGTGGGCGTGCGGAACAACGGGCCGGGCCGGATGGGCTTTCGGTGGACGGACGCCGACAACTCCGGCACCTTCGTGGTGACCCCGCCCGCCGGCACCACCATCACCGGCGCCCCCGGCCCCGGCGAGCAGGGCGACCCCGGGCCGCAGTGGAACTGCACACCGCAGAAGGCCGGAGCGAAGAGCTACACCTGCGACATCGGCAGTACGGACTTCAGGCCGGGCGACTTGGTGACCCAGGAGTTCACGGTACGGATCGACCGGGTCGTCCCCGACGCGCAGGGCAGCGTGAAAGCAGTGGAGAACCACGACTACCCCAACCATGACGACGACGCGGCGAACGACACCGCCGTGATCGCGGTGAAGGCCACCGGTTGGGCGACGTCCAGCCCGTCGCCCAGCACCTCCGCGTACCCGTCGGCCACGGCCACCGCGAGCCCGTCCGGCGCCGGGGCGGGAACCGGGACCGTGACGACGGCAGGCGGCGGGCTCGCCGCCACGGGCACGGACGGAGTCCTGCTGCGGGCGGCTACCGCCGTCCTGTTGGTGGCGGGCGGCGCGCTGGTGTTCCTGACGGCACGGAGGTCGCGGCCGCAGGCCGGCCGCTGACGCCACCGCCCCCACCTCCCAAGCTCATGACCACCGACAAGTCCACGTCTGACTTCGAGTTCGCCTCCTGTACCTACGACATCCTCCGGACCGGCCCGCCGGCCTCGTCGACCCGCTACCTCCAGGGCACGACCGGCGACCTGGACTTGAGGGCTCCATGATCCCGCTGTGTCCGCCCACCGACACGCGTTGCCGACCCAGCCCACCTGCCGGTCGTGATCAAGGGTCCGAGTGTTGGCAGATGTTCGTTTCCCGACGCTTCAGCCGCGGCGCCACCGTTCGATGCGCTTCTCCCGGGCCCGATCGTCCGTGGTCTCCAGGAAGCCGCGGTGGTTGATGAGCAGGTACACCTCGTCGGCCGATGCATGGGTGGTGTTGAGGATGAGGGGTTGGCCGGCGTTCAGCCGGCCGCCGAGGAAGCGGCCGTAGAGGTGGGTGAGCGGGTTTCGGCGGCGGTGATGTCCGCGCGGGTGAGGCTGAGATCGCCGTCGTCGGACCAGCCGGTGAGGACGAGCAGGTCGGAATGCAGCATGATGCGGCCGCGGCGCTGGAACAGAGTCCTTTGGCTGATGCCGGCGGCGAGCTTCGTCGCTGCTCGCTTCTCGCTCAACTCATGGGCGGTGGCGCCGATGTAGTCGGCCTCGGCGAGCGGTGTGCCGATGTCGTTGTCGACACCGGAGTGCGTGTTCCGAGCCAGTTGCCGGGTGTGCGGGAAGGGAGGCCAGTCGTCGCCGGGCGTGCCACTTCTGGCGAACGTCGTCCACGCGGCGATCATGCGTCGGGACAGGGGGGCTGCCCCACGTGCCCTCAACCCGAGGTCCCGCGCGGGCCACGGAGGCAGACGGTGCTGCGGCCTGCGCCGCAGCACCACCTCAGGGCGGCCGACGGTCAGCTTCGGCGCCCGGTCCGGCTCCGCTCCGCGTCAGTGGGCTGCCGGCCGGCTTCGTCGACGACGGCGTGCTCCAGCTCGGCGCTGCTGGACAGCAGGGTCCCGGCCTTTCCGTACGAGGCGTCCTTGGTCAGGTAGCTGCGGGAGCCCAGGAAGGCGAAGCTCTTCGCGTCGAAGACCCACTCGGTGCGGATGCCGTAGCGCGTGTCGTCCCGGGCGATGCCGAGACCCTTGCGGCCGATCGCGTCGCGGGCCCCCGGGGCCGGGGTGACGCCGGGGATCTTCGCGGCGGCCCGGTAGAGGGCGGCGGCCGTGCGGGGCGGCATCACCCCGCCGAGCATGGAGCCGATCTGCTCGAACACCGCCTGGTCGCGTTCCCGTCCATCGGCATGCGGGGTCTTGGTGTACAGGTAGGCCAAGAGCTTGTCGGGGTCGGTGGGCAGCGAGCCGAGCCAGCGGTAGGTGGGCCGGCTGATGCCGGCTGGTGTGCCGTTGGTGTCACCGAGGTCGGCGTTGATGGGCATCGTCTCACCGTCCTGACGGATCAGGCCCTGCTTGCGCAGGGGCCCCGGCTCCTGCGCGATCCACTGCTCACGATCCACCAACGGGCCGAGCACGGCCTTCCCACTGGTCAGGTCGGCCCCGCGGGTCTTCTCCCTGGTGTACACGAACTGGTCGTCGCGCACCGTGAGATCGGCGTGGGTCTCCGTGGCGGCGGAGATCCGGTCCAGCAGCGCGGCGGCGGGCTGCATGTCCGTGGCCGCGCGGTGCGACGCGGTCCCGGCGGGCGCCGCGTCACCGCGGCTCAGCGCGATCCCCGCGGTGACCGCGCAGGCCAGGGCCAGAGCGGTGGCGGGCGCCAGGACCGCGGGGCGCAGCAGTCGGCGGGCCGACCGTGTAGAGGCGATCTGGTCGTGGTCGATGTGGCGCATCAAAAGGTCCTTGTGACGAAGCTGCTGCTCGAGCGGAAGGTCCCAGTCGGCCGGGGTCGGCAGCAGGCGGGCGATCACCTCGCGGTCGCCGTGCGACTCCGGGGAAGCGCCGGTGGTGTGGTCGTTCATGTGAGCTCCTCCCGTACGGGCAGGGCCGCGATCGCGGCCGCACTTGTCATCTCTCCGCGAGCGGTGGGTTGTTCCAGGTCTTCTTCCGCCAGGTGCGCGAGTTTCTTGCGGGCACGCGAAAGGCGGGAGCGTACGGTTCCGACGGCGATGCCCAGCGCTTCGGCCGTCTGCTGGTTGTCCAGACCGGCCCAGACACACAGGGCCAGTACCTCCCGCTCCTGACGCCGCAGCCGTCCCAGCGCGGCCTGCACGGCACGCAGGTACCGTGCGTCATCGATACGCCCGATGGTCCTGGGCGCGAAGTCCTCCTCCACACGCGGCTGCGGCTGACGGGCCAGGAACAACTGCCGTCTGCGGACTCCCCGGCGAGCGTTGTCCGCCTTGTGGGTGGCGATACCCAGCAGCCAGGGCAGCAGGGAACCACCGTCCTCGTGTACTCGGGCGCGGGTCCGCCACGCGGTCAGGAACGTTTCGGACATGATCTCTTCGGCCGTCGACCAGTCGCCCGTCAAGCGCAGCCCATGGTTGTAGACGGCACGGGCGAACTGCTCGTACAGCAGGGCGAACGCCTCGCGCTCCCCCTCGCGCACACGGCGGCGCACATCGTTTTCTGAGTCCCTCACGACCACTTCTCTCCGCGACACGGCAGGAGTTCCTGTGGCCTGTGTCACCTACTGATGCGACCACAACGCCGTCCACAGGCCGGTACTCCCGGCCGCCCCAAGGTCACCCGGATCTTTGCCACGCAAGATCACTGAGGGTGTGGCATGACCGACTGTCAGTCGATCTCAAAGGACATCGACAACACCCGACGTCTGCATGCCGAAATCACACCACTACAGTTCTCGATCACCTGCCCCAGCAAGCGCGCCAGTCGAACTCGGCGCTCTCGCGGGCAGTCGACTTATTCCCTGGGGGGACAATCTTGAGACGCAACACCTTCCTGGCGGCTGCCACAGCGACCGCGCTCTCCGCCTCCCTGTTCACGGGCCTTTCCCCGGCCCACGCGGACGGCGCAGCCGGCGGTCCCGTCCTGTCCGACGCCGACGGCTGGTACCAGCCGGGCAAGCTCTTCGTGACGGCCCACTCCGACAGTCCGATCACTCGGATCACGGCCCACCTCTATCCGTTGGACGCGCCGGACGGGGCACCGGAAGCCGGATCGACCGAGGACTTCACCCAGTACGCGGGGCAGGATGCGCGTTCCGGAACGTGGCGGGCGCCCGTCCACCTGGACCAGCTCGGCGACTACCGCGTTACCGTCGACCTGCAGGACGCCTCCGGCGCCACCGTCACCGGTGCCCTCTCGCCCCACACCCTGCAGTACCGGACCATCGTCACCATCTCCGACCTGACCGCCACCCCGAGTGCGCCGGACTACCTCCACCAGAGCGTCTCCGTCAGCGGCACCGTCGAAGTCGCCGATCCACGCCGCCCCGACACACCCGCTGCAGCCGAGGACATCCCCGTGGCCGTCAACACCGGGCGCAGCCAGGTGAGCGCGACCGCCACTGCGGGCGGCCGCTTCACCACCGCCTTTGTACCCACCGAGCCGTCGTTCCAGTTGTCCGCCGCGGCTCGGGCCTCCGCCACCTATCCTGGGGCGATCGACCTGCTGACGGCCCCGCAGGACCTGCACACCACTCAGGCGCCGGTCCGCTTCTCGGCCAGCACCCACGCCCTGAATCTGAAGCAGGGCGCCACCGGAACCATCACCGGCCACGCCGAGATCCAGACCGCCTCCGGCTGGCAGCCGCTGCCGCACACGGACGTCACCCTCCAGGGCCTCGACGCCCACGGGAACGTCGTGGCCGGCGAGACCACCACCGACAGCCAGGGCGCCTACACGCTGCACGTCACCTCGGAGAACCCCGCGCCGAGCGCCGAACTGGTCGTCGGCACCGCCTACATGCCATTCCAGCAGGTCGCCACCCAGCCCTTCAGCCTGCATGTCGCATACACCACCCACCTCGGCGTGAGCTCCTCCCTCAACGACGACGCGTCCCTGCATGTCTCCGGGTACGTCTACTACGAAGATCCGCGCGCGAAGTGGCCCGCCAAACCCACTGTCACCCTGCAGTACTCCAAGGACGGAAAGAGCGGCTGGCGGGACACCACCACCATCCCCGTCCCCGTCCGCTACAACAAACCGCTCTTCGACGAGACCTTCGCGCGTTCCCTCACCACGCGGAACACCGACGCCTACTGGCGCGCCCGCTTCAACGGCAACCCCGACCTGGGCACCAGCACCACCAAGCCCGTCCATCTCTACCGCTACGCCACCCGCATCACCGGCTTCCGAGCCCATCCCGACCCGGTCCGCAAGTCACAACCGATCAGTTTCGGCGGCACCCTCCAGTACAAGAAGGGCACCACCTGGAAGCCGCTCAGCGGCGCCTCCCCCACTCTCTACTTCAAACCCCGCGGCTCCACCACTTACCACTACGTCTGCGAACTGGACAGTGACAAACATGGCCACCTCATCGGCATGGTGACCGCCGAAAAGGACGGCACCTGGGCTATCGCCCTCAACCGCGAGACCGGAGACCACTACCTCAGAAGCGCCCGGGTCACCGACTACGTCGACGTCCGATGAACCCCCACCAAGTGGCCGTAGGGCGGCTGGACTTCGCGGTGCTGGTGATGCCAAGGCGGCTGCGAGCGGCTCAGTCGCGGACCGGGGCTGTGCAAAGTCAGCAGCGGCCAGGCCGGCGAAGTCGTCGCCGTGTCACGTGTGCGAGGGGTGTGGGGGCGAGGCGCTGGCTTCCCTGTTGGCGTCTCGCGGAGGGTGAGCATGCTGCGTCGGCTACAGAGAGGGCAGTGGGCCGACGGGGTCGTCGATGCCGAGGACTTTTTCGACGTCCAGGCGCAGGCGGATGCGGCCGGCGCCTTCACCGTTGGCCGCAAGGTCACCCTCCAGTTCGTCGTCGAGACGGTCCAGAGCGGTCTCGGCTTCGTCGGCCAGGTCGCGGGTGAGGAGCCGGCGGGTGGTGGTGTCGCGGCGCTGGTAGCCGGCCATCGGGACTCGTCCTTCGGTGTGGGCTGACCGGTGCTCGACTCCGCAATCCCGCGTCCTGCGTTCACTGCGCGCGACCAAACGTCGGGCTGCCTGCGTGCGCCATGCAGGCCTTCCCCTCGTGGTCGGCGGCCACGCAGTCGCGCAGGGCACGTGGAGGTCCGTGGTGTCCCCGATGACGTCGGCGGAGTGTCCGGTGAGATCGCGGCTGAAGATCATGATGCTGCGTGCGAGCTGGTAGTGGCTGCCGCCCTCGACATGGATGACGCTTCCGTGAGGATGCTCAACCTTCGCTGCGAGAGGTCGACTCTTATGGCACACGACCTGCGGGCGGGTGCCCCAGAGGAGGAGTGGCCATCGGGGGCCTGCCTTCCTTGGACGGTGCGTGCCTGTCCGGGTCAACGCCGATGCTGCACGACGTAGGCGTAGGCGAACCCGTCGCCTGCGCGTGGCGCCCCCGTCCAGGTGCGGGTGGAGAAGGTGGGGAGCCTGCCTCGGGTCAGCGCGAAGCCGGCGTGCGTGTCCAGCTCCATGACTTCGCCATGAGCGCCTTCCTGGGCGCCGGTCTGGATGGCCGTGATGAGGGCGTGTACCTCAACCGGGCTCGCGCCCGCGGCATCGAGAAGCTCAGTCACACGCTGCTCGGCGTTCGCGGCCGTCTCGGCACCGCCGGCCGTACCCTGGCCCCTGGCTGCGTCCGCGCCGGCTGCGTTCAACTCGGTCCTCGGCGGTGAGGTGAACGCCGTGGAGAAACTGAGTCAAGTGCCCGCACGAGCAGTGGAGAAACCAGGGAAATCGACCGTGTGTTCTCGCATTGGCCGGGCACGAGGAGCGACGGAGGTTGATAACTATGGTTCCCCTGCTTCTCGTTCTTCTGCTGGCACTGATCCTCTTCGGCGCGGGCTTCGCGCTGAAGGCACTGTGGTGGATCGCCGTCATCGTCCTGGTCGTCTGGCTGCTCGGCTTCGTCATGCGCTCCGCGGACACAGGCGGCCGCAAGGGACGCTGGTATCGCTGGTAACCCCCCGCGCAGCAACATGCCTGTGGCTCCGGATGCATCCGGAGCCACAGGCATGTCCCGGATCGGGACATCCCACCGCGCAAACGGTGTAACGACCACCTTCCCGGGAACCGGGCCTCATAGCCGGGGCCCGGTGAAGCAGTGGAACCTGCGCCTCCAAACACCGGACCCCGGCCCCGAATCGGCCTGATCGCCGACCACTTCCTGGTGCGATCTTGCGCTGTCCGCTCTCAGGGTTCACCAGCCCTGGCCGAACTTGTGGTCCGGGTGCTCGGACCCCATGGCCGAGGTCGCGGTCGGGGAGACCATCAGGTTGTGTCGGCGGAGTTGCAGAAGCGGCACCTCACACGGCAGTAGTCCCTTCAGTGGCCCGCCTGGCTGTTCCTTTTGGGTCGGTGGGCCGGCCTGTTGCTGAGGCCACCGACCGGTGGGTTCGGATTCGGTGGCCTGCGGTTGTCGGTGAGGGTGTTTCAGGTTTCGGGATGGGCCAGGCGGCCGAGCAGGGCTACCGCGTCGTCGAGGGGCACCGGTTGGAAGAACCGTGCGTCGGCGCGCTCAACGGCGGCAACCGCGCGTGGGGCCAGCTCGGCGCCGGTGTCGGTGACGCGCAGTCGTTTGGCGCGGGTGTCGGCCGGGTCGACTTCACGCTCGATGAGTCCTTTGCGCTCCAGGACGCCCAGGACCTGGGAGGTCATCTTGACGTCGGTGCCGGCTTGGCGGGCGAGGGCCAGCTGGTTGGGATGCTCGCCCTGGGTGTTGAGCCACCAGGTGCAGGCGAGCAGTACGAACTGGACGTGGGTGAGATCGAGCGGGGCCAGGGCTGTGGCGATGTCGCGCTGCCAGCGCAATGTGGCGTGCCACAGCAGGAATCCGGGATTGTCGCCGGGGCTGAGGGGCATCAGCCCAGAGCCAGTGCGGCCAGCGAGGCCATGGTCTCGGGCCAGTCGGCGGTGATGCCCGGGCCGATCTGCGGGCCGGCCTCGTCTGCGCCGGTGCCGGTGATCTCCATCCGGTACACCACGCGGATCCGGTTCTGGTCGATCCGGTCGATCCGGTGTGTGGTGCGCAGCAGGAGGCCGTTGAAGCGGGCCTCGTCGACGAAGAGTTCGTCCTCGACCGCCTCGGAGATGCGCAGCAGTACCGGGTCGTCCCCGGGCGGCGTCATCGTGATCTGCGTGCCCGCCGCGAACGGGCCATCCATCTCGATCTTCTCGATCTCGGCGTTCCAGGTGCCCCAGTCCTCAACGTCGGCCCAGAGCCGCCAGATCGCCTCGGGGGTGGCGCTGGTCTCGATGCTGTGCTCGTACTCCCACATGAGTGGTCTCCTCCACCAGATGATCTGTCCATAGATTATCTGCGCGAAGACTATCTGTAAATGGTGCACGGCCCCCTCCCGCAGTGCCGCGATGGTGAAGGCGGGCCGGGTGCAGGCTGGTGCTCGGCGGCGTGGGTAGGTTGGTGGCCACCGACCCAGGTCGGCGCCGCCGGTGTCACTGATCCGACGGCGCCCGTACGTCGGAGAGCAGCCGGATGAGTCCGATACATCAGCTCACCAGGCGGGCTCCCGCGACCCTTCAACGAATCCCGGGAGCCCGCTCTCACGTCCTGCCTGTGCGCTTTGGGGACAGGGCCCTCCGGCCGCTACTGCGACATGGGCGCCTCACCGGAGACGGTCACGCCGGCCCGGCGGAAGTCCTCCAGAGTCGTCGCTGTGGTCTCCGGGGCGACGCCGACGGAGTAGTCCAGGAGCACGCGGGCGCGGAATCCGGCCTTGACGGCATCCAACGCGGTCGCGCGCACGCAGTGGTCGGTGGCGATGCCCACCACGTCGACCTCTTCCACCTCCCGCGAGCGCAGCCAGTCCGCCAGGGGTGTGCCATGTTCGTCGGCGCCCTCGAAACCGCTCTTGGAAGCACTGTGGGCTCCCTTGAAGAAGACGGCGTCCACCTTGCCGCCCGAGACCGTGGGGGCGAAGTTCGGGTGGAACTCGCCGCCCTCGCCTCCGGCCACGCAGTGGACGGGAAAGCTGTCCTTGAAGTCGGGATTTTCGGAGAAGTGGCGCCCCGGATCGATGTGGTGGTCCCGGGTGGCCACGACGTACTGATAGTCGGACCCGGCGCTGCGTGCCACCAGATCGGCGACAGCGGTCGCGATCCGCGCGCCGCCCCTGACCGGGACACTGCCTCCCTCGCAGAAGTCGTTCTGCACATCCACGACGATCAACCCTCGGCCCATGACACACACCTTTCAACGAAACGAATGAACAGGACAAACGACCATCGGCGAACAGCTTCAGTGCCTCGAGTTCGGCAGCGTCGCGGTCAGTCGCCGGCGCAGCTTGGTGGCCACCCACTCCCCCACGTACCGGCACTGCGCATCTGGTACCGGCGGCATCCACTCGGCCCGGTCCTGGACGGACTCTTGACGGTTCGTACGGGCCGTCACCGCGACCAGCGACGCCACGGCGCCCTGATCGTTGGCGTAGGCATCACGCGGGGCGCGGGCAAGCGGCAAAGTGCCAGGGAGCGACAGCCATCGCACGACGCACACCCCGACCCACCCGCTCCCCTGCACGACACACTGCGCCGCACACACCCGCCCAGCCGGCTCACCCCACCAGACCCCGGCCAGATGGGTCATGCAGCGGAAGCCACCTGGGGCTTGACGCATTTCGGCGCGGGCCGAGTGAACACCCTGCCCTCCGCCCGCTTGTGGGGGAGCCGTTTTCTCACCGCACGGCCGTGCCTCCTCTGCCGAAGCCGCAAACCCGCCCTGCTCCGTGAGGTCCAGGGCGGGTGCGGCATGAACCTTGACGGGTGCTGGATGAACGACGGCGGCGCCGGCTTACGCGCGGTGGAGTTTCCAGTCGCCGACGTTCTGGGCCCGGTTGTAGTAGGCGCTCGTGCACACGTCGTACAGGCCGCCGCCGGGTCCGCCTCCGTTCGTCTCCAGGAAGCCGCCGTTGTCGCCGTAGGTGTTCCACAGGTGGATCACGTCGCCGGGCCGGACATGCTGGTCACCGGGGCTGGACGCCTGGGCGAACAGGCGCCAGCGGCCGGTACCGGGGGCACGGTCCTGGTCCTTGGATGTCAGGACGTTGTACTTGGCGCCGCTGTTCTTCTGGTCGGCGGTCGCGTGCCCGTTGGTGTCGAGGTAGCCGCCGTCACCGCCGTAGAGGCTGCGCAGGTGGACCAGGTCACCGCTGACCACGTTGGCACCGACGGCTTTGCCAGTGGCGGAGAGGATCTGCCAGGTTCCGGTGCCCTCTGCCCGCGTGGGCGAATCCGCTGTCGACACCGCGTACTTCGCCCCTCCGTCGCTGCTGTGGCCGTTGGTGTCCAGGTAACCGCCCGCCCAGCCGTTGTAGCCATTCTGCAGGTGGATCTGATCGCCGAACTTCAGTTCGTTCGCCATGCTTCTCCCCTGGTCGACGGAAGGCATGCGGACGGCACCCGCCCCGATGGGCCAGGTCATCCCCCGCATCCATCCGAGTGTCACTTGCCTGCGGCAGGTGTCGACCTGCTGCGCGTGCCAAACCGCCCGGGAGAGGGGCACTGGAAGCGTGACTGCGGTTCACAAGCACCAGGGCGCACGGCGCGGCCTCTCAGACGAGCCTGCTGTCCGTGTCACAGGCGTGGCCGTCCGGGCCGTGCGGGTGAGTGACGTCCCCAGGCCTGGAAGTACACCCTGAGCGCCAACCCGATCACGGCGCTGTACCAGCAGATTCCCTGACGTTCTTCAGTGGTGCCGTTCCAGGGTGAGCACGGCTTTGGCCGTTGACGTCATGCGGTTTGGGCTGCAATGAGTGTGACGGAAGATCCGCCACGACTTGAGGCGGGCAACGCCGCCCCCGACCGGGCGCGGGCTCGGGCCAACGCCCAGTTCACGGCCTGCCGGGTGGGTGAGGCCGCAGTGCGGTGGCGATCCTTGAAGCTCAATGGGCCGTAGCTCGCGGACCGGTGAGTGTTCTCCCTCTTCACATCCGAGGGCCGGCGAGCGCGAGTTGACCCTCCCCTTACGTCAGGCTTGAGGCTGTGTACCGACGAAAGGGCAGGTGGATGAGCTACTCCGTGGGGCAGGTCTCGGCCTTCGCCGGGGTGACAGTGCGGACACTGCATCACTACGACAAGGCGGGGCTGCTCTCGCCCAGTGACCGCAGCCACGCCGGATACCGGCTCTACAGTGAGGCTGACCTTGTCCGTCTCCAGCAGATCCTCTTCTACCGTGAGCTCGGGTTCCCTCTCGACGAGATCGCCGCGATCTTCAAGGATCCGCAGGTGAACCCTTTGGAGCGGCTCCTGGCCCGGCAGCGGCAGTTGAGTGAGGAGATCGCAAGGCTGCAGCGGCTGGCCGAGGTGGCGGAACGGGCGATAGAGGTCCAGAAGACCGGGGTGTCTCTGACTCCTCAGGAACGCTTCGAGGTCTTCGGTGAGATCACCTTCGACCTGAGCTATGCCACCGAGGCAGAACTGAAGTGGGCGCACTCGGAGGGACAGCGCGAGGCGATGGCGCGCGCGGCTGCTCACACCAAAGAGGATTGGCGCCGGCTCATGGGCGAGGCTGCCGCCTGGCGCGCGGAGTTGCTCGCGGCCTTCGACGAGGGGGAGTTGAGCAACGGCGAGCGGGCCATGGACCTCGCCCAGGAGCACCGCTTGCACATCTCACGATGGTTCACCTCCTGCCCGCCCGACATGCACAGGCGCATCGCGGACGACTTCGTCGCCGACCCGCGCGCGTTCGCTCTGGTCATACCACCGTCGCAGCAACGCCCGGGCCTGGCCGCCTATACGCGCAAGGCGGTTCATGCCAACGCGGCCCGCCACGCAGGTGGCCGTACCGATTCCGAGGAGGACCAATGAGGATCCTGATCGCCGCGGCCGGATCGCGCGGTGATGTCGCGCCCTACACGGGGCTGGGCGCCGAACTGTGCCGGGCCGGATACGACGTCGCCCTCGCCACCACGGACACCTTCGCACCCCTCGTACGCGACGCGGGGCTGGAATTTCGCAGTCTCCCCGCCGACACACGGGCGCGTGGCGGCGTCACAGGCAAACGTGAACTCATGCGAACCGCTGCCGCGTTCATCACCGAACTGGGTCAGGGCTTCGCCGACGTGATGGACGACGGCACCGACTTGCTGCTGCTGTCGACCACCACGGCTCCGCTCGGCTGGCACCTCGCCGAGGCCACGGGCACACCGAGCCTCGGCGTGTACCTCCAACCCACCGCACCGACCGGCGACTTCCCGCCCGTCGTCACCGGCTCGCGCTCACTGGGCCGTCTCGCCAACCGAGCAACCGGACGCTTCGCACTGCGGATGGCCGACCGCGTCTACGAACAGGCCGTCGCAAAACTGCGCCACCGCCTCCAGTTGCCCCCGGCCTCACCTTCCGAGATGCGCCGACGACAGGAACAGGCGAACTGGCCCGTCTTGCACGGCTTCAGCACAGCCCTGGTGCCCCGTCCCTCCGACTGGCGCTCCGGCCTGGAGGTCGTGGGCAACTGGTGGCCCCATCACGATGCCGCCGCACGGCTGCCTGCCGATCTGGAGGACTTCCTGCGTGCCGGACCCCGGCCCGTCCTCATCGGCTTCGGGAGCATGGCGTCCGGCGACGGGGAACGGCTGGGCGAGATCGCTGTGCGAGCCCTGCGCCGCACCGGGCTGCGCGGCATCCTCCAAGCCGGCAGTGCCGCGCTCGCCGCCGACGGGGACGACGTGCTCACCATCGGGGACGTACCGCACGCCTTGCTGTTTCCACGGCTGGCTGCGGTGGTCCACCATGGCGGGGCCGGCACCTCGGCCGCCGCGTTGCGCGCTGGAGTGCCCGCGGTCACCGTACCGGTGACCGCGGACCAGCCGTTCTGGGCGGGGCGACTTGCCGCCATCGGCGCCGCCGCCGACCCGATCCCGTTCCGATCCCTCACCGCCGAACGGCTTGCCGGCTCACTTCACCAAGTAGTGAAGAAGCAGGCACACAGTCGAGCCGCAGCAAAGGCGGCGCAATATCTGGGGACCGAGAACGGAACGGGTCAGGCGCTCAAGACCATCCAGCAGTTGACCGATGGATGACACCAATCCGTTGCTCGACCTCGTCACTGCGCTTCTTCAGTCTGGGCACCGATCGAGTGACGGCTGAGGACGCGTAACAGGTGAGGCCTCCGGGCTGTTGATGGAGATGTCTGACGTCTCAACCAAGCAGCCCTGGAAGCTTCGTTGGTCCTCTGTCCTGCCGCACTCGACGTGCCGCATGCGCTCGTGGAGTGGGGCTCCATGCTCATCGTCACCCGCGAGGGAGACAGGCGCTGCACGGGATCGGCCATCACCCCACATCCAACCGCCACCACCCACCCCGGCCAACCTATGCGGTCACAGCACTGGCGCAACGCCCCAGCGTCGACCACTGCATCCTGCTACTCGGTGTAACGGACCGCCCTCTTCACATCGAGTTCCACTCCGGCCCGCATCGCGCCCTGCTCTTTCGCGTGCTCGGTGACCGCGGCCTGTACGTCGCGGGCGAGGTCGCGCCATGCCTGCCACGCGGTCTCGTAAGCGGGCGGGTCGCCTTGGCCACGCAGGGCCTGCACGGTGGCGTGCGCCTCGTCGGCGGCGCGTTGCTTGTCCAGGAGTTCTTCGAAGGTGTGTGTCACGTAGGGACTTTACGCCGTGCAGCACTGAGCCTCTCGCTGCGACCCGTACAGCAAGGGTCCGGGCTCTTTGACCAGCCGTGGATGGGGCAGCCGTGGCCTGACCGCCGCCGTGGTCAGGCCACGGCAGTGCCAGAGGCCGATTCGGTCATGTGGCAAAGCTGTCCCCGAGCTCACCGTTGTTCGAGTGCGAGACCCGAGCCGTTGACGGCATAGCAACGTGAGGTGTCTGGCAGAAACATCACGCTCATCGCCATCGGCTTCATCGGCACGCTGGTCGCCGCCTGCATCGGCTGCTACAAGTACCGCGAACGCAGCTACTTCCTGCTGCTACGCACAGCCGACGCCATCGACAAAGAGGCCAACCCCTTCACTCTCGGAGCGGCCCGTAGAAGGACTACGGCCCGGACCAGGAGCAGGAGGCCCTGAGGCCGTTCTCCCAGCGGGTGAAGACCGTCGCAACGAGCAGCGGCGCTACCAGCAGCAGCTGGACCCAGCCCTCCGACCAGGCCGCCCCCGGCCAACCGCTGACGGTCTGGACGCAGCCCGCGCGCCCGAACGCGTGCCGCCGATCTGCTCGCTGCACGCTCCTCACAGCACCGAGGGCCTGAGACTTACCAGATGCCTGGCAGCGTCACAGAGGACTGAGGCCCATGGCCAGCTTGCGTCCAGACAGCGTGCTTCGCCCCGCAGGGATCTTCCGCACCGCCCCGTTCCCGGGCGAGACGGCATCCTCACTGCTCAGCCGTCTCGCCCACCGGCACAGCCTGGGAGAAAAGCTCTGCGTCGTGCCGGCAGTGGCGCAACTACCCACCCCGGCAGGAGAACGGGGGCACGCGAGCCAACGCCGACATGCTGCCGAACGCGGCGGGACGGCGACTCTGTCCCGAATCCCAGAGGCGGGTGACATCGAAGGGTGATTTCGGCGGTGGGCCCGACGCGCCCGAGAAAGGCGTCGGCCTCTGCCGCTCACTGCGAGGAGGCCGAACTCCGGTAGCGGGGACAGGATTTGAACCTGCGACCTCTGGGTTACAAGCCCAGCGAGCTACTGAGCTGCTCCACCCCGCGTCGGTTGGCTCACCGTACAAGGCGTTCCGGGCCAAGTGCGGCCGCAGCAAGGCCAGTCGATGCTTCGGGGCTCGTTGAGCACGCCCCCAGAAAGCCCGAAGTCGCCGCGCCTCGCGATGCCCGGAAAGCGAGCGAGAGGTTCGTCGACGACATCCCCGCTTCGATCGCCGTTGTCGCCCCGGGCCCAATCTGTGGCAAGTCCGCGTCACTCGTGAGAGTTGGGCGCTCTTGCGCTGCTGAACACGCAGCACCGGACTCGCGTACTCTCACATGCCTGCCGCATGGCCGGGCGTAGCTGCCGGCGGAATCGGGGAGGGGACGGTGCCGAGGTGATAACGGATACGGACTGGGGCGACCGAGGGCTGTGCAAGAGCGTCGACCCGGAAGAACTGTTCGTCGAGGGAGCGGCGCAAAACCGGGCGAAGGCCGTGTGTACCGGCTGCCCCGTGCGCACCGAATGCCTGGCCTACGCCCTGGACCAGCGCATCGAGCACGGCATCTGGGGCGGCATGACCGAACGCGAGCGGCGGGCGCTCCTTCGCCGCCGACCGACCGTGACGTCGTGGTGGCGCCTCCTGCACACCGCCCGCGTGGAACATGAGCAGCAGACCGATGCCGCCGTCCCGGTCGAGGACGGCATCCGGGTATTGCACGAGGCGTGCTGACCGCACAGGCGAGCTTCATCACACCAGATCAGAGCCTTGTGGAATGGCCGATACGCGGACAGCTCCAGCAGGGTCGGAGGAATGTTCGGCAAGATCCGCCGTCACCTCCTCCGTCGCTTCTGCTCTAGGCCGTGTTGCGAAAGTGGATCAAGGGGCTCGTTCGGTGTCTGGTACGGGTCGTGTGATGCTGGCGCAATGACTGATCAACGCGAGGTTGTCATCGTCCACTGGCCAGGTCAGGGCCCTTCCGTGGATCGGTTGGCCGAGTTGCTGGCGGCCTACCATCTGCGGACGGAGGCAGAGAAGGGCGAGGCCGTTGTCGATGTGGACGGGTTGCCGGACCGCTACCGGGCAGAAATCTTGGACCCGCGGGCCGCGTTCGCCGACGATGTCGTGCTGATGGCTCTGAGCGGCGACACAGCCGTGGGCTGCCTGGTGGTGACCGCCCCCGTCGGCGGCCGGTCAGAGATCAAGAGGCTCTGGACAGACCCGGCATTCCGGAGTCGGGGCATCGCGTCCGGCCTGGTCGGCGCCGCGCTTGCGCATTCCGCGGAGAGCGGCGTCAGCACGGTACGGCTGTCGGTATGGAAGTGGCGGGCAGGTGCCATCGCCCTGTACGAGCGGCTCGGTTTCACCGTCGCCCAATCGTGGGAGGAACGGGATCAACTGGTGTGCATGGAGCGTGCCGTGTGAGGGGTCACAGCCACTCGTTAATGGTTGCGACCAGCACGGTTGCCTCGTATCGGACGGCGAGCTTGTCGTATCTCGTAGCCACAGCCCGGTGACGCTTGAGGCGATTGATGCCGCACTCCACCGCGTGGCGCTCTTTGTAGTCGGCCTTGTCGAACTTCGGCGGCCGACCGCCGCGCGAGCCGCGCTTCTTACGGTTGCGGACCTGGTCGGCCTTCTCCGGAATCGTGCAGCGGATGCCACGCCGGCGCAGGTAGGCGCGGTTCACGCGTGACCCGTACGCCTTGTCAGCGCGGACCTTGTCCGGCCGGGTGCGCGGCTGGCCCAGGCCGAGGCGAGGCACCCGGATGGCCTCCAGAACCGGCTGGAACTGCGGGCTGTCGTGCCGCTGGCCCGCCGTGACCAGCAGCGACAACGGCTTCTGTCCCTGCTCAACCGCCAAATGCAGCTTCGTGGTCAGCCCGCCGCGCGAGCGCCCCAGGCCATGGTCGTCGGGCTCGGTCTCGACGCCACCAGGAGGCTCCTTCTGCGCGGCCCCTTTTTACGGGCCCCGGCAGCATGCTGGTGGGCCCGCGCGATCGTGGAGTCCACGCTGACGTCCCAGGTGATCAGGCCCTTCGCGTCGGCCTCGGCCTGCAGCTGTACAAAGATCTGCTTCCAGGTGCCGTCCCGCTGCCAGCGCCGGAACAGGTCGTAGGCCCGGTCCCACGGCCCGTACCGCTCCGGCACGTCGCGCCACGGCGCACTGGCCCTGGTCCGCCACCGTATGCCGTCGATCAGCTGCCGCCGCGTCCACGTCTGGGGACGGCCTGGCTTCTTGCCCGTCGGCAACAACGGCTCCAGCCGGGCCCACTGGCCGTTCGTCAGATCTCCACGCCGCACGAGACGTGATCATCCACGGCCTTGATCCACTTTCGCAACACGGCCTAGTGCAACCGGCCGCCCAGGCGGGGTGAGTCTGTTGGATGTGCTCCGGTCTGGTCCATCGCGGCAACCGCGGTCTCCTGCTCGGGAACGATGCCGGACTTTCGGTCCGTACGGATCGGCCGCAGAGGAGACCTCGGGACAGCGGACACGGCGACGGCGGACGGCCGGGAGCGGGAACGGGAGCCTATGCGGTCAGCTCAACGCACCGCCTGGACCCGGGTCATCAGCCCATGCAAGCCAGCGGGCGCAGCAGCGTGGCCTGGTCCTCGCCGTCTCTCGGGTCATGCGGCGTTCCGTCCGGGCGGGTGCATTCGTCGGCGACGGCACTATCCCCCCTCTCTCCGCCGCCCGCAGCGCCATCAAAAACAACTGAACAACGGCGCTGCTGCAGGTCACCGGCATCGGCTGACCTGCAGTGAGGTCGTAGCCCCCGACCGGCCGGTGAGAGCAGCGCGGGGAGAAGAGGAGCACGAACGAGCCGCTGATCACGCGCAGCCAGCCTGCCGCGGTGTTGGTCGAAAAGACGATGAGCCGCCGATGACGCCGTCGGCGTGACATCGCCCCGCAGCCGCAACCGCACAAGCCCGCGCGGGCCTCTCCCACTGCACATCCACCCGCTACCGAAGGAGCCCGCCGTGACCATCACCTTTGAACCCCACACGCCGCAGACCTTCGTCGACCCCTACGCCGCCGACCCGGCACAGACCATCTGGCCTGCGGCTGCCGCGGCCTCCGCGGGGCAGGACATGGACGACCTGCTGCCGCCGCCCAACCCCGCCGAACGCCTCAACATCCTCATCACCCCCCGCGACCAGCGCCGCCTGGCCCTGCACGCCACACTGACCGTCGCCGGCATCCCGCCCCGGCCCGAAGACCGCGACGCCATCGACCAGCTCAGCGCCCTGCCCGCCAGCATCAACACCACCCTGCAGCGCTGGCTGCACCACCCGTGCTGAAGCGGACACACACGCGGGGGTGAGCGACAAGGCCGCACGCAGCAAGTCCAGCAGCCGGGTGCACTACCACCAGTTCGAGATCAGTGACGAGAACGGACCGACCGGCCCGGCCTCAAGTGCGGGCACAACGGACCGGTCCGGGTCCGCAGAAGAACGCAGCGCACCTGCGGATCTCGCTGGACCACCTCGGCTGTCCTGCGCAGAAGACCAAGTGGGACCGCTCAGTCGGACAGTGGTGTGCAGTGCACGTTGTTCGCTCCGCCGCTCTGGTCGGAGATCCGTCCCCCGTAGCTCACACAGTGCCCGGGGTGACCGATGTACACCGGACCGGCGTAGGTCGTGTAGAAACCGTCATCGAACTCGGGATCGGGGTCCTGGGCGTCCGTGACCATCGCCAGCATGGCCACGGCGGTGCCGGGACGGGCGCGCACGGTGACCACGCAGTCCCGTCCGGTGGAGGGGTTGTACGTCAGGTAGACCGTGCCCGCCGTACCGACCGGCGCCGAGTCGACCACCGTGTACCCCGTCCCGCAGACACCGTTGTACTTCGCCGGCGGCGCCGCCGCCCCTGCCTGCGGTGCGACGGCCCCCATGGCGCCGACCACGGCGGCCGTGACTGCTCCGACCGCTGCGGCACGCTGAATGATGTTCATGTGAATCCCCCGTTTCGTCGACTGCCCCAACAGCTTGTCGACTTCGAAGGGTTTGACCGTCGTCACCCGACCAGCGTTGTAGGCCACCCGCACCGGTTACCGAACCCGGACACGGAGCGAACGGGTCCGTGGCCGTGTCTCTCATCGGGACTGCCGCCCTCTGACGAGCGCAGTGGGCAGTGACGCGCCGAAGACGTGAACCCGGCTCGGGATGTCCCGTCGTGGCACGCGGGCCCGAGGACAGAGGGCCGGTGACCGTAGGCTACGGCGAAGCCCAGGCCGGCGTGGTCGCCGTAGCGGACGGCCATGCTGTCGGTGTCTCGGCGCTCGGCGTCGAGCCTGTCGATGAGTTCTTCGGCCTGTGGTCCGGTGGTGACTTGGACCGGAGCGGGGCCGGCTGCGGCGGCGAGGCGGGCCGCGAGCTGTTCGCCCGTCAGGCCGCGGGCGGACTTGATGCAGTAGTCGTGCCAGGAAATGTCCTCGTCGGCAATCCATGTGATCCCGCCGGAAACTCACTGCGTGTCTCCGTTCTCCGGCGTGGCACGGCCCGGGGCCGGTCCTGTGACCGGACCCGGGCCGCATCTGCGGTGCCAGTCACTATCCCGCTAACGGATGTCGCACTTGATCGTCGGCTTCGAGGCGTCGCACTGTCGAAGCCCGGCGACCTGACCAACTACGCGCCTGATCGACCAGCCGGAGCTGCTTGGCGAACGTGGGGAAGCGGCTCATCGAGGTGGAGTTGACCCAACCGGACATCGCGGACCTGCCGCATTTCGGACCACGTCGGCGCGGCCTTGCGCTAGGTGAACTCACCACAGGACGCCTCGTCGCCGGCTGAGATGTCGGTCACCGATGTGGTATCCGGGTGGCCGGGTTTGGCGGCCCAGCTGTCTGGGCCGATCTGTGCCGGTCGCTGGTATGAGAAGGCCCCGGCTGGACGGGGGAGCCAGCCGGGGCCGTGGCGTGCGGAGGGCGGTCGCCTCTCGGCGGGTTGCTCCATGGGGCTTCAGCCGGACGATCGTCCCCATGGGCGGAGGGTGAGGCCCGGGGACACTGTCCCCTCCGCCAGCCACATACAGACGAACGGACAACTGTTGTGCGGTGTTCCCGCTCGTTGCCCTGGCCGCGGTGAGCTGGGGCACAGCGGTCGTAGGTTCAGCTGGTGAAGTCGGCGACCAGGGCGGCGAATTCGTCCGGGTCGGCCAGGCGGATGCCGAGGGCTTCGGCCTTGGCGCGCTTGGATCCGGCGCCTTCCCCGGCCACGACCAGGGTGGTCTTTCGGGAGACACTGGAGGAGGAGCGGCCACCGGCGCGTTCGATGAGTTCGTTCATCTGGTTGCGGCTGAGATTCTCCAGCGCCCCGGTCATCGCGCCGGTGACCACAACCGTCATTCCGGCCAGCGGCCCGACCGCCGCATCCGTGCCGCCGGCAGCGGCGTCAGTGTCGCGGGCCGCGGGCGGTGCGGTTGCGCCGGGTTCGGTCATGTTCACCCCTGCCGCGGCGAGTTTGTCGATGAGCGGGGCGAGTTCGGCGAGTTCGGCGACGATCGAGGGTGCTTTTTCGGTGCCGATGCCCTCGACCTGCTGCATTGCGTCTGCGTCGGCTGATCGGATGTTGTCCATCGTGGCGAAGTGGCGGGCGATGCGGCGGGACATGGAGCGGCCGGTGCCACGGACCCCGAGCGCACACAGGACCCGCGACAGCGGCTGGTCCTTGGCCGCGGCGATCGCGGTGAGGAGGTTGTCCGTGCTGGTCGCGCCCATCCGTTCCAGTGCAAGGAGTTGGTCGCGGGTGAGGGTGAACAGGTCGGCGAGATCGGCCACCAGGCCGGCCTCGACGAGCTGCACGATGCGGGTGGCGCCCAGGCCTTCGATGTCGAGCTGGTCGCGGCCGGCCGCGTAGGACAGGGAAGCGACCAGGTGGCAGTTGCGGCCCTGCTCGCACCGCCAGCGTTCCTGGCTGGTGTCGATGGCGGAGCCGCACCGCGGGCACACCTCCGGGAACACGATCGGTTGCTCATCGCCGGTGCGCAGGTGGGCGACCGGTGCCTCGATGCGCGGGATGACATCACCGGCGCGGTGAACCATGACCTGGTCGCCCAGGCGCAGGTCTCGGCGGGTGATGTCGGCCGGGTTGTGCAGAGTGGCGTAGGTGATGGTGGCACCCTCGATCTCCACCGGCTCCAGGACGCCGCGCGGGGCGATGATCCCGGTGCGCCCCACGTTCCACTCCACGTCGATCAGGCGGGTGATCTTCTCCACGGCGGGCAGCTTGTAGGCGATCGCCCAGTGCGGAGCGCGCGAACCGGATCCTGCGGCCCGCTGGTCGGCGGCCGGATCGGCCTTGACGACGATGCCGTCGATACCGAACGGCAGCTCGGCGCGCAGCGCGGCGATCTCCCGCACGCGCTCCAGGACCTCCTCAACGGTGGCGGCGACGATTGCGGGGACCGCGGTGGTAGCGGTGGTGTTCACTCCCAGCTGCGTGCTCAGAGCCATGAGGTCGCTGTGGGCGAGCTCGCCCAGCCGTGCGGCGAGCACGGTGTCGGTGTCGGCCAGCGGCAGCAAGCCGTAGCCGAAGAACGTCATCGGCACCGTGTAGGCACGGTCCTTGGCCCGCAGGCTGCCCGCGGAAGCACCGCGCGGATTGGCGAACGGCTGCCCGCCGTGCGCGGTGCGCACCTCGTTGGCGTGCTCGAACTGGGCCCTCGTCATGAGGACTTCGCCGCGCACCTCCACGGTGACCGGCTCCGCCAGCGTGTGGGGCAGGCCCTCGAGGGTGCCGATCGCGTGCGAGACGTCCTCCCCGGCGATCCCGTCGCCGCGGGTGATCAGCCGGGTCAGCCGGCCCTGGCGGTATCGGGCCGCGATCGCGAGGCCGTCGAGCTTCGGCTCGACGCTGAAACGTTGAGCCTCGCGGCCGACCCGTCTGGCCAGCGAGGCCGTCCAGGCCGTGAACTCTTCGGGTGAGAACACGTTGTCCAGGCTCAGCATCGCCACCGTGTGCGCCACATCGCCCACCACCGCCCCGCCGGCGACTTTCCCGGTCGGCGAGTCGGGCAGCACCTGATCGGGATGGTCCGTCTCCCACGCGGCGATGCCGCGCACCAGCCGGTCGTAGGCATCGTCGTCCAGCGCCGACGTGCCGCCCCCGTAGTAGGCCGCCGACGCCTTCACCGCGTCCTCGACCGCCTGCGCGTAGGCGGCACTGTCCATGATCTCTGCAGCGGGTGTCGTCATGCCCGTCATCCTGCACGCCGCCACTGACAACGGTACCCGCGCAGTTCACAGGGCTTTTCTGCGCTTCGGCTTCGCCGCCGCAGGCGCTCGTCGCCCTCACCCGCAGCTGCCAGGACCCGGGATACACTGCCCCGCCCACTCCGACCGGAGGTCACCTCAGTGTTACTCGCACGGGTATTCGCCGTTGCCCCGCTGGCCCTGGTGATTCTCGCCCTGTCCGGCTGCTCCTCCTGGGGCTGCACCGACACGACAGCAGAGCGCGGCAAGGCCGGTGTCAGGGTGCAGGTCGTGAACACGCATGGGCAGCCTCTCGGCGTCACCGCCGCGGTCGTCGACTGGCGGCTTGAGCCCCACCCGCAGGTGCCCTCCGAAGGAGACCGGGTTCACTTCCGCTTCCGCTTCGACGGCGCCGACGAATATTCCGGCCCCGCAGTGGACGCCTGCGCGGTCGACGAGGAGCGTGTGGCGTTGGGGTGTCAGACGGTTTACTCGTCCCAGGCGTTCGGGCCGGCCGACGATCCCCGCACGGGCGACGACTGGCTCGCCGTCGAGCACCCTGAGCAGGTTGCCGGAATCTTGTTGATCCCCAACGACCAGTCCTACTACGGACGCACCTGTGAAAGGGACATCAAGGACGGTGGCGGGATGCATCCTCCGGAACCACCCAGCAGGGGGGAACAACTGTAGGGGGGTCAAGGCGGTTGAGCACGAGGCCTGGGCCTGCCGGCACTCCGGTGTCTGCGCTGGTTGTGTGCCCGCCGCCCCTGTGCCACCTTGCTGCGGCCGCTCCGGGTTCTCAGGATCGGCCATCGCATCGGCCATCGCACTGGTTTCTTGATCGCTCTGGGGCAGTCCCGGCCGGACAGAGTGGTCCGACAAGCCATGCGGCTTCCGCGCGAACCGCGCCTACCTGCGCAGACGTGGCACCAGCTGCACAACCCCGAAGACCACTGAAGGGGCACCGCGGTGCCAGCGAGATACGACAAACTGACTTTCCGTTACAAGGGGACCGTACTGGGCGCTGCCATCAACGAGTGGTTGTGGCCAACCGGAGCGGGGGCTGAGATGCTGCTCAAACTGGCCGGCTCCAGCTGTTCGGGCAAGACAACGCTCGCCTACTCCGTGGGCGAGCGTCTGGGGCGGCTCGCCGTGCACGACTTCGACGAGGTCGGCGTACCGGAAGGCGCCGATCGCCAGTGGCGCAACCGCATGACCGAGGTGTGGCTGCGTCGCGCGCTGGAGTACCAGGCCCGCGGAGTCGACCTCCTGCTGACCGGGCAGTCCCCGCTGGGAGAGATCCTGGCCAGCCCCTCCGCCCCGTTGCTGGATGGCATCGCGATCTGTCTGATCGACGTGTCCGACGAGGCCCGGCGCCGCAGGCTCACCAAGCGCGACGCGGACCGATGGGACGCCGCGGCGGTCGACGCCTTCCTCGGCTGGGCCGCCTGGCACCGCAAGCACGCTCAGGATCCCCGATACCGCCCCGACGCCATCATCGACGGCAGCTGGCCCCGCATGGCCTGGCACCGCTGGACCAGCTGGCCCGCCGACGATCGGCGATGGTGCACCCACTTGCTCGACACTTCGGACCAGACTGTCGCGGCATCCGTAGCTCAGGTCGAGCAGTGGGTGACCGAACAGCGCGACGCGCTCCGAACCGACAGTCTTCCCCTGTCGCGGGGCTGGCCAGACCGGACAACCGCTCCAGCCGACCACGACTCCTGATCCGCTTTCGCCACGGACCCCTGGTCGGCGGCGCGTGAGGGGTCACCGTGTCCAGTACTGGATGTTGCGGAAGCGGGCCTCGGCGCGGCCGGAACCGTGGTTGTAGACGCCGTTCTTGAAGTAGCGGGTGGCGGGGCCCCGGTCGTCGACGGTCAGGACGAGGGAGTCGTCGAAGTAGACCCTGACGGTGCCGGTCCCGGTCCTCGCCTCGTGGGCGATCTTCACGTTGAACCAGGTGTCGTACGCGCCCGTCTTGAGCACTGTGCCGTCGTAGCGGCGTACGGTGCCGCCGCTGGTCTCGTAGATGTTGAGCATGATGTCGGTGGCGGGAGTGCCCGAGGGGTGAACGCTGCGCAGGATCTGAACGAAGGACGCCCCGTCGGTTCCGGACGGGAGGTAGACGTCGGCGTCCCACATGCGGTCGCCCGTGGTGTAGTCGACCTTCCAGCGCATCTCGGTACGCGGGTCTGTGGAGCTGCCCTCCTGGAACGGCTGATCGGTGGCGTACACCCACATGCGGTCCACGCCACCGCTGTAGCTGTGCCGGTCGCTGAGGTCGAGGTTCCAGGGCTTCTGCCAGCTGTAGGTGAATGAGGTTTTGGTCCAGCCGTCGGTCGGGGAGACGGCGGACGCCGCTGCGGCAGGGGCGGCGGACGGCAGCGTGAGCGCGGCGCCGCCGGCCAGCAGACCGGCACCGGCCCGTAAGGCGGATCTCCTGTTCATGGCGTGTTCCTTTCCGGTGAAGTGCGAGTGCGGAGGTGAGGAGCGCGGGAAGCAGGCAACCTCAATACATCGGAGGAGTCAATGAGTTGGACCAGACTACCGTCGTGGCCTCAGGAGGCTCGTGCGCCTGCCGCTGGCGATAGACCCGATGAATGGGGAGATCACTTCGGTGTCGGCCTGTGGCACAGGCCGACACCGAAGTGACTGCTGGACCCCCGTCCGGCACCCCCTACGGTTCGCGTCGCCGACGGCCGGCACATCCCGTGCACGCACGTCCGGGCCGGAACCGCGCGTCAGCACGACGGCCGTTTCGTCCCGGCCGAGCGAGACCGATGCGACCGCGCCCTTTTCTCCCTTCCGCAGCCGCCCCCGAGTTCGTCCCGTTCGCCGATGACACCGTCGACGCCGTGTCCACAACGAGGCGCGCCCCAGCCCTACCGTGCACACGCACCCCATCGGGCCCGGCCACCCGACCGGTCGGCGCCGCCACGCCGAGGGGCAGGACCCGTACGACGCCGTTACCGGCTTCGGCGCGGCGCCCGGCTCGCTCGACCAGCCCCATCTTGACAATAGGCAGGTGAATACCTGCATAATAGAGCGTGAGCCTCGAAGCAACAGCCATGGACTCGGCGTTCAAGGCGCTGGCCGATCCCACCCGGCGGCTCCTGCTCGATCGGTTGCGCGAGCACAACGGCCAGACCCTGCGCGAACTGTGCGAGCGCCTCGACATGGCGCGCCAGTCGGTGACGCAGCACCTGGACATCCTCATGCGGGCCAACCTCGTCACCGTGGTACGGCGCGGCCGGGAGCGGCTGCACTACCTCAACCCGGCCCCGATCCACGAGATCGAGGAGCGCTGGATCTCCGGCTTCGACAAGCCCCGCCTGCAAGCGATCAGCGCCATCAAGCACCAGGCAGAGGAGTACGCCATGACCAACGCACCCACACCGGTGCCGGACTATGTATACGTCACCTACATCCGCGCCAGTGCGCAGCAGGTGTGGCACGCCCTGACCGACGCCGACCTGACGGCACGCTACTGGGGACACGCCAACGTCTCCGACTGGCAGCCGGGCTCGGCCTGGGAACACCGGCGGGCCGACGGGTCGGACAAGATCGACGTGGTGGGCCGTGTCCTGGAGGCCGAGCCCCCGACCCGGCTGGTCATCACCTTCGATGACGCCCCCGATGCCCAATCGCCGAGAGAGGCGTCGGTCGTCACCTTCCTCGTCGAACCCCACCAGGACATCGTCCGCCTCACCGTGACCCACGAGAACCTCCCCAACCAGGAGATGCTGGGCGGCATCTCGGCCGGCTGGCCGGCTGTGCTGGCGAACCTCAAGTCGATGCTGGAGACCGGCGAGGTCCTGCCACAGGCGCCCTGGGAAATGTCCCGCGCCGCCCACACGTGAGCCGCGCCCCTCCTCCCCTTCCTTCCCGTACGTCCGCACAAAGAGGTGCACGACATGCTGGACACCGCCCCACTCCAGGACGCCTACCGCGCCCTGCTCGACGCCGCCGCCACCGTGGCCAACGCCGACGGCCCCTGCCTCCACCCGCCGGACGGCGAGTGGAACGCCGACCAGATCCTCGCCCACGTCTCTCTCATCAGCGCAGCCACCATCGCCGCCGTCGCAGGTGTCGCAGCGGGGACCCAGACGACGTACGACAACCGGATCGCCCTCGACGCCTGGACCATCGAGCAAACCATCGCGCACGCCGGCGGCAACGCCGGGCTCCGCGACCGCATCAGCAACCAGGCAGCCGCCCTGTGCGCACTCACCGCAGCCACGGCGCTCAGCGACGCCGAGTTCAGCACCCTTGCTCCCACACGGCTCCTGTCCCACGACACCCTCCTGGTCGATCAGCCCATGCCGCTGCGCGACATCGTCACCGGCCTGGCCCAGACAGAACTGCCCGGCCACACCGAACAACTCCTCGCCCTTCTCCCCGACCGGAGCGCGGCCGAGACCGCGCGGTGACCAGGACACGGCGATTCCGGCTCCGGCTGGCCCCGGGAGTGCGGACCCGATAGGCGAGGCGGGCGAAGGCGCGGATGTAACGCGGCAAGGCCGAACCGGGTGGCGTCGGCCGGTTCGGCGGTCTCGAGCTCGTCTCCGAAGAGGGCGACAGCGCCCTCGGGGCGCTGCACCAGGGCACGTGAACCTGCCGTGCGGCGTGGTCGGAGTCAAGGCCGACGACGTGCCGGTTGAGCACAGGAGAGCTGCGCAACCCGATCGCCACGGCGACACGGGGCTTCGCCTCATCGCTGTGACTGAGCACCTCAGTTGGCCAGTTGGGATCCGGCAGCGCGCCAACACTCCTTGCTGGCCTCTCGGTCTGTTCAATTCGCTGGTCGGGCCCCAGGGCGACCTCTACCGTTGAGCCCATGGCTCATGCGAAGACCTCGTACGTCTGTCTCTCTTGCCGGGCCTCCTACAAGCAGCCCTACGACAGAACGCGACAGCGGGCCTGTCCCCGTTGTGCTCAGCCGCTGATCCACTCAGGTTCGGCGTTCGCCCCGCCCCGACGGCGGGATGCCGCGGCGTGGCGGACACTGACGGTGCTGCTGAACGCCGGCGTGGGGTTCCACAAGAGCTGCTGCGGCGGCCCTGGATACCGCCCCCGGACCCTGCGTGAGGTACGCGAACGGATGACGTACGCGCAGCGCAGCGGCGAGCCGATCGCGCTCGCGCTCGTCCGGCGGGACGTGGGGTGAGGGACGGGCTGGGGGCCGAACGCCGAACTGGCTGGCTGAATGCCTGTTGTCGTACCGAGTGGTTGGCCTTGCCGATCGAACGGCGCCTGGGTGGGTAGCGTTGTGCGCATGGCGGTGTTCGGAGCTGTTCAGGTGAACCTGTGGTGCGACGACGTGGAGCGCTGTGCAGCGTTCTTCCGCAGCCTTGGCATGCCGGAGAGGTTCCGCTTCCCGTCCGAGGGCGAGCCTCACCAGGTCGAGGTGGAGGCGGCAGGCGTCCGGATCGGGTTCAGCTCCGCTCGTGTGGGCGGCGAGCTTTTCGGCATCGCCACGGCGCCCGGGGAGAACACTGAAGTCGTGTTGTGGTGCGACGACGTCGACGGCGTGCATCAGACGGCGCTCGATGCAGGAGGCGAGCCACTGAAGAGTCCGACCGAGTCACCGGACGGACGTCTTCGATTTTCCTGGCTGCGTGATCCTGAGGGTCACCGCGTGAAGCTTGTGCAGGAACGCGGCTGAGCAGTTGTCGCTGCAGGGCCTCTTGGCAGCTCAAAGTTGCGCGCGCCGGACGCGATCCGCTACTCGGTTGGGCAACCCTCCTGCCCTGGGCCAAGACCCGGCTCGATCTCACGATCAAGATCGTCCACCGATCACCGAACGCACCCGGCTTCGTCGTGCTGCCCCGCCGCCTGACCGCGACCAATGCCAATCTCATCACCGTCACTCCGGCGAGGCGCTCTACGCTCCCTTCGGGGCACCAGTTGAGATCCGCCTCGTTGATCTGGGCACAGGGGGAATCGGGTGGAGTGGGGACTGGGAGCTGCCGGCCTCGTGGTCGGGCTGCTGATCGCCGTGGTGACCGCCCCGGTCGGGGTATCCGGAGCCGTATTCCTGCTGCCGGTGCAACTGAGCGTGTTCGCCGTTCCCAGCCCGGCCGTCACACCCACGAACCTCCTGTACAACGTCGTCGCAGGGCCCGGCGCCCTGCTGCGCTACCGGCGCGACGGAGCCCTGCGAGGGCCCCTGGTCCGCCGACTGGTGGCGGGCACGCTCCCCGGCGTGATTCTCGGCGCGGTCATCCGCGTCTTCGCCCTTCCCGGCCCACACGTCTTCCGGCTCCTGATCGCCGCCTTGATGCTGCCGCTCGGCATCTGGCTGATCACCCGGACACTTCGCCCCACACACCCGGATCGCCCGCGCCCCGAACCCGCGCCCCGGACAATCACCGGCCTCGCGCTCGTCGTCGGGGTCGTGGGCGGGATCTACGGCATCGGCGGCGGCTCCATCCTCGGTCCCATCCTGGTCGGCCGCGGCATCCCCGTCGCCAAGGTCGCCCCCGCCGCGCTCGCCGCCACCTTCGCCACCTCGGTCGTCGGGGCCTCCACCTACGCACTGCTGTCCCTGGCCAGGACCGGCAGCATCGCACCCGACTGGTTCCTCGGCCTGGCCTGCGGCTTCGGCGGGCTCATGGGCGGATACCTCGGCGCCCGCCTCCAACCCCGTCTGCCGGAGACCCTTCTCCAGCTACTGCTGGGCACCCTCGCCACCACGCTGGGCACCCTCTACGCCATCGATGGGCTCAGTTGAGCTCTGGGACAGGTCTCGCCGTACGCGGTAGGCCCGATCAGCACGTTGAACGGGCCTTGCCCCGCCCGCACAGCCGCTCACCGATTCATGCAGCGTGAAGGGCGCAAGAACGGGTGTCGACGAGGCCGTCGCCCGCACGTCCGGACGAAGTGGTCGGCGACTGAGTTCCCAAGCCCGAGTGAACGGGCCATGTCGAAGGCCAACCTGATCACCAATCAGAGGACGGCACCGTCCGGTGGCAGATGAAATCGGTTGCGGCGGGACCTGTGAGCCCGGAGAGGATACGTCTTCGTGGAGGTCGGCGGGTCGGGGCGGCGATGGACGTATGAGGCCATGCTCGCCGAACTGCCTGACCACGCGGGCAGTTCGGCGGAAGGCCCCCGCTATGAGCCGTCGGAGATCTCGGGGTGCTGCTCGCGCCGGGCCTGGTGCATCTGACCTTCGAGACCACGCTCCGCGAACGCAGGACCAGGCACAGTTCGAGCTCGCGCAAGACGGACCAAACCGCAGGCTGGCGCATGTACTACCGCCAGGCCACCCGCGTTCCGCCCGGAGTGGACTGAGACCACCGGCACACAACCGGGGCCCACACGCGGCGCGATGCTCATCAGGCCCACGGCGCGATGTGTCGTCCACGATGCAACCCACTCCCCCGCCGGCCGTGCGCACACGGTGCAGGGCGCCACCGCTTAGCGCCGCAGCGGCGCTCGGCCGGCCACCGCACCAATCCGCTCGTGACCGCGTCCGTGAGCGAGTGGCCGGCGACTGATGACTCGTCCCGTCCGGCCGGGAGACTGGTAGCCGAGCTTGGATCGACCGCCGGGTTTGCACCCTTCGCTTCGGGGCGTGCATGGTCGTGGGTGCGCGTACTTATGCGGGCGGGCGGATGCCAGGAGGAAGGAGTGCCGGCCGATGATCCTCCCGAAGGTCAGGGATCCTCGCTTCGTGACGATCCGCCGCGGCGGGATCCTCACTGATTCGGATCACCATCTCCTCGCCCTTTGGGCGGCGGACTGCGCGGAGCACGTCCTTGACCTCTTCGAGTCGGCTCAGCCTGAGGACCCACGACCGCGCCAGGCGATCGAGCATGCCCGCGCCTGGGTGCGTGGCGAGGTCAGGATGATGCAGGCCCGCGCGGCGGGCGGCCATGCCATGGGCGCGGCTCGAGACCTGCGTGGCGCGGCGCGGTATGCCGCGTATGCCGCCGGTCAGGCCGCAGTCGTCGCACATGTCGCCGCGCACGAGCTCGGTGCGGCTGCCTATGCGATCAAGGCCGTACGCGCTGCCGCGCCGGCAGGTGAGAGCGAGGCCGCAGGGCGACGCGAGTGCCAGTGGCAGCGCGACCAGCTCCCGCAGGCGATTCGCGAGCTCGTTCTGGACGACCAGCGGTTGCGGAACGACATTTGCTGGTTGGTGTTCGACTGCTGAGGCTGCTCCACCGGCGGCTTGTCGAAGGCGCGACACCCAGTCCCGTAGGTCGTGTGGCGGCACGGTCGCTGTCACCGCTGTGGCTCCTTCCGCTGTTGGTGATCGGGGGCGCGGCGGTGCTGTGCTGCGTGGCGCGCCCGGTGCCGCTGAGCCGTTGCCCGCCCGGTGCTGTCGGGCCCGGACGCGGCTCGGGCACGTCTCTTCCGGCGGGGCGGGTCAGCGGGCGAGGGAGACCGCGAAGGGGGTGAAGCCGTGGCGGCGCAGGACGTGGGGGACGACGAGGATCATGGCTTCTGTCGCGCGGGCGGTGGTGATGTCGCCGAGGTCTTCGATCCAGTCGGTCTGCCAGCCCAGGTCGCCCAGGAGGGCGGTGACGGTCTTCTTGGCCTGCTCGTCGTTTCCGGAGAGGTAGGCGGTGGGCGGGATGGTCAGTTCCCCGGGGGCGGTCATGACCGTGAACAGCATGGTGTTGAGGGTCTTGACGACGTGGGTGTCGGGCAGGGCGTTCTGGAGCTGTTCGGCCAGGCTGCTGCCCGGGTGGCACAGCTCACCGGGCAGACCGTCGTCGGCGTCGCGGGTGGCGTTGGAGACGTCGATGAGGATCTTGCCGGCGATTTCGGCCCGCAGGGAGGTGAGCCGTTCCAGGGTGGTGTCGCCGGGTGTGGCGTTGATGACGATGTCCGCGCTGCGAGCGGTGGTGGAGTGATCGGCGTAGCGGAACGTGGTGCCGTCAGCGGGCGGCGTGTCCCTGCCGTCGCCGTTCTTACGGCGTCCGACGGTGACGTCATGTCCCGCCGCGCTGAGGGTGCGGGCGAGGTTGGTGCCGACGCGGCCGGCGCCCAGGATTCCGATGCTGGTCATGGGGTCTTCCTGAAGGTCTGAGGTGAAAGGGTCAGGGTGGCTCTGAGGGCCAGGGGGGTCAGATCGAGGCGAGGACGTCGAGCGCGGCGGTGTGGATGTGGGGGGCTGCGGCCAGGAAGTCGCGGCTGGCCGCGTTCCAGGGCTTGCCGTCCAGGTCGGTGACGGTGCCTCCGGCCTCGGTGACCAGCAGGGCGCCGGCGACGAGGCCGGAGCGGACGTCGGAGAACTGCCAGAAGGCGTCCATGCGTCCGGCGGCGACGTGGATGAGCTGCAGCGTCGCCGGGACGGACACGCGCACGACGAGACCGGCGGTGAGCATGGCGGTGACCGATGCGCCGATGCGGCGGAAGGTGTCGGTGCTCTCGCCGGGCCGGGCCTGGCCGGTGCCGATCAGTGCGGCGCCCAGGTCGTTCTTCGCCGACACGGTCAGGGTCCGGCCGTTGAGGTGGGCGCCGCCGCCCGCGGTGGCGGTGTAGGTGTCGCCGGTCAGCGGGAGGTGGACGACCGTGAGGACCGGCTGGTTGTCGCGCACCAGGGTGGCGGTGACGCCCCAGTCCGGCATGCCGTGGACGTGGTTGATGTTGCCCTCGGCCGGGTCGACGACCCACCACTCGCCCGCCGGGAGCGCTCCGCCGGCCAGCTCGTCCTCCGCCCACTGCGACCCCGGCCTCGCCCGGAGCAGCGGCTCGCGCATCACGGCGAGGACCGCGTCGTCGTTAGCGTGGATCTCGCCGACGACCTCCTCCAGGCTCACGCCCCGGGCATGGGTCGTGTAGCGCTCCCGCAGGGTGACTCCGGCGTCCTCCACCACAGCGGTCACAGCGGACAGGAGCGTGGTGTCAAGGTCGAAAGGCATGGCTGTGCTGCTCATGGCGCACTCCTTGGATTCGGTGGACGCGGGGGTGTTTCCGGAAGCTGTTCTCCGCCCCGCATCTCGAAGGTAGGAGCTACGGCAGTTAACAACAAGTGCATGGTTATCACTCGTAAAGTGACTGCCATGCAACTGGATCTGAACCTGCTCACCGCCCTGGACGCACTCCTGGAGGAAGGAAGTGTCCAAGGTGCCGCGGCCCGCCTCCACGTCACCTCCCCGGCGATGAGCCGCTCCCTGAGCCGTATCCGCATGGCGACCGGTGACCAGATCCTGGTCCGCACCGGACGCCACATGACGCCCACCACCCGCGCCCTGGCCATGCGCACCCAGGTCCACGCCCTGGTACAGCAGGCCCATCACCTGCTGTCCGCTCAGGCGGAACTCGACCTGGCGACTCTGGAGCGGGTGTTCACCGTCCGCTGGCACGACGCCCTCGCCTCCACCTGCGGAACTGCCCTGATCGCCGCGGCGCACCGTCAGGCCCCCGGGGTGCAGGTACGGCTGACCGCCGAGCCCGGCGACGACACCCCTGAGTTGCGGCGCGGCGAGGTCGACCTCGCCTCCAGTGCCGGCCCGCCGTCCCTGCCCGACATCCGTCACCGCCTCGTCGGCCGCGACCGGCTCGTCCTCGCGGTCCGCCCGGGCCACGCCCTCACCGAACAGCCCGTGACCGCCGAGAGGTACGCGGCGGCCGATCACGTCATCGTCTCCCGGCGCGGAAGCCTCCACGACCGGATCGACGACGCGCTGACCGCACTCGGCCATGAGCGCCGCGTCGTCGCCTCCGCCCCCACCACGGCCACCGCACTGCAACTCGCCCGCGAGACCGACCTCGTGGTCACCCTCCCCGACGCGGCCACCCGTTCCGCCCGCCACCAGCTCGGCCTGACCACCCTGCCGCTGCCGCTCGACCTGCCCGACGTACCCCTTCACCTGCTCTGGCACCAACGCCACGACAACGACCCCGCCCACGTCTGGCTACGCGAAACAGCCACCCGAACCCTCCAGGCCCTGTTCACCCCGTCCTAGCTCGGCTCTGTCGGGGATCTTGGAGTTCGCCGCTGCGCCGGCATGATCAGCGGGCATGCTCGGGGCTGTTTCGAAGGCCCAGCAGTTGTCCCGTGTGCCGGGCGCCCGGTCTCTCGACCGTCAGACGCGTTCCGCCACAACGCACGTCTGCCGACAACAGACGCCCGCGTCGGCAAGGAGGTGTCAGTGCGGCGCAAGTCCTCTCCGACGGCAAGGCCGTCCCCCTGCTGGGAGGACGGCCGAGGGTCCAGATACTGCCGAAATGCCGATCAGGCTCCCGGGTGCAACCCGAGCCAACCCGGCGAAGGTTCGCCCTTGACCTCGCCGAAGTACAGGGCGAAGGTCTGCTTCCAGCGCTCGACGGCGGCGCGGTCGGCCATGAAGCGGGGGAAGCCGTCGAGGTTGCCGTTCGGGTACTGCCAGATGGGCTTCAGGCCCGCCGGCGGGGTGACGTCGGTGCGGACCGACCAGCCGTTGGTGGCGGCCTGCTGCTGTTCGACGGACAGCCGCCAGCTGAGGTAGAGCTTCGCAGCGGTCGGGTGCTTGGCCTGCTTCAGGATCGCGGCCCGCTGCCCCCAGGACATGAACGGCGTCGCCTCGTCGGGGAGCACCCACTTGACGGGCCCGGTCGCGAGGGCCGCACCGGAGCCACCGACGCCGATCGCCTTCTGCCCGCTCGTGACGGCGTCTCTCGGGGTGTAGCTGCCGCGGGCGAACTGCACGTCCTGGGCGGCCACTCGGGCCAGCCACTCCCAGCCGTACTTCTCCACGTACAGCGTGTAGAGGTAGAGGACCGCGTCGTCGTCGTGCGGGTAGGAAGAGGCTATTTGCCCCTTCCACTTCGCGTCGGCGAGGTCCAGTGGGCTGCGCGGTGCGTCCGAACCGACCGCCGCAGGACCGTACATGTAGCTGAAGGCACTCACCTGGACGGCGACCCAGGCGCCGTGCGGGTCCTTGAAGGGGGCGTACACCTTCGAGTAGCCGGCCGGCTTGTAGGCCAGCAGACGGCCCTGCTGCTTCCAGCGCACGAAGTCCTGCACGGTCTGCAGCTGTACGACGTCGGGCACGAGGGTGTCGGTGGCGAACTGGTTGTCCACGCGGACGTCGTGGAACTTGCTGTAGTCGACGACGACCGTCAGGTCGATGTCCGGGAAGCGACTCCTGAAGCCGCTTCGGAGGCCGTCCGCCTGCGAGGAGACGTCACCGCCTGCGTAGATGACGAGCTTGCCGCCCTCGGCGAGAGCCGCCTGGTAGAGCTCGTCGAGCGTCCTCGTCTCCTCGGCTCCTGCCGTTGAACCGGGGCCGGGGGACGCTGCGGCGGACGGGCGGTGGCGGCAAACGCGCCGAGGCCGAGGGCGGCGCCCGCTCCGGTGGCGAGCAGGTGGCGGCGACTGGGAAGGTCGGTCATGTGGGGGGGACCTTTCTGACTGAGAGGAAGAAGGGCGCTGGGGGGCATCGGCGGACCGGGACAGGTGCGGTGAGTACCGGAGGGGGTGACGAGTCCGTCGCCTGACCGGCATCAGCGGGGGCCCAGGTCGCGGGTCCGCCACCGCAGCTCCGGGTTGCTGCCGGTCAACTCCACGGCGCGGGAAGTTCCGCCGCGCAGTGGGCCGTTCCCGCGGCGGGCCGGAGATCCACGGGGCATCCGCACCCGATCCCGGCGCGGATGCCACCGCGGACCTCAGAACATGGTGTTGTCGTTGGCACTCTTCTCCGGGACCTCCTGGACCACGTCCCAGTGCTCGACGATCTTCCCGTCGACGACGCGCCAGAAGTCGGCGACGGCCATGCCGCGGTCGCCGGGCTTGAGGTGCAGGTTGCTGTGGGTGACCACCAGGTCCCCTTCGGCGACCGCGCGCTTGATGTCCAGGCGCAGGTCGGGAAACTGCCCGCGCAGCCAGTGGACGTAGCCGACGAACGCCTGCGGACTGTCCTGCGCCTCGGGGTTGTGCTGGATGTAGGTCTCACCGAGGTGGGCTTCGGCGGCCTGTTCCGGCTGGTAGTCGTTGAAGGCCTGCTCATAGAAGGCGATCACGAGCGCCTTGTTGTCGTCGGCGGACACGCTGTTCTCCTGCCCTGCGTATGGAACGGGAACGCGTCAGCCGGTCATGGCGTCGCGGACGAGGGCCGTGTCGACGAACTGCTCGAAACGCACGATGAGTCCGCCGCGTACGACGAAGTGGTGTGCGACCCGCACGTTGATCCGCTTGCCGGTGGCCTTGTTGGCCGCGGTGTAGCGGGCGAGGACGACGACGTTCTCGCCGTCGACGACGTAGGTGTCGTCGTGGGCGGTCCAGCCGTCCCAGTCCTTGCCGAGCTGTTCCATCACGTTCGACGTGACGCCGTCGGGGGTGCGGTAGGTGCCGGCCAGCGGGAAGCCGGCCATCTCGGTCCACTCCACGTCCGGGGCGAGGGTGGCGCGCAGGGCCGCCAGGTCTCCCGCGGCGGAAGCCAGGTACTGGCGCCGTACGACGTCGGCGGGGGCGGTGGAGGTGGCGAACTCGCTCATGGTCAGCCCCACTTCATTTCGCCCTTGGCGACCTTCGCACCGATCTGGGCGGCGATCAGCATGCCGTTGTCCGGGTAGCGGGCCACGAGCGCCTCCGTGAGCGCGGCACCGTCGGCCGCCTTGGCGAGTTCCTCCTCGAAGGCGAGCAGGTAGTCGCGGGTGGCGGTGATGGCGGAGGCGTCGGCGGGGGTGCCGGGCAGGCGGTGGCCGGGCACGACGAGCTGCGGGTCGAGGGCGGCCATCTCGTCGAGCAGGTCGATCCAGGCGGCGCGGGACTCCGGAGTGGCGGTGTCGGCGACCCAGACGTGCTCCTGCTGGAAGAGCAGGACCCCGCCGAGCAGGGCGCGGGACTCCGCCTGCCACAGGTAGTGACGGTCGGGCAGACCCGAGGAGCCGCCCTTGAGCTCGAAGCGGTGGCCTTCCAGGGTGAGGTCGCCGGTGAGCGGCTGGAGATCGACCAGGCGGGTGGGCAGGTTCGGGCCCAGCGCCGCCCATGCCTTGAGCTTGCCCTCGTAGGAGTGCTGGATGTGCTCGATGACGATCGGCGTGGCGACGAAGACGGCGTCGGGGAAGGCGTCGGCGATCACCTCGGCGCCGAAGTAGAAGTCGGGGTCGGCGTGGGAGACGAAGACGGTGGTGAGCTTCTTGCCCGAGTCGAGGATCTCGGCGGCCAGGCGGTGGCCGTCGGCGCGGGTGAAGGCGGCGTCCACCAGCAGGGCCTCCTGCTCGCCGGTGACGAGGGTGGCCGTCTTGTTCTTGCTGCCGGCGGGGAAGTCGAGGTCGAGGACCTTGAAGTCGAGGGCGCTCATGCTCGTAGCTCCTTGGGGGGTGGAGGATTGCGGGGTCAGTTGAGGCTTGCGAGACGCCGGTCCACCTCGTCGGCGGTGGCGTGTCCGCGGGCCAGGGGGACGGCGCGCTCGCCGTCGAGGGCGAGCAGGGTGGGGAAGCCGGTGACACCCAGTTCGGCGGTGCGGCGGAAGTCGGCGCGGGCCGCGCTCTGCGCCTCGGGCGCTTCGAAGGCGGCGACGACGGCATCCGGGTCGAGCCCGGCCGCCTGGGCGACCGTCCGGTAGGTGGCCGGGTCGGACAGGCTCAGGCCGTCGACGTAGAAGGCGTGCTGCAAGGCCGTGGCCAGCTCCGCCGCGCGGTCGGGAGCCACCTGACGCACGGCTGCGACGCCACGGGCGGCGGCCTCGGAGTCCATGACGAACGAGCCGTCGGCGATGAGCCGCTCGTAGGCCTCGCCGAACTCGGCAGCGGTCAGCTCCGTGATCTGGGCGTTGGCCCCCTGGACGTAGCCGAACTCACGGATCGGGACCCGGCGGTCGCCGGTGAACAGGCCGCCGGAGACGACCTCCACCGGCAGGTCGGGGTGGCGCGTGATGATTTCGCGCAGGGTCGCGGTGAATCCGTGCGACCAGCCGCAGTAGGCGTCGAAGATGTAGACGAGCTTCATCGAGGACCTCGGCAGAGAGGGGCGCCCGCCGATTGCGAGCGGTTCACCTGATCAAACAATACCTGACTCGTCAGATATTTCTGGACCCGTGTGATCCGGGGCACATGCGAGCACCCCATGCCATTAGATCTGCGCTACCGCCGGTCCGCAGGTCAGGGCAATCGAGGCGGCGGTACGTCCCGGGCTGTGGCCGAGGATGCGCAAATCCTCCCGGCAGCGCGCGTACGGCTGTGACTCTCCCCGCGCGTCATGAGATCAGCCGTCTCCATGCGATCCACCCAGCCGGGTGGCGCCGTCGGCGGTCAGGGCCTGCTCCTGCGCGACGGCCCGCGTGGGAAGCCCCCTGCCACTCGGTTGCGCATCGCGAGCCCGAGGTGACAGGAGGCCTTCGCCCCACCGTTCAGTTGATGCGGACGATCTTCCAGAGCTGGTCGTCGATGGTCAGGTCGTTCCACTGCACGACTGCCGCGCCGTTGGCGGTGGAGGACTGGGCGACGGCGGCGTTGAAACCGCTGCCGACGTTCTTGAGTTTGTAGTAGCCGTTGCCCGCGTCGGTGAGAGTCCATTTCTGCGAGTTCGCTGCGGACGGCGTGTTCTGGACGACGGCGGCTCCGGCAGCGGTGGAGCCGCTACGGATGTCCAGGTTCAGGTTGCTGTTGGCGTTCTTGATGGTCCAGGCTCCGCCGCCGGCGGACTGGAAGGTGTACAGCTGGCAGAAGCAGGCCGAGTTCTGCCACTGCTGGACTGCCGTGTTGGTGGCTGTCGAGCCCTGCGGGATGTCCAGGTACTTCCCGCTGTTCCTGTTGACGAGGACGTACTGCCCGGTGCCCAGCGCCGGCAGAGCGGTCTGGGTGACGTTCCAGCGCTGGCAGGCGCAGCTGGTGGCGCTCCACTGGCCGGCGGCAGTACCGGTGGCGGTGGAGGCGTTCGGGATCTCCAGGTACTTGCCGGTCACGCGGTTGGTGAGGCTGTAACCGCCGGCCGGGTTCGGGGCGACGGCCCACTCGTGGTCCAGGGTGCCGTTGTCGTCCCACTGGAGGATCTTGGCTCCGTCGGCGGTGGACTGGTTCTCCACGCCGAGGACCTTGCCGCTGGCGACGTTGAGGATCTTGAAGTAGCCGGAGCTCTGCTGCACGAAGCGCCACTGCTGGTCGGTGGCGTTGTCGGCGTTCTGCTGGGTGGCGTTCGTGCCGTTGGTGGCGGAGCCGCCCGCGATGCTCAGCTGGAGGTTGCTTCCCGCGTTCGACACGGTGTAGGTGGCACCGTCCGAGATGCCGCCGCCCAGGTCGATGGTGCTGTAGGTGACGGGGTTGGAGAGGTTGGGGCCGCCGCTGCCGCCGCTGAGCACGAGCAGGCTGTGGCCGTCGGACAGGGGCACCATGCCGCGGCTGTAGCCGCCGGCGACGTTGGAGCTGATGCGCGTCCAGGTGTTCGCTGCGCCGTTCTGGGTGTTCAGGAACAGGTCGCTGGTGCTGTAGGCGCTGACGACCAGCGTGCCGTTCGGACCGCCGGTGGGCAGCCACGTGATGTACGGCGTGCTGGTGGGTATCGTGCCGTCCGTCGCCTGCAGGGGAATGCCCGTGACGGAGTTGAAGGCCTCCGGGTCGGCGGAGATCTTGTAGTAGACGGCGAAGTTGCCCGAGGGCGAGCCGCCGTACTCGTACGTCATGACGTAGTTGCCGTTGGGCAGCTTCGCGACGGTGGGCATGCCCGGGCGCTGGCTGTAGGTGGGCATCGCCACGTCGTCCACGACCGGACCCCAGGTGTGCAGGTCGGTGGTGACCTGGTGCACGACCTTCTGGCCGTGGGCGGGGTCGCGCTGGTCGGAGTAGTAGACGATCAGCTTGCCGTTGGCGTAGAGGAAGAACGGCTCCCACACGGGGGTGTTGCCGTTCGTGTCGTACGCCTGGCCGCCGGTGGCGATGTTGCCGGCGAAGGTCCAGGTCTGTCCGCGGTCGGTGCTGGCGTAGACGTCGATCTTGATGGCCGAGCGGTCGGAGGGAACCGAGGCGCCGGCGGCCAGGATGGTCCCGGCAGGGAAGTCACCCACCGCCGCGGGCAGTTCGAACAGCTCGGGCTCCCAGCGCATGCCCCAGCCGTTCTGCGTGTCGGCGACCTCGGAGATCTTCGACCAGGAGTTGCCGTTGTCCGTACTGCGGTAGATCGGGAGGACCGGCGTGCCGGTGGTGTACTGCTCGAACGTCGCGAGGATGGTGCCGTTGGCGGAGCCGTTGTGCTGCATCCGCACCGCCCGCGGGTAGAGCGCCCCGGGCGAGGGCGCACCCGACGGCGGGGTGTACATCGTCTGCGAGGGACGCGCCAGGGCGTCTGCCCGGCCGGCGGGTACGACCATGGTCAGCACCGAGACGAGCAGGACGAAGGCCAGGGTGAAGAAGGAGACGGGGCGGGAACGCGGAGCGGCGCCGGGTCTGGCGCCTGTGCGGGCAAGGGACATTGCGGCTCCCAGGGGAAGGGGAAGGTGTGTTTCGGTGTCCGCCGGCTCGGAACGGCTCGGAGTGACGCGGCGGGGTTTGTTCGGCGCGTGGCCCGGGAACAGCCGGGCGCGGCACGCGGGCGCGGGGCGGGGCGGCGCGTGCGTGGCAAGCGCGGAGGGGCGGAGGTGGGCTGCCCCGGCGGCTGGGTGTGTGCCGGGGCAGTGACACGAGGGGGTGGGGCGGGTCAGAGGGAGGGCGGGGGCGCTGTCGAGCCGCGGACGACGAGTTCGACGGGTGGGTCGTTCGCAGGCGGGAGTTCGGTGTCAGGCTTCTCGATGGCGTGGAGGAGAAGCCGGATTCCTTCGCTCGACGCGGCCTCGAAAGGCTGACGGACGGTGGTCAGCGGTGGGGAGACGTAGGCGAACACGGGGTTGCCGTCGAAGCCGACGACGCTGACGTCTTCCGGCACCCGGCGACCGCTTTCCCGCAGGCCGTGGATCAGGCCGATCGCCATCTCGTCACCCGCGGCGAACACCGCGGTCACTAAACGGTCCGAGGCCAGCCCGAGGCCCGCGGCATACCCGGAGGCCGCCGACCAGTCACCGTTCAGAACGGGGGGTTCGTGCGCGCCCCGGTCCGCCAGCGCGGCCTGCCATCCCTCGATACGGTCCTTGGTGGCGTACCACCGCCGCGGCCCCGCGAGGTGATGGACGGTCGCATGCCCCAGGTCCAGCAGGTGTTCCGTGGCCGCGCGGGCCAGCTCGTGAGCGCCCACGCCGACGGTGAGTGTCCGGGTGGCGCTGAAGGCGGGCGGGGCTCCGACGAAGAGGACCGGCACGTCGACGCCGAGCGGGACTTCGCCCTCGACGACGGGTACGGAGACGACGATGCCGTCCACGCCCTGCTCCAGGAGTGATTCCAGCGCGGCGGCGATGCTTCGCGGGTCGCCGTCCGGGGTGTTGACCACGCGCAGCGCGTAGCCGGCGTCCCGTACGGCCTGTTCGATGCCCACGAGCAGGGAGGCGGTTCCGTACCCGGCGGTTGCCAGCGCGACCACACCGATGGACCGGGTACGGCCGGAGGCCAGTGCCCTGGCCGCGTGGTTCAGCCGGTAGCCCAGTTCCTCGGCGGCCGCCAGGACACGTCGGCGGGACTCCTCGGAGACGTACGGCTCGTTGTTGAGGACCCGGGAGACCGTCTTGCGTGAGACGCCGGCCAGCCTGGCCACGTCCTCACTACGCGGCGCGGAGGACCCCGCACCGCGCTCCAGCCCAGTTGTCATGGCGTCTCCCATGGCCGTGTGTTCTCCATCGAACGAGGTCAAATTACATGACCGCGCGGTCTGACCGCGCGGTCAATGTGTACGCATCCGGCCGGGGCACGTCAAGGGTCCGCGCAACGTCACTTACTTCCGGCGCCACGGGCATCGCGACCTGCGGGTCGGCGGAGCGAGACGTCCGAGCCGCCCAGGGAGGTGTGACCGCGATGCATTCGTGCAGGTAAATCGCCAGTTAGCGGGCCCGATGCGGATCGATGGCCGACCGTGTCAGCCCCGTCCGTCCGGCCCGACTGCCCGCGCATAGGGCTTGCGGCCGGAGCCGCCCCATCATGGATTGTCGGACGGAAAGTCTTGACAGCGAGTCCACACAGCGTTCACGCTTCCTGGCGTCCGACGATCGTGTTTGTTCGATCGTGTTGGATTCCGGCTCTCGACCGACCTTCACACGGTCCCTCGACGACCCGCCCTCCGTCATACCCCCGTCCGGCTGACGTGCCATACCGGGGTACCGCCAGCCCTGTAGGAGCCGAAATGCACCGTTCTTCCCCCGGTCAGCCCATGTCCGGAACCAGTCGCCGCACCATGCTCCGCGGACTCGGCGGAGCCGCGGTCCTGGGCGCCGGCCTCCCTCTGCTGAGTGCCTGCGCCGGCAGTTCCGCCTCGTCGGACACCAAGACCGTCACCGTCGGCTCCAACGCGTCCGACGCGGTCCCGAAGAAGGCGTACGGCGACGTCTACGCGGCCTTCACGAAGCAGTCCGGCATCAATGTGGCCATCAACACCAAGGACCACAACACCTTCCAGGAGCAGATCAACTCCTACCTCCAGGGCACGCCGGACGACGTGTTCCAGTGGTTCGCCGGCTACCGGATGCAGTTCTTCGCGGCCAAGGGGCTTGCCACTGCGATCGACGACGTGTGGAAGACGATCGGCGGCAACTTCCCTCCGGCGATGCACGACCTGAGCAAGGGTCAGGACGGCAAGTACTACCTGGTGCCGCTGACCACGTCGCCGTGGGCGGTCTTCTACCGCAAGAGCGTCTTCCAGAAGTACGGCTACGAGGTCCCGACCACGTGGGACGCGTACATCGCCCTGTGCAAGCAGATGAAGAAGGACGGCCTCGTCCCGATCGCATACGGCGACAAGGATGCCTGGCCGGCGATGGGCTCCTTCGACCAGATCAACTTCCGCCTCAACGGCTACGACTTCCACGTCGAGCTGATGGCGGGCAAGGCTTCGTGGACCGACGCGAAGGTCCGCAAGGTCTTCGACACGTGGGCCGAGACCCTCCCCTACCACCAGGAGGGCGCGGTGGGCCGTACCTGGCAGGACGCCGCCCAGACGCTGGTGGCGAAGAAGGCCGGCATGTATATGCTCGGCATGTTCGTGGCCCAGCAGTTCACCAACAAGGCGGACCTGGACGACCTCGACTTCTTCGCCTTCCCCGAGATCGACCCGGCGTACGGGCAGGACACCGTCGAGGCGCCGACCGACGGCGTCATGCTCAGCAAGAAGCCCAAGAACCACGCCGGTTCGGTCAAGCTGCTCGAATTCCTGGGCACGCCGCAGGCCGAGGAGACCTACCTGAAGGCCGACCCGAGCCTCATCGCCGCTTCCTCGAAGGCCGACACCTCCGCCTACAGCGCCCTTCAGAAGAAGGCGTACGAGATGATCAGCGGCGCGAAGCACCTCACGCAGTTCATGGACCGGGACAGCCGGCCGGACTTCACCTCGACGGTCATGCAGCCGGCGCTGCAGAAGTTCGTCCGCGACCCCAAGGGGATCGACAGTCTGCTGTCCTCGATCGAACGCCAGAAGAAGACGATCTTCGCGTCCGGCTGAGACCGACCCCCTTCTGAAGCGGATGAACACCACCACCATGAGCTCCGACACGAACATGAAGAGCCCGGAGGCGGCCGCCGTGCCGCCTTCGGGCCCCGCGCCGGTCAGCAAGCGGGTGCCGCGCGGGCACCGGCGGCTGCTGACCCGCCGTGACCGCATCACGCTCGGCTTCATGGCCGGCGTGCCCACGATCCTGCACGTGGCCCTGGTCTGGGTCACCGCACTCGCGTCGATCGCCCTGGCCTTCACGAGCTGGGACGGCATCGGCTTCGGCTCCATCAAGTGGGTCGGCCTGGACAACTTCAAGCAACTGTTCAGCGACAACCCGCAGTTCTGGCCCGCCGTCGAGCACAACGTCATCTGGTTCGTCGTGCTCATCCTGATCCCGACGCCGTTCGGCCTGTTCCTGGCCGTGCAGCTGGACAAGAACATCCGCTTCTCCCGGGTCTACCAGACGGCGTTCTTCCTGCCCGTCGTGGTCTCCCTCGCGGTCACCGGATTCGTGTGGCAGCTGGTCTACAACCCCGACACCGGGCTGATCAACAGCCTGATCGGGGCCAACAAGCCCGGCCACTACATCGACTGGATCGGCGATCCGCACCTGAACCTGTGGGCGGTGCTCATCGCCGCGTCCTGGCGGCACACCGGCTACATGATGATCCTGTACCTGGCCGGGCTCAAGGGCGTGGACCCCTCGCTGCGGGAGGCGTCCTCGCTGGACGGCGCGAACGAGTGGCAGACGTTCAAGAACGTCATCTTCCCGACCCTGCGCCCCACCAACACCGTCGTCCTGGTCGTCACCATCATCGAGGCGCTGCGCGCCTTCGACCTGGTCTTCGTCTTCAACAAGGGCGCCCAGGGCACCGAGCTGCTGTCGATCCTGATCACCAACAACATCATCGGTGAGTCCAGCCGGATCGGCTACGGCTCGGCGATCGCCGTGGTCCTGCTGGTCATCTCCCTCGCGGTCATCATTCCCTACCTGATCGCCACCTTCCGGAAGGAGCGGCAGGCATGAGCACCGCCCTGGTGACCAAGCAGCGCACCCCCGTCCGTCCCGCCCGCGTCCTGCTGCACACCTTCCTGGTCGTGACGGCCCTCGCCTGGCTCGCCCCTCTCCTGTGGGCCGCCTTCTCAGCGCTGAGGCCCTACTCCGAGACCAGCGAGAAGGGTTACGTGTCCTGGCCCGACAAACTGAGCCTCGACAACTTCACCAACGCGTTCGAGCAGTCCGACATGCTGCACTACTTCGGCAACACGCTGCTCATCGCGGTCCCGGCCGTGCTGGTCACCCTGCTGCTGTCGTCGATGGTCGCGTTCTACGTCAGCCGCTTCGACTTCCGCGTCAACCTGTTCCTGCTGCTGGTCTTCACCGCGGGCAACCTGCTGCCGCAGCAGGTCATCATCACCCCGCTGTACCGCATGTACCTGCTCATCGACCTGCCCGGCATCACGACGAGCGGCAAGCTCTACGACTCCGCCCTGGGCCTGGTCCTCATCCACGTGGCGTTCCAGTCCGGCTTCTGCGCCTTCGTGCTCGCCAACTACATGCGCTCACTCCCGCACGAGCTGACCGAGGCCGCCCTCGTGGACGGCGCCTCCGTCTGGCGGCTGTACTGGCAGATCGTGCTGCCGCTGTGCAAGCCCGCGATGGCGGCCCTTGCCACGTTGCTCTCCATCTGGATCTACAACGACTTCTTCTGGGCGCTGGTCCTGATCTCCACCGGCGACAACATGCCGATCACCTCGGCCCTGAACAACCTCTCCGGCCAGTACTTCACCGACCCCAACCTGGTAGCCGCAGGGGCCCTGCTCACCGCGATCCCCACCCTGATCGTCTACTTCGCGCTGCAGCGGCAATTCGTCAGCGGCCTCACGCTGGGCGCCAACAAGGGCTGACCCAGGCCCACTTGTTTCTCCCCCACCTCCCCTACACCCCACCCCGGAGCCCCCCCAGTGAGTACCGCACGCCGTCTTCGCATTCCTGGAATCGTCTACGGGGGTGACTACAACCCCGAGCAGTGGCCCGAGGAGGTATGGGCCGAGGACATGCGCCTCATGCGTGAGGCCGGGGTGACCATGGTCAGCGTCGGCATCTTCTCCTGGGCCCTGCTCGAACCGGCCGAGGGCGTCTACGACTTCGCCCGCATGGACAAGGTCCTCGACCTGCTCCAGGAGAACGGTATCGCCGCCGACCTGGCGACACCGTCGGCGGCTCCGCCGGCCTGGTTCTTCCACACGTACCCGGAAGCGCTGCCGGCCGACAGGGACGGCAGGAGACTGTCGTACGGCAGCCGCCAGACGTTCTGCCCCAGCAGCCCGGCCTACCGAAGAGCGGCGCTGCGGATCGCCGGTGCGCTCGCCGAGCGCTACGCCGACCACCCGGCCGTCGCCATGTGGCACGTGCACAACGAGTACGGCTGCCACAACGACGCCTGCTACTGCGACACCAGCGCCGCCGCCTTCCGCACCTGGCTGCGGGCCCGCTACGACGACGACCTGGACGCCCTCAACCACGCCTGGGGCACCACGTTCTGGAGCCAGTGGTACTACACGTGGGACCAGATCCTGCCGCCCCGCACCACCGCGGCTCCCCCGAACCCCACCCACCGGCTCGACTGGCGCCGCTTCTGTTCCGACGAACTGCTCTCCCTGTGCACCGCCGAGCGCGACGTACTGCGCCGGGCCGCTCCGGACACCCCCGCGACCACCAACTTCCTGGTCCTGCGCACCATCGACGCCCTCGACTACTGGCGCTGGGCACCGGAGCTGGACATTCTCTCCAACGACCACTACCTGCTGTCCGACGACCCGGAGGCCGAGGTCGACATCGCGCTTCACGGCGACCTGATGCGTTCGCTCGCGGGCGGACCGTGGTTCCTCATGGAGCACTCGACCGGCGCCGTCAACTGGCAGCCCGTCAACCGGGCCAAGGGGCCCGGAGAGATGCGCCGCAACGCCCTCGCGCATGTGGCACACGGTGCCGACGGCATCGCGTTCTTCCAGTGGCGGGCGGCGAAGGCGGGCGCCGAGCAGTGGCACTCGGCGATGCTGCCGCACGCCGGAACCGACAGCCAGATCTGGCGGGACGTCGTACAACTGGGCGCGGACCTGCGGGCGTTGGCCGAGGTACGGGACTCCACCAGCACGGCGCAGGTGGCGATCGTATGGGACTGGGAGGCCCGCTGGGCCCTGGAACTGCCCTCCCAGCCCAGCGGCGAACTGCGCTACCAGGACCTGGTACGGGACTGGTACACCCCCCTGTGGCGGGCAGGCGTCGCCGTCGACTTCGTACGCCCCGACGACCCCGAACTCGACCGCTACAAACTGGTTTTGGCACCCTCGCTGTACCTGGTCGCGGAGGCGGCCGCGGCGAACCTCGCCGGGTTCGCCGAGCGCGGGGGCACGCTGGCCGTCGGCTTCCACAGCGGCATGGTCGACGAGAACACCCATGTGTACCTGGGCGGTTACCCCGGAGCCTTCCGCGACGTCCTCGGCGTGGTCACCGACGAGCTCTTCCCCCTGCTGCCGGGTGAGACAACCGGTCTGACCGGCGACGTGGCGTCGGGCGCCACGGCCGACCTGTGGTCGGAACGCATCCGGCTCACCGGCGCACAGGCCGTCGCCTCCCACGCCGACGGCCCACTGGCCGGCCACCCCGCCGTCACTCGTCACCGGCACGGCGACGGCACCGCCTGGTATCTGGGCACCCACCCCGACCAGGACACGCTCGCCGCCCTGCTCGGCCGCATCCGTCAGGAGGCCGGCGTCACACCGGAACACGACGCACCCGCCGGGATCGAGGTCGTCCGGCGCCGCGGCGCGGAGGCCGACTACCTGTTCCTCATCGACCACACCGGCAAGGGCGCCGAAGCACCTGCCGAAGGCGTCGAAATCCTCACCGGCACACCGGTCACCGGAACCGTCACCGTCCCGCCGGGAGGCGTCGCCGTGGTCCGCGAGCCCCGCTGACCTGTCTGCCGACACCGCTGATCCGTGCGTCCCGGCCGTCAAGCGGTCTGGTGGCCGACGCAGTCGGAACCAGGGCACCGCGCCCTCTGTCTCGTCGGCCCCTCGCAGTGATGCCGGTGGCGTCCACGCGCATGTCGCTGCCGGGCCCGCCAGGAGCAGGCCGCTCGGAGTCCGCAGTCCCCCCGGATGTACGGAAGCCGTCCGACGGTCCCGGGCGTCGGCTTCACTTGATACTTCGTCACACCGCCGGGCCAGGGACCGGCCTTCGAGATCAGACGACAGAAAATCATCGACGTCGCGGCGGAGCTGTTCGCCCGGCAGGGGTACGCGGCGACCTCCGTCAACGACCTGGGCCGGGCGGTCGGACTGGCCAAGGGAGCCCTGTACTACTACATCGGCTCCAAGGAGAAGCTGCTCGTCGAGATCCAGTCACGGGTGATGGGCCCACTGCTGTCCCGGACCCGGCAGATCGCGGAGCTCGACACCGAACCCCTCCTGCGGCTGCGCCTGTTGTCGGAGTCCCTGCTGACGGTCATCTTCCGCAGGCTCGACCACATTCGGGTCTACGAGCACGACCACCGCAGCCTGAGCGGCCCGGAGTTGAAGACCTTGCTCGGTCAGCGTTCGGACTTCGAGGACTTGATCTCGGGGCTGCTCGCCGAGGCCGTCGACCAGGGGACGTTCCGCGAGCTCGCGCTGGGGCTGGCCACCCTGCAGTTCCTCAATCTCCACAACCACACGTACCAGTGGGTCAAGCGGGACGGACCGTGGGACGCGCCCTTCCTGTGTACTGCGCGACCCTGTTCCGCGGCTTCGGCGCGCCCGGTCACGCTCTGCCGAAGGTCGAGGAACAGGCCGAGGCATGCGGCGCGTCCCCGCTCAGGAGCGGAGACCGGCGCCGCAACACGCATCCGGGCCGAACATGTGTGCCGCGAAGTCCGCGGACCGGTGGCGGGCGGGCTGCGGATGGTGTCGCCGGCTACACCGGCTGTCGGGGAGGTCGCTCCCTCGTACCGTGCAGTGCGACTTGCGATCGTTGACCTACCCAAGTTCAGCGGCTGCCCGTCAAGGGGCCGCGCGCTGTTCTTCTGGCCCCCTGCAGGGCAGCCTCTCCCTGGAACTGGCAGGCCACTTCACCGGCATGGGCCTCGACCCGGCAGAACTGTACGAACACCGATCGTGGCAGCGGTCGGCTCCTGACTGCCGAGTCTCGTGAGTGCACGCGCCGGTCGCGGTCCGGGCCCGGGGCCTTCAGGTGGTGGTTCAGTTCCAAGTGGGCTTCGCTCTCGGCTATCAGCCACTCGTGCTCGGCGACCTCTTCAAGTCCGTCGTAGATGAAGACTTCCGAGGCGTGACGTATCACCCGAGCGGTGCGATGGCTTTGAGCCAGTCCTCTACGGTGACGACATCTGCCCACTGCGGGAACAGCTTTTCGGTGAGCATCCGGTGCACCTCGGGGTCGGTGTCGAGGCAGGCATCCGCCAGGACGGTGAGGCCGAAGTCCAGGTCGATGGCGTGCCACAACGTGGACAGCACTACGGCGCTGGTGGCGATGCCGGTCAGAACGAGGCTGTCGATGTCGCGGGCCCTGAGTACCAGGTCGAGGTCGCTGCCGGAGAAGGCACTCCCCCGCCTCTTGGTGACCACGACGTCGCCCTGCTGGGGCGCGATGTCGTCATGGATCTCGGTGCCAGGAGCCCCCTCGGTGAACAGCCCGGCCCGCACGACGTTCGTCATCACCCTGTTACGGGGGCTGACTTCCGGATCGCCCGGCCGTAATCCCATCACCACGTAGATCACGGAAATACCAGCTGCCCGGGCACCGTCGATCGCGCGGCGCAAGCGCGGCAGATATCCGGAGCCGTCGTCGGCGATGGCCACGACATCCCGTTGGACGTCCATCACGAGAAGTGCGCTGTTCGCCATGCGTGCCGTCCCTTCTCCGTGGAGAACAAGAGCAAGTCTGGTGGATCGCCCGGGCTGCGACAGCCGTTTCGGAGATCCTCATCAGCGTCAGGGCGGAGTTGCAGCAGACAGGACCTGCCGTCCTGTGTCGCGGGCGGACGCCGTTCTTCCCTCGGTGCCTGCCGCACCGGCCTTCGGTGCCTGCCACTTGGAGTGGACCCGTCGGCGCCGGATTCTCCGAAGTGGTCGCCAGGCTCACAGGACGCGCTCAAAGAGCACCTGCACGCGTGCTTCCTCCTCAAGGCCGGCGGCATGATCACCCAGCGCGGCCAGGGCACTCGCCGCGACAGCGCGGGCCGAAGCCTCGTAGAGCGGCATCTCGGCCTCGCCGAAGGCCACCGCCGCCGCATGCGCCGCCACCCTCGCCGCACCCGCATCACGCTGAGCCAAGGTCAACTCCGCCTGACCCAACAAGGCGAAAGCACTCACAGCCTCAGGCATGCCAGGGGTCACGGCACAGTGGGCGCGCTCCACCCATGCCTTCGCGGCGTCGATGTCGTCCCGGGCGAGTTCGGCCTGGGCGAGGGTACGAAACCACAGGGGCCGTTCCGACGCCTCGAAACGGGACAGTTCTGGGCCGCCTCCCCCGTCGAGCAGGGTATGGACGCACCCTGCGGGATCTCCGCACAGCAGCCTGGCCTGGGCGAGCAGTCCGACGAGCGCCACTGCCTGCGTCGACGGATCCCCGAGGTGTGCCGCGGCCGCTTCCTCGCAGATTTTGAGGGCTTCCGGAAAGCGTCCTCTCCACAGGGACACCGCGGCCTCCACCGCCATCGCCATCGCCCGTGGTTCGCTGGTGCCGAGCAGCAGGGCCGCCTCCAGGGCGTCATCGGCGTGCGAGGCCGCCTCATCGAGGTCACCCAGCCACAGGTGCGCGAACGCCGTCGCGATGAGCAGTTCGGTCAGTAGGTAGTTCTGGCCCGTGCGACGGGCCAGAACCAGCCCGCGGTCGAGGTGGCGCAGGGCCGCACGGTAGCGACGCTGAAGTATTTCCGTCCACCCGACCAGCATGAACGCGTCGAGATGGGTCAGGAGGTGCCGGTCCTCGCAGTCGTCGAGTACACGCAGCGCGGCATCGAGACAGCCGGCCGCCTCGATCGCCTCCCCGGTGCAGGTGTGGGCGAGGGCCAGCAGTGCCTGTACGCCCGCCACTTGCACGGCGTCACCGGCGCTCAGGGCGGAGTGCAGCGCGCCACGGCCGGAGGCGACCGCTGCGGCGAAGTGGCCGCCGCGCAGTTCGGCGGCGGCGATCTGGATGTCCAGTGAGGCCGTTTGCGCCGGTGTGAGCGCCGTGTTCCGCTCGAGTTCGCGGCGCAGAACGTCGATTGCCGCGTCGAACCTGCCCAGGAGCCGTTCCATCACGGCCAGCGAGACGACCGCCCGGGTCCGCTGCGGGTGCCGGCTCACGAGCGCGGACTCGGTGAGTTCGCGCAGCACGTCGCGGCTCTGGCGCAGGCGTCCGGCCGTTCCCAGCGCCGCCGCCTCCTTCATCTGCAACAGCGGTCGGCGCGGATCGTCGGCCGGGAGCAGCCGCAGCGTCTCGTGTGTCCAGTGAGCACTGGTCGCGGGGGAGCTGGCCCGCAGGTCGTCGGCGGCCTGGACCAGCAGTGCGATGGCCTGTTCGTCCCCTGCGTGCGCGGAGCGCACCACGTGCGGCGCCCGGACGACCGGTGGGGCGCCACGCCGGACGAGGCCGTCCGCGGCGCGGGCGTGCGCCGCGAGCCGCCAGCCCGCCCCCATGCCGTCGTACACGGCGCTGCGCACCAGAGGATGGCGGAACTCGAACTGCCGGGCGGCACCCAGGGGACGGACCAGATCACGGCGGGTCAGCTCGTCCAGGGCCGCCAGCACGTCGGCGTGCGCCACCTGGGCGACCACGGTGGTCATCTCCGTGTCGAACGGGTCGTCGAGGACGGCCGCCGCGTGCGCGACGAGAAGTGTCTCCGGCGGCAGGTCGGCCAGTTCGTCGAGGAGCGTGGCCCGCGCGGTGAGCGGCAACCGGTCATCCAGCAGTCCCCCGTCGCCCGCTCGGTGCAGCAGCGCCCGGACGTAGAACGGGTTGCCCGCGGTGGTGTCGAACAGCCGCCGGCACATCATCCGGCTGACCTGCGGACCGCACAGTTCGGCGACGGCCGACAGCGGCAGCGGCCCGAGCGCGAGCCTGGTCAGACGGCCTTCGGCGGCCGCCTTGGCCAATGCCGAGGCCAGCTTCGGCGGGGTCTGCCGGGGGCGGTGGGCGAGCACGAGAGTCACCGCTCCGCGCGGCGGATGCCGTACGAGGTACTCGATGAGTTCGACACTGCTCTCGTCGGCCCAGTGCACGTCGTCGAGGACCAAGGCCAGTCCGGAACCGGTGTGCGCCTCTTCCAGCATCGCGCGTACGGCCTTGTGCAGCCGGAAACGCTCGGCGGGCAGCGCGTCCCGCTCGGCCATCATGACCGACAACGCCTTGCGCGTGTCCCGCAGCGCGTCCAGAGCGTCGACGTCGTCCAGGGCGTCGAGGAAAGGACCGTACGGAATCTCTCTGATCTCCGCACCACGGCCGGCCAGCACCGGCACACCGCCCGCCTCCGCGAGCGCGCGGAACTCGGTGAGGAGTCCGGTCTTGCCGATGCCGGGCTCTCCGACGACTTCCAGCACCCGCGGGGCGCGCGGATCCCGGTGATCGAGCACGGTGCGCAGCACTGAGAGCTCTTCGTCGCGTCCCACCAGCGGCCGCCGACGCTCCACAAACGGGCGCTCCGCCGGCGCGGGAGCTGCATGCCGTACGTCAGTGGAGGCGGGCGCGAGCCGCGCGCCACCGGTGAGGATGTCCTCGTGGAGCCGTTGCAAGGCGGGCCCGGGATCCAGGCCGAGTTCTTCGGCCAGCTGCTGTCGGGTGCGACGGTAGACGTCAAGGGCTTGGGAGGAGCGGCCGCTGCGGTAGAGGGCGAGGACCAGTTGGCCGGCCAGTCGTTCGTCCAGCGGATGCGCTTCCAGCAGGGCGGAGAGCTCGCTCGCCACGCGCCGGTGCTGCCCCAGACGCAGCCGGACTTCGGCCGTGTCCAGCTGCGCGGCCAGGCGCTGCGCGTCGAGCAGATCGCGCTGTGTGTTGAACCACGGGGTATCCGCGCCCGTGAACGCCTCTCCCCGCCACAGCCCCAGCGCCGACTCCCACAACGCGACGGCCTGTTCGTCCGCGTACGTGTCGCGGGCGCGGTCCACCAGGCTGCGGAACTGGTGCACGTCCACGGCGCCCGCCGCCGTCACCAGCCGGTAGCCGCCCTGCTCCCGCACGATGTCCAGTCCGGGCGCGGCCAGGACCCGTCGCAGCCGGGACACGTACCCGTAGAGCGCCTCGCGGCCCCGCCTCGGTACGGCTTCGCCCCACACGCGGTCCAGCAGGGTGTCGGCCGGGACAACCAGGCCGGGATCGGTGAGCAGCGCCCCGAGCACCCTGCGCTGCCGGGCGTGCCCCAGGTCCATCGGCACGCCGTCCCACCACGCCTCGATGGTGCCCAGCACGGCGAACCGGACGGCCACTGTGCGCTCCCTCCCGCTGCGTTTTCGTGATCACCTGCTTACCCGCAGCTGATCAGCCGAGCCAGCCCGATTCAAGACTTTCCGAAGGTTCCCCGACGGGCGAAGCGACACGGTGGTCCACATGACGGCCCGTCCCGCGAAGTGCGGTACGGGGCGCCGAAAGAACGCCCGGGGCCAAGGCCGCGAGAGCCCATGCTCACCAAGAGGGAGACTCCTGTGATCATCACCCATGTCCGCCGCTTCACCACGACCGCCGCCCTGGCGTCGGTCCTGGCGCTCGGCGGAGTCGCCGTCACCACCGCGTCCGCGGAGGCCGCTCCCCTGGCCGGCCACACGGCGGCCGCCCAGGCGGCCGGCTTCTCCTGCGGCTTTGACGAGCGGACGACGCCGCCGACCATCTCCCGCGGGTCCAAGGGCGATACCGTCAGGGAGGCGCAGTGCCTGCTGATAAGCCTGGGCTTCGGCGTGGGCCCGCGCGGCGTCGACGGTGACTTCGGCGCGGACACCGAAAAGGGGGTCAAGGCCTTCCAGAAGAAGTACGGGGTCCCCGGTGGCGCTGACGGCGTCGTCGGCAAGAACACCTGGTACGGGCTGCGCAACTACTGACCGGTCCGCGCCGCGGAGCAGGACGTGAACGGGGGAGTCCTGCTCCGCGGCCTCGACGTTCGCGGCCGGTGTCTTTAGGCCGGTGAGGTGTCACGGCTCTCTTTGAGCGCCGAGGAGTTCGGGAGCACGTCGCGTGCCGGCTCGCTCAGCCCCTGGAAAGAGGTCGACGCGGAGGCGTTCAGGGACGCCGCGTGGGCCCCCGTACGACGCTCCCCGCACTTCCCCTCCGAGTCCCGCGCCGACGGCCGTCCAACAGCTGCTGACCGACCTCCGTACTGGTCGCTCACGGCGTGGTGCTCTCGCTGGTGATCAGGTCGAGGGCCGCCTCCGGACCGCCGGCGGCGAGGGCGGTCCGCTGCCGGTCCGCTCCGGTTCCGTGCTGCAGGAGCCGGTGGATCAAGCCCGTCACCTCCCGGGCGTCGCCTGCCGCATCGAGTGCGGGGGCGACATGGAGCAGGAGCTGGCACAGCACATCGCCGGCGCGGCGCCGACTGCCGCTCGGGTCGATCAAGGTGTCGCTCAGGCCATGACGGGCCGCGTGCCACATGCCGGCCTGCAGCAGTTCCGGGGCACAGTCCGGGGCAGGAGAGCCGGCGGTTGCCTCGGCCAGGGCGGTCTCCACAAGGGCCCGGGCGAGCCCGGCGAACATGACCGCGTCGTCCACACGCAGCTGCACGTCCAGACAGCGCACTTCGACCGTGGGGTATCGCTCCGACAGGCGGGCCTGCCAGTACAACTGGCCGGTGTCCGAGATCAGACCGCTCTCCAGCAGCTGGTGCACACGCCTGTCGTAGTCGGCCTCGTCCTGGAAGTAGGGAGGAACCCCGCTGACCGGCCAACGGCTGAAGATCACGGTGCGCCAGCTGGCGAAGCCGGTGTCGTGGCCGTCCCACAGCGGAGAGTTCGCCGACATCGCCGTCAGCGTCGGCAGCCAGGGCCGGATCCGGTTCAGGACCTGCACGCCCGCCGCACGGCTGGGTACCGCGACGTGCACATGCATGCCATTGATCAGCTGCTCCGCCACGAGTTGAGGTGCCTGGGCGAGCATGGCCCGGTAGCGAGCCTCGTCGGTGACCGCCACCGGATGGTCATCGCGCAGCGGCGGTGTCCCACACGCCGCGATGCGGCAGCCATGCGCCTCCGCGGCCGTCCCGACACCATGCCGCAGGCGCAGCAGGTGACCCGCGACCTCCTCGAGAGAGCCGCACACCGGGGTGGCCACCTCCACCTGCGCCTGCAGCAGCTCGCCCTGCAGCTCCTGATCGGCCACGAGAGGCTCCAGGCCGGCTGCCATGCGAACCTTGTCGGCCAGCGGTACCGGAAAGCCCCTGACGGGGTCAACCAGCACATATTCTTCTTCAACGCCGATCGTCGTCATCAAACGCCCTCTGCTCCGCTCACTGCCGCGCCGTGCCCGGCTCGCGATGCGCCTCACTGATCCCACCGCCGGGCTGACTCCGAGTGCCGCACCTGCGCCCTTCACAAACGCGACACAGGCCGGCAGGAGATGCGTGCATGCGGTGAACCCGGCACTCTGGCGTGATTCGGCTTTCGCCGCTCGCATACGGCCGCTCGGTGCCGTCGAGCCGATCGACCCGCACGTGCCGGCGCGGGCGTCGTGCTGCGCCCGGGCCGGCGCCTCACGGGTGAGCACATCGCTTTGAGCAGGTCGGAGGCCACAGGTGGCGAAGCAAAGGCCGAAGCAGCAGGTCACCACCTACTGCAGGCCCCCGGCAGTCGAAGTCACCGGCTCTACCCGGCAGGCGACTCCTCAGGACAGGCGTCGCGAGGCCCGCTGGAGCAATGCCCTCAGCAGGGCCGTCTCCTCCGCGCCGAGAGCGGACACGATGCCCTCCTGCTCCTCTTCGACCGCCGCCGTCCATCGGCTCAGCGCCTCGTTGCCCCGCTCGGAGGCGAAGACCAGCACGCGCCGCCGGTCCTGGTCGTCCACCCGGCGCAGCACGAGGTTCAGGGAGACCATGCGGTCGACGACCTTGGTCAGGGTGGGCGCGGACAGCAGCGCGAACTCGGCGATCTCGGTCATGGCACGGCCTTCGCCGTCACCCAGGAACGACAGCACCCGCCACTCCTCGAGCGTCCCGCCCTCGGCCTTCAGCGCCTCACCGAGCCGTAGGACGACGCTGCGCTCGACGAGGGTGAGCGCTCGCGCGAGGTCGAGTTCGGCTACGGCCGCCGGGGTGGTCGTGGTCATCGCCCTGCCAGAGTCGTCGTGATCTACGGGTGGAGTCATTCCACGATACAGTCCTTTCCTTATCGGCGTGAAATATTCTCGTAGCAAGCAATGGCTAGGGTGAGCGCCTATGATCGAGAAGGCGTCTGTCCGGCTCGGCGCCCCCGCGAACCGGGCCCGTGACGCACTGGATGTCGCCCTGGTGATACCTCTCCAGGGCCCGGCCGGCATCTTCGGCCCGTCCTGCGAGTGCTGCGCCCAGCTCGCGGCCGAGGAGGTCAACGCCGACTCGGGCGTGCTCGGCCGCGAGGTGCGCCTGGTGCTCGTCGACGGCGGCGCGCCGCCCGAGCAGGTGGCCACGGAGGTCGACGCCCTGATCTCCGGAGGCGTCGTCGACGCGGTGGCCGGCTGGCACATCTCCGCCGTCCGCGAGGTCGTCGCCCCGCGCATCGACGGCCGGGTGCCCTACGTCTACACAGCGCTGTACGAGGGCGGCGAGCGCTCCCCGGGCGTGTTCCTCACCGGCGAGACCCCGAACCGTCAACTGCGGCCCGCGCTGCGATGGTTCGCGAGCGAACTGGACATCCGCCGCTGGACGATCGTCGGCGACGACTACGTCTGGCCCCGCTCGTCGGCCCGCGCCGCCCACCGCTATCTGCGCGAACTGGGCGGCGAGGTCTGTGACGAGATGTATGTGCCGCTGGGCACCCAGGACTTCGGGCCGGTCCTCGCACGCGTGGCGGCAAGCGGCTGCGAGGCCGTGCTGATGCTGCTGATCGGACAGGACGCCGTCCTGTTCAACCGCGCCTTCACCGCGGCGGGGCTGGACCGCGACCTGATCCGGTTCAGTTCCCTTATCGAGGAGAACGTCCTGCTGGCCACCGGGGCGGAGAACACCCGGGGCCTGATGACCTCGGCCGGATACTTCGAGGACCTGCCGACCGCGGCCGGGCTCGACTTCGCCGCCGCCTACTTCCGCCGGTTCGGCCCCGGCGCGCCGGTGCTCAACAGCCTCGGCGAGTCGTGCTACGAGGGCGTGCGCATGCTCACCGAACTGCTGCGCCGGGCGGGCGACACGGATGTGCGGCGCATCCAGGCGACCGCCGAGGGACTGGAGTACGAGAGCCCTCGCGGCACGGTCCAGGTCCGTGACCGCCACCTCGAGCAGCGGGTTTTCCTCGCGGCGGCCGACGGGCTGCAGTGGGACGTGCTGCAGCAACTTCCCTGACCCGCGGGGAGTTCTTTTTTACCTGCGTGTAACACCCGTCCTCTGTCCAATTGCTTCGGAAGAAAATACTTTTTTCTCGAAGCTTTTGGAGGTTGATAGCCGATGGCCACATACCAGTACCGCTGTGCGGACTGCGGTCCCTTCGACGTGATCCGGCCGCTGGGCCGGGCTCTCGCCGAGGAGCCGTGCGGGAACTGCGCAGGTCCGGCCCGCCGGGTCTTCACCGCCCCGATGCTCGCCCGCACGTCCACTCCCCTGGCCCGTGCCCTGCACGCGCAAGAGGCCAGCGCCCATGAGCCGCGGGTCGTCACCGACGTACCCCCGGCCCGCCGCCGGCCGACCCGGTCGGCCGATCCCCGGCAGGCCGGGCTCCCCAAGCCCTGATCCCCCAGGCGCACCGCGAAGTTCCCGATCACGGAAGTACCGGATTACGGAGGCAGTCCATGCCCGAAGTCGTCTTCAGTGTCGACCAGGCCCTGTCCATGCGTGACCAGAAAGTGCCCGGCCACAACCGCTGGCACCCCGACATCCCGCCCGCCGTCACCGTCAAGCCCGGCACCGACTTCCGCATCGAGTGCCGCGACTGGACCGACAACCAGATCGGCAACAACGACTCCGCCAACGACGTCCGCGACGTCGACCTCACCCACGCGCACATGCTGAGCGGCCCCATAGCCGTGGAGGGCGCCGAACCCGGCGACCTGCTCGTCGTGGACATCCTCGACCTGGGCCCCGTACCGCAGGCGGAGGGCGAGGGCTCGGGTCAGGGCTGGGGCTACACCGGCGTCTTCGCCAAGGACAACGGCGGCGGCTTCCTCACCGACCGCTTCCCCGACTCGTACAAGGCCGTCTGGGACTTCCACGGCCAGCAGGCCACCTCCCGGCACATTCCCGGAGTCCGCTACACCGGGATCACCCACCCCGGCCTCTTCGGCACCGCGCCCTCCGCCGAACTACTGGCCCGCTGGAACGCCCGTGAGCAGGCCCTCATCGACACGGACCCGCACCGGGTGCCGGCCCTGGCGCTCCCGCCCCTCGCCGACAATGCCCTGGCCGGCACGGCGAGTGGCGAGGTCGGCAGGCGCATCGCCGCCGAGGGCGCCCGTACCGTCCCGGCCCGGGAGAACGGCGGCAACCACGACATCAAGAACTTCACCCGCGGCTCCCGGGTCTTCTACCCCGTCCTCGTCCCCGGCGCCCTGCTGTCCGGCGGTGACCTGCACTTCAGCCAGGGGGACGGCGAGATCACCTTCTGCGGCGCCATCGAGATGGGTGGCTTCATCGACCTGCACGTCGACCTGATCAAGGGCGGCATGGAGAAGTACGGCGTCACCACCAACCCGATCTTCATGCCGGGCAACGTCGCGCCGCAGTACACCGAGTTCATCTCGTTCGTCGGCATCTCCGTCGACCACGAGACCGACACCAACCACTACCTCGACGCGACGATGGCGTACAAGAACGCCTGCCTCAACGCCGTCGACTACCTCATGACCTTCGGCTACAGCGGCGAGCAGGCCTACCTCCTGCTCGGCTCCGCCCCGATCGAGGGCCGGATCAGCGGCGTCGTCGACATCCCGAACGCGTGCAGCACCCTCTACCTGCCCACGGCGATCTTCGACCTCGACATCCGGCCGAGTGCCGAGGGCCCGAGAAAGGCCGACCGCGGCCAGTGCGCCGTCACCTCCTGAACGACCCGTACGTCCCGAAAGGCAGCCCCATGAGCGACCATCTCACCTTCCAGCTGGGCGACTTCACCACCCAGCACGGCGCCACCCTGCGCGGCGCGCACCTCGCCTACACCACGTACGGCGAACTCAACGCCGACAAGTCCAACGCGATCGTCTACCCCACCTGGTACTCCGGCCGGCACTGGGACAACGAGTGGCTCATCGGCCCCGGCATGGCCCTCGACCCGGCCGAGTACTTCATCATCGTCCCCAACATGCTCGGCAACGGCCTGTCCACCTCACCGAGCAACACCCCGCCGCCGTACGACCGCGCCCGCTTCCCGCACATCACGGTGTACGACCAGATCGAGGCCCAGTACAAACTGGTCACCGAGGAGTTCGGCATCGAGAGACTCGCGCTCGTGACCGGCTGGTCGATGGGCGCCGGGCAGACCTTCCAGTGGGCCGTCAGCCACCCGGAGATGGTCGAGCGGATCGCCCCCTTCTGCGGCTCACCGCGCACCAGCGCCCACAACAAGGTCTTCCTGGAGGGCGTGAAGGCAGCGCTGACCGCCGACGCGGTCTTCGACGGCGGCTGGTACGACAAGGACAAATGGCCGACCACCGGACTGCGCGCGCTGGCCCGCGTGTACGCGGGGTGGGGCTTCTCTCAGGCGTTCTACTGGGAGAAGGAGTACGAGAAGCTCGGCTACACCTCCCTCGAGGACTTCCTGGTCGGCTTCTGGGAGGGCTTCTTCCTCGACGGCCGCGACCCCAACAACCTTCTGACCATGCTGTGGACCTGGCAGAACGGCGACGTCGGACTCACCCCCGGCTTCGGCGGGGACACCGAGGCCGCGCTGGGCTCCATCAGGGCGACCACGCTCGACATGCCCGCCGAGAAGGACCTCTACTTCCCGCCGGAGGACGAGGCGTGGGCCGTCAGTCACATACCGGGCGCCGAACTCCGGGTGATCCCGGGCATCTGGGGCCACTTCGCCGGCGGCGGCAGCAGCCCCGCGGACACCGCGTTCATCGACACGGGCATCAGAGAACTGCTCGCCAAGCCGGGCGGGTTGGCATAACCATGAGCAGAGTACGTACCGTCCGCAGCGGACGCATCAGACTGCCGCACGAGGTCAGCGCCTCGATCGTCGCCTTCGCCACGGTCCTCCTGCTCCTCAGCCCCCTCCACATGCCGACCTGGGCCATCTTCATCACCTGGGCCGGAACGTTCCTCCAGGGCGGCCCGAGCATCGCCAACGCCATCTCCATGATCACCGCCACCACGACAGGCGCGGGGTTCGCGGTGGCGGCCGTACTCCTCAACCGGGAGACGGGCACGATGTTCGGTACCGGGGAGCTCGCCCAGACCCTGGCCCTGGGCGTGGTGATCTTCTTCGTCAACGGCACCCTGCTGGCGACCGGCCGGCTGAAGCCGTTCGCTCTCATCCCGGGAATGTTCTTCGGCTTCGCGTCGACGTTCGCCACGTACTTCGGCGGATTCGGCTATGACGCGGGGAACCTGGGCGCCGCGTTCGTCAGCGCCGCCGCGATGTGCGCCCTGGGCCCGCTCTGCGCCGTCCTGGGACTGCGCCTGATGTTCGCGCCGCCCCCCGTTCCCGAACCGGAGCAGCACCTGGCCGAGGAGGTGGCGCCATCGCCCACTTAGGCACTGGGCCACCCTTCGCACTCCGCCTCAGACCGCCCCGGACGGCTCTCCCCCGAGCCGGCCGGGGCGCTTGCGTGCCATCGCGATTGCCGTTCGCGCATCGAGGCAACTCGGTCCCGTGACCCGCCGGGCCATTGGGCCACTCGGTACTGATCATGCCCGCCAGGGGTACTGCACGTGTCCGGAGGACATCATGGACGACCCCACTGACAACGCGGTCGATCTGCACTTCATCGGCAACGCGACCGTCCTGCTGCGCTACGGCGATCTCACCCTGCTCACCGACCCCAACTTCCTGCACCGCGGCCAGTACGCCTACCTCGGATACGGGCTGTTCAGCCGCCGTCTGACACAACCGGCCCTCGACATCGGCGACCTTCCCAGGCTGGACGCGGTCGTCCTGTCCCACCTGCACGGCGACCACTGGGACCGCCGGACCCGACGGCACCTGGACCACGCGGTTCCGGTACTGACCACACCGCATGCCGCACGCCGTCTCAGAACGCTGCACGGCTTCCGGCGTACGGCGGGACTGCGCACCTGGCAGGCCACACCCTCCGGCGCGGCACCGTACAGGTCCGCGTCACCGCGCTGCCCGGACGGCATGCCGGACACCCCCTGCTGCGCGGCATGCTGCCCCCGGTCATGGGCAGCATGCTCGAATTCGGCCCCGCGGGAGGCCTGCCTCGTCTGCGCCTGTACATCTCGGGCGACACCCTCGTGTACGACGGCCTGGACGAGATCGCCCGGCGTTTCCCGGCCGCCGACCTGGCTGTGCTGCACCTGGGCGGCACCCGCCTGCCCGGCGGCTTCGTGGTGACCATGGACGGCGCCCAGGGAGCAGAACTGGCCCGGCGCCTGGACCCCCGGCTGATCCTCCCCGTCCATTACCACGACTACACGGTGATGCGTTCCCCGCTCGACGCGTTCCTCGCCGAGGTCGAAGCCGCCGGACTCGGCGAACGACTCGTCCACTGCCGTCACGGGCAGCGCGCGCGGATAGCCGCCGCGCCGGCTGCCGTACCGAGGGTCTCCTCGCCCACCCGGTCGAGGCCGCCTGACGAGCCGCTCTAGATCACTTCCCGGAGCACGTCGTCCACCGGAGTGGCGCCCACGCCGAGGATCTTCTCGGTCTCGGAGTAGTCGACGACGAACGGGTGGCCCGGTTTGACGAGCACTTCGCGCATTTCCGCCCAGAACGGCTCGGTGAACGCGAGCAGCGTCAGATCGCGCTCGGTCATCTCTTCCATCCGCGGTTCCGGTGCCCCCGCGAGTTCGGCGAGTCGCGCGGCCAGTTCCCGCACCGACAGGGTCGAGGTGGGTACGTGCCAGGCCCGGCCGTACGCCTGCTCGTCGCGGCTCGCGGCGACCAGCGTGCGCGCGGTGTCGCCGATCGCCGAGTAACTGTGCGGCACGTCGAGTTCTTGCGGCACCAGGACCAGTCCGCCTTCCACGACTTGCCGCTGCACCATGAGACTGAACACCGACAAGGCGCCGGCGCCGTAGAACTGGGCGGCCCGCACCTCGGTGACCTTCGCCCCTGAGGCGGCGGCCTCCTCCCATATCCGCGCCCTGGTCCGCCCCTTGCGGCCGGTCGCGGCCAGGGGGAGGTCCGGCGTGATCGGCCCGCTCACCGGCCCGTACGCGTAGAGGTTTCCGAGCATCACGTACGCGACCCCGGTCCGCCTCACCGTGCTGAGGAGCGACGCCGACAAGGCCGGAAACCGCTCGGGCCAGAGGTGGTACGGCGGTGCGGCGGTGGTGAACAGCGTGTCCGCCCCCTCCGTCAGGGCGGTGAGCCGATCGGTGTCGGTCGCGTCCGCGGCGACCTTGTCGATGAGCGGGTGGTCGGGCCCGCCGCCGCTCCGGCTGATCATTCGCACCCGCTCGCCGTCCTCGGCCAGCAGCAGAGCGGTCTTCGACGCGGCGGCCCCGCGCCCCACGATCACATGAGATGTCATGCCGCCAACGCTGCCGGTCTGCGGCCTCCTAGGATAGTGGCCCGAATGCCACCCTTCCGGAGGTTCTGGCCATGCACCGCGTCACCTCGGTCATCGTGCCGCCCGTGTTGAGCTTCGACGTGTCGATCCCGCTCATGGTGTTCAACGGCGTCCCGGACTACGACGTGCGCATCTGCACCGCGCGGCCCGGACCGATGGCAACCGTCGGCGGCCCCGACATCGTGGTGCCGGACGATCTGCACGCGGTCGAGGGCGCCGACACGGTGATCGCCGTCGGCAGCGGCGGCGAGCAGGCTCCCACGGAGGTCCTCGACGCCCTACGGAAAGCCGCAGCCGCCGGCGCGCGGATCGCCTCCCTGTGCACGGGTGCTTTCGTACTGGCCCAGGCCGGCCTGCTCGACGGGCTCCGCGCCACGACCCACTGGGGGCTGGCCGGCGACCTCGCCACTCGCTTCCCGTCCGTCGATGTACAGTCCGACCTCCTCTTCGTCGAGGACGGCGGCATCTTCACCTCCGCGGGCGCAGCCGCCGCCATCGACCTGTGCCTGCATCTGGTCAGAATCGACTACGGCGCGGCGGTCGCCAACACGGCCGCGCGCCTGGCGGTCGTCCCTCCCGTACGGCCGGGCGGCCAGTCCCAGTTCATCGACACACCGCTACCGCCGGAGCGCGGCACCTCGCTCGCCCCCACACGCGTCTGGGCGCTCGAACACCTCGATCGCCCGCTCACCCTGACCGACCTGGCCGGTCACGCCAGGACGAGCGTGCGCACCCTCACCCGGCGCTTCCACGCGGAGACCGGGCTGAGCCCGCTGCAATGGTTGCTCCACCAGCGGATCGACCGGGCCAAAGAGTTGCTGGAGACCACCGCACTGCCCATGGACCAGGTAGCCCGGAAGAGCGGCCTGGGCAGCGCGGACTCCCTCCGCAAGCACATGGCCGACCGGGTCGGCCTCACCCCCACGGCCTATCGCGCCAGCTTCAACCGAGTGCCCACTGGGGCCTCCGGGGGAGATGCTGACTGAGCGTCATGAATTGACTGATCAGGCAGCCGGAGCGTCGGGGTGCAGAAGCGTTCCCTGCCGGGACGTTGGCCGGACTGTCCGGTCAGCCGCTCAGGATGCCGCCGACCTTGGTGACGGGGATCGTGTCCGCGGCCCGCGGAACCGTCACACGGACCGGCTCGCCGATGTCCGACAGGGCCATGGTCAGCGTCACCTGGGCACCGGACAGGTTGACGCTCATGCGGGCCTGCACCAGGCGCCCCCGGCCGTCGACCCACGCGTCCGCGAAGACCGGGAGGTCGCTGCCGAGGGCGTCGCGGACTTGCTCCGTCTTCGTGCGCACATCCGGGGCCATGCGCAACGTGACGGTCCGGTGGTCGAGGATGCCGCGGTAGCGCACTGTGCGCACCCCCTGGACGTTCTCCTCGCCGTGTCGGGAGATCTCGCGCATTGCGGCGATCTGCTGCAGGACGTGCTCCGGGTCGTTGAGCGGGGCCCGCAGCAGGTAGTGAGCCTGCGCCTTGTCCCGGGGCACAACCCCCCAGGCATCCTCGCCGATCTCCTGGGCGCCGCTACCGCTGATGTATATCTTGCCGTCCGCGAAGACCTGGTCGCTGTGGTCGATGGCGCCGCCGGGCAAGTCGACCGCGAGGTGGCCCCTGTCCTCGGCGAAGTCGAAGCCGCCGGTGATGGTGAGGCCGTACACCTGGCCCTCACCCTCCAGGTCGATCTCCTGGCGGAACCCGGCGCTGTCCTCACGGAGAGCCGCGACGGCCGCCCGTACGGCGGAGCGGGGGCCGGAGGACGAGGTGGAAGACGGTGACGCGGCCGCGGACTTGTCCCGGCTTCCGTCGTCGGCCGTGGAGCAACCGGCGCACAGCAGCGCGGCGGCAACGGTGGCAGCGGTGAGCACGAGAGGACGGCGCATGGGTTCTCCGAAGTTCTTGGGCGAGCACTCGGCCACTGCGGTACCGCCTCGCGCGAAGATCTTACGAAATTACGCACAACAGTGCGAACGAAATGCGGTTGGAGCGAGTCGGTTGCGGGCCAGACGTCCAGGACGGGCTGAAGCATGCCGCCCGCACCGCCGAACTGGATGCGCTCATCGAAGCCCGCCTGGGTGGCGCGGGCAGGGTGGACGCTCGGTGATGTGATCATCACGTCGGACCAGCCGACACCGCTGTCGCCGAACTGGCCCTGAGGGGCCGGTACGGAATCGTCAAGAAGGCCTGACCGCCGATACGGCGGTGACGGTCACGGTGTCGTCGCACTCGGCGAACTGCCCGTCGTCCAGGGCCACCTGATGCGCCCCGGACCCCGGCAGCCGCACGACCATCGTGGGATACACCACGGGCGCCGAACCGGACACGCAGTATCCGTCGGCCTCTCCCTGCACCTGAACAAACGTCAGCTCCACCCACGCCTTGCCGCCGGGGGCCACCTTCACCGGCGCCGCGGCTCCGGCCGGCTTGACGGTGAGCGGCACGTTCATCTCGGGAGAACCGTTCGCGGCGCCGGCCACCGTGGGGTGCCCCTCGAGGACACACGTCCGTCCGGACACGTTGGTGAACTCGACGACGGCCGCCCCGGTCCCCGTACCGGCCGGCCGCACGGATGCCTGACGGGCGGTCGCCTTCAGACCGGCCGCGGAACAGGTCGCCGCCGCACTGCTCGAAGCGGGTGCGGACGACGGGTGTGCGGAAGCGGTGGGCGCAGATGTCGCGGGCCGGGAAGCGGAGCCGCTCGGCTTCGGTGCGCCTGGCGTGGAGGAGGAAACCGCCGAGCTGACAGCCCCGGACGGAGTGACGCCGCCGTCTCCGCTGTCCGCACCGCCCCCGCCCGGCTGACATCCCGCCACCGCCAGCGCCGCAGAAGCCACGACGACCGCCACCGCCGAGCCGCGCATTCCGTTCACGTACCGCATGCTGTCCCCCGATTCGCAGTTCTGTGGAGCACGGCTGCTCGCCGCCCCGTCGAACCAGACAGAACCGTGGAGCCGGCAGTTCTCCTGCACGCCGACCTGTGACCCACCGGTGACGAAACCCGGCCACAACCACCGTGGAACGCCCCGGCAGAGCGAGCTCGGTTGTGCTACCGGCTGTGAGCGTTCTTGCGGAACAGCGGGCCCACGTCGGCGTGGCGGCCGGTGCGGATCGCGGCGTGGCGTTGTCCGGGTCCGAGGCCGTCGCGGGCGGCGACGGCGCCGGTGGCGTTCTCGGGGATCCGGTCGTTGGTGAGCCGTACGACGGCGAACTTGGCCGAGGCGACCGGTCCGCGCAGTCCCGCATGGGCCATGATCGAGCGCAGCACATCGAGCAGGGCGGCCTTGGCCGTAGTGCAAGGCCCAGTTGGTCGCCCGCGACTGTTCACAGGGCCTCACTCAGCCCGGTCAGCCGCTGCACGACCCGCGCCGGGACGTGTGAGCCGGGTCGGCCGGTGATGGGCCCTGCTCGATACTTCTCGCCGAGGGTCATCGCGACCCCTCCGGCGGTACCGGCCACCCTTCCCTTGCCACAGGGCGCGCCTGAACATGTGGTGGCGGGTACCCGTGGCCGCCGACCTCAGCCGCGGCACCCGGGCTGAACGGTCACACGGCGCCCTCGACAAGCGGCCCGCCGGCACCACATCTACGACCGTCCCGCGACCAGCACCGGCCTGTCGGACGGACTGCCGACACGACCGAACTGCTCGCGCTGGTCGTCGGCCGTCGAACAGCCCGGCGCCGACATTGCTCACCTCGCCCCCGCCTGAGCGACAAACGGGCGACCCTGCTCCGCCACAACGGGCTGATCACCGTCGGCGGCTCGGTCGACGAGCCGGTGCACCGGTTCTTCACCTACGAGGCCGCCGCCCAGGTGCAGTTGCTGGCCGCGGCGGCCGGCCGAGTCCGGCCCATGAGGCACGGGAGCAGGCGCTGGCGGCGCGCGACGGCTTCGGGGACCGGCACCTGGGCTGGTTCAGCTTCCAGTTGCGGGGCTCGGCGTCCGTCAACCCAGGGACCGTCCGGCCGGCTCCACCCGACCGGCGCGCCGTCGGGCGGCGAGGGCCACGACAGGTACGGAGAGCGCCGAGAGCGCCGCTATCACGACGATCACCCAGGTGCCCTGGTGGTATCCGGACAGCATCCGGGCGGGCTCGGCGGTGTCCTCGTCGCCCATGCGCACGGTGACCACGGCGAGCACCACGGCGGCGCCCACCTGGTACCCGGTCTGCAGGATGCCCGCGGCGAGCCCCTGTTCGGACTCGTCGACTCCGGAGGTGGCCTGCACGTTGGCGGCGGTGAAGGCGAACGGGAAGCCGATGCCGATGAGCAGCATGCTCGGCAGGACCGTCCACCAGTACGAGGAGTCCTCGCCGACGCGCAGGAAGAGCAGGAAGGCGACGGCGTACGCGGCCATGCCACCGAAGACCGGCCAGCGCAGGCCGGTGCGACCGAGCCAGTTCCCGGCGCGCGGCGCGAAGGTGAGGATCATCAGACCGATCGGCAGGAAGGCGAAGGCCATCTCCAGCGGGGACCAGCCCCGGTAGGACTGGAGGTAGAGACTCCCGACGAACTGGTAGCTCATGTAGGTGCCGAGGATCGCCGCGGCGATCAGGCCGGCGCCCACCAGCGACTTGTTGCGCAGCAGACCGAGGCGCAGCAGCGGCTGCGGGGCGCGCGACTCGATGACCGTGAAGGCGGCGAGCAGCAGCGTCGCGAGCGCGAGAACGCCGAGGGTGGCGCCGGAGAACCAGCCCTTGGTGGGTGCCTGCACGATGCCGTAGACCAGCAGCAGCATGGCGGCGGTGACGGTGACCGCGCCGGCGGCGTCGTAGTGGCGCTCGGTGCCGTCGTGCGCGGGGTCCTTGGGGACCAGGAGCAGGGCCCCGATCAGGGCCGCGACGGCGACGGGCACGGAAAGCATGAACGTCCAGCGCCAGCCGGCCTCGGTGAGGGCGCCACCGACCACCACGCCGATGGAGTACCCGACGGCACCGCAGGCGGTGTAGATGCCCACGGCCCGGTTGCGCTGCGGGCCCTCGGGGAAGTTGCCGACGATGATCGACAGGGCGGAGGGCGCGGTCAGTGCGGCGCCGATGCCCATCACCAGCCGGCCGGCGACCACCATGAACCCGCTGGTGGCCAGTCCCCCGGCCAGCGAGCCGACGGCGAGGACGGTGAGGCCGGCGAGGAAGACCCGCCGTTTGCCGAGCAGGTCGGACATCCGGCCGCCGAGCAGCAGGAAGCCGCCGAAGCCGAGGACGTAGGCGCTCACCACCCACTGTGCGGCGGACGTGCTCATGTCGAACTCGTCCTTGATCCGGGGGGTCGCGATGCCGACCATGATGTTGTCCAGCGCGTCCAGGGAGAACGCGCCGCACACCACCACGAGCATTGACCATTCCCGCAGCCCCCACCGAACGGCCGCCTCCGCGCCACCCTTGACGGGTGACGCGCCGTCCACCGGGGCATCGTCCGCGACAGTCATGAAACCGGTCTCCTTGCGTAGAGTCGGAGGGCAGGACGAAGCGGCCGCCCGTTTGCCGCTCCAGAGGACAGCGGCCGCGGCGACTTATGTACTAAGCTCTACATAAGAAGCTATCGAGCGGCCCCCGCGCCGTCAAGGAGGTCATGTGGCCCGCACCGGACGCCCCCGCGCCTTCGACCGTGACGCGGCCTTGCACACGGCCATGCTGGTCTTCTGGGAACGTGGTTACGCGACCACCTCGACCACCGACCTGAGCGCGGCCATGGGCATCAACCCACCGAGCCTGTATGCCGCGTTCAAGAACAAGGAACAGCTGTTCCGGGAGGCCATCGGGCTCTATGAGCGCACCGAGGCGGAGGCCTCCCGGCAGGCCATGGACCAGGCACCGACGGCGCGCGAAGCCGTCGCGGCGCTGCTGCACGAGAGCGTCGACCGGTTCACCACCGACGGCAAGCCGCGCGGCTGCATGATCGTGCTCGCCGCCACCAACTGCACCGCCGACCACGAGTCCGTACGGGACTTCGCGCTGCGCTGCCGTGCCCGCACCAAGACCACCATCCAGGCCCGCCTGGACGCCGCGGTGCGCAGCGGAGAGCTGACCGCGGACACGGACACTGACCGGATCGCCGCCTTCTACACCACCTTCCTCAACGGCCTGTCCCTCCAGGCCCGCGACGGGGCGGACCGCGCCCAGCTGCACGGCCTGGTGGACATGGCGATGACTGTGTGGAACACCCCCTCCGGCCCCCTCGTCGGCGCCGTGTCCGCGAGCTGAGGGGTCTCCTTCGCGTGGTGGTGGCACCCCGCCTGGGGACGAACTCGTCGGCCGCAACTTCGACTGCCCCAGGATCGGTGTCCCAACGTCACCTGCCCAACACCACCCCGGGCCCGTGGAACTCGCCCTCGACGTCAGGGGGCATCGCGGGCGAACCAACTACCCACTCAGTGACTGAACCCCCGCTGACGGATCGAGGTCAAAGGTAGGTCACGTCGCGCCGGGGACATGCAAGCTCGGGGGCAGGAGGCGCCGGGGCGTCTGAGACGCTGCGCACCCTGACCTCACCGCCGTGGTCACCGTCAACCACCTGGTGGCGATGGGCGCGCTCCGGGCCGCACGTCGGCTCGGCGTCCGGGTACCGGACAACTCCTCGCGGGCGATGGCAGGAGTTGACGACAAGACGGCCAAAGATGTCGCCCGTCCATGGACTCCTCCACCGGGTTCGGCGGCGGCGCGCTACGGGGTCGGCGGAGCCGGCACGAGACCTGTCACCTCATGTACGCCGAGGGGCGTGGCTCACGCACCCGGAGTTCAGCGAGGCGCTCTGATGCGCGCCTGGCCGCACACCACCTGAACCAGGGACCAAGCGAATCGCCCGCCAGATGCGCGGGTTTGCGCTACCCCGCCATGAGCCTTCGGGCTGCCCAGCGAGGCCGGGCTACTGGCTCGGCTGGGCTGCCTCCCGGGCTTTCATCGGATTGGTCTGACAGGGTGGCCGTGGCCCCACGTCTGCCCGTCACGCCTCTCATCTGCGGTGATGACTGCTAGCTTCGCCAGCTGATCTATGGTCCCGTACGCCTGCGGCGGAGGCAGGGCCACGACTCGAAGCGAGGAAGACTGGCGTGAGGGAAGATGCTGAGAGGCCGGCGATGGCTCCATTCAAGCGCAGGACGTTCCTGGCCACTGCCGCCGTGACGGCCGCGTCGGCCACCGCGACAGCCGCACCGGCGTCCGCCGTCGGTTCCCACGACGGACCGGCCGACCCGTGGCCTCTCGATTCCGTGGCGCGCCTGCTGGCCATGCCCGAGGCCGGTCGCGGCATCGACTGGCTCAGGTCGGCGCTACAGGTCGCCGTGGGGCTGGAACTGTCCACCATCCCGCCGTACCTGTGCGGCTGGTGGTCCATCAGGGACCGCGGCGCGGATGCCGCGCGACTGATCCGGCGCATCCTCGACGACGAGATGTACCACCTGGGCCTGGTGTGCAACCTGCTCGTCGCCGTGGGGGGCAGGCCCCGGATCAGGGCGGCGGCACCCGCCTACCCCGGCCCGCTGCCGGGTGGCGTACGCGCCGGCGTGACCGTGTATCTGTCGGGTTTGACCAGGTCCTACGTGCACGACGTGATGATGGCCGTCGAAGCCCCCGAGGAACCGCTCGCCCTCAGGGACAGCGCCCCGCCCACCATCGGCGCCTTCTACGGCGCCGTTCTGGAGTGCTTCATGACCGTGGCCCCGCAGTTGTCTGCCCGCGGGCAGCTGAACGCCCACATCGGGTCCGACGAACTGCGGCCGGTCGAGACCCTCCTGGACGTGGAGCGCTCCATCGACATCATCAGGGAGCAGGGCGAGGGCACGAGCAGCTCGCCGGCCGACTCCTTCGCCGACGACCACCCGGCCCACTACTACGCCTTCGGCGAGATCTACCACGGCCGGCAACTGCAACAGACCGACGCGGGCTGGACGTTCACCGGGGCGCCCGTCCCCTTCCCCGACACACGCCCCATGGCCCGGGTCCCGGCCGGCGGCTGGCCCCGCCCGTCGGCGCCCGTGCAGCAGCTCCTGCACCGGTTCGACACCACCTACACCACCCTGCTCGACTCCCTCGACGCCGCCTGGGGCGACGGCGGTCCCCGCTCCCTGGGTGCGGCCATCCACGCCATGCGCTCCCTGGAGGAGCCCGCCGTACGACTGATGGAGACCAAGATCCCCGGCACTCACAGCACATACGGCCCCCAGTTCCACGCCCTCCCCTGACGCCCCCCCCCCAGATGTCCGCCAGGCCACAGGAATGGCGGGCATCCCCGGCTCACCTCGTACGACCTGCGCGGCCAGGGCGATTCCAGTCCGCAGCGCGGCGAGCCGGAGTGGGCGGACCAGATCACCGTCCGGGACTCCGCGATGGCCCATCCGGAGCGGATCCTGGCTGAAGACACTCGACACCTCGGGTCTGGGCGCGCTGTACGACCAGCCAGGCCGTGGAGACGGCGGGACCGATCGGGTTCATGGGCCCTAAGCAGGACTTGCTCGGCATCCACACCGTGGAGTCCCTGCGGGCCGGGTTCGCGGTGTCGGTGAAGGCGCCGCTCGCCCCGGCCCTCATTGCGCAGGTACGGCAGCCGACCGTGACGTTCGTGGGCGGTGACCATTGCGGCTCCTGGGTCTACCCGCGGTACCGCGCGGCCGCGACGCCCTGGCCGGGAGCGGGCCGGCCGAGTGGACGGTGCAGCGGCCGGCTGCGTTCGCCACGAACTCCCGGCGAGGCGATCGGGCGGCGCCTGCGGATCGAGCGGATCGAGCGGATCGAGCCCCGGCAGTGACGGTCGGAGGGCCCTGCCCCGACTCGACGAGATCTTCCCCGGGCACCGGCCCGACGCCGCCCCCTACCGCCTCTCCCCCGAGCCAGGCGGGTCCGTGTCGTGGGCTGCTCGCATGTCACGGGGGCGGGTGGACATCGCGGATCACGCCAGGTGGGGACGACGGAGAACGTCGTCGGCCTCGTCTACATCGCGGCCTACGTCCCCGAGGAGGGCGAGAGCCTCGGTGAGCTGGGGGGCCGCTTCCCGCTCTCGCAGCTCGTCAGCAACCTCAAGGAGTGGACGTACCCGGTCGAGGGCGGGGAGAGGCCGTCGAGGTCACCATCCAGGCCGAGGCGTTCCCCGGCATCTTCGCCGCCGACGTGCCCGCCCCGGTCACCCAGGCGCTGGCCGTGTCCCAACGCCCGCTGGTCGCCTCGTCGTTCACCGCGCCGGCGTCGGCCGCCGCGTGGAAGACCAAGCCGTCCTGGGCCCTGGTGGCCGAAGCGGACCACGCGAGCAACCCGGAGGTGGAGCGCTTCGGCGCGAAGCGGGCCGGCGCGACGATCGTCGAGCTGGCGGGCGCCTCCCACGCGGTCGCCGTCTCCCGGCCCAAGGAGGTCGCCGCCCTGATCCGCGACGCGGTACGGGCGACGAGCTGACCGCTCTGCGGAGCGACAGCCGCGCGGAGGGCGTTCGGCGCCGTCCGCGCGGCTGCGTACGTGTTCAAGGATCGCGGACGCGCTTTCGGGGAGGCCGACGCCGTTGCTGGAGGGCGCGGGGGTGAGGACATCGCCGTATCAGTCATCCTCGTCGGGCTCCGTCTCCTGGCGGTCGATGCCGGTGGTCCGGAACCGGCTGCGGTAACCGCCCGGTGAGACTCCGAGGTTGCGGCGGAAGATCCGTCTCATCGTCTCCGGGGAGCCGAAGCCGGCACGCCGTGCGACGGACTCCTGACTCTCGTCGCCGCTCACCAGGAGAAGCTTGGCCGCCTCCAGCCGGGTCTGCTCCACGTAGCGGGCCGGCGTCATGCCCACCTCGTCGCGGAACATCCGCCCCAGGTGACGTTCGCTCACCGCCACGCGGGTGGCCATCGCGGCAGTCGAGTGGTCTGCCGCCGGATCGAGGACCACTGAGTCCAGGACCTGGCGCAGGCCGCGCGTGGTGGGGGCGCCCGCCTCGGACCAGACGCTGAACTGGGCCTGGCCACCTGGGCGTTGCAGGAAGACGACCATCCACCGGGCGACCCTGCGGGCGACGTCGGTGCCGTAGTCGTTCTCGACGATGGCCAGGGCCATGTCGGTGCCCGCGCTGATGCCGGCCCCGGTGACGTAGGGGCCGTCCTGGACGAAGAGGGCGTCCAGATCCACGTCGATACGGGGGTACTCCCGGGCGAGTCGCGCGCAGTGCGCCCAGTGGGTCGTCGCCCGGCGTCCGTCCAGCAGCCCGAGGGCGGCCAGCACGAAGGCCCCGGTACAGACGGAGGCGATCCGCGATGCCCGGGGCGCCAGTTCGCGGACCATCGCCAGCGCCTCGGGGACCGTGTCCGGGGTCAGCTCCTCCGGAATGTCGTGCGTGCCCGAGGCGAACGTGAAGTCGGCCGGCACACCGCCCGGCACCAGGAGGGTGTCGATGGAGTCGGGAGCGTCGGTCACGGCAATGTCCGCGCTCAGCCGGGTGAACGCGGTGGTCCCGACCGGTTGCCCCGTGGGCGAGATCAGCAGCACCCGGTAGCGGGCCCCGAAGTCGTTGGCCCGGGCGAAGATCTCCAGCGGCGCCGCCACGTCCTGCAGCGTCACCTTGTCGTACAGGACGAAGGCCATGGTCCGCTCGGCGCTGCGGTCCGCGGCCGCGATACTCCGGTTCATACTCCGACCTCCTCAGTGGAGCGAGGCTTGCCCTCGTGTCCGAAATCGTGGCTCGTGTGTCCGTTGCAGCCCTTGGCCCGTGACCCCTCCGGGCGGGAACGTAGGAGCCGAGCAAATCACCTGGCCGGGTATCCGGGTTCCCGGAAATACCGGGTGAGGAATACTAACCGCACGGAGACCTGATTGGTCCAGTGCTCATATTGACCTTGCAGCCTCCCATGGCCTCACCGACGGGCCTGGGCGGCTTTTTATGCGTTGCCACAGTAATGCCGCCGACGTCAATTGCGGACATCATTTATTCAGCCATCGTTAACTTGAGTGAAACACGATAGCCGGAACCTATTGATGTCTCACCGCACCGTAGCCGACACAATTGGCACCGACGTAATCCCGGTCGTCACGGGGCACCCTGCCAGGACATATTCGGCAGCAGAAGCCGAAGAAGCACGCCTGCTCACGTCAGAATCCTCGCAAACCTCTGCGGCATGGATTCCATTCTCTTCCGCCTCTCAGCGGACCAATTATCGCCTGCCCTTGTTCGGGCACGAATTCCGCCGGGCCGTGCGAACCCGGCGCCAGAGGAGTGGTTTGGCCATGCGCCAGCTAAATGCTTTGTCGATCAGCATCGGCGTACTCGGCGGAGTCGCCACGCTGCTGACCGCAACCGTCCTGACCGTTCCGGTCTGGGTCATCTTCATTGCCTGGGCCTCCTTCTTCATTCTCGGAGCCGGCACCGACGGCATGGCGAGGTCGATCGCCTCGAACCTGACCGGCATTGCCATCGCCTCGCTCACGCTGCTGGTCATCCACGCACTGGGCGGTGGCACCGCCGTCGCCGCCATCGCCGTGGGTGTCGGCAGCGCCGCCATGGTGCAGGCGTCGAAGATCCCCCTGCTCTCGAAACTCCCGGCCATCGTGTGGGGATTCGCCTCCACGGTCGGCACCGTGGCCGCCACCGGCCACGACATCACCACCGCGTCCATCAACAACCCGACGCTCGTCGCGGCACTGTCCATGGTCCTGGGCGCGGTGTTCGGCATCGCCTCGGAGTACTGGGGAGCCGCGATGACCGCCCGCACGGCCGCCGAGCCGGCCCCGGAAGGACATTCATGAAGCTTCAGCACCATCTCGGAGGGCTGGAAAACCTCGGCTCCGTCGCCTACGAGCCCCGTGTCTTCGTCGAGGAATGGGAGCAGCGCATCTTCGGCATCCACGTCGCGATGATGGGACTGAGCGCCCACCTCACCGACGCTGTGCCCCAGTACCCGATCGACGACGTTCCCACGGCCTTCTCCTCCGTGTGGACCTGGGCAGACCTGCGCAAGGGCGCCGAGGCGATGCACCCCTTCGCCTACTTCCAGTACCGCTACTACGAGAAGTGGCTCGGCGGCATCGGCGGGTTCTTCGTCTCCCAGGGCTACATCACCGAGGAGGAACTGGAGGCGAAGGCCGCGGAGTACCTCCAGGAGCCGGGACTCGGCCTGCCCGAGGGCGGGGACGAACGCATCGACGACCAGGTCATCCGCTACCTGCGCGAGGGCGACTCCCCCCGCCAGGGCCCGGCCGAGTCCCCGGCTTTCGCCGTCGGTGACCGGGTGACCGTCACGGACGTGCCGCCCACCGAGCACACCCGGCTGCCGGGCAACCTGCGCGGCCGCACCGGCACCGTGGAGCGCGTCTTCGAGGGCAACTACGGCTACTTCTGCTCCACCGGCCCCGACGGCATCGGAGAGCCGATGCCGGTCTACGCCGTCCGCTTCGAACCGACCGACCTCTGGGGAGAACTCGCCGAACCCGGGGCCGTGCTCTACGGCGAGCTCTACCAGGCCTACCTCACCCACGCGACGGAGGAACAGCAGTGACCGTGCAGTTCGGCTACCCCGAGGACCGCGAAGCCCGCAGCGCCGCCCGCGTGCGGGCGCTGGAAGCCCTGCTCATCGAGAAGGGCGTGATCACCGACGCCACCGTGGACAAGGTCCTCGGCTACTTCGAGACAGACATGACGCCGCTCAACGGAGCAAAGATCGTCGCCCGTGCCTGGACGGACCCGGAGTTCGCGGAACGACTCGTCAAGGACACACCGGCCGCCGTCGCGGAACTCGACCTCCCCATCGGCATGGACGGCGCCGAGGGCGAACACCTGCAGGCCGTGGCCAACGTCCCCGGCGTGCACAACCTGGTCATCTGCACCCTGTGCTCCTGTTTCCCCTGGCCCGTGCTCGGCCTCCCGCCGTACTGGTACAAGGACCCGACCTTCCGCGCCCGCGCGGCCCGGGAGCCCCGTGTGGTGCTCAAGGAGACCGGCCTGGATCTCGACCCCTCCGTCGAACTGCGGGTGTGGGACAGCAGCGGTCATTCCCGCTGGTTCGTCATTCCGCAGCGGCCCTCCGGGACCGACGGCATGAGCGAGGAGGAACTCGCCGCCCTGGTCACCACCGAAGCGATGATCGGCATCGCCGAGGTTCCCTCACCTGCCGCCTGAGCCGCACCCGGACACCACAGAAAGAGAATCCATGGAGGCCACCGCCACCACCACGCCCACCTCGCCCACCTCGCCCCTGCATGACACCTGCGTCACCGACATGAACGCGCCCACCTTCGACGCCGACTGGCAGCGCCGGGCGTTCGGCGTCGCCGTGGCCCTGTCCGAGTTCGGCCACTACCCGTGGGACGCGTTCCAGCAGCGGCTCATCGCCGCCATCGGCGCATGGGAGGCCACCGCCGCGACCGAGCAGGGCAGTTGGCAGTACTACGAGCACTGGCTCGCGGCGCTCGAAGGCGTACTGGTCGATCACGACCTGGTCGCGGACGACGAGATGCGTGCCCTCCTCGGGGCGTAACCCGCTCCAAGACCTCGCCCACCCAGGACGTCCGTAACTGCCCGTCCCCCGGGGCCGCACCCGCTCATGGCGCACGACCGGCGGGTGCGGCCCGCCCTCTCCCACTGTGACGGCACCGCGCGGTGCCCTCCGCCAAGGATGTGTGTGTGACCACAACGACCATCACCGCCGGCCGATGGACCCGCGCCGAACGGCTGCGCATCACGGGCATCGTCGGCGTCATCGCCGCCCTGCACGTCATCGGATGGAGCCTGTATCTCTTCTACGCCAGTGGCCCGGCCGGCGCGGGGGCCTTCGCCGGCGCCGGAACCCTCGCCTACACACTCGGCATGCGGCACGCCTTCGACGCCGACCACATCGCCGCCATCGACGACACCACCCGGCTGATGATGCAACGCGGACGCAGACCCGTCGGCGTGGGTTTCTTCTTCGCCATGGGCCACTCGACCGTGGTCCTCGCTCTCGCCTTCGTCGTCGCCCTCGCCGCGGGCGCCGCCGGCTCGGGCATCGACACCTTCCGCCACGTCGGCGGGCTGGTCTCGCAGATCGTGGCCATGGTGTTCCTGCTGCTCGTCGCCGTGCTCAACCTCATGGTGCTGGCCGGCATCGTCGGCTTGTGGCGACGTATGACCTCAGGCCGGCTGGACCTGGGTGAGCTCGATGAGCATCTGCTCAACCGCGGCCTGATGAACCGCATCCTCGGCCGCCGCGCCCGCGGACTGATCCGTTCGTCATGGCACATGTACCCGGTCGGCATTCTCTTCGGCCTCGGTCTTGAGACCGCCAGCGAGATCACCCTGCTCGCCCTGTCCGCCAGCGCCGCCGCCCACGGGTCCGGCCTGCCCCTCCTCGCCGTCCTCTCCCTCCCGCTGCTCTTCGCCGCGGGGATGAGCGCCTTCGACACCGCCGACAGCATGCTGATGACCCGCCTGTACTCGTGGGCGTACCGCAGCCCCGCCCGCAGGCTCTACTACAACATCGCCACGACCGGCATGACGGTGGCCGTGGCCGCCTTCATCGCCAGCGTCTACGTCGCAGGGCTCGTCGCCGACGCCACCAGGACCGGGACACTCGTCACCGCCTACGCCTCCCTGGCCGACCACTTCGAACTGCTCGGCTACATCGTGGTCGCCATCTTCGCGGCGTCCTGGCTCTGCGCCGCCGCCCTCTGGCGTTTCCGCGGACTCGCCGAGAAGTACGGCGACCGGCCGGGCAACGCTGACGACGTGGCCCGGCGATTCTGAGCCAGAAAGGCAGTTGTGCACCGACGTTGCCGCCACCTGGCACGGCAGGTGGCGGCAACGGCTTCTCCGTCGGCCCGGGAAGCCCCGGGATCCCGGGGTCAGTTGAAGGGGTCGAGGGTGATGTACGCCTGCTGCGGATTTCCGTCGTTCACCAGCGACTCGTGGTTGCCCACGTCGTCGAACGCGAAGGCGTACGCCTTGCCGTCGGCCATCTGCGCGTGGATCTTGCGGGCGTAGTGGTTGGTGACCACGTCCGTGTAGAAGCCGGAACTGCTGGTGTCGGGCTGGTTGGGGTTCGTCAGCAGCGTCGAGCGGTTGAAGCCTGCGCACAGGGTGCGGGAAATCGGGCCGCGTACCAGGTCGTTCGGTGCGTCCAGGAGCTTGTAGCAGCCGAAGATGCTGTCGGAGTCGGGCTTCTGGAAGGTCGTGACGACGGCGCCGGAGGCGTTGGTGAAGTTCATGACGTTGCCGGAGACCCGCCCGTAGTACTTGGTGTTCGGCTGATCACCGAAGGGCGTGACCGTCAGGGTCGAAGTGCTGTACTTCTGCCACACACGGTTGACGTAGTCGTCCATGACATTCGCCGGCAGCGCGCCCGCCTCGATGCCGTGTCCCGGCGCCAGGGCCCGCAGGACCGTGCCGTCGGAACGGGTCTGGATGAGGTTCGCCCAGCCGCCCGGCTGGCCGCGCAGCGCACTGAAGAAGCCGTTGTAGCCGCCGGGCTTCAGGTGGCCGGTGTTCCTCACCGTGCCGTCGCCGGCCTTCACGCCGACCGCGTACGGCGCGGAGAACATGTCGACCTGGGTGCTGTTGATCCACAGTCCGGAGTCGTTGAGGGTGTACTCGGTCCAGTTGAACAGGATGTTCCTGTTGGGGTCGGACGGGTTCTGCACCGCGGGCTGGACAAGTCCGCCGGTGGTCAGCTTGAAGACGAGCTTCTGGCCGTAGGAGAAGTACACCCGACCGGAGAACTTCGGCATCCGCAGCGTCATCGCCTGGCCGTTGGCCGGTCCTGCGATCGACGCGTCAGGCGCGTTTGTCGGCGGGTTGCCCCCGGCGGGCCAGGCGTGGAACGTGCCGTTCGCGTCGGCCCAGCCCTGCTGGCCGGTGGTGAGCAGGGTGCCGATGTTGTAGACGTAGACCTGGTCACCGCGCCCCGAGTTGTTGCTGACGGTCAGCGGGATGGTGCTGGGCACGGCGGCCTGGGCCTCGCTGCCGGGGCCCGTCACGGTGATACCCAGAGCGATGGCCAGGGCTGCCAGTACGGCGGCGAGCGTCCTTCGCGTCACTGAGATGGACACGTTCTCCTCCTTGTTCTTGGTGCGCAGAGGTGAAGGGAGAGGCTTCCTGGGCCGGCTCCAGGGCTGTGGCCCGCCGGTGAAAGGCGGGAGTCAGGAGGCGGCGTTCATCGGATCGAGGGCACTCTGCCGGCGGGCGGCGTCGGTCCTGTCCAGGGGGCCGTACCAGCGCAAGCCGTACTGGTCGAGCGCGTTGCGGTCGGACGCGTACGCCTGGGCGGCCTGCCTGCTGAGGTACGCCGTGTACGGGCGGTCGGACAGGACCGCGTTGAGCTTCGCCAGGCCGCGCACGTCGACACCCTTGGAAGAGGGACCGTCTGCACCGCAGTCTCCGCTCTCACAGGGTCCTTGAGGATGCCCGCCGAGGTGTGGAGCCTGCTGGAGGTGGTATTGGCGTCGGCGATCCGACGGGCGGCGGTGAGGACGGAGGAGTCGGCCGTGGCCTTGTACAACTCGGTCAGGCCGCCGACCAGTTGGCCCTGGTTGTACGACCGGACGGTGGCATTGGCGTTCTTGCACGTGCTCAAGCTGATTCCGTCGCCCACCGTCCCGTCGGAGTTGACCACGCCGGTGCCCTGGAACCAGGTCCAGTCCGCCTTCGCGCGCTGAAGACAGGTGGTGTCGCCCGGGACCTGAGCCAGGCCGACTGACTGACATCGTTATCAGGAAACCTGGCAGAAGTGCGGCGGACAACGATCGCTTGGCTTGCATGGAAGAACTCCCGAGGCTTGCCGAGCACTGCGGTGGGGGCACAGGGGCTGGTCCTTGAAAGCGTGTCGCAGACGCTAACCGGAAGCGGTGTACGCGTCAATGGTCTGGACCTTACGAGCGCGGCCTCGCATCGACGGCAGTCCGCAGGGGAACGGCGGGCGACATCACCGACGTTGTATCCGGCGATGCTCCGGCTGTTCTTCCCCAGGTACCGCGCGTCCGCCGTCCAGTCCGTGTGCCGCCCGAGGTCCCGGGCCCCGTCCACGAGGTCCTTCCGGGCGAACAACGCGTCGTGGCCCAGGACGCGCGCCGCGGCCGAACGGACTCCGCCCGCTCCCCCATGGATCAGAACTGTCTCGCCGTCGCGCAGCCGCCCCGCGTCCGCGGGCGCACCGCAGGCCGTCGGATACGCGCGTGACAGCCCCGCCGCGTGCACCAACGGGAGCCTGCCCTGCCCGCCTGCCGGACGGCGGGCGGTGACCCGCACGCCGACACCCCGGTCGTCTCGTCTCAGCCCCAGGCAAACGTCCTGGCCTCCTGTGATCCTGCTGGGGCAACAGGAACAGCGCGCCTCTGTCGGTCACGTCCTCAGAGCAGGTCCAGGGCGTCGAAGCCGTAGCTGGGGCTGAGGTAGCCCCCGCCGCCCGCCGAGCCGCTGGCGGCGTCGATGCGCAGGGTGTTGATGCCGGTCACCAACGGGCTGTCGTACGACATGCGGGCAACTCCTGTGGTGCGGGGGGATGTTGGGGAGGGGTGTCTGCCCCGAGCCTGCTTGTCCCGGCGGCTCCGCACGAAGATCGGGGAGCGGTGGCCATACAGATGTCATGCCGCGTCACATTCGGTCCCGACATCCGGGATTCGACAGCGAATTCGACTGATCGTGAACGCTTCTTTTCACTTCTGTGGCTTTTACTGATCGGAACGGTTGGCTTCCGTACGATCCTGGGCGTCCACAGAAAGGGATCTTCCGATGCGCTACACCTGGGCCGCCGTCGCGGTGAGCCTCGCGGTCGCGGTCACCACCGCCCTGTCCCCCGGCGCCGCCGCCGCACCGTCCGGTCAAAGCCCGTACCACCACCGCCAGTTGCTGGCGCGCGACGACTTCCGGCACGGCACCGGCCAGTGGCGGACCGAGCTGGAGCAGGGCGGCAGCGTCACGGCGAAGGGCGGCGTGCTGGACGTCGACGTGCCCGCCGGGGCGTCGGTGTGGTTCAAGCGGCCGTTCTCGGGCCGGTACGAGATCGACTTCACGGCGACCCCGGTCTCCGCGGGCGGCGCCAACGACCGGGTCAGCGACCTCAACTCGTTCTGGAACGCCAGGGATTCACGATCCCCCGGGGACCTGTTCGCCACGGCGCGCAGTGGCGCCCTGGCGGACTACGACCACCTCACCACGTATTACGCGGGCCTCGGCGCGAACTACAACACCACCACCCGGCTCCGCCGCTACGTCGGCGTCGCGGGCTCCCGGCCGCTGATCTACGACTACACCTCGCCGCTGCTCACCGCGAACGAGCCCAACCGCATCCGGCTGGTCTCCGACGGCAGGCACATCCAGTACTGGGACAACGGTGAGCTGGTCTTCGACTACACCGACCAGGATGCCTACACCAGCGGCTGGTTCGCCTTCCGCACGACCTGGAGCCACTTTCACGTCAGCGACTTCCGCGTCTGGCGGCTCGGGGGCGGTCACGGTGCCTGAGATGTCGCGCAGAGACGCTCTCAAGGCGGCGGCCGCGGCCGTCGTGGCCACCCAGCTCTCCTGGGCGCTCGCCGCCGACCCGGCCGCGGCAGCCCCGGCCGAGGCCGCCGCCGGCCCGGTGAAGCTCACCTGGCTGGAGGGCGGCACCCCTGCCGAGGCTCCCGGCACCACCTTCGGCGTGGCGTGGCCCAAGGGCGCGCTCCCCGCCGACCGTGCCTTCGCTCTCACCGCCGGTGACGGCACCGCCGTCCCCGTCCAGTCCTGGCCCACCGCCTACTGGCCCGACGGCAGCCTGAAGTGGACCGCCCACGCGGTCGGCGCCACCGCCGGGACCTCCGAGAGCTACACGCTGGCCCCGGGCACGCCCGCGAAAGCGGACACCGCGCTCACCGTGGACACCAAGGGGGGCACGATCGACGTCGACACCGGCGTCATCCAGGTCAGCATCGCCAAGGCCGGCGCGCACGACGTCGTACGGAGCATCAGACGCGGCAACACCGACATAGCGAAAAAGGCCGAACTGGTCGTCCTGCGCCAGCCGGAGATCGACGACGACTGCGAGGGCAGCGGTTCGAGCACCCGCTGGGAACGCTTCACCGGCCGCGTCGGCTCCGTCGCCGTCGAGCAGTCCGGCCCGGTGCGCGCCGTCATCCGCCTGGAGGGCAGACAGGAGCGCGGCAGCCGTTCCTGGCTGCCCTTCGTCATCCGGCTCTATCTGTACGCCGGGTCCGAGGCCATCCGTGTCGTCCACACCATCACGTACGACGGCGCACAAGAGCCCGGCAAGGCCGGCGGCGACTTCATCAAGGGCCTGGGCCTGCGCATCCGCGTCCCCCTCACCGACGAGCTCTACAACCGCCACGTCCGCCTCGCCGGCGCCGACGACGGATTCCTCACCGAGGCCGTCCAGGGCATCACCGGCCTGCGCCGCGACCCCGGCGCTGCCGTGCGCACCGCGCAGGTCAAGGGCGAGAAGCTGCCGGACATCTCCACCTGGGACACCCGGGTCTCCTCCGCGCTGCAGTACGTCCCGGCCTGGGGTGACTACAGCCTCGCCCAGCTCTCGGCCGACGGTTTCACCGTCCGCAAGCGGACCAAGGCCGGTCACGGCTGGATCCACACCACCGGCGGCACCCGTGCCCCCGGCTTCGGCTACGTCGGCGGGGTCAGCGGCGGACTCTCCTTCGGCCTGCGGGACTTCTGGCAGAAGCACCCCGCCCAGCTCGACATCAAGAACGCCGCCTCCGCCGAGGCGACCGTCACCCTCTGGCTCTGGTCGCCCGAGGCCCAGCCGCTCGACCTGCGCTTCTACCACGACGGCCTCGGCCAGGACACCTACGAGGAGCAGACCGCCGGACTGGGCATCACCTACGAGGACTACGAACCCGGCTTCGGCACCCCGTACGGCATCGCCCGCACCTCCGAGCTCTACCTCTGGGCCAATGCCGCCACCCCCACGGCCGGCACCCTGGTCGCCCAGAAGGACGCGCTGACCACCCCGCCGCAGCTGGTCGCCGGCCCCGAGACCCTGCACAAGGCAGGCGTCTTCGCCGGGCTCTGGTCGCCCGTGGACCGCTCGACCTCCGCCAGGAAGACCATCGAGGACCGCCTTGACCTGCTCTTCACCTACTACCGGGACCAGCGCGAACAGCGCCGCTGGTACGGCTTCCTGGACTACGGCGACGTCCAGCACACCTACGACCCCGACCGCCACACCTGGTGCTACGACGTCGGCGGCTACGCCTGGGACAACTCCGAACTCTCCACCGACCTGTGGCTCTGGCTGGCCTACCTGCGCTCCGGACGGGCCGACATCTACCGCTTCGCCGAGGCCATGACCCGCCACACCGGCGAGGTCGACGTCTACCACCTCGGCAAGTGGGCCGGTCTGGGCACCCGGCACGGGGTCCAGCACTTCGGCGACAGCGCCAAACAGGTCCGTATCTCGACGCCCGTCTACCGCCGCCTCTTCTACTACCTCACCGCCGACGAGCGCACCGGCGACCTGATGCACGCTCAAGTGGACGCCGACGAGACGTTCCTTCGCCTGGATCCCCAGCGCAAGGTCCGCACCGACGGCTACGTCCCCGGGGACCGGCACGCCCTGTCCATCGGCTTCGGCACCGACTGGAGCGGGCTCGGCTGGGCCTGGTGGACGGAGTGGGAGCGGCGCGGCCCCCAGTGGCGTACGGCGAGGAAGAAGCTGTTGGCGAGCGCCTCGACCATCGCGGCACAGCCCAACGGCTTCGTCCAGGGCAGCGGCCTGTACGACCTCGACACGGGCGCCTTCGCCGTCCAGAGCAAGCCCGTGATCGACGTCTCCCACCTCTCCGCGAGCTTCGGCCTGCCCGAGCTGGCCGCCGAACTGATCGACGCCGTCGACGAGAAGGACATCCCCGGCTTCCGGGCCGCCTGGCTGGACTACTGCCGTTACTTCAACGCCACCACGGCCGAGAAGACCGCCCGTTACGGCGCGGGCTTCAAGGTCAGCCTGGTGCAGGGGCACTCCCGCCTGGACGCGTACGCGGCGAAACTGACCGGCGAGGACGCGCTGGCGGCGCGGGCCTGGCGCAACTTCACCGCGAGCGACGGCTACCCGGACGCGAGCACCCCGTGGGCGACCACGAAGATCGACGGGCCCACCGTACTCAACGCCGGGACCGACGCCACCTGGGTCAGCAGCAACTCCACGGCCCTGTACGGTCTCGCGGCCATCCAGGACCTGGCCCTGGTCGGTGACGCACTGAGTTGAGGAGCCCGGGGCCCGCGCCGCGGTTCATCGGCGCGGCCTCACGGCGTGAGGACGACCTTCTCGCAGTGGTCCTTCTTGTTCTTGAACAGGTCGTAGCCGGCGGGGGCCTCGGTCAGGGGCAGCCGGTGGGTGATGACCCTGGTGGGGTCGATCCTGCCCTCTTCGATCAGGCCCAGCAGCGGCTTCATGTACTTCTGCACGTGGCACTGCCCGGTGCGCAGGGTCAGGGACCGGTTCATCCAGGCACCCGCCGGGAACTTGTCGATCAGCCCGCCGTAGACGCCGATGACCGACACGACGCCGCCGCTCCGGCAGGACAGGATGGCCTGGCGCAGGGCGTGCGGCCGGTCGGTCTCCGAGCGGACCGCCTGCTTCGCGCGGTCGTAGAGGTGGACGTGGGAGGCACCGTGGGTGGCTTCCAGGCCGACCGCGTCGATGCACTTGTCGGGGCCCCGGCCGCCGGTGAGTTCCAGCAACGCCGACCGTACGTCGGTGTCCTCGAAGTCGATCGTCGTGTAGCCCTCGGCGGCGGCCATGTCGAGGCGGTAGGTCTCCTTGTCGATCGCGATGACCTTCTCCGCGCCCAGGACCCGGGCGCTGTCCATCGCGAACTGGCCGACCGGACCGGCGCCCCAGACGGCCACGACGTCACCCTCCCGCAGGCGATGTTGAAGGGCAGGACCACGTACTCGCCGACCTGGACCTTGCGGACGGCCGGACCGGCCTCCACGACCTCGCCCATGTTCTCGTGTCCCAGGGTGGGGCCGGACTCGAACGAGGTGCGGCTCTCCTACATGTGCAGGTCCGAACCGCAGATGTCGGCCTCGGGTCCGGTACGTCCTTCACCGTGACCGTTCGGGGACCTTCATATACCGCCGCTTTCATGATGACTTCCCTCGGTGCTGTGGCATGAGCCCAGCACGGCGGTGATGGAGACCGCGCACAGAGCTTGTTCCCGGAAGTCGCTTCGCCGGGGAAGTTCCATGGCTCCGGCACGCCTCGGCGGACAGCCGCCACCGGCCCCCCAGACGGAGATTCGGCGTTCCGGCGGCGCGCCCATCGGGTCCCCGTCGGCCCCCGGCGCCAAACAAGCCACTCACCGACCGGTCAGCGCATTCTCCGGACCCGGACGACCACCGGCCGACGACACATCTCCGACGCAGGTCGTCGGCTAGTCACCGTCGTTGTCCCGCAGCGCGCTGCGACGTTCCTGTTCGCGCTTGGAGTAGGCGGCTGCCCGGATCGCCTCGTCGCTCTCCAGGCCCGATCCCAGCGCGCCGCCCACCGTGGCGATCGAAGCGACGAACCAGGACAACGTCCAGTACTCCGTGGCATGCAGCGGGGTGCGTGTCAGGGAAAGGAACACGCGGTCGTTGAGGACGAAAAGCGCCCACACCAAGTTGATGGCCATCAAACCCGCGTAGCAGACGAGCACTCCGATGCCCACGGTCACGACCGTCGAGGCGTTGTAGAGAGCCGTCCTCTTCCTCGCCTCCGGCGAATCCCCTGCCGCTCGATGCCACAGCTGCGCGTCCACGATCAGCCAGCCGATCATGAGCGCGAGAGACCCGACCATGGCGATCACCAGGCGTGGTGCGCTCAGGGACGCGGCCAGGCTCCAGACGGTGGAGTTCACGGTGGCGACGGCTCCCGTGGCGAGTGCGGCCGCCAGGGCTTTCGACAAGCCCGGCGCCAACCGCCACGGCCGGTTGGCGCGGACCATACCGGCGAGCACCCTGAGGTAACCGCGCGGGCCGCCGGCGACGTACCGCAGATCGGCGGGCTCCTCCTCACCGACCGGGCCCGCGTGGACAGGCGCGAGACGACCGGCGAAGGACCCCAGCGGCGGATGACTTCGAGGAGCTCCCTCGGCCCCGGTGGCGGTCTGCGGGCCCGCCAGACGGAGCACGGTTTCCTCCACGGCCCGCCGGGCCCTCGTCTGTAGACGCAAGCCCCCGAGTGGAGGAAGGGACAGCAACGCCAAGCAGTGTTCGTGACTCAGATCCACCACGACCTTGTGCCCGTGCGAGTGCAGCGGCAGATCGGTGAGGGCCACGACGATGTCCCAGTCCTCCGCTCTTTGGCGGTCCATGATCCGGCGCATCAGGGTGGCAGGGTCCTCGGTTCCTGCGGTGAAGGGCTCGCTGACCACCTCGACGTCGAACCGTCGCCCCTGACCACACTTGACGGCCAGCCGGTCAGGGAGTGTCCGGGCCATGCGCTGCGCCATCTCCGTCGGCGCATCCGGATCCGCCAGAAGAACCACGACCGTAACGCCCTGGGACGACACCAGCATGACTCCCTCTCGTCAGCTGCCTCCGCCGATCGCACGTGCCCACGGGGCCCCCGAGGCGGCGTCGGCGCCACCTGCCACGCTAGCCCCGTCGGCGGGTTCAGGCGGCACGACGCCACAGTCGAGGACCGGGAGGGCCCACTTCTCAGGACTCCCCCGGCTCACCAAGATCGCCTCCTGTGTGCTGCGCGCGATCACCACCACGGCCTCCTCGGCCGGGTCCGGGTTCTCCTCGCGGTGCGGCACGAACGGGGGGGTGAAGAGATGTAGTCCCCGGGGGAGGTGCGTAGGCGTACCTCCCACCGGCTCGGGCCCGCGTCGTCGCGGAATCGCACGGAACCTGCTCGGCGGCTGCCAGGGCGGTACCGGGCCGTCCTCGCCGCGTCCGGACGCGCGGAGTTGGGGCGGCGGCTTCCTGTTCCTGAGCCGGCGCGACCAAGTCGCCGTGGAGGCCGGCCTCGCGGACGAACTGGGCATCGAGCGTTGAGCGTTGGTGATCGGCGGTTCCATGGCGGCCGGTATCAGGTCGAGTCGTATCTCGACCAACACGCCGCCAAGTTGGTGCGCCGCTTCGACGCCGGCAGCTATGTCACCCTCTCCGAGAATGAACAGCCACGACGTCGGCCGCGACCGCGGTGGCACGCGGGCCGCGCTGCGCCGGGTGACCGGGCGGACCCTCGTCGCCGGAGTCGACTCCGACCGCCTCTATCCACCGTCCCAGCAGGCCGAGTTGGCGGCCGGCATTCCCGGAGCGGACCGCCTGCGCCTGATCGGGTCGCCCTACGGCCACGACGGCTTCCTGATCGAGACGGAGCAGGTCGCCTCGCTCGTGCGCGAACTGCTCGACCAGCGCTCAGCGAGTCGTCACACCACGCTCACCGGATGCCGTACCACCGCGTCGAACAGGTAGCCCTGCGTGTTGGGCACGGCGACGTCCGGCTGGGTGCGGCCGGACGTGTCCGTGGCACGGGCCAGCAGGTCGGTGGCGCCGCGTTCTTCGGGCCGCCAGCTGAGGGACCAGCGGGTCCAGGTGCCGGCGCGGGGCCGGTCGTGCAGCCGGGCAGGGCGCCAGTTCGCCCCGCCGTCGGTACTGACGTCCACCCGGGCGACGGCACCCGCGCCGGACCACGACCGCCCGTGCAGTACGTGCACCCGGCCTGCCGGGAACGTGGCCCCGACGGCCAGTTCGAAGGCGCTCTTCGTCGCCTGCCGGGTGAGCGGCGCGCTGCCGCCCTCCGGGTGGGCCGGACCGAACAGCCGGTAGAAGGTGGTGTTCCAGGGGGAGAACAGCGGCTGCGCGGACACCTCGATGTCACCGACCCACTTGATCGACGCGATCCCCACCCAGGAGGGCACCAGCACCCGCACCGGATACCCGTGGTCGTACGGAAGCCGTTCACCGTTCATCTCGTAGGCGAGCAGTACGTCGTCCAGCGCCTTGGCCAGCGGCAGCGGGCGGCGTACCCGCCCCAGGCTCTCGCCGCCGCTGACGTACTCGGCGTCCAGGCCGCGCGGCTGCACGTCCACGGCATGGGGCAGGAGGCCGGCCCGGCGCAGCACGTCGGAGAGGCGTACCCCGCGCCAGTGCGCGGCCCCGATCGCGCCCAGCGTCCAGGCCGTGCCGGTGACGGTCTCGCCCTGCTGCGTCGTGTAGTAGGAGCGGCCGTTGCCGGCGCACTCGACGAAGGCGGTCCGGGAAACAGCCGGCAGCGCGCGCAGATCGTCGTACCCGAACTCCACCGGCCGGTCCTCACCCGGGGTGCCGCGCAGCCCGCTCCCCCACAACCGCAGCCGCCAGTCGTCCGCGTCCAGGACCGGGGTGGCCGTGTGGTTGCGGACGAAGAACTTCTCGTTGGGGGTGTTGCGGCCGGTTCCCCGCAACGCCTCCCAGCGGGTCTCGGCGTTGGTGCCGCGCTCGATGAACCACTCGGGCGGCAGCGGCTTGACGATCCCGGCGACGGCGGCGCGGGCAGAGCGGGGGCTCACGAGTGCGGTCCCGGCGGCGGTGGCGGCGAGCAGGGTGAGCAGCCGGCGGCGGGTGACCCCGTCGGCCTTGGCCTCACCAGCGAGCCACTGACGCAGCCTTCGGCGGTCGTAGTCGGTTTCGAGGCGGTGACCGGGCGGGGTGGGAACAGACATGGCGGGTCCTCGTCATGGGGGCGATGGAACACGGCAGGGGGCGGCAAGGGGCAGGGCCCGGACATCCAGCAGTCCCACGGCAGCCAGACCCAACTGACTTTTCCCGCAAGGTGGTTGACAGAGCCGCTGGCAGAGAACGGGGAGGCGCGCGATCAGCCGCTCGTCCGACACAGCGCGGCGGCGACCCGGACGAGGTCCACGGCGCGGCGGCGAGTCAGAGGCTCCGGCGACGGCATGGCGAGATCGAAACACGCGGGGCTGAGGGTGTCAACGGAACGTTCGCAGGCAGCCCGGGGCAGCCTTCGCCTGATCAGGTGCTCCCGCCTGCCAGCGCAGCGCGAATGAGATCGCCCAACTCGTCGTCGGTCACGTCCGCCGCATCCTGCGGACGTAGCCGGACGGTCCCCTTCCCGCTGACGAGGTTCGGATGGCGGGAGGTGAAGTCCGCGCCCCGGTCCTTGTCCCACCCGTAGACCGAGACCCCGTGCCGCCACACCCCGACATGGAGCTTTCGGCTGCCAACCCGGTAGGTCGGCATCCCATAGGACAGTACGAGGCTCGCCTCGGGAAACGCCGCCAGGATCAGCCGGTGCAGCCGGTCGAACAGGGGGCGGAGCTCGGGTGCGATCCCGTCGACGTAGGTCTGCACTTCAGCGTCCATACGACTCATTCTGCGCGGGGGGAGTCGCCGTGTCCGCACTGGTCCGGGGCGATCACCCGCCATTCAGGGCCGAGGGCGCTGGCCAGGGTGGCGAACGACGCGACCGTCGATGGTCAGGGCGGCACGGGTGGGCATGGCGGTCATCGCGGTGATACTCCGTGGGTCCGAGGCGCGGACAGCAGGTTCTCGGCGAGGTCGACGTCCGAGGCGCCTGTTCTTCAGGCGAGCTGCTTCTGTGGGCCCCGGGCGAGGGTGATGTGCGGGGCGAGCGCGCGCAGGAAGTCCGGGGCGTCGAAGATCTCTCCGGCGGAGGCGACGCCGGTGGTCCGGATGCGGCCGGTCAGGACGCGTTCGAGGGCCTCGGCGACCAGGGGGGCGGTGACGGCGTAGATGTCCTGGCCGCCGGCCGTGGCCCGGCGTTCGGCGCCGCCCGCGCGTACGACGGCGTCGACGAGGAAGGTCGGTCCGAGCGCCCGGTCTTGTCGGTGGCGGTCGGGGCCGGTGTGTCGGGAGCGGCGATGTCGCGGACCGCCTCGGCGGTCATGTAGGTGGTCGAAGGACCTGGCCCGCCGGGCCCGTATGAGTTCACGCCACCTCGCTCGGCACTTCAGGACTCTCACCGGCACCACGCCACTGCAGTGGCTCCACACCCAGCGCATCCGCCATGCCCAGGAGCTGCTGGAGACCACCGACGCCATCGTGGACACCATCGCCGCGGCCACCGGCATGGGCACCGCCACCACCCTGCGCCGCCACTTCCACCGCAGCGTCGGGGTCCCACCCGACACCTGTCGCCGCACCTTCCGGCCCTGACCAAGGCACACCGATAGGACGACGGGTGTCCCGCACGCGGACGGTCTCCGCGTGCGGGATCGGGTGTTCCCCTCGGGTGGGTCAGCTGGTCGTCAGGGCGGTGTCGTCCACGACGAAGCTGGTCTGGAGGGAGGAGTCCTCCACTCCGTTGAACTTCAGGGTGACGGTGGAGCCGGCGTACGAGGACAGGTCGAAGGACTTCTGGGCGTACCCGGAGGCCTTGTTGAGGTTGGAGTAGGTGGCCAGGGTCGTCGAGCCCGCGGTGACCGTCAGCTTGTCGTAGGCGCTGCTGGTCGAGGTCTCCGCGGTGTCGATGTGCAGGTAGAAGGTGAAGGTGGCTTTGCAGCCGCTCGGCACGGTCACCGACTGGGAGAGCGTGTCGGTGTGCGCGGAGCCGTAGCCGTCCAGCCAGGCGTAGTAGGAACCGGCGTGTGCCGCCTCGCTGGTGGAGTTGGTGATGACCCCGCTGGCGGCGGTCCAGGTGGTGTTGCCCGACTCGAAGCCGGCGTTGCCGAGCAGCTGGGTCGAGGTGCAGGTGCCGCTGCCGGAGCCGACGGTCCAGGTGAAGGAGGTCGAGCCGGAGGCGCCGGTGGAGTCCTTCGCGGTGACGGTGACCTGGTAGGTGCCCGCGGTGGACGCAGTTCCCGTGATCTTGCCGGTCGAGCTGCTGATGGACAGGCCGGTCGGCAGCCCGGAGGCGCTGTAGGTGAGGGTCGCGCCCGCGCTGTCGCTCGCGCTGATCTGCAGGCTGACCGAGCCGCCGGTCGTCGTCGACTGGCTGCCCGGGTTGGTGACGGTCACCGTGTTGCCGGAGGTGGTGCCGGAGGCGAAGGCGGTGGTGCCGTTGGGGGTGCCCCAGCCGGTCGGGCCGTCGTAGCCGGTGGTCGCGGTGCAGAAGTACGAGGTGGAGCAGGAGCCGTTGTTGCCGCTGGTCACGTCGTACAGGTTGGAGGTGTGGGAGTAGGGGTACTTCGCCGGGTAGTCGCTGGAGCCCGGGGTGCCCGCGAGGGCGTACACGCCCGCGATGATCGGCGACGAGGCGCTGGTGCCGCCGTAGACCGCCCAGCCGGAGCCGCCGTAGGTGTCGTACACGGCCACACCGGTCGCGGGGTCGGCGACCGCGGAGACGTCGGCCTCCATCCGCTTCGTGCAGCCGGTGTCTGTCTGCCAGCTCGGCTTGGGGTCGTAGGCGGAGCAGCCGGAGCCGGTGCCCTCGGTGGAGCTGGTCTTCCACACGGACTCGGTCCAGCCGCGGGAGTTGGAGGACGTGGACAGGGCGGTGCCGCCGACTGCGGTCACGTACTGGGAGGTTGCCGGGTACTCGGCACCGTAGGCGGAGTCACCGGAGGAGACGGTGATCGCGACACCCGGGTGCTTGAAGTACGAGGTGTCCTCGCTGGTCTGGGAGGAGGCTTCGTCGCCGCCCCAGCTGTTGGAGACGAACTTGGCGCCGAGCGAGACGGCCTCGTTCTCGGCTATGCCGAGGTCGGAGTCGTTGGCGGAGGTGGCCTCGACGAGGATGATGTTGCAGTTCGGGCAGACGGCGCTGACCATGTCGATGTCGAGGGCTTCCTCGCCGGCCCAGCCGCTGTCGTTGGTGGGCAGCGAGGTGGTCGAGCCGGTCTGGCTGACCTGCTTGAAGCAGCCGTTGGCTTTGGTGCAGGCGGACAGACCGTAGGTGGAGCGGTAAGTGGCGAGGTCCGATTCGGCGTTGGGGTCGTTGTAGGCGTCGACCACGGCGACCGTCAGGCCGCTGCCGCCGGTGGTGGGCAGGTTGTAGGCGCTGTGCAGGTTGGCCGGGGAGAGGCCGGAGGGGGCCGCGGCGGCGAGCGCCGAGGCGAGGCGCTGCTTGATGTCGGTGCGGCGCTGGGCGAAGCAGGACGCGTGGCCCGGCTCGGCGGTGGCGCACAGGTGGGTGGTGGGTACCTTCTGGCCGGCCTTGCCGGTGGAGTGGAAGGTCTGACGCGCGGGGGCGGTCAGCGCTTTGCTGTTCTGCGTGACCTTGGTGGTGTGCGGGTGGGCCGCGGTGGGCTGGGCGCCGGCCGTGGGTGCCGCGACGAGTCCGGCGACGGTGAGTGCGAGGACCGGGAAGGAGATGGCGAGGAGTCTTCGCAGACTCCGTCTCCGCTTGCTCAGACGTGACTCACGCATGGGGTTCTGCCTCCGTTGACGTGGGGATGCGCACTGGATTGGCAGGCCCGTGACGCGCGTAGCGGCGGCGAAACCGCGCAGCCATGAGCATGACATTCGACTGACCCGTGATGCCTGATGTACGTGACATGACAGGGTGCGAGAGGAACGTAGATCGGACCGCGGGCGAACCGGCAGTGGCGCAGGGAATTCTTTGCTCCGCCATGGCGGAGATTGCCCACTTCATTGGAGGTGAGTGGGGCGGGCTTGGCGCGGAGCAGAGGAAGACCGAAGCCGGCCGGGCCCGGAGGCTGATCCTGCAGCGTCTCGACGGCCTCTTCTCTGACAGCTCATCCCGACTGTCGTGCCCGTCGCTTCGTTGCGGCCCTGCTGCCGGATCTCGGTCAGGAGCGCCCGCAGTCGGCGGGGCGTGGCCGGGGCCGCCGGGCGATCCGGGTGTAGTTGATCACCGTTTCGGCACCGAGAGGCGTTCGAGGAAGGGCACCTCGTCGGACGTGGCGCCGTCAGTTTGCGCCCCATACCGACACCAGGTCCTCGAGTCCCTGCTGCGAAGGAACACGCACGGCCGCTCAGCCTCCCATGACGCGCAGGAACGACCCACCGACAGCAGATGCGGCGGGGCGCCGAACGACCTGTCACCCATCACGAGACGAGGCCCGGAACCAGCCCCGACACCGAACCGATCCACCGGGCACTGCGCAATCCGGCAAGGTACGGGAGGACAGTAGGGATCGCGCACCTTGCTGGTCACCGTCGGCGATGGCTCCAGCTTTTTTCCCCCGGCGCACACGCACCAAGAGGCGGCAACCGGCAGCTCAAACCCGCGGTGTTCCCGTCCGCGTTCGCAGCCCTACACGATCCCGCCTACAGGCACCCCCAGGGCAGACTCACCGCCGTCGGTTGTCGGCGCCGGATGACAGCTCGACGCCATCCCTACCTGCATTCCGGCCTTCCGCCATGGATCACTGGGAGCACGGCAAAGTGGTCCGTTGAGGCATGAGAACCCGACCTATCGTGATCACACGCCTTCCGGAACTCTGTAGGTAGGAGTACCTCTTGCTGCCCAATAGGTCCCTGTCCATCTGCCTCGTCGGAGTCGGCCCGCGCGGGTTGGCGGTGTTGGAAAGAATATGTGCCAACGCGCGTCAGATGAAATCGCTTCAAGGCGTCCACATTTATCTTGTCGACCCATGGCCCGCGGGAGCGGGTGCCGTATGGCGCACCGACCAGCCCCACGAACTCCTCATGAATACCGTGGCTTCCCAGATCACCGTTTTCACCGATGAGAGCGTCTCGATCGAAGGGCCCATCGAGAAGGGGCCCAGCCTGTACGAGTGGGTGCAGGAACTGCGCGCCGAAGGAATACGGGACGAAGAGGCGTGGAATGAGGAAGCCCTGGCGGAGGTACGGCGTTTGGGTCCCGACGACTATCCGTCGCGCGCCTTCTTCGGTCAGTACCTGTGCCACATGTTCGCACGTGTCTGCCTTGCCGCTCCCTCTCAGGTCGAGATCACCACGCACTACTCCCGTGCGGTGGCCCTGAAGGGTGGGAGCGACAGCGTGCCTGAGCAGACTGTGCTGCTGGAGAACGGCCGGTCGATCGAGGGACTGGACGCCGTGATCCTCTCGCAGGGCCACGTGGGTGTCGACGCCCACAGCAAGGAACAGACTCTGGCCGAGCAGGCGCAGAAGCTCGGTCTGGCCTATCTCCCGCCCAGCAGCCCGGCCGATGTCGACCTCGAATTCATCAGGCCGGGCGAGAATGTACTGGTACGGGGACTGGGTCTGAACTTCTTCGATCTCATGACCTTGCTCACCGTGGGGCGCGGCGGCACGTTCGTGCGCCGTGACGGGGAACTGACCTACGAGCCCTCAGGGCTGGAGCCCCGCCTCTGCGCGACCTCCCGACGCGGTATTCCCTATCACGCGAGAGGCGCGAACGAGAAGGGTGCCCACGGACGGTACTTTCCGCGCCTGCTCACCGCCGATTACATAGCGCGGTTGCGTCGGCGCGCCGAGGACGGCGATCGCGTCTATTTCGGCATCGACCTGTGGCCGCTGATCTCCCGCGAGGTCGAGAGCGTGTACTACGCGCTCCTCCTGGACAATCTCGGCCGGCGCGCCGATCGCAGGATGTTCACCGAGCTGTACATCGCCGCCGAACGGGAGGACCACAGGAACGAGATCCTTGATGCCTTCGACATTCCGGCGGAGCACCGATGGGACTGGGAACGGCTCGCCCGTCCCTACCTGGGAAGGACGTTCGCGGATCGCGACGAGTTCCACGACTGGCTGCTCACGTACCTGCGGCGGGACGTCCGACAGGCGCAGGTCGGGAACGTGAGCGATCCGGTGAAGGCTGCCCTCGACGTCCTGCGCGACGTCAGGAACGAGGTCCGGATCGCGGTCGACCACGGCGGTCTCGACGGGAACTCCCACCGCGACGAGCTGGACAGCTGGTACACGCCGCTCAACGCGTTCCTCTCCATCGGGCCACCCGCCTTCCGCATCGAGCAGATGATCGCGCTGGTCAAGGCCGGGGTGCTGCAAGTGACGGGCCCCGGGGCCGAGATCCGGGTGGACGCCGACGAACCGTCCTTCGTCTGCACCTCGAACGAGATACCGGCGCCGGACGTCCGGGCGAGGGTACTCATCGAAGCCCGGCTGCCCGAACCCGATGTCCGCCGCACAGCGGACCCGTTGATGCGTCAGCTGGTGAAGGACGGCCAGATAACGCCCTTCAAGATCGAGGGCGCCTGCGGAACCGTATACGAAACGGGTGGCATCACCGTAACTCCGCGCCCCTGCCGCCTGGTTGACAGGCAGGGCGTCCCCCATCCGCGCCGTTACGCACATGGCGTGCCGACCGAGGGCCCGCACTGGGTGACCGCGGCCGCGGCGCGCCCCGGCGTCGACTCGGTCAGCCTGGGGGACGCCGACGCCATCGCCCGCGCCGTGCTGGCGCTGTCCCCGGCCGGGCTGAGTACCGGATCCACTACCTCGGAGAGCACCGAATCGACCACCTCGGAGGTGAGGTCATGACCCTCCTCCCTGACGCGCAGACGGATACAGGCCTCCTCTCCCCGGTCCGCGCCGGCACACCCGTCGAAGCGGCAGTCGGCGACGTCGCCTGGGTGCAGGCGATGCTGGACGCCGAAGCGGCACTGGTCCGGGCACAGGCGACTCTCGGCACGGTGCCGTCGGACCACGCGGCGGCGATCACCGCGGCCGCCCGAGCGGAGCACTTCGACGTAAGGGCTCTGGCGCTGGAGTCGCGGGAGACGGCCAACCCCGTGGTCGGGCTGGTGCGTTCGCTGACCCGCCTGGTCTCGGCGAGCCACCCGGAGGCCGCCGATTATGTGCACCGCGGCTCCACGAGCCAGGACATCTTCGACACGGGCGCCATGCTGGTCTCGGCACAGGCCCTGCGTCTCATCCGTGACTGCCTCGCACACGCGACGCGGGCATTGGAAACGCTCGCCCTGGACCACCGCGACACGGTGATGGCCGGGCGGACGCTGGCCCTTCAGGCGGTGCCCACCACCTTCGGCCTCAAGGTGGCAGGCTGGCGACAACTGCTCCTGGACGCGGACACCCGGCTCGCCCGCGTCTTGAACGGCGGACTGTACGTCTCGCTCGGCGGAGCCGGAGGAACGCTCGCCGGGTACCTGGAGTACGCGGCGATCGACGGGGCCCCGGACGCGAGTACGCCGGGAGGCTACGGCGACCGGCTGCTGGATGCCTTCGCCACGGAGACCGGGCTGGCTCGTCCCCCGCTCCCCTGGCACAGCCTGCGGACGCCTCTGGCCGATCTCGCGGCCGCGCTCGCCTTCACGGCCGGGGCACTGGGCAAGCTGGCCGTCGACGTGCAGACGCTGGTCCGCACCGAGATCGGCGAGGTGGCTGAACCGGCCCGGGAAGGGCGGGGAGCGTCCTCCGCCATGCCGCACAAGAGGAACCCGGTGCTGGCGACACTGATCCGGAGCGCGGCACTCCAGGTACCCGTCATCTCCGCCGGACTGACCCAGTGTCTGATCTCGGAGGACGAGCGTTCCGGTGGCGCATGGCACGCGGAGTGGCAGCTGCTCCGCGAGGCCCTGCGGCTGACCGGGGGGGCCGCGTACACGGCCGTCGAACTCGCCGAGGGGCTCATCGTCCACGCGGACCGCATGGCGGCGAACCTCCGGCTGACCGGCAGTCAGATCGTGTCCGAGCGGATCTCCGCCCGCCTGGCTCCGCGGCTCGGCAAGGAAGCCGCCAAACAGCTCCTCACCGAGGCCTCGTCCCGGGCCGCACGCACCAGCACCCCACTGGCCGACGTGCTCGCCGAACTCCCCGTCGTCGCCGAGGTGTTCAGCCGCGCACAGATCGACGCGCTGTGCGATCCCGCCGAGTACACGGGCGCCGCCGCGGAATTGGTCGACCGTGCTCTGAAGCAGTAACGGCCGTCGCAGGACGAACCTTTCCCGTCTCACCTGCAACGATGCGCCTCCCGCATCGGACGATGCGGATTCCGTGCTTGATCACCCAATGGCGTCCGGCAACAATCGGAAAGCGGCAGGAAATCCGGCTGAAACTCCAGGCGAGTCGGATCGCACTTGCGATTCGAGACTCCTTGTGTACACCTTCCGCCTGTATCTCATTGGGGGAAACATGTCTCGCCAGCCTTATGCCTACCGGCGCCAGGAACTGATCGAACCCGACTGGCGTCGCGTCCCGGCATGGCGCGAAGTGACCCAGGAACAATGGCGCGATCCGCAGTGGCAGCGGACGCATTGCGTGAAGAATCCCCGCCAGCTCAGAGCGTTGTACGGCGATCTGCTCTCCGAGGACTTCTACCGCGACCTCGAGCGGGACCAGGCGGAGCGGGCGACGATGTCGCTGCTGCTACCCCCGTACGTACTCAACATGATGGTGCCGCTGAGCGCGGTGACCACCGAGGCCTTCTACGCCGACCCGGTACGGCGGCACATGCTCCCGGTCTTCTCCGACCGCGCCACCGAATGGCCGTCCCACCCGTTCGCCTCCCGGGACTCCCTGCACGAGGCCGAGATGTGGGTCGCCGAAGGCCTCACACACCGTTATCCGACGAAGGTGCTCGCCGAGCTGGTTTCCACCTGCCCCCAGTACTGCGGCCACTGCACGCGCATGGATCTGGTGGGAAACTCCACGCCGCAGGTGCCGAAACTCAAATTCTCGGTGAAACAGGCCGACCGCCACGAGGCAATGCTCGAATATCTGCGCAACTCATCCGGTGTGCGCGATGTCGTGGTGTCCGGAGGGGATATCGCCAACGTCCCCTGGACCCGCCTTGAATCCTTTGTCCTGGACCTTCTCGAACTCGACAACATACGCGACATCCGGCTGGCGTCGAAGGCGCTCATGGACCTTCCGCAGCACTGGCTCACCGACGAGGCGCGGGGGACCATGAGCCGGCTCGCCGAGACGGCCCGCAAGCGCGGGGTGAGCCTGGCGGTGCACACCCATGTCAACAGCGCCCAGCAGGTGACCCCGCTCAACGCCGAGGCGGCCCAGTCGCTCTTCGACGTGGGGGTACGCGACGTCCGCAACCAGGGCGTACTGATGCGTGGGGTGAACGACTCCCAGGAGGCGCTGCTCGACCTGTGCTTCGCGTTGCTCGACGGCGCCGGGATCATGCCGTACTACTTCTACCTCTGCGACATGATCCCCAATGCCGAACACTGGCGCGTCGCACTGTGGGAGGCCCAGGAGCTGCAGCAGGCGATCATGGGCTATCTGCCGGGGTTCGCGACGCCGCGGCTGGTGTGCGACGTGCCGTTCGTCGGCAAGCGCTGGGTCCATCAGGTTGACCACTACAACCGCGACCGCGGCATCTCGTACTGGACCAAGAACTACTTCACGTCGATCGAGCACGACGATCCGTACGCGCTCGCCAAGACCTACGAGTACTACGACCCGATCCAGACGCTGAGCGCCGAAGGACAGGAGTGGTGGCGCCACCACGACACCACCCCCGAGCAGCCCGTCGCGGCGAAGATCCCCTCCACAACTCTCACCCGCGGGGAGACAGAGTGAGTGTCAGCAGCCCCATCGCACCGTTGTCGGTACGCGAGAAGTTCATGACCGAGCCCGACCTGGGAGCGGGGAACTTCCTTCAGTACGCGCTGGAGAACAATCCCAACCTCGATGCTCCCCTGGTCTACGACCACCGTCTCGACGAGCGCGGACACGTCGCCCTGCGCGGATACAGCCTGCGTGAACTCGCCTCCATACGGGACCGGTTCGCCCGCTGGTACTGGGCCAACGGGGTGCGTCCGGGCGAGCCGGTGGCGCTCTACATCTCCGAGGGACTGCAGCCGATCCTGCACTTCCTGGCGCTCACCTCGCTGGGCGCGATCCCGACCCTGGTCAACGACGCGATGCCGATCCCGACGGCGCGACGCTACCTCGACCACGTCGGCGTCATCGGTGTGGTGGCCGACGACCCGCGCCTGATCGCCGCCACCTACCGCCCGGGACAGCCGCGGCCCAGGTTCATCGTGCCCAGTTCCGAGATCCGCGCGCACGACCCGGAGTCCGGCAGCCTGCCCCCGGTGTACCCGTACCGTCACGCCCCCGACGACGTGGTCGCTCTCATCCACTCCTCCGGCACCACGGGAACGCCCAAGTCCACGCAGGTCGCGCACCGGCAGTTCTGGGTCGGCAAGGAATCCCGGATGGTCCGCTTCCCCGCGGAGCCCTACGACCGGCTGCTGTCGTTGATGCCCCACACGCACGCCGGCGGCCTCAGCTACCTGCTGACCACGATCCTGCTCGGGCTGCCCACACTGACCATGGGCAGCTGGCGGCGCAGTGCCGTGGAACCGGTGATGGAGGCGTTCCAGCCGACCATGGTCGCCTCGTTCCCGCGCACCTTCGTCGAACTCGCCGAGGGTGAGCTGCCGGTGCGGGCGGCCGCGAAGGTGCACACCTGGTTCAACACCGGGGACGGAGCCCACTACGGGCACATCCGCCGCCTGGTGCAGTTGGGTGAGCGGCCCAGTGGCCTCATCCAGCCGTGGCTGCTGCCCCCGGGCGCCGCCGAGGACACCGTCCTGCCCGGGTCGCGGTTCATCGACGGGCTCGGCTCGTCGGAAATGGGCATGGCACTGTTCGGCCAGGTCACCACACCCGAGTCGGAACGCGACGACCGCTGTGTCGGACTGCCGGTCGAGGTGGTCGAGAAGGCGGCCGTCCTGGACGACGAGGGCGACGAGGTGCCCGACGGCACGGTGGGCTACCTGGGCGTCAGGACGCCGACGCGCACCCCCGGGTACTGGAACGACGCGGCGCTGACCAAGAGCTTCGAACTGGCCGGCTACTGGCTGACCGGGGACGTGGCGATCCGCAAGCCCGACGGCCGCTTCTACCACCTGGACCGCACCGCGGATGTCATCCAGACCGCCGAGGGCCCGGTGTACAGCCTGCCCCTGGAAGAGGTGCTGATCGCCGACTGCGCCGAACTGGTCCACGACTGCGCGGTGATCGCGGTGCCGGGCCCCGCCGGAGGCGGCCACCTGCCCATCGCCGTGCTGCGTCTGCAGGCCGACAGCCCGACGCGGGACACCAAGGAACTCCTCGACGCGGTCAACCAGCGCCTTGCGGCCGCCGAACTCCCGCTCCTGTCAGCGGTGTTCGTGGCCGACCGCGAGGAGGACTATCCGACGGGGCCGACCGGCAAGGTCCTCAAGCGTGAGCTCCGTACCCGTCACGCCACCGCCCTGACCGACGACGCCCCGGCCGCCTGACCTGTCACAGCCGCACCGCAGAGGAGAACCCCCCGGGGAACCAATGAGCCGAACGTATCAACTCCCCGTGCTGCCAAGAGGGCTGTCGTTCTGGCTGATCGCCGTGATCCAGTGCCTGCTGCTCTTCGCGTCCAGCGCCCCCTCACCGCTGTACGTGGTCTACCAGGCCGACTGGAAGTTTTCCTCCATCACCCTCACCGCGGTCTTCGCGATGTACGCGATCGCCCTGCTCGCGGCACTGCTCGTGGTGGGCGGGCTCTCCGACTACGTGGGACGCCGGGCGGTCCTCGGGACGTCCCTGCTCGTCGAGCTGGTCAGCATGGCGCTGTTCATCCGTGCCGACAGCGTCGGCCTGCTGCTGGCCGCACGGGCCGCCCAGGGGCTCGCGACCGGCGCGGCCACCGGAGCGACCAGCGCGGCCCTGCTCGACCTGCAGCCCGCTCATCGGCCCCGGCTCGGACCGATGGTCAACAGTCTGGCTCCGATCAGCGGCCTGGCCCTCGGCGCCCTGGGCGCCGGGCTGCTCGTCGAGTACGCACCTGCGCCCAGGACGCTGGTGTACGCACTCCTGCTGGCGGTGTTCGTGGTCGCGACCATCGTCGTCCCACTGCTGCCGGAGACGTCGCCGCGCCGCCCCGATGTCGCCGCGTCGCTGATACCGCGCATCTCGGTGCCATGCCATGCGCGTGGGCTGTTCATCATCGTGGCGCCCTGCCTGTTCGCGGTCTGGTCGGTCGGCGGGTTGTACATGTCGCTCGGCCCTTCCATCGCCGCGCACACCCTGGGTCTCACCAACCACCTCGTGGGCGGCCTGGTCATCTTCACCCTGACCGGAGCCGGGGCACTCGGTTCCCTGCTGCGGCGCAACAGTCCGCCCCGCGCCACCATGATCCTCGGCTTCGTCGCGTTCTTCGTCGGCGTCGGCACCACTTTGTGGGCGCTGTCCATCCCTTCGACACCGCTGTTCTTCGTCGCCGCCGTCATCGCCGGCTACGGGTTCGGCACCGGCTTCCTCGGGGCCTTCCAGACGATCGCGCCACTGGCCTCCCCGGACGAGCGCGCCGAACTCATGGCCGCCATGTACGTGGTGTGCTACCTCGGCTTCAGCCTGCCCGCGCTCGCCGCCGGACTGTCCGTGGAACGGTTCGGGCTGTCCTCGACGACCACGGTCTACGGAACGTCCGTCATGGTCCTCGCCGTGCTGGCCTGCGCCGGGCTGACCGTCCAGGGACGCAGGCAGGCCCGCGCTCGGCAGCCGGAGCCGGCCGCACGGCCCGAGTCCGCCTCGACGCCCCCGGCTGTCGACGCCGATCACCACTGACCCCGGGAGACCAGATGCACGCCACCATCCCGGACGCCGCCCAGGACGTCCTCCAGCTTTTCGAGCGCACCGCCGCGCGGCATCCCGACGCGACCGCCGTCATCGACAGGTCCGGCCCGTGCACGTACGCCCGACTCCACAGCCGGGTACGGCGCGTGGCTGCGGCGCTCGGCCCGCGCCCCGGCACGGTCGGCGTACTCACCGACCGCTCCGCGGACACGGTGGCGGCGCTCCTCGGTGTCCTCGCCGTCGGCGGTACCTACTGCCCCATCGACCCTGCCTTCACCGTCGAACGCAAGGCGGTCCTGGCCGAGACGGCGCGCCTGAGCCGCGTGATCGCCACCCGGCCGGATCCGGAGCCCTTCGGTCCGCCGATCCTCGGCCCCGATCCGTCCGGCTTCCCCGAAGTGCCGTTCGCCGCCGACGACACCGGGTCGGGCCCGCCTTGGAGGCCGGAGGACCCCGCCTATGTGCTCTTCACCTCCGGGTCCACCGGCAGGCCCAAGCCGGTGGTCACCCCCCGCGCGGCGATCGCCGCCGCCGTCGACTCGCTGGCTGAGGTGCTCGGCATCCGGTCCGACGACCGGGTGCTGCAGTTCGCCTCGCTGAACTGGGACACGTCGTTCGAGGAGATACTGCCGACGCTCACCCGCGGCGCGACCCTGGTGTTCGACGACGACGCCTACGCGGGTTCCATACCCCGGCTCCTGCGCCTGATCGACCGGCTCGCCCTCAGCGTGCTCGATCTGCCCACCGCCTTCTGGCACGAGCTGGTCCATCACCTGGCGGAGGCCGGGAGCACGGCGCTGCCGGAGAGCCTGCGTACGGTCGTCATCGGCGGCGAGGCGGCCAATCCGGTCCGGCTCGACAACTGGCGCGCCCTGCCCGGTGCCGACCGGATCCGCCTCGTCAACACCTATGGGTGCACGGAGACCACTCTGGTCACACACGCCGCGGATCTGCACGGTCCACGCTCGAGGTCACGCACGGGCGCCCCCGCCCCGATCGGCCATGCCCTGCCGCACGTCAGCGCGTTGATCGACCACAACGGTGAACTCCTCATCGGTGGACCCTCGTTGGCACTCGGCTATCTCGATCTGCCCGAGGTCACCGCGGAGCGGTTCCCGACCCTCGCGGCCGGCCGCTTCTTCCGCACCGGCGACCTGGTACGGCGCTCCGCCGACGGCGAGTTGCATCACGAGGGGCGGCTCGACGACCAGCTCAAGGTCCGGGGCATCCGAGTGGATCCGGCCGAGGTGGAGGCCCAGCTCTGCGCGCACCCGGGTGTCGCGTCCGCCGCCGCCACGGGTGTCGCGACGGGCGACCACACCACGGTGATCGCATACGTGACGCCGGCCCCGCACAGCGACGGGACCGACCTCGTGGCCACGCTCCGTTCCCATCTACGCCGACACAGCGCGAGCCATCTGCGGCCGAACCGCATCATCGTCGTGCCGGAGCTCGTCCACACCGCGAGCGGCAAGATCGACCGCCGCCGCACCCACCAGCGGTACACCAGCAGTTGAACAGCGACATCCGAGGGGAACACACATGCCCGCCGCCGAGCCTGCCGTACTCGATCACGTGATCACGATCTACCGCCGCGTACTGGAGGAGGACACGGTCCACCCCGACTCCGACTTCTTCGACCTGGGCGGGGACTCCCTGCTCGCCACCCGAGTGATCAGCGCCGTCGCCCGCGACCTGGGGGTCGAGCTGAACATCGTGGACTTCATCGATGCCGCCACGCCCCGGGGTGTGGTCGAACTGATTGCGAGCGTGACCGCGTGAGCGTCCTCATCGTCGGAGCCGGCCTGGCCGGGCTGACCGCCGCGGCCGAACTCTCCGCCGCCGGGCATGAAGTGACGGTCCTGGAAGCCCGCGACCGGGTGGGCGGTCGCACCCATGGCATCGAGGTGGCGCCGGGGCAGTGGGCCGACGCGGGTGCGGCCTATCTCGGTGCGCGCCACACCGAGCTGATGGCGCTCATCTCCCGGCTCGGCCTGTCGACCACACCCACCACCACCGACGGCCGGAGCAGGTTCTCCCTCGGCGGCGCCGGCCTGCGCAGTACCGAGGGCCGGTTCCCGCCCCTGAGCGCGGTCGCCCTGGGTGAGCTGTTCGACCTGCTGGACGACGTGACGCGCTCGGTCCGGGTGGACGCCCCGTGGCTCACCCCGAACGCCGAGTACCTGGACGGCATCAGCGCCGCGGACTGGGTCGCGGAGCACGTCGCACACGAGGATGTGCGGCTGTTCTTCCCGCTGTTCCTGGGCGAGATGATGGCTGCCGACCCTGCCGATGTCTCCGTTCTGCACATGGCTTTCTACCTGCGCTCGGGGGGTGGGATCCGCTATCTCAACGCGTTCGCGGGCGGCGCGCAGGAGGACCGGGTCGACGGTGGCGCCCATCAGCTGACCGAGTTGCTCGCGGCCAAACTGGGCGACCGGGTCCGTCTGGCCGAGCCGGTGCGCGTGGTCGAGGACACCGGTGCCGGAGTGCGCGTGCACACCGACCAGGGCGTCCACGAGGGGGACTCCGTGGTCGTCGCGGTGCCGCCGCTGCTCGCGGACGCCATCGAGTACCGTCCGGGCCTGCCCTTCCGCCGCTCCGGTGAGTCCACCGTTCCGGGCTGCGCGGTCAAGGTGCATCTGATCTACGAGCGTCCGTTCTGGCGCGATCACGGGCTCTCGGGCTGGTCGGTGAACTCGGACGGTCCGCTGCTCTCCACGGTGGACGACTCACCTCCGGGGGCCGGTGTCGGCATTCTGACCGGTTTCGTCACCGGGAAGGAGGCCAAGGAGTTCGCCGCCCTGGACCCGGGCAGCCAGTGGGAGGCGGCCGCGTCCCAGGCTCGGCGGCTCTTCCCCGAGCTGCCGGAGCCGATCGGCCACCACGTCACCGACTGGATCAACGACGAGTACAGCCGCGGCTGTTACGCGGCACTCTTCGGCCCCGGCGACTGGGTCTCCTTCGGCCCCCGGCTGGCCGCGCCGCACGGTCGTATCCACTGGGCCGGCACGGAGACCAGCACCGAGTTCTTCGGCCTCATGGAAGGTGCGATCCGGTCGGGCCGGCGCGCCGCGGACGAGATCCTGGGGACCCGGAAGGGCTGAGGCCCTGCCGACTCGCGAGAGAGGGCTTCGCAGATGGACGAGACCGCACAGAGCCGCGCGGACGCCATGTACCGCTCGGACCGGACCTGTCAGGATCTCGGCATCACCATCGACGACGTCGCCGAGGGCCGGGCCACCGCCCGTCTGCGGATCGCGCCCACGATGGTGAACGGCCACGGCACGGCACACGGCGGCTACCTGTTCCTGCTGGCCGACGTGGCCTTCGCCTACGCCTGCAACACCCGTGGAGCGACCACTGTGGCCCAGTCCGCCCAGGTCACGTTCCTGCGCCCGGCGTCGGTCGGTGACGACCTGCTCGCCGAGGCGGTCGAGCGCTCCCGGTTCGGCCAGAGCGGTATCTACGACGTCACCGTCCGCCGCGCCGACGGGAAGGTGATCGCCGAATTCCGGGGGCAGAGCCGCTCGTTGCCCAGGTGACCCGTTCACGGCCCCCCGGGGGCCCACTCCAAGAAGTCCCCTACGAAGATGAGTGCCATGAGTGCAAAGACCGACATCCGCCCCTTCGACCGTCGCGCGCTGGAGGTCACAGAGAAGATCGTCGATCAGGTCGAGCCCAGGCATCTGAGCCTGCCGACTCCTTGTGCCGACTGGTCGCTGCGGCAGCTCCTCGCCCATATGGCCGGCCAGAACCACGGCTTCGCGGCGGCCGCCGACGGGGAGGTGACCGACGCCACCGTCTGGGCGGACCGCGATCTCGGCAGCGACCCGGGGCAGACCTTCCGCGACTCGTCGCAGCGGGTCACCGCCGCGTTCGCCCGCGATGGGGTCCTGGACGGCGAGTTCTGGCTGCCCGAGGTGCGCGGTGGACAGATGTTCCCGGCACGCACCGCCATCGGCTTCCATTTCGTCGACTACGTCGTGCACGGCTGGGACGTAGCGGCATCCCTGGGGGTGCCCATCAGCTTTGACGACGAGATCCTCGAAGCCGTCCTGCCGTATGCGGCCGAAGTGCCTGACGGGCCGAACCGCCTGGTTCCGGGCGCGTCCTTCCGGCCCGGCCTGCCTGCGCGCGACGACAGCCTGCTCGGTCGCGTCCTGGCCACACTGGGCCGTTCGGCGAGCTGGCCCAACTGATCCTGGTCCGTCTCGACGCGGACGCGGGTCGGCTCAATGACTGTGTGCCGCCCCCGCCCGCGTCAAGGCGGCTTCCTCGGTCAGTCGGCGCCCGCAGGCGGCCAGTGCGCGGACCAGCCTGTTCTCCTCGACGGAGCGCCAGATCAAGGCCATGTGCACGTCCGGCAGCCCGGTCAGCGGTACGAAGACGGTGTCCGGCCGCGCGTGATAGCGCGCGGCCGACTCGGTCAGTGGGGCCACGCCCTGCCCCGCTGCCACCAGCGTGAGGATCTCCTGGAACGTCCGTACGTCCTGACCGCGCTGCCGACCGGGACGGGACGGTGATTCCCACGGCATCCGAGGATCTTCCCGATGGGCGGAGCCCGGGCCGACCGGCCGGAAGACAGTCTCCTCGGCGATGTCCGCCGGGCTGACCGAGTCGCGGATCGCCAGCGGGTGATCGAGTGGGACGGCGAGCACCCGCGACTCCTTGCCGATCAGCGGGCCGACCGTCATATCCGCGTCATGCACCGGCAACTGGGCGATCAGCATGTCCGTCTGCCCCTGTCGCAGCAGATCCAGAGCGTCGTCGCACGGCACCTCGCGCAGGACGACCCTGCATTCCGGCAGCGCTTCCCGTGCCGCCCGCATCAGTTTTGTGGCGTACACCCCGCCGGCGGTGGCGACGAACCCGAGCCTGACCGTGCCTTCGGCTCCGTCGGCGCGCGTCACCACGTCCTCATAGGCGTCCGTCATCTGCTCGTACAGCGGACGCAGCCGATCTATCAACTCCGAACCCAGTGAGGTCAGTTGGACCGTGCGGCTGGTCCGCTCGAAAAGCCGGCCACCGACCTTCCGCTCCATCTCGCTCACCGTACGGCTGACCCGCGACTGCGACATGTACAGTTCGCGGGCCGTCCGCCCGAAGTGCAGCTGCTCGCTGAGAGCCAATAGGCACTTGATCTCGCGAAGTTCGAGCACGTCAGCTCCTACCTGAAATGACGGTCTAGGACTCGGGCCAGCGCATTCAACGTCTCGGCATAGGCATGGCGGGGTGGGGTGGCATATCCGATGACCAGTCCCGGCGGGTGCCCGCCCGGCGACCCCCAGTAGCTGCCGAGCCCGGCGAGTGCGAGGGACTCCGCCCGGGCGGCCTGGAGCACCTCCCGTTCGGCCGGCCCGTCCGGCGACCAGAGGATCGACGCATGGAGGCCCCTGTTCTCGCTCATGAGCCAGGCCGCGGGCGCAACCGCGGCCAGGACCTCCCCGAGCTGTTCACGGCGCATGCGGTACTGGTCACGGCAGTTGCGTATGTGCTGGTCGTAGGCCCCCGACAGCAGCAGGTCCGCCACGATCATCTGGGTGAGCGCCGTGGAGTGATGGTCGGCCACGCGCTTGGCATTCGTGATCCGTTCCACCCAGTCCGGCGGCACGACGAGCCAGGCCAGACGGATTCCCGGAGCCAGGGTCTTGCTCGTGGTGCCGGCGTAGATCACCCGGTGCGGTGCCGCCGCCTGCAGCGCACCGACCTTCTGCGGGCCGTACTGGAACTCGCCGTCGTAGTCGTCCTCGACGATCACCGCGTCGGCCGCCTCCGCCCAGGAGACCAGGGCCTTGCGGCGTTCGGCGGACAGCGGGACGCCCAAGGGGTACTGATGGATCGGGGTCACGACCGCGGCCCGGCCTCTCAGCCCTTCGGGACGCAGTCCGTCGGCGTCCACCTCGACAGCGTGCGTGTTCAGACCGGCCAGTCGGACGACGTCCCGGAAGTGGGGGTAACCGGGGTCCTCGACCGACATCGCGTCCACCCCGTTCTCGGCCAGGACGGACGCGATCAGGCCGAGCGCCTGAGTGAATCCGTGGCAGATGACGATCCGGTCCGGGTGTGTGACGACACCGCGGCTGCGGCCGAGATAGTCGGCAAGGGCCCATCGCAGCTCGGGCCGCCCTCTTGGATCTCCGTAGCCCAAGGCCTCGGCAGGAGTCGTTTGCAACACTCTCTGCGTCGCCTTGACCCAGGCCGTACGGGGAAAGAGCGTCATGTCCGGCGCGCCCGGCCTGAAGTCGTACCGCCACGGGTTTCGCTCACGGACCGGCTCGGGCTTGTGGCGCGGCGGCTTCGCCATCGAGGGGAGGACACGGGTCCCCGATCCCCGCGCCGTCTCCAGGTAGCCCTCGGCGATGAGGTGGTGGTACGCGCTGACCACGGTCCCGCGGGCGACTCCCAGATCGGTCGCGGCGCTGCGGGTGGAGGGCAGGCGGGTGCCCGGCAGCAGCCGGCCGGCCTCGATCGCCCGGCGCAGGGCTGCGGCGAGCTGGTCGCTACGGCCGCGCCGGGAGTGCAGATCCAGATCGAGATGCAGGTCAGGGGTGCGGGTACGCGGATGGGTACCCGCCGTGTGGCCCGTCTGCCGGGGTTCGGTGTACGTCATGTCGGTCATGGTTGTTCTCCTCCATCCACTCGGCCCTGTCCCAACAGCTGTGGTCCCGCCCGTCTCGCTGACACGGACGGACGAGACCACGGGAAAGAGCCATCGGGCGGTTCGGGCCGGTGCGGGTCAGGAGGTGGGCTCCCAGACGAGCCGCAGTGGCTCGGCCGGGTCGATCTCATGGAGGCTGACCCGTTCACAGTGCGGTGCCACGCGTTCGGCCAGTTCGGCACGCGCCTTCAACAGAGTCCCGGCGGAGATGACCGGGGACACTCCCTCCAGGAGCAGCACGGCGTCCCGGGTGGCCGCGGTGACCTTGGTGACATCGGAGTCACGGTGATTCCAGTGCCGGGTCATCACTTGTGAGCCGTCGGCGTAGATCACCTCGCCTTCCAGGGGCCTCTCGGTCTTGTCCGGCTCGCCGAGCGGGACGTAGACGTCGTCGGGCCGGGACCTGCGCAGTTCGATGCCGGTGCGGAACGCCGCGAGGTCGAATCCACCGGTCGGCAGCAGGTGGCTGAGGGACACGAGGTTGCAGGTGTCCACGAGGGAGGACACCCGAGGCAGGCGCCCGGACCTTTGCAGACGGCGGCTGAGCGCGTCGATGCTCGGCCGAGCCCGTCGAGGGTTCGTACCGAAACTTCGCAGCAGATCGTGCCAGACAGAGATGGCGGCCTCGTCCTCGGTGGGCAGGTGACGGCGGCCTTCGCGCACGTCTGCCTCGAGCGCGGTCAGTGCCTCTTCCGTGTCGGGCCAGGGCTCGTTGTTCTTGATGCCCTGGGCGAGCAGAAAGACCGTGCGGCACTCGGGATAGGACGCCGAGATCTCCGGCGACATGCTGACGATGAGCTCGCGGGACCGGGGGTCGGTGCGTTCCGCGTCGTACGACTGAGTCATGGGGATGTTCCTGAGGGAGGTCAGGGGGTGAGCAAGGGCGGACAGGGGCGGGACGACGCGCTCAGGCCTCGGCCCGTCGCTTGGCTATCGCCCGCGCGATGCCGGTGACGGTGAGGTCGTCGAGAATGTCCTCCGCCTCCAGATAGACGTCGAATTCGTCCTCGACCTGGGTGAGGAGGGAGATCAGGAGCAGGGAGTCGCCCCCCAGGTCCGGGAAGGCGACATCGTGCGGCACGTCGTCGATCTTCAAAAGCGCGCCCCACAGACCTGCCACGGAGGCCCTGATGCTGTCGGTTTCCAGAATCGGCTGATGGGTCATGTCGTCCTGCCTATCGCTCAGGTTCATTACACGAGTGGTACGAGTCGGTCGACGGTCGCTGTGCGTACGGCTTCCCTGTTGACCTTCAGATTGCGGTTGAGGAGGGGGCTGTCGGAAGCGAGCGGGCCCGGCAGCAACGCCAGACGGCGCACGTCCTGAGTCCGCCCGAGCTTTGTGTTGAGCTGGTCGATCCTGGCCCGCAGGGACTTCCCGGCTGTCTCCTCGTCGCCCTGGAACCAGGCGATCGCCGCCATCCCCTCCTGCTCCAGCGAGTACAGGCAGACCTGGGTGACGCCCTGGGCACGCCCCAGCTCCTCCTCCAGGTCCTCCAGTTGCAGCTTCGCCCCGCCCCTGGTGATGATCAGGTTCTTCTTCCGTCCCCGCAGGACGAGATGGCCGTCCTCGTCGAACATGCCGAGGTCACCCGTGGCGATGGTGTTGTGGCCGCGGAACACCTGCGCGACGCTCTCGGCCGGCTCCCCCTCGTAACCGACGCACAGATGCCAGTCGTGCTGGACGGTGACCTCACCGTCCTCGGTGAGGGAGACGGTCCCGGGGTACACCTCACGGCCGACGGAGCCCACCTTGTTGGCCCCGCGGCGATTCCAGGTCAGGAAACCGATCTCGGTCATGCCGTAGATCTGGTAGAGCTCGAACCCGGTCTCGGCGAAGAATTCCAGCATTCCGTCGCGTACGGGTGCGGATCCGACGAGCATCAGCCGCATTGATCCCCCGTACATGTCGTGGAGTTCACGGAACACCTCGCGACGCCGCGCTCTTCGCTCCTCCTCCGTCGGCAACACGGCCGCCGAAGCGGCGGCCGCCTCCCACTCCAGGCGGCGCTCCGCATCCATGGCGCGGTAGCGGTTCTCGACGAATTCATAGAAGCTCGGCGGCCCGAGCAGAATGGTCGGCCGGGTCACCTGCAGGGCGTCTACGAAGTGCCCGACCGTGGTGAGGACGACATCGCAGTCATTGCGGATCGCCAGGTAACACAAGTACCGCTGCTGGAAGGTGGAGAGTGGGAGGGCGATCATGATGCGGTCGTCGGACCGGAAGGGATACGCCTCGGTGTGCGCCTCGATCAGCGCCTGCACCCCCGGCCAGGCCAGGAGCAGGCACTTGACGCGGCCGGCCGTGCCGGAGGAGAACGCGAGCGTGAACACCTCGGCCTCCCCCGCGGGCAGCCGCTCTCCTTGCGGCCTGGGGGCAGGGTCCAGTGGCCGGACGGTGAGCGGCTGCGTCAGCACTGTCTCCAGAGCGCCGACGGACGCGTCGTCAGCGGCGGTACGCCCTTCCTTGCCGGCGAACACAGCGGACAGGCCGTACTGCCGCGCGATGTCGGCGTTGTCCCGTCCTTTGAAGTCGGGAACCGGCAGCGCGACCGGCACGGCACCCAGGCCGAGCAGCGCCAGGTCAAGTGCCAGCCATTCGTACGAGTTGTGGCCACGAACGCCGATCCGCATGCCGGGGCGGATCCCGCCGGCGCGGAGCCGCTCCGTCAGCGCCACCACATCGCCGAGTACCTCGGGCCAGCTCCGGAACCTTGTCCCACCTCGTTGAAAGAGGTGCACTCCGCCGGTTCGGGCGCGGCGCAGCCAGTCGACAAGGATCCCGGGAGTCTGCGGGATCGCTGCCGACTCCTTCTGGTCAGCGGTTGGTTGTGCGTCCATCAGCTGGAACTGCTCTCCTTGAGGGGCTGAATGCCCTGCCATGTGATGCTCCGAGAGGGGTGACTCAACCGGGCTTGCGCGCAGTCCTGCCGACCGCGACGAATCCGAGGACGGCCAGTGCACCCACACCCGCGCAGCACAGCCACAGCAGCCGGGTGTCCGTGCTGTACAGAAACGTGCCTGCCGCCGGCCCCAGGCCGAACGCCACGGCCTGAACGGTGGACAGATATCCCTGGTACCGCCCGATCCGGCCGGGAGGCGAGAGAGACGCCGCGGCACTGCTGACCACCGGCGAGAAGAGCATCTCGCCGACGGTCCAGATCACGACCCCGATCGCGACGGCCACATAGGGCCCGGCGCTGCCGGACACCACGATGCCCACGGTCATCAGGGCCGACCCGGCCGCCGCCGGAATCCACCAGGCCACCTTCCGGGTCAGTCCGCTCAACGGCATTTCACAGAGGATCACCAGGGCGCCATTGAGCGTGAGGAGGTAGGCGTAGAAGTCGGCACCGTGCCCCTGTGCGACGGAGAGTGCGACGGTCGAGTTGTACTGCACGTACACGGCGGTGACGGCGACGATCGAGACGTAGAAGGCCACCATGCGCAGGGGAATGCCCTTGCCGGCCTCGTCGTTCCGCGGCCGCTCCATACCCACGGAGCGCGTCGACGGCAGGCCCACCATCAACAGCAGGCTGAACAGGGCGTACATGCAGCAGCTGATGAGGAACAGCGGGCGGATGCTGTCCTTGGCGACGGTGGCGGCGATCAACGGCCCCAGCGTGGACCCGAGATTGAGAGCGAGCCGGAAGAACGCGAAGATGGGCACCCTGTCCCGCTCTTCCGTGTGGTCGACGAGGAGCGCGGAAGCCGCCGGCAGGTACGCCTGCGCGAAGAGCGCCGCTGCGAACACTCCGACCAGCGCCACGGTCTTGTTGGGAGACAGGGCGATCACCCCGAGGCTGCCTGAGGCGAGCAGGGTCGACCCGACCAGCGAGGTCTTCCTGGACAGCCGGTCGGAAACCCAACCGCCCAACAAGGAGCCCAGCGGGGTGGCGATGCCGACAGCGAGCAGAATGACCGGCATCTCCCGCGGCGTGAAGCCGAGTTGCTTGAGGAAGAGGACGAGGAAGGTGGCGAAGAAGGAACCGGCCCGATTGAGGAAAACGCCGGTGACCAGTACCCAGACCGGTCGCGGCGCATGGCGCACGATCGCAACGATCGAGCGCGGCTTGTCCTTGGTCGAGTCGACGTCCATCTCTTGATCAGCACTCATACGACGCTCAGCGACTCGCCTTCGATCAGGACGTCGGCCTCCACGGCACGCCGCCGCAGCAGGCACTCCTCCCGGTCCGCACCGCTCATCACGGCGAAGCCGACCCTGGAGAGGAAACCGTTCGGTGGCAGGCGGACCTCGGTACCGGCCGGAAGGAACGTGACGAACCGGTCGAGTCCCGGGTACTCACTGTCCTTACGGGCCAGCCGTACCTGATCGACCCTCATGTCATGTGCGGGATAGAGCATGCTGATACAGGCCACGCCCGAGCGGCTGGCGGACAGCTCCGGCTGCCGGCCGACCGCGATGTCCGCCGACGCCCCGGCGAGATCGGTGCCCTGGGCGAGCGCGCCGAGGTGGGGAATCAGACCTCCGCCGAGGCGGACGTTGATCTCGATGATGCGTGGCCCATGCACCGTCAGACGGAATTCGGTGTGCGTGACCAGGCTGTCGAGCCCGGCGGCCTTGTGGGCCTCGCAGACCAAGGAGAGCGCCTCGTCCAGCCCGGGATGGGGCGCCGGGGGCACGATATGGCCCAACTCCTCGAAGTACGGGGCGAAGCCGACGGTCTTCTCGGCGACGACGACCGGGGTCGTGACGCCCTGCCAGGTGGCGCAGTCGACACTGAACTCGGGCCCGTCGAGGTACTCCTCGATGAGGACGCCGGGGACGCTCGAGGTCGTTCCGTCGGAAGCGGATGCCTCGGCAGCAACGGTGAACGCGTCGACGAGCTGCTGCTCGTCGTCCACCCGGACCACACCGATGCTTCCGCCGAGGGCGCGCGGTTTGAGCACGACCGGGTACCCGATGTCGGCGGCGGCGCTGCGGGCGGCTTCGACGTCGTGGGCGACAGCGAACCGGACGGCGCCGAGCCCCGCCTCCATGAGACAGGCGCGCAGGGCGCTCTTGTCCTTGCACCTGCGCACGGCGTCCGGGTCCGGGTGAGGTACTCCGAGCGCTCGCCCGAGCTCGGCGGTCGACTCGACCAGCGCCTCGTCGTAGGTGAGCACGCCATCCGGAGCCTCGGCGCGAGCCACCGCGAGGAGCTTTTCCGAATCATTCAGGTCTACATGGTGAAATCCCTTGACGTAGGGCTGCTGCCAGGTGATCTCACGTCCTTCGACCAGAATGACGTCGACGCGCTCGCTTATCGCTTCGAGTGCGTATTCCCGAAACGGCTGTCCGCCACTGCCGATCAGCAGAAGCCTTTTCCTGTTCATGAAACCCACCTCATGTTGAAGGTCATACGACGTTCACGTCCGCGGCTCGCGCCAGCACGAAGCACTGTTCGTCCAAGGCCCTTTTGCCGATACGGGATTGCGGAGCCGCGGCATCGAACCCGTGGAACGTCCCTGGGAAGTGATGCAGCTGTACCGAGACTCCCGCCGCCAGGAGGCGGCGCCCGAAGTCGATGCCCTCGTCACGGAGCGGATCGAACTCGATCGTCATCACATAGGCGGACGGCAGCCTCGACAGGTCACCGGCCTCGCCCGGGGCCGCGTACGCGGACACGTTCTCCGGTGCGTCCGTGCCGAGGTAATGGCGCCACATGTGGACGTTGTTCCGTGCGTGCCAGCCCGGTGTGGCGTCGAACTCCTTCATCGACCGGGTGTGCATCACGTGGTCGACAACCGGATACAGCAGCAACTGGTGGGCGACAGCGGGCCCGTCGAGGTCACGTGCGGCCAGACAGACCGCTGCCGTCAGAGCACCGCCCGCGCTCGTCCCGCCCACGATGATCCGGCCGGTGTCGACGCCCAGTTCATCGGCGTTCGCGGCGACCCACACCAGAGCGTCGTAGCTGTCCTCGAAGGCGCACGGGAAGGGATGCTCGGGAGCGAGCCGATAGTCGACCGAGACCACCGTGACACCGGTACGCCGCGTGTACTCACGGCAGCGGGCGTCCTCTGTGTCGAGGTTTCCGGTGACGAACCCGCCGCCGTGGAAGAACAGCAGACAAGGCGCCGGCTCCTGGCCACCGCGACGGGCATAGACGCGCACGGGAATGTCCGGAGATCCCACACGCGCCGGAATCTCCCGGTCCACGACCTCGAGGTCGTCGCCGTCCTCAGGGGCGTTCCGGCTGCGCAGGGCGCGCGAGATCCGGTATGCGCGACGCAGCGCCTCACGCGATTCCTGGGGACGGCTGTAGTCGAGATCGGGTTGCAGCTCGGCGACACGGACGAGCTCGGGGTCGAGGCCGTGGGGCACGACAATGGACACAGATATTCCTCGGCGACAGCAGCTGATGTGATCGGAAAGTCGTGGGCAGGGTGGTGGTTCATGTCCGGGCGTTGTTTCGGCGGGCGATCCCTAGTCACCTCCCACCGCGAGGCGGCGGTCGGCGAAGGCGGGGAATTCCGCACGCGCGCGTGCCACCTGGGCACGGTCGAACTCGGCTGCCAGGGCGGTGGCCTCCGTTCCGGCTTCGGCGACCACCCGCCCCCAGGGGTCGATCGCCATGCTGTGGCCCCCGAGTTCGATCCCGTCCTGCCGTCCGGCGGCGTTGCACGCCACCACCCATGCCTGGTTCTCCAGAGCGCGGGCCTGCAGCAACAGCCGCCAGTGGTCGATCCGGGAGGCCGGCCAGGCTGCGGCGACGACGAAGATCTCGGTGCCGTCCTGTGCCAGCACCCGGAAGAATTCCGGGAATCGCAGGTCGTAGCAGGTGGCCGGACCGATGCGGCCGAATGCCGTGTCCTTGGCAAGCACGGCGTCGCCGGGAGACAGGAGTTCCATCTCCCGCGACTGATGCCCGAACAGATGGAACTTGCGGTAGGCGGACAGCAGGCTCCCGTCGGGTCCGAACGTGAGACTGGTGTTGTACAGCCGTCCTCCCGGACCGCGCTCGACGACGCTCCCGGCGTGCAGGTGCACGCCGGTCGCCCGCGCCGTCTCGCTCAGTGTCCGTACGAGGGGGCCGTCGAGCGGTTCGGCGGTCTGGTCGTAGGCTTCGAACCGGAAGTAGCCCGTGGCCCACAGTTCCGGCAGAACCACGAGATCCGCCTCGCCGTGCGAGGACACTTGGTCGCACATGTGGGCCACCCGTCGCTCCATGGGCTGCCGGTGGTCCACCGCGGCCTGAACCAGAACTGCTCGCATGTTCTTCTCTGGCCTCGAGGTCAACGCATCCGGGCGGTGACGAGAAAAGCGTCCAACGGCCCGAGCGCGCCGCGGAACATGGCGTCGAGTTTGGGGTTGCCCGTGGAAGGCAGCTCCCCGTACAGCTCGTCCAGGGTGTCGTAGGCGTTGCGCAGCGTCAGTGTCCCCGGCTCGAGAATGGCGCTCTGGCCGAGCCACATCGCCAGGTCCCGGCCGCAGTGCGCGACGCCTTCGGGCAGCGGTGTGTCCGGGGCGGGAAAGACGGTGCCGCCGTCGGTCAGGCCCTGCATGAGGCGATAGAAGATGGGGCTCTCCGTACGTGCCGTCAGATAGACGGGCACCTCCGCGGGGCATTGCGGAAGGGCGTTCTTGACAATCCGCTGCCGCATCAACTCCCGCATGACGCCCTTGGACTGACGGTGCGGAACCATTCCGGTGGAGTCCAGGTAGATGATCACGTGCTCGTCGAAGCGGAGCACATGATGCCCGGTCCAGCCGACGAAGGCCCCTTCTCCGTCACCGATGAGCACGAACTCGGCCAGCCGCTCCAGGTAGCCCTCCTTGCTCCGCTGCGCCCAGTACGGCGTCATGTCAGCGCCGAACGACCGGGTGGTGACAGGGATCAAGGCGTCGTAGATGCGGTAGTGAGTGGAGCGGTTGAGGGCTTCCTTCGGGTCCTTCAGCACATAGGCGGTGAGCTCTCCGCCGAGATCGATGGTCTCGCAGCGCTGGACGGCAGATCCGAGCACCTGATCGATCCGCGGCAGTTCTTTCACGTCGGCGGGGGCGACAGTCATCATGGTTCCTCTTGGTTGCGACGATGGGTCAGGCGAATGCGGTGCCGTGTGCCGACGCGGTACCGCCGGCCAGTTCGCCACCGTCGACGATCAGCTGCTGGCCGGTGATGAAACGAGCCTCGTCCGAGGCGAGATAGAAGAACGCCGACGCGACCTCCGCGGGGTCCGCATGCCGGTTCGCCGGGACCTTCGCGTTGACCTCGGCGAGCATCTCGTCCGTGTACTCGGCCCGCTGCATCGGCGTCATCACGTAGCCGGGGCTGACGCAGGCCGTGCGCACGTGCGGCGAGAGTTCCAGAGCGACACTGCGGCACAGCGCCAGCACCGCCGCCTTCGAAGCGTTGTAGTCGGCGTAGTACGGGTATCCGACCGAGGCATTGGTGGAGGCAGTGGCCAGAAGGACACCGCGGCGCGCCTCGATCATGTGACGCGCCGCGGCCTGCCACAGCGCCACCACTCCCATGACGTTGATGTCCATCAGCCGTCTGATGTCCTTCTCCGTCATGTCCACGAAGGTGCGGCGCAGACTGATGCCGGCGTTGGCGACGACCACGTCGATGGAGCCGGTCTCCTCGGCGACACGGTCCACGGTGGCGCGGACGGCGTCCCAGTCGGTGACGTCGGTCTCGATCCAGCGGCCCACCGCGTCTTCGGCGGACGGCTTGCTGAGATCCAGGTTGATCACATGGTCACCGGCGGCGTCGAAGCGCCGGGCCGTGGCGAGACCGATACCGGACGAGGCACCGGAGATGACGACTGTGCGAGGGTTCATGTTCCTTAACCGAAGATGTAGGTGAGGTCGGTGGGCAGGCGGTCGAAGAGCTGGGCCAGTGAGTCGCGGGACTTCTCACCCTCGGCCAACGCGGCGCGCAGGCGGGCGATCCCGGCCGGGTCGGCGTCCCACAGCACGCTGTGCAGCACCCTCACCAGATCCGTGAGGGCCTCGCGGGCGGCTCCGATGAAGTCGTCCGTGCGCGGGAAGTCCAGTTCCGGCGCGTGGGCCCGGATCCATCCCAGGGTGAGTACGGCCGCCGCGCTGTCCGCGAAGTGGTCATAGCGCCGGGACAGATAGCGAAGAAGCTCCGCGGTGAACGCGGTACCCAGTTCCTTCTGCGGGCCCAACGCGTCCGCCGTCAGCAGTCCGAGGACGTCGGCGTACGCCTCCTCCAGCGCCATGCGCTCGAAGTAGCTGACGTCCGCCGGGGCCTCGCCCGCGCCGGCAACGGACGTACGGCGCCAGAAGTGCCCCAGGTCGTGGCAACGGAACCAGCGCAGCGACATGCGCAGCACGTCGTCGAGCCGGACCTCGCTCGTCCTGCCCTGCACGTCCTGGAGCAGCGGCAGTGAGCAACGGCGCATCCGCTCCCGGTGCACATTCGCGAAGACCAAGGTGAACTCCGGTCCCAGCACCGTGGATTCGGCCACCTCGAGCGGGAAGAAGTGCGCGAAGTTCTTGTGCCCCGCAACCGACTCCCCTCCTGCCAGCAGCAGATCCATGATGTGCATGGTGGGACGGAGTTCCTGAACGGACTTCACTCGCCCGCCCAGGATCCGGGCCGCCTCCTCCTGGACGCGGCCGATCCGGTCGTTGACCGCGTCCACCTCGGTCTGCAACTGGGGCGACGGGACGCTGATCAGCAGGCCGATGGGGGCGGTGACATCGCGCATCGCCCAGGTGGCGATGGGCCCGCAGTACAACCAGGGTTCGTTCGGAGCCGGCTCCCGAAGCGTGAGCTGTTTCCACTCGCGGGTGTCGGCGTAGACGGCCAGCCGCTCGGCCGCGAGCCGTGCCTGCTCCGCGGCCGCGCGACCGGACTCGGCCTGCTCCTCCGACGCGAACTGCGTCAGCGCTTCGGCCGCGTCGCGCAGTTTGGCGGCGATGTCGGCGTGCCGCTCGTCCACGTCGGTCACGGCGGGGACATCCGAGGCGGTGGTGCTGTCGAGTATGAGCTTGGCCCGTACCAGGTGCTTCCAGGTTTTCGGGAAGTGCCTGCTCAACCCGGCGAATTCGGGGTCGAGTCGGCTGGATGCGACGACGGGCTCTTCTCGATGCCAGAAGGGGAACTGGTAGATGGTCTGGCGGAGCGGGATGTCAAGGCTGCCCCTGCGCACGTGCGGGTTTCCTTTGCGATAGTCGTCGTCAGCGAGCACTGGCCTGACCCACAGCAGCGGCGGCCGAGGAAGACACAGGGCTCCCGACAGGCTCGGTGATCTGCTTCTCCTCGACGACGTTCGTGACGATCGGGATCAGCGAGGCGGACCACTTCTTGCGGGCGGCCAGGAACGCGAAGACGTGTCCGAGGTACTGAACGGTGAACCACAGCGGCAGGAAGGCGGCGAAGGACGGTACCTGCCCGGTGTCGACCCAACCGATGACGGCCCAGGTGACCACACCGGTGGCCGCGTTGAGGGCGACCGTGGTCGACAGATCCGTCTGCTGCTGCCCCCAGTCGTCGGCCCTGGGCTTCAGGACGGCCCCCAGCAGGAGACCGGTGAGGATGGCTCCCAGGAGGCCGGCGCCCCCGGCTTGGAGCATGTCCATCGGGGTGACGGCCCTGGGCCCGATGAGGGCGTAGTACAGGACACCGAGCGCCAGACCCACGATGAGGCCGGGCAGGTGCATGGACGGCTTCCGCCAGTGCTGCGGTGCCGCCATCTCCAGGTCCCGGGCGCCCTTGGGGTTGCGGTAGACGGGCGGGAATATCAGGCCGGTGAGGTCGAGGTACGGCCGGTAGGCATCTCCCGCGAGGGCGATGAGGCGCTTGTCGTAGAGGATGCTTCCGATCACGTTGTAGACGTTCACGACCACGGCGAGAACCAGCAGGTCCGATGTCATGACGGGCAGGCAGAAGAACATGCCGAAGAAAGCCGTGTGCACCGGGAACCGGATCCAGCGCCGGCTGCCGATCTTCCAGCTGATGAGCTTCGGGCCCTGAGCCCGCGCGGCCTGGGCGACCAGAGTGGTGGAGCCGAAAGCCAGGCCGCAGTCGTACTCGAACAGGTGCAGCTGCCAGTACCACAGCCACGAGGCGATACCGAGCGTGTACATGATGGCCATGGACACGCCGGAGAGATGCCACAGCACGTCATCCGTGTGCTGCCACAGGGCGGCCGCCGCGAGGATGTAAACGACATTCGCCAGGGATTCGACGGAACGCCAGGCAAGTGCTTCCATGCCTGTCTTTGCCTTGACCACTCGTTTGACACGCAGCGTGGCAAGACTGGAGTGCTGAACTCCGAATCCCACCACAAGAAGCGCGTCCACCAGTAGTTTTCCGGATGATTGCACGTCTCATCCACTCCTGAAGTTTTTAATCTTTCCCGAAGTCAGCGCCTCGCTGTGGCCGCTCACGATCAAGAAAGTAACCGCGCCGTTACCATGGAGTCAACGGATCCCGGAGAAATAAAATTCGAAGTATATTTCCTCCGGACCCCGGGCCGCTATAAGACATCCAGGGAAAGCAGCAGATTCGGATATTTTGCCCTAAACGGCTCCAGTGCATCTGCCGTACACCTGAAATCCCTTGCCGCACTCGACGACAGTATGTGTACAGTCCCCGATGTGAACTCAACGGACAGCGTTTCAGGCCTTCTTGACAGAGAGTTGGTCGAGGCTGAGTCTCGCCAGCCCTTTGTCTCGTTCATCGATCCGCTCAAGGCGCGCCGTAACTTCAGACGGGCGGTCTCGCTCTCTCGCGCGCTCCGCGGCCCCTGTTCCGACGAGAGGGACGTCGAAGTCGAGGACACCGCGTTCACAGCACCCGACGATGGCCGAAAAATCCCTGTCCGGATCTATACTCCTCTCGGCAAAAATCAGCCGACGCCGCTTCCCGTCCTGCTCTATATGCACGGCGGTGCCTTTGTGGCCGGAGACCTCGACACAGAGCACGACCGCTGCGTGACGCTGTCCCGGAACGCCGAGGTCGTCGTCGTGTCCGTGGATTACCGACGCCCGCCGGAGCACCCGTTCCCAGCCGCCCTGGACGACTGTTACGCCGTGCTGTGCCAGGTTTCCCAGGACGCCGGGAACCCTCGCTGGGACGGCGACCGGATCGCCGTCGGCGGCAGCAGCGCGGGGGGCAACCTCGCCGCAGGACTCGCGCTCATGGCCCGGGACCGCTCGGGCCCTCGTATCTCTCTGCAGCTTCTCCTCTACCCGGCCCTGGACGACCGGCTGACGTCACGGTCGCTCCGGCTGTTCCCGCGGGCTTCCGGTTGGAACGTCGAAGACAGTCCTCGGATGTGGCGCCACTACACAGGGGGCGTGACGCAGCCGCACCAGTACGCGGCGCCGGCACGGTGCGACGACTTCCGCCATGTGGCTCCCGCATACATGCTGGTCGCCGAGGTGGACGCGTTGCGCGACGAAGGGATCGACTACGCGTGTCGCATGATGCGCGACGGCGTGCCGGTCGAACTGCACTGTTTCGCCCGCGCCTTCCATGGATTCGACCTGGCGGCTCCGCACGCGGCGCTCACCAGGCACGCCATGGCTGACCAGATCGCAGCCCTCGCAGCCGCCTTCGCCCGGCCGAGCTGAACTGCCCTCCACGTCCGTATCAAGGGTTGGAATCAATGAACACGGTCATGTCTCCTGCGGCCCGGGCACACGACATCAGCCGAGAACTCCCCGTTGGACGAGCGCGCCACCAGCCGGTCTTCTGGCACCATGCCGAGCCTCGTCTCCAGATCGCACAGCTCGACCCGGCACACGCCCGGCTCCGTTTTCACTTCCCGCGCACCTGGAAGCGTCTGCTCCGCGTACAGGCGCTGCTGAACGCCGTGACGGTGCTCGATCTGCCGGTCACGGTGCTCACGGACCAGCAGTACTTCGACCAGGCCGCTCCCCTCCTGCGTACCGTCGGACAGGAGCTGTCCCGGATCGCCGATGAGGAACAGAACGCCTCGGTCCGTCTCGCCGCCGACCAGCTGTCCTCGTACACGGAGTCGGGCCGCTGGCCCTTCGCCGACCCCGCCCCCGCCGACGCGCCGGGCGAGCCCTGGATCTACGTCGGCCCGGCACCGGCCGTCTTCAGCACCACAGGCGAGGCGCTGTCCGAAAGGCACCTACGGCTCCCTCTGTGCCTGATGGTCGCAGCGCCCCATGACGAACTGCAGGCCGAGCTGGCTCACGCCCGCGCCCGGCTCGGTACGCTCCGGCACGCGGCTGCGAGCATCCTCGACGAAGATGTCGCCGCTTTCGGGCAGCACGATCCGGACATCGCTGTCGCCGATCTGCTCCTGGCGGGAGGAGTGATGCTCTCCGGCCACGGGGATCTGCTGCCGCCGCTGCCCCCTCGTCCGGTGACAGTCTTCGCCAACGTACGACGTCACTGGCTGCGGCAGGCTCTCGCCTCGGCACCGGAGCAGGCCCCCGATGACATCGAGGTGTCTCTCAGGCGGTCACTGCGGCGCTCCGTGGGGCACCTCGCCGCCCATCAGTGGCGGCGGACCGCCCTGCCCGGCGACAGTGAACCCGCTCCGGGTCTCAAGAGTTTCGAGTACCACGGATTCGAGGAGGCGTACGCCTCCCTGATCAGCGTGCTGGCGGCGACGCACTGCGCCACGGCCTCCGAATCATCCGAACCATTGCGTGACTTCGTCGCGGAGCTGCTCCCCTACGCCGGACTCCCCCACCAGGCCGCCGCCGACACGGTCGCGGCCCTGCTCATACTCGGCCGTCTGCAGCAGAGCAGTTCCACCCGGCGCTCCCCGCTCAACCTGCAATCGGTGGTCGCCGCCCGTCCCGCCTTCGAAGCCCTCGTCCGTTACCTCCATGCGGCACTGTGGGGAGGCGACATGTTCTCGCTGGCCCAGGTGCGTGGCGCCTTCGCGGCCGGAGTGCAGTACCAGTCCCGGCTGACGGCGCAGTCACCGGAGCCGCCCGTGGAACTCGGCTGGACCTTCGGCTGAACCGTGCCGCGGGGCCACTTGTTCGTCTCGAGTTCCGGAGGCCGCGTCGCCAGGGAGCGCCGCCCAACAGCTCGGCCACGAAGGCGGGTTGGAGGCAACCGGCGTCGGGGTGAGCCCGACGAGGACGGCGGCGAACTGCTTCACCACCCCGCCGTCGTCGTACACCACTTCCGCTCAGGGCACCCTCGAGGTCGAGGTTGCCGCCGCCCGTGTCGGATGCCGAGTTCGGGCACCGTCGAAGAGTCGGCGCGACGCCGAAGCCTCACGCGCCGGTCGAGGTGATCATCTGCCACAGCGCCTCGAGTCGGACGCGGCCCGCGTTGCTCGGGGCACCGGCGTCCAGGCCTGCGAAGACAGCGGCGACGACGAGCCCCGAGAGTGTGCCGGGCTCCACGGCGGAGGTGAGCGCGCCGGCCTGCTGCGCCTGGCAGACCAGTTCGGAGATCCGCAGCTCCACACCTCGCCGAAGACTCACACTTTCGTCACCCGTCGACATTCGCACATCGGCGGCAAGCCGGAGCGCGGCCCGGAACGCCTCGTCGACATCACTCAGTTGGGCTGCCCGCCCGGCGAGCTGTCGGAGCGCACAAGCGGGTTCGAGGGAAGACGAGGCGAGCACGGTGAGTGTGTCGCGCCAGATCCGCCACCCTTCCTCCAACACCGCCGTGGCCAGCTCCTGCTTCGAGCCGAAGTGGCCGTACAGGGCGCCTTTGGTCATGCCGATGGACTCCACCATCGCGTCCAGCCGGGCACCGGAGTAACCGTGGGCTGAGAACTCCACGGCCGCTGTGGCAAGAAGCCGCTTTCGCGTCCGCACGGACCGTTCCTGGATCATCCGCTACCCCCATAGGAATGTGTACACGCCACACAGATAACATACCCTCCCGAAGGTATGTTACGAACTCAAGTGTGTGCCTGTGGACACCTGCCACAGGCACACACCCTCAGGACGGGGCCCGCTGCCGACGCGGACCCGGACGGGCGGGCAGGCGTCGCCAGCCGGCGCTCCTCACCTGTTCGCCCAGTACGGGGTCACCCCCGACGACCACAGGAGTACCGACCAGGCTCAGCAAGGGAAGATCGCTGCTGTCGTCCCCGTACGCGAAACAGCCCCGAGCGTCGACTCCTCTGTCCCGCAACAGGGTGGTGACGGCGCTCTGCTTGGCGGGGCCGATCATCGGCTGCCGCACCTCGCCCGTGAGCACACCCTGGGAGTCCACGATCTGCTCTGTGGCGAGGATCCCGTCCGCACCGACGTCCTGTGCGACAGGGGCCAGCAGGACCGGCGACGAACCCGACACCAGAAGGACGTCACGGCCGGCCTGTCGATGACCGTCCAGTTCCTGGAGGGTGTCCATCAGAAAGGACGTGTCTCCCTGCCGGTACTCCGCGTACCAGTCCCACGCCGCCTGCTCCAGGGCCACCGAGGAAACACCGGCGAACAGCCTGAAGTACTCGCGGTTCAATTGGGCCCGGTCGGCTCCAGAGGTCCTGGGCTGCGCCGCCTGGAACGACTGTCGGCGCATCCAGAACTTCCAGAAGCTCAGCATGCTCTTCTCTGCGAGGAGGGTCTCGTCCACGTCGAAGAAGGCGATGCCCTTCGTCATGCCGCCCTCGCCTCCGATGTCGCAGGCTTCGGGCCGGACAGCGCCACCTCGGCGTACCGGGCGGCCGCCGTCTCGAAACTGAGGGCGCCGTGGGCCCGTGCCGCCGCGATGTCCCGCCAGCGACGCTGCTGCGGGTCACCCTCGGCGAGGGCGCGCGCGCCGAGACCACGCAGCAACTGGTCGGCGGCGTCACCGCACCATTCCACCGCCAGGGTGACGTCGCGCTGGTTCTCGGCAGTGAGCAACGGGGTCACCTCGGCATGGTCCGAACGCCAGGCGGCTTGTTCCAGCAGCAGTTGGGCCGCTCCGATCTGCGCGGAGGAGCGGGCCAGGAGCCGGCCGGTGGACGCCGGCACGTCCCGGCCCGCCAAGTCGTCCTGCCACGCGCGCACCATGCCGCGGGCGGCGCCGAGCACCGGGCCGGCGAAGATCAACGCGGCCACCAGCCCGTAGGGAACGGTGTGGCACCGTGCCGCGTCCGGACGAGGACGAGCCAAATCACCCACGGTGCAGGTCAGATGGCCGGACACGAGCACGTCGGCCTCGACCGTGTTGGTGCCGGTACCTCGCAGACCGATCGGACGCCAGGTGTCCCGCACCGTGACATCGGCACGGGGGACGGCGAAGATCCGGTGTTCCACCGCGCCGCCGTCCCCGGGGGTCGAGGAGGCCAGCAGGACCCAGGTGGCGTGGTCCACCCCGCTGGCCATGCGCCAAGTTCCGGTCAGATGCCAGGAACTGCCCGCACGTCGGGCCGTTCCCTGGGGCGGGACGACGGAGGCCGCGATGCGGACGTCGGGAGAGGCGCCCCAGAGTTCTTCCTGCCCCTGCTCCGGGAGATAGGACGACAGGCGTCCGTGTGCCGCGTAGAGAGCGGCGCACCAGGCGGTGGAGGCACAGGTCTCGGCCAGTTGGGCGGTCGTCTCCAGAAGCCGGGTGAAGCTCCCTGCCGTACCACCTCGGCGAGCGGGCACGAAGTGACGCGCGAACCCGGCTGCCGTCACCGCCTCCGCCAGCCGGTCGGTGAGCCGGTACCGCGTGTCGAGCAGTTCACGGTCCTCTTCAGCTGCCCACAGGACCGGGGTGAGGTCTCTCAGCATGCGGCGCCCGCCCGGCGGTTGCGCTGGAGCGGCACCGTGGACCGCGGGACGGCCAGCCGCGCGGTGGCGAGAACACGGTCGTATTGACGCGCGGTGGCGAGGAACTCACCGCTGTCGGCATCCGCGGCGATGGTGATGACGACGAGGTGCCCGAGTTCACCGAACGCGTCGAACGACATGTTCATCGCCCGCAGATCCAGCGGCTCGAGAGGTTCCTTCGGTTCGGCGTTCTGCCGCGAGCTGACATGTACGGCTTGCCGGAACGCCTCCGCCAGAACCATGCCCGGCACGTGGTCCGACGCGTGATCGAACAGCGCCGGATGACTCGTGTCCATGCGCAGCAGCCAGCTGTCCGCCTGCTGGGTGGGGCCGGTGGCGAGCACGGACGCGCTCTCCTCCCGTCGTCCGACCGAGGCCGCGGGTAACGCCTCCAGGACGTCTCCTGTCTCCTCGCCCCCCTTGAGAACCGGACCCCGGGAACGTACGACGCCGTACTGCGTCGGGGACAGCGCGTCCCAGCTCATCTCCGCACAGCCCACCTCGCGTCCACCGACACGGATCACCGTGCGGGCGGACAGACGGAAGCGGCGCGGATTGGTGCCCGCGCGACGGACCGAGGTGTCGAACACCACCGGTGAGCCGCGGTCGGCGAGTGGCTCGGCGAGTTCGAACTCGAATCCGTGCAGGACGAAGGCGTGGTCGGTGGGAACGCGGTAATAGCGGTGCGAGAGGTGAATACCTATCTGCCTGAACGTTTCTACAACTACAAGTGAATCCCGCACACCGCCCGCTTCGGCGCGGTAAAGCAGGTGATCGTCAGGCCAGCGCGCGGTGACCTCGAAACGGTCTTCGGCCACCTGCTCCGCCGCCGCCACGAACACTTCCCGATCGGCCGTCTTGTGCACCATGCCGCGCGGCACGTGCGCCCCCTGTAACGATCCCGACCTCATCGACATTTCTGACTTCGGCGCTGCATGTTGCATCAACGCACACCCTCCCCAGAGCTTCCTGCTCGAATGCCATGTGCACGAGCAATCATGATCACTCGGATTCGACCGAAGAAATATACCTTGGCGAAGGTATGCTGTCATCGGTCGTCCGGAAGCTGGACGGCGCTCAGGAGCGAGGCGGGATGAGAGCGGCATGACGGCGACACAAGGGCAATCCATCACGAACAACCAGGCCAGGGCCGCGGATTCGCGCGTGGCACGCGGCCCCGAACCACGTCAGGACCGCGCGGTGCGCACCCGGGCCCACATCCTGGAAGCTGCGGCCTCGTTGTTCGCCGAGCGCGGAGCCCCGGCGACCTCCATGGCGGATGTGGCCGTGCGCGTGCGCATGACCAAGGGGGCCGTGTACTTCCACTTCCCCAACAAGGAGTCCCTGATCGTCGCCGTCGTGGAGGCACACTACGAGCGGTGGCCCGTCCTCCTCGACGAGGTGAGGGCCTTGGGGCTCGGCCCGATGGACACCCTGGAAGAACTGCTCGGCAGGACTGCGGTGTTGTTCCGCGACGATCCCGTGGTCCAGGGCGGCGCGCGGCTTCAGATGGAGCAGCCCGTCGCCGAGGGCATCCTGCCGGAGCCGTACACGGGATGGATCGAGCGTTTGACAGCAATCCTCGATCAGGCACAGGCGGCCGGCGAACTCCGCCCGGGAATCGTGCCGTTGGAGGCCGCGCGGGCATTGGTGTCGGCCTTCTTCGGTACCCAGCACATCACTGCCCGGCTGGGCCACAGAGCCGAGCTGGTCGACCGCTGGGCGCAAGTGCGAGGCCTGCTCTTCCAGGCCCTCAAAGCCTGACCGCCCGCGCACGCCGACTCCTCGAACATTCCGCTTCGCGAAAGCGTGAACCAACCCACCCCTTTGCTGCATCCGAGCTGCTCACTCCTGCCCAAAAGCAGCCTTCCATTTCCCATGCGTGAATCATCCCTTGCCCTATCGGGCACCAGCGCTCCACGCGTGGCAGGCCAGGCGATCAGTCCCGCCCTCGCCGTCTTCAGCACATCTCGAATTCACTGATCCAACCATCCTGGTTTACGCGGCTTGGAATGACTCAAGGCTGTCATGGAAAGGCTGAGCCAAGAGCCTGGCTATCGTTTCGCCCTGTTTTTGTTCCACGGCTCCCGGAGTGTGCTGGTCCTGCTCCTCCCGTGGTGAACGCCCCGGCCCGGGGCCAGGTCCGCGCGATCCGCAGGCGGGCACGTGCCCCCTGGGCCCCCGGCCCGTCCGCGCGAGCGGCTTCCCAACCCGGCTGCTTGGCTCTCGATGATGCGCGCGAAGCCTTCGTCCCCATGGCCCGCGTTGATCTGGCGTTGCAAAAGCCCGTTCGACGGTGCAGTCCCCGCCGGCCCGGCACCGACAACGCACCATCCCCGGCCAACGGCCGACACTGTGAGACCGGGACACATTGGTCAGAGATGTCAGGAGTCAGGCCCGGACCCGGGAGGCACTCCCCCATCCTCCCGCACGCCACAGCGACCCCACCTCAGAACCGGCGTGGCCTCTTGTCCCGGAGTCAGAGCCGATCCTCAGTGGGTGGCCCCACGGCGGCTCCTTCGCGCCGGACACCCCGACATGCCGACCCACGCAGGGCGGGCCGGCCCTCGGGGCGGTGAATCGGCGGCGTCAGCCCAGCCCGTCGGCGCCCACCTGTACGGCCGACTCGTCGAGCAGGGAGTCGGTGACGGGCTGCGGATTGCCGTTCAGGTCCAGGACGGGGGTAGCCTCCTCGTACCAGGACTTGATGACGGCGTTGCCCCAGAAGTCGCGGCGGCGGTCGTCCTTGACGTTCCAGCGGTAGGTCTCGTGGTCGGGGTCGCCGGTGTAGTAGTCGGAGGTGTAGATCTCGACGCGGTGGCCGTCGGGGTCACGGAGGTAGAGGTAGAAGGCGTTGGAGACGCCGTGCCGGCCGGGGCCGCGTTCGATGTGGTGCTCCTTGCGGAGCGAACCGAAGAGGTCCGCCGCGCGCAGGACCGAACGCCGTCGGCTACATGACCACCGGTGGCTACGTCCAGGCCTACTCGGTGAACCACCTCGACATGGACCCGACGACGATCCTGATCTGTGTCATGGTCGCCGCGGTGGGCTGGCTGGCCAGCACCCTGGCGGGCGGCCGGCTGTCCGACCGGATCGGCCGCCTGCGCGTGTACCGCATCGGCTTCGCCATCCAACTCGCCTGGATGTTCCCGTTCTTCGCGCTGCTCAACACGGCGAACGCCGCCCTCGTCGTCCTAGCGCTCGTCCTCTACAGCATCGGCCTCGGTCTCACCTACGGCCCGCAGGCCGCACTGTTCTCGGAGATGTACCCCACGGCCGTCCGGTACAGCGGCGCGGCCCTGTCGTACGCCATCGGAGCCGTCCTCGGCGGCGCCTTCGCCCCCATGATCGCCGAGGCCCTGCAGTCCGGCACCGGCACCGTGTACTCCGTCGGCGTCTACCTCGCGTCGGTCACCGCGGTCGGGCTCGCCGTCACCTTCTTCCTGAAAGACCGCAAGGGCGTCCCTCTCAGCGACGCGGAGACCGGCCAGGAGGAGGACCGGACGGCCGTGACCGCGTGAGAACCCGCCGACCGGCCGGAAAGACCTCAACCGGGCTCCGACGACTGGCCGCCACAGGCAGCACGAACGCACCTCACCTTTCGTGTCCCCCGGCCCGCAGGAGCGGGACAACTGCCCTCTTGTCGCACCCCACACCGACCCCGCCCCCCAAGGAGCCGTCCCCATGAACGTCCCACAGGCCGACACCACCCGCGAAGCACCCTCCGGGGACCACCGCGCCACGGCCCTCACGCGGCGCCGCTTCTGGCAGCTCGGCGCCGCCGCAGTCACCGCCGGTGCGGCGTCGCTGCCGGCCGGGCGCGCTGCCTACGCCGCGACCGCCAAGAGCGCACAGGACTACTTCGACAAGGCCACCGCACTGGCCGGAGACGACCCGGTCCTCAAGAGCATCGTCAACGCCCTCACCGCCGGCTACGCCCCTCCCCGGCCGCCCGCTCCGGCGCCGCTGCGGATATTCGACAACGTCGGGGTGGTGAGCGTCGGTTTCGTGTCCGCCACGGCGATCCTCACCTCACGCGGGATCATCCTCATCGACGCTCTGAACAACCCGGACGAGGCCGAGCAGATCCTCGTCCCGGGTCTGCGCGAGCTGGGAGCCGACCCGTCGACGATCAAGTACGTCGTCGTCACCCACGCCCACGGCGACCACTTCGGCGGTGCCCAGTACCTGGCCGACCGGTACGGGGCTCGCGTCCTGATGGCGCCGGCCGACTGGGATCTCCTCGCCTCCACCGCTCCGGCCGATGCGCCCACCCGGGACCTGGACATCGCCGACGGCCAGAGGCTGCGCCTGGGAGACACCACGGTCACGCTCCATCACACCCCGGGCCACACACCCGGCACGGTCTCGCCGATCTTCCCGGCCCGCCGGCAGCACCGCACGCACACCGCGATGACCTGGGGCGGGACCAACCCGCCCACGGCCACCGCGAGCAAGGAGACCTACCTCTCCTCCACCCTCACCTTCGCCTCCCGGATGCGGCGGGCCGGGGTCGACGTCGAACTGAGCAACCACGCTTTCGCCGACTACGGCCTGGAGCGCCTGGAAGAGTTGCGCGCCGCGCCCGACGGCCGCGACAACCCCTTTGTCATCGGCACCTCCGGGGCACAGCGATTCATGAAGGTCATGGAGAACATGCTGCGCGGCCGCATCGCCCTGGACCGGGAGGCGGCCTCCGGCACCTCTGCGGCGTCGGCAGCGACGACCGAAGCCGGTACGGCGGGCTGCGGCTGCTGACAGGCGTAGGCCGGTCGTCGACGCCGAGACCATCTGTTCATTTGCGCTGAGGAAACCGATCTGTTTTCCTATGGGGAAACCGATCGGTTTCCGAACGGTTTTCACACTTCGACCAGCGCCAAGGGGCAGACATGACTTCCACGCTCGATCACGGGGCGTCCGCCACCGGGAAACCAGACTCGGGCCGCCGCGGCTCACATGCCGTGCGCTGGTGGGTGCTCGTCGTGCTGGGCGTGGCACAGCTGATGGTCACGCTCGACGCGACCGTCGTGAACATCGCGCTGCCCGCGGCGCAGCACGACCTCGGGTTCAGCGACGGCAGCCGGCAGTGGGTCATCACGGGGTACGCCCTGGCGTTCGGCAGCCTGCTGCTGCTCGGAGGCCGACTCGGTGACCTGTTCGGCCGACGTACCACCTTCGTGACCGGCCTGATCGGCTTCGCGGGCGCATCCGTGGTCGGCGGCGCGGCCGGCAGCTTCGAAATCCTCGTCGGGGCACGTGTGGCCCAAGGTCTCTTCGCCGCGCTGCTCGCACCCGCGGCGCTCTCGCTGCTCAGCGTGACGTTCACCCAGCCCGGCGAGAGGGCGAAGGCCTTCGGCATCTTCAGTGCGCTGTCCGGTGCGGGCGCCGCGGTCGGACTGCTGCTCGGCGGCATGCTCACCGAGTGGGCGTCGTGGCGCTGGGTGATGTACGTGAACGTCGTCTTCGCGGGCATAGCGCTCGTCGGTGCGCTGCTCTGGCTGGCCAGGCCTGTGGTCACCGAGCGGCCCAAGACAGACGTGCCGGGCACCATCGCGGTGAGCGCCGCACTGTTCGGCATCGTCTACGGGTTCGCGCACGTCGAATCCACCAGCTGGACCGACCCGGTCGCCCTCGGCTCCATGATCAGCGGCGTGGTGCTGCTCGCGGTGTTCGCATGGCTGGAGCTCAGGGTCGCGCATCCGCTGCTGCCCCTGCGAGTCGTGCTGGACCGGACCCGGGGCGGTTCGTTCCTGGCCGTGTTCGTCATGGGCATGGGAATGTTCTCGATCTTCCTGTTCCTGACCTACTACCTGGAGGCCGGCATCGGCTACTCACCGATCGAGGCCGGCCTGTCCTTCCTGCCGATGGTCGCGGGCATCGTCGCCTCGTCGACCACGGTGCCGTCACTGGTACTGCCCAGGGTCGGCCCGAAGGCCGTGGTCACCGTCAGCTTCCTGGTCGCCGCGACGGGTATGGCCCTGCTGACCCGGCTCACGCTGAACAGCGCCTACGCCGCCAACATCATGCCGGGCATGATCCTGCTGGGCCTCGGCATCGGCGGGGTGATGACCACCGCGTTCCAGGGTGCGACCGCAGGCGTGCACCACGAGGACGCGGGCGTCGCCTCGGCACTGATCAACACCAGCCAGCAGGTGGGTGGTTCGATCAGCACGGCACTGCTGACCACCGTCGCCTCATCGGCTGCGACCGACTACCTGTCCTCGCACAAGCCCGGCGCGCTGACCGTGGCTCAGGCCGGAGTCGAGAGCTACACGGCCACCCTGGCGTGGGGCGCCGGGATCTTCGTGGTCGGTGCGGTGCTCACGGCGTTCCTGATGCCGAATGCGGCCCTGCAGCCGTCGGAGGGCGAACCCGTCATCGCCCATTGACGCGCGGACCGTTCGCAAGGCTGGGCGACGGCCCTTTGGGGCTGTCGCCGAGCCGCCGTCAACACCAGGGAAACCGATCGGTTTCACATTCGGTCGAATCGAGTTACCCTCACACCATGAGCACCGAAGTGAAGACCGGCCCCCGGGAGCGGTTGCTGGAGGCGGCGGCCACGCTCACCTACCGAGACGGCGTCGGCATCGGTATCGACGCGCTGTGCAAGGCGGCGGGGGTGTCCAAGCGCTCCATGTACCAGCTGTTCGAGAGCAAGGACGAACTGCTGTCGGCGAGCCTGGAGGAACGCGCTTCCGCCTTCATCGCGACACTCCTGCCCGAGGCGGGCGACGGCCGCTCACCTCGCGCGCGGACTCTGCACGTCTTCGAACAGGTGGAACGGCAGGCAGGGGCACCGGAGTTCCGAGGATGCAGGTACCTGTCCGCCCAGATCGAACTCAAGGACCGGAGCCACCCCGCGAGCCAAGTGGCCCACCGAGTCAAGGGCCAACTGACAGCCTTCTTCCGGGCGGAGGCCGAACAGGGCGGAGCCGCCGATCCCGACCTGCTGGCCCGACAGCTCAGCCTGGTCTTCGACGGCGCCAGCGCCCGCGCGGGAATCGGAGCCGACGGCCTCACCGGCCTCATCACCCCCACGGTGACCACCCTGCTCGATGCGGCGGACGTGCGCTGACAATCCGCTCACGCCGCACCTATAGAACGCGAAGTTCTTTATCTGTCTCATACATTGGGCAGAGTGGTCTCGGACCGAACGGGCACTCGCATGTCACCAACGACTGAACCGAGGAGTGGCAGACCGCCCATGGAGATCTCAGGCATCATCAGCGCGATCGTCATCGGCATCGTGATCGGTGTCCTCGGCCGACTCGTCGTCCCCGGACGCCAGCACATCGGCGTCCTCTGGACGATCCTGATCGGCATCATCGCCGCGTTCATCGGCGCCGCCATCGCCGCCGGCCTCGGTGTCGCCGACACCAACGGCGTCGACTGGATCGAGTGGCTCATCCAGATCGCCCTCGCCGCCGTCGGCGTAGCGGCCCTCAGCAAGGTGAAGGTCCGTCACTGACCGCAGCCCGAAGTGCGTCCCGGCGCCACCGGTTCACAGCACCCGACGCGGTCCCGGCAGCCGGCGCGGGCCCGCCACAGGAAGAAGGACACCGGTAACGACGAGCACGCACACGACCGCCCAGGCGCCGGCCGCGGACAGCCGCGGCCGGCGCAGGCATGAGCGCAGCTCGCGCACGGTAGCCGTTGGGGCTGCTCGTTGGTGGTGACTGTGATGGTGTTTCGGGGGTAGGCGGTCGGGGCAATGAGCGGCGCTTCGGACGTGAGGCGGACTGTATGGACCTGCCTGGGCAAGATCGGGGGCAGCAGCCGCTTGCGGACCGTCGGGTGGAGATGTCCGCCGCATTCGAGGGCAGCGATGAGGAGATCGGCGAGGCCCGCTCTGTGGCCCGGGCTTTCCTGACGGACCTGCGCGAAGATCATGCCCTGCCGGTGTCGGACCGAGCGATGGGCATGGTGGAGCTCGTGGTGAGCGAGCTCGTGACCAACGCGCGGAAGTACGCCCCGGGCCCCTTCCTGCTGACCTTGGAACTCACCGGAGAGGCCGTCGCGGTCGCGGTGTGGGACACCGAGCCACAGCTGCCCGTGATCCTGGCCAGAGACCCTCAGCGGGTGGGACGGCACGGTCTGGAAGTCGTCACGGCCGTCAGCCGGAGCTTCTAGGTCCACCGTGAGCCGGTGGGCAAGCGGGTGGTCGCGGCGGTCACGTGGTGTGACGATCCAGTCGGCGACCTGGCCGACCATCGGGTGGTGCTGTCTTCACCGGGCGAGGTCCAAGGAGGTGAAGAAGTCCCTGGGTCCTTGCTCGGGCCGGATCGGACGGCGGGTGCTGAATGAGCCGTTCGTCGACATGGTCACTGCCGCTGCCTGCGCACGCGGCAGTGACCTGACCCACCAGCAGGGCAAAGAGTCGTCACTCCTACGCGGCCAGCGTCTCATCCTCCTTGAAGACGCCTGCACGGCTCCTGCTGTACTGCTCCAGCAGGGCATCGGCCGCGCGCAGAGCCTGCTCGGCGGTGCGGGCGCCGGTCATCACGCACAGCGTGTAAGTGGAGTCCTCAAGAGCACGGCTGGTGCGGCCGGTGGGAAGCACGTCATGTTCGATACGGGCCTGAGCGAACCGGGCCAGTACAGCACGCAGTTCCTTCTCCGCCGGAATGATCACAGTCATACCTTCCCCTCAAACCCCTCTCGCAGGGCGGCCGGCCGCACCGCGAGCACCTGTCTGCATCCGAGCTCTGACACCCACGGCTCACCACCGGGCACGTCAGGCAGGCCTCAAGTGCCCCGCACCCGGATGTCCATGCCACCGTGCTCCGATCCAATTCCGGTGACCCGTGGCTGTGGGCTGTCGCTTGGATGTCGAAGAAGGCTTCCTCTTATGGAGGGAGGCCGTGCCTGTCACGTCCAGCCGGGCGTTACGGGACTACCTATGTGATGTCACCTTCAACAACACCTAGGGGCAATGGCCATGCGGACCAAGGCAGCGCTCATATCCCCGGCAGCCCTGCTGCTGACACTTGCCGCCTGTTCGGACGGATCAGGGGACTCCGGCAGTCCGGCGGACAGTGCCACAACGTCCTCCTCGACGGCCACCACTGCTCCTCCGGCCGACGCCGAGGCGATCCGCGCCTGTATCGCGGGCGTCGACGCGCTCTACGCCGGGTCGCCGACGCCCCCGTCGGTCTCCGAATACGGCTTCGCCTACCGGAGCGCCGTGGCGGCGATCGCTAAAGCTGGGGAAGACTTTTACAACGAAAACGACGGACTTCCCTCCGACTGGCCTTCGTGAGCGATCTCCAGCTGGGCCTGGCCAGGGCGGGAAAGCCCGGTAGGACAGTGCTGGGACCGTGAGCGCGGTCCCAGCACGTCGGGTCGGTGTCCTGGTCGGTGGCGGTCCCGCTCACCCGCCGCAGGTCACGGGAACTGGGTGATCTTGGATGGGACGGTGTCGGTGCCGGAGGTGGGCGCACCGGTGTCGTTGACGACGTGGGCGTACTGTCCCTTGCCGCCCAGGGAGATCACCTGGATGCTGTGCAGCTTGATGCCGGGCTTGACCGGCACCTGGAAGCCGTGACGCTGCACGATGGAGGGGTCCGAGGTGTAGTTGCAGTAGCTGCCCAGACCCCAGGCCTCGTGGACGTCGACCGTGTCGGCGACCTTGTAGGCGGCGTAGCCGACGATGCCGTCGTGGGTGATGGCGGCGGCGTTGGGGGCGTCGTAGGCCTTCTCGTTCTGGTAGAAGATCGTGCGGCCCCGTTCGCCGTTCCACAGCACGTCGTATTTGTTGAAGTGCTCGACGAACAGGCCGGTGGTGAGGACGTCATCGCCGTTCACCACGAGGCCGTAGTCGGCCCGGTTGGTGTCCCACCCGACACCCTGGCCGTGGTCGGCGCGCCAGATCCAGGTGTGGTCGACGACGACGTCGTCGCTGTTGACCACTACGGAGTTGGTCGCGAGGCCGGGGCCCGCGCCGCCGATGCGGATGAACACGTCCTGCATGGTGGTCGGGTTCGCGGAATGGTCCGCGGCCGCGCCGGCGGGTCCGATCTGGAGCAGCGTGTCGGACCGGGTCGCGCCGGCGTCGATGAGGAATCCGGCGAGCCGGACGCCGTCGACATCCGCGACGTGCATGGCGTCGATGCCGCCGTCGGGGACGAGCGTGGCCAGGCCCAGCCCGAGCACCACGGTGTCGGACCGGGTGACGTTGATCGGCTGGTCGAGGTGATAGACACCGGGGGTGAAGAGCAGGTTGAGCCCCTGGGCCAGTGCGGTGTTGATGATGGCGGCCGTCGCGCCGGGCTTGACGACGTAGAACTGGCTGAGCGGGAGCGAGGTCCCGGCATTGGCGGGCCAGGACACCCCGCGGGCGTTGGCGCGCTTGGCGGGGACGAAGACCTTGTAGTCGTTGCCGTCGAGGTAGAGGAACGGCTTCTCGCGGGAGACCGGAGTCGTGTCCAGCGTGGTGTACGGGCCGGTGTCGAAGTTGGTCGCCGGGGCCCCCTGGACACCGGAGAACGTCATGTTCCACACACCGTTGGTCCAGCCGCCGACCGAGCTGTCACGGGTGTACCACTGCTGCTGCGAGTACGGGCCGACGGTGCCGTCGATCTTGGAGTCGGCGATGTAGCCCCCGGAGGCCCAGCCGTAACCGTTGGGTGCCAGGTTGAGGCCGCCCTTGACGTGGATACGTCGGAAGGGCGCGGCCTGGGCGACGGCCCAGCGGTCGGTGCCGTTGGACGGAGTGATCGCGAGATTCTCCGCCGAGCGCCAGAAGTTCTGCGTCGCGTTGCCGTTGAACCAGCCCGCGTCCACGGTGATGTCGCCGTTGATCTGGGTGTCGTCGGGGTTCAGTCCGAGACCTGAGATCGAGGTGTAGAAGCCGAGTTGGGCGTTGATGCCGTTGTAGGTGCCCGGCTTGAGGAGGAACTGGTAGCGCCCGGAGCCGAACTGCGCGGACTCCTGCTGGGTGAAGACCTGGTCGAACTTCTGCTGGAGGTTGGGCGTGGAGGGGTCGACGACGATCACGTTCGGGCCGAGGTCACCGCCGCCCTGGACCGGGCCTCCGGTGCCGCCGGACGTGGTGTGGACGGCGACTTCCCAGAGCGAGTAGCCGTACGCCGTGCCGCGGGCCGTTCCGAGAACGCGGACGTAGCGGCCCGTGCCGTTCACGTCGTAGGAGGCACGGCCTCCGGTCGCGCCGGCGACGGTCTTGAGGGTGCTCCAGTTCTGACCGTCGGCGGAAGCCTGGAGCTGGAAGTCTTTGCCGTACGCGGCTTCCCAGTTCAGGTCGATCCCGCAGATGTCCTGGGACGAGCCCAGGTCGACGCGCAGCCATTGCGGGTCAGTGGCCTGACTGGACCAGCGAGTGGAATCGTTGCCGTCGAATGCCGCGGACGCGGGGGTGCCGGCGTTCTCCGTCGAGGACGCCGAAGCGGTCTTGTTCTGCGCCGTGTTGGCGGTCGAGCAGTTGCCGGGCTGGGTGGTGCCAGGGGTCCCGAAGACCTGGAACTCCCAGAGCGAGTAACCCCATGGGGTGGCCCGGTGGATGCCCTGCATACGGACGTAGCGGCCCTGGCCCGAGACGGTGAGGGTGTCGGTGCCGCCGTCCCCTCCGGTGACGGTCCGAAGGTCGGTCCAGGATCCGGAACCGCCGTCCGGCGAGACCTGGATCTTGTAGTCCGCGGCGAAGGCCGCTTCCCAGGTGAGGACGACCTGGTTGATCGAGGCCGTGGCCCCCAGGTCGACCTGGAGCCACTGGTCGTCGGCCGCGGCCGAGGACCAGCGGGTGCCCGTGTCACCGTCAACTGCGGCGGCGGCAGGGGTACCTGCGTTCTCCGTCGAGGACGACGCGGCCGTCCTGCCCTGCGACAGATTGGCGTCGGCCGCGAGGGCCGGAGGTGGTGCGACGACGGGAAGGGCGATCAGCGCCACCGTACTGGCTAGCGCGACACCGAGAGATCTGAGACCCATGCCAAGTCTCCCCTGCGGGTGGATGAAGGGTGGTCACGAGAGGCCACCCAGTACTTAGTTCAGACCTTGATTTAAATGTTGACTTGAGTGGTTCGGCAACCCCTGTGACATCAGATTCCGTGCAACTTGTGCACGCCGACGCCCCCTTGACGCGGCGGCAGCCTTCAGTGGGTGACGCCAAGGAGCGTCGAGCCGCTATCAGTGTGCGGATGGGACCTGCGCGCGGTCCCGCACGATGATCTTGCCGGTGTTCTGGCCGCTCAGCATTCTCAGGAACGCGTCCACGATGTGCTCGAACCCGTCAACAACCGTCTCGTCCGGAGCGAGTCGGCCGCTCTGCAGATGCGGCACGGCGAACTGGTACAACTCATCTTGCAGATCTCGGTAGTTGCTGACCAAGAAGCCCTCCATGCGGAGGCTCTTCTCGACGATGTCCGCGTAGTTGAAGCGCGGCGGCGGCGCGTCGGGGGTGTTGTACTGGCTGATCGTGCCGATGCGGACGACGCGCCCGAACTCGCGCAACGCTCCCACCGCTGCGGCCAGTTGCTCACCGCCGACGTTGTCGACGAACAGGTCGATGCCGTCCGGTGCGGCCTTGCCGAGCAGTTCGGCGGCCGGCCCGTCGTGGTAGTTGAAGGCAGCGTCATACCCGACCTCCCGCGTGAGATGGTCGGCCTTCGCGGCCGAGCCCGCGCTGCCTACGAGCCGTCCGGCGCCGAGCAGCCGGGCGAACCGCCCGGTCGCAGTGCCGACCCCGCCCGCGGCGGCCGACACGAAAAGGTCCTCGCCCTCCCGGAGCCGGGCGATCCGGGTCAGTCCCACGTAGGCGGTCAGGCCCGTGCCGCCGAGGATGCTCAGGTATGCGGTCAGGGGCACCCCGTCGAAGCGGGGCAGCCGACGGATTTCCTCGGGGGTGACCACCGCGTGCGTGCGCCAGCCCTGCCGGTGGAACACGATCTCACCCTCGGCCAGCCGAGGTGTGCGTGAGGCGACGATCCGCCCGATGGTACGGCCCTCCAGCGGGGCGTCGAGCGCGAAGCCGCCGGGCACGTCGTCCATCAACTCGCGGTGATAGGGGTCGACGGACCAATAGAGGTTTTCCACGAGCGCGCTGCCCGCTGCGGGATCGGGAAGCTGTGACTCGACGAAGGTGAAGTGCTCGGCGGCGGGAAAGCCATGGGGGCGGGCGGTCTGGTGCACGGTGAGGGCGATCTCGTTCATGACCGGACCGTAAGGAAGGAATACCCCTGGTGGGCAGCCGGTTGGGCTCATGCGACACCCCGTTCCATGAGCAGTTCTCATACGTTGAGGTGAGCGCCCCGTGGCCCGCGCGACCGACTCCGATCTCGCCCCGCACGAACTGCGCGTCCTGCTGGCGGTCGCGGCCACCGGCGGCTTCTCGGCCGCGGCCAGGACACTCGGTCTGACTCAGTCCGCGGTCTCCCACTCGGTTCGCGGCAGCGAGCGCAAGATCGGTGCCGTGCTCTTCGAACGGGGCCGCACCGGCGCCCGCCCCACCCCTGCCGGAGAGAAGGCCGTGGCACACGCCCGCCGCATCCTGCGCCTGCTGGACGTCCTGACCGCTGAGGCACGCAGTGCGGCTCGGTCCGACGTGGCGGAGGGGCCGCTGCGGATCGCGGCCTTCCGCAGTGCGGCTCTCCACCTGCTGCCGGCCGTCCTTCAGCGGCTGCGCACCCGGCATCCCGGGATCGAGCCGCGGGTGCGGATCGTACGGGAGGTGGGGCGCGGAACCGCGGGCGAAGTGGCCGACGGAAAAGCCGACATAGGCATCGCCACACTGGGTGGGTCCGCCCCGATGGCCCCGGGACTGGTCGCGAGCGGACTCTTCGAGGATCCGTACGCTCTGGTCCACGCGGCGCACCACGTCGCCCCACGCTCGCTGCCGTTGGTCGACTGGGCCGAGAACTGCGGCTCGTACACCCGCGACTGGTGGGCTGCACAGGACTGGATCCCGACGGCGACCGTCGAGGCCGAGGACGACGGAGCGGTACTCTCCCTGGTGAGCGGAGGCCACGGAATGGCGATCATGCCTGCGCTCTCCCTGGTCGGAGCACCGAACTCGGTCACGGTCACCGACCTCGGCCCCGAGCGTCCGACTCGCCAGGTCGGCTATGTCACCACCGCCGAACTGGCCAGATCCGCGGTCGTGCGCGCCTTGGTGCGAGAACTGCGGACCACGGTTCCCCGGGGGGTACGGCTTCTCAACGTCGCGGCCTGAGCAGGTCGGTGACCGGTAGCGTTGACAGCTTGGCATGACCGACAGGCCCGCACACCTCTGTCTTGCGCAGGCCGTGGGGAAGGACGGCTTTGGCCGCAGTGGCCGTCGATCCGTCTACGACACCATCGCCCCCTCCCCCTCAGTCCTCGGCGACGCGAATGATCGTGCGGCCGGGCACGCGCTGTCGTGAGGTGAAGGCGGCGGGTGCCTCGGTCAGCGGCCGCACCGCGCCGACGCGTACCCGCAGCCGGCCGTCCCGCAGACGCCGGGCAAGGTCGGCGAGGCGGGCGCGGTCGGGTTCGACCACGAAGAAGACGGTTCGGCCGTCGGACGGGCGCACCGCGGGTGGGTGAGCGATGCTGACGAGCGTGCCGCCCGGTCGCACGAGGGCGGCCGAGCGGTTGAGGACGTCGCCGCCGATGACGTCGAACACGACGTCGACCTGACCTGTGTCCTCCCACCGGTCGGTTTCCAGATCGAGGAACATGTGTGCGCCCAGGTCGAGGACGGTGTCGCGGTCGACCGAGCGGCCCGTGCCGACGACGCGGGCGCCCGCTTCGTGAGCGAGCTGGACGGCGATCGAGCCGACGCCGCCGGCTGCACCGTGGATCAGGACGGTCTGGCCGGTGGTGAGACGGGCGTGGTCGAACAGGCCCTGCCAGGCGGTCAGTCCGGAGATCGGCAGTGCCGCGGCCACCGTGTGGTCGACATCGGCGGGGAGCGGGGCGAGGTTACGGGCTTCCACGGCGACGTACTCGGCGAGCGAGCCGTTGCGGGTCCAGTCGGCCAGTCCGAAGACTCGTTGGCCGACGGTGAGACCGGTCGTTCCGTATCCGAGTTCCGTCACCACCCCCGAGACCTCGTGGCCGGGCACGCTCGGGGTGCGGTCACGACCGGCGCGGTCGGTCCAGGTTGCGGGCCAGTCGAGCTCGCCTCGGGTGAAGCCCGCGGCGTGCACCCGCAGGATGACGTCGTTCTCGGCCGCGTGGGGATGGGGAAGTTCTTCCAGGGTCAGCCCTGCGATCCCGGCCTCGCGGTCCCGGACAGTTATGGCTCGCACAAGTATTCCTTTCAGACCATGTCGATCGGCACCATCGGCTCGACCATGGCTGCCGCCCGGTCACCGCGGCCAGGGAGCATCGAGGATGCGCTCCACCATGGACGTACGGCGATATCCGGGAACGAAGTGTTCCAGGACGTCCGCATTGACGGTTCCGTAGGTCGTGTCCGGGCGGCCTTTGAGGCCGTCGACGAATACCTGCAGGAATTCCCTCTTGAAATCGCCGCGCGGATGAGCGGCGATGATCTCGTCCGTCCGGTCACGTTCCAGCTCGTCCAGCTCCCAGCCGATCGCATCGGTCAGGACGCCGTAGTTCGTGGCGGCGACCTCGGGGTCCATTCGGCCCGGAATCCCCGGTGTGGTGTGCAGGGCGATCGCCCTCCAGACCACCTCGGCGGAGCTTTGGGAGAACCCGCGTTCCAGCAGGAAATTCTGCGCATGGTCGGCGCCGTCCAGTTCGAAACGCTGTTGCGTCTCGGAGAAAGGGATCACCAGACCCGCGTCGTGGAACATCGCCGAGATGTAGAGCAGCTCGGGATCGGGCCGCAGGTCCCTGACATGTGCGTGGAGGGAACCGAAGAGGAAAACACGCCGAGAGTGATGGAAGATCAGCGGATTCGTCCTCTCCCGGAGAAACTCCGTGGCCTCCGCGACAGCCGAGGTCCCGGGTATTTCCACTCCTGCGATGATGTCGGTCATGATGTCCGCGCTTTCCCATGCGATGTACGACGAGTGGACGGTGCGCCCGTTGTCCACACTGCCGACCGCGGGCCCCTCGGCGCTGCCCCGGTCCGGCCATCAACCCCTCGAATCCGGTCATTCCAGGGTGGGCCCGTGAAGTCCGACCCGCATCGTGTGGCGATCCTCGTCTACGACGGGGTCAAGCTGCTGGACGTCGCCGGACCGGCCGAGGTGTTCGGGGAGGCGAACCTGCTCGGTGCCGACTACCGGACAACCCTCCTGTCGGCGACGGGCGCCGACGTCACCTCCTCGATCGGCATGCGAATCGCCGTCGACGGCAGCGCCGCCACGCAGAGGGACCCCGACACACTCCTGGTGCCGGGTGGGGACATCTACCCCAGGACTCCGGTCACGCGCGACCTGGCCGAAGCGACCGGGAGCCTGGCAGCCCGTGCCGGCCGTGTCGCCTCGGTGTGCTCCGGTGCCTTCGTCCTCGGCGCGACGGGTCTTCTGGACGGCAGGCGAGCGACCACCCACTGGAAGATCGCCGGCGAACTCGCCACCCGATACCCGAAGGCCCGCGTCGAGCCCGACGCCATCTATGTGCGCGACGGCACGATGTACACATCGGCGGGCGTCACCGCGGGCATCGACCTCGCCCTCGCACTCGTCGAGGAGGACCACGGCCCTGACATCAGCCGGGAGGTGGCCCGCTCCCTGGTGGTCTACCTGCAGCGAGCGGGCGGCCAATCACAGTTCTCCGCATCCCTGCAAGGACCACCGCCCCGGTCGCCCGCCCTGCGCAGGGTCGTCGACCTGGTCACCGCGGATCCCGCCGACGACTACTCCCTGGCCGCACTCGCACGACGGCTCAACGTCAGTACGCGCCACCTCACCAGGCTCTTCAGGGAAGAACTGGGCACCTCGCCCACCCGGTACGTCGAGTCGATCCGCTTCGACATCGCGAAATCGCTGCTTGACCAGGGGCACACCGCCACACAGGCGGCGTCCATGGCAGGCTTCCCGAGTTACGAGAGCCTGCGCCGCGTCTTCGTGAGGGAGTTGTCGATCAGCCCCGCCGCCTACCAGCGCCGGTTCGCGACCGCCCGCCGCGACCTGGCCGAGTAGCGTCCCGGCGGCAGCGGCAGCGACGGGGCAGTGGTGTGGGGACGCGTGCGTCTGCGTTCTGCGTTCGGTCGTACGAGGGCTCGCTCAATCGGTACGGCACGCTTGCCCTCGATGTCCTGCATCACTGTCTTCAGCCGTCGCGACCCTGCCATGTGGTGACGCAGACTTCGTTCCCCTCCAGGTCGGCCAGTACCCGGAAAGCGGGGGCACGGGTCGCGGACACAAGCCGCCCTCCGGCCGCCAGTGCGGCCTCGATCCGCCGGGGTGCCTCGTCATGCGGAACACAGATGTCGAAGTGGATGCGATTGCGCTGTGGGCGCGCCCGGTCCATCTGCTGGAACCAGATGGCAGGGCCTTGCCCGACCGGGTCGATCAGCGGATCCTCCGGTCCCTCGGCACCCGCCTCATCCGTATAGCCCAGCACCGACTTCCAGAACGGCCGAATCCCCGCGATGTTCAGTGCATCGATCGCGATCTCGAGAACCTGGACGGATCGTGGTGCCCCCGTTGCGATTTCGGGCTCTGTCAGAAAACCGGAGCTGTCAGCCGTGGCGGAGATCTGACGCGCGAGTTCGACATCCCGGGCGGTAATCGCTGCGTGGTGCAACGACTGCAGAGTGAAGACGACCCGATCGGGGCGGGCATCGACCCGAAGGTGCCGATCGGCGTCGTCGCCGCACACCGCGACAGCGTCCGCCGCCAAGCCCATCGCCTGAGCCAGCGATCCGACCCGGACCGACGTTTGCAAAGTGCCCAGCAAGAAGCGCCACCCGTAGTCCTGGACCGCCTCTGATGCGTCCTGCCGACTCAGTATCTGCTCCATGGCGGCATCCTTGCAGCCTCGTCACCGGCGTGGTCCGGCTCCCCTTCACCTGCACCCAGCAGTTATGTACATTTGTACAAAATCGATGGTTGGGGGCCCGTCGCCTGCAGGCCCATTCTCCCGAGCCCCGCGGAGCCTCCTCTTGACCGACCCCGCCGTGCGCCGGCGCCGCCGAGCCCTGTACCTCTTTTTCTTCCTCCCGGGTATCGCCATGTCCTCCTGGGTCACGCGCACCCCCGACGTACGGGACCAACTGGGCGCATCCACCGCGGAGATGGGGCTGATCCTGTTCGGCCTGTCCGTGGGATCGATGATCGGCATCCTGTGTTCCGGCCGCTTCGTGGAACGCTTGGGCACCCGGCCCATGATCGTGCTCGGCACCGCCCTGATCATCTCGGCCACGATCGTCATCGGCGTCGGCAGCGCCGTTCCGTCGGCTGCGCTGGTCACTGCCGGGCTCTTCCTGTTCGGCGCAGGCATGGGGTCGGGCGAGGTGGCGATCAACGTGGACGGCGCCGACGTCGAGCGCATCACCGGCACACCGGTTCTGCCCACACTGCACGGCTGTTTCAGCCTGGGCACAGTGGTCGGTGGCCTGGCCGGGATGACCGCCACGGCCGCGGGGATTCCCGTCCCATGGCACCTCGCCGTGGTCACACTCGTCGCCGCAGGGATGCTGATCCACGCCTCACGCGCGCTGCCGACCGGTGTCGGTCTGAGCACCCGGCATCGGTCCCACGGGCAGGCCGAGCGCTCCGGACCGCAGGTCTGGAAGGACCGCAAACTGCTCCTCATCGGCGCCATCGTGCTGGCCATGGCCCTGGCCGAAGGAGCGGCCAACGACTGGCTGCCGCTGCTCATGGTGGACGGCCATGGCCTGGACGCGGCCGTCGGCTCACTCGTCTTCGTCGGGTTCGCCGCCGCGATGACAGTGGGGCGCTTCTGCGGCACGTTCTTCCTCGTCCGTTTCGGGCGTGCCACCGTCCTGCGCGCGAGCGCCCTCTCCGGTGCCCTCGGGCTCGTTCTCGTGATCTTCTCCGACAACGTGGCCGTCGCGGCAACCTCCGTTGTCTTCTGGGGACTTGGCGCCTCGCTCGGCTTCCCGGTGGCCCTGTCCGCGGCCGGCGACTCGGGGCCCGACCAGACCGCCCGCGTCTCCCTGGTCGCCATCATCGGCTACATCGCCTTCCTTGTCGGGCCGCCGGCCCTCGGCTTCCTGGGCGACCACTACGGGCTGCGTACGGCCATGATCGCGGTCCTGGTTTTCGTCGCCTCGGCCATCTTCATCGCCCCCGCCGCCGACACCCGCGACCGAGCCCCTGCCACGCTGGACGTGTGACGCCGCCGTGGCGCCGGCCGGCGCGGGACCGGCAGGAGCCTGCGGCGGACTGGCGCGCGTGTCGGGTGGCTTCACGAGCCGATCTCCCGCCCGAGAGCTGCTGGCGCACGGTGCCGTGATGCGTCAGCGTCATCAGCTCAACGGGACGTAGGCAGCACTACGCCGTTCCGTCCCGTAGCGCGAGTTACTCGCTCTCCCGGCAGCGCGGACCGTGACCGACCGACCCCACAGCAGCCGGAGCGGGACAGGCCTGTACCGGTCGCTCAACGCGGCAAGTAGGGTCCCTCATCGTGAGACTCGCGATCTTCGATCTGGACGGCACCTTGGTCGACCGCACCGGCGCCTTCGCCGATGCCGTCACCTCCCTGAGCCAGGACCACGGCTACGGCCCGGAGGTCGAACAGTGGCTGCTGACCGAGCTGGCCGACCACGCCGAGCGCGGTGACTTCGACCGGCTGCGCGCCGCCTTCCCCGTCAGCGAGAGCGCCGACCATCTGTGGCGCGTCTACATCGACCGTATGGCGGCGTCCATCCACTGCCGCCCTGCCGTTCTGCGCAGCCTGGAGCGTCTCAAGGAGGCCGGCTGGAGCGTCGGGGTCGCCACGAACGGCTCCAGCGACATCCAGCGGGCCAAGATCCAAGCCACCGGCCTCTCCGACCTGATCGACGGGATCGCCGCGTCCGGCGACATCGACATCCGCAAACCCGACCCACGACTTTTCGAACTCGCGGCCGCACGGTGCGGTACGCAGCTCACTCCCGGGGACTGGATGACCGGCGACAATCCCGAGACCGACATCGCCGGCGGCCACGATGCGGGGCTGCGCACCATATGGGTCACCGGCCGCCCCTGGCCCGACGGACTGGTGACGCCGCACCACACGGTCGATGACGTTGTCGAAGCCATCGGTTACCTGCTCGACCAGGACTCGGCATAGCCCAGGAGGGCTGACAGGGGCCGGTTTCGTACCCTGGCAGGCATGCGGACCCGTCCCACGCTTCACTGGACCCCTCCCCCGGACCTGCCTCCGGGCACCACCGACCTCGAGCCGGTGGTGGACGCGCTGCGCGCCGGCAGTGTGCTGGTGCTCACCGGGGCGGGCATCTCCACGGAGTCGGGCATCCCCGCCTACCGGGGCGAGGGCGGGAGCCTGAGTCGGCACACGCCGATGACGTACCAGGACTTCACCGGCGGCGCGCACGCACGGCGAAGATACTGGGCACGCAGCCATCTCGGGTGGCGTACCTTCGGCCGCGCCCGTCCCAATGCCGGGCACCAGGCCGTCGCCACGTTCGCCCGGCACGGTCTGCTCTCGGGTGTGATCACCCAGAACGTCGACGGTCTGCACCAGGCCGCCGGCGCGGAGGGGGTCGTGGAACTGCACGGAAGCCTGGCGAGGGTTCGGTGCCTGGCCTGCGACGCCATCACCTCGCGCCGTGATCTCGCCGTACGGCTGGAAGCGGCCAATACCGCATTCGAGCCGGTGGCCGCTGGAGTCAACCCCGACGGTGACGCCGACCTCTCCGACGAACAGGTCGCCGGCTTCCGCGTCCTGCCCTGCGCGGACTGCGGCGGCATCCTCAAGCCCGACGTGGTGTTCTTCGGTGAGACCGTGCCCGCGCAACGGATCGAGCACTGCCGTCAGTTGGTCCGTGCGGCGCGCACACTGCTGGTTCTGGGCTCGTCTCTCACGGTGATGTCCGGTCTCAGGTTCGTCCGCCAAGCCGCTCAGGAGGACAAACGGGTCCTCATCATCAACCGGGACCCCACCCGCGGCGACCAACTCGCCCACACCCGCGTCGGCCTCCCGCTGGGCCCCGCCCTGTCCTCGGTCGCAGACGCGCTGAACCTGCCCGCGGAGGAACAGACGGCCCCCTGACCGGTCCGTGACAGCGTTCGGACCCCAGGGCTCGCTGCACCCCAGGACGGACGCCCGTTGGTCGGGCCGTAGTCCGGCTTCGCCTTGAGGGCGACGACGAGTTCGTCGCGGTCGTCGGGTCAGCCACTACGGCCGTACGTGTGCGGGTCCACGGGCTGCTGGGACTTGGGGAGCTGAGCAACCACGAGACGGTACGACTCGGTCACGAGCTCCTTGAGCAGTGCCTCGTCGATGTCCTCCCCGCCCTCCAGCGTGATCCAGTGCTTCTTGTTCATGTGATAGCCGGGGGTGATGTCCCCGTTCTCCTCGCGCAGGGCCTTGGCCTCGCCCGGGTCCGACTTGAGGATCACGACGGGGCGGCCGGGCACCTCGGTCATCAACATGAAGACCTTGCCACGAACCTTGTAGACCTCCCAGTCCGGGCCGAAGGGATGCTCCAAGCCGCTCCCCGGCAGTTCCTCGGTGTGGGCGGCCGCGGTCTTGAGCAGCGTTGTTCCGTCCATGGGGGATGAACTCCTTCATTCGTGCGTTCGTGCATTCGTGTGTGCGCGGGTGTCCTCCCGTCCTGATCCTGTCCTCAAGGTCGACCATCCCGTCCGTAGACTGCGGACAGATGATGGTCACCAGGCGACACTCGCGGCACGCCGTACGGCCTGGAAGTGACGACAGTCGAGGAATTCTCCGTCCACCACGACGACTGGCCCTGGAACCCACCCGTACGTCACGCCCGGTCAGTGGTCGTGGGTACGTGCCGGGCATGTGCAGTGCTGGCGCGATTTCCCTACCGCACGAGGGCCGTTCATCCTCTTCGAACCGGAGGTGCTCCGGCCCGACACCGCCCACCTCCCGGCTCCGCTCACCTCCCCGGACGCCCCCGCCGTCCTGACCCCGCATCCCGACGACGTGCCCTGGCCGGAGCCCCTGCTGCTCCGCCTCGCCCACGCTCCGGAACCGACTCCTCAGCCAGCACCGGAAGCCACCTCACCTACGAACGCTTCCTGGACGAGAGGTCATCGACCACGCCCGGATCACCACGCCTCACCCCGGCACCTGCGATGAGTTCGGCCGCGAATCACAGTCTCAGCACTGTGACCGACCGATGGGAAGGGGAGTGGAGATGGACAAGCTGAATGAGGTGGCCGACGGCGTCTGGGTCCGGCAGAGCGAATGGGTCTGGAGCAACTCGGTCGTGGTGCGCGGAGACGACGGGCTGATCATCATCGATCCCGGCATCAACGGCTCCGAGCTGGACCAGCTCGCCGATGCCGTGGACCGACTCGGTATCCCCGTGATCGCAGGATTCTGCACCCACCCGCACTGGGACCACCTGCTCTGGCATCACCGATTCGGCGACGTGCCGCGTTACGCCACCCCCGCCGCCGTCCACCTGGCCGGTGTGGCCCGCGAGCGGGCCCAGGCGATGGCGGCGGAGAGCGCGTCCGGCATCCCCCTCGAGCTGATCGGGCTTCTCACCCCGCTGCCCGGGGACGGCGGACCCGTGCCGGGTGAGGTCATCGAGCATCAGGCGCACGCCGTCGGCCACGCCGCGCTCCTCCTCGCCGACCGGGGCGTCCTGATCGCCGGCGACATGCTCTCCGACGTCCTGATCCCGCTCCTCGACATCCGTCAGGACGATCAGGTGAACGCCTACGAGGCGGCACTCGACCGGCTGGACGAGGCCGCCGGGCACGTCGGTGTCCTGGTCCCCGGCCATGGCGCCGTCGCCGAGGGCCCCCAGGTGGCGGCTCGTCTCGCCGCGGATCGTGCCTACATCGACGCGCTCCGGCGCGGGGAGGAACCGGTCGACGCGCGTCTGGGACCGCATGCGGACTGGCTCTACGTCCCGCACCGGTCGAACCTGGAGCAGGTACGAGGAGCTGGGCGATAGGCGCGTGGTGATGGCTCAGGGCCCCGGACCGTTTCCCGTTGCAGGTCAACTGTGCCGTGAACGGCCGCTGGTTGCGGCGTAATTCGTTTGACCTGAACCCGGGTCGACGATGCACTGTGGCCAGCCGCCACCAGTCGTGGTGCCGGTATCGAGGAGGCAGCGCCAGCGATGGAGATACGTCCCACGACCGACAAGGATCTCGACGTCTTCGTCGACACGGTCCACGCCGCGTTCGGGCGCTTCCCGGAAACCCCGGTCGAAGGCGGCGGGCTCTGGTGGTCGGCGCTCGAGATGGACCGCTGTCTGCTCGCGCTGACGGACGGGCGGCCCGTCGGCACCGCGGCCACGTACCCCTTCGAGCTCACCCTGCCCGGTGAAACCCTCGTCCGGGCCCCCGGGGTGACCGCCGTCGGCGTCCTGCCCTCCCACCGACGTCAGGGCGTGCTCGGCGCGATGATGCGGCATCAGCTCGCCGAGCTGCGGGCCGACGGGCAGTTCCTCTCCGTGCTGCTGGCCTCCGAGGCCTCGATCTACGGCAGGTTCGGTTACGGACCGGCGACCTACACGCAGCGGCTCACCGTGCAGCGCCACCGGGCCGCCCTCGCTCTCCCCCGGGCACACGGAACGGCCGACGCACCGGTGACCGGTCCTGACAACGGCTCGGTCGAGGTGCTGCGTCGTGCCGAGTGCGGCGAGATCCTGGAAGACGTCTACGACCGGTACCGCCGCGCCCAGCCCGGTGCGCTGTCCCGGCCGCACCGCTGGTGGGCCCTGCGCGCGGGGCAGCCGCCGATCTCGCCGGCGCCGCGTTACGTCGCCGTTCACCGTGACGTCGACGGCGTACCGGACGGGTACGCCAGCTACTCCATCGACGACTCCCGGACCTTGACCGTGGACGAGACCATCACCGCTGACGACGCCGTCTTCACGGCCCTGGCCCGGTTCGTGCTCGGCCACGACCTGGTCTCCCAGGTCGTGTTCCACCACGTCCCGCCCCAGCATCCGCTGCGCCTGCAGCTCGCGGACTACCGTGCCGGCCAGGTGAGCGGCGACATGGACTGGCTCTGGGTACGGCTGCTGGACGTCCCGCGTGCGCTGACCGCGCGCGGCTGGTTCACGGACGGCGAGCTCGTCCTCGATGTCGAGGATCCCTTCCTCGGCGAGCACGGCCGCTATCTGCTGACCGTCCGGGACGGCAAGGCCGAGTGCGTCCCGACGGACCGGGAGCCCGACCTGTCCCTGGACGTGAGGGACCTGGGCTCGGTGTACCTCGGCGGCACCGCCCCGAGCACGCTCGTGCGCGCCGGACACATCCGGGCCCACCACCCGGACGCGGCCAGCGTCGCTGACGCCCTCTTCCGCGCCGACCGCCCCCCGCACTGCCTGCACTGGTTCTGACCACGCCCTAGCGACCCCGGGCCACCCCGGCCACCCCGGCCACCCCGGCCACCCTGCCCGAGTCTCCGACCCCACTCACGGCTCGGCCAAGGCCTTGATCACAGCCACCGGTCGGCCCTTTACCGTGGGCACCGTGGAACTCCTGCATCTGCGTTACTTCGTCGCTGTCGCCCAGGAACTGAACTTCTCCGTGGCGGCCCGCAAGCTGCACATGGCGGCCTCCCCGCTGAGCAGACGGATCAAGGATCTCGAGAACGAACTCGGACACCGCCTGTTCGACCGCGACACCCACCATGTGACGCTCACTCAGGCTGGCAGCGCCCTGCTGCCGATCGCGCGGGGCGTGCTGGAGCAGGTGGACTCCATCCAGTGGCGCCTCGCCGAGACGGCCCGGCCGCGGCGGGCGACCCTGCTGCTGGGTGTGCCCAGCGGCATCCATCCGGATCTGCGGGAGCGGATGGACGCCCTGGCCGAGCGGGTCCGCGACCGGTTCGAGATCAAGCGCTGGCCGGGTGGCACGGACCGGCTCGTCGACGCCGTATGCGACGGCAGACTCGCGTTGACCCTGGCCCGCCTCCCCGCAGGTGGCGATCCCGCGCTGGAGCTGCTGCCGGTGATGTCGGAACGGCTCGGCGCGGTCGTCCCCAAGGACCGGTTCGCCGGGCGCGAGTCCGTCGCCCTGACGGAACTGGCCGATCTCGCCTACGTCGTCTCCCCGGCGGCCGTCACCAACGCGTACTTCCGGGGACTCGACCAGCAGCTGTCCGAACTCGGCATCAAGAAACGCATCGAAATCAACAGTGCCGCATTCGAAGGAATTTCCGAGATAGTGTCCAGCGGGCTCGCCTTCTCCATTTCCATGCTGGACCCCAGAAGCCCCGTCCAGAATTACCACCTGGACAATGTCACCATTCTCCCGTTCTCCGATTTCCATCCCCGAATGGAGACCGGGCTGATCTGGCGCAAGGACCGAGCACAGGGCGGCGACCTGGAACAAGTCGTAGCGGCGGCCCGCGAGGTGTTCACCGAACCGCTCCACTCATAATCACCGGGAAACCTTCACAAAAGGCGGTATGACCACTGCGGTCATACCGCCTTTCCTTATTCGGTCATTCCCCGAGCTTTCTTCTCCGACACCTTTCGCTGTAACTTAGTTTCTAGATACACGGAAGCACGGAAGAAGGAGTGAAGGAAAGCCATGACGGACCTCGCAGACACCGTCACCGGGCCCCTGGAGGGCATCCGCGTGATCGACCTGTCGACCGTGGTGATGGGTCCCTACGCCGCCCAGATCCTCGGGGACCTCGGCGCCGACGTGATCAAGATCGAGTCGCCCGCCGACACGGTCCGCGTCGGCCACTACCGCACCACACCGGGCATGACCCCGCTGAACCTCAACGTCAACCGCAACAAGCGCAGTGTGTCCCTCAACCTCAAGGACGACACCGACCGTGAGCGGGCACTCGAGCTGATCGACACGGCGGACGTGCTGATCACCAACATGCGTCCCGGCGCGCTGCACCGCCTGGGCCTGTCCTACGACGACATCGCCGCCCGCAACCCCCGCCTGGTCTACGCGCACGCCCAAGGGTTCCGCAGCGACTCCGACCGGGCCGGCAACGCCGCGTACGACGAGACCGTGCAGGCCGCCTCCGGCCTCGTCGACATCGCCGACCGGGCGCTCGGCGAGCCCGTCTACCTGCCGACCATCATCGGCGACAAGGTCTCCTCGCTGACCATCGCCTACAGCGTCCTCGCCGCCCTGTTGCACCGCGACCGCACCGGCCGGGGCCAGCGGGTCGAGATCCCGATGACGGACACGCTGATCGCGTTCAACCTGGTCGAGCACCTGGCGGGTCACACCCACGTGCCCGAGACGGGCCCCACCGGCTTCCCGCTGTCGATGCTCAAGGGCCACAAGGCGGTGCGCACCAGGGACGGCCTGGCCTGCGTCATGCCGTACAACCCGCAGAACTACCGGGACTTCCTCACCGCCGCCGGGCGCCCGGACCTCGCCGAGGACCCGCGCGTCAACGGGGAGGCCATCGACAGCGCCGACCACGAGGACCTGGCCGCGCTCCTGGAGACCTGCGCCCCGGCGCTGACCACCGAGGAGTGGGCGGAGGTGTGCGCCAAGCACAGCATCCCGATGGCCCCGGTGCTGGAACTGGAGCGCGCCCACGAGGACCCGTACGTCCGCGACGGCCATCTGCTGGACAGCGTCGAGCACCCGACCGAGGGCACGGTCCGCACCATCGGCATCCCGGTGCGGTTCTCCGCCACCCCCGGTTCGATCCGCCGGCTGGCGCCGGTCGCGGGCCAGGACACCGAGGACGTCCTCGCCGAACTCGACGCCGCCACCCGCTGACCGACAGCCGTCAGCCGTCAGCCGTCAGCCGTCACAGGAGAACCAGCATGAGCACCCCCACAGCCACCGTCGTCCGCACCGAACGCATCGACTCCACCCTGCTGATCACCCTCGACCGTCCCGAGGCCCGCAACGCCGTGAACGCCGCGGTCGCCTCCGCCCTGGCCGACGCACTCGACGCACTGGAGGCCGACCCCGCCCTGCGGGCCGGCGTCCTGACCGGCGAGGGCGGCACGTTCAGCGCCGGCATGGACCTCAAGGCCGCGCTGCGCGGCGAGTCACCCGAGGTCGAGGGCCGAGGGTTCGGCGGCCTGACCGAGGCCGAGCCCACCAAGCCGCTGATCGCAGCCGTCGAGGGCTTCGCCATGGGCGGCGGCTTCGAACTGGCCCTGGCCTGCGATCTGATCGTCACGGCCGAGGACGCCCGGTTCGGCCTGCCCGAGGTCAAGCGCGGTCTGATCGCCGCGGGCGGCGGCGTGATCCGCCTGCCCAAGCGCATCCCGCACCACCTCGCGATGGAGTTGCTGCTGACCGGTGAGCCGATCGACGGCCGCCGCGCCGGCGACCTGGGCCTGGCCAACCGGGTCACCGCCCAGGGGCAGGCCGTCGCCGAGGCTCTCCGCCTGGCCGAACGCCTCGCGGAGAACGCCCCGTTGGCCCTCTCGGCCGTCAAGCGTGTGGTCCGTGCCGCCGACGGCGCCCCCGACACCGAGGCGTTCGCCTTCCAGCGCACGCAGATGAAGCCCCTGATGGCCTCGGACGACGTACGCGAGGGCATGACCGCCTTCGCCGAGCGTCGCGCCCCCCGCTGGACGGGGCGGTGACGGCCATGCGTGCACAGGAAGTACGACAGCACCTGACCACTCCGCTCACCAGCCCGGCGTTCGCGCCCGTGGTCCCCCGGTTCACCGACCGCGAGTACCTCAACATCGTCTACCGCACCGACCCCGACGCGCTGCGGGCCGTCGTCCCCGAACCGCTGCGCGTCGAGGAGCCGTTGGTCCGGTTCGAGGTCATGAAGATGGGCGATGTCAGCGGTTACGGCCCCTACACCGAGGCAGGGCAGGCGATCCCCGTCAGCTTCGAGGGCGAGCAGGGCGAGTACCTGCACGCGATGTACCTGGACAACTTCCCGGCCACCGCCTCCGGCCGCGAGGTCGCCGCCTACCCGAAGGTCATGGGCTCCCCGTCGCTGTACGTCGACTGCGGCGCGGTCGTCGGCACCCTCGACCACGGCACCTTGCGGGTCGCCACCGCCACCATGGGCTACAAGCACCACGAGCTGGACCGACGCGAGGCCGAAGCTCAGATCGCCGTACCGACGTTCATGCTCAAGACGATCCCCGGCTACGACGGCCTGCCGCGCGTGCAGGAACTGGTCCGCACCCGCATCACCGACCTCACCGTCAAGGGCGCCTGGACCGGCCCCGCCCGGCTCCAGCTCTTCCAGCACGTGCTCGCCCCGCTGGCGGACCTGCCGGTGCTGGAGGTCGTCGCCGCGAGCCACATCCTCACCGACCTGACGCTGTCGGGCGTCGAGCCGGTCCACGACTACCTGAAGGGAGGCGCTTCCTCATGACCCGCCCCTTCCGCACGGCCGCCGTCATCGGCGCCGGAACCATCGGACTGTCCTGGACGGCGCTGTTCGCGGCGTACGGCCTGACCGTCCGCGTGAGCGACCCACGCGAGGACCTCGCCGAGGCCGTCGCCGACTCCCTGGCGCAGTACGCCCCGCACCTGGCCGCCCGCGGCCTGGACGTGACCGGCCTCGCCGACCGGGTGCACATCGCGGCCAGCGTGACCGACGCGGTCCGGGACGTTGACGTCGTCCAGGAGAACGGTCCGGAGCGTGTCGAGTTCAAGAAGGACCTGTTCGCCACGCTGGCCCGTGAGGCGCCCGCCCACGCGCTGCTACTCAGCTCCTCGTCCGCGATCCCGGCGACCGCGTTCACGGGCGAGCTGGCGGACGAGGACGCCGCGCGCGTCCTGATCGGCCACCCGTTCAACCCGCCGCACCTGGTCCCGCTGGTCGAGGTCGTCCCCGGCGAACGCACCGGCGAGGACGCCGTACAGACCGCGTCGCACTTCTACGCCTCGGTCGGGCGCACCCCGGTCGTCGAGCGCAAGGAGATCCCCGGCTTCGTCGGCAACCGCCTGCAGAACGCGCTCAGCCGCGAGGCGGTGTACCTCGTCGAGCAGGGCGTGGTGACTCCCGAGGACCTCGACAAGGTCGTGACCAACTCCCTGGGCCTGCGCTGGGCCACGGTCGGCCCGTTCCTCGGCTCACACCTGGGCGGCGGCCCCGGCGGCTACCGGCACCTCGTGGAACACATCGGCGCCTCCATGCAGGACATGGGGGACGGCCTCGGCCGCCCCACGCAGACGCCCAACCAGCGGGAACGGCTCATCGAAGCCGTGGAGAAGGCCTACGGCTCCGCCACGTACGCGGAACTCGCCGAGACGCGCGACCGCAAGCAACTGGCCGTCCTTGACGCGCTGGACAGCGCCAGCCGGATCACCGGGACGACCGCCTCGAAGGAGGAGCACTGAGATGACCACCACCACCCGGCCCACCACCCCCGGCCCCGTCGCCGACGAACTGACCGCCGACTTCTACCACTACGAGTCGCTGCTCCCGGACGAGGAGCGCAAGATCCTCCTCAGCGCCCGCTCCCTCATGCGCGACCAGGTCAAGCCGCTCGTGAACGACAACTGGGCCAAGGGCGAGTTCCCCAAAAAGCTCATCGGCCTGTTCCGCGACAGCGGCCTCGCCGGACTGCCCTATGAGGGCTACGGCGAGCACAAGCCCGCCGCGAGCAACCTCCTGACCGGCATGCTCGCCATGGAGATGAGCCGTACCGACGCCTCGGTCGCCACCTTCTTCGGCGTCCACAACGGGCTGGCCATGTACTCCGTCCACTCCGGCGGCGACCAGGAGCAGCGTGACCGCTGGCTGCCGGCGATGGCCGCGATGGACAAGATCGGCGCGTTCGCGATGACCGAGCCCCTCGGCGGCTCCGACGTCGCGGGCGGCATGCGCACCACCGCCCGGCGCGAGGGCGACACCTGGGTCCTGAACGGTGCCAAGAAGTGGATCGGCAACGCCACCTTCGCCGACTACGTCGTGGTGTGGGCGCGGGACGAGGACGACAACCACGTCAAGGGCTTCGTCGTCGAGAAGGGCACACCCGGCTTCGACCCGGTGAAGATCCGGAACAAGCTCGCCTTCCGTATCGTCGAGAACGCCGAGATCACCCTGACCGACGTCCGCGTCCCGGAAGCCAACCGCCTGCAGAACATCAACTCCTTCCGCGACGTCGCCGAGATCCTGCGCGCGACCCGCGCCGGGGTGGCCTGGCAGGCGCTCGGTGTCATGACCGGCGCCTACGAACTGGCCCTCGACTACGCCCGGGAACGGCAGCAGTTCGGCCGTCCCATCGGCGGCTTCCAGCTCGTGCAGGACCTCCTGGTCAAGAGCCTCGGCAACATCACCGCGTCCTGGGGCATGCTGGTGCAGCTCGCCCGGTTGCAGGACGCCGGCATCTTCCGCGACGAACACTCCTCCCTGGCCAAGGCGTTCGTCACCTCGCGGATGCGGGAGGTCGTCGGCTGGAGCCGGGAGATCTTCGGCGGCAACGGCATCCTCCTGGACCACGACATCCCCCGGTTCTTCGCCGACGCCGAGGCGATCTACTCCTTCGAGGGCACCCGCGAGATGAACACGCTGATCGTGGGCAAGTCGATCACCGGCCAGAGCGCCTTCGTGTGAGGAGTGACCCGTCGGATCGGGCCCCGGGGCAGAACGCCCCGGGGCTCTCGCCGATCTCTACGCGACAGGAAAGTCGAAGTAGGTGTCCGGATAAGGCTCGTCCTTCAGCGTGTAATGCCACCATTCGCACGCGTACGCGCTGAAGCCGCAGTCCTCCATGACGGAACGCAGGTGTTCACGATTTCGTGCTTCGGCCCGCTCGATTCCCGTTGCCCCATGGTGGGAGCGGGAATCCATCAGGTCATGGCCACCGCCCATGGGAGCGAGTTCACCGGTCTCCAGCTGATACAGCGTCACGTCGACGGTACTGCCCCGGCTGTGGCCCGACTTGGTGGCCACGTGTGTGCGTGCGCACCGGCGGGCCGAGCCGGATCGCGAACGCCCCGTGTGCCTTGAGACAGGCCGCCAGCGGGTCGAGCCACGCGTTGATCTCACCGGTCCAGTCGATGACCGGGCCCTCGGGCAGATAGGCCAGTGTGAAGCGCTCGAGCCGCGGGACCGGGCGGTGCAGGACGAGCCCGGCACCAACCAGTTGCCGGCCGTCGTACCAGCCGAGGGACTCGCCGCGCCACTCGGTCTTGACGCGGGCCCACGCCGGGGTCTGCAGGAAGCTGACCGACGGCTGTGCCCGCACGAACGCCGAGTGCTCGGCGGCGCTGATCGGCCCGACGCTCAGGCTCCCGCCTGCGGCCTCGCGGTTGGGCCTGACTCCACTCACTGGTCGGCCATCCGGTCCGCCATCCGCTGATTCGCTGTAGGACATCCCGCCATCCAAGGCAGCGCGGTGTTGCGGGTCCGTATGCGGTTTTCGATACGCCGAGGACATGCTTGAGTCCGTGCGTGCAGGGGGATCGGTCCGACCCCGGTCGTGGGCCTCGGTCCGTACCGGTCCACGGGACCGTGAGCGCAGGCATGATGTGGCAATGACTCACAGCGCCCGCCACATGTTCGAGCTTCTGGAGCCGATCTGCCTGGTCACCTTCTTCGCCGACGAGTGCAACGAGGAGCTGGCCGCGCTCGGCCACCGCACCTACTGGGACGGCTACTTCGCCAGCCGTGCCGCGCCGCTGGGGCGGGTGCCGGCGCAGGTCGTGCACGCGGCGTTCTACAGCTTCGCCGACGGAGAGGCAGCGCGGCACATCCCGAGCGCGTGGGAGGAGATCCCGCCGGAGGCATCCGTCGCGGCGCGGGAGCGGGGCAGCGCGGCCTCCTTGCGACGGATCCTCGGCGCCGAACTGGCCGGCTCCCCGGGCCTGGCGCGCGCCGCCGACCTGACCACCAAAGCCGCGACGAGCGCGCCCATGGAAGGCCGCGTGATGTACGCGGGGATGCGCACCCTCACGGTACCGGGCGACCCGGTCACCCGGCTGTGGCATTCGGCGACCATGCTGCGCGAGCACCGCGGTGACGGACATGTCGCCGCCCTTGTCGGAGCGCGCATCGGCGGCACGGAGGCCCACATCCTCTCCGCGCTGGACATGGGCATCCACCCCCCGGAGTCCTTCGGGCGCGTCCAGCACCTGCCGAAGGAACGGCTGGCCACGGTCATGGACGGGCTGCGCGAACGCGGGCTCGTCGACACCGACGGCCGCTTCACCGACGCCGGCCGCGAGACCAAGCAACGCATCGAAGCCCTCACCGACGAGCTCGCCGCCCCGCCGTACGAGGCCCTGTCCCCCGCCGAGCTCGACGAGCTGGTCGCCGAGCTCGAACCCATCACCGCGACACTGGTGGCCGCCGGGTCGCAGTGACGAGCGGCGACCGGCGGGGCGAGGAGCACCCGGCGGAACGGATCAGTGCTGACTGATGTAGCAGCGAACGGTCGTTCCATCGGGGGTGGTGTGGATGCGTACGAGGTCGGCGAGGGTGTGCACGAGCAACAGACCCCGGCCGCCGAGCTTGTCCTGTGCGGGTGGGCGACGGCCGGCCAGCGGATCGTTCAGGTGCCCCTTGTCCCGTACCTCGCACACCACATGGCCGTCTTCGGCCCACACCCGCAGAGTGCCGTAACCCCCGCCGTGCACCACGCTGTTGGTGGTCAGCTCGGCCACGATCAGGGCCACGTCCTCCAGACGGACGCCCGAAAGGTTCAACCTCGCAGCCCGTTCGACCGCGAACTGCCGGACTGCCGGCAGTTCGCCGGCCCGGAAGTCGAGTTCCTCGCCCGTCGCCGACCGCTCCAGGGGCTGGTTGTAGCGTGCGACCACGTGCTCGGGCGCGTAGGCGGTGCTGGGCCGCTCCCTGCCGCCGGAGATGATCACGGGATGGGTCGCGTGGGCGTCGGTGAGTGCCTGCTCGTCGAGGCGGTCGGCGTCGTAGGGGCACAGGATGGTGACGTCCCGCCCTTGGAATGCCGGGTTGATCAGTGCCTCGTGCTGGACGCAGGCCGGGTACTCCACCGTGCTGCGGCCGGCCCAGATCGGCTCGCCGATGATCCGCACCCGCTGGTGGCGATGGGAGTCCGCGAAGGCGCGCAGCACCCTGGGGATGATCCGTCCCGGGTTGCGCCCCGCCTCGGTCATGTCGAGGAACTTCACCTGGGCGACGTCCTCACCCAGGGCCCTCTTGAGGAGGGCGAGGTTCGCCCCGGGCACGGCCACCGCCACCGGCTCCCCGGCCTTCAGACCGTCGCGGATGAAAGGCACCGTGCCGTGCAGGTACTCCTTCTCGCCCTGGTAGAACAAAGCGGGATGAACAAACGGTTCGGTGCTGGGCTCCATCATCGCCCCATCACCTCGACAGTGAGCAGGTCCGGCCAGAACAAGTCCAGTACGCGCTGCAGGGTGGCAGGCGGCTCTTCGAGCACGATGCGTCGCCCCCGTGGAAGGCCCTGGGCGGTCATCGCGAGGGCGGAGACGCCGGCGACATCGACGAAGGTAACGGCGGAAAGTTCCAAGTGGCACGTCTCTTCGTCGCTCCGGGCAAGGCGGTGCAGCGTCTGTTCCCAGGCCGGGCGAGTGAGCAGACTGACCTCGCCGACCGCCTGCCAGCCCGGCCGGTCCGTCAGCGGCAGCACGCGCAGGGCTCCCGCCGGCTGGGCCGACGAAGCCGACGGCGCGTCCGCCTCCCCTGAACTGTCCACGCCGTCACCCCTGTTTGCCCGCGTCTTGCTTCCCAGTATCTCCCACCGGTGGAGTGTAAACGGCGACAGCAGGGGAGGCCGCGTCCGGTCAGGGGGTGCGGGGCGCGCGTACCTCGTTCCAGGCAGATCGAGGGGGCGATGCCGAGGGTGCGGGCGAGGTCGCGGTCGGTCTGCCGCGCATCGCGCTGCAGGTACCGGACGACACTGCGACAGGTCTTCCGCACGGCCCGGACCCACGGGACCACACCGGCCGACGCGGCCAGGGAACTCGCCCAGCAGCGCGTCCGCCAGGACGGGAAGCCCGAAATGCCGATCTTTCGCCCGACGATGACAACGAACAGGAGAGCTGACGACATGACGAACCGCTGGGTCGGAGTGACCATCGACTGCCTCGACGTGGATCGGACCGCGGGCTTCTGGAGCGCACTGCTGGACCGCCCGCCAGTGCCGTCCCGGCCCGGCTGGGTCTACCTCGGCCGCCCGGGCGACCCGCAGCCCCGGCTCACCTTCCAGCCAGTGACCGAGCCGAAGCACGACAAGGTACGCCTGCACCTCGATGTCGCGGTCGACGACATCGACCAGGGCATCGCGCAGGTCATCGCCCTCGGGGGCCGGTTCACCGGGGAGCGCCACGACTACGACGAAGGTGTGGTCGTCGTGATGACCGATCCCGAAGAGCACGAATTCTGCCTGGTCCAGTACTACTGACCCGTCACAGTCAGGTTCAGCGATCATGGACCAGCGGCGGCTCGCTCAGCTGATGGCGAGTCCCGCGCCGTGTCGGTGGCGGCCGCCACTTCTCGGGTGTAGCGTCATGATTCAGCAGTCGTGGTTCCGAAGTCCTGTTCGCCCGTGATCGCCGTCACGGGCGTTCTTGCGTGTCAGCGCCTCTCCGGACCAGGGCGATCACCTCCGGGCGCGCAGGTCGCGGGCCCGGTTTCCCTCGAAGGAGACGGTTATGGCCAAGGGCACTGTCAAGTGGTTCAACAGCGAAAAGGGCTTCGGCTTCATCGAGCAGGAGGGCGGCGGCCCCGACGTCTTCGCCCACTACTCGAACATCGCCGCCCAGGGTTTCCGTGAGCTGCAGGAAGGCCAGAAGGTCGAGTTCGACGTGACCCAGGGCCAGAAGGGCCCGCAGGCGGAGAACATCCGTCCCGCCTGATTTAGCTGCTGCGGCAAGGCCCGGCGTCCCGGACTCCGGGATGTCGGCCTTGCCGCCCGCAGCGATCGTCAGCAGGCCGGGGGCTTGCCGACGTCGCACCGGACACGACCATCAGCTACGCCGTCACGCGATTGTGCATGCGCCCCGCGTCCTCGGCCGCCGTCAGTCCGGTTCCGAACAGAAGTCCGACGCCGATCGCCGCCCTCATCGGGCCGAGCGGGGCGAGGATCTGCCGGACCAGGCCGTGACGAGCATCGGCAGGACCAGCCACCAGCGGCGCCCGGCACGGCGACGCCACTCGCGCGCAGCCATCCCCACCGCCGCGGGACGATCCAAGCGCCCGCGAAGCAGTCCACCTTGGCGAACCGCACCTGCACCGCGGGCACGCGTTCGACGCCGCGCGCTTGCAGAAAACGCGGCGCCAGCTCGTCCGGTCGTGCCGTGATCCTCATGCCCTGCGCTGTCGCTCCGGTGGACCCGCCCCTTCAGTCGTCGGACGCGGAGTCGCGGACCGGGCTGTCGGTCTTCCGGAGGGTCTCGCGGGCCGCCTCACGTAAGGCGGAGACGGACGGTTCGTCGCGGTTGTCGGGAAGCCAGGCGAGTTCGGACGTCGAGAGGCCCAGCTCCGGGCAGTCGACGTAGGTGATGCCGGCGCGCGGGTACAGACGCCGGGCCGCGGCGGGCAGGAAGGTGATGGCACTGCCCTGAGTGACCGCAAGGACCATGGCCTCGGTGTCTCTGACGACAGGCCCGAAGCGGACCCTGGTGCCGTCGGGGCGGGGATTGACCGTCAGGTGGTTCCACCACGAGCGGGGCACTTCCGGCGGCATGTCGACGACCCTGCGATCGGCGAGGTCGCCGAGTGTGAGAGTGTCCCGGTCGGCGAGCGGGTCGTCGTCGGACAGACAGACCACGCGTGTCTCGGACGCCAGGTGCAGGGACTGGATCCCGCCGGGCAGGGGACCGCGGAGGAAGGCGGCGTCGACCTCCCCGCTGAGCAGGGTGCTGAACATGTCGACGAAGGTCAGGTTGCGGACCTCGATCTCCAGGTCGGGGTGGTGACCGCGGAGGCGGGCGAGGGCGGCCTGCGCGTAGGGCATGGCGGCCTCGGCCCCGAGGCTGCCGATCCTCAGGAGCCCACGCGCCGTGCCGGCATGCCGGTCGGCCGTCTGTCGCAGTCGGGTCATGGCGGCCACCACGGTCCTGGCTTCCTCGGCGATGGACTGGCCGACCGCGGTGAGCCGCACGTTCCGGCTGCCACGCTCGACGAGTACGACGCCGAGCCGCTGTTCCAGAGACCTGATCTGCTGGCTGAAGGCGGGCTGAGAGACGTAGACCCGCGCCGCCGCGCGCCCGAAGTGAAGCTCCTGGGACAGGATCAGAAAGAGTCGGAGTTGGTGGAGGCTAGGTTCTCGCCTACGACTGGATCCGCCACCGGCACTCATAGCTGAAAGGTTATCGACAAGGCGGTCATCCTCTTCTCGCGCTCATCTTTCCCCTCCGGGCCCACTCCATCAGGATCGATGGGCGACGGCGGTTGTGCCCGCAGCGCCTTTCTCGAGGAGTCACTTGCTTCGTATCCACTTCGGCTGGCGCGATCTGGAGAACATCCGGGTCGCTCAACAGCCCGACCCTCTGTGGGAGTTGATGTGCGCAATCTGCCGTCTCCAGACGCGTCAGGGGGTCGTGGAGTTCGGGCACTGGCGTCGGGAGGCAGGTCAGCGGCTGGCGCGAGACCGTCGGGCCTCCCATGCACTGGGCACCCTGCGCACCGTCATCCCGGCCTCCGGCTACATCCCCGACTTCCTGACGCCCCCGGTCACCGGCGAGTGCCTGGACGCGGGGCTCGAAAGGCTACGGGCCACGCCCCGTGACCGATTGGCCGCGGAACTGAGCCGCTTCGCCGGCTCGCGACCGGTACCGAGCTGGATGCACGGCCCCCATGAACGGCCCGGTTCCTCGCTCAAGCTGGTCTCCGACGCCCTGCGGGCCTCGTTCCGGGCGCTGCTGGAACCCTACTGGCGGCATGTCCGTTCGGCCGTGGGTGACGACGTGTCGGTCCGCACCCGCGCGGTCGTGGACGGAGGCACCGCCGGCCTCCTTGAGGGCCTGCGCCCCTTCGCCCGGTGGAACCCGCCGTATCTGGACGTCGACTATCCCGTCGACCGGGAGCTGCGGCTGGAGGGGCGGGGGCTGATGCTCGTACCGTCGTACTTCTGCTGGGGCAGGCCCACGGCGCTTGCCGATCCCGGTCTCGATCCCGTTCTCGTCTACCCCGTCAGGAAGCAGCCGCTCGACCTCGCCCGTGCCGGCGAGGAACGGCTGGAGCGACTGCTCGGCCGCACCAGGAGTGCGGTTCTCGTCGACGTGGCGGGCCATTCCACACGGACGACCACCGAGGTGGCACAGGCCCTCGAACTCGCACCGGCCAGCGCGAGTTACCAGATAGGTGTCCTGCGCGGGGCGGGACTCGTAGTCAGCAGGCGCGACGGCAAGCACGTCGAGCACACGGCGACGTCGCTGGCACTCAACCTGCTCGCCGGCACGGGGACGACGTTTCGAAGGGGATCGAAAACATAGCGGCTCGTACGGGTGCGTGGCACTGTCTTCGCAACCGTTGAACTACGGGGGGATCCACATGGGGCGTGCCGTGAAGGCCGCGCTGATCGCACTGGTGGTGCTCGGCTGCTGCTCCGTCCTGGCTGCAGGGTCGACACCGGCTCAGCGGGTGACGATCACGGCGCGCTAGCGGGTGGAAACAAGAGCAGTCTCAAGGGGGAACACATGAACCTGCGCAAGCGTGTGATCACCGTGGTGTTCCTGGCAGCGACCGCCCTGGGTGCCCTTGGTGCGCCTGCCATGGCGGTGCCGATGCCGTGGGAAACCAGCAAGGTCCCGGCGATCCCAGCAGTCCCAGCCGTCACGGCAGTCCCGGTCGCCACAGGCGGACACATCGGCACCGTCACCGTCCGGTGCGGGCCTCCCTGCTATCAGTAGGCGCTGCTCGTACACCAAACCCCCTGATGCCCGGGCGGCCGGCCCGGGCATCAGGGGGTTTGCGCCTTGGCCGGCCCAGCCGCCGAGGCTGTTCAGCTGAGAAAGCCTTTCTTTTGACAGGCAGGCCTTGAGTCAGACGCCGTTCGAGGTCAGACCCGGTCACCAGTAGTGACGTCGGCCGGCGACCGCGTGCCCCATGGACCCCAGGACCCAGAAAACGGCACCCAGAACAGCGAGGATGATGCCGAGGGTCCACAGGATCGATATGCCGGTGAGGAAACCGACGACAAGCAGGATGATGCCGAGGGCGATCATGACGTTCCTCCTGGTGTTGGCTGACGTGTTACCTCCCGAATGCCCCGAAGCGGCAACATCACCCCACCCCCGGTAACCGAGAAGTCGGCAAGCGCCGTGCCGGCCGGACCGCCGTCGCACTACGCCCTGTGATGGCGCACGCCGGCAGCTTGTCCGGCGCGGACCCGGGCCGCCGAGCTCTCCACCCGGCCACGTCGAGCCGCACGTGCCGCGGCACATCGCCCCGGATCACCACGACCGCGCGCACGCCCACCGTTCCCACATGGCAGGAAAACCTGGCCGCCCGGACGGGAGTCGGTCCAGGATCCGAAAACCGTGGTCAGCAGGGGCCGTTGCAGGGAAAAATGGTCGGCATGACGTACGAAGGCTCCTCCATCGACCCGTCCAGGCCCAGCATCGCCCGTGTCTACGACTACCTGCTGGGTGGCAAGGACAACTACGCCGTGGACCGAGAGATCGGCGACGTGTTCAAACGGGACCTGCCCGGCTCGGTGGCCATCGCCTTCGCCAACCGCGCGGCCCTGACCCGCGCGGTCGGGGAGATCGTGAGAAACACCGGCATCCGGCAGTTCATCGACCTGGGCAGCGGCCTGCCCACCGCCGACAACGTCCACCAGGTCGCGCAGCGGCACGACCCCGACACCCGGGTCGTCTACGTCGACATCGACCCCCAGGTCCTGGTCCACGGCCGTGCGCTGCTGGAGAAGGACGACCGGACCCGGGTCGTCGCGGTCGACGTACGCGACCCCGAGGCCATCCGCACGCACCCCGACACCCGGGACATGATCGACTTCACCCGGCCCGTCGCTGTCATGTTCAGCGCCATCCTCCATCACGTCAACGACGACGAGGACCCGGCGGGCATCGTCCGTTACTGGCGCGAGAGCGTGCCGTCCGGGAGCTATTTCTTCGTCAGCCACTTCCGTTCCGGCAACAACCCGGAGACGCAGGAGGCCGAGAAGGTCCTGCAGCAGACGTTCGGCCGCGGCCGGTGGCGCACCGACGCGGAGATCGCCTCCCTCCTCGACGGCCTGGAGATCCTCGACCCCGGTATCGTCCCGGCGCCCCTGTGGCGTCCGGACCAGACCGAGACCCCCTGGAACAACAGCGGAGAACGGCAACTCACGGTCTGGGAACACCTCATCGCCGCCGCCCTCGCCCGCAAACCCTGAGGGAAGGTCCTGTACGTGCACAGGAGTCGTGTATACGCGGTCATCATCGACACGCCCGAAGCCGAGGCCGCCCGGGCGGCAGAGTTCTGGTCGGCGGCTCTCGGCGTCGTCGCCAAGCCGTTTCCGCCGGCACCGCAGTTCACCACGCTCCATGAGGCTCTGCCGGGACTGATCACCTCCGTGCAGGCCGTCGACGACACGCCCCGGATGCACCTGGACATCGAGACCGACGACGTCGAGGCGGAAACCGCGCGCCTGATCGGCCTGGGTGCGGAGCAGATCTCACAGTGGCTGGAGTGTCACGTGCTTCGCGTACCCGGTGGGCATCTGGTCTGCGTGGTGCCCGTGGACAGTGATCCCGAGGTCTTCCAGGCGCAGGCCACTGTCTGGCCGTAGCGTCGTTACGGCTGACGATCGGTGGTGCCTTCAGCCACACCGCCCGGCTGGGCGGTGTGGCTGCGGCTTCCTGGCCGGCTGACTGGCTGTGCGTTGTGACGCGAGGGTCAGACCCGGGTGAGGCGGACCGCCACCGTCTCGCTGACCGTCAACGGCCGGTCGTAGTCCGGGTCCGTCGCCGTCGCGCGGCCCTCGACCTCGACGTCGCCCTTCTGGAAGGGGACCGAGCCGGTGGGTACGGCCGTACCGGTCCAGGCGACCGGGGCGCCCGGGGTGCAGGACACCGACGTGGAGAAGGAACCACGGATGAGGTCCCGCTTCTTCACCTGCGTGACGTCGCCCGCCACGGTCACCTGTACCGGCTTGTTGCAGCTCACCGTGCCGTTGAAGGTGGCCTTGCCGTTGAGGGAGCTCGCGGTGCCGTTCAGGGCGATGTCGAGGTCGAGGCCGAGTTCGGCCGGCGGGGCCGGGTTCTCGATGTGGATCTCGCCGCGCGCGGCCGGGGTGCCTCCCTCGCAGTGCTGCACGAAGTCGGCGTCGAGCTTCTTCACATAGCCCTGGGGGCCGAACTCCACCGCGGAGATGGTGAAGGTGCCGGTGAGCTGGTTGCAGCCACGGCCGTTGCCGCTGAGCGACAGGCCCGGCTCGGTCGCGTCGTTGAACGGGTAGCGGGTGGCTCCCGTGTACGTCCCGGGCGTCAGCGTCTTGCCCGTCGGCGCCGCGAGGTCCAGGTACCACCAGTCGCCGTTCGCTCCGTCGACGGAGACGGAGACCACCCTGTTGTCAGTGTTGCCGGAGACGTTCATGCGGTCCTGGGACGCCGTCGTGTAGGCGTAGGACTGGCCGCCGCTGATGTAGTCGCCCTCGTCGCCGCTGAAGCTGAAGGAGCCCTGGGCGACCGGCAGGGCGTGCGCTTCGGTGCCGGAGAGCAGGCCGGTGGTGCCGGTGGCCATGGCCAGCGCCAGCCCGAGGGTGGCGGCGGCACGGGCCAGGACGCGTCTGGGCATGGTGAGATTCAAGGATGTTCCCCCTGTCTGGTCACGTGATTCCGGTTCGCCGACGTGATGCTTCCGCGCACGGATTCGCACACAAGTCCGCATAATGTGGTCGGCGAGGTGAGTCTGCCAATCAGAGGGCTGTACGACAACTGCGTTTCAGGTGTGATGAGTTGATGTTTCAGCCAACCCCTGGTGTCGGCGTCGTGCGCTCGGATCCCGGTCTCAGGGCGCGATTCCCACGCCGCCGATCCGGCTCCACGTTCGCTCCTGCGCGGCGGTCATGGCGGGCTCGGCTGTGGCGGGGACGTCCGTTTCGGAGCCCGGCATGTAGGGCTGCGCCGGCTTCACGGACGCCGGAACATCCGTCTCCGAGCCCGGAGCGGGTGTCTCCGGGACGTGTAGTGCTTGCCGGTGGAAGTGGACTTCGCCGGAGAGGCTGCGCGCGCCTTCTGCGCATCGGCGGGGGCGTCCGACGAGGTGGATGCGGCGCGGGCTGTGACTGCTCCGCCGAGGGCCGGCACGGCGCCCGCAGCTGTGGCGACCGGCGCGGCACGAACGCGGCCCGGACGGAGGCCGCGGAGAGCAGCATGACGGACTGACATGCCGGTCTTCGCATCAGGGATCGTAGAGGTCTGGTGGCGGGCCGTCCGTCACGGGAGGGGACCGGGGCCTGTTGGGGGCAACTGCCGCCCGGTCGGCACCAGTTCGTCGCGTGGTGTCGGATCAGCGTTGCAGCCATTCATCGAGCAGCGCGGCCTCAGCTTTGGTGAGACTGGGCAGCTCGGGCAGGAGAGTACGGAAGGCCGCAACGACAGCCGCCGGGTCCTGGGTGGGAACAGCGGTTTCATCGGCGAGGATGGCGCGGGCGATCGCGTCGAAGGCGGCGTCGGCCAGGTGCGGGTCGCTTTGCTCCGGCGGCAGGGTCAGCAAGGTGTGGACGGTTCCGGTGCCCGCCGAGCGAATGAGGTTGACGGCGCGTTCCTCGCTCACCCGGAGCCGTCCGGCGGCGGCGACCCTGTGCACACGCTCGGCCAGGATCCGCACTCCCTTGGCCTGGGCCGGGGTGTCGCGTGCCCGGGCCGGGTCGAACAAAAGGCCGTAGACATACGGGTTGGCCAGGCCGAAGCCGATCTGCGTGTTCCATCCCGCGCGGAGGTCTTCCAGGGGGTCGTCCGAGGGCGCGACAGTCTGCTTGCTCGCCACGTGTTCGGCGAAGACATGCTCAGCGGCCGCATCCAGCAAGGCGTCCTTGTCCTGGAACAGGCGGTAGAGAGCGGGAGGCTGCAGCCCGGCGTCCTGGGCGACGCGCCGCGTGGTCACAGCGGTCGGCCCCTGCTCGCGCAGCAGGCTCGCCGCAGCCTTCACGATGCGGTCCCGGGTGATGTCTCGCCGCTGCGCGTTCGATGCCATGGAGCCGATGGTATCGCCCATGCGTGACAGGCGATGTTATCGGTGATATCGCAGCCTTACGCTGAACAGCTACCTACTGATTCCAACGATAGTATCAGTGATACCGTTTATTCGTCCCGCTGGAAGCATCGTTGGATGGGAAGCCACCATGCTGATCGTCACAGGAGCCACCGGCCGACTCGGGGCGCTGATCGTCACCCGCCTTCTGGAACGGGTGCCGGCCGACAGGATCGGCGTCAGCGTGCGCGACGTGAGCAAGGCCGCCCACCTCGCCGAGCGCGGCGTCCGAGTCCGGGCGGGAGACTTCACCGGACCCGGCACTCTCAAGCACGCGTTCGAGGACGCCGAGCGCGTCTTGATCATCTCCGCGGCGATACGAGGCGACCGGGCCTTGCCCGCCAACATCGCCGCCATCGACGCAGCGCGGGAATCGGGCGCCCAGCGCATCCTGTACACCAGCCACCAGGCCGCGTCCCCCACCTCTCTCTTCCCGCCGCAGAAGGTCCACGCGGCCACGGAGGAGCATCTCCAACGGCAGGGAGTCCCGTACACCGCTCTCCGCAACGGGTTCTACGGCTCCACCTTGGGCTTGTACGTCGGCGCAGCGCTCAAAACCGGCAGGCTGGCCTTGCCGCAGGATGGCCCGGTGTCCTGGACGGCCCACGAGGACCTGGCGGAAGCCGCGGCCTCCGCGCTGGCCGACGACGGTGCGCTCGAAGGAATCACGCCGCCGCTGACAGCACCCCACACGCTGGACTTCGCCGACGTCGCCGAGATCCTCAGCCGCATCACCGGCCGGACCATCACCCGAGTCGTCATGGACGACGACGAGTGGACATCCGCGGCGGTCGCCGAGGGGATGCCCCGGCCGGCTGCCGAGTTCTCTCTGACGATGTTCGCGGCTTCACGCAATGGCGAGTTCAACGCCACCGATCCCACGCTGGAAGCCACCATCGGTCGCCCCGCGAAGACCGTCCACGAGATGTTGGAAGCCGTCATACGCAGCCAGTAGACCGAAAGCCCCTGCATTGCGGCCGGCCCTGACCGGTCACGTTCCGGGCTGGTCGATCAGGGAATTCCCCGATGGACCAGCCCGACGCGATATGCGGGATCGACTCAGCAGCCGGTGGCGTTGTAATTCCAGAACGCCGCCCTGGTCTGGGGTCCGGCGATTCCGTCGGGAGTTCCGGCGTTTTCTCCGACGGCGTTCAGGAACTTCTGCAGCGCCGTGATGGTGTTGGATCCGACGACCCCGTCGACGGTGCCGGCGTTGTAGCCCCAGGCGTTGAGCATCCTCTGTGCGGCCTTCCAGCTGTTGGTGCCCAGCTGGCCGTCCTCGGTACCGGCGTTGAAGCCCCAGGCGTTCAGGCAGTTCTGCCAGTTCTTGGCCCGGGCCGTGTTCAGACCGAGGTTGTTCACCGCGAGGATCGAGGCACGCGGGCTGCTGACCGCAGACTTGGTGGCGTGCTGGGGAGCCGCCACGCTCGCACTGGCCCCCGCAAGTCCTCCGGCGGCCATGCCGACGACGGCGCTCGCGACAACAAGTGCCCTGGTCAGAGAAGTTCGCATGAGTTCCTCTTTCCGATCGACAATGAATGCGCTGACGCGACAGCTCGTACGGGCCGCCTGCGCCGCCGCAAGCGTGCCAGGGTCGGGCGCCCAAATCTCGTGAAAATGCGCTCCACTTTTTCGTATGACCAGCTTCAGGCCATATTTCAGTCACCTGCGCAGAAGACTCCGTCAGAAAGAGTCCAGCTGAATTCCGGCCAACGTCCACGTGCAGCAAAGGGTTATACCGACGGCGTGGTGAGTTTGGTGGCCACGGCGTCGAGGACCCAGTCCAGGCCGGTTGCGAAGGATGTCTCGGCGTCCACGTCGGTGCCGTCGTACACAGCCTTGGCCAGCGCCGGGAAGCGGCCGGTGGCCAACATGCTCGCCACGCGCGGGCCGTGGGCGCGCTGCCAGTCACGCTTGGACAGGCCTGTGGCGCGCTCGGCCCGCAGGTTCGCGATCTCGCGCCTGATCGCGCCGATGAAGTAGGCGCTGACGGTCTCCACGGCGCGCATGACGGTGTCGACATCAGCGAGGCCGTCGAGGGCGGCCAGCGTGGCCTCGGTCACGGCGAGGCCGTTCGGGCCCAGGGCCGGGCGACCGCCGAGCAGGTCGGCCAGCCATTCATGACGGAGAGCCGCCTGCCTGGTGCGATGGGCGAGGACGCGCAGCGCCTCCCGCCAGTCACCGGGCTGCTCCTCAGGGAGAATCTCGGCCTGGACCTCGTCCACCATGAGGTCGAACAGCTCCTCCTTGGTGGAGATGTATCGGTACAGCCGCATCGGGCCGGCATCCAGGCGGGCCGCGACCTTGCGCAACGACACGGCCTCCAGCCCGCCCTCGTCGGCCAGCGCAATGGCGGCGGCGACGATCCGCTCTCGGTCGAGCGGCACAGGGCGAGGCAGCGGCTCCGGCCGGTCCCACACAGTCATGCTCTCACCGTACCGTTGCGATGCACCGTACACGACCAATACAGTGTATCGGCATGAGACATCGCATCGCAGTGGTCGGAAGCGGCCCTGCCGGCCTGACCTTCGCTCGCGTCCTGCACCGCCTCGACCATCCCGTCACCGTCCTCGAACGCGACCCCTCCCCCGACGCCCGCCCCCCGGGCGGCACATTGGACCTGCATGAGGGGCTGGGTCAGCTTGCGCTGGACAAGGCGGGGTTGCTGGCGGAGTTCCAGGCGCTGTCTCGTCCCGAGGGGCAGGCCATGCGCATCCTGGACACGGACGGGGCCGTCCTGCGCGACTGGCGGCCCCGCCCCGATGACCTGGCCAATCCCGAGATCGACCGCGGGCAATTGCGTGACCTGCTGCTCGGCCCTCTCGACGTCCGGTGGGGCCTGGGCGTGACGCAGGTGGTGCCGGGGACTCGGGAGGGCGTACGAGTCGATTTCGCGGACGGACGACAGGAGACGTTCGACCTCGTGGTCGGCGCGGACGGTGCCTGGTCCCGGGTCCGCCCGGCGGTCTCGCCGGTGACACCCCACTACACCGGCATCACGTCGATTGAGACCTCCCTTGACGACGTCGACAACCGCCACCCTGACCTCGCCCGGCTGATCGGTGACGGTTCCCTGTCCGTGTACGGCGTGAACCGAAGCCTCACCGCTCAGCGCAACAGCGGCGGCCACGTCAAGGTGTACGCCAAGTTCCGCGCACCGCTGGACTGGCACACGAACCTGGACCTGGACGATGTCGAGGCCGCGCGATCGAGCCTGCCGCCATTGTTCGACGGCTGGGCCGCCCCCGTCCTCGACCTGCTCCGCCACGGCACCGCTTTCGTCCACCGCCCCATCCACGTCCTGCCCGTGTCCCACACCTGGACCCATGTGCCCGGGGTGACGCTCCTGGGCGACGCCGCGCACCTGATGCCCCCGTTGGGGGTGGGCGCCAACCTCGCGATGCTGGAAGGAGCCGAACTCGCCGAATCCATCGCCGCCGCCGGATCTGGAGACCTGGACGAGGCCGTCCGCGCCTTCGAGGAACACATGTGGGCTCGGGCCGGCAGGTGGGCGAAGATCACGGCTGCCGGTCTGGAACGCCTGGTGAGCCCGGACCCCGCCGAAGCCGTCGCCCTCTTCGACCAGGTCCAGCCGTCCTGACCGCCCGGCACGAGAGCAGCAACAGAGCCTGTCCAGGTGCGGATCACAGTGGCGGCCTCCTCAAGGACCAGCAGCTGTGCCCCGGGGATCTCGCGCGCCGGCGCCTCGCCGTTGCCTACGGGGAAGAACCGGTTGCGGCGGCCATGGACGACGAGCGTGGGGACCCCGAACCAGACCCATCTGGTTGGCCGTCTGGACTGAGGGAGCGGTGCCGGGCGTGCGGTCCCCAGATGCGTGCGGCGGTTGCGCGCGGCGGCGCGGCGACTCTCGCCGACGCGCTCGGCCGGGGACCTGTACCGCGCGGTTGCCCCCGGCCCGTCCGACGTGCAGGACCCGGCGATCGACGGGGCGTCGGAGAGCGTCCATGTGCTCGGGGCCTCGCCACCGGTGCCCAGCCCGTTGTCCGGGCCGACGGCGGGTCCGGTGACGAAGCCGTCGAGCGAGAGCGAGAGATCAGCGATGAACCGAGTCATGCCAGGGCAGACCCGAGCCGCCGACGACACTCATCCCTCACGTCCCTGTGCATTGCACAGCCACCCTGCCGGCACCGGACAACGCGAACGTCGCCCGGTGCCGGCACTGGTGAGGAGATATCGGAGCGAGGGCCGGACAGCCTGCTCTCCTCCCCCCTTCGCCTCTTCTCAGACGCCGCTCCAGGGATCCGCCCTGCGCGCCAGCTTCTTCGCCCGGCGCCGTACGTCCGGGGGCAGGCGGTGGAGGACCGTGCGTGCTGCCCGGCGCAGGGGCGGGGCCGATGTGGTGCGCAGGTAGAGGCGGTGCGGGAGTGTGGCCTGGCCCGGTGGGCGGACGGAGAGGCGGAGTTGGCCGGCCGCCCCGGCCCAGGCCGGGATCACCAGGTGGGGCGGGTTTCCGACCCTGACCGAGCCGAAGCCGACACCGAGGCCCGCGCCGAGACCGAGGTCCGGAGCGGCACCGCGCGTGGCGTCGTCGCTGCGTGTCACCCTCGCCCTGCGGCCCACGCCGAGGAGTTGGGCGCTCGCCCACACCACATGGGTGCCGGTTTCCATCGCCCGGCCGCCGGCCAGGGTGAGGGGGTCGATGGCCGTCTCCCCGGTGACCACGACGCGGTGGCGGCCACCGCCGAGCGGTTGGGTGCACGGGATCAGATCGGCATCGGGGAACCACCACATGTTCCGGGCCGTGTCGTGGACCAGGAGTTCACCGTAGGCGTGGCCGAGCGGGTGCGGGGCCTCCCAGCCCTCGGCTCCCTTGATGCCGTCCAACAGGTCGGGGTCGAGGAGCATACGGCCGTAGCGCTCGACGAGGACGAGGGGTTCACCATTGGCGTGGCGCATGCCGATCGTCGTGGTGACGTGGAGTTTCC
>NZ_JBICWQ010000011.1:0-190354 GCF_043199815.1 Streptomyces sp. NPDC048523 | reverse complement strand
GCCCGGTTACATTTCGAACCCGGAAGCTAAGCCTTACAGCGCCGATGGTACTGCAGGGGGGACCCTGTGGGAGAGTAGGACACCGCCGAACAATCTTTGGAAGGACCCCTGGTCCCAGCGTTCAGCTGGGGCCAGGGGTCCTTTTGTTTTTAGAATGCTTGCAGTACCGAAGACAGGAGTCACCATGTCCACCAACTCTCCCGACGACCGACCGGAGCGCGACCAGCGGCGACGGGACAGTGGTGACCGTGGTGACCGTGGCGGCTTCCGCCGCGACAACGACCGCGGTACCAGTGGTCGTGGCGGCAATGACCGTGGTGCCAGTCGGGGTGGCGGCTACGTCCGCCGTGACGACCGCCCCAGCGACAACCGCGCCGGTGGCTACGCCCGGCGGGATGACCGCGACCGTGGACCCCGTGGGGACGACCGCGGCGACCGTGATGGGTTCCGTCGGGACGATAACCGTGCCGGCGACAGTCGTGGTGGTGACAACCGCGGCGGTGGTTATGGCCGGCGTGACGATCGCGACCGTGGTCCCCGTGGGGACGACCGCGGAGCTCGCCCCGCGTTCCGTCGCGACGACCGTCCGACCGGGCCCCGTCGTGACGACCGGGGAGACCGGCCTGCCTTCCGCCGTGACGACCGCGGCGAGCGCGTAGAGCGCCGGGACAGCGACCGTGGCGGCTTCCGCCGTGACGACAACCGGAGCGGTGGGTACGTCCGGCGGGATGACAACCGCGGGGATCGCGGTGGGTTCCGTCGGGACGACAACCGTGCCGGCGACAGTCATGGTGGTGACAACCGTGGCGGTGGTTATGGCCGGCGTGACGATCGCGACCGTGGTCCCCGTGGGGACGACCGGGGAGACCGGCCTGCCTTCCGCCGTGACGACCGTCCGACCGGGCCCCGTCGTGACGACCGGGGAGACCGGCCTGCCTTCCGCCGTGACGACCGTCCGACCGGGCCCCGTCGTGACGACCGGGGAGACCGTGGGGATCGCGGCGGATTCCGCCGCGACGACAACCGCGGCAGCTTCGAGCGCCGTGACGACCGCCGGGATGACCGGCGTGACGACCGCCGTGACGACCGTCGCGGCGATGACCGTGGGGACCGTGGTGGCTTCCGTCGGGACAACGACCGTCCCAGCGACAACCGCGGCGGTGGCTACGCCCGGCGAGACGACAGCCGTGGCGGTGGCTATGCCGGACGTGATGACAACCGGGGCGAGCGCGGTGGCTTCCGTCGTGACGATCGGCGGGACGACCAGGGCGCCGGCCGCGGTGGCCCCCGTAGGGATGACCGCGGTTCGCGGCCCGGCGGGTTCCGTGGTCGGGACGACCGGCGGGGTGGCGATGACCGGCGTGGCGGTGGCGGGCGTTTCCGCGATGAGCGGGACCGCGACCGTGAGCCGATCAAGCGGCTGCCGATCCCCGAGGACGTCACGGGCGACGAGATCGACAAGGACGTACGGCAGGAGCTCCAGAGCCTGCCCAAGGGGCTGGCGGAGGATGTCGCCAAGAACCTGGTGATGGTCGCCCGGCTCATCGACGAGGACCCCGAGGGCGCCTATGGCTACTCCAAGGTGGCCCTGCGGCTCGCGTCGCGTGTCGCGGCCGTACGAGAGGCGGCCGGGTTCGCGGCGTACGCCAACCAGAAGTACAGCGAGGCGCTCGCCGAGTTCCGGGCCGCGCGGCGGATGACCGGGAACGTGGAGCTGTGGCCGGTCATGGCCGACTGCGAGCGTGGGCTCGGGCGGCCGGAGAAGGCGCTGGACATGGCCGGGGCGCCCGAGGTGCACAAGCTCGACAAGGCCGGGCAGGTGGAGATGCGGCTCGTCGCCGCCGGGGCCCGGCGTGACATGGGGCAGCTGGACGCGGCCATCGTGACGTTGCAGAGCCCCGAGCTGGCCTCCAACTCGGTGCAGCCGTGGACCGCGCGACTGCGGTACGCGTACGCCGACGCGCTGCTCGCGGCCGGTCGGGAGAACGAGGCGCGGGAGTGGTTCGCCAAGGCCGTGGAGTCCGACAAGGACGGCAGCACCGACGCGTCCGACCGGCTCGCCGAGCTGGACGGGGTCGAGTTCGTCGACGCCTTCGCTGAGGACGAGGCCGACGAGGCCGACGAGGCCGACGAGGTCGAGCCTGACGGCGAGGCTGCCGAGAAGGTCGTAGAAGACGTGGACGAGGTAGAAGAAGACGTCGAGGACGGCGACCTCAAGGACTGACATGTGTTGTCGGTGAGCAAAGGGGCGGGATCCCGGGATCCCGCCCCTTTGTGCGTTATACGTCTTGTGCGTCATACGTCCAGTGCGCGCAGGACCAGGCCCGAGGCCGGTTTCGGGCCGAACGACGTCGACTTGCGGGGCATCGTGACGCCTTGGCGGGCGAGCTCGCGGACGACGTCCTCGCGGACCGGGTGCATCAGGACCGCTGTGCCGCCGTCGCGTTCCGCCTTCTCGACCGTGGCGGCCGTGTCGTGGATGTAGGCGATGCGGGCGGGGTCGTCCTCGGGGATGTGCCAGACGTGGGCGAGGAGCGTGGCGTGCAGGACCGTGGCGTCCAGGGTGCGCCAGGCGGTGGGGCGGTCCGTGGGGATCGTGCGGGACAGCAGGGCCGGGTCCGGGCGGTCCACGAGGTGGAAGGCGCCGTCGCCGGCGAGGAGGAAGGCGTTGCCCGCGCAGGCCGCGTCGGCGAGGGCGTCCAGGGCCTCGGCCAGGGGCATGTCGAGGTGTCGTACGCGGAAGAGGCCGTCGAGGAGCGCCAGGGACCGGGACACCGGGATGTCGTGCAGGAGGCGGTGGATGGCCCGGACGCGCAGGGGGTAGCGGGCCGTGTCGACCAGGAGGACCAGGCCGTGGTCCCAGGGGCTGGGCGAGGGGTGCTCCGCGCGGAGACGGCGGTAGGTCGCCCAGCGGTGGTGGCCGTCCGCGATGAGGGCCTGGTGCCGGGTCAGGTCGGACTGGATGCGGGCCACTTCGGCGGGGTCGGTGATCGACCACAGGCGGTGGCTGTAGCCGTCCTCGGTGGTGGTGGCGAGGAGCGGGGGCTGCTCGGCCGTGCGCTCGATCGCGGTCGTCGTGACGGACTCCGTGCCGTTGCCGCGGTAGGTCAGCAGCAGGGGTTCCAGGTTCGCGGAGGTGGCGCGCATGAGGGCCGCGCGGTCGGCGACGACGTGCGGCATGACGTCCTCGTGGGGCAGGACCACGCCCTCCGACGGCTCCGACAGGCGCAGGGTGCCGATGATTCCGCGCTGGAGCAGGCCGGCGCCGTCCTGCTGTTCGTAGACGTACAGGCCGGGCTCCGGATCGGCGGTCAGGATGCCCTCGGAGAGCCAGCCGCGCAGGGTGCGGGCGGCCTGCTCGTTGCGTTCGGCCGGGGTCGTCGCCTGCGGGAGGATCAGCCGGACGATGTTGTACGGGTCGTTGGACTGGAGCTGGTGCAGGCCGTCGGGGCGGACCACGACGTCGTACGGCGGGGATGTCACGGCGGCCAGGCTGCCGACCCGGTCGGGGTCGTAGCGCAGGCCTCGGAACGGGGTGAGTTCCAGGCCTCGGCGCGCTGCTGCTTCCGGGTGACCTGCTGTGTTCATCCCGGCATCGTACGGGTGTCAGTGGCATGGGGGATGATCGGGGGAAAGCCGTCGAACGAGGAGCGATGCGGAATGAGCCAGCGCGTGAGGACGAGGCCCGAGGGCAGTGGGCAGGCCCTGAGCGAGGCGTACGACACCGCGCTGCTCGACCTCGACGGGGTGGTGTACGCGGGCGGGAACGCGATCGCGCACGCGGTCGAGTCGCTGGCCACCGCGCGTGAGGGCGGGATGCACCTCGCCTACGTCACCAACAACGCGCTGCGCACGCCCGACGCCGTGGCCGAGCACCTCACCGAGCTGGGCATACCGACGGGGCCCGATGACGTCATCACCTCCGCCCAGGCGGTCGCGCGGCTGATCAGCGAGCAGGTGCCGGCCGGTTCCCGTGTCCTTGTCATCGGTGGCGAGGGGCTGCGGGTGGCCCTGCGCGAGCGGGGGCTCGAGCCGGTGGAGTCGGCGGAGGACGAGCCGGCGGCGGTCGTGCAGGGCTTCGGTGGGCCGGACCTGCCCTGGGGGCGGTTCGCGGAGGCCAGTTACGCCGTCGCGCGCGGGGTGCCCTGGTTCGCGTCCAACACCGACCTGACGATTCCGAGCGGGCGGGGGATCGCGCCGGGCAACGGCGCCGCGGTGGAGGTCGTGCGGATCGCGACCGGCGCCGAGCCGCAGGTCGCGGGCAAGCCGTTGCCTCCCATGCACCGGGAGACGATCCTGCGGACCGGTGCGAAGCGGCCGTTGGTGGTCGGGGACCGGCTGGACACGGACATCGAGGGCGCGTTCAACGGCGAGGTGGACTCGCTCCTCGTGCTCACCGGTGTCACCGACGGCGCCCAGCTGCTCGCCGCGCCGCCGCAGCACCGGCCGACCTACGTGGACGCCGATCTGCGGGGGATGCTCACCGGGCAGCCCGAGGTCACCGAGGCGGGAGAGAGCTTCCGGTGCGGAGGGTGGACGGCGACGGCCGGGGAGGCGCGGCTGGAACTGGACGGTGACGGCGAGGCCCTGGACGGGCTGCGGGCACTGTGCGCGGCGGCCTGGACGGCAGCGGGGGAGAAGGCGTGCGAGCTGGACGGGGGCAAGGCGCTGGCCAAGCTGGGATTGTGAGCCATCGGGGCGGGCAGGCCTCCTGTGAGTCCACGCACGGTCGGTCCCAGGGATCGTGGCCGTTTGGCAGGGTAGGCTAACCTAACTGCGTGTTGGTCGACAGTCCTCCCGAACAGCGCGCGGAGACCGCCCCCGCGCCCCCAACCCGCCGGGCGATACGAGTCCTTGGGCTCCTCGTCTCCGTCGTGATCCTGGTGCTCGTCGCGGTGGCGAGCATCGCGGTCGGGGCGAAAGGGCTGTCCGTGGCACAGGTCTGGCACGGACTGTTCCAGGACACGGGGACCTACAGCGACGTCGTGGTGGCCGACCGGCTGTCGCGGACCGTCCTCGGACTGCTCGCGGGCGCCGCGCTCGGTCTGTCCGGGGCGGTGCTCCAGGCGCTCACCCGCAATCCGCTGGCCGACCCCGGGCTGCTCGGCATCAACGCGGGCGCGTCCGCCGCGGTCGTCACCGCCATCACCTTCTTCGGCGTCACCTCGCTCAGCGGCTATGTGTGGTTCGCCTTTCTCGGCGCGGCCGCGGTGGGTGCCCTGGTCTGGTTCCTCGGCGGCAGCCGGGGTGCCACTCCGGTGCGGCTCGCGCTGGCCGGTACGGCGATCAGCGCGGCGCTGTACGGCTATCTCCAGGCCGTGATGATCACCGACGACCAGGCGCTCAACAAGATGCGCTTCTGGACGGTCGGTTCACTGTCCTCGGCGAACAACTCGACCATCTGGCAGGTGCTGCCGTTCCTCGCGACCGGCTCACTCCTCGCCCTCGCGCTCGCCCGGCCGCTCAACGCGATGGAGATGGGCGACGACACCGCGAAGGCCCTCGGCGCCAACCTCAACCGCACCCGGGCGCTGGCCATGCTCTCCGCGACCGTGCTGTGCGGGGCCGCGACCGCCGCCTGCGGACCGATCGTGTTCGTCGGCCTGATGGTGCCGCACATCGTGCGCTCCTTCACCGGCCCCGACCTGCGCTGGATCCTGCCGTACGCGACCGTCCTGTCGCCCGTGCTGCTGCTGGGCTCCGACGTGATCGGCCGGATCGTGGCCCGGCCCGCGGAGCTCCAGGTCGGCATCGTCACCGCGCTCATCGGCGGGCCGGTCTTCATCTATCTCGTACGACGGCGGAGGACGGCGCAGCTGTGAGGACCAACCGTGCCATCAGGACCCCCGGCGGGCTCTCCCTGCGGCTGGACGTCCGGGCCGCTGTCGTCGTCGCCCTGATCCTGCTTGCCGCACTCACCGCGAGCGTGGTGCTGATCGGGACCGGCGACTTCCCGATCCCCGCCGGGGACGTGCTCAAGACGCTGCTCGGGAACGGCAACGCCGGGCAGGAGTTCATCATCAACGAACTGCGGCTGCCGAGAGTCTTCGTAGGACTGCTGGTGGGCGCCTCGCTCGGGCTCGGGGGCGCGCTGTTCCAGGCCATCTCCCGCAATCCGCTGGGCAGTCCGGACGTGCTCGGGCTCAGCCAGGGGGCGACGGCCGGGGCACTGACGATGATCGTGCTGTTCTCCGGAAGCGCGACCCAGGTCACCCTGGGCGCGCTCGTGGGCGGACTGGTGACCGGGTTCGCCATCTATCTGCTCGCCTGGAAGCAGGGCGTGCACGGATACCGGCTGGTCCTGGTCGGTATCGGTGTCTCCGCGATCGTCACGGCGGTCAACGGCTATCTGCTGACGAGGTCCACCCTCACGGAGGCGGCCCAGGCCGTCGTCTGGATGACCGGCTCCCTCAGCGGCCGGGACTGGACGCAGGTCTGGCCGCTGCTGTGGCTGTGCGCCGTCCTCGTCCCGCTCGTCCTCGCCAACGCGCGGGGCCTGAGGATGATGGAGATGGGCGACGACGTGTCGAACGCCCTCGGGGTGCGTGTCGAACGCGTACGGCTGCTGCTGTTGGTCGCCGCCGTCCTGCTCACCGCCGCCGCCACCGCGGCCGCCGGACCGGTCAGCTTCGTCGCGCTCACCGCACCGCAGCTGGCCCGCCGCCTCACCCGCTCGCCCGGCCCCAATCTGCTGCCGTCCCTGTGCATGGGCGCCACCCTCCTGGTCACCGCCGACTGGATCTCGCAGAAGGTCTTCGGCGCGGACCAGTTGCCCGTCGGCGTGGTCACCGGAGTCCTCGGCGGCGTCTATCTGCTGTGGCTCCTGGTCACCGAGCGCAAAGCGGGCCGGATATGAGCGCCGAGACCGTCCTCCCCAGCGGACTGAACAACCCAAGCGGACTGAACAACCCAAGGAGCACCGTGAACCGCCTGTCCGCCGACACTGTCACCCTTGCCTACGACCAGCGCGTCATCGCCGAGCAGCTGTCGGTGGAGATACCCGACCAGTCCTTCACGGTGATCGTCGGCCCCAACGCGTGCGGCAAGTCCACGCTCCTGCGGGCCCTCTCGCGGATGCTCAAGCCCAGCCAGGGCAAGGTGCTGCTCGACGGGCAGGTCATCCAGTCGCTGCCGGCGAAGAAGGTCGCCCGCACCCTGGGTCTGCTCCCTCAGTCGTCGATCGCGCCGGACGGGATCACCGTCGCCGACCTGGTCGGCCGCGGCCGCTACCCCCACCAGGGCATCCTGCGCCAGTGGTCCACCGAGGACGAGCGGGTCGTCCAGGAGTCCATGCGGCAGACCGGGGTCGCGGAACTCGCCGAGCGGTACGTCGACGAGCTGTCCGGCGGCCAGCGACAGCGCGTGTGGATCGCGATGGCGCTCGCCCAGCAGACCCCGCTGCTGCTCCTCGACGAGCCGACGACCTACCTCGACATCCAGCACCAGATCGACGTCCTCGACCTCTGTGCCGAACTGCACGAGGAGCAGGGCCGCACCCTGGTGGCCGTCCTGCACGACCTCAACCACGCGGCCCGGTACGCCACGCATCTCATCGCGCTGAAGAGCGGGAAGATCATCGCCGAGGGTGCCCCGAACGACATCGTCACAGCCGAGCTGGTCGAGGAGGTCTTCGGGCTGCGCTGCCAGGTGATCGACGACCCGGAGACGGGGACACCGCTGGTGGTACCGGCGGCGCGCAAGGCACGCGTGCGCGTGGAGGCCGCCACGGAAGCTTCCTGATCAGGGATCTACAGCAGCTTCCTGAGCTGGAACAGGTCCCTGAGGCCCGCCTCCAGCTTCACCCGGCCCGAGCCCCAGGCCTTGGCGAAGTTCAGCTCGCCGTTCACCAGGGCCACCAGGTCGTCCCCGGACATGGCCAGTCTGATCTGGGCCTTCTCCTTCGGAGGGCCCTCAAGGGTGTCGTGCACCACGATCCGGCCACCCGTCATCCGGCCGACGAAGGTGACGTCGAGATCGGTGATGCGGCAGCTCACCGAGCGGTCCATGGACGCGGCCGTGGCGGCGTCCCCCTCGGCGTTGCGCATGTTGTCGGAGAGCTTTTCGAGTGCGGCGCGGCACTCCTCGATCGTGGCCATCGCGCTCGACGGTACCCCAGCGGTTCGAGGTAGCGTCTGGGCATGAGCGACGCAGTTCCAGAGCCTTCACAAGAGGGCCCGGTCGAACCCGCCGGGTACGACCCGGCTGCCCCCGCCCCTCTGAACGTTCCTCGCATCCCCACCGGCAACGCCGAGGTGGACGGCCGGCTGGAGCGGCTCGGTGACGCCGACCACCTCGCCACCGACGGCCACATCGAGGTGTACGAGGATGTACACCGGGGGTTGCGCGACGAGCTCACCGCGCTCGACGCCCGTCCGGGACCTCCGGCGCCCTCACCGTCGTATGACCAGAGGGCGCCCTCACCCTCGTATGGCACTAGGAGCTGAACCGAACGTGGCAGGAGTCGCACGCAACCGTCTGGACGCGGAGCTGGTCCGCCGGAAGCTGGCGCGCTCGCGCGAGCATGCCGGGCAGCTGATCGCGGCCGGGCGGGTCACCGTCGGCAAGACCGTCGCGACCAAGTCCGCCACCCAGGTGGAGACCGCGGCTGCGATCGTCGTGCAGAGCGACGACAGCGATCCCGGCTACGTGTCCCGGGGTGGGCACAAGCTCGCGGGCGCCCTTCAGGTGTTCGGGCCGCGGGGACTCGTCGTCGAGGGGCGGCGGGCGCTGGACGCCGGGGCATCCACCGGCGGTTTCACCGATGTGCTGCTGCGGGCCGGGGCGGCGCACGTGGTCGCCGTCGACGTCGGCTACGGACAACTCGCCTGGTCTCTGCAGAGCGATGAACGCGTCACCGTCAAGGACCGTACGAACGTACGCGAGTTGACGCTCGAAGCGATCGATGGGGAACCAGTGGATCTTGTCGTGGGGGATCTGTCCTTCATCCCGCTCGGACTGGTACTGCCCGCCCTGGTGCGGTGCGTGAAGCCGGACGCCGATCTGGTGATGATGGTGAAGCCGCAGTTCGAGGTGGGGAAGGAACGGCTGGGCAGCGGGGGAGTCGTACGGAGCACGCAGCTGCGGGCGGAGGCCGTGCGGGGAGTGGCCGAGAAGGCGGGGGAACTCGGGCTCGGGGTGAACGGGGTCACGGCCAGTCCGTTGCCCGGCCCCTCGGGCAATGTCGAATACTTTCTGTGGCTGCGTGCCGGGGCGCCGGCCCTGGACCCGGCCGATGTCGACCGTGCAGTGGCGGAGGGGCCCCGTTGAGCCAGAACCGAGCTCGTACTGTTTTCCTGCTCGCCCACACCGGGCGGCCCGCGGCCATCCGCAGCGCCGAGCTGGTCGTCAAGGGGCTGATGCGCTCCGGGATCGGCGTGCGCGTCCTGGAGTACGAGGCGGCCGACCTGCCGCTGCCGCCCGAGGTGCAGCTCGTCAAGGAGGCGACTCCGCAGTGCCTCGAAGGGTGCGAGCTGCTCATCGTGCTCGGCGGTGACGGGACGCTGCTGCGCGGCGCCGAGTTCGCCCGTGCCTCCGGGGTGCCGATGCTGGGCGTCAACCTCGGCAGTGTCGGCTTCCTCGCCGAGGCCGAGCGGGACGATCTCGACAAGGTTGTCGACCGGGTGGTGACCAAGGCGTACGAGGTCGAGGAGCGGATGACCGTCGATGTCGTCGTTCACCGGAACGGGGACATCGTCCACACCGACTGGGCGCTCAACGAGGCCGCCGTGCAGAAGGCCGGTGCCGAGAAGCTGCTCGAGGTCGTGCTGGAGATCGACGGGCGGCCGGTGACGGGCTTCGGGTGCGACGGGATCGTGCTGTCCACGCCCACCGGGTCCACGGCGTACGCGTTCTCCGCGGGCGGGCCCGTGGTGTGGCCCGAGGTGGAGGCGCTGCTGATGGTGCCGATCTCCGCCCACGCGCTGTTCGCGAAGCCGCTGGTGACCTCGCCGAACTCCGTGCTCGCCGTGGAGCTGCTGCCGCATATTCCGCCGGGTGTGCTGTGGTGCGACGGGCGGCGGACCTTCGAGTTGCCGCCGGGGGCGCGGGTCGAGGTGCGGCGGGGGGCGGTGCCGGTGCGGCTCGCCCGACTGCATCACGCCTCGTTCACGGACCGGCTGGTGGCGAAGTTCGCGCTGCCGGTCTCCGGGTGGCGGGGGGCGCCGCACTAGCGCTCCGTGGGGCGCTTCCCTCCCCTGGGTGACAGGGTGCCTCGCACAGAGCCACCCGGACCTCGTAAGGTCTTCACCGTGCTGGAAGAGATGCGGATACGGTCGCTCGGAGTCATCGATGACGCCGTCGTCGAGCTGTCACCCGGGTTCACCGCTGTCACCGGTGAGACGGGTGCGGGCAAGACCATGGTGGTCACCAGCCTGGGGCTGCTGCTCGGTGGGCGGGCCGACGCGGCGCTCGTGCGGATCGGTGCCGAGAAGGCGGTCGTGGAGGGGCGGATCACCGTGTCCCCGGGCGACTCCGTCGTCGTACGCGCCGAGGAGGCCGGGGCGGAGCTCGACGACGGGGCGCTGTTGATCAGCCGTACCGTTTCCGCCGAAGGGCGGTCCCGGGCGCATCTGGGCGGGCGGTCGGTGCCCGTCGGGGTACTTGCCGAGCTCGCGGACGAGCTGGTCGCGGTGCACGGGCAGACCGATCAGCAGGGGCTGCTCAAGCTGAACCGGCAGCGGCAGGCGCTCGACCGGTACGCGGGGGACGCCGTCGCCGTGCCGCTGACCAAGTACACCGAGGCCTACCGGCGGCTGCGGGCCGTCTCCGGCGAGCTGGACGAGATCGTCACGCGCGCGCGTGAGCGGGCCCAGGAAGCCGACATGCTGCGCTACGGGCTCGACGAGATCGCGGGTGTGGAACCGCGGGCCGGTGAGGACGTCGAGCTGGCGGAGGAGGCCGAGCGGCTGGGCCATGCCGAGGCGCTGTCGTCCGCGGCCACGGCCGCTCATGCCGCCCTCGCCGGGAACCCCGAGGATCCCGAGGGCATCGACGCCGCGACGCTCGTGGCGGGGGCTCAGCGGGCTCTGGAAGCCGTACGGTCGCACGATCCGGCCCTGTCCGCGCTCGCCGACCGGATCGGGGAGATCGGGATCCTGCTGGGCGATGTGGCCGGGGAGCTCGCGGGATACGCCGACGATCTGGACGCCGATCCGCTGCGGCTTTCGGCCGTCGAGGAGCGGCGGGCCGCGCTCACCGCGCTGACCCGGAAGTACGGCGACGACGTGGCCGCCGTGCTCATGTGGGCCGAGCGCAGCGCCGCGCGACTCACCGAACTGGACGGCGACGACGAGCGGATCGACGAGCTGACCGCCGAACGGGACGCGCTCAGGGCCGAACTGGGCGGGCTGGCGCAGGCGCTGACGGATGCGCGCACCGAGGCCGCGGAGAGGTTTGCGGCGGCGGTGACGGCAGAGTTGGCGTCGCTGGCGATGCCCCACGCGCGTGTGTCCTTCGCCATCCGGCAGACCGAGGACCCGGAGGGCGTGGAGGTCGGCGGGCGCGCGGTCGCGTACGGGCCGGCCGGTGTCGACGAGGTCGAACTGCTGCTCGCCCCGCACCCGGGTGCCCCGCCGCGGCCCATCGCCAAGGGTGCCTCCGGTGGTGAGCTCTCGCGCGTGATGCTGGCCGTCGAGGTCGTGTTCGCCGGGACGGACCCGGTGCCGACGTACCTCTTCGACGAGGTCGACGCCGGTGTCGGAGGCAAGGCGGCGGTCGAGATCGGGCGGCGCCTCGCGCGGCTCGCGAAGACCGCGCAGGTCGTGGTGGTCACCCACCTGCCCCAGGTCGCGGCCTTCGCCGACCGGCAGTTGCTGGTCGAGAAGACGAACGACGGGTCCGTCACCCGCTCCGGTGTGAAGGTGCTGGAGGGCGAGGAGCGGATCCGGGAGCTGTCCCGGATGCTCGCGGGGCAGGAGGACTCGGAGACGGCCCGGGCACACGCGGAGGAGCTGCTGGCCACGGCCCGGGCGGACGCGTGAGGGTACGTCCCTGGGACTCACCTCCGGCCTGACGTCGCCGGCATGGCTGCACGGTCGGGCTGTGCGCCGAACCCACGTCCGCCCTGGCGGTGGCCCTGAGGACGGGGCGGATGGAACCAGGTTCCGTCACTCGTGTGAGTGACACCGACTCGCCGCACACGCCCGTCCCCCGTTCTCCGCATGCACGGAACACCCGTACGTCCTGGCATCCTTGGCAGAGAACCCATCACGCGTAGGAAGCGCGCGGTACACCCCTCCGCTCGACACCTTCTGTACGTTTCCTCGTGACCGTCCGACCCGAACCAGGAGCCCGGCCACGTGACCCCCGTGAGCAGCCACTCACCGCACGGCCAGTCGCCGCTGCGCACCGTGCAGGTGCTGGGCGGAGGCAATGCCGGCAGCAGCGCGCATGTGCGCTCCCTGACCTCGGGGCTCGTCGCGCGGGGCGTGCGGGTCACGGTGTGCGCCCCGGCCGAGGCGGACCGCGCCTACGACTTCACCGGGGCCGGTGCCGACCACGTGCACGTGCCGCGCAGCAGCGATCCGACATCCGTGGCCGTGCTGCGGGCGGCCTGCGCGGACGCCGATCTGGTGCACGCGCACGGACTGCACGCCTCGTTCCGCGCGGTGCTGGCGCTCAGCGGGAGGCGGACCCCGCTCGTCGTCACCTGGCACGACAGAGCGTACGCCGAGGGAGCGCGGGCCCATTTCGTGCGCCTCCTGGAACGCCGGGTCGTGAAGGCCGCTTCCGTGGTGCTCGGGTCCACGTCGGTACTCGTGGACCGGGCCCGCAGGACCGGCGCCCGGGACGCGCGGCTCGCCGCCGTCGCGCTGCCCGGGTCGCGGGGAGCCGTCGAGCAGGAGGACCCCGACCGGCTGCGGCCCAAGGTGCGGGCCGAACTCGGGGCCATCGGGCGTCCGTTGCTGCTGGCGGTCGGTGCCCTGGAGCGGCACAAGGGCTACGAGACCCTGCTGGACGCCACCCGCGCGTGGCGCCTTCTCGACCCCGTGCCGCTGGTCGTCGTCGCGGGCGAGGGTTTGCTGCGGCCGGTCCTGCAGAGCCGTATCGAGGAGGAAGGGCTGCCGGTCCGGCTGATCGGACGGCGAGACGACCTCTCCGAGCTGCTCTCGGCCGCCGATCTCGCACTCCTGCCCAGCCGTTGGGAGGCGCGTTCGGTGCTCGCCCAGGAAGCCTTCCACGCGCGTGTGCCGCTCGTCGCGACCGAGGTCGGCGGCATCCCCGAACTCGTCGGCGACGCGGCCGAACTCGTCCCGTACGGCGACCCGGAGGCCCTCGCCGAGGCCGTTCTGCGGCTGCTCGGCGACCCCGAGCGCCGGGAGCTGCTGAGGGAGCGGGGGGCCCGGCAGGCAGCCACTTGGCCCACGGAGGACGAGACCGTCGCGCAAGTGCTGAGCGTCTACGACGAGTTGACCCAGCCCAGGCCGCTCATCTAGGGCACGTGTCTGCGCGCCCGCAGCGCCAGGCTCAACGCCAGCACCGTCTGCGGGTCGTCGAGGTCCGTGCCCAGCAACTCGCCGATCCGGGCGAGGCGGTTGTAGAGCGTCTGCCGGTTGAGATGGAGTTCGCGGGCCGTCTCCGCCTTGCGGCCCGCGTGGGCCAGATAGGTCTCCAGGGTCGGCAGCAGCGGCGGCTTGGAGCGGTGGTCGTGGGCGCGCAGCGGGCCGATGGCGCGGTCCACGAAGGCTGCGAGGTCCGGGTGCTCGCGCAGCCGCCACAGCAGCAGGTCGATGTCGAGGCGGCGGGCGTCGTACCAGGGGCGGTCCGACAGGCCCTGCGCCGCCGTCGCCGTCTCCGCCGCGTGGCGCAGGCCCGCCGAGGCCGCCCCCCAGCTGCCGGCGACCCCGACGACCACGACCGGCGGCTGGGCGCCCGGCCGTTGCATCCCGGCCCGCTCCACGCCCGCCCGCAGGGCCGCCGCGACCCGGTCCGCGACCGCCGGCCGCTCCGACTCCGAACGCAGACCGAGCAGGACCAGCACCCGGCCCTCGACCGGCCGTACACCCAGCAGGACCGGCACGCCGACCGCGGCCAGCTCCTCGGAGACCGCCCGGGCCAGCACCGCCCAGCCACCGCCGGGAGCGAGAGCGTCACCGAGCCGCATCACCACGGGCAGCAGCGGGCCGGTGCCCGGTTTGAAGCCCAGCACGCGCGCCTGCGCCGGCGCGTCCTCCGGGGTGATACGGCCCTCCGCGAGGTCGGTCAGGAAGTCGCCGCGGCCGCGTGCCGCGAGCTCCTCCTCCTGACGGGCCTGCATCAGGACGACGGCCAGGATGCCCGCCGCGCGCTCGGCCGCCATGCGGTGCACCGGGGCCAGCGGGGCCCGTACCGGAAGCAGGACCAGCCGCGCCCGTACCGAACCCGTGCCGGGCCCGCCCCCGGGCACGTCCACGAGGGCCGAGCCGGACGGCGGAGCGTCCTTGTGCTGGCCACGCAGCCCCTCCCACACCTGGAGCGGGTCCGCGCCCTCGGGGCCCTCCCCGGCGGCGTACAGGAGCTGCCCGTCCGTCGTCTCCAGGAAGACCGGGTTGCCGCTGAAGTCGGCCAGGATGCCGAGGACCTGCGGGATGCCGCCGCCGCCCAGCAGGGCCTCGGTACAGCGGCGGTGCACCTCCTCGGCCCGCTGGAGCAGCGCGTAGTGGCCGTTGACGATCTCGGTGTGGATCTCCTCGGTGACCGCCACGAACGGCACCTCGCGGTGCAGCTGGACGAGCGGCAGGCCGGTCGCACGGGCCGTGTCGACGAGGGCCGCGGGCAGCCGGGCGAAGCGCGGGCCGAGCTCGACGACCAGGGCCGCGATCCCGCGCTCGGCCAGGGTGCGCACGAACGCGCGCTGTTCGGCCGGACGGGTGCCGAGACCGTAGCCGGTGGTCAGCAGCAGCTCCCCGCCCTTCAGCAGCGAGGCGATGTTCGGCACCTCACCCGCGTGCACCCAGCGCACGGTCCGCTGCAGCCGGTCCGCGCCCGCGAGGATCTCCGGGAGCCCGCTGCGCAGACCGGGCAGCTCCAGCGCGCGCTGCACGGTGATCCCGGCGCCCTGGGTGTCGAAACCGCTGTTCGTGCCGCTGTCCATGAGCCGGACGCTACCCGAGGCGTGCCCGGTGCCGCGGCGGGGTAGCGGCCGGTGCATGGACTTCAGCGTGGTGGCCGTGGCACGGGAGGACGACAGTGCGGTCGAGGAGCCGCTGCGGGTGGCGGTGGCCGCCGACCGGCTCGGGTACCGGGAGGTGTGGGCCGGGGAGGGCCCGACGTGGGACTCCTTCGTCCTCGCCACCGCGATCGGGCGGGCCACCGAGCGGGTCGCGCTGACCGCGGGGCCCGTGCCGGTGAACGTACGCGACGCGTACACCACGGCCCGCGGTGCCGCCTCGGTCGCGGCCCTCGTCGGCCGGCCGGTCGGGGTGGCGCTGGGCACGTCGAGCAAGCGGGTGGTCGAGGCTGTGCACGGCCGGCCCCGGGCGCGGCCCGCCGCCGTACTGGAGGAACAGGCGGCAGCCCTACGACGGCTCCTGCACGCCACTGCGGGCGAACCGGTCGTACCCGGCAGCCCCTTCCACCGTCGGCTGCCCCCGCCCGGAGGGCCCCTCACGGTGGCCGCGTTCGGGCCGCGAGCGATCGCCACGGCCGCCGCGCACGCCGACCGCATGCTGCTGGACGTGGTCTCCCCGGAGCAGGTGCGGGCGTTGCGCGCACAGCTGGACGCGGCGGCTCGGAAGGCGGGCCGTACGCCGCCCACGCTCGCCGCCTGGCTGCCGGCGGCCGTCGACCCCGACCCGCGGTCGCTCGCGCAGGTGCTGGGCAGCATCGCCGGATATCTGAGGGTGCCGGGCTACAGCGAGGTCTTCGCCGCGGCCGGGTTCGGTCGGGCGGTGCAGCTCGCCGCGAGCGGGGCGGACCGGGAGACCCTGGTGCGGGCCCTGCCCGAGGCGGCCGCGGGCACGGTCGGGCTGGTGGGCGACCTGGACGCCGTACGGGCGCGGATCGACGCCTACCGGGAGGCCGGGCTCGACGAGATCGCCCTCGTGCCGGCCACGGCCGGGGACCCGGGCGGCGAACGCACGCTGACGGCGCTCGGGCCGGCCTGAGTTCCTGACGCCGGAAGGGGGCACCCCATGGGGCGCCCCCTTCCGCGCAGGTGCTGTTCAGCCCCCGTACGCCCCCGAGGCCGTCAGACGCAGGGCCGTGTCGATCAGCGGGACGTGGCTGAAGGCCTGCGGGAAGTTGCCGACCTGGCGCTTGAGACGCGGGTCCCACTCCTCGGCGAGCAGTCCGAGGTCGTTGCGGAGCGAGAGGAGCTTCTCGAAGAGCTTCCTCGCCTCGTCCACGCGGCCGATCATCGCGAGGTCGTCCGCCATCCAGAACGAGCAGGCCAGGAACGCCCCTTCGTCGCCCGGGAGGCCGTCGAGGTTCTCCTCGCCGCCGGAGGTCGGGTAGCGCAGGATGAAGCCGTCCGAGGTCGAGAGCTCCCGCTGGATCGCCTCGATGGTGCCGATCACGCGCTTGTCGTCCGGGGGCAGGAAGCCCATCTGCGGGATCAGCAGCAGGGAGGCGTCCAGCTCCTTCGAGCCGTAGGACTGGGTGAAGGTGTTGCGCTCCTTGTCGTAGCCCTTCTCGCACACGTCCCGGTGGATGTCGTCGCGCAGCTCGCGCCACTTCTCCAGCGGGCCGTCCGCGTCACCGGACTCGATGAGCTTGATGGTGCGGTCGACGGCGACCCAGGCCATCACCTTGGAGTGCACGAAGTGCCGGCGCGGGCCGCGCACCTCCCAGATGCCCTCGTCCGGCTCGTCCCAGTGGTCCTCGAGGTAGCGGATCAGCTTGAGCTGGAGCAGAGAGGCGTAGTCGTTGCGGGACAGGCCCGTCATGTGGGCCAGGTGCAGGGCCTCGGTGACCTCGCCGTACACGTCGAGCTGGAGCTGGTGGGCCGCGCCGTTGCCGACCCGCACCGGCCCGGAGTTCTCGTATCCCGGCAGCCAGTCCAGCTCGGCCTCGCCCAGTTCCCGTTCGCCCGCGATGCCGTACATGATCTGGAGGTTCTCGGGGTCACCGGCGACGGCCCGCAGCAGCCACTCGCGCCAGGCACGGGCCTCCTCGCGGTAGCCGGTGCGCAGCAGCGAGGAGAGGGTGATGGCCGCGTCGCGCAGCCAGGTGTAGCGGTAGTCCCAGTTGCGGACACCGCCGATGTCCTCGGGCAGCGAGGTCGTCGGGGCCGCGACGATGCCGCCGGTGGGGGCGTACGTCAGGGCCTTGAGGGTGATCAGCGAGCGGATGACGGCCTCGCGGTAGGGGCCGTGGTACGTACAGTGCTCGACCCACTCGCGCCAGAAGTCCTCGGTGGCCTCCAGCGACTGCTCCGGTTCGGGCAGCGGCGGCGGCTGCTTGTGCGAGGGCTCCCAGGAGATGGTGAACGCGATCCGGTCACCCGGGGCGACCGTGAAGTCCGAGTACGTCGTCAGCGCCTTGCCGTACGTCTCGCAGTCCGTGTCGAACCACACCGAGTCCGGGCCCGCCACGGCGACCGTGCGCCCCTCGTGCTTGTGGACCCACGGGACGACACGGCCGTAGGAGAACCGCATCCGCAGGGCCGAGCGCATGGGCACGCGGCCCGAGATGCCCTCCACGATCCGGATGAGCTGCGGGGCGCCGTCACGCGGGGGCATGAAATCGGTCACTCTGACCGTGCCGCGTGATGTGTCCCACTCCGATTCCAGGATCAGGGAGTCGCCGCGGTAGGTGCGCCGGGCGGCGGTGGGGGGCTCGGCGTCGGCCGCGTGGGCGGGGCCCAGGCGCCAGAAGCCGTGTTCCTCTGTGCCCAGCAGGCCGGCGAAGATGGCATGCGAGTCGAAGCGGGGCAGGCACAGCCAGTCCACCGTGCCGTCCCGGCAGACCAGGGCTGCGGTCTGCATGTCTCCGATGAGTGCGTAGTCTTCGATGCGCCCGGCCACGTGCAACTCCAGTCGAACGGCCACGTCGCCCCCGGTAGGAAAGGGGGCTGTCGCTTGGTGCGGTCAAGGGGGTGGTGGTACTGCGTCGTTGAGCGGTGAAGCAAAACAGGCCTGCCGCTGTGAGGCAAAACGACAACTGCTGCTCAACGAACTGACGAGCTCTCGTTGTTCCGGCGCTCACGGGTGGGGTGGTCCCGAGTTTTCGGCCGGGCTCGGCAGTGAGTGTCCGAGCAGGATACGACGCACGTAGATGATCTGTGTGCCGCTCCGGGCAACGCGGCTGGGCCGAACGGGTGAGCAACGGGCGAGAAACAGGTGCGTTCGTGCGGGTCCGTGTCGGCGTGTGTGCGGAGCGTGGCCGGAAGCCATCTCCCCGAGGCGCTGATACCCTGGTAGCCCGTGGACCGGTGGGCGCTTGACCCCCGAACCGCACCTCCAGATCGCGACCACGGGAGCCCCCTCTTGGCCATGACCGCTGCTTTTCGAAACAGCACAGCCACGACGACCAAGCACATCTTCGTCACTGGGGGTGTCGCTTCCTCGCTCGGCAAGGGCCTGACGGCCTCCAGCCTCGGCATGCTGCTCAAGGCGCGGGGCCTGCGCGTCGTGATGCAGAAGCTCGACCCGTACCTCAACGTCGACCCGGGCACGATGAACCCCTTCCAGCACGGTGAGGTGTTCGTCACCAACGACGGCGCCGAGACCGACCTGGACATCGGCCACTACGAGCGTTTCCTCGACCGGGACCTCGACGGCTCCGCCAACGTCACCACCGGCCAGGTGTACAACACGGTGATCGCCAAGGAGCGGCGCGGTGAGTACCTGGGCGACACCGTGCAGGTCATCCCGCACATCACCAACGAGATCAAGCACCGCATCCGCCGCATGGCGACGGACGAGGTCGACGTCGTGATCACCGAGGTCGGTGGCACGGTCGGCGACATCGAGTCGCTGCCGTTCCTGGAGACGGTCCGCCAGGTCCGTCACGAGGTCGGCCGGGACAACGTGTTTGTGGTGCACATCTCGCTCCTGCCGTACATCGGCCCCTCGGGGGAGCTGAAGACGAAGCCGACCCAGCACTCGGTTGCGGCTCTTCGCAACATCGGTATCCAGCCGGACGCCATCGTGCTGCGGTCCGACCGCGAGGTGCCGACCGCGATCAAGCGCAAGATCTCGCTGATGTGCGACGTCGACGAAGCCGCCGTGGTCGCCTGCCCCGACGCCCGCTCGATCTACGACATCCCGAAGACCGTGCACAGCGAGGGCCTGGACGCCTATGTCGTCCGCAAGCTGGACCTGCCCTTCCGGGACGTGGACTGGACGACCTGGGACGACCTGCTCGACCGCGTTCACAACCCCGACCACGAGATCACCCTCGCCCTGGTCGGCAAGTACATCGACCTGCCCGACGCCTACCTCTCGGTCACCGAGGCGCTGCGCGCCGGAGGTTTCGCCAACAAGGCCCGCGTCAAGATCAAGTGGGTCACCTCCGACGACTGCAAGACCCCGGCCGGCGCCGCGGCACAGCTCGCCGACGTGGACGGCATCTGCATCCCGGGCGGCTTCGGCGACCGCGGTGTGCTCGGCAAGGTCGGCGCGATCAAGTACGCCCGCGAGAACAGGATCCCGCTGCTGGGCCTGTGCCTGGGCCTGCAGTGCATCGTGATCGAGGCCGCGCGCAACCTCGCCGACATCCCGGACGCCAACTCCACCGAGTTCGATTCGGCCACCGGCCACCCGGTCATCTCCACGATGGCCGAGCAGCTCGACATCGTCGCCGGTGAGGGCGACATGGGCGGCACCATGCGGCTGGGCATGTACCCGGCCAAGCTCGCCGAGGGCTCCATCGTCCGTGAGGTGTACGACGGCAAGGAGTACGTCGAGGAGCGGCACCGTCACCGTTACGAGGTGAACAACGCCTACCGCGCCGAGCTCGAGAAGAAGGCGGGCATCCTGTTTTCCGGCACTTCGCCGGACGGCAAGCTCGTCGAGTACATCGAGTACCCGCGCGAGGTCCACCCGTATCTGGTGGCCACGCAGGCCCACCCCGAGCTGCGCTCGCGTCCGACCAGGCCGCACCCGCTGTTCGCCGGCCTGGTGAAGGCCGCGGTGGAGCGGCAGAGTTCCAAGTAGCACGACAGTTGTACGGTGGCCGGGGCACACGCATTCAAAGGCGAGTGCCCCGGCTTCTTTTGCGCACGTGGGGAAGGACAGGCGATGACGATCAAGGACGCCCCGGAGGAGTGGGAGATCCGGGCGACGAAGACCCCCTTCGTGGGCAACAAGACCTCCGTCCGCACGGACGAGGTGGTCATGCCCGACGGATCGGTGGCCGGTCGCGACTACCAGGTCCACCCCGGTTCCGTGGCCGTCCTCGCCCTCGACGACGAGGACCGGGTCCTGCTCATCCGGCAGTACCGGCACCCCGTACGGCAGAAGCTGTGGGAGATCCCGGCGGGGCTCCTCGACGTGCCGGGTGAGAATCCGCTGCACGCGGCCCAGCGGGAGCTGTACGAGGAGGCGCACGTCAAGGCGGAGGACTGGCGGGTGCTGACGGACGTCTACACCTCGCCGGGAGGCTGTGACGAGGCGATCCGGATCTTCCTGGCCCGGGGGCTGTCCGAGGCCGACGGCGAGCGCTTCGAGGTCGAGCACGAGGAGATCGACCTGGAGTACGCGCGCGTGCCGGTCGCCGAGCTGGTGCGGGGGGTGCTGGCGGGGGAGCTGCACAACAACTGCCTCGTCGTGGGTGTGCTGTCGCTGGTCGCCGCGCGGGCCTCCGGCGGGTTGGACGGGTTGCGGCCGGCTGAGGCGGAGTGGCCTGCGCGGCCTTTCGAGGCGTGACGGTTGTTCCGGGACTCGCCGTTGTCCCCCGGGCGCCCCTTTGGGGGGCACCACCGTGCCGTAGTTCCTATGATCCGTTGATCCGATCAGGGGACTCTTCGGCCTCTACCGTCGTGCTCCACCAGGAACGTTGCACAGGGTGAACTAGGCTCTGAAAAGCCCGAACCGGGGTCACCGGCGGGCTTTGCGCGTGCGGTGGGACGGGAGTGTGGCCCGTGACGGATCAGGCGGTGGACGCAGGCGGCGTACGGCTGTCCGGCGAAGGCCAATTCCTGGGGCGGACGCGGGAGTTGAAGGAGCTGCGCGCCGACATCGAGCGCGCGGGCCTCGACACGCTGTCCGGCCGGAAGGCACCCCGCGCGCGCGTACTGCTCATCGCTGGGCGCCCCGGATCCGGCCGTACCGCACTCGCCGAGGAACTCGTCCGGGCGGTCGCTGACCGTTACGATGACGGGGTGCTGCGGGTCCGGCTGAGCGAGCCCGACGGCACCCCCGTACCGGTCGGGAACGCCGCCCGGGAACTGCTCACCGCGCTCGACGTCCAGGCACCCGCCGGTGCCGCCGAGGACGACCTCACGGCAGTGCTGCGGGAGGCCTTGGCCGGCCGTCGCGCGCTGGTGCTGCTCGATGACGCGGTGGCCGCGGAACAAGTGGACGCCCTGCTTCCGGATACCCCGGAGTGCCTGGTCGTGGCCGTATCGGGAGGTCCGCTGACCGGGATCGCGGATGTCCGTCCGTGCACGCTCGGCGGGCTCGACACCAAGTCCGCGCTGGATCTGCTGTCCCGGCACACCGGGTCGGTGCGCATCACCGTGGACCCCCGTGCCGCCGAGGGACTCGTCGAGGAGTGCCAGGGCCACCCCGCCGCGCTGATGCTGGCCGGGGGCTGGCTCGCCACCCGCCCCAAGGCGGCCGTCGCCGATCTGGCCAAGCAGCTGCATGCGGAGAGTGACGAGGCGAGCCCGCTCAGCCGGGTCTTCAAACTCGTCTACACCTCCCTGCCCGCCGCGGCCGCCCGCACCCTGCGACTGCTCTCGCTCGCCCCGGCCGGCCTCCTCGACCCGCACACCGCCTCCGCGCTGGCCGGCTGCTCGGTGGCCGGCGCCCGCTCCACCCTGGACGACTTCGTCGCACTCGGACTGCTGCACGCCGTGGACTCACCGCTGCCGCAGTACGAGGTACCCGGCTGCCTGTACCCCCTGCTCAAGGCACTCGCCGACACCCAGGACCGCCCGGCCGAGCTCCAGCTGGCCCGCGCCCGCATGCTCGAGCGGACCGTACGGCTGCTCCAGTCCTCCCGCGCGATCACCGAGACCGACAGCGCCGAGGCCCGCGAGAAGCTCCAGGGCATGCCGCCCTCGGTGCGCTTCCCGACCCCCAGGGCCGCCGAGGACTGGCTGCGCGTCCGCCGGCCGGCCCTGCTCGCCGCGGCCCGCCTCGCGGTCGCCGACGGGGAGCTGGACACCCTGGCCAGGCGCCTGATGTCGCAGCTCGTGCGCGCGATGGTGGCCCACTTCGGGATGCAGGCCGCCGCCTCCGACCTCTACGACATCCACGGCCTCGTCCTCGACGTGGCCGAGCGGCGTGCCCTGCCCCGCGAGAAGGCCGCCGCCCTGCTGAACCTCGCCGACCTGGACGCCCGGACCGGCCGCACCCGGGAGGCACTCGCGCGCTATCGGGCGGCCCTGGACGCCGGACGGGAGGCGAACGACCCGTATGCGACCGGCCGCGCGATGGAATCCGTAGGCGGCGCGCATCTGGAGCTCGGGGACTACGACCGGGCCGCCGACTGGTTCGGCCGGGCCCTGGCCCAGCGGCTGGCCCGGGGCGAGCGCGCGGAGGCCGCCCGGCTGTACGGCCGTATCGCCGCCGCGCACACCTACGCCGGCCGCTACGGCGAGGCGGCCAGGAACTGGCGGGCCGCGCTCGGCGGGCACCGCAAGGACGGCGATGTCGCCGCCCACGCACGCGCGTTGAGCGAACTCGCCCGGGTCCAGGAGTACGCCGGACACCCCGAGGAGTCGCTGCGCACCTGCCAGGAGGCCGTGGACTGGGCTCGGCGCGCCGAGGACGTCCGGCTGCAGGCCGCGCTCCAGCTGCGGCTCGCGGACACCCTGGACCGCCTCGGCGATCCCGCCGCCGCTCAGCTGCACCGCGGCGCCGCGGAACGTCTGCTGGGTGAGGAGCTTTCCCAGGGGGAACCCGGGTCCCAGCAGGCTGAGGAACCGAAACAAGACGCTGACGCCTGCGAAATCCGTAGTACATCCGCAGAAGATTGATGCAATGGAAGGCTAGACAGCGGGAACACCTTCATTAGACTGGCTCTGCCGCACCTTCTCCTGCGGTGTCTCCTGGTGTGCTCAAGCATGCCCGGGTATGTGTTGTATTGCCCTACACACTCTGAGCCAAGGACCGTGATCCACGTGAAGGTCGGCATCCCCCGCGAGGTCAAGAACAACGAGTTCCGGGTGGCCATCACCCCCGCCGGTGTGCACGAGCTGGTACGCCACGGCCACCAGGTCGTCATCGAGCGCGGCGCCGGCGTCGGCTCCTCCATCCCGGACGAGGAGTACGTCGCCGAGGGCGCCCGGATCCTGGACACCGCCGACGAGGTGTGGGCCACCGCCGACCTGCTGCTGAAGGTCAAGGAGCCCGTCGCCGAGGAGTACCACCGCCTGCGCAAGGACCAGACGCTCTTCACCTACCTGCACCTGGCCGCCTCCAAGGCGTGCACCGACGCGCTCATCGAGTCCGGCACCACCGCGATCGCCTACGAGACCGTCGAGCTGCCCTCCCGCGCGCTCCCGCTGCTCGCCCCGATGTCCGAGGTTGCGGGCCGGCTGGCCCCGCAGGTCGGCGCCTACCACCTGATGCGCTCGGTCGGCGGCCGCGGTGTCCTGCCCGGCGGTGTCCCCGGCACCCAGCCCGCGCGGGCCGTCGTCATCGGCGGCGGTGTCTCCGGCTGGAACGCCACGCAGATCGCCGTCGGCATGGGCTTCCACGTCACGCTGCTCGACCGCGACATCAACAAGCTGCGCGAGGCCGACAAGGTCTTCGGCACCAAGGTCCGGGCGATCATGTCCAACGCCTTCGAGCTGGAGAAGGCCGTCCTGGACGCCGACCTCGTCATCGGCGCGGTGCTCATCCCGGGCGCCAAGGCTCCGAAGCTGGTCACCAACGAACTCGTGGCGCGGATGAAGCCCGGAAGTGTCCTTGTCGACATCGCGATCGACCAGGGCGGCTGCTTCGAGGACTCCCGTCCCACCACCCACGCCGAGCCGACCTTCCAGGTCCACGACTCGGTCTTCTACTGCGTCGCCAACATGCCCGGCGCGGTTCCCAACACCTCCACCTACGCGCTCACCAACGCCACGCTGCCCTACATCATCGAACTGGCCGACCGGGGCTGGGTGGAGGCGCTGCGCCGCGATCCCGCGCTCGCCAGGGGTCTCAACACCCATGACGGCAAGGTCGTTTACCGGGAGGTCGCGGAGGCCCACGGCCTGGAGCACCTGGAGCTCGAGACGCTGCTCGGCTGAGCTTGTGACCTGCTCCGACAGCTAAGTCACCTTTTCGTAAAGGCGATACGTCAACAAGGCGCGTCAACGACGCACAGGCGGCCGGACCTTGCCCCACAAGGTCCGGCCGGATGTGTGTATGGTCACTTTGCGACTCTCGGTCAACTCGCGTCGAACGTAACCCTTGAACCGATTCGTACACCGGCGAAACCTGCCGTGCGACTGCCGTACGCCCTTGACAGCGTGATGTTTCATTGCCGACACATCCTGCCGGGTCCGGCGGATTGTGTTGCTGTGAACACCCGACACGCCATAGAGTCGCCAACCGTCGGCATGGTGCCACGCTGACCTTGTCTAGAAGTTTCCTGGTCTCCAAGGAGGTAAGACGACTTGTGAATGAGTCGACATTTTCTCCCGGGGGTGGTCAACCAGGAATGCCTGCCGGGGCCCAGAGCCCCGCGGGGTTCGAGGCTGTCGGCTCCGTCGCGGTGCGCACCTTCGCAGCCCGTCAGAGTCCGCCGACCGTGCGGACAGCACACCAGAGCATGGATGGCCATCACGTGAACGCCATGGCCGGCGACGGAAGTGGCGCGCCCCACAACCACTTCGCCGACTACGACGAACTGCCCGAGGGGCACTTCTACGACCCCGACGCCGAGTACGAGCCGGATCCGGAGTACGCGGCGACGCTCGCGCCCGACGCGGCCCGCCAGCGCCGTGAGCGCGTGGGCCCGACCGGGCGGCCGCTGCCGTACTTCCCGATCCCGGGCCCGCTGACCGACCACGGCCCCGCGAAGATCATCGCGATGTGCAACCAGAAGGGCGGCGTGGGCAAGACGACGTCGACCATCAACCTGGGTGCCGCGCTCGCGGAGTACGGCCGACGCGTGCTGCTCGTGGACTTCGACCCGCAGGGCGCGCTGTCGGTGGGTCTCGGTGTCAACCCGATGGAGCTCGACCTCACCGTCTACAACCTGCTCATGGAGCGGGGCATGGCGGCGGACGAGGTCCTGCTGAAGACCGCGGTCCCCAACATGGACCTGCTGCCGAGCAATATCGACTTGTCGGCGGCGGAGGTCCAGCTGGTCTCCGAGGTCGCCCGCGAGTCGACATTGCAGCGGGCACTGAAGCCGCTCATGGCCGACTACGACTACATCGTGATCGACTGTCAGCCTTCGCTCGGCCTCCTCACGGTCAACGCCCTGACGGCCGCGCACAAGGTGATAGTGCCTCTGGAGTGCGAGTTCTTCGCCCTGCGTGGTGTCGCACTGCTGACGGAGACCATCGAGAAGGTCCAGGAGCGGCTCAACCCGGAACTGGAGCTCGACGGAATCCTCGCCACGATGTACGACTCGCGCACGGTCCACAGCCGTGAGGTCCTGGCCCGTGTGGTCGAGGCGTTCGACGACCACGTCTACCACACGGTCATCGGGCGCACGGTGCGCTTCCCGGAGACCACGGTCGCCGGTGAGCCGATCACCACGTACGCCTCCAACTCCGTCGGTGCCGCCGCCTATCGCCAGCTCGCCAGGGAGGTGCTCGCCCGGTGTCACGCCGAGTGAGTCTGCCGGGGGCCGACGAACTGTTCCGTACGACAGGGGGGATGGCGCTCCAGGCGTCCACTCCCCGGCGGGGGACCAACGGCGAGGCCCGGGTGCCGGCTCCCGCGGGGGAGTCCGACGGGGCCGGAGCCGAGGACGCGCCGCAGTCCGTGCCCGCGCAGGGCGGGGACGGCGACGGGGCCGAGCATGTGGCGGCCGATGCCGAGTCCGTGGAGGCGGGTGAGTCCCGTCTCCGGGCGGCCGCCGCGGAGCGCACCGCGCGACGTCAGGAGGCGCAGGAAGGTTCTGCCCAGGCCTCCGGCGGGGCGCAGCCGCGCGGCAAGCGCGGCCGGTCGCCCGCCCGGCGGCCCAGTGGGCGCGAACGGCACGACGAGAAGATCACCGTGTACGTGTCGGCTGAGGAGCTCATGGACCTGGAGCACGCCCGTCTCGTGCTCCGGGGCGAGCACGGGCTGGCGGTGGACCGCGGGCGCATCGTGCGCGAGGCGGTCGCCGTGGTGCTGGCTGATCTGGAGTCCCGCGGGGACGCGAGCATTCTCGTCCGCCGGCTGCGTGGGCGGTAGCGGTAGCCTGCGAGGGCTATGACCTCGAACGACGTTCCCCTCGGCTCCGGCGCAACGGCCGGTCGTCGGCGTGTGCTGGGCCGGGGGCCGGGCGCTCCGCGGGGCGAGCAGGGCACGGAGGCGGTGCCCGCTCCTGAGGAGCTGGAGTCCGAGGTCCCGGAGTCCGAGGCGGTTCCTCCGGCCGGGGTGGTCGGGGAACCTGAGCCGGTTGCGGTTGCGGAGGCCGTGCCGGTTTCCGAGGGGCCGGTGGTCGGGGTTCCGCAGGCCGAGGCGGGCTTCGAGCCCGAGCCGGTCCCGGAGCCCGTGACGCTTCCCGAGGCCGAGGCCGAGGCCGAGGCGGAGGCCGTCCCCCAGTCTGTGTCTGAAGAAGAGGGCGAGGGGGAGTCCGGCGGTGTCTTCAAGGTCCGGCTCGCCAACTTCGAGGGGCCCTTCGATCTTCTCCTCCAGCTGATCTCCAAGCACAAGCTGGACGTCACCGAGGTCGCGCTCTCCAAGGTCACCGACGAGTTCATGACGTACATCCGGGCCATGGGGCCGGACTGGGACCTGGACGAGACGACCGAGTTCCTCGTCGTCGCCGCCACCCTCCTCGATCTGAAGGCGGCCCGGCTGCTGCCCGCCGCACAGGTGGAGGACGAGGCCGACCTGGCGCTCCTCGAAGCCCGGGACCTGCTCTTCGCGCGGCTGCTCCAGTACCGCGCGTACAAGCAGATCGCCGACATCTTCAACCGGCGGCTCGACGAGGAGGCCCGGCGCTACCCCCGTACCGTCGGACTCGAACCGCATCACGCCGATCTGCTGCCCGAGGTCGTCATCAGCATCGGGCCCGAGGGATTCGCGAAGCTCGCCGTGAAGGCGATGCAGCCGAAGCCCAAGCCGCAGGTGTACGTCGACCACATTCACGCGCCCCTGGTGAGCGTCCAGGAGCAGGCGGGGATCGTGGTCGCACGGCTTCGGGAGCTCGGCGAGGCCAGCTTCCGCCTGCTGGTGGAGGACGCCGACGGCACCCTGACCGTCGTGGCGCGCTTCCTGGCGCTGCTGGAGCTGTACCGGGAGAAGGCCGTGGCGCTGGACCAGGAGACCGCGCTCGGAGAGCTGATCGTGCGGTGGACCGGCGGTGAGGGAGAGGCCGAGCCGACGGTGACCGACGAGTTCGACCGGCCGCCCGAGCCGCCCAAGGAGGACAAGGCGTGAACGAGGAGACCACCGGGACCCCGGCGGGACTGCCGGGCGTCGCCGACCTCGATCTGAAGCCGGCGCTGGAGGCCGTCCTGATGGTCGTGGACGAGCCCGCGACCGAGGAGCACCTGTCGAAGATCCTGGAGCGGCCGAAGCGGCAGATCACCAGGGCGCTGCGGGAACTGGCAGGCGAGTACGCCGCACAGGGGCGCGGTTTCGAACTGCGGCACGTCGCGAACGGGTGGCGGTTCTACTCCCGGGCCGCCTACGCCCCGGCCGTGGAACGGTTCGTCCTGGATGGCCAGCAGGCCCGGCTCACCCAGGCCGCGCTGGAGACGCTGGCGGTGGTCGCCTACCGCCAGCCGGTCAGCCGCAGCCGGGTCTCCGCGGTGCGCGGAGTCAACTGTGACGGCGTGATGCGCACCCTTCTCCAACGGGGTCTGGTCGCGGAGGCGGGCACGGAACCCGAAACAGGTGCGATCCTGTACGTGACGACGAACTACTTCCTGGAGCGGATGGGCCTGCGCGGTCTGGACGAGCTCCCGGAGCTCGCGCCCTTCCTCCCGGAGGCGGAGGCGATCGAGGCCGAGACCCAGGAAGGCGTACCGTCGTTCGATCCGGACGCCCCGGATTCCGAGGGCGCAGACGACAAGACGGAACTTTGATGCGAAGCAGCAGCGGCAGGAACAGCAGCGGAAACAACGGCGGGAGCCGTGGTGGCAACAGCGGCGGCCGCGGCGGGAGCAGCGGTGGCCGCGGGGGGAGCGGCGGTGGCCGCGGTAACTTCCGCGGTGCCGGGAACGACCGCGACGACAAGCAGGGCGGCCGGCCGAAGAACCCCCGCCCCGAGGAGCGGCGCTACGACGTGGGCCCCGGCGGGACCCACGACGGACCGAAGACCGGGCGCGGTGCCTCCGCGCGCGGCGGTGCCAAGGGCGGCCCGAAGCAGGGCCAGGGCACCGGGCGCGGCCGTTCGGTGCCGGCGACCTCGCGGGAGTACGAGGCGCGGGCCGAGGAGCGCAACCGGGAGCGGTACGCCGGCAAGAAGGACGTGAAGCCGCCGAAGACCTTCCCGGGCGCCGAGCAGGAGGGCGAGCGGCTCCAGAAGATCCTCGCGCGCGCGGGCTACGGCTCGCGCCGGGCCTGCGAGGAGCTCATCGAGCAGGCGCGGGTCGAGGTCAACGGCGAGATCGTCCTGGAGCAGGGCAAGCGGGTGGACCCGGAGAGGGACGAGGTCAGGGTCGACGGCCTGACCGTGGCGACGCAGTCGTACCAGTTCTTCTCGCTGAACAAGCCCGCCGGTGTCGTCTCGACGATGGAGGACAACGAGGGCCGGCAGTGCCTCGGGGACTACGTCACCAACCGTGAGACGCGGCTCTTCCACGTGGGGCGGCTCGACACCGAGACCGAGGGCGTCATCCTGCTCACCAACCACGGTGAGCTGGCCCACCGGCTGACCCACCCCAAGTACGGCGTGAAGAAGGTCTACCTCGCGCACATCGTGGGCCCGATCCCGCGGGACCTGGGCAAGCAGCTCAAGGACGGCATCCAGCTGGAGGACGGGTACGCGAAGGCGGACCACTTCCGGGTCGTCGAGCAGACCGGCAAGAACTACCTCGTCGAGGTCACCCTCCACGAGGGCCGCAAGCACATCGTGCGCCGGATGCTCGCCGAGGCGGGCTTCCCGGTCGACAAGCTGGTGCGGGTCGCCTTCGGCCCCATCACCCTGGGCGACCAGAAGTCGGGCTGGCTGCGGCGGCTGTCCAACACCGAGGTCGGCATGCTGCTGAAGGAAGTCGATCTGTAGTCCCGCGTCCCCCACGCGTGCACGTGCGGCCGGTTCCGGAGTTCTCCGGGACCGGCCGATGCGTTTTCGCCCTCCCGCCGGTCTGTATCGATGACGGAGGGAGTGGGGATGGAGGGAGTGGGGATGGACGCGAGAAACGCACACCGTGACGAGACGGGTCCGGCAGCACTGGAGGGCCCTGTGCGGCCTTCGTGGCCTCGTCGGGCGCCAGGGGGCCAGGAGGCGTCTGCGAGGCCGCTGAGCGGCTGCTGCGGCGACCTGGCGGAGGTGCTGTCATGAGCGCGGGGGAGTTGTTGGAGCGTTCGCTCGCCTACGCGCTGGGGAGCGTGGCGGCGTCGCGGCGCGTGGATCTCGGCACGGGTACGCCGTGCGCCGAGTGGGATCTGGGCGAGCTGCTGGGACATCTCGACGACTCGCTGGACGCGCTGTACGAGGGGCTGAGCGGCGGGCGGATCGGACTGCTCCCGCAGGCCGACCGGGTCTGCGGCTTCCGCACACGCGCGTGTGCCGTGCTCGGCGCCTGGGCCGCCGGGCCGCCCGAGGGCGTGCTGGTGGGCGAACGCCCGCTGGACGTACGGGTGATGGCCGCCGTCGGTGCTGTCGAGATCACCGTCCACGGGTGGGACGTGGCCCGGTCCTGCGGACGGTCGCGGCCCATTCCGGAGGGCCTCGCGGCAGAACTCCTGTCCGTCGCCCAGCGTGTGGTGGGGGAGGAGGACCGGGGTGTGCGGTTCGCCGAACCGGTCCCCGTACCTTCCGGTGCGCGGCCTGAGACGCGGCTTCTCGCCTTTCTGGGGCGGCACTTCCAGGGACTTGTGGAAGACCCTCGCGTCTCTTTATAGTCGTAACGACTATTAGTCGGCTGACCATAAAGGGGGCGAGCGCGAGTGGACTACGACAAGTACGCCCACGAACCCTTCGCCGTCACCGTCGACCTCGCCGTCCTCACCGTCGCCGAAGGCGCCCTGCACGCGCTGCTCGTGGAGCGGGGGCAGGAGCCGTACGCCGGACACTGGGCGTTGCCCGGCGGGTTCGTGCACCCGGACGAGTCCGCGGAGACGGCGGCCCGGCGTGAACTCGCCGAGGAGACCGGGCTGTCGGACCTCTCGGGGCTGCATCTGGAGCAGCTGCGGACCTACAGCGAGCCCGACCGCGACCCCCGGATGCGGGTCGTCTCCGTCGCCTTCGCCGCGCTGCTGCCCGACCCTCCCGAGCCGCACGGCGGCAGCGACGCGGCCGAGGCCCGCTGGGTGGCGTACGACAAGGCGGGACCGCTCGCCTTCGACCACGACCGCATCCTGGCCGACGCCCACGAACGCGTCGGCGCCAAGCTCGAGTACACCTGCCTCGCCACCGCCTTCTGCCCGCCCGAGTTCACCCTCGGGGAGCTCCAGCAGGTGTACGAGACCGTGTGGGGCACCACGCTCGACCGGCCCAACTTCCGCCGCAAGGTGCTCGCCACGCCCGGCTTCGTCGAGGCCGTCCCCGGTGCCGCGCGGCTGACCGGCGGCCGCGGCAAACCGGCCGCGCTCTACCGCGCGGGACCGGCCACCACCCTGCACCCCCCTCTCCTCCGCCCGTCCCCGGAAGGACGCCCCGCATGACCACGATCCTGACCAAACGCGCCGCCACCGGCACCCTCGTCGGCCTCGCCCTCGGGGACGCCCTCGGTTTCCCGACCGAGTTCAACGACGTGCCGTCGATCCTCGCCAAGTGCGGGCCGTGGCGGGAGATGGAGCTGCGGACCCCGGCGATCGTCAGCGACGACACGCAGATGACGCTGGCGGTGGGCAGGGGGCTGCGGACGGCGATGGACCGGGGTGTGGTCGAGCCCAAGAGGCTGGCGCGGCCCCTGCGGGAGGAGTTCGTGGACTGGTACCAGTCGCCGGAGAACAACCGGGCGCCGGGGAACACCTGTCTGCGGGCCTGCGCACTGCTCAAGAACGAGCAACTGCCCTGGCAGGAGGCCAGCCAGATCAACTCCAAGGGCTGCGGCGCCAACATGCGCGTCGCGCCCGTCGGACTCGTCCCCGGGCTCAGTGACGAACAGCGGGCGGGCGCCGCTCAGTTGCAGGCCGCGCTCACCCACGGGCACCCGACGGGGCTCGCCGCGTCCGACCTCACCGCGCGTGCCGTACGGCTGCTCGCATTGGGCACCGGGCCCGACGAACTCGTCGGGTTGCTGCGGTCGTACGCCCTGGCGAACCGGGGCCAGTACCACGAGCGCTGGCTCGGCGACCTGTGGGCGAGGAGCCAGGACCCGACGCCGGGGCAGTTCATCGCGCGCGGCTGGGACGAGTGCCTGGCAGTCCTCGACCGGCTCGACCACGCCGTGCGCACCGCCTCGCCGGAGGAGGACCCCTGCCTGGCCACCGGGGCGGGCTGGATCGCCGAAGAGGCCCTGGCCACCGGGTTGTTGTGCTTCCTCCAGTTCCCCGAGGAGCCGCTGACGGCCCTGCGGCGGGCCGCGTGCAGCTCCGGCGACTCCGACTCGATCGCCTGCCTGACGGGCGCCTTCGCGGGCGCCCATCTGGGAGCGGACGCCTGGCCGGTGGAATGGGCCGACCGGATCGAGTACGGCAGTGAACTGGTGACGCTCGGCGCGCTCTGGGACGCCTAGAGCCGTTCTGCGTGCTAGGCGAGCTGGATCGAGTCGCCGCTGACCTTGATCTGCTTCTCGGGCAGCGGCTTGTCGGCCGGCGGGTTGGCCACCGAGCCGTCCGTGATGTGGAACTTGCTGCCGTGGCAGGGGCAGTTGATGGTGCCGTCGGACACGCTGGTCACCTGGCAGCCCTGGTGGGTGCAGATGTCCGAGAAGGCCTTGAACTCGCCCTTTTTCGGCTGGGTGACGACCACCTTCTCGTCCTTGAAGATCTTCCCGCCGCCGACCGGGATCTCGCTCGTCTTCGCCAGTTCGGTGCCGGCCTGCACCGAACTGGACCCGGAGTCGCCGTTCTCGTTGCCGTACTCGCCGCAGCCGACGGTCAGCGCGGCCGCGCCCGTCGTGAGAAGGACCGTGCGCCGCGTCGGGCTGTGCGTCATGTCGTGACTCCGAAGGTGCGGAAGAACCAGAGGGCGGACGTCAGCCAGAGGATCGTGAGCGCGGTGAAGACGAGCCCGCCGACGATCGGCAGCAGCCATCCGGGAAGTCGCTCCCAGCGGAGCAGCAGCATCTTGGCACTGAAGACACCGAAGAAGAAGCAACCGAAGAGGGAGTGCCACAGAACGCGTGATTCGTACGACTGGAAGCCCAGCGCGTACAGGCAGTGCACGGCGACCGGCACCGCGACGAGGAACGCCGCTCGGCCGGACCAGCGGTGCAGGGTGGCGGACCAGCTCGGGCCCGGCAGCTTGCCGTACACCATCAGGGCCGAGACGAGCTGCACGAGCGCGAAGAAGAACGCGACCGTGGCGAGCCATGACTTCACCGCACCGGTGCTGCTGAAGCCGGCGAGGTTGAAGGCCGTGCCCGTCGGGTCGTGGACCTTGCCGTAGGCGCCCAGGGCGACCGCCACCGCGGCGGCGACCAGGGCCGGGATCAGATAGCGGGCCGCACCGGGGCCGCGCTCGGGTTCGGGCGAGGGCCAGCTCTGGGTGGCCGCGTTCGGGTCGACGGTCATGATCGGCTCCTAAGGGCCCTGGGTCAGGGGGTTGCCGGGCGGGCTGTGAGCCGCTGTCCGTCGACCGTCACCGCACCGGTCTCCGGGTCGATCTCCGGCGCCGGGGAGGGCTTGCCGTCGCGCCTCAGGATGCCGACCTGTTCGCCGTCCGGAAGGACGATCCAGCCGCCTTCGACCTTCGCGCCGGCCACCGTGCTGTTCGCCCGGTAGAGCCCGGACGACTTCTTCGTCCTGCCGATGGTGAAGGCGTAGCTCCCGTTGCCGACCTCGGCCGTGCCGCGGATCTCCTTGGTGCCCTGCACCCTGCCCTCCAGGCTCGCGCCGCCCTTGCCGGTGAGCCGCAGGCTGCCGTCGTCCTTCACGTCGCCCCGGAGCCACGACTCGACGTTGTGGCCGTCGCAGACGTACGCGATCGCCTTGTCGTCGCGCACGGTGATCGCGACCGCGGAGGAGTCGTCGTCGGTACGGCCCGTGTAGACGCCCTCGGGCACCGGGGTCCGGGTCGGGGACTTGCTCGGCGGCGCGGACGTCTGTGCCGGTGCGGTGCTCGGTGACGCCTTGGTGCTGGGCGACGACTTCCCGGAGCCCGGCGGCTTGACGTACGACGACGTGGGTTTCTCGCCCGTGGTGGCGTTGAGCGAGAGCATGAACAGGCCGAGCAGCAATCCCGCGAGCAGTGTCAGCAGCGGTCCGGAACGCTTCATGTAAGGGGCCTCCCCCGAGGCGAGTGTCCTGCCATCAGAGCGGACCCCGGGGCCCGAGTCCAGGGGCGCACGGGTGTGTTTTCACCCGAAGTAGCGGAACTGCGACGTTCGGGTGACATTGCCACGGTCCGGGACGCCATCTCAGGACGCGGGCGCCGCGCACCCGTGCCGCACGGGCTGACTAGGCTGGTCGTACGAAGAGCCGGGTTGTGCATCAGCAACATCAGCAAGCATCAGCGAGGAGCAATGCCGTGGCGGTACGAGCGGTCCGGGGCGCCGTCCAACTCGAACAGGACGAGGCCGGCCACATGGACGAGCAGGTCGGGGCGCTGCTCACCGCCATCATGGAGCGGAACGAGCTGACCGCCGACGACCTGATCAGCATCTGGTTCACGGCCACGCCCGACCTGCACAGCGACTTCCCGGCCGCCGCGGCCCGCAAGCTCGGCATCGTCGACGTACCGCTGATCTGCGCGCAGGAGCTGGACATCGAGGGTGCCATGCCCCGGGTCGTCCGGGTGCTCGCCCACATCGAGTCCGACCGGCCCCGCGCCGACATCGCGCACGTCTACCTCGGCGCCGCGGCCGCCCTGCGCAAGGACATCGCCCAGTGAGGACCGCACTCGTCATCGGGACCGGGCTCATCGGGACGTCCGCCGCGCTGGCACTGGCGGGACGGGGCGTCACCGTCCATCTCGCCGACCACGACCCCGAGCAGGCCCGCACGGCCGCCGCGCTCGGCGCCGGCACGGACGAGGTGCCGGAGGGGCCCGTCGACCTCGCGATCGTCGCCGCGCCGCCCGCGCACGTGGCCGCGGTGCTCGCCGACGCCATGCGACGGGGCGTGGCCCGCGGGTACATCGACGTGGCCAGCGTGAAGGGCGGGCCGCGTCGGGAGCTGGAGGGGCTGGGACTCGACCTCTCCGCGTACATCGGTACGCATCCGATGTCCGGGCGGGAGAAGTCCGGGCCGCTGGCCGCCTCCGGGGACCTCTTCGAGGGGCGGCCCTGGGTGCTGACCCCGACCCGGGACACCGACACCGAGGTGCTGAACCTCGCACTGGAGCTGGTCTCGCACTGCCGCGCGGTGCCGGTGGTCATGGACGCCGACGCCCACGACCGTGCCGTGGCGCTCGTCTCGCACATGCCGCATCTGGTCTCCAGCATGGTCGCCGCGCGGCTCGAGCACGCCGAGGAGGCCGCCGTACGGCTGTGTGGCCAGGGGATCCGTGATGTGACCCGGATCGCCGCGTCAGACCCCGACATGTGGATCGACATCCTCTCCGCGAATCCGGGGCCGGTGGCCGATCTGCTCACCGATGTGGCCGGGGACCTCGAGGAGACGGTGCGGGCGCTGCGGGCGCTCCAGTCCGCCGACGAGGCCAAGCGGGACGAGGGCGCGTCGGGGATCGAGGACATGCTGCGGCGGGGGAACGCCGGGCAGGTGCGGGTGCCCGGCAAGCACGGGTCCGCTCCTCGGGTGTACGAGGTCGTGGCCGTGCTCATCGACGACCAGCCGGGGCAGCTGGCCCGGATCTTCGCGGACGCGGGGCGGGCCGGGGTCAACATCGAGGACGTGCGGATCGAGCACGCGACAGGCCAGCAGGCCGGTCTGGTGCAGCTGATGGTGGAGCCGTCGGCCGGACCGGTGCTGTCGGCGTCGCTGCGGGAGCGGGGCTGGGCCATCCGGCAGTAGGGCGGACGGGCCGGGAGCGCCCGGCCGGCGTCGGTCGGGCACGCGTCCGGACGAGTGACGCGCACCCAGTAACCTTGTGCGGGGCACAGTCGCGCCCCCACACCACTCGCCAGACCGCACCCGAAAGGTGTCCCCCCGTGGAAAACGGCGCCGCCCAGCCCGTGATTGTCGCCATCGACGGCCCCTCCGGCACGGGTAAGTCGAGCACCTCGAAGGCTGTCGCCGCGCAGCTGGGGCTGAGCTACCTGGACACCGGGGCCCAGTACCGGGCGATCACCTGGTGGATGGTGACCAACGGGATCGACATCGACGACCCGTCCGCGATCGCCGCCGTGGCGGGCAAGGCGGAGATCGTCTCGGGCACCGATCCGCAGAACCCGACGATCACGGTCGACGGAACCGATGTGGCCGGTCCCATCCGGAGCCAGGAGGTCACCTCCAAGGTCAGCGCCGTGAGCGCCGTACCCGAGGTGCGGGCCCGGATCACCGAGCTGCAGCGCTCGCTCGCCACCTCCGCGGAGAAGGGCATCGTCGTCGAGGGCCGGGACATCGGTACGACCGTGCTGCCCGACGCCGACCTCAAGGTCTTCCTCACCGCCTCGCCGGAGGCCCGCGCGGCCCGCCGCAGCGGCGAGCTGAAGGGCGCCGACGTACACGCCACCCGTGAGGCCCTGATCAAGCGGGACGCGGCCGACTCCAGCCGGAAGACCTCGCCGCTCGCCAAGGCGGACGACGCGGTCGAGGTGGACACCACCGAGCTCACCCTCGCGCAGGTCATCGAGTGCGTCGTCACCCTCGTCGAGGAGAAGCGGGCCGGGAAGTGACCGTTCCTTCCGAGAAGGGTGCCGAGGTCGGCCGGCGCATCGGCGTCGGGCTGATGTACGGGCTGTGGAAGCCGCGGGTGCTCGGCGCCTGGCGGATGCCCGCGACCGGGCCCGTGATCCTCGCCGTGAACCACTCCAACATCCTCGACGGCCCGATGGTCATGGGCGTGTCACCCAGGCCGACGCACTTCCTGATCAAGAAGGAGGCGTTCATCGGACCGCTGGACCCCTTCCTGATCGGCATCGGGCAGGTCAAGGTGGACCGCTCGGGCGCCGACCGCGGGGCGATCACCCAGGCGCTCGACGTCCTCAAGACCGGCGGGGTCCTCGGTATCTTCCCGGAGGGCACCCGGGGCGAGGGCGACTTCGCCTCCCTGCGGGCCGGGCTCGCGTACTTCGCGGTGCGCACCGGTGCGCCGGTCGTCCCGGTCGCGGTTCTGGGAAGCTCCGAGAAGCCGGGACGGTTGATAAAGGGGCTGCCTCCACTGCGCAGCCGCGTCGACGTCGTCTACGGCGACCCCTTCGAGGCGGGCGACGGCAGCGGACGGCGCACCCGCAAGGCGCTCGACGAGGCGACCGAGCGCATCCAGAAGCAGCTCAGCACCCACCTGCAAAACGCCAGGCGCCTGACCGGGCGCTAGGCGACACTGAGTAGTGGACCGATCCGGCGAAAGGGCCGTCGGTCCACCGATCACCACGATGAACGAGGTACGCACTTCATGAACGACCACATCCACTCCGAGGGCTCGGGCGAGGAGCACGACCACGGGGCGCTTGGCGATGCCGAGTACGCGGAGTTCATGGAGCTCGCCGCGGAAGAGGGCTTCGACCCCGAGGACATCGAGGGTGCCATCGAGGCGGCCGGCCACGGCCCGCTGCCGGTGCTCGCCGTCGTCGGGCGCCCGAACGTCGGCAAGTCGACTCTGGTGAACCGCATCATCGGGCGCCGTGAGGCCGTCGTGGAGGACAAGCCCGGCGTCACCCGCGACCGCGTCACCTACGAGGCCGAGTGGGCGGGGCGCCGCTTCAAGGTCGTCGACACCGGCGGCTGGGAGCAGGACGTCCTCGGCATCGACGCCTCCGTGGCCGCGCAGGCCGAGTACGCGATCGAGGCCGCCGACGCCGTCGTGTTCGTCGTGGACGCCAAGGTGGGTGCCACCGACACCGACGAGGCGGTCGTACGGCTGCTGCGCAAGGCCGGCAAGCCGGTCGTGCTGGCGGCCAACAAGGTCGACGGCCTGAGCGGCGAGTCCGACGCGGCGTACCTGTGGTCCCTGGGCCTCGGTGAGCCGCACCCCGTCTCCGCGCTGCACGGCCGGGGCACCGGCGACATGCTCGACGCCGTTCTGGAGGCGCTGCCGGAGGCGCCCGAGCAGACCTTCGGCACCGGAGTCGGCGGCCCCCGCCGGATCGCGCTGATCGGCCGCCCGAACGTCGGCAAGTCCTCGCTGCTGAACAAGGTGGCGGGCGAGGAGCGGGTCGTCGTCAACGAGATCGCCGGCACCACCCGCGACCCGGTCGACGAGCTGATCGAACTCGGCGGTGTCATCTGGAAGTTCGTCGACACCGCGGGTATCCGCAAGCGGGTCCACCTCCAGCAGGGCGCCGACTACTACGCCTCGCTGCGCACCGCCGCCGCCGTCGAGAAGGCCGAGGTGGCGGTCATCCTGATCGACGGCTCCGAGTCCATCTCGGTGCAGGACCAGCGGATCGTCACGATGGCCGTCGAGGCGGGCCGCGCGATCGTCCTCGCCTACAACAAGTGGGACACCCTCGACGAGGAGCGCCGCTACTACCTGGAGCGGGAGATCGAGACCGAGCTCGGCCAGGTCGCCTGGGCGCCGCGGGTGAACGTCTCGGCGAAGACCGGCCGTCACATGGAGAAGCTGGTCCCCGCGATCGAGACGGCGCTGGCGGGCTGGGAGACACGGGTCCCGACGGGCCGCCTGAACGCCTTCCTCGGCGAGCTGGTCGCCGCCCACCCGCACCCGATCCGGGGCGGCAAGCAGCCGCGCATCCTCTTCGGCACCCAGGCCGGCACCAAGCCGCCGCGGTTCGTGCTGTTCGCCTCCGGGTTCATCGAGGCGGGCTACCGGCGCTTCATCGAGCGCCGGCTGCGCGAGGAGTTCGGCTTCGACGGCACCCCGATCCACATCTCGGTGCGGGTGCGCGAGAAGCGCGGCGCGAAGAAGAAGTGACGTACCGGCAGTGACGGACACATGAGGAAGGGCGGCCCCGACGGGGGCCGCCCTTCCTCATGTGTCAGATCCCTCTGCGCGGGCCGGGTGGCAGCGCCGCCGGGACGTGCTGCATCCCGGTGTGCTGCGTCCCGGTCTGCTGCTGTCCGATGTGTCCCACCCGCTGCCACTGCGACTGCTGGCGGGCGCTGAACGCCCCCGCGCTGTAGGCGCTGTACGAGCTGCTGAACGAGCCGGAGGCGTGCGGGGTGTTCCCGAACGCGGTGAAGCCCAGCTCCTCCTCGCCGCTGCGGTCACCCGGCAGCGAACGGAAGGTCTTGACGTACTCGGAGTAGAGCGCGTCGTAGATCGGCGTGGCCGATGGTCCGCCGGGAAACCGGCGCGGAGCGTCGTATGGGTGCACGTATGTCCAAACGACACCGGGACCCCGGGGATGCGGTCCGGCGTGATCGACGTGCTCCTTCAGCCGGTCCTCACGTCCCCGCGAGCGGCATGGCGGCCGCGACCAACTTGCCGTTCGCCGCGGCCTTGTCGAGTGCGCCCCGCAGCAGGTCCTCGCGAGGCTGCCGTCCGATGGAGCCCACCGGCGCGGCGAACATCAGCACCTGCTGGTGCTTGTTGGCGGCGGCCCGCCAGCTCTCCGTCACCTGGAGCGGCTGGTGCGCCTGCCACCAGGCCACCGGCTGCCCGCCGTTCGCCGAGGGCTGGAGCACCGCGTGCAGCTGCCCCACCGCCAGCAGCACCGACCACCCGTGCAGCACGGACGGCACCGACTCGATCGACGTCAACGGCATGAAGCCCTGCTCGATCAGCAGCGGCAGGAAGTCGTCGCCGCCTCCCGTCGCGCCCGGCCGCGCGATCGGCCCGGTCGGCTCCACGACCAGCGCCGGGTGCAGCTCCCCGGCGATCAGGACGAGTCCGCTGGTCACACCGAGTACGGCCTGCTCGGGTACGACCTTGTCCGGGTCGAGGTCGACGGTGTCGCCGGTGATGGACTTCACCGCGCCCTGGAGCTGCTCCTCGGTGACCTGGACGACCTGGGAGGGCAGGCAGGAGGCGTGGGCGAAGGCCAGGACGGCGGTCTCGTCGCCGATGAACAGGACGGTGCTGGTGCGCTCCTGTTCGGAGTCGCCCTGGGTGCGGCAGGACGTGCAGTCGTAGCTGCCGGGGGCGTTGTCTCCGGCGAGCAGCCGGTCGGCTTCTTCGTCGCCGATCTCAGCGCGTACCTCGTCGCTGACGTCGAGCATGCGCGGCACGGGTGGCTCCCTCGGGAAGTGGTGCGTGGCGGGGCCGGGTGGCTCCCGGCCCGTGAACCGGGCGGGTCCCGGGCTCATGAAGGAGACAACGGGCGATCTGTGGCGGGAGTCACGCCCCATGGCGAAAGGAATCGAACCAACCGCAGCGCAGGGGCACAGGTCGGGCGGATTCGCGCACTCACCGTCAATTCCCGCTAGTTCCAGGCAAGTTGATTACGTGAAGTGGGTCATGGATCGCTATGACCACTGGTCGACAAATCAGGAAATCGCGGAATGAAATGGGTGGCCGAAAATTACCGTTTCTCTCGCCTGTGCCGCAGCTCCGCCGCCTCCCCGCTGAACACGACCGCGCCGCGCCGCAGTTCGTACACGATCGCCGTCCGGCTGTGCAGCGCGGGCGGGAGCCGTTGCTCGGCCACGACCACGCACGCGTCCAGTGCGGCGAGGAGCTCGTACGTGCGGGCCGCGACCGTGGGGGACATGCCCTGTGCGGGCTCGTCGACGAGGACCACGCGCGCGCGTGCCAGCAGGGCACGGGACAGGGCCAGCATGCGCTGCTCGCCGCCGGAGAGGGTGCCGGCGCGACGGGGGAGCAGCGGGGCCAGTTCCGGGTAGGCGTCCAGGGCCGGGTCGGGCGTGGCAGCGGCGAGGTCGAGGTTCTCGCGCACGGTGAGGGAGCCGAACACCGCCCGGCGCTCGGGGACCATGCACAGACCGCGCCGGGCCCGCTCGTACGCCGGTACGCGGGTCACGTCGGTGCCGTCCCACACCACGCTGCCGTCGGCGAGCGGCACCGTCCCGGCCAGGGCGCGCAAGACCGTCGTACGGCCGGAGCCGTTGCGTCCCAGCAGGACGGTGAGGCCGGGGCCGGGGGCGGTGAGGGTGACGCCGTGCAGGGCCTCCAGCGGGCCGTAGCGCACGCGCGCGTGGCGCAGGGAGACGGCCGTCCTGGCTGTCATACGGCGGTCTCCCGGGCCTCGAGCGTCTCCAGTACGCGGGCCGGGGGGCCGGAGGCGATGACGCGGCCCGCGGTCATCACGTGCACGACGTCCGCGAGGCCGGCGACCAGGTCGAGGTCGTGCTCGACCACGAGGAGGGCGGTGCCGTCCGCCGCGAGGGCCCTGAGGACGCGGGCCAGGGCGCTCACCTCGGCGGTGTCCAGGCCGGCGGCGGGTTCGTCGAGGAGCAGGACGTCCGGGGAGCCGGCGAGGGCTCTGGCGAGTTCCACTCGACGCAGGGTGCCGGTGGGGAGGCGGGCGGCGGGGGCGTCGCGCAGGGGGCCGTCCAGCTGGAACAGCCTCAGAGCGCGGTCCACCGCGGCCGGGTCCGGGACATGGCCCTGTTCCGCGCCCACCTGGATGTTCTCGGCCACCGTCAACGTCGGGAACACGGCGAGTCGTTGGAAGGTGCGGGCGATGCCGAGGCGGGTGCGGGCGTGGGGCGACAGACGGGTGATGTTGCGGCCGCCGTAGCGGACTTGGCCTCGGCTGGGCCGGATCGTGCCTGCCAGGCAGTGGAACAGGGTGCTCTTGCCCGCGCCGTTGGGGCCGATGATCGCGGTGATCCGGCCGGGTGGGACGGTGAGGTCGACTCCGTCGAGGGCGGTGAAACCGTCGTAGCGGGCCTGGAGGTCGTGGGTGGTGAGGACTGCCCGGCCTTCGGGACCAACCGCGCGGGGTCGGTGGGCGGGTGCGGGTGCCCGGGTCGGAGTCCGGGCCTGGGGCTGCGCGAGGCCAGGTGGGCGCAGGCGCCGTCTCAGCCGCGCTCCGAGCGGGGTCAGGGCTGTCGGCCGGGGCGGCCGCAGTCTTCCCGCCACCGCCCGCACCGCCTCGTACGGCCCCCCGGGAAAGCGGCCCACCAGGACCGCCAGCACTCCGATCAGCGCCGCCGCCACCCCTCCCCGTGCCCCCGCGTCCAGGCCGACCAGCAGGGCCGCCGCGCCCAGGGCGCCCAGGGTGCTGTCGGCGCCCAGGACGACCACCGCGGCGAACCAGAGGAGGCCGCGGACGGGGTCGTAGGCGGTGGGGTCGAAGGCGCGCAGGCCCATGCCGAGCATGCCGCCGCCCAGGGCGGCCAACGCGGCGCCCGCCACGAAGGCGAGGAGCTTCAGGGCGGGGACGCGGACGCCTGCCGCCGAGGCGCCGGACTCGTGGTCGCGCAGGGCGGCCAGGGCCCGGCCCGTGCGGCCTCTGCGTAGCGCGTGGGCCGCCAGCAGGGCGAGCGCGAGCAGGACCAGCTCCAGGACGTAGTAGGCGCGGTCGCCGTCGAAGCCCTCGGGGCGGTCCAGGGACAGGCCGGACGTGGCGTACGGCTGGGCGAAGACGAAGCGGCTCACGCCGACGCCGACCGCGAAGGTCGCCAGGGCCAGCGCCAGGCCCCGGCGGGTGATCGCCGGCCAGCCGGTCAGGAGGCCCAGGGGAGCCACCAGGACCACCGCCAGCGCCAGCGCGGCCAGTTCCGGCAGGCGGGGCAGGCCCGGGAAGCGGCCCGCCGCCAGCAGGGCCGTGAAAAGGGCGCCCAGGCCCGCGTAGGCCGCCTGCCCGAGGGAGATCTGGCCGCCCCTGCCCGTCACGACCACCAGGGAGAGCAGCACCACGCCCAGCGCCGGGACCTGGACCGACGTGTGCAGGTCCGAGCCCGCGAAGCCCAGCGGGAGCAGGAACAGCACCACCGCGACGATCCACGCGCCCTGGGGCGTGGGCACGCGCGCGGTGGCCGTGCGCGGGAGCACGTCCCGGGTGCCGATGCGGGGGAGTACCGACGAAGCGATCAGCAGGGCCACCACGAACAGGTTCGCCCCCACCGCCTGGAGCAACGGCTCGCCCCGGCCCGACGGGTGCAGCCGGGTCAGCTGGCTCTGGGCCACCCCGATGGCCAGCGCCACCACCACCGCCACCGGCAGGCTGCGCATCCGCGCGGCCACCGCGACCGCCACCACCTCCATGACGAGCAGGGGCAGCCCGTACGGGTCCAGCCGGACGTAGGGGGCCAGCAGGACACCCGTCAGGCCCGCCGTGAACGACCCGAACGCCCAGCCGGCCGCCGCCACCCGGTCGGCGTCGATCCCGCCGAGTACGGCCAGCCCGCGGTCGTCCACGACGGCCCGCAGCTCCCGTCCGAAGCGCGTCCAGCGGATCACCGCGCCCACCCCGGCCGCCAGGACCAGGACGACCGCCAACTGCCCCCAGGGATCCGCCGACACCAGCTCCGGAGCGTCGTCCCGGGCGCCCTGGCCCCACAGCAGCGCGGCCCCGCCCACCAGCAGCACGAAGACGCCGATGGAGGCCACCAGGGTCTGGGCCGGATCGCCGCCCAGGACGGACAGCGGCCGGAAGACGAAACGCTCCAGCAGCACACCCAGGGCCGGCGCGAGGATCAGCAGGGTCACCACCGCCCCGGCCCACAGCGGCCAGCCCCACTCCACCACGCACTGCCGCAGCACGAACGCGCACACCATCGCGATCGCCCCGTGCGCGAAGTTCAGCACCCCGGTCGCGCGGTACGTCACGATCAGGCCGACTCCGGTGAGGGCGGCCGCGCTGCCGACCGACAACCCGGCCAGGGTGAGGTCGTAGGTCAGCGACGACATCAGTCGGTTTCCTCGACGGGCTCGCAGATCGGGCAGGGGCCCAGCTCGCCGCTCGCCAGGAGCTTGGCGTCCACCGGGACCGACCCCACCTTCCCGGCGACCAGCGGGCAGTCCGCGCGATGCCACAGGGTGCCTCCCGGCACCATCAGCAGATCCCCGCTGACCGCCAGGGGCGCGCCGGCCGCCGCGGCGGACTCCTCGGCCTCGGCGGGCTCGGCGGCGACCAGGAGGCCGTACAGCTCCTCCACGCGCGCGGCGGCGAGCGCGCCCCGGCCGTGGGCGAGCAGCACCGCCCCGGCGACGATCAGCGCGGCGCCGGGCACCGTGCAGGAGGCGAGGTAGGGCAGCTGCCGCTCGGCGTACCGCTCGCCCGAGACGCCGTACCAGCCCAGGACGCACAGCACGGCGCCCGCGGCGAGCGCGGCCCAGCCGGTCCACAGGACGGGGTGCACGGTCCGTAGTCGGGCTGTCCGCATCTGTGGCTCCCACATGTCGCATGCCTGTCCATGTAAGCCAATCGCTTGCACTATGCCCTCTGGAAGCTGACCCTGAAAGCACCGGGCGCACGTGGCCCGGACCGACACCCGGTGGTGAGCCAGATGGTTCTCGGGAGCGACCGCACGTGGGGGAACGGCAGCCGGGGGCTGATGACGGTGGGGTTCGTCCTCGCCGCGGCCCTCACGGCGTGCAGCGACGACAGCGGCGGCGGCAGCGAGAGCGCGCCGCCGACGCCTTCCGTGGAGCGGACCACACCGTCGGCGGCCCCGTCGCCGAGCGGCCCCGCCGACGCGGCCGCCGCCCGGCGGGAGATCAAGACGAACTGGGAGAAGTTCTTCGACCCGAAGACCTCCACCAAGGACAAACAGGCCGTCCTGGAGAACGGCGACGAGATGGGCCCGGTGCTCCAGGCCTTCAGCGGGGACCAGCGCGGCGGACAGGTGCAGGCGAAGGTCACGAAGGTCGGGTTCACCGAACAGACCGCGGCCGACGTGACGTACACCCTCATGCTGAACGGCGCCACCGCCCTGCCCGACGCCTCGGGAACGGCGGTCGAACAGGACGGCACCTGGAAGGTGTCGGTCAACACCCTGTGCGCGCTGGTCCAGTTGAGCGGCAATGCCACGGCGTCGGCTCTCCCGGGCTGCTGAGGCCGCCCTCGCGGTCCTGCTGCTCACGGTGGGCACGGCGTGCGGCAGCAGGCTGCCGGAGAGCGACTTCGAGCACCGGGAGCGGGCGACCCCCGCCCAGGACAGCACCCCGATCCGGGTCGGCATCGTCACCAGCGCGACCAGCCCGGTCGGCGGCAGCGCCTTCACCGGCCCGCGCGACGGCGCCAAGGCGTACTTCGAGCGCCTCAACGCGCGCGGGGGCCTCGACGGCCGCCGGATCGAGGTGCGCGAGTGCGACGACGGCGGCAGCGCGGTCGGCAACAACACCTGTGTGCACCGGCTGATCGACGAGGACAAGGTGGTCGCCCTGGTCGCCACCACCGCCCTCGACTACGCCGGCGCCTCCCGCGTCTCCCACGCGCGCGTGCCCGACATCGGCGGCCAGCCGATCGGCGCCGCCTACGACACCTGGCCGCACCTCTACGGCATCTACGGCAGCCTCGCGCCCCGGTCCGGCACGACCGGCTGGGGCGGGAAGCAGTACGGCGGCACCGAGGTCTACCGCTACTTCAAGCGCGAGCACGGGGCCCGTACGGCGGCTGTCGTGTCGTACAACCAGGCCGCGTCCGCCGCCTACGCCCGGCTCGTCGAGCAGGGTCTGAAGGCCGAGGGGTACAAGGTCGTCACCGAGCAGGTCGACTTCGCGCTGCCCAACTTCCGTGCCGTGGCGGCCGACCTGAAGGAGCAGGGCGCCGACCTGGTCTTCGACGCCGTCGACAGCCATGGCAACGCGCAGCTGTGCGAGGCGATGGACAAGGCGGGCGTCGAGCTCACCGCCAAGGTCACCAACGTGCAGAACTGGACGTCCACCGTCCAGGACGACTACAAGGAGGCCCCGCGCTGCCGCAACGCCCTGTGGGCGACCGGGTCCAGCCGGAACTTCGAGGACGTCGGCGATGCGGCCGTGCGCGAGTTCAGGGACGCCACCAGGAGCCTGAAGAAGCATTCCCAGTGGCAGTTGGAGGGCTGGGCGGCCGCGAAGTGGTTCACGGACGCCGCGAAGTCGTGTACGCCACAAGGCGTCACGCGCGCGTGCGTCGACGCCTTCATGAACCACAGCCAGGACTACACCGCGGGCGGCCTGCTTCTCCCCGTCCGCTTCGAGCGCCTGGCCGAGGCGCCGAAGTCCCGCAGAACCTGTCTCTCGGTGGCCCGCTGGCAGGACGGCCGGGGCTGGGTCTCCCAGGGCGACATGGACCGCACGTGCTTCGACGTTCCGCAATTGCCGTATCAGCAGTGAGTCACCGGACGCACGCAACCAAGGGCGGTGCCCGAGGGTCTGACAGAGCACCATGAACCACGGGAGGACCATGCCCGCCGGGCAGGGCGTACAACTGCGCGCCGACTGTGTCGCCGACTCCGCGGGCGGACTGACCTTCGACGTCACCGCCTGCGGGGCGAGCGGTACGGCCCATCTGGTGCTGCGCCGGCGCGACGGCCACGAGGAAGTGGGACTGCCCCTGGCCCCGGCCGCGGCCGGTCGGTTGCGCGCCGCCCTGCCCAGCACCGTCGCCCTGCCCGAGGGCCGCTGGGACGCGTACGCGTGCGTGGCCGACGACGAGCCGCTGCGCCTCGCGCCCGGCGCCACCGACCTGCGCGCGCTCGGCGCCCGCACCCCGAGCGGCTCCCGCGGCCACGTCGCCGTCCGCATCCCCTACGCGACCCGGCAGGGCGACCTCACCGTCCGCAGCTGGCTGCGCGCCCCGCACGCCGAGGCGGGCGAACTGCGCGTCGACAGCGCCGGACTGAGCGTGCGCGGGCGGCTGTACGGCACCGCCTTCGCCCCCGGCGCCCACGCCGAGGTGCGCTCCCGGCACTCCCCGGGCCCCGCCCGCCGCATCGACGTCGCCGTGGACGAGGCACGGTTCGGCTTCTCGGTCGGGTACGCGGTACTCGGGCCCGGGGTCTGGGACCTGTGGCTGCGGCCGCACGGCGAGAGCGGGCCGCGGGTGCGGATCGCGCGGCTGCTCGACGACGTCGCCGACAAGAAGCCCGTGTTCACCTACCCACGCGCACGCGTGGAGACGGTGTACGGCCCGGTGGAGGCCGGGCCGTACTACACGCGGGACAACGATCTGTCGGTGTCGGTCACCGCGCGCCCGTCACCGCAGTGAGCCGAAGAACTCCCTGACGTCACCGGCCAGCAGATCGGGCACCTCCAGGGCCGCGAAGTGGCCGCCGCGGTCGAACTCCGTCCAGCGGACGACGGTGTTGACCTGCTCGGCCCAGCGGCGGATCGCCACGTCCTCGCCGAAGTTGGCCACCGCGGTCGGCACCCCGGAGCTCGCCGTCGGGAACCAGTCCGGCACATGGCTGTTCTCGTAGTACATGCGGGCCGCCGAACCGGCGGTACCGGTCAGCCAGTACAGCATCACGTTCGTCAGCAGGGTGTCCCGGTCGATCGCGTCCTCCGGCAGCGCTGCCGAGGAGTGCGTCCACGCCTGGAACTTCTCCATGATCCAGGCCAGCTGGCCGACCGGCGAGTCGGTGAGCGCGTAGGACAGGGTCTGCGGGCGGGTCGACTGGAGGGCGTTGTAGCCGAAGCCGTCCGTGGTGAACTCGGCGATGCTCGCGAGGCTGCGCCGCTCGCGGTCGGTCAGCCCCTCGCGCGCCTCCTCGTCGACCGGGCCGAGCGGGATGAAGCCGACCGACGCCGCGTTCACATGGACGCCGACGACGGACTCGGGCGCGACCCGGGCCAGCGCGGGGGAGATCAGCGCGCCGAGGTCGCCGCCCTGGGCGCCGTAGCGCTCGTAGCCGAGCCTGTGCATCAGCTCCGCCCACGCGCGGGCGACCCGGTTGACGTTCCAGCCCTTGGCGCGCGTCGGCCCGGAGAACCCGAAGCCCGGGATGGACGGGATCACCAGATGGAAGTCCTCGCTCAGCGAGCCGATCACGCCGAGGAACTCGACGACCGATCCCGGCCAGCCGTGCGTCAGGATCAGCGGGAGGGCGTCCGGCCGGGACGAGCGGATGTGCAGGAAGTGCACCTGGGCGCCGTCGATCCCGGTGACGAACTGCGGGAGCTCGTTGAGGGCGGCCTCGTGCTTGCGCCAGTCGTAGGCACCGCGCCAGTACGCGGCGAGATCCCGGACATACGGCAGCGAGGCGCCGTACTCCCAGCCGGCGTCCGGGAGCTCCTCCGGCCAGCGGGTGAGGTCCAGGCGGGTGTGCAGATCGTCGAGCTGCGCCTGGGGGATGTCGATCCGGAACGGTCGGATGTCACGGTTCTCTGCGGTCGCGCTGTTGTCTGCCATGACTCCAAGCTAGGAGGACTTGCGGACAGCTACTGTCCGCAAGTGCTGGCAGACTCGACACCATGTTGGAGACCTCGGCACGACTCCTGCGCCTGCTCTCGCTCCTGCAGGCCCACCGCGAATGGTCCGGCGCCGACCTGGCCGACCGCCTCGGCGTCACCTCGCGCACCGTGCGCCGGGACGTGGACCGGCTGCGCGAGCTGGGCTACCCCGTCAACGCCAGCCCCGGCACCGGCGGCGGCTACCAGCTGGGCGCGGGCGCCGAGCTGCCCCCGCTGCTCCTGGACGACGACGAGGCCGTCGCTGTCGCCGTCGGCCTGCGCACCGCCGCAGGACAGGGCATCGAGGGGATCGGCGAGACCTCGGTACGGGCCCTCGCCAAGCTGGAGCAGGTCCTGCCGGGCCGGCTGCGCCGCCGGGTGGGCGCCCTGAACGCCTTCACCGTGCCGATGCTGCGCGGCCCCCAGCCCTCCGCCGTGGACCCGGGCGTCCTCACCGAGCTCGCCAACCTCTGCCGGGACGCCGAGCGCCTGCGCTTCGAGTACAGCGACCACGGGGGCGCCGCCAGCCGCCGTACCGTCGAACCGCACCGCCTGGTGTGCAGCGAGCGGCGCTGGTACCTGGTCGCCTGGGACCTGGACCGCGACGACTGGCGGACCTTCCGCGTCGACCGGATCACCCCGAAGCCGCCGCACGGCCCCCGGTTCGCTCCCCGCACCCCGCCCGCCGAGGATCTCGCCGCCTACGTCTCGCGAGGCGTCTCCACGCGCGTGTACGCCTCGCACGCGGTCGTACGGCTGCTCGTGCCCAAGGAACAGGCCGCCGAGCGGATCTCACCGAGCGCCGGGGTGCTGGAGGCCGAGGGACCCGACAGCTGCCTCCTGCACACCGGGGCCTCGAGCCTCGACGTGATGGTGATCCACGTGATGATGACCGGCTTCGAGTTCGAGGTGCTGGAGCCTGCGGAGCTGACCGAGGCGATCAGGACGGCTCACGGCCGGCTTGCCCGCTCGCTTGCTCGCTCTTCGGCTCGGGCTGCGGAGCCAGGGCCGCGTACTCCGGATGGTGCAGGTCGAACGCCGGGGACTCGGAGCGGATCCGGGGCAGCGTCGTGAAGTTGTGCCGCGGCGGCGGGCAGGAGGTCGCCCACTCCAGGGAGCGGCCGAAGCCCCAGGGGTCGTCCGTGTCCACCTTCACTCCGTACCTGGCGGTCTTCCAGACGTTGTAGAGGAACGGCAGCGTCGAGGCGCCGAGCAGGAACGCGCCGATCGTCGAGATGGTGTTCAGGGCCGTGAAGCCGTCCGCCGCGAGGTAGTCGGCGTACCGGCGGGGCATGCCCTCGGCACCCAGCCAGTGCTGGACCAGGAACGTGGTGTGGAAGCCGACGAACAGCGTCCAGAACTGGATCTTGCCGAGCCGCTCGTCGAGCATCTTCCCGGTGAACTTCGGCCACCAGAAGTACAGCCCGCCGAAGACCGCGAAGACGACCGTGCCGAACACGACGTAGTGGAAGTGCGCCACCACGAAGTAGGTGTCCGAGACGTGGAAGTCCAGCGGCGGCGAGGCCAGCAGCACCCCGGTCAGGCCGCCGAACAGGAATGTCACCAGGAAGCCCGTCGCCCACAGCATCGGCGTCTCGAAGGACAGTGAGCCCTTGATCATCGTCCCGGTCCAGTTGAAGAACTTCACTCCCGTCGGCACGGCGATCAGGAAACTCATGAAGGAGAAGAACGGCAGCAGCACCGCGCCGGTGACGAACATGTGGTGCGCCCACACCACGATCGACAGGCCGGTGATCGACATCGTCGCCGCGACCAGCGTCAGATAGCCGAAGATCGGCTTGCGGCTGAAGACCGGGATGATCTCCGTGATGATGCCGAAGAACGGCAGCGCGATGATGTACACCTCGGGATGGCCGAAGAACCAGAACAGGTGTTGCCACAGCAGCGCCCCGCCGTTGTCCGCCTCGAAGACCTGTGAGCCGAAGCGCCGGTCGGCCTCCAGGACCAGCAGCGCGGCCGCCAGCACCGGGAACGCCAGCAGGATCAGGATCGACGTGAACAGCGTGTTCCAGGTGAAGATCGGCATCCGGAACATGGTCATGCCGGGCGCGCGCATCCCGATGATCGTGGTGATGAAGTTGACCGCGCCGAGGATCGTGCCGAAGCCGGCCAGCGCGAGACCCATGATCCACAGGTCGGGGCCGACGCCGGGGGAGTGCGCGGAGTTGTTCAGCGGCGCGTAGGCGAACCAGCCGAAGGCGGCCGGGCCGGACGGCACCAGCAGCGACCCCAGCACGATCAGGCCGCCGAACAGGAAGAACCAGTACGACAGCATGTTCAGCCGCGGGAACGCCACGTCCGGGGCGCCGATCTGCAGCGGCATCAGCTCATTGGCGAAGCCCGCGAAGCTCGGGGTCGCGAACAGCAGCAGCATGATCGTGCCGTGCATCGTGAACAACTGGTTGAACTGCTGGTTGTCCACGATCTGCAGCCCCGGCCGGGCGAGTTCCGCGCGCATCAGCAGCGCCATGACCCCGCCGACCAGGAAGAACACGAATGACGTGATCAGATAGAGGTGACCGATCTTCTTGTGGTCGGTGGTGGTCAGCCAGTCCACGACCAGCCGCCCGTGCCGCTTGGTCCGGACGGGTCGTGCCGTCGCCTGCACGGTCTGCGTCCCCATCGCTCGCCCCTTCCGCTCGGCTGACGCCATGATGCTCGCGCCGCCGTGCACGGCGACAGGGGGCGTAAGGGGGTTCTGTGCCGGAACCGTGTATTTCCTATGCGGCGTCAGCTGGTGAGGCCGTGTCCGGAATCGGTCGGCAAAGGGGCGCCGGACCGGTTTTCGGACAGGCCTTCTCACAGGGCATTCGGAGAAGTCGTACGACGCACGGAAATCACGTTCGAATACCCGCGGTAAGGCCGGGGAAACGCCCGTCCGTGTGACGGAGCGCGAGGGAAACGGGTGGCGGCATCCTGTGACAGAAGCGTGACAGGAGGCGTGCGTGATCCGGACTTCCGCGACCGCCGGGCAGGGCCTAGCGTGGCGGTATGGCACCCATTCCGACACCGCCCACCGAACCCCAGGACAGTCCGGACACCTACGTCGGCCTCGACTCCGACTCCGCCGAGCGGACCGCGCGTGAGCGGGGCTGGTCGACGGTCCGGTCGCTGCCGCCGGGGGCGATCATCACGATGGAGTACCGCTCGGGCCGGCTGAACTTCGAGGTGAAGGACGGCCGCGTGGCGCGGGCCTGGAAGGGCTGAACCGCATGACGTGGGCCCCGGTTCCGTGAAGGGAACCGGGGCCCACGTCATGCCCGGGGTGGTGGTGCGTACCGGCCCCGTCGGCCGCGAGGTGCCGGATCAGCCGCCGGCCACCGGCCGGGTGGCCGCGGACGGCGTGCCGCGCACGATCCGGTCCGGGTGCGGCGGGCGGCGGCTGCCGAGCGGGGTGACCGGAGTGCGCTCCGAACGGGTGGTGTGCGGGCCCGGCGCCAGATGGAGGGGTGACCTGGGACCACGCGCCGGAACGGCGGCCTCGCGGGCCGCCGTCTCGTTCTGCGGGGCGGTGAGCGGCTTGAGTCGGGCGGGCGCGGGGGCCGCCACGGGGGTGACCGGGGCCGGGGCCTTCGCGCCGCCGCGGGCCCGCCAGCGGTCGCGCAGGTCGAAGGCGTAGGCCTCGGTGCGGGCGATCAGCGGCTCGAACCAGGGCAGCGCCAGCAGGATCAGCAGACCCGCGACCCAGCCCAGCACGACGTCGCTCAGCCAGTGCGTACCGAGGTAGACGGTGGCCATGCCGACGCCCAGCGACGTCACCGCGGAGATCGCGGACAGCCAGCGGCGGGCTCTCGGGGTGGAGGCCAGATACGCCAGGATTCCCCAGGTCACCACGGCGTTGGCGGTGTGGCCGCTGGGAAATATATCGCCGCCCAGGCCCATCTCGTTCGAGCCGATCACGGTCGCGTAGTGCGGTCCGAGCCTTCCCATGCCGTACTTGGCGGCGCCGACCGTGATGTTCAGCAGCAGCAGTGAGGCACCCAGGGTCAGCAGGGGGCGCAGGGTGTGCTGGCGCCAGGAACGCCAGCCCAGCCAGGCCGCCACCATCACCGCGGTGGGGCCGCGCTGGCCCAGCACCACGTAGTAGTCGACGAACCAGTGGATGGACGCCCACTGCTGGTACGGCCGGAAGAACATGACCTGCCAGTCGAGGCGGACCAGCCACGACGTGGTCACCACGAGCCACACGATCGCCAGGTAGAAGGCCAGGGCGGCGATCGCGAGGACGGTCCGGTGACGGCTCGCCCGCGGCACGCTGAGGTGGGCCGGCCGTTCCGGCTCACGGTCCAGCCTGGCGAACACCCGGTCCAGACGGGTGGGGTTTCGTTCGGTACGCACCCAATCGACGTTACAGCGAGTGAGCTCTGATCCCTGGCGAATCAGCGGCTTTGTGATGACGATGTGATGTGGGATTCCTCTCAGCCGGGTGTCTATTTCCGGGGATTCCGCAAAGGCGGCGGCTGCGCTCCGCAATTGTTTTGATCATTCCGGCTCACGGTTTTATGGCCCTTATGAATTCGTTCACCGAATCATGGGGTGGAATTCTCGGGCGCTCATCGGTGCTCCCGAGTCGATCATGGTGGACCGGAACCGTTCAGCCAGAAGGCGCCGTACAGGGCGGACGCGGTGGCGATCAGCGTGATGATCGCGGCTGACCTGCGGGTCCTCGAGCGGGCCAGGGCCAGGGCGAGGGGGAGCAGCAGGGGGAAGGCGGGCATCAGCAGGCGGGGTTTCGAGCCGAAGTAGCTCGACGCGCACAGGGCGAGCGCGGTGACGACGCCGGAGTACACCAGGAGGGGCAGCGGCTGGCCCTGCCGTGCGCAGACGACGTACAGCCACACCACCAGCCCGACGCCGACGATCAGTCCGGTCCCGGCCAGGGCCGACGGGAACGACGTGAACTTGTCGGCGACGAAACGGGCGAAGGCGTACCCGCCGTCGAATCCGTTCCGCCAGCCCGCCTGCACGTCGAGATACCCGAGCGGCCCTTTCCCGGTGCGGTGACCGACCCACAGGACGTAGGCGGCGGTACCGAGCGGGGCGAGTGCCATGCCGAGGGCGCGGCGGGGGGCGGGGTGGTCGGCGGGGGCCGTTGCGGGGCCGGGGCGGGGGGTGTGGGCGGATCCGGGGGCGGGTGAGGAGCCCGCTCCGGACGGGACGGCGGGGTCGCTGCCGGAGGCGGAGGGTGACGGGCCCGGATCGGGAGTGTGTGGCGGGCCGACGGCGGGGGCGTGTGTCGGGTCGGGCGCGCTGTCCGCGTCCGCGATGCGCTCGGTCGTGGACGACGGGGTCCGGCCGATGGGGGCGTATTCGGCGTCGGGGGCGCCGCTCGCCCCGGCCGCGCTTCGGCTCCGCTCGAAAGAGCTGTCGGCGGGGTTGCCGGGGGCCTGGAGGACTGGGGTGCGTTCGGGTGTGCCGGGGGTGTCGAGGGACGAGGACGCACCGGGTGCCGCCGGATCGGTTCTGGGCGTGTCCGCTCCCGATGCGGACGGGCTGTTCCCGCGTGGACCGGTTCCTGGTGCGGCCGGGTCCGTCTCCGCCGCATTCGGGGCGATCCCCTCGTCGAGCTTCAGGTGACCCGCGAAGTGCCGGGTGTGCTCGGCGGCGCCCCGGCGCGGAGTCGATGCGGGCCCCCGCAGGGCCGGCGCGGTGATACCGGAGGCGCCCTGCGCTCGGGTCCGGTTTCGGCGGTCGCCGAGGTGCGCCGCGATTCCCGCCACCCACACCGCCGCGACCACCGCCAGGCCCACCGGGCGGGTCAGGCCCGCCAGCGAGGCCAGGAGGCCCGCCGTCACCCAGCGGCCGGTCAGCACCGCGTACAGCGACCAGGCCGCCAGAGCCGTGAACAGCGACTCGCTGTACGCCATCGACTGGACGATTCCGACGGGAAGGACGGCCCACAGCAGGACCGCGCAGACGCCGGCCCGGCGGCCGTACACAAGATCCGTCACCGCGAAGACGCCCCAGGCCGCGGCCAGGGAGGCGAGCAGGGCCACCGCGAAGCCCGCGTCGGCGTACGACAGCGGGGTCACCGCGGACAGCAGCCGCTCCAGCCAGGGCAGGAGCGGGAAGAACGCCAGGTTCGAGTGCACGTCGCCGTTCGGCAGCCGCACCTCGTAGCCGTAACCGAGTTCGGCGACCCTCGTGTACCAGAGGGCGTCCCAGCGGGCGGTCAGGAGGGTGTACGCGCTCTTGTCGCGCGCCCCGCTCCACAGGGCCAGCGTGAGGAGGCCCAGGGCGCGTACGGCCGCGTAGCCGAGCAGCGCCGGGGCGGCTCGGCGCAGGGCCGGTTCGGTGCGCGTTCCAAGATCGGTCACGGGTCCGATTATCGACCGGTCGCCGAAGCAACCCGCCGGGGCGTGGCGACAGACGGTGAAAGTGGCGTACGCCACACGTGTTCTGCCGGAAGTCTGAGAGGTCCGCCACTGGGCCGACGCGCGAACTCGCGTACGCTGACGTGTCACCCGCCGTTCGCTGCGCGGGCCGGAGACCACCGCTCCTCTCCGGCCGAGATCATGGGGATCCCCACCCCGTGTGCCCGCCGAACGCCAGGGAACTTCTGGGAGGTACGTACATGTCCGGGACGACCACGGCCGCCGCGTTGCTGCGCCGTCGGGCGGCCGGGGCCGGTGCAAACCGCTGGGTCGTCCTCGTGGTCCTCTGCACGAGCCTGCTCCTGGTCGCCCTCGACGCGACCGTGCTGCACGTGGCGGTACCCGCCGTCACCGAGGACCTCAAGCCCGGCGCGATACAACTGCTCTGGATCGTCGACGTCTATCCGCTCGTCTGCGCCTCGCTGCTGATCCTCTTCGGCACGCTCGGCGACCGCGTGGGCCGCAGAAGAGTCCTCCTCCTCGGCTACGCCCTCTTCGGCGTCGCCTCCGGTGTCGCCGCCGTCGCGGACACCGCCCAGGTGCTGATCCTCGCGCGGGCGCTGCTCGGCGTCGGCGGCGCGATGATCATGCCCGCGACGCTGTCGATCCTCCGCCAGGTCTTCCCAGACCGGCGTGAGCGGGCGCTCGCGATCGGCATCTGGAGCGCCGTCGCCGCGGTCGGTGCCGCGGTCGGACCGCTGCTCGGCGGCTTCCTCCTGGAGCACTTCTGGTGGGGCTCGGTCTTCCTCATCAACATCCCGTTGATGCTGGTCAGCCTGCCGGTGGGCCGCCTTCTGCTGCCCGAGTCCAAGGGCAGCGCGGACGGTCCCTGGGACGTCGTGGGCGCCCTGATGGCCGCGGGCGGCCTGTTCGCCCTCGTGCTCGGCGTGAAGCGGCTCGGCGGTGGAGAGCTCGACGTGTTCACCGCGATCCCGCTGGTCGTGGGCGCGGCGCTGCTCTTCCTCTTCGTACGGCGGCAGCGGCGGCTCGCGCATCCCTTGGTGGACCTGCGGATGTTCGCGCGTCCGGCGTTCAGCACCTCGGTCGGCTGCATCGTCCTGGCGATGCTCGCTCTGGTCGGACTCGAACTGATCGCGGCCCAGTACCTCCAGTTGGTTCTCGGCCTGTCCCCGCTGGAAACCGGTCTGCGGTTGCTGCCGCTGACGATCGCCGCGATGGCGGCGGGGCTGGCCGGGGCGCGTCTGCTGCGGCGGTTCGGGCCGCGCCTGATGGTGAGTGCCGGGTTCTGCCTCACGGCGGTGGCCGTGCTGCTGCTCACCGCGATGGGCGACGCGGACAACACGGGCCTGTTGGTGTTCGGGTTCGTGCTGCTCGGGTTCGGTCTGGAGGCGACGCTCTTCGGGGCGTACGAGTCGATGCTCAGCGAGGCCCCGCCGGAGCAGGCGGGCGGGGCCGCGGCGATCGGCGAGACCTCGTACCAGCTCGGGGCGGGCATCGGGATCGCGCTGCTCGGCAGCGTGATGAACGCGGCGTACACGCCCGGCCTGTCGGGTGTGCCCGGTGTCCCGGACTCGGCGTCCAGGTCGGCCGGGCACTCCCTGGGCGAGGCCTACGAGGTCGCCGGACGCCTCGGCGGACCCGCCGGGGTCGCCCTGCGCCGGGCCGCCCAGGACTCCTTCGTGCACGGACTGCATGTGACCTTGCTGGTCAGTGCGGGGTTGTTGCTGCTGGGCGCGGCGATGGCGCTGCGGCTGCCGCGCACGATGCAGTGCGGTGAGGCCCCGGCGGCGGTCGGGCTTCCGGCGCCCAGGGACATCGCGGAGTCGCGCGTCTCCGCCTGACCGGCGTCTGGATGTGCGGCACGGCGCGCTGTAACGTCGGCGACAGAGCTAAATTAGCGGTGCTAGTTTCTGTCACCGCCCAGTCACCGCCCAACCGCCACCCGCTGTTTCCCGTCGCCCGCCCGCTGGACCCCTTCTTCCGGAGGATGTGCCATGCCCCCGTTCGACCCCGCCGACCTCCTCGGCATCGACGACCTCCTGGAACCGGAGGACCTGGCGATCCGCGAGACCGTGCGGACCTGGGCCGCCGACCGCGTCCTGCCCCATGTCGCCGACTGGTACGAGAAGGGCGAGCTGCCGGGGATCAGGGAACTCGCCCGGGAACTCGGCCGGATCGGCGCCCTCGGGATGTCGCTCAGCGGATACGGGTGCGCCGGCGCCTCCGCCGTGCAGTACGGGCTCGCCTGTCTGGAGCTGGAGGCCGCCGACTCCGGGATCCGGTCCCTCGTCTCGGTGCAGGGCTCGCTCGCCATGTACGCGATCCACCGCTTCGGCAGCGAGGAGCAGAAGCAGACCTGGCTGCCGCGCATGGCCGCCGGCGAGGTGATCGGCTGCTTCGGGCTCACCGAACCCGATCACGGCTCCGACCCCGGTGCCATGCGGACGTACGCCAAGAAGGACGGCACGGACTGGGTCCTGAACGGGCGCAAGATGTGGATCACCAACGGGTCGGTCGCCGGGGTCGCCGTGGTGTGGGCGCAGACCGACGACGGGATCCGCGGGTTCGTGGTGCCGACCGACGCGCCGGGTTTCTCGGCGCCGGAGATCAAGCACAAGTGGTCGCTGCGGGCCAGCGTCACCAGTGAGTTGATCCTCGACGACGTACGGCTGCCCGCCGACGCGGTGCTGCCGGAGGTCGTGGGACTGAAGGGGCCGCTGAGCTGTCTCTCGCACGCCCGGTACGGGATCGTGTGGGGCGCGATGGGGGCGGCGCGGTCGTGTTTCGAGACCGCCGTGGACTACGCGAAGACGCGGGAGCAGTTCGGGCGGCCGATCGGGGGCTTCCAGCTCACCCAGGCCAAACTCGCCGACATGGCGGTCGAACTGCACAAGGGGATTCTGCTCGCCCATCATCTGGGGCGGCGCATGGACGCCGGCCGCCTGCGTCCCGAGCAGGTCAGCTTCGGCAAGCTCAACAACGTCCGCGAGGCCATCGAGATCTGCCGTACGGCGCGGACGATCCTCGGGGCCAACGGGATCTCCCTCGAATACCCCGTGATGCGGCACGCGACGAACCTCGAGTCGGTGCTGACGTACGAGGGCACCGTCGAGATGCACCAGCTGGTGCTCGGCAAGGCGCTCACCGGGCTGGATGCCTTCCGGTGAACCCCGCTGGGGGCAGGGCCGGTGAGCGGCCCTGCCTCAGCTCTGGTTGAAGAAGCCGTCCGTGCGGTGCTGGCCGGGATCGCCATTCACGATCTCCGTGTTGGCGGGGGTCAGCAGGAACACGCGGGTGGACACACGCTCGATGGAACCGCGCAGTCCGAAGATCAGCCCCGCCGCGAAGTCCACGACGCGCTTGGCGTCGCCGGCCTCCATCGCGGTGAGGTTCATGATGACGGGAACGCCGTCGCGGAACAGTTCGCCGATGGCGCGGGCGTCCCGGAAGCTGTCCGGGGTCACCGTGCCGATGCGACGGCCCTTCTCCTCGGCGACGTCCGAGGCCACCTTGACCCGGGGGTCGGTGACCCAGGCCTCCCCGGGCTCGGTCCCTTCGGAGTATCCGTCGTCGTCGTAGTAACGCTCGTCATCGTTGTCGTCAACGAGGCCCAGCCAAGCACTAGCCTTGCGCACCGATCCCATGGACGCCTCCTCTCACAGCGGTTTCTCTTGCTTCTGTATCCCTATGGTCATCCATGATGCGGATCGCGCGCCAAGTGAATAGCCGCCGCGCGGGGGGTTTGTGACGGTACTGGTGCACAGCGAATACGTCGAGAGCCCAGGTACCCCAAGGGTCGTATCCCATACGGCTGCTGACTGTGAGTGAAATATGATTCTTCGCGGCGTATGGGTGAGGGCTGGAGCGTACGGGTGAACGGGGCGGGGAGAGGAACCCGCTGCTCAACGCCGTGCCGGTGCTGGGATCTGACGGTGGCTCAGTCCGGTGCGCTAAGAATTTTTTCCTTCCGGAGGGGAGATCCGGGACGTGGAAATCGCCGAGCCCGTCGTCCCCCACTTCTTCAGGATCCTGGCGTAGGTGCCGTCCTCGATCAGGTCGTTCACCGCTGCCTGGAACGCCTTCGTCAGCGGTGTGCCCTTCTTGAAGGCGAAGCCCACGTCCAGGCGGTGGTACTCGTTGAGGAACTTCACGCCCTGCTGATGGGCCACCGCGTAACGCAGGCCGTTGATCGTGGACATCACGACGTCGCTGCGGCCCTGCTGCAGTGAGGACCAGATCGCGCCCTGCTCGTTGTAGGTCTGCACCTTGTACGGCTTGTCGCACACGTGCTTGTTGTCCTCGAGAGTGGCCTCGAACGTCGTGCCGGCGCCGGTCGCCACGTTCAGGCCGCACAGCTGGGTCAGGTCGGTGACCTTGGTGAGCTTGCTGTCGGCGCGGGTGGCGAAACCCTGGCCGTCGTTGATGTAGGTGACGAAGTCGATCGTCCTGCGGCGCTCGTCGGTCACGCCGAAGTTGCCGACGCCGAGGTCGTACTTGCCGCTGTCGAGGGCGGGCAGGATCGCCTCGAAGCTCGCCTGCTCGGTCCTCAGTCTGATGCCGAGGACCTTGGCGACCGCGTTCGCGAAGTCGACGTCCTGGCCGGCGAGGGTCTTGCCGTCGTCCAGGATCGAGGTGCCGGGCGGCTGGCCGGAGACGCTGACGGCGAGGGTCAGGGTCTTCGTGCCGGGCGGCAGGAGCCGGGCCGCCGCCTCGTCCTTCCCGATCGCGGAGACCACGTCCGCGGTGGGGACGGCGTCGGACTCGGCGGAGGCCGTAGCGGTGTCGTCCGCGCCGGAGCCGCACGCGGTCAGCAGCAGAGTGCCCGCCGTGATGAGGGCGAACGGGATGATGAGCCCGTTTCGGGCGCGCGAAGGTGTGCGCATGGGGGAGCGGTCTCCTGGGAGCGAGAAAGCGCTGGGTGAGGGGAAGGCGCGTGTGAAGGCGAAGAACGTGAAGAGCGCGAAGAGCGCGAAGAAGGGGGAGAACGCGAAAGGCGCCCTGTGCGTCAGGGCGCGCAGTGGGTCAGCTCAACAGGAAGAGGACCACACGCGACCGAGGTCGATGTGGGAGCGCTTGACCAGCCACTGCTGTGGATGCATGGGGTAAGTGGAACAGGCATCCGGTTTGCCGTCAACCGACTTGAGACGTACGGCTCACAGTATGGACAGCCTTGACAGCGGGCGGAAACGCACCCGTAGTCTCAAAGGGCGGCCCTGCTGAGGGGCTCGGCCGCATCCGTGTGAAGGCACCCGTCCGAGTTCGACCGACTCGCTGCCACGGAGCCCTCGCATGTCCTCCGACACCCTCGCCAAAGCCCCCGCCGCACCGGACATACCGGAACACGCGGACTCCCTTCGCATCGTCCCGCAGCGCCGCCTCGGCCAGTGGACGGCCGCCGTCGCCGTCCTCGTGCTGCTGGGCCTGGCCGTCAACTCCGTCCTGCGCAACCGGGCGTTCCAGTGGGACGTCGTCGCGGACTACTTCACCTCGGACGCGGTGCTGCGCGGACTGTGGCTCACGCTCTGGCTGACCGCGGTCGTCATGGTGCTCGGCTTCGCGCTGGGCACCCTGCTCGCGGCGGCCCGGCTGTCCGCCAACCCCGTGCTCAGAAGCGTGAGTTGGGGATACGTCTGGCTGTTCCGGTCGATCCCGGTCCTGGTGCAGCTGCTGCTGTGGTTCAACATCGGGGCGCTGTACCCGCAGATCCTCGGGGTGAAGACGGTCGACCTGCTCGGCCCGGTCACCGTCGCGGTCATCGGCCTGACCCTGCACGAGGCCGCCTACGCCGCCGAGGTCGTGCGCGGCGGCATCCTGTCCGTCGACCACGGACAGATCGAGGCGGCACAGGCGCTCGGACTGAGCCGGTGGCGACGCTGGTGGCGGATCGTGCTGCCACAGGCGATGCGCTCCATCGTGCCCCCGGCCGGGAACATGCTGATCGGCACCCTCAAGGGCACCTCCATCGTCAGCGTGATCGCGGTGCAGGACCTGCTCTACTCCGTGCAGCTCGTCTACCACCGCACGTACCAGGTCATCCCGCTGCTGATGGTCGCCACCGTCTGGTACACCGTCGTCACCTCGGTGCTCGGCGTCGGCCAGTACTACGTGGAGAAGCACTACGCCCGCGGTTCGGAGCGCACCCGATGAGGCACTCACTGGTGATCGTCGGAGCCGGGCCGCGGGGGACCGGTCTCATCGAGCGGATCGCCGCCAACGCGCCCGAGCTGTACGACGGTTCGGGTCTCGACCTGCACCTGGTCGATCCGCACCCGCCCGGCGCCGGACGCATCTGGCGCGAGGCGCAGTCACCGCTGCTGTGGATGAACTCGCACGCCGAGGACGTCACCATGTTCACCGACGAGACGGTGGAGATGGAGGGGCCCGTGCGCCCCGGCCCCACCCTGCACGAGTGGGCCGGCATCGACGGCCGCACCTTCGCCGACCGGCAGCTCCAGGGCGCCTATCTGCGCTGGGTGCACGAGCAGGCGGTGGCCGCGCTGCCGCCGTCCGTGTCCGTCCACCACCATCCCCGACGTGCCCTGCGGGTGAGCGGAGCGCCCGAGGGACGTCAGCAGGTCTGGCTGGAGGGCCGTCCGCGCCCGCTCCTCGCCGACCTGGTCGTCCTCAGCCTGGGCCACCTCGACGCCGAACTGGACGAGGATCAGCGGGACCTGGCGGCGTACGCCCGCACCCACGGCCTCGTCCACCTGCCGCCCGACTTCACCGCCGACAGCGACCTGTCCGCGCTCGCACCCGGCGAACCGGTCCTGGTCCGCGGGTTCGGGCTCGCCTTCGTCGACCTGATGGCGCTGCTGACCGAGGGCCGGGGCGGACGGTACGACGGGGACACCTACGTCCCGTCCGGGCGTGAGCCGGTCCTCCTCGTCGGATCGCGGCGCGGAGTGCCGTACCACTCGAAGATCGGCTACGACTGGACCGGTGAGCGGCTGCCGCTGCCCCGCTTCCTGGGCCCGGCCGAGATCGACGGGCTGCTTGCCCGGCCGGAGGGCTTCGACTTCCGGCGGGACGTGTGGCCGCTGGTGGAGAAGGAGCTCGGGTTCGCCCACTACCACCGGCTGTTCACCGTGCATCCGGAGCGGACCGCGATGTCCTGGACCGACTTCGAGGAGAAGTACGCGGCAGCCGACGGTCCCTCCGAGCGGGAGACCCTGGCGGCCTCCGCCGTGCCCGATCCCCGCGACCGGCTCGACCTCGCCCGGCTCGACCGGCCACTGGAGGGCGTGCGGTACGCGACCCACGAGGAGTTCCAGGACGGGCTGCGGGAGTACGTCGAGGCCGACCTGAGCCGTCGGCACGACTCCCGGTACAGCCCGGACCTGGCCGTGTTCCTCGGACTGCTCTCCGTCTACGGGCAGTTGGTCCGGCTCGGGGACATCGGCGGGTGGTGGCACGGGTTCTTCAGCTACCTCGCCTCGGGGCCGCCCGGGCCCCGGCTGCGGCAACTGCTCGCGCTGTCCCGGGCCGGAGTGCTCAGGTTCGTCGGGGCGGACATGGAAGTGCGCGCCGATGACGGGGTGTTCCGGGCGTCGAGCCCCACCGTGCCGGGCCACTCGGTCCAGGCGCGGGCGCTGGTCGAGGCCCGGCTGCCCGAGCCGACCGTCCGGCGGGCCCTCGACCCGCTGCTGCGCGAGCTGTACGCCGAGGGGGCCGCCGAGAGCCCGGACGGGCTGCTGCGCGTGGACCGTGCCGACGGACGGCTCCTGGACCGGTCCGGTCGGCCGCACCCCCGGCGCTTCGCGCTCGGGCCGTACACCGACGGACGTACCCCCGGCGCCTTCACCCGGCCGCGCACCGGCGGGCCCGCGTTCCGGCAGAACGACGCGACCGCGCGGGCCGCGCTGCGGTTCCTCGGCGAGCTCGCCGTCCGTGCGGCCGCCTAGTCACCTGGAAGGCAGGGAAGTTCACCGATGACCGTCATGGTCGACATCAGGTCCGTCCACAAGAGCTTCGGCCCACTGGAGGTGCTCAAGGGCATCGACCTGGCCGTACGCGCCGGAGAGGTCACCGTGATCCTCGGTCCGTCCGGCTCCGGCAAGTCGACGCTGCTGCGCACCGTCAACCACCTGGAGAAGGTGGACAAGGGGACGATCAGCGTGGACGGGGCGCTGGTCGGATACCGGCGCTCCGGTGACAAGCTGTACGAGCTGCCCGAGCGCGAGGTGCTGCGACAGCGCACGCGGATCGGCTTCGTCTTCCAGAACTTCCACCTGTTCCCGCATCTGACCGTGCTGGACAACGTCGTCGAGGCCCCGGTGTCCGCGCTGAAGCGGCCGCGCAAGGAGGCCGTCGAGGCGGCGCGGCGGCTCCTGGACCGGGTGGGACTCGCCGACAAGGCGGACACCTATCCCAGGCAGCTCTCCGGCGGGCAGCAGCAACGGGTCGCGATCGCACGGGCGTTGGCGCTGGAACCCCGGCTGCTGCTCTTCGACGAACCGACCTCGGCGCTCGACCCCGAACTCGTGGGGGAGGTCCTCGACGTCATCAAGGACCTCGCGCACCAGGGCACCACGATGATCGTCGTCACGCACGAGATCGGCTTCGCCCGCGAGGTCGCCGACACCGTCGTGTTCATGGACGACGGACGGATCGTCGAACAGGGCCCGCCTGCCGAGGTACTGGACGCTCCGCGCAACGAGCGGACCAGGGCGTTTCTCTCCAAGGTGCTGTGAGCGAGATGGCCGCCGGTCCGCGCGGTCGTGGTTGCTTCCCGCCGCGGCGGGCCGGATTCTCCCCCGAAAGGACTCCCCCACATGGCTTCCTCGCACGGCCGGGGCCTGGTGCACCTGGCCGCCGCCCTCGACCATCCGTCGGCGTACGACGCGCTCCCCTACATCGAGGCGGCCCGGCTCGCCGAACGCGGTGGGCTCGACTTCCTGACCCTGGACGACACCTTCGCCCGGCCCGGCCCCGACGCGCTCGACGTGCTGTCCCGGGTCGCGTCCGCCACGGGCCGGATCGGCCTGGTGCCCACCATCACGCCCCCGCACCGCGACCCCTTCCACGTGCGGGCAGCCATCGCGGCCCTCGACCGCGTCAGCCCGGGCCGGGCCGGCTGGTGGATGGACGTGTCGGCCACCGACCACACCCTCGTGGCCGTATCGGCGGCGCCGCCCGCGTCGGCCGGTGCCGAGACACGGGACGCCGGCTTCCCGGGCACGCCCTTCTCCGCCAAGGCCCCCTCGATCGTGCCGCGCCCCCCGCAGGGCCTCCCGGTCCGGGTGGTCGACGCCACCGACGGACCCGCCCGCAGAACCGCCGCCCGGTACGCCGACGTGGCCCTCGTCCGCGCCGCGAGTGCCGCGCAGGCCGCCGCCGTACGGGACGAACTCCGCTTGCTGGCAGCGGAGTTCGGGCGCGGCCCCGACGAACCGCGGATCCTCGCCGGCCTCCTCGTCGACCTCGGCGACGGGGAGCACGCGGCCGCGCCGGGGCACGGCGGAGGCGGTCCACGTCAGACCGCGCAGGGGCCGCTGTACCGGGGTGGCCCCGTCGACCTCGCGGAACTGATCGCCACCTGGCACGGCGAGGGCATCGTCGACGGCTTCCACCTCACCCCCGCCGAACCGCTGCGCGACCTGGAGCGGCTCGTCAACGGCACGGTGTCGCTGCTCCAACACCGCGGACTGTTCCGCACCTTCTACCCGGGCAGCACGCTCCGGGAGCACCTGGGCCTCGGCAGACCGGCCACCCAGTGCGCCGGGACGGGGCGAGCGTCCTGAGCCGGGACGGACGCGTCTGTCCGCCCGCTTTCCGGGGCGGCTCGCCATGGGCTGTTTTCGGCGATCCGGCGAGCGGGGACGGAAGGTGTGTTTCCGGTACGCGTGCCCGCCCGCGCCGGACACCGACAGCCGTAAGACGGCCGGTGGCGGGGGAGAGCGACGCGAGCCGAGGCGTGGCGGTTCCCTCTGAAGCACAAAGGTCTTTCAAAGGTTGACGGCCGAAAGGCGCCCTTGCGCCGACCGTCCGTTCGGCCGAATACTCCCCCTCAGCGCTTGTCAGGAGCACGGCTTGTCCGAAAACCGGACGACCGGGCCGCTGACTGCGCCTCACGGGCCCCGACCCCACGCGGGCCCCCGACTTCCCCTGGGAGGGAACGAAACGTGAGGATCAGGCGCACCAACCCCCGCAGTGGCATTACGAGACGGACCCGGCTGATCGCCGGTACCACCGGCCTCGTGGCCGCGGCCGCGATCGCGGTCCCCAGCGCGAACGCGACCGCTGCGACCCCGTTCAGCACCGCCGAACTCAAGAGCGCCAGCAGTTCGGTGCTCAAGGCCGACATCCCGGGCACCGCCTGGGCCGTCGACAGCAAGACCAACCGTGTGGTCGTCACCGTCGACAGCACGGTCTCGCAGGCCGAGATCTCCAAGATCAAGGAGCAGGCGGGCAGCAACGCCGACGCGCTCACGATCAAGCGGACCCCGGGCAAGTTCAACAAGCTGATCTCCGGCGGCGACGCCATCTATGCGAGTAGCTGGCGCTGCTCCCTCGGCTTCAACGTCCGCAGCGGCAGCACCTACTACTTCCTGACCGCCGGTCACTGCACCGACGGCGCGGGCACCTGGTGGTCGAACTCCGGGCACACGACCACGCTCGGTTCGACGGCGGGCTCCAGCTTCCCGACCAACGACTACGGCCTCGTCAAGTACTCCAGCAGCTACCCGACCTCGTCGATCTCCGGCACCGTCGGCAGCGTCGACATCACCAGCGCCGCCACCCCGAGCGTGGGCACCACGGTCTACCGCCGCGGTTCCACCACCGGCATCCACAGCGGCCGGGTCACCGCGCTGAACGCGACCGTCAACTACGGCGGCGGTGACGTCGTCTACGGCATGATCCAGACCACGGTCTGCGCCGAGCCCGGCGACTCCGGCGGCCCGCTCTACTCCAACAGCGGTGTCGCCTACGGTCTGACCTCCGGCGGCAGCGGCAACTGCTCCTCCGGCGGCACGACCTTCTTCCAGCCGGTCACCGAGGCCCTGAGCGCTTACGGCGTCAGCGTCTTCTAGACCCGGCTACGGCCTGAACCGCAGCCGGCACCCGGTGAGCCCCCGTACGCATCCGTACGGGGGCTCGTCGTGATCACGACGAGGTCCGCTCCGGTGGCGCGCAGAGCCAGTCCAGTACGGCCGGCAGGGCCTCCAGGGCTCCGAAGCGGCCTGTGTCCCGCTGGAGGACGGGCCGGACCCGGGGGACGCGGTCCGCCAGCCACCGGAAGTGGCCGACCGGGGAGAACCTGTCCTGGTCCCCGTGCCACAGCAGGACGGGCCGGGTGACGGCCGCCGGGTCGAAGCCCCAGCCGCTGAGCAGGGCGAGGTCGTCGTCGAGCCAGCCGTACGACGAACCGCGCACCGCCTCCCGGTAGGTGCGCAGCAGCATCTCGCCGACCGCCGGGGCGGAGACGGTCCGCCGGTCGGAGTCCGTGAGCCCGTCGCGGAGGGAGACGAGCAACTGGGCGGGGTCGCGGCGGATGTCGGCGGCACGGGCGGCGCGGCGCTCGGCGAAGGCGAGCGGGTCGGTGAGCGCCCGGGTGAACTCCTCCACCTGGGACGCGGCCATGCCGTCGAACCAGTTCAGGTCCCTCGCGTCCGGGGGCGCGGGGGACGCCAGTGCCGCGGCTCGCCGTACCCGGGAGGGCAGCAGCGCGGCACAGGCCAGGGCGTGCGGGGCGCCGCCGCCGTGGCCGAGCACCGAGAAACGGCCGAGCCGCAGGGCCATGGCCAGTTCCGCCACGTCCCGGGCGGCGTCGGACACACGGCGGCCCGGCAGCCGGTCCGAGTCGCCGTAGCCGGGGCGGTCGTAGGCGATGAACCGGATGTGCGGGTGCGCGGTCACGACATCCCGGGGCACGACGCCGAAGTGGCAGCCCGGGGTGTCGTGCAGCAGTACCACCGGGCTGCCGTCCGGGTCGCCGTACTCCTCGACCGTCAGCCGGCGGCCGTCCCGCGTCCTGATGCCGTGGACCACCTGTGTCCTCCGTCTCCCCTTGTGTACACCGCGGAGTTACCGTCGAAGTACACACCTTGAGCGCCTGGTTCTGACCCTGGGGGTCGCGATGGTCGAGGAGCTGGTGGCGGCGGGCGTAGCGCTCGTGTCGGCCGGAGCGGTGTACGTGATGGCGGCCGCGCGGGTCGTCAAGCAGTACGAACGGGGCGTGGTCTTCCGCCTCGGAAAGCTCCGGCCGGATGTGCGCGGGCCTGGGTTCACGATGGTCGTTCCGGGCGTGGACAAGCTCCGGAAGGTCAACATGCAGATCGTGACCATGCCGGTGCCCGGGCAGGAGGGCATCACCCGGGACAACGTCACCGTGCGGGTGGACGCCGTCGTCTACTTCAAGGTGACCTCACCGGCCGAGGCGATCGTCCGGGTCGAGGACTACCGGTTCGCGGTCGCGCAGATGGCGCAGACCTCGCTGCGGTCGATCATCGGCAAGAGCGAGCTGGACGATCTGCTGTCCAACCGCGAAAAGCTCAACCAGGGGCTGGAGTTGATGATCGACAGCCCGGCGGTGGAGTGGGGCGTCACGATCGACCGGGTCGAGATCAAGGACGTCTCCCTGCCCGAGACCATGAAACGGTCCATGGCCCGGCAGGCCGAGGCGGACCGGGAGCGGCGGGCGCGGGTCATCAACGCGGACGCGGAGCTCCAGGCGTCGAAGAAGCTGGCCGAGGCGGCCAAGGAGATGTCCGAGCAGCCTGCCGCGCTGCAACTGCGGTTGCTTCAGACGGTGGTGGCGGTGGCGGCGGAGAAGAACTCGACGCTGGTACTGCCGTTCCCGGTCGAGCTGCTGCGGTTCCTGGAGCGGGCGGCGCCGGCGCCGCAGCAGCCGGGGCAGCAGTCTGTGCAGCAACCGGTGCAGGAGCAACGTCCGCCTCTTGAGTCCCTGCCGGATCCGGACCCCGGGGGGTTGAATTCAGGACAGGACTAGACCTCACGGGCTGATGAGGTGTTACTCGCTCGTAGTGTTTGCGGCGTGAACGGCCTGGGCTGACCGTGAACTGTCAAAATGCAGGGGCGTGCAACCGCGTTCTACGCGCGTCCGGAAGTCGCCCTTGTGCGCTCCCTGTGGGGTTCGGAAGGGTAAGGGCTCGTCAACCAGCCTTCCGGCCCGCGAGATCCCCACAATCTCCGGGTCGCCCCCCACAGGAGGACGCGAGTTGCAGCACCGACGCATACCCAGGCGGCGGATCGTCGTGGCAGGTGCGGGCGTCACCGCGCTGGTCGCCGCGGGAGTCACCTTGCAGACTGCGAACGCCAGCGAGACGCCGGCCTCGCCCCAGGTCAAGACCCTCTCGGCCGTCGCGGCCGGAAAGCTCGCCTCGACGCTCGGGACCGAACTCGGCGCGGACGCGGCGGGAACGTTCTACGACGCGAAGACCAAGAGCCTCGTGGTGAACGTGCTCGACGAGGACGCGGCGCGGACCGTCTCGGCGGCCGGGGCCACGGCCAGAGTCGTCTCGAACTCCCTCGTCGAGCTGAAGAACGCGCGTACGGCGCTCGCCGACGACGCGACCGTCCCGGGGACGTCCTGGGTGACCGACCCCACCACCAACAAGGTCGTCGTCACGGCCGACCGCACGGTCTCCGCCGCCGAGTGGACCAAGCTCACCAAGGTGGTCGACGGACTGGGATCGGTGGCCGAACTCCAGCGCACAGAGGGGGAGTTCAAGCCCTTCGTCGCCGGCGGTGACGCGATCAGCGGGTCCGGTGGCCGGTGCTCGCTCGGGTTCAACGTGGTCAAGGGCGGACAGCCGCACTTCCTCACCGCCGGGCACTGCACCGAGGCGATCTCGACGTGGTCGGACTCCAGCGGGAACAAGATCGGCATCAATGAGGTGTCGAGCTTCCCGGACAACGACTTCGGGCTGGTGAAGTACACGGCCGAGGTCGACCATCCCAGCGAGGTGAACCTCTACAACGGGTCCTCGCAGGCGATCACCGGGGCGGCATCGGCGACCGTCGGTCAGTCGGTGACGCGGAGCGGGTCCACGACCCAGGTGCACTCCGGGAAGGTCACCGGTCTGGACGCGACGGTGAACTACGGCAACGGTGACATCGTGAACGGGCTGATCCAGGCCGATGTGTGCGCGGAGCCGGGGGACAGCGGCGGGTCGCTGTTCTCGGGGAGCAGCGCGATCGGACTGACGTCCGGTGGCAGCGGTGACTGCACCTCCGGTGGGGAGACGTTCTTCCAGCCGGTGACGGAGGCGTTGTCGGCGACCGGGGCGTCGATCGGCTGACGCTTCGACGGTTCGGCGGGGCGTGAAGTCCCGTCCCCTGTGTGGGGGCGGGGCTTTCTTGCTGCCCGCCAACCATCTGATAGTGACGGCGCGGGACGAGGGAGTCAGGGGTGATGATTCGTTCCTGTGTTCCCTCTGGTGGCGCATGTGCGACGTCCCTGATGTGATCGTCATGCAGCTTCGGTACAGCTTCCGCCTGTACCCGGACATCAACCAGCAGACCGCGTCGGCGAAGGCGTTCGGGTGTGCCCGTGTGGTGTTCAACGACACGGTCCGCGCCCGCGAGTGCGCCCGCGTGGCGGGCGGGACATTCCCGAAGATCGGCGAGCTTTCCATGCGGCTGATCACCGAGGCCAAGCGGACAGCGGAACGGTCCTGGTTGGGCGAGGTCTCCGCGGTGGTGCTGCAGCAGTCCCTGCGGGATGCCGAGACCGCGCACCGTCGACGCCCTCGTGGTGATCAAGGACTTGTTCTTTCCCGAGGGCACCCGGTTCGGTGTACGGATCACCGGGATCGAGGTCACCCCGGGCAACGACGCGGGCGAGGAGCAGGTCCAGCTGACCGTCACCCCCGCCATCGACATCCCATGAACCGGAGGAGTTCCCCGTGACCAGGATCAACCGCCCCGACACCCTCCTCACCGAGCTCCGCGACATCAAACGGCGTCTGACGCCCTGGAGACCGCGCAGCGCGCGACGGCCGCCGGCACCCGGTCGACGGTCGCGGCCGAGCACCCCGCCGAGGAATCCGCCGAGACCGACACATCCGGGTCCGAATAGCTCGTTTTCCCAGGTGGGGGGCGGCTCGAACGCTGTCGTACACATGTTCGGTTTTTGGTCTATGGTGGAGGTGAGGCGATAGGGAACTGACGTTCGACAGCGGGAGGTGCGGATGCCTGGCTTCACTCATCTGCACACCGTCTCCGGGTTCTCCCTGCGCTACGGCGCCTCGCACCCGGAGCGCCTCGCCGAGCGTGCCTCGGAGCGGGGGATGGACGCCCTCGCCCTCACCGACCGCGACACCCTCGCGGGTACGGTCCGGTTCGCCAAGGCCTGTGCGAAGGCGGGGGTGCGGCCGTTGTTCGGGGCGGAGCTGGCCGTGGCGGAGGCCGAGCCCGTACGGCAGGAGCGGCGCCGCGCTCCCGTGCGCGGCGGTGCCTTCGTCGACGAGTCGGCTCCCCGGGTCACCTTTCTCGCCCGGGACGGCGCCCGCGGCTGGGCCGACCTGTGCCGGCTCGTCACGGCGGCGCACGCCGACAAGGGTGAACGGGACACGCCACTGGTGCCCCGGGCCGAGAACCGGGGGGACGGGCTGACCGTGCTGCTCGGCCCCGCCTCCGATGTCGGCCGGGCCCTCGCCGCCGGCCGCCCCGACCGGGCCGCCCGGCTGCTCGTCCCCTGGCGGGAGACCTACGGTGACGCCCTGCGCCTCGAAGCCGTCTGGCACGGACGCAAGGGCACCGGACCGGGCTCCCTGCGGCTGGCCGCCCGTACGGTCGGATTCGCCGCCGAGCAGCGGGTCCGTCCCGTGCTCAGCAACGCCGTACGGTACGCCGACCCCGGCCTGGGCCCGGTCGCCGACGTCCTGGACTCCGCCCGCCGCCTCGTCCCGGTCGGTGCTGTCAAGGAACTGGACTCCGGCGAGGCCTGGCTCAAGGACGCGGATGCCATGCTGGCGGGTGCCGAGCGGATCGTCGAGGCCGCGGGCTTCCGGCGCGACACCGCCCACCGGCTGCTGGAGCAGACACAGGCGACGGCCGCCGAGTGCCTGGTCGATCCCGAGGACGACCTCGGGATCGGCACCGTCCACTTCCCCGAGCCGCACCTCGTCGGCGCGGGCCGGCGCGGCGCCCAGCGGGCACTGGCCTCACGGGCGGCGGCGGGGATGGTGTTGAAGGGATACGCGGGCAGGCGCGCGTACTGGGAGCGGATGCACGAGGAACTGGACATCATCGCCCACCACGGCTTCGCCTCCTACTTCCTGACGGTCGCTCAGGTCGTCGACGACGTAAGGGACATGGGGATCCGGGTCGCCGCACGCGGTTCCGGTGCCGGTTCCCTGGTCAATCACCTTCTCGGGATCGCCCACGCCGATCCCGTCGAGCACGGGCTGCTGATGGAGCGGTTCCTGTCCACCCGGCGGCTCGTCCTGCCCGACATCGACATCGACGTGGAGTCCGCGCGCCGCCTCGAGGTCTACCGGGCGATCATCGGGCGGTTCGGCACCGACCGGGTCGCCACCGTCGCGATGCCGGAGACATACCGGGTGCGGCACGCGATCCGGGACGTGGGGGCCGCCCTGTCCATGAACCCCGCCGACATCGACCGCATCGCCAAGTCCTTCCCGCACATCCGGGCGCGGGACGCCCGCGCGGCGCTGGAGGAACTGCCCGAACTCAAGGCACTCGCGGAGGAGAAGCAGCGGTACGGCCGGCTGTGGGAGCTGGTCGAGGCCCTCGACGCCCTTCCCCGGGGGATCGCCATGCATCCGTGCGGGGTGCTGCTCTCCGACGCGTCCCTGCTCCGCCGTACACCGGTCGTGCCGACCAGCGGCGAGGGGTTTCCCATGTCGCAGTTCGACAAGGAGGACGTCGAGGATCTCGGGCTGCTCAAGCTCGATGTGCTGGGCGTGCGGATGCAGTCGGCGATGGCGCACGCGGTCGCGGAGGTGGAGCGGGCGACGGGGGAGCGGGTCGACCTGGACGCCGTACCGCCGGGCGACCCGGCGACGTACCAACTCATCCGGTCCACCGAGACGTTGGGGTGCTTCCAGATCGAGTCGCCGGGACAGCGGGATCTGGTCGGGCGGCTCCAGCCGGCCACCTTTCACGATCTCGTCGTCGACATCTCCCTCTTCCGGCCGGGACCGGTCGCCGCCGACATGGTGCGACCGTTCATCGAGGCACGGCACGGTCGGGCGCCCGTGCGGTATCCGCACCGGGATCTGGAGCGGCCGTTGGAGGAGACGTACGGGGTCGTCGTCTTCCACGAGCAGATCATCGACATCGTCGACATCATGACCGGGTGCGGGCGCGGTGAGGCGGACCGGGTACGGCGCGGGCTGTCCGACCCGGAGTCGCAGGGGCGGATCCGGTTCTGGTTCGCGCAGCACGCGGCGGCGAACGGATACAGCGCGGAAACGATTCAGCGGACCTGGGAGATCGTCGAGGCCTTCGGGTCGTACGGCTTCTGCAAGGCGCACGCTGTCGCCTTCGCCGTACCCACGTACCAGTCGGCGTGGCTGAAGGCGCATCACCCGGCGGCCTTCTACGCCGGGCTGCTCACCCACGACCCCGGGATGTATCCGAAGCGGCTGCTGCTGGCGGACGCGCGGCGGCGCGGGGTGCCGATCCTGCCGTTGGACGTGAACAAGTCGGGGGTCGCACATCGGATCGAACTGGTGTCTGAATCCCCGTCTGGATCCCCTTCGATGTGGGGACTGCGACTGGCCCTGTCCGACGTGCACGGCATCAGCGAGGCCGAGGCGGCGCGGATCGCCGAGGGTCAGCCGTACGCCTCGCTGCTGGACTTCTGGGAGCGGGGGCGGCCCAGTCGCCCGGTGGCCCAAAGGCTGGCCCAGGTCGGCGCGTTGGACGCCTTCGGTGCCAACCGGCGTGATCTGCAACTGCACCTGACCGAGCTGCACCGGGGCGCTCGCGCGGGCCGTGGGGCCCAACTCCCCCTGTCCGGCGGGCGGAAAACGGCCTCGGCCGGGCTGCCGGACCTGTCCTCCGTGGAGAAGCTCAGCGCCGAGCTGGGAGTGCTGTCGATGGACGTCTCGCGCAATCTGATGGACGACCACCGGGAGTTCCTGACGGAGTTGGGCGTGGTCAGCGCGCGACGGCTGCGTGAGGCGCGGCACGGCGAGGCCGTGCTGGTCGCGGGGGCCAAGGCGGCCACCCAGACCCCGCCGATCCGGTCCGGCAAGCGGGTCATCTTCACCACCCTGGACGACGGCACCGGCCTGGTCGACCTCGCCTTCTTCGACGACTCCCACGACGCCTGCGCGCACACCGTCTTCCACTCCTGGCTGCTGCTGGTGCGCGGGGTGGTGCAGCGGCGCGGCCCGCGCAGCCTCAGCGTGGTGGGCGCGGCCGCCTGGAACCTCGCCGAACTGGTCGAACTGCGGGACGGGGAAGGCCTCGACGCGGTGGCGGCACGGCTGGCCGAGCCGGTGCCGGAGCGGGCCGGTGACGCGACCGGCGATCCGACCGGCGGCAGGCGAATCCAAATGCCGACGGGATACGAACTGCATCCGTGGGCCGATCTGCGACCGGCGGGTCAAGAGGCTTCACAGGTAAGGAAGTTGTGGCACCAGAGTCCGGGGAGTGCGGGATGACCATCCTCTGCGTACGTTTCCAGCTGCCGCCGACGCGGGAGGCGGCCCTGCCCGAACTGCTCGGCCTCCTCGAGGAGTTCACCCCGGTCGTCGAGGGGCTGCCGCCGGACCGGGCGCTGGCCGATCTGCGGGGCGCCGAACGCTACTTCAAGCGGGACGCCGTCGAACTGGCCTCGGTGATCCGGGTCCGCGCCCTCGCCCTGCACGGCGTCGACTGTGCGATCGGCGCCGGGCCCGGGCCGATGCTGGCCCGCATGGCGCTGAAGGACGCCCGGCCCGGGGTGACCTGCTCGGTTTCCGAGGGCGCGGTGGCGGACTTCCTCGCCGGCCGGCCCGTCGCCGCGCTCCCCGGCGTCGGCGCCGCGACCGCCCGCACCCTGTGCGAGTACGGCCTCGACACCCTGGGCCGGGTCGCCGCCGCCCCGCTGTCCACGCTCCAGCGTCTGGTCGGCGCCAAGACCGGCCGCGAACTGCACGAGAAGGCGAACGGCGTCGACCGCGGCCGGGTCGTCCCGAACGGCGTCTCTCGCTCCCTCGCCACCGAACGCCCCTTCACCCGCGACGAGTTGGACCCCGGTCTGCACCGCCGCGCGCTGCTCTCCGCGGCCGAGGAGTTGGGCTCCCGGCTGCGCGCCCTCGACAAGGTCTGCCGCACCCTGACCCTCACCGTCCGCTACGCCGACCGCACCGGGACCACCCGCAGTCGCACCCTCGGCGAACCCACCGCCCACTCGGCGGCCCTCACCAGGGCGGCCTACGGCATGTACGAGGCGTTGGGTCTCCAGCGCGCTCGGGTCCGCTCCATCGCCCTGCGCGCCGAGGGCCTCGACCCCGCCGAACACGCTTCCCACCAGCTCACCTTCGACCCCACCGACGAGAAACTCCGTCGTATCGAGGAGGCCGCGGACCGCGCCCGGGCGAGGTTCGGACCGCTGGCGGTGCTGCCGGGGGCGCTGGCGGCGTAGGGATCAGTTGGCCCACGGGGGAGTGATGCGGGTGCCGTCGGCCAGTTCCGCCTCCAGGCCGATGGAGGTGGTGACCCAGGTGAGGGCGGTGTGATCGGTGGGGTTCTCGACGGCGAAGGTCACCCCGGGGTTGACGATCACCGTGTCGCCCGCGGTGATCCGGTGGGTGGCGCCGTCGAGGGTGATCAGGAGTTCGCCGATGAGCAGATGGAAGATCTCCTCGCGGTTGACGGTGTGCGCCGGCGCCTTCGTCCCCGCGGGGATCTCGCCGCGCCAGGCGCAGAGCTCCTTGGCGCCGCTGAGGGGAGTGGCGTACGAGACGAAACGGGCGCCGTGGATCTCATGGGTGACGGCCTCGGACGAGCGGACTACGGGCATGCGGGACCCCCGGGTCATAGATGGTCAAGCAGGTTGACTATATGTCTCCATGGTCAAGCTCCTTGACCAATCCGTCAAGAGTGTTTCAATGCCCGAGTGCAGAACTCCGAAGCCCTTGCCCTGGCCGCCGCCCTGCTCGCCGCCGCCGGTGACCTGACCCAGCGCATCAACGACGGGGTGGTGGCCCGGGGGTTCGAGGCGCGGCCCGCCTGGGGCTTCGCGTTCACCAGGCTCGCGCCGGACGGGGCCACGGTCACGGAGCTCGCCGGTCATCTCGGGGTGACCAAGCAGGCCGCGAGTCAGCTGGTCGAGGAGATCGTGCGCAAGGGGTACGCCGAGCGGCGGCCGCATCCCGGGGACGCGCGGGCCCGGCTCGTCGTGCTGACCGAGCGGGGGTGGGCCTGCACCCGTGCGGCGGAGGAGGCCGCCGCGGAGGCGGTGCGGGCGTGGACCGACGTGCTCGGTGAGGGTGAAGTGCGCGCGCTGCGTGAGCGGTTGGGGCGTGTTGCTCCCCATGGCCCCATCAGGCCCATCTGGTGACGGTTCATCAGCCGGTGCATCCCGCGCGGTTACCACTGGAAGTTTTTACTGACGCGTAACTTCACAACTGCACTACTCGTCCGTAACTTTCGAATTGAACAGCATCCTCGTGATCCGGGTCACAGGGCGTACAGCCATCGCAACTCCCTTGAGCCGCAAGGAGATCACCCGATGCTGCCCTGGAAACGACTGCTCAGACCCCTCGCCGCCCTGCTCCTGACCGCCGCGGTCGCCGTCGTCCCCGCCGCCGGAGCCGCCCAGGCGGCCACCGCCCCAAGTAGCGGATGGAACGACTACTCGTGCAAGCCCTCCGCCGCCCACCCCCGCCCCGTCGTCCTCGTCCACGGCACCTTCGCGAACTCCGTCGACAACTGGCTGGCCCTCGTCCCGTACCTGGAGAACCGCGACTACTGCGTCTTCTCCTTCGACTACGGCCAACTGTCCGGAGTACCCCTCTTCCACGGCCTCGGCCCGATCGACAAGTCGGCGGAGCAGCTGAAGACCTTCGTCGACAAGGTGCTCGCCGCCACCGGCGCCGCCGAGACCGACCTCGTCGGTCACTCGCAGGGCGGCCTCATGCCCCGCTACTACCTCAAGTTCCTCGGCGGAGCCGCCAAGGTGAACGCCCTCGTCGGCATCGCCCCCGACAACCACGGCACCACCCTGTCCGGCATCACCAACCTGCTGCCGTACTTCCCGGGTATCCAGGACCTGCTCACCACCCACACCCCGGCCCTCGCCGACCAGGTCGTCGGCTCCCCCTTCCTCACCAAGCTGAACGCGGGCGGCGACACCGTCCCCGGCGTCAAGTACACGGTCCTCGCCACCAAGTACGACGAGGTCGTGACGCCGTACCAGAGCCAGTTCCTCAGCGGATCCGGCGTCCACAACGTCCTGCTGCAGGATCTGTGCCCGCTCGACCTCTCCGAGCACGTGGCCATCGGGCTGTTCGACCGGATCGCCTTCCACGAGGTGGCCAACGCCCTCGACCCGGCCCACGCTACCGCCACCACCTGCGCGTCGGCGTTCAGTTGACCGCGCCGGGGCCTGTCCGGCCTGAGCCGCCGGTCAGGCCCCGGAGTTCATTCGGTCAACGGCCGTGCCGCCCACCGCCGTTCACCCGCGCCGGCGCACCGAGCCGAACAGGATCGCCGCACCGGCCGCGAGCGTGAGGGCGCCGCCCATCGCGAGATACGGCGTACCGCTGTCACCGCCGGTCTCGGCGAGATGCTGCGAAGTGCCCGCCGCCTTCACGTCGTTGACCGGGACGCTCTCCGTCTCGGCGGCCACCGGCTCTGCCGACGTACCGGCGTCGTCGTCACCGTGCCCGTGGTGTTCGACCGTCGACTTGTCGGTGCCGTCCTCGATCTGCTCCTCGGAGGGCGCGGAGGCGCTCGGAGCGGGGGTCGGGCTGCTCACCGTGCCGCCCGAGTCGCCGCCGAACGTCACGTCCGAGCAGGAGTAGAACGCCTCCGGGCTGTCCGAGCGCTGCCAGACCGCATACAGGAGCTGCTTGCCGGAGCGTTCGGGGAGCGTGCCGGAGAAGGTGTAGAAGCCGCCCGAGGCGACCGGGTCGGTGGCCGTCGCGACCGGGTGCGACAGGTCCAGGTCGTCCCAGGCCAGCGGCTGCGCGGGGTCGTAGCCCGGCTTGGTGAGGTACACCGTGAAGGTGCCCTTGTGCGGCGCGGTCACGCGGTACCTGAAGGTGTACGACCCGCTGCGCACGCTGGTCGCCGGCCAGTCGGCGCGGGCCAGGTCGAGCCCCTTGAACTCGTCGTTGTTGGCGCTGCACAGCCTGCCGTCCGGGATCAGCTCCTGGTGCCGTCCGTTCGCGTCGCCGATGCGGATGCCGTTCCAGTCGTAGAGCGCCTGGGTGCCGTCCGCCGCGACCGCCGCCCTGCACGCGTCCGACTTCGGGCTCTCGGGACCCTCCGCGTAGCACTGCGAGACCCGGCTGACCGGGTCGCCCATCGAGCCGTGCGCGGACGCCGGTGCGGCGGCAAGTGCGGTCAGGGCGAACGGGACCAGGCCGACGGCGACGGCGGCCTTGCGGCGTGCGGGCATGGGGGATCTCCTCGGAACCGGTACTGGCGGGTGCCGGATCAAAGAAACCGTGAAATCCCCAGCTTGTGACGGTCGGCGGCGATCTTTATGGCCCTCTTAAGGGAGTGCTGAGACGGAGATCAGACAGATAGCGTCCCGCGCATGACGAACGAGGAGATCCGACCCGCCGACGCGGCCGACGTACCGGCCGTGAAGGCCGTGACCGACGCGGCGTACGAGCACTACATCGAGCGCATCGGACAGGTGCCGCAGCCCATGGAGCGGGACCACGCGGCGAACGTGGCCGCGGGGCGGGTGTTCGTGACGGGTGACCCCGTGATCGGGCTCGTGGTGGTCGAGCGGTTCCCGGACCATCTGTACCTCGACAACATCGCCGTCCGGCCCGACGCCCAGGGGCAGGGCGTGGGAGGGCGGCTGCTGCGGTTCGTCGAGGCACACGCGCGTGCGCTGGGCCTGCCCGAGGTCAGGCTCTGTACGAACGCGATGATGTGGGAGAACCAGGAGATCTATCCGAAGTTCGGTTATGAGGTCGTGGAACGGCGAGTGGACGGGCCCTACGACCGCGTCCACTACCGCAAGCGACTGGTCTGACACGGAGGGAGCATGCCTGCCGCCGTCAGCCGTCGGGCCACCAGGTCCGCGCGATGTCCTTGCGGACCTCGGGTCGTCCCGCGGGGCGCTCTTCGGCCTCCTCGGCAAGTCGCCGGGCGTCCGTCCTCTTCAGGGGCTTCTGCACGGTGGTACGGCGCATGGCTGCCTCCTTCAGTGCCTACCGAGTTCCGCGTTCTCACGGAGGTAGACGCTTGGGGGGAGAGTTCCTCATCGGTCACCGGTCTGTCAGTGGCGGCTGTCACGATTCGAGTGTCAGTGGCGGGTGTCACTCTTGGGTGCATGACGGAGAACAGTGGTGGTGGGGGCGTGGACTGGGACGCCGAGGCGGTCTCCTTCGACGAGGAGCCGGACCACGGGCTCCGGGACCCCGAGGTGCGCGGGGCCTGGGCCGGGCGGCTGCGGGGGTGGCTCCCGGAGCAGGCGTGCGACGTCCTCGATCTCGGGTGCGGCACCGGAAGCCTGTCGCTCCTCGCGGCCGAGCAGGGACACCGGGTGACCGGCGTGGACAGTTCTCCGGCCATGGTGGACCTGGCCCGCGCGAAGCTCGCCGGGCGTGACGCGGCGTTCCTCATCGGTGACGCGGCGATGCCACCCGTGGGGGAGCAGCGGTTCGACGTCGTCCTGGTACGGCATGTGCTGTGGGCGCTGCCGGATCCAGGGCGGGCGCTGCGCCGGTGGTGGGGGTTGCTGCGGCCGGGTGGGCGGCTGGTGCTGGTGGAGGGGGTGTGGGGGTCGGCCGGGATATCGGCCGAGGTGGTGAGCGGGTTGGTGGAGCCGCTCGGGGCCAGGGTGCTGGTGGAGCGGCTCTCGGAGGATTGCCGGTTGTGGGGAAAGGACGTGGACGACGAGCGGTACGCCGTGGTGGCCAGGAGCGACTAGAGGGGCGGGAAGGGGTGTCGGGTGCCGGCCGCGGAACCGCCCTTGACGTGGGCCATCGCCTCCAACTCGTCCAGTGCGGCCAGCGCCGCCGACGCAGCCTCGGCGTCCCTCTCCCTCAGGCCGCTCTCCTCGAACTCGTCCTCGTCCAGACGCAGCACCTGCGTGCCGTCCGCCGAGACCCACAGGTCCAGGTCCAGGTCCTCCACGACCAGCTCGGCGCCCTTCAGCGTCGCCGGGCGGGTGATGTCGCAGTACCAGCCCTTCAGGGTGCCGGAAGCGGTGCGGACCTCCTTGACGGCGTACCAGCGGTCCCGCCAGTAGTGCTCGGTGAAGACGTCGCCCGGCTCGAAGCGGACGAAGCCGAAGTCGCGGACCCCCTCTCCCGCCCAGGGCGCGCTGACCGTGACGCGGGTGCCGTCGTCGGTGAGGAGCTCGGCCTCGTAACGGATCTTCGTGCGGCCCGCCTTGAGCAGGACGACGGTCACCCGCCGCAGGGGCTCAGGTGAGTTCGCGGACATGACGTACCTCCGTGGCGCAGATCTCGTATCCGAACCACTTGTTGATCGCGAGCATGGGTTCATTGGCGGCGTCGTTGCCGGTGAGGGCCTCCGTGCAGCCGGCGGCGCGGGCCCGGTGCAGGGAGGCGTTCTTGGTGAGCTTGGCGAGGCCCCGGCCCCGGAAGGCGCGGGCGGTGCCCGTCATGGCGGTGGCGTAGCGGCCGGCGCCGTCGGTGTGGGCGGCGCTGAAGGCGGCGGGGCGACCATCGACCAGGGCGATCGTGGTCAGGGCATGGTCGAGGAGGGGGTGCTTCCAGTTCTCCTCGATCCACGCGTCGTAGTCCGTCAACTCGGTGTCGACATCGCTCGGTTCGTCCCCCGACGTCTCCGCGTCCAGCTCGAAGAAGGGACGCGGGTCGTCGGCGAAGTCGGCGGCGGTGCGCAGTTCGACGCCCGGGGGAAGGGGCTGGAGCGGAGGCAGCGTGCCGTTGGCCAGGTCCAGGCGCAGGAAGTGCGCGGAGCGGCTGGCCCGGTAGCCGTGCCGCTCGGCGAAGACGCGGTTGTGCGGCTCGTCCAGGACCCAGGAGTACAGCCTGGTCGCGCCGTGCGCCGCCAGGTGCTCCTCGGCGGTGCGCACGAGGAGAGCACCCGCGCCGCGCCGGGTGCGGTCCGGGCGTACGTAGATGTTGAGATAGCCCTGGCCCGGCTCCGCGCTGTCGTGGGCGAGACCGAGCTGGGCCGTGCCGATGACCTCGCCGTCCTCCTCGGCCACCAGGGAGCGGTAGTGCGCGTCCGGGTGGGTGCGGACGAGGCGGTGCAGCACGCCGGCCGGGGTCCACAGCACGAACGGAAGGGCCAGATGGCGGACGTGGGCGAAGCTCTCGACGTCGGCCGGGTCCTGTGGGCGCAGGTCGCGCACGATCACGGTCATGAAGGCGCACGTTACGGGGGAGGCCTCCTCGGGTGCCTCTCATTTTCCGGCGGTGCGGGACAATCGGCTCGTGACCTTGAAGATCCACATCGACGACAGTGCGCCGCCCTACGAGCAGGTGCGGGTGCAGATCTCCGAGCAGGCGCGGGCGGGGGTGCTGCCGGTGGGCTACCGGCTGCCGACCGTGCGGGGCCTCGCCGAGTCGCTCGGGCTCGCCCCGAACACCGTGGCCAAGGCGTACCGGGCGCTGGAGAGCGACGGGGTGATCGAGACGCGGGGGCGCAACGGCACCCTCGTGGCCGCCGCCGGCCCGGCCGCCGAACGGGAACTGGCATCGGCCGCCCAGGCGTACGTCGAGCGGGCCCGGCGACTGGGGCTCACGGAAAAAGACGCCTTGGCGGCCGTACGGGACGCGCTGCGGGCGGCTTACGGGGCGGACTGAGACAGCGAGGCGAACAGCTGCGCGTTGCGTACGGCGGCACCGTTCGGGTCGTTGTTGAAGTACACGTACACGTCCTCGTCCCCGGACCAGGTCCCCCCGATCCGCTCGGCCCAGGTCTCCAGGGACCGTCTGCCGTAGTGCGGCCATGCCTGTGCGCGGCCCTCGTGGAAGCGGACGTACCCCCAGTCGGTGGTGCGCCACAGCGGGGTCACCGGACGGGCCCGTACATCGGCCCAGCACAGGGCCGCGCCGCGGGTCTCCAGGACCTTGCGGGTCTCGGACGTCCACCAGGACTCGTGGCGGGGTTCGACCGCGACCCGGGTCGAGGCGGGGAAACAGGCCAGGCAGGCGTCCAGCAGGCCGGTGTCGGCGCGCAGGGTCGGGGGCAGCTGCAGCAGCACCGGGCCCAGCCGGTCGCCCAGCCCCTGGGCGTGGCTCATCAGGCGGTGCACCGGCTCCTCGGGGTCCTTCAGCCGCTTGATGTGGGTCAGGTACCGGCTCGCCTTCACCGCCACCACGAAGTCCCCCGGCACCCGCTGCCGCCACGCCTCGAAGGTCTCCCGGGTCGGCAGCCGGTAGAACGCGTTGTTGATCTCGACGGTCGGGAAGTGCGCCGCGTACTCCTCCAGCCAGAGCCGCACGGGCACGCCGTCGGGGTAGAGGACGCCCCGCCAGTCCTTGTACTGCCACCCCGATGTGCCGACGAACAAGGTCATACAGCCATCAAAGCACTACAGGTACAGTCCCGCGTCCGCCCCGGGCCGCGGCTCCGGCACCGCCGTCGGTGACGTCCCCCGGCGCAGCGCGTACAGCTCCGCCAGGGTGGCCCCCTCGCGGCCCACGCCCTCCTCGGTGCCGAGCCAGCCGGCCGCCTCCCGGCGGGTCAGCGGGCCCACCTCGATACGGGCCAGACAGCGGCCGGGGCGCACCACGGCGGGGTGCAGACGCTCCAGGTCCTCGTTGGTCGTGACGCCCACCAGGACGTTGCGGCCCTGGCCCAGCAGGCCGTCGGTCAGGTTCAGCAGCCGCGACAGGGCCTGGCCCGCCGTGTGCTTCGCCTCGCCGCGGATCAGCTCGTCGCAGTCCTCCAGGAGCAGGAGCCGCCAGCGGCCCTTGCCCGTCGCGTCCTCCTCGCCGATCGCGATGTCCATCAAGTAGCCGACGTCGCTGAACAGCCGCTCCGGGTCCAGGACGCAGTCCACCTGGCACCAGTCCCGCCACGAGCGGGCGAGCGTACGCAGGGCGGAGGTCTTGCCGGTGCCCGGCGGGCCGTGGAGCAGGAGCAGACGGCCCGCGATGTCCTCCGGTGTCGTCTTCATCAGGGTGTCCATCGCGTCCGCGACGGGCGCCGTGTAGTTCTGCCGCACCTCGTCCCAGGTGCCCGCGGAGATCTGCCGGGTCGTGCGGTGCGGGCCGCGCCTGGGGGAGACGTACCAGAAGCCCATCGTCACGTTCTCCGGCTGGGGTTCCGGCTCGTCCGCCGCACCGTCGGTGGCCTGGTCGAGGACCTTCTTGGCCAGCTCGGCGTCGGTGGCCGTGACGGTGACGTCGGCGCCGCGGTTCCAGCGGGAGATCAGCAGGGTCCAGCCGTCGCCCTCGGCGAGGGTCGCGCTGCGGTCGTCGTCGCGGGCGACGCGCAGCACCCGGGCGCCCGACGGCAGGAGCGTGGCCCCGGTGCGGACCCGGTCGATGTTGGCCGCGTGGGAGTACGGCTGCTCGCCCGTCGCGAAGCGGCCGAGGAACAGCGCGTCGACGACGTCGGACGGCGAGTCGCTGTCGTCGACGTTGAGCCGGATCGGCAGCGCGTCGTGTGGGTTCGCAGACATGCGGCCCATGATCCGGCACGGGACCCCCATACGCACCCGGTTTCCGGAGTGCGGGGATCGTGTCGCCGACGTCCGGTGTTTCCGGTCTGTCCGCTACCTCCTGTTACAAGGCTGTGCATCTCCGACATCTGCCCGCACACGTGTGTTCGCGGATACCGTTGCCCTCAATGGGACGTCATGAGTGGAATTCGGGGGCACGGCGGTGGCGGCTCACCGCTCTGCTCGGTGTGGGCGCGGCGGCTCTGGCGCTGATCGTGACCCTCCTCAACACGCTTCCGGGCAGCGGCGCGGGCACCGACGGCACCTCACGCAACGGCGACAGGGTCCACGGCACCCCGACGACCACACCCGACGCCGACGCCCCGGAGGTCGGCTGGGGTTTCACCCACACCCAGTTCAGCGCCGACGAGGGCAGTTCCACCGCCACCGCGCGCGTCGAGGGGCTGCTGGCCGACGCGGGGGGACTTCCGCAGAACCAGCACATCATGGGCTGGGGAGCCGACAACCCCGAACCGGTCAAGGGGCGTTACGACTTCGAGGACCTCGACCGGCGCATCGACTTCATCCGCGCCTCGGGCTCCACCCCGGTCGTGACCCTGTGCTGCGCCCCGGACTGGATGAAGGGCGGCGAGGCGGGCGTCGGCAACACCGACTGGAGCAAGGCGGCCCTGGAGACCGCGCCGGACCCCGCGCACTTCGAGGACTACGCCGCGCTCGCCGCGACCGTCGCCAAGCGCTACCCGGACGTACGCCACTTCATCGTCTGGAACGAGTTCAAGGGCTTCTGGAACGACGGCGAGGCCCGCTGGGACTACGAGGGGTACACCCGGCTCTACAACCTGGTCTACAAGGCGCTGAAGAAGGTCGACCCCAAGATCATGGTGGGCGGACCGTATCTCGTGATGGACAGCGTCGACCCGCGCTCCGCGGACGCCTCCGCCGGTTTCAAGGGCGCCTGGGGCGCGATGGACCAGCGGATCCTCGACGCCTTCGACTACTGGAACAGGAACAAGGCGGGCGCCGACTTCGTGGTAGTGGACGGCTCCAGCTACACCAACGACGACGAGATGCTGCCGAACGAGTTCGCGGCCACCGACAAGTTCACCGCGGTGAGCCGGTGGGTGCGGCAGCGGACCGGGAACCTGCCGCTGTGGTGGGCCGAGTACTACGTCGAGCCCGCCGACGGCCGGGACGAACGCGAGGGCTGGTCCGAGAACCGCCGGGTCGCGGTGCAGGCCGCCGGAATGATCGCGCTGGCCAGGGGCGGCACCACGTCCGCCCTCTACTGGAACCCGGAGAACGAGAAGGGCACGGACTGCGCGGGCTGCCTCTGGACGCCGACCAGCGGCAGCGGCGGCGGCCGGAAGCTGCCGATGTTCGACCTCGTCAGCCGGTTCGGCAAGGCCTTCGCGCCGGGGAGCGCGTACGAGAACGTCTCCGTCGCCGCCGACGACGTGCCCAACGTCCGCGTCCTCGCCACCGACAAGGCCGTGCTGGTGGTGAACACCTTGAATCGGCAGATCAGCGCCGAGATCGACGGGAAGAAGTTCGACATGCGGGCGTACGAGGTCAAGTGGCTCACCCGCTGAGCCACTTGACCTCCGAAGGGCGTCACTTCATCGTCAGGAACCGTTGCACCAGCGCCGCCAGGAACACCGCGAGGAGCGGCAGCGCGAACCAGAAGCTGCTCTGCAGCCACCGCAGCTGCCGCACACTCGGCCGCACCGCGACCCGCACCGCTTCACGGGCCGAGAGCAGCAGGATCAGCGCCAGCGCGGCCAGCGCCCCCACCACCGACCAGGGCGTCCAGGTCACCTGCGGCCCGATCGGCCCCGGATCGGCCTTCGGGACCTTTCCGGCGGGCTGGTCCCGCAGGGCGTACATGGTCACGTCGTCGTTGGTGAGGACCCGCTTGAGCTCCTTGCGGCTGTCGAGGTTGTCGAGCAGCCGCGGCTCCCACGTCGTCGAATAGCCCACGTCCAGCCGCAGATAGGTGACCTGGCTGACGTTGACCATCAGATACGAGTTCGGGCCCGCGTCCTTCAGTGCCTTCACCAGCCCGGACACCAGCACCGGGTCGCTCGGCGCGAGCGTCGGCACGTACGACACCTTCTCCATGTCCTGCGCGCCCCACGGCATCGCCGGCGTCACGTTGTCGAGCGTGTCGTTGGACAGCCACAGCACCCGGACCGTCGGGTCGTCGTGCGCGTAGACGTAGTCCATGGCGGCGACCTCGCCGGGTTGGATCCGCTCGAACGGCTCGTTGCCCCACCGGGCGACCAGGAAGCCGCCGACGAGCAGCAGACCCGCCATCAGCGCGGCCACCGGAGCGAGACTGACCCGGTCCTTCTCGCGCTCCTTCGCGGTGACTCCGGTGCGCGGGAAGAGCGCAAGGGCGGCGAGCAGCCCGGCGCCCGGCAGGGCGAACATGAAGACCCGCAGGGCCATTTCGCCGCCGTACGACTGCATGCCGAAGCCGAGGAACGGCACGAAGGTCAGGACGAGCAGCGCGGCTTCCCGGTACTTGTGGTCGCGCCGCCGCCACCAGCCGTAGCAGGCCAGCGCCATGACCCCGCCCGCCAGCAGCACGCGCACGTACAGGACCAGCTTGTGGGTCGAACTGCCGCCCTCGATACGGCCGGAGACCGACGAGGAGACGTTGCCGCCGACGCCGCCGACCCCGCCGAACAGGTCGTCGAAGTGGCCCGACCAGTACGGTTCGGCCATCCAGCCGATCCAGGCGGCCACCATGACGGCGAACAGGACGGGCAGACCGCGCAGTTCGCTGCGGCCGACCAGGACGAGCACCGCCAGCACGCCGAGCATCACGAACGGGGTGAGCTGGTGGGCGGGCACGCTCGCCGCGAACAGACCGATCAACACCGCGAGCAGGACGGCCCGTTGGCGGCGGTTCGTGGGTTCGACCTCGGCCTCGCCGGGCCGCCGCTTCGTCCAGATCACGCGCGGGGCGCGGAACCAGACGAGCAGGACCGCCACGAACACCAGGTACAGCAGATAGGTGAAGCCCTGCGGGGAGAAGTAGTCCTGGCCGACCCAGCCGCTGAGCACGAAGATCCAGATACCGGTCCACTTGGCCCGCCAGCTCGCCCGCATGTGCCGTACCAGCAGGAACATCGGTACCAGATAGGCGAGTTGGATCGCCGTCGGCCACCAGCGGATGACCTCCGTGAAGTCCGTGACCCCGCACGCCTGCGCCACGAACGCGGCCACCGCGAAGAAGCCCGGCCAGCTCCAGCGGGCGTCCAGGTCGGGCACCGCGGAGCCGGTCCGGTCGATGTAGTCGATGAACCCGAGGTGCTGCCAGGCCGTCGCGAACCGCGGCTCGGCCTCGATCACCGCGGGCAGCGCGTGCAGCGAGAACACGGTCGCCACCAGCGTGATCAGCAGCAGCGCCTTGTGCTCACGGCCCAGCCAGAGCAGCGAGGCGAAGACCACGACCAGGAGCGCGGCGCCGGCCAGTGTGGGCAGCGGCAGGACCGAGACCAGCCCGAGCCCGCCCATCCGGTCCAGGTCGGTCTCGCCCAGACCGAGCGCAGGCACCCAGTACAGGAGCAGTGCGACGGCCAGCAGGCAGCCGAGGAACACCCCGAGCCAGGTGGGCTGCAGCCGCTCCCGCCAGGACAGCGGCCGCGACGGATCCGCGGGCTGCGGCGCCTCCTCCGGTACGGCGGGCTCCTCCGGTACGTCGACCTCCTTGCCTGCGTCGAAGGCCACCTCGAACGGCGCGTCCACCTCCGCCTCGGACGGCCCGACGGACGACTCGGCGCCCGGCTCCCGCGCCTCCACCGGCAGCCCCAGGTCGGACGGCTTCCGCAGCGCCCAGGTCGGCCGGTCGCGCGTCACGCCCGGCACGGGTGTGCCCGTGGGCGGGGTGCCGGGACCCGGGCGTACGTCGGGACGGCGTTCCTGGTGGTCGAAGTCGACGTGGATGCCCAGCGCCAGGGTGTCCTGGTCGAGCGCCCAGCCGGGGCGGCGGGTGCGGCCGGCGGCCGGTACCTCACGCGCCCCGAGGTCGGCGAGGTCGCCGTCGGGAGCCGCGCTCGCGGGGGCCTCGGCGGCCGGGGCGTGCCGGATCGTCCGGTACAGCCGGGGTGCGGCGAGCGCGACGATCACCGCGAGCGAGGAGATCTCGGCGACGCCCGCTCCGGTCAGCCCCATGCGGGGCAGGAGCAGCAGCGTCAGGCCGAGCACCATGGCACACAACAGGCCCTGCAGCCAGGCCAGTCCGGAGGTACGGCTCTGCGCGCGCAACACCGCGAAGTACGTCTCCATGACGACCCGGAGCACCGCGCCGACGGCGAACCAGCGCAGCAGCGGGGTGGCCGCGTCCGCGTAGCCCGAGCCGAACACACCGAGGATCCAGGGCGCCCCGAAGAACAGGATCCCGGCCACCGGCAGCATGATCCGCGCCATCCGCTTCAGCGCGGCACGGGTGTTGGCGGCCAGGCGTGAGGGGTCGTGCGAGCCCTCGACGGTCAGGGAGGCGCCCATGTTGATGGCGAGCAGGTTGCAAGTGCCGCCGATCGTCGTGGTGATGTAGAAGTACGCGTTGTCCTGGGAGCTGACCTGGGACGCCACGATCACCGGGACCAGGTAGACCACGGCGAGCGAGAACAGCGAGCCGGTGTAGTCACCCGCGAGGAAACGCCCGATCTCCCTGAGGGAGGGCGGCTTCGCGTGGTCCTCGGTGGCCTTCACATGGCGCGGCGCCAGACGCCGGAACACCATCCAGCCCAGCGGCAGCACCGAGACGGCGATCGCCGCGACCCACGACACGAAGACACCGGCCGTCGGGATCGCCACCGCGAACGCGACCAGGAGTCCCAGCTTGACCGCGGAGAACACGGTGTTGCCGACCGGCACCCACAGCGCGCTGCGCAGCCCGGTCAGCACGCCGTCCTGGAGGGTGAGCACGTTCCAGGCGACGACGGCGGCGATGAAGCCGAGGCCGTTCACCGGCCCGTGCAGGAACCGGTACGACGGCCCCCACGCGTCCAGGGTGAGCAGGAAGACGACCGCGGCGACCGCCACGAGCACCGAACTGCCCGCGTACGTACGGGCGATGAGGTGAACGGTGGCCCGGCCCGCGACCGGTATGAAGCGGGCCAGCGCTCCGGTCAGGGTCACCGCGGTCAGTCCCGCGAGGAGTTTCATCGCGGCGATCGCGGCGGAGCCCTGGCCGACCGCCGCCTCGGAGTAGTAGCGGGCGGCCGCCAGCCAGAAGCCGAGGCCAAGGACCGCGGAGATACCGGTGTTGAGCATCAGCGCGTAGGCGTTGCGGAACAGCTGGTTGCCGCCGCCCGCGCCCCTGCCGAGGCCGGGCAGCCGAAGACGGCGCCCCGACTGCTCGGGCGCCTTCGCCGCGGTCGACTCGGGCTCGGTCGTGGTCGTCGTGTCAGACACGGGAACGGGAGACCTTCCGGCGGACCTGTCGTGCTCTTCGGACCAACGCGTACCCCTTGGTGAGGGCACGGTCCCTGGCGAAGTCCCGGGCGATCGCACGGCCCTGGACGAGCCGCTCGAACTCCTCGGCCGTGGTGGCGCGGCGCACCGTCAGCCGCGTCAGCGCGTACGGCCCCTGGCGGCGCCGCGCGAGGCCGTTGTTCACGGCGAGGGCCTGGCCGTACCCCGTCTCGCGCACCGCCTCGCGCACCCGGCGGCTGGAGTAGCCGTACGGATAGGCGAGCGAGACCGGCACGGTGCCGAGTTCGTCGGTGACGATCTCCCGGGAGTGGACCAGCTCGTGGCGCAGCGCGGTGTCGTCGAGCTGGTCGAGCTGCGGGTGGGTGTGGGTGTGGCCGCCGATCTCGACGTCCGCCGCGGCGAGTTCGCGGACCTGGTCCCAGTCCAGCGTGGTGTCCAGGCCGCCGCCCGTGTCGTGCGTGCCCCGGATCCAGCCGGTGGAGACGAACACCGTGGCCGTGAAGCCGTGCTTGGCGAGCACGGGCAGGGCGTGCCGGTGGACGCCTTCGTAGCCGTCGTCGAAGGTGATCAGGACGGGCCGCTCGGGCAGCGGCCGGCCGTCGCGCCAGCGGGCCGCGAGGTCGGCGGTCCTGAGCGGCGTGAGGCCCAACTCGCCGATGACGTTCATCTGTTGGGCGAAGGCATCCGGGGACACCGACAGCACGCGGGTGGCGTCGTTCGGGTCGGTGGCGACCGAGTGGTACATGAGGATCGGTACGGGCGGCTCAGCCATCTCTCTCCCCCTGGAGCTCCTCCTGTATCTCCGCCGGTATCTCCGCGACCGAGAACGTGGCCCCGCCCCGCCGCGCCCGAACCGTGCCGACCACGTACCCGCCGGCCGCCGTGAGCACCCCGGCGACGATCGCGCCCGCCCGTCCCGCACCCCCCGGCCGCACCAGCGCGGCGTCCCGCAGCCCGCGCACCACCCCGGCCGGCAGCACCCGGGTGGCGTACCGGCGTTCCGACTCGAGTCCCTTGTCCGCGCCCACACTTCGGGCCACCAGGGCCTTGGACAGACCCTCCGCGTACGCGCGCGTGCGGAAGTACCCGAAGTGCTCGCGCGCCGCGGGCACCCGGTGGTGGATCACCGCCCGGTCGTCGATCAGCAGGACCGCGTCCGGCCTGGCCCGGCTCAGCCGGATGCACAGCTCCGTTTCCTCGCACCCCAGCGGGCGCTTGTCGCCGTCCCGTCCGATGCCGGTGGCGAAGCCGCCCGCCGCGTCGAAGGCGCTGCGGCGGAAGGAGGCGTTGCCGCCCAGGACGTTGCGCACCCGGACCAGGCCGGACGGAATGCCCTTGTAGGTGCAGCCGACCACCCAGTCGAACTCTTCGGGGAACCAGGCCGGCCGCCGCCCCGACGCCCAGATCGGCACCGTACGACCGCCGACCGCCATGACCCGCGGGTCGGCGTAGGCGGCCGCGAAGTGCCGCAGCCAGTCCCGCTCGGCGACGGCGTCGTCGTCCAGGAAGGCGATCACCTCACCGCGTGAGGCGGCGATCCCCGTGTTGCGGCCCGCGGACAGGCCGCGGGGGCCCGCGTTGGCGAACACGCGGACCTCCTCGACTTCCTTGTACTCCTTGGTCAGCCGGTCGAGTAGCGCCGGATTGTGGTCGACGACCAGCAGCGTCTCCAGGGCCGCATACGACTGCGTCCGCACCGAGACGACCGCCGCGAGGATGTCCTCCCAGCGGTCCTCGGTGTACACGCAGATCACGACGGAGATGTCGGGATCGCTCAAGAGACCTCTCCCCGGCGCGAGTCGAGCATCGGCGAGTAGTGGGCGCGACGGCGCAGCGCACGCCGGTTCGACCGCTCCCCGAGGATCACCTTGAGCACCCGGAACCCGTCCCGGACGGCCCGCAGATTGCTCGCGCCGTGGATGCGGAGGTACTCGTAGCTCGGGATCTCCTGCACCTTCAGCCCCGCCTTGACGACCCGGATGTTCATCAGGGTCTCCACCTCGAAGCCGGTGCAGTCGAGGTCGATCTTGTCGAGGCAGTGCCGCCAGAAGGCGTTGTAGCCGTAGCAGAGATCCGTGTAGCGGGCGCCGAACTTGCGGTTGACGATGGTGCACAGCGCCCAGTTGCCGAGCTTGCGGATGAAGGTCATGTCGTCGGTGCCGCCGCCGTTGGCGAAGCGGGACCCCTTGGCGAAGTCCGCGCCCGAGACCAGGGCGGACACATAGGAGACGATCTCGTTGCCGTCGGCCGAGCCGTCCGCGTCGATCATGACGACGATGTCACCGGTGCAGGCCTCGAACCCGGTGATCAGGGCGTCCCCCTTGCCCTTGCCGTGCTGCTTCACGACCTTCACCTCGGGCCACAGTTCGCGGGCCACCGCGACGGTGTCGTCCGTGGAGTTGCCGTCCACCAGCACCACTTCGTGGATCCAGTCGGGCAGGGTCTTGAAGACGTACGGAAGGTTCTCCGCCTCGTTCATGGCGGGTATGACGACACTCACCGGTGGCGTGATGGCCAGGTGAGTGGAGATGGGCCGGTACTGGCTGGCTGTCGGCACATCCTGGCCCGCAGTCGCCGGGCGCAGAACTGAACTCATGAGTCTGGTTCCCTCTCGTCCGGTGGACCGCCCGCCCCTGGGCGGTCCGGTTTGTCGCTCCGGTTCGAAAGGGGGGTTCTGTTCTCACTCACGGCATGCCGGAAGGGATCTCCGTACGTGCCGGGTGAGCTGGCAAAGCTGGCCGACCGCCGTCGTGCTGTGCTTGTTCCAGAGAAACGACAGCCGGTCGCGCGGCACGACTCGGTCACCTGTGCGGTCACCGAGCACGGCACCCCCCTACCGCGCCCCGCGCCCCCGTCGCGGTCCTGAGCCCTCCCCTGGAGCCGCTGAATGACGGGACGGTGCGGGTGTGATGTATGACGGTATTGACGTTTGGACCCGTATGGCAAGACCTGGAACGAGGCCTCACGTTTTTGTTGGTTTGACCGTTACAGTCGCGCCGGAGCGGATCTTTCCCACTTTCTTCAGCAGTCTGTCGGCGGGTTCGAACAGCTCCGGACGTGCCACCACGGCGTTGCGCAGTGCCCGCACCGGAACCCGGCGGACGCGGTGTCCGACCGCGACCGGGTGCCGGCGGGCCACCCACCCCTCCGACACGGTCAGTTCCCGTGTCTTCAGGGAGTCCTTGTACTCCTTCTGACCCCGGCCCAGATCGAGGTACGCGACGCCGTCGGCGGCGGCCGCCTCGGCCATGCGCAGATGCAGGACCAGGCCCGGGGAGTACTTCGCGTACTGCGGGTCGTATGCCGGGAACCAGCAGGCCAGGACGCGTTCGGTGCGCAGCCCGAAGTGGGCGGCGACCGGCTTCCCGTCGGCGTACAGCACCGAGAGGATCCCGGCGAACGGCTCGGAACGGGTGTGGAACAGCTGCTCCACCAGCCGGGCGATCCACTCGTGCGCGAAGCGGTCGCTGCGGCCGGTCCTGCGGTACTGGGCGGACTTCCAGCCCATCAGGGTGCGCAGGGCGGCCGGGTCGCGCTCGTCGTGGACGTAGCGCACCTCGCTCGCCGTGCGGACCAGCCGGCGCTCCTTGGCGAGCGTGGTGCGGGTGAACTTCGGTGAGCGTGCCCGCAGTCCGGCCAGATACGTCGCGTAACCCTGGTCGATGTCCATGACCGGGGACGGGAACCTGCCGGAGGCTCCCGTCTCGAACGGGCCCTGGCCCTCCACCAGATGGTCGAACTCCCAGACGGCCAGCCCGCAGGCGCGCAGCAACTCCCGGGCGTCCCAGGTGAATCCGGGCCGGTGCACCAGTCCCTGGGCGTCAGAGATGCCGAGACCGACGGCCCGGCCGACACCGGCGGCCGTCCTCTGGAAGGGCAGGAACGCGGCGGGCTCGCCCCGCTCCCGTACGACGGCGATCCGCACGCCCCGCCTGAACCGGCCCACCGCGAGCGCGAACTCGGGGGACAGGAACGGGTTCGCCAGGCCCGGCGAGCCGTGCAGATGGGCCTTGGACTGCAGGGCGGTCCACGCCACCCGGTCGGCCGCGCTCAGCTCGCCGGGGCGGTACACGCTGATGTCCACGTCAGAGGTCCCGGCCCTTCGCCGTACGGCGTTGCCGCATCCACACCAGCAGGAGGACGAGGGCGCTGATCACGGCCATCGCCAGGACACCGCCGCGCGCCGACCAGCGGTGCGTGGCCAGCATGCCCTGGGCCACCAGCATGTTGAGGACGACCGAGCCGGCCAGCGAGGCCAGCGCCCGGGCGAATGGATCGAAGCCGCGCAGGGCGGCGGCGATACCGGCGGCGGGTGCCGCGAGCAGGAAGAAGAGCGTGAGCGGGGCGCGCAGCGGTGAGTCGGAGCCGGTGAACGCGAGCAGTGCGCCGAATCCCCCCACCGCGGTCGCGGCGCCGGCGAGCAGTGGCGTCAGGTCTCTGCCCGACGTCGTCGTGGATGTCCCGGTACGTGTGGTCTGCATGGGCGACGTTTCCCCCCAGAAAGCGCCGGATGCCGGGCTTCAATGTCGCGCAGTGCCGTGGGAGCCGTCAAGGCCGACCGGTACGGACGTGGACAGGGGTGTGCCCCCGGAGGCGTGAGTCACCTCCGGGGGCCACCTGTTCGGGTACTACCGCACCAGCTTCAGGAGCTTGTTGGGCGAGCCCGTGCCGGGGCTGGTGACCACGTTGGACGTGGCCCCGCCCACCAGGGCCGTGGCGACCTGGGCCGGGGTGGCCGAGGTGTGCCCGGCGAGGTAGACCGCGGCCGCGCCCGCGACGTGCGGGGTCGCCATCGACGTACCGGAGATGGTGTTGGTCGCGGTGTCGCTGGTGTTCCAGCCCGCCGTGATGGAGGAGCCGGGGGCGAAGACGTCCAGGACCGAGCCGTAGTTGGAGTAGCCGGCCCGGGCGTCGGTGCTGGTGGTGGCGCCGACGGTGATCGCCTCGGTGACGCGGGCCGGGGACGACGAGGAGGCGTTGGCGTTGCTGTTGCCGGCCGCGATCGCGTAGGTCACGCCGCTCGCGATGGAATTCCTGACCGCGGTGTCCAGGGTGGTGGACGCGCCGCCGCCGAGGGACAGGTTGGCGACCGAGGGGCCCGAGTGGTTGGCGGTGACCCAGTCGATGCCCGCGATGACGCCGGCGGTGGTGCCGGAGCCGGCGTTGTCGAGCACGCGCACCGCCACGATCTTCGCCTTCTTGGCGACGCCGTAGGTGGAGCCCGCGATCGTGGTGGCGACATGGGTGCCGTGGCCGTTGCCGTCGGAGGCGGTGGTGTCGCCGTCGACGGCGTCGTAGCCGTAGGAGGCGCGGCCGCTGATCTGGCTGTGGGTGATGCGGACGCCGGTGTCGATGACGTACGCCGTGACACCGCTGCCCGCCGTGTCCGGGTAGGTGTAGGTGCCGGAGAGCGGGAGCGCGGCCTGGTCGATGCGGTCCAGGCCCCACGGGGCGCTGGACTGCGTGGTGTCGGCCACCTGGACCCGCTGGTTCTGCTCCACGGAGGCCACCGACGGGTCCGCCGCGAGTCTCTTCGCCTCGGTCGCCGAGAGCGTGGCGGTGTAGCCGTTGAGCGCGGATCCGAAGGTCTTGCCGACCGTCCCGCCGTACTCCTTGATGAGTCCCTTGCCCGTGCCGGACGAGGACGTGAAGCCCGCGTTCTTCTTCAGCGTGACGATGTAGCTGTCCTTGACGGCCGTGGGGGAGCCGGCGGCGAGGACCCGGCCCTCGGCCGGGGCGGCCTGGGCGGGAAGGGCGGTGAGCCCGCCGACGAGGGCGCCGGCCGTCAGGGTGGTTATCACGGCGAACCGGAAGGTGTTGCTACGCAGTTGTGCCATTACGAGGGAGTCCTCCTCATGGGCGACGGCGCCTGGGTCGGGCGCGCGTCCGTGGGGGGTGTGCACGTGATCGCGCACACGACCGGGAGCGTCGCGTTCCGCTCCGGGCCGATGTAAAGGCTGGGCCATCTACGGGGGTAGAACAAGGGAGTTGAGGAGGAGTCAACAAACCTGTCATGTCCACGAAATCATTGGTGATTTTGGCATGGACACTTCCCGTCGCCACGTGTCGTTGCTACGACGGATACGGCAGAGATCCTGCTAAAGGGAGGTTCCATGAGACGTTCCCGATTTGCCGCGTACGTCGGCTCACTCCTCCTCGCACTCGCCGCAGTCCTCACCGGGACAGGCACCGCCCACGCCGCCGAAGGCCCGTATGTGGCCCTGGGAGACTCCTATTCCTCGGGAGTCGGCGCAGGCAGCTACATCAGTTCCAGCGGCGACTGCAAGCGCAGCACGAAGGCCTACCCCTACCTCTGGGCGGCCGCCCACTCACCCTCGTCGTTCGCGTTCACCGCGTGCTCGGGCGCCCGTACGGGTGATGTTCTGGCGAATCAGCTGACCCCGCTGAACTCCGCCACCGCCCTCGTCTCCCTCAGCATCGGAGGCAACGACGCCGGCTTCTCCGACGTCATGACGACCTGTGTGCTCCAGTCCGACAGCTCCTGCCTGGCCCGGATCAACACCGCGAAGGCGTACGTCGACTCGACCCTCCCGGGCCAACTCGACACCGTCTACTCACAGATCAGCAGCCGGGCCCCCAACGCCCATGTGGTCGTCCTCGGCTACCCCCGCTTCTACCGGCTCGGCACCACCTGCCTCGGCCTCTCCGAGACCAAACGGAAGGCGATCAACGACGCCGCCGACTACCTCGACACCGCCATCGCCAAGCGGGCCGCGGACCACGGCTTCGCCTGGGGTGACGTCCGCTCCGCCTTCACCGGCCACGAACTCTGCTCCGGCAGCGCCTGGCTGCACAGCCTCAACCTGCTCAACATCGGCGAGTCCTACCACCCGACCGCGGCCGGCCAGTCCGGCGGCTACCTTCCGGTCCTGAACAGCGCGGCCTGATCCCCTCTCACGGGGACGCAGTGGGGGAGGCCTCGCCGGTGGTACCGGTCGGGGTCTCCGCCACGCAGGTCAACGAGAAGGGCACAGGGTCGGACGTCTTCTCCACGGGATCGCGGACCTCCACGCTGATGGTGTCCTCGAACGTCCCGCTGTCGTCCTGCGTGGTGACGAACCGCCGCTCCTCCTGCGTCCTGTCACCACCGGCCGGGAAGCTGAGCGTCTTCCAACTGCCGTTCACCGAACCGTTCTCCGACACCCAGCGGTACGTCACCGTCGCCGGGAGCCGGCCGACCGTCAGCGTGACCGTGAAGGTGGGGGCCGCGGACCTGTCCGGCGGACAGCTGCCCGTGTAGTCGGTGTGCGAGCCCGACAGCGAGACGTCCACCGACTGCGGCGGGGGCGCGCTCGTGGTGCTCTTGCTCGGACTCGGGGACGGGGTGTCGCTGGGCTCGTCCGAGGTGGTCGGTGCGGGTGAACTCACCGCCGGACTGCTGTCCTTGGCGGTCGCCCCGTCCGGGTCGCCGTTGTCGCGGTTCAGCAGCGCGTACGTCAGCCCCGCGATCGCCAGCGCCAGGGCCAGCCCGCCCGCGACCAGGACGACGGTCGCACGGCGGTTGCGCTCCGGGGGCCGGGAGCGCGCGGTGGGAGTGGAGGTCGGCGTGGGCACGGGTCGGTACGGGGCCGTCGACGGCTCCTGCGGGAAGGGCGCCGCGACGGTCGGGGCGTAGGGCCCCGCCTGCACGGCGTCCGCCCGGGGCGTACCTCCCGCCCCGATGATCCGCAGCTCCTGCTCCGCCCGGTCGGCGGGCAGCCGCTCCGCGGGATCCTTGCGCAGCAGCCCCTCGATCACCGGCGCGAGCGGACCGGCCCGGTACGGCGGCGGCAGCTCCTCGTCCACGATCGCGCGCAGGGTGCTCAGCGGGGTGTTCTGCCGGAAGGGGGAGTTTCCCTCGACGGCGGCGTACAGCAGCACGCCCAGCGACCACAGGTCGGACTCCGGGCCCGGCGTGCGGCCGAGCGCCCGCTCCGGGGCCAGGAACTCGGGCGAGCCGATGACCTCGCCGGTCATCGTCAGCGCCGAACTGCCCTCCACCTGGGCGATGCCGAAGTCGGTGAGCACCACTCGGCCGTCGTTCGACAGCAGCACGTTGGCGGGCTTCACGTCCCGGTGCAGCACCCCGGCCTCGTGCGCGGCGCGCAGCGCGGAGAGCACCTCGGCACCGATGTGCGCGGTCCGCTGCGGGCTGAGCGGGCCCTCCGCGTCCAGGAGTTCGGCGAGCGAGATACCGCGCACCAGTTCCATGACGATCCACGGGCGGCCGTCCTCGGTGGCCACGTCGTACACCGTCACCACATTGCGGTTGGCGACCCGCGCCGCCGCCCACGCCTCGCGCTCCAGGCGGGCGTACAACCGCTCCACCTCGTGAGTCGCCAGGCCGTGCGGCGCGCGCACCTCCTTGACGGCGACCTCGCGGTGCAGCACCTCGTCGCGGGCTCGCCACACGGTTCCCATGCCGCCCTCGCCGAGCGGGGACAGGAGGCGGTAGCGGCCCGCGATCACTCGTTCACTGCCCGGTTCTTCGGACACGGGCGTCCCCCATTCGCATCCGGGCGAAATCTCCACTCCGCGTGATGTCGCGCGTGAATTCTGTATGGGTCATTTCCGTACGCGTCATTTCTGTACAAAAGTAGCTCAGCCGAGTGCGGATGCCGCCCCCTTGAGCACCAACCCTGCCCCGAGAGCCACCACGACGAACGCCGACATCAGGGGCGCGGTCCTGCGCACCAGCGCGGTCATCGGGCTCGCGGCCAGGCGGGGGCGCCTGTCCAGCAGCCGTGTGACTCCACTGCCCAGCCTGACGACGGCGAATCCGGCCGCGGTCAGGGTCAGGGCCAGCCCGACGCCGTACGCCACGACGAGCAGCAGTCCGAACCAGGCCTGCCCGAGCGCGGCGGCACCGACGAGCACGACGACCGCGGAGGGGCTGGGCACGAGACCGCCGGCGAAGCCGAGGAGGAGCGTGCCGCGGAGGGTGGGGGCGACGGCGTGGGTGTGGGTGAAGCCGCCGTGGGTGTGTTCCAGGGCGTGGGTGTGGCCGTGGTCGTGGTCGTGCTCGTGAGGGTGCGGATGCCCGTGATCGTGGGTGTGCCCGTGATCGTGAGTGTGGCCGTGGTCGTGCGTGTGGGGGTGCGGGTGCGCCTCCGCCGTCGCCCGGGCGGTCTCCGTGTGGGCGGCGACCAGGACCAGCTCGCGCTCCTCGGGCTTCTTGGTGGGGTGCGGGTGGGGGTGGTCGTGCGTGTGCCCGTGCTGGTGTGCGCGGGTGCGCAGGGCCCGGCGCAGCAGGGTGACGCCCGCCGCGGTCACCATCACCCCGCTCGCGATGCCCAGCCACGCGATCACCGAGGGCGCGGCCGCCGAGCCGGCCGTGACGAGGAGGCCCAGGGCGACCACGCCCAGGGTGTGGGTGACGGTCACGGAGGCGGCCAGCGGCAGGACGTCCTTCATCCGGGCCTTGCCGCCGCGCGCCGCCGCCACCGCGGCCATCAGCGTCTTGCCGTGCCCCGGGGCCAGCGCGTGCATCGCGCCGAGGACGACCGCGATGAGCAGGGCGAGCGCCGCGAAGCCGACGGTGAGGTCGTGCCGGGCGACCAGGGAGTCCAGGGCGCGCGTCCAGCGGTCGGCGCCACGGGGCAGCACGGAGGCGGCGGGGGCGTCCGACCGCTCCTCACCGAGGGCCGCTCCACCGGGCCGCACGCGGAGGGCGGCGGTCACGGTGTCGGCGGGCGAGGAGAGCAACTCCTGGGGATAGGTGGTCAGTTCGTTCGAGACCGACTTCGCGGGCACGTCCGACCTCGTGAGCGTCATCCGGTCGCCGCGCGCGGTGATCTCGCGCCAGCCGGGTCCGGAGTCGGTGCCCGCGCTGTGGAAGCCGAGCGTGACGGTGGCGTCCTCGGGCAGCGGGGCGGTCAGCTGGCACTCCACGCGCAGGGTGTCGAGTCCCGCCTGACCGGGACGCACGCGCGCGTGGCTGGTCCGCACGGTGAGAGCGGCCGTACGGCCGTCGACGGTGACCTTGCCGCCCTCCGCAGCCTGCTGGCAGCGCCGGGCGGCCCACTCGGTCATGCCGAGCTTCTCGATGTCCGGCTTGGCCTGGGTGGCCGGGATCTCGGCGAGGTCCTCGACGTGGTCGACGCGCAATTGCCCAGGGGCGGCGACGAGACCGTCGTAGCGATTGACGGTGAAGTTGCCGAGGGGGTGGGCGCTCGCGCTGCCGGAAGGGAGCAGTGCGAGCGCACAAGCCGCCGTCAGGACGGCCGTGAGGGACGCGAACAGACGGCGGGGCTTCACTCGGAGGCCTCCTTGAGAGCCTTGCGGGCCTCGCGGGCGCCGAGGGGGGAGAATCCGGGGTTGAGCTTCAGGGCGGAATGCAGAAGGCTCCGGCCCTCCTTCTCGTCGCCCGCGGCGAGTTCGACGATCCCGCGGTGGTAGAGGAAGGAGGCGTTGCGGTAGCCGGTGGCGGTGGCCTGCCGGGCGTACGGCAGGGCCTCCTTGTCCCGGCCGTTCACGTGCAGGGCCCACGCGAGGGCGTCCGCCGTGTGCACGGTGTGCCGGCGGGCCCACTCGGCGCGGGCGGCGCGCAGGGCGGCGGCCTTGTCGCCGTGGTCGGCGGCGGCCATCGCGGTGTCGAGGTCGGCGTTGACGCCGTTGGCGCGGGCGAGGGCCGTCCAGGCGTCCACGAGCGCGTACTGGTCGCCCGCCTTCGCCTTGTCGCCGTCACCGCCCCGGTCCTCGTACAGCTCCCCGAGCGCGACGAGCGGCCCCGGCAGCGGATACCGGGCCACGACGGCCTCCATGCCCTTGATCGCGGCGGCGCGGTCCCCGCTCGCGGCCTGGGCGCGGGCCCTGCCCTCCAGCGCCGGGAGGTAGGCGTCGTCGGCGGCGAGGGCGCGGGCGTAGTCGGACAGGGCCGTGTCGTAGTCGCTCTGGTTCCAGGCGAGTTGGCCCAGCGCGCTGGCCACGTAGGCGATGTCGCCCGGGGTGGTCGCGGTCGACAGGGCGCGCTCCAGGACGGTGCGTGCGGTGCGGACGTCGCCGCGCAGTTCGTGGACGTAGGCGTAGCGGGTGAACACCGGGATGCCGGGACGGCGTTCGTCCGCGAGGTCCGCGGCCTTCGACGCCTCGGCGTAGCGGCCGAGTTCGACGAGGGAGTCGATCCGGGAGGAGAGGGCCCGCTCGTTGTACGGGTTCTGCTTCAGCGTCCTGTCGGCGTACGTGAGGGCGCCCTTGAAGTCGTGCCGGGCCGCGGCGAGGGCGGCGAGACCGGTGAGTCCCTGGTCATTGTCGGGCTCCAACTCCAGTGACCTCTTCAGGGCTTGCTCGGCCTGCGGGTACCGCGAGGGGTCCCCCTTGGTCCGTGCCTGCTCGACGTAGGCGAGTCCGAGAGTGGCCCAGCTGCCGAAGTCCTTGGGCTGGGCGCGCAGATGGGTCTGGATCGCCCTGATGCCCGCGTCGAGGTCCCCACTCGCCATGAGGCCGGGGGAGAGTGCCGACGACGAACTGGCGACGGTCGCGGTACCACCGTCCCGCAGCGCCCCGAAGGCGATCGACCCACCCGTCAGGGCGACGGCCAACAGGGCGGCGCATCCGGCGAGTTGAGCCGCCCGCCAGCGCCGCCCGGCCTCCGAGACCCGCCGCACGGCGGCGACCTTCTCCTCGTCGGCCTGAGCAGGCGGCTCCTGAGCAGAGGGCTCATGGGCAGAGGGCGCCACGGTCTCCGACGGTCCGTCGTGCTCGTTCTCGGGTGCGCTGTCGGTCGTAGAGCCGGACATTGCCCTCTCCTCGTCAGATCGTGATCGTGTGTGCGGCGCGGCCCGCACCGTGGGGGATGAGTACGTGCGGGCCGCGCCAGTGAAGGGGACAGCAGGGCCTAGTAGGCCCGCCGCCGCATCCGTCGCCACCACATGAGCGCCGCTCCGATGAGCACGATCCCGGCCGCACCCGCGCCCGCGGACCCGGCGATCAGGCTCATGTTGTCGGAGGAACCGGAGGCACCCGCCGGGGACAGCGCGTCGCCGAGCTGGTTGCGGACGTCGTTGCCCGAGGTCGTGCCCTTGGCCAGCGGCCCACGGGATCCCTCGGTCGGCAGTGCCACGTACGGGAACGACTTCTCGAAGTCCTTGTCGTTCTTGTCGACCGCGTCACCGAGGTCGTTCTTGGACCCGACCAGCTCACCCTCGACGACCTGGAGCGAGGCGTCGATCACGTCGTCGGTCAGCCGACGCCCGTTCGGGAACCCGGCGTTGTCGCCATCAAGCACACCGAGCCGCTTCGGAGAATCGGTGGGCTTGATGGACGTGTTGAGGCGCAGCTCCTCCGCGGGCCGCACGTAGGGAGGCTGGTTGAGCCCCTTCACACCCTTGAGGAACACGTCCACGAGGTCGTTGCGGGGCTCCTTCGGGGCGGGGATCTTGTAGATCGCCTCGATGAGCTTCGGCAGTTCGGGGTTGGTCACGTTCTTCAGAAACTGGCCGTCGTCGTACGGCGAGGACGCGTTGAACTTGTCCTTGTCCTTCAGCGGGTTGACGACCTCGTTGACCAGCGGGTTGCCCAGGCGCGACACCTGCGAGTAGTACCCCTGCGCGTTCCTGCGCTGGGTCGTGGACCAGATCCCCACGATCGGCTGGTGCGAGGACTCGGCGATCATGTCCGTCGGGACCTGCAGCGCGATCGAGTTGACGTTGTAGCCCTTGAGCGTGTCGTTGCCGACCTCGGTGAGGTTCCCGCCGTACAGCAGGTCGAAGACGCGCAGGTCGGCGAAGAACGGGTCGTCGGCCTGGCCGGCGAACGACGCCGAGTCGTTGGGGAGCTTGTAGACCGCCTGGTCCCGCAGCTTCTCGTAGTTCGGCATGGAGGCCTTGCCGACGTTCGACGGCGCCACCGGGACGTCGTCCGCGATCTTCGTCTTGTACTTGACCTTCTGGTTCTTCAGCTGGAAGAGCTCGACGTCGTACGTCTGCGTGACGTTCAGGTCCGGGTCGTCGAGGCTCTCGACCACGCCCGTGTTGTACAGGAACGACTTCTTGTTCTTCACATGCGTCTTGAAGGTGAAGCGGTACAGCAGATCGCCCTGACCGTCACCGTTGTTGTCGATGTGGAGGTCGTACTGCGCGTCCTCGGCGAACTGGTAGAAGTTCGGGCCGCCGCCGGGCTCCTCGAACGGGATCCAGTTGGCGACGATCGTCGTCGAGTCCGGCTTGTCGGGGCTGACGAACGCGTACACGTCCGTGTTGTCGTACTGCGGGTCGCCCGAGATCAGCGGGGCCTCCCGGTGACTGGAGGCGGAGGCCGCCCCGGGTTCCAGCGTGGCCACGCCGGCGGCTGCGAGCCCACCGGCGGCCAGCGCGCCACAGATGAGGGTCGCAAGGCTGCTGCGTCCCGAGCCGTTCCTGGAGATAGGTGTCATGCCGTCCGTCCTCAGTCCAACTTGCCTGACGCCGGTGATTCGGAGTGGTGGGCGGGCCGGATTGGTCGAATCTCAAAACTTCTTTTCTGCTGCTCGACCCGCGTTTTCGGCCCTCTGATCCGTAACCCCGTACGGAGGTGTGTGCGTTGCGAGTACCTCGTGGGACGGGACGGCCCAGGTGCGGGTTTGCGGGAGGGGGCGGCGAGTTGGAGGCGGACGAGCTTCTGATGCTCGTGGCGGGAGGGGACCAGAGGGCATTCGAGGAGCTCTACGGGCTCGTGGCCGGGCCGGTGTTCGGGCTCGTACGGCGTGTGGTGCGTGATCCGGCGCAGTCGGAGGAGGTGTCGCAGGAAGTGCTGCTCGAATGCTGGCGGTCCGCCGCGCGGTTCGACCCGCGCCGGGGCAGCGCGCTGTCCTGGGTCCTCACCCTCGCGCACCGCCGTGCCGTCGACCGGGTGCGCAGCGCCCGCGCGGCCGGTGAACGCGATCAGCGCGAGGCACGCCGATCCCATCACCCCGCCTTCGACCAGGTGACCGAGGAGGTCGAGGCGGGCCTCGAACGCGAGTGGGTGCGCCGGTGCCTGGAGCGGCTGACCGAACTCCAGCGCCAGTCCGTGACTCTCGCCTACTACGACGGCTACACGTACCGTGAAGTGGCCGAGCGGCTCAGCCTGCCGCTGGGGACGGTGAAGACACGGATGCGTGACGGACTGACCCGCTTGCGGGAGTGCCTGGGAGGTGCGGCATGAGCCTCTTCCGCCGGGAAGACCTCCACTCCCTCGCGGCCCCGTACGCCCTCGACGCGCTGGAACCCGCCGAACGGACCCGCTTCGAGCGGCACCTCAAGGACTGCGACAGCTGTGCGGCGGACGTGCGCGTGCTGTCCGAGGACGCGGTACGGCTCGCCTGGTCGGCCGCCGCCCCGCCGCCGCTCGCGATGCGCGACCGGGTGCTGTCCGCCGTACGCACCATCCCGCAGGAGCCCGCCGTACGGCCCGAACCGGCCCGTGTGCGGCCGGAGCCGGCCCGTGCGCGCAGGTCGCAGCTGCCGCCGCATGTCTGGGGCGCGCAGCCGCCCCCCAGGCAGCGTCAGAGGCGGCCGCTGTTCGCGCCCTTCGCGACGGCCACCGCGGCCGCGGCCCTCGTCGTCGCCTCCCTGTTCGCCGTCCAGGCCAACCGGACCCAGGACGAACTGGACGCGCAGAGGGCCCAGGCCAGTGAGATCGCCCACGTTCTCCAGGCCGCGGACGCCCGGTCGAGTCGGGGGCAGGACGCCCAGGGCCGGAGTATCGCAGTGGTCGCTTCCGCGGCCGAAGGACGCGCGGTCGTCACCCTGAGCGGGTACGAGGCGCCCCCGAGCGGCCGCGTGCGTCAACTGTGGGTCATGCGCCCCGACGAGCAACCGCGCTCCCTCGGGCTCTTCGCCGCCGACACGCCCTTGGTCGCGAGCGGACTCGACAAGTCCGCCACATCACTCGCTGTGACGGTCGAGCCCGACGGTGGGTCACCACAGCCCACTACCCAGCCGATTGTCCAACTCGCCCTGAAATCGGCAGGATTCGGAGAGTAATCATGGAGGGGTCGTCAACACCCTTGCGGGGAAGGTGAATCCTGTGACGCCGATACACGTGTGCCCCGACGGGGCGATAGGGTTACCCTGCCCGGGCCGGGTGGACTCGTACGGGTGGGGAGTGACATGGAACAGATAACAGTGCGCAGGGCGAGGGTCCCTGCGATCACCTGCGGGAGCAGCGCGACCAGTTCGCGCCTCGACCGCCATCTCTCGGTGCTGTCGGGACCTGCCGTCCCGCAGCGCGAGGCGGCCGAGGCGACGTCACTGATGCGCGAGCTGACCGCGCGTGACAGCACCAAGCAGGAGCGCAGTGACAGGGGTGCGCGGGTTCGCCGTGTCTCGCTGTTCGCGCCACTGCGCCGACTGCGCCGTTCGCTGTTCGGCGGACACTGAGCCCTCGCCGCCCGGTATCGTGCTGCGATCCTGCCCGTCGTCCCCACGGCATGCAGCACGATCCAGGTGACCGAACTCCCCTCCCGGCAAGAGGCGTTCACCCCTCGCCGTGTGCGTACCTCCGTACGGCGAGCGGCGCGAAGACCGCGAGCAGCACCCCGCACCACATCAGCGACCCGGCGATCGGATGCGCCACCGGCCAGGCGGCCCCCTCCGGCACCGGGGCGTTCCCGAACAGGTCCCGCAGGGCCGTGGTCACCGCGCTGATCGGGTTCCACTCGGCGAGGGTGCGCAGCCACCCGGGCAGCCCCTCGGCCGGGATGTACGCGTTCGACAGCAGCGGCAGGATGAACGTCGCCCCGCCCAGCTGTCCCGCGGCCTCCTCGCTGCGGGTCAGCAGGCCGAGGAAGATGCCGATCCAGGTGGTCGCGAACCGGAACAGCAGCAGCAGCCCGGCGGCACCCACCGCTTGCAGCGCGGATCCCTCGACGCGCCAGCCCACCGCGAGCCCCACCAGCAGGAACGGCACCGTCCCGGCGGCGGTGACCACCACGTCCGCGACCGACTGCCCCAGCGGCACGGCCGCCCGGCTGATCGGCAGGGTGCGCAGCCGGTCCGTCACGCCCCGGTGGACGTCCTGGGCCGCCTGGAACATCCCGGTCATGATCCCGTTCGCCGCCGTCGCCACCAGCAGGCCCGGCACCAGGTAGGACCGGTACTGCTCGCCCGGCATCGGCAGCGCGCTGCCGAAGACGTAGCCGAAGAACAGCAGCATGGTGATCGGCATGGTCTGGGTCAGGATCAGCAGCCCCGGATTGTTCCGGACCCGCCGCAGCTGACGGCCCAGCATCGCGGTGCCGTCGTGGGTCAGCGTGCTCATACCGCGAGCTCCTTGGTGAGTCGCAGGAAGACGTCGTCGAGGGTCGGCGGCCGGATGCTCGCGTCCAGCAACGGCACTCCCGCCGCGTCCAGTTCACGCACCAGCCGGGGCAGTGTGAGGGTGGCGTCCCGGGTGACGGCGCCGACCGCGTTCCGGTCGTGGTCGAACGACGGTTCCCCGCCGGTGAGCTGATCGAGGACCCCGGCCGCCTTCACCAGCAGGTCCGCGTCCGCGACGACGATCTCGACGTGCGTCCCGATCAGCGCCTTGAGCTGGGCCGGCGAACCCGTGTGCGCGACCCGCCCCCTGTCCACCAGGGCTATGTCGTGGGCGAGTCGGTCGGCCTCCTCCAGGTACTGCGTGGTCAGCAGCACGGTCGTGCCGTCCGCCGTCAGATCGCGCACGGCGTCCCAGATGAGGTTGCGGCTGGCCGGGTCGAGACCGGTCGTCGGCTCGTCGAGGAACAGGATCTCCGGGCGGCGGATCAGGCTCGCCGCCAGGTCGAGGCGGCGGCGCATGCCACCCGAGTACGTGGACGCGGCCCGGTCGGCGGCCCCGGCCAGCCCGAAGCGGTCCAGCAGCTCGGCGGCCCGCTCGGCCGGCCCCCGCACCCGGTGCAGCCGGGCGAACAGCTTGAGGTTCTGCCGCCCGGTGAGGTCCCCGTCGACCGACGCGTACTGCCCGGTGACGGAGATGGCGCGCCGTACGGCCTCCGGTTCCCTGACGAGGTCGTGTCCGGCGACCCGCGCGGAGCCGGCGTCCGGCCGCAGCAGCGTGGTCAGCAGCCGTACGGCCGTGGTCTTGCCGGCGCCGTTGGGGCCGAGGAGCCCGCAGACCGTGCCTGCGGGGACGGCGAGATCGAGGCCGCGCAGGGCATGGACCTCCCCGAACCGCTTCTCCAGACCTTCACTAAGTACAGCGTACGTAGAAGTCATGGGGTGACCATAGCGCACTACGTACGCTGTACGTAACTAGGATGGTGGCCGAGGTGATGATCGATGGCGCGCCGAGCGGCCGTACCCGAAGTGATCTGGTCGCGTCCCGAGCGGACGGGGCGTGGCCCCAAACCCGCGTTCACCAGGGCGGACATCGCGGCGGCGGCGGTGCGGCTGGCCGACGCCGGGGGGCTGGACGCGGTGTCGATGCGCCATGTCGCGGCCGAACTGGGCTGCGGGACGATGTCGCTGTACAACTACGTCCCCCGCAAGGAGGACCTGCACGAGCTGATGGTGGACGCGGTCGGCGGGGAGCACGAGCTGTTCGAGCCCACGGGTGACTGGCGGGCCGACATGTTGCGCAACGCCCGCCAGACCAAGGCGCTGATGCACCGGCACCCCTGGATGCCGCGGCTCATGTCGGGGGCGTACGGCTTCAGCCCCAACGCCCTGCGTTATCTGGAGCACTGCCTCGCCTGCCTCGATCCGCTGGAGGCCCCCTACGGCACGAAGATCGAGCTGGTCGCGATGCTCAACGGGTGCGTGACGACGTACGTCTCCAACGAGCTGTCCACCGCCGAGCGGGTGCGGTCGCTGCCGTGGTCGCAGGAGCAGGAGAACGCGGTGCGGATCGCGTACCTGGGCAGTCAGGTGGCGTCGGGGGCGTATCCGCGGCTGGCGGCGTCGTTCATGGAGGACGCGGGGCCGATCGATCTGGACGCGGTGTTCGAGCGGATGCTGGAGCGGGTCCTGGACGGCTTCGAGCCCAGGGTACAGAAGCCCCAGAGGACCTGGGGGACCTAGAGGAGGGCGAGCTGGCCCTCCGGGCCCTCCTCGTGGCCGTCCAGGACCGACGCCGGCCTTCGGGCCGAGTCCGGGACCGGCAGTACCCCAGCCCCGCGCAGGCCGGCCGCCGTGATCCGTGACGTCACCTCGTCCTGGAGCGGCTGGAGATCTGCCAGCAGAGCCAGCACGGTGATCAGTTCGAGGAGTTCCGACGTCCACGCCTGCAGCCAGGTCGCCGGGCGGATGGCGGCCAGCGTGCCCGGCTCCGGTTCCGCGATCCGGGCCGCGAACCACTGCTCCAGCACTCGCGCTCCGCCCGCCTCGTAGTCCCAGGCCTTGGGCGGTACGGGGGAGACGCGGCCTTCGTCCAGCAGCAGGGCCTCCTCGTCGCGGTCGTAGTCCAGGATCAGGGGCCGGGACGGCAGCGGTGCGCGCACGTACGGGCGGCGGCCGCCGGGCAGCTTCGGGCGGTCGCCGTCGCGGCGCATCAGCCACAGGGCGCGGTGGCCCCACTCGACACCGCGGGCCCACAGTTCGGGGTCGTCGGTGAGCGGGACGGTGAGGTCCGGGCGCACCGCCGCCAGGATCCAGGCGAGCACGTCCAGGGGCTCCACCGGGACGCTCAGGCGGGTCCGCAGGTGCTCGAGGAGACCGGGCGCGAGGTTGGGTTCCGTGCCGCCCGGGCGGCGGTACAGCGGGCGGATGCGGCCCGGGCGGAGCAGGGGGAGCAGCGAGGTCGCCAGGAGCTGGGGGCCGGGACCGTCCGTGGGTGTCTCCACCACGAACACCTGGTCGTCGTCCGCCACCCGCCACAGCTCGGGCCGGGCCGCGTCGATCAGCCGGTGGTCCGGGATCAGCCACTGTTCGTCGAAGGGCGCGTGCAGCACCCGTACCGGCTCCGGGCAGGGGCCGGAGGCGCGCGCGAGCCTCTCGGTGCCGCCCGTGCGCCCCGGAAGCTGTCCGACCGCGGAGCGCAGGCTGCGGGACCGGGTGGGTTCGAACAGAGCCTCCCGGTCGGGCCCCTCGGCCTTCAGCAGGGCGTCCCAACGGGCTTTCAGGGATGCCGCGTCGGGGCCCGCCGGCCACCCCCGGCCGAGCCGCGGCGGTGCGACGGACCACGGCATGAGGTCCGCCAGCTGCGGAGCGTCGTCGTGCGTCACGCTGGGCATCGTACGACCTCCCGCCGACAGTCGGTCGGGGCCGGTGCGCTCATGTGGCGTCCAGGGTCACCGTGAAGGAGAAGCGGTCACCCCGGTAGTGGATCACCGCCGCGTCGAGCACCCGGCCGCCGGTGTCGTAGGTGACCCCCGTGTAGTGCAGGATCGGGCTCAGCAGCGGGACTTGGAGCAGCCGAGCCGTCTCCGGGTCCGCGAGGCGTGCCTCCACGGTGTCCGTGATGCGGCTGATGTCCGCCCCGACGACATCCCGCAGCACCTTCGTCATCGGCCAGCGCAGCAGGTCCGACGGGTCGATGCGGGCGGCCAGTTCGGGCCGGACGTAGTTGCGGGCGTGGTTGGTCGGCTCGCCCGTCTTCTCGTCGCTGCGCAGCCGGTGGTACGACGCCACCTCGTCCAGCTCCGGGAAGTGCCCGGCGAGTTCGGGCGGCACGGGTGACTTGCCGTGCTCCAGCAGCTCGGTCGTCATACCGGACTGCTGGGCCACGATCGCGTCCACCGAGCCGAGCAGCCGGACCGGGGTGCCCCTGGTCGCACCCGGCTCGATGAACGTGCCCCGGCGCCGGTGACGGGTGATCAGCCCCTCGTCCTCCAGCTCCTTCAGCGCCTGCCGCATGGTCAGCACGCTCACCCCGTAGTGCCCCGCGAGCTGTTCCTCGGTGGGCAGGCGGAGCGGGTCCTGGGGGGTGCGGCCGAGTATCGAGGCGCGCAGGGACTGCGACACCTGGTACCAGAGCGGCAGCTTGCGGTTCAGGACGATGGAGTCCGGGGCGAAGGAGGTCACGGGCTATCCGTACCGTTCGCGGATCGGTCAGTGCAACGGGCGGAAGTGACGCTCCATGCCCCGCCACACGTCGTCGTAGTGCGGCTGGAGGTGGTCCGCCCGGGCCGCGTGCGCGGTGAGCGTCACCGGCCAGCGCGTCTCGAACATGAACGCCAGCCCGTCGTCGACCTTCTGCGGCTTCAGCTCGGCCGCGCTCGCCCGGTCGAAGGTCTCCCGGTCGGGGCCGTGCGCCGACATCATGTTGTGCAGCGAGCCGCCGCCGGGCACGAAGCCCTCCGCCTTGGCGTCGTAGGCCCCCTCGATCAGGCCCATGTACTCGCTCATCACGTTCCGGTGGAAGTACGGCGGCCGGAAGGTGTCCTCACCGACCAGCCAGCGCGGCGCGAAGACCACGAAGTCGACTCCGGCCAACCCCGGGGTGTCCGACGGGGACGTCAGCACGGTGAAGATCGACGGGTCGGGATGGTCGTACGAGATGGAGCCGATGACATTGAAGCGGCGCAGGTCGTAGACGTACGGCACCTGGTTGCCGTGCCAGGCGACGACGTCGAGCGGGGAGTGGTCGTAGGTCGCCGTCCAGAGGTTGCCGCAGAACTTGTTGACCACCTCCACGGGCCCCTCGACGTCCTCGTAGGCGGCGACGGGGGCCCGGAAGTCGCGCGGGTTGGCGAGGCCGTTGGCGCCGATGGGGCCGAGGTCCGGGAGCTGGAAGGGGGCTCCATAGTTCTCGCACACATAACCGCGGGCGGAAGTGTCGAGGAGCTCCACACGGAAGCGCACCCCACGAGGGATCAGCGCCACGTGGCCCGGCTCCACATGGAGCAGCCCGAACTCCGTGCGCAGCAGCAGCCCGCCGCGCTCCGGGACGATCAGCAGCTCGCCGTCGGCGTCGCTGAAGACGCGGTCCATGGAGTCGGTGGCGTGGTACAGGTGCACGGCCATGCCGGTGCGCTGGGTGACGTCGCCGTTGCCGCCGAGTGTCCACAGGCCGGCGAGGAAGTCGGTGCCCTCGGCGGGCTCGGGCAGCGGGTTCCAGCGCAGCCGGTTCGGGTCCGGGACCGACTCGGTGAAGGGGGCCGTACGGATGCGGCCGTGGTGGGTGTGCGTGAACGCCGGGTGCGCGGCGGAGGGGCGGATGCGGTACAGCCAGGAGCGGCGGTTGTGGGCGCGCGGCTCGGTGAACGCCGTGCCGCTGAGCTGTTCCGCGTACAGGCCGAGGGGGGCGCGCTGGGGGGCGTTGCGGCCCTCGGGGAGGGCGCCGGGGACGGCCTCGGAGGCGTGCTCGTTGCCGAAGCCGGAGAGGTAGGTCAGGCTCTCGGCGGTCTTGCGTGCGTCGCCGCGCGTGATCTCTGCGTCCCCGGTCATGATCGCTCCCTTGCGGTCTGATTCCTATGGAACACCGTAGGATTGCGGTGTGGCCGGCGCAAGAGGGCGCTCCCCGGCCGTTCTCCGGCCGTTCCCCGGCCGCTCCCTGGAACCGATGTCCCGCCCGTGACCTCCTCAGGGAGGAGGAGAACCAGACCCCAGGGGGATTCGCGGTGTCGGACCTGTGTTCTACGCTCCCCGGCATGTCGTGGACGCGGGGACTCCTTGCCCTGCTCGCGGTCTGTGTCCTGCTGGTGACCGGATCCGTGAGCTGTGGCACCCATGGGGCACAGGAACGCAAGGACGGACGGTCGGTCTCACCGGTGGGCAAGGTCCTCGACGACACCGATCACGAGGGGCGGCACTACCGCGAGGTGGACCCGGAGAACGCCCCCGACGTCGGCATAGAGGTGCAGCCGGCCACCGACGACTGCTGGACCGTGCGGCTGACCGTCGAGAACTTCACCTTCTCGCCCGCCGCGACGAAGGCGAAGGCGGTCTCCGGCCGCGGCGTCGCCGTCCTCTTCGTGGACGACCGCCCCGTCACCACCCTGCGCACCCCGTCCTACCGCCTCGCGTCCGCGTACGTCCCCCAGGGCACCCACAAGGTCACGGCCCGTCTCTACGCCGACGACGGCACCGTCTGGGCCGTCGACGGCACCCCGGTGGAAAGCACGGCGGACGTGACGGCATCGAAACCGGGGGCAACGGGGAGCGGCGGCTCGGGGGCGCGGTCCATGGAGGGCGGGGCGTCGGAACCGGGGCCCACGGGAAGCGCGGGCGACACCCTGGAGGCGCAGCCGATCGCGGGGGTGGGCGGCGGGGGCGTGTCGTACCCGCGGGTCGTGGTGGGCGGCGGTGTCGCGGGTTCGCGGGGCGTGCTGGGCGCGGGCGGCGGTGTCGCGGGATCGCGGGTCGGCACGGGTGTCGGCGGTCGAGCCTCGGAGCCGCCGCTCACGACGAGGATTCGCGCGGCCTCGGGCGAGCAGGCCGCGGCGGGCACAGCCGCGGGTGCCCCGGACGCGCAGGCCGTAGGCGCGGGCGGCGGCCTCCTGGCCTTGCGGGTGGGCGCCACGTCGCTCACGGTGAGCAGCGGCGCCGGTGTGGTCCTGGAGGGGCAGGCCGTCGCGGGCGCGGGGCTCTCCGGCTCGGTCGGCATCCGTTCCGCGGCAGCGGGATCGTCGCTCACGGCGAGCAGCGGCGCCGGCGTGGTCCTGGACGGGCAGGCCATCGCGGGCGCGGGGCTCTCCGGCTCGTGGGTCGGCATCCGTTCCGCGGCAGCGGGATCGTCGCTCACGGCGAGCACCAGTACCGGCGTGGCCGCGGACGTGCAGGCCCTCGTGGGCAAAAGCCTCCCCGGCTCGCAGGTCGGCGCCCGTACCACGGCGGCGAAACCGTCGCTCGCGGCGAGTGCCGGCGCCGGCGCACGCCCCGGCGGTGGGCGATGAGTGGCTCAGGCCCCCGGAGCCGTACCAGGGGGCAGGGTTCACCGGACCGCGGCGGAAAGGCATCATGAAGCCCGTGCCCCAAGCGACCTCGCTTCGCCGCGCCCCCGTGCAGCGGCGCAGTGCCGAACGGCTGACCAGAATCCTCGACGCCTGCGCCGACCTCCTCGACGAGGTCGGCTACGACGCCCTCAGTACCCGCGCCGTCGCCCTGCGCGCCGGCGTGCCCATCGGCTCGGTGTACCGCTTCTTCGGCAACAAGCGGCAGATGGCCGACGCCCTCGCCCAGCGCAACCTGGAGCGTTTCACGGCCGGCGTCACCGAACGCCTCAAGGAGTCGGGCGAGGAAGGCGGCTGGCGCAAGGCGATGGACGTCGTCCTCGACGAGTACCTCGCCATGAAGCGCACCGCCCCCGGCTTCTCCCTCGTCGACTTCGGCAACCAGATCCCCGTCGGCGCCCGCCACGCCGAACCCAACCACCGCGTCGCCGACCGTCTCACCGACCTCCTCTCCGGCTACCTCTCCCGCGAACCCGACGACGAGCTGCGCCGCTGCTTCCTGATCGCCGTGGAAACCGCCGACACCCTGGTCCACCTGGCCTTCCGGATGGCACCCGAGGGAGACGAACGGATCATCCAGGAGGCCCGGGAAATGCTGCGGGCCTATCTGGCGCGGGTTCTGGACTGACCCTCCACACCCCCTCCCCTCCATCCCTACCGGTCGGTATGCTCATCCGGACCGGCACCGCTGCCCCGGGAGGACCCGTGTCCCGCACCGCTCTGCGTATCTGCCCCCTGTGCGAGGCCACCTGTGGTCTGACGCTCACCATCGAGGGGACCCGGGTCACCGGCGCCCGCGGGGACCGAGACGACGTGTTCAGCAAGGGGTTCATCTGCCCCAAGGGAGCCGCCTTCGGCGCCGTCGACGCGGACCCCGACCGGCTGCGCACCCCCCTCGTACGACGGGACGGGGAGCTGCGCGAGGCCACCTGGGAAGAGGCCTTCGACGCGGTCGCCGCCGGCATCCGGGCAGTCGTCGACGGGCACGGGGCGAACTCCGTCGGGGTCGTCCTCGGCAACCCCAACGTCCACACCATGGCCGGCGCACTCTATCCGCCGGTGCTGCTCTCCGGCCTCGGCACCCGCAGCGTCTTCACCGCCTCCACGGTCGACCAGATGCCCAAGCACGTCTCCAGCGGCCTGCTGTACGGCGACGCCAACGCCATCCCCGTGCCCGACCTCGACCACACCGACCACCTGCTCCTCATCGGCGCCAACCCCCTGGAATCCAACGGGAGTCTGTGCACCGCACCCGACTTCCCCGGCAAGCTCAAGGCGCTCAAGGCCCGCGGCGGCACCCTCACCGTCATCGACCCCCGCCGCACCCGCACCGCCAGGCTCGCCGACCGGCACATCGCCGTTCGGCCCGGTACGGACGCCCTGCTGCTCGCGGCGATGGCGTACACGCTCTTCGAGGAAGGCCTCGTGGACACGGGGGAGTTGACGCCTCATCTCCAGGGGATCGATGAACTCCGTTCGTCTCTCGGCGACTTCACGCCGGAGGCCGTCGCCGGGCCCTGTGACGTCGACGCCGTCGTCATCCGCACCCTCGCCCGTGAACTCGCCGCCGCCCCCACCGCCGCCGTATACGGCCGCATCGGCAGCTGCACCGTCCCGCACGGAACCCTGGCCAGCTGGCTCGTCGACGTGCTCAACATCCTCACCGGCAACCTCGACCGGCCCGGCGGCGCGCTCTTCCCGCAGGCCGCCACCGACCGGACACCCCGGCCCGCCGGACCCAGTCACGGGTTCGCCCTCGGGCGCTGGCACTCCCGGGTGAGTCAACACCCGGAGGCGAAGGGCGAGTTGCCGCTCTCCGCGCTCGCCGAGGAGATCGACACCGCGACCCGGGAGGGCGAGCCGATCCGGGCACTCGTCGTCGTCGCCGCCAACCCCGTGCTGTCCGCCCCCGACGGCGACCGGCTCGACAAGGCCCTCGGCTCGCTCGACTTCATGGTCAGCGTGGACCCGTACCTGAACGAGACCTCGCGTCACGCCCACGTCGTGCTGCCCCCGCCCCCGCCCTCCCAGAGCCCGCACCACGACTTCGCCTTCAACACCCTCGCCGTGCGCAACCAGGTCCGCTTCACCCGCCCCGCCGTCCCGCTGGAGCCCGGCCGGATGGCGGAGACGGAGATCCTCGCCCGGCTGATCCTCGCCGCGACCGGCATGCACGGCGCCGACCCCTCCGCCGTCGACGACCTGGTCATCGGCCAGACCCTCGGCAAGGCCGTCAAAGACCCCCACTCGCCCGTGCACGGCCGCGGGCCGGGCGAACTCACCGCCGAACTCGCTGGCGACACCGGCCCCGAGCGGCGGCTCGACATGATGCTGCGCCTCGGCCCCTACGGCGACGGTTTCGGTGTACGGCCGGACGGGCTGAGCCTCACGAAGCTGCTCGCGCATCCGCACGGGATCGACCTCGGACCGCTGAGGTCCCGGCTGCCGCAGCCGCTGAAGACCCGCAGCGGCAAGGTCGAGCTGCTGCCGCGGCCGATCGCGGACGACCTGCCCCGGCTGCGCGAGGCCCTGCGGCACAAGGCCGACGGGCTCGTCCTCATCGGCCGCAGGCACCTGCGCTCCAACAACAGCTGGATGCACAACGTCCCCGCCCTCACCGGCGGCACCAACCGCTGCACCCTGCACATCCACCCCGAGGACGCCGAGCGGCTCGGACTGAAGGACGGTGCCGCGGTGCGGATCAAGGGCGCCGGGGGAGAGGTGGTCACCGAGACCGAGGTCACCGACGGGGTGCGCCCCGGCGTGGTCAGCCTGCCGCACGGCTGGGGCCACGACCGGCCCGGGACCCGGCTCGGCCACGCCGCCAAGGACCCCGGCGTCAACGTCAACCAGCTCCTCGACGGCAGCCTGCTCGACCCGCTCTCCGGCAACGCGGTCCTCAACGGCATCCCCGTAAAACTGGCCGCCGTCGCGGCCCTGTGAGCAGCGCAAAGCTGTGACCAGCAGTTTTGCGCTTATTGCTCGCATGTCAACGTCTTGTTAACGCCGCTTGACGAGTCCTAACGTCATCGCACTGCCGACTCCGGTGGGAGTTCAAGGGCGAACGTTAGGTATCCACTCATGCTGACCATCCTCGGCTTCGCCATGATCGCGACCTTCCTGGTCCTGATCATGCTGAAGAAGATGTCGCCGATCGCGGCGCTCGTGCTGATCCCGGCACTGTTCTGCGTCTTCGTCGGGAAGGGCGCCAAGCTCGGTGACTACGTCATCGACGGCGTCACCAGCCTCGCCCCCACCGCGGCGATGCTCATGTTCGCGATCGTCTACTTCGGCGTGATGATCGATGTCGGCCTCTTCGACCCGGTCGTGCGCGGGATCCTGAAGTTCGCGAAGGCCGACCCGATGCGGATCGTCGTCGGCACGGCGGTCCTCGCCGCGATCGTCTCCCTCGACGGCGACGGCTCGACCACCTTCATGATCACCGTCTCGGCGATGTACCCGCTGTACAAGCGCCTGAAGATGAGCCTGGTCGTGATGACCGGTATCGCCGCCATGGCCAACGGTGTGATGAACACCCTGCCGTGGGGCGGCCCGACGGCCCGCGCCGCCACCGCGCTGAAGCTCGACGCCAGCGACATCTTCGTCCCGATGATCCCGGCCCTGGCCGTCGGCCTGCTGGGCGTCTTCGTCCTCTCGTACGTGCTCGGCAAGCGCGAGCGCAAGCGGCTGGGCGTGCTCACCCTGGACGAGATCCTGGTGGACGAGAAGGCCGAGACAAAGGTCGAGGAGACCGAGACGGTGCTCGTGGGCGCCGGCGGCCCGGGCTCCGGCTCCGGCTCGAAGACCCCCGTGGCCACCGGCGCCTCCGGTTCCGGCACCGACGCCGAGGACGAGGCCGGCGACGCGGAGCGCTTCCAGGTCCTCGACCCGAACCGCGCCACCCTGCGCCCCAAGCTCTACTGGTTCAACGCGCTGCTCACGCTCACCCTGCTCACCTCCATGATCATGGAGTGGCTGCCGATCCCGGTGCTGTTCCTGATCGGCGCCGCACTCGCGCTCACCGTGAACTTCCCGCACATCCCCGACCAGAAGGCCCGCCTCGCCGCCCACGCCGACAACGTCCTCAACGTCTCCGGCATGGTCTTCGCCGCCGCCGTCTTCACCGGCGTCCTCCAGGGCACCGGCATGGTCGACCACATGGCCCGCTGGATGGTGGACGTCATCCCCGAGGGCATGGGCCCGCACATGGCCCTCGTCACCGGCGTCCTGAGCCTGCCGCTCACCTACTTCATGTCCAACGACGGCTTCTACTTCGGTGTCCTCCCGGTCCTGGCCGAGGCCGGCGCGGCCCACGGCGTCACCCCGCTGGAGATGGCCCGCGCCTCCCTCGTCGGCCAGCCGCTGCACATGTCGAGCCCGCTCGTCCCGGCCGTGTACGTCCTGGTCGGCATGGCCAAGGTGGAGTTCGGCGACCACACCAGGTTCGTGGTCAAGTGGGCCGCGCTCACGTGCCTGTTGATCCTCGGGGCGGGCCTCCTCTTCGGGATCATCTGACCTACGTCCACGGAGGACTTGAACCATGGCGCCCGGTAGGAACCGCGGCTGGCTGCTCCGCCTCGTCATCGCCTTCGGCTTCGCGCAGGGGGCGGTGTCGATGGCGCGGCCCGCCGTCTCCTACCGGGCCCTCGCGCTGGGCGCGGACGAGCGGGCGATCGGTGTCATCGCCGGTGTGTACGCGCTGCTGCCGCTCTTCGCCGCCGTACCGCTGGGCCGCCGTACGGATCACGGGCGTTGTGCGCCGCTGCTGCCCGTCGGTGTGGTCCTGATCTCCGGTGGCTGCGCGCTCAGCGGCCTCGCCGACTCGTTGTGGACGATGGCGGTCTGGAGCGGGGTGATGGGTCTCGGGCACCTCTGCTTCGTCATCGGCGCGCAGTCGCTCGTCGCCCGCCAGTCCGCCCCGCACGAACAGGACCGCAACTTCGGCCACTTCACCATTGGCGCCTCCCTCGGCCAGCTGGTCGGCCCGGTCGCGGCGGGCGCGCTGATCGGCGGCTCCGACAGGGCGGGCACGAGCGCGCTGGCCCTGCTCGTCTCGGGCGCCGGAGCGGCGGTCGCGTTCACCTCGCTGTGGCGCATCGAGCACCGCGACACGGCGGCCAAGTCCCGTACCGCGCACAGCGATCGGATCCCCGTCGGGCGCATCCTGCGGACCCGGGGCGTGCCCGGTGGCATCTTCATGAGTCTGTCCGTGCTGTCCGCCACGGACATCCTCACCGCGTACCTTCCGGTGGTCGGCGAGCACCGGGGCATCGCCCCCTCGGTGATCGGTCTGCTGCTGAGCCTGCGCGCGGCGGCCACGATCGCCTGCCGTCTGGTACTGACCCCGCTGCTACGGCTGCTGGGGCGCGCGGTGCTCCTCACCGTGACGTGTCTGCTGGCGGCCGTCCTGTGCGCGGGTTTCGCGCTGCCGGTCCCGGTGTGGGCGCTGGCCGTCATGCTCACCGTGCTCGGTTTCTGCCTCGGCGTGGGACAGCCGCTGTCCATGACGACGGTCGTCCAGGCCGCCCCCGACGGCGCCCGCTCCACCGCCCTCGCCCTGCGGCTGACCGGCAACCGCCTCGGCCAGGTCGCCGCACCGGCCACCGCGGGCCTGGTCGCGGGCGTGGCGGGCGTGGCCGCGCCCTTCGTGATGCTCGGGACGTTGCTGCTGCTGTCGGCGGGGGTGGCGCTGCGGTCGCCGGGGCGGCCCGAGAGGACCGGACCGGCCGCGGGGAAGCGGCCGAAGCGCCCGGGATTGCGCCGCACGAGCGATATCTGACGGCGCGCCGGGTGCCGATGCGGCCGACCGTCGCGCGCATGAAGGAGAGTGCTGCCGAAAGAGCGATTTGTATGGAAATCGTCTGAATCGGAGGAGCGCGCATGCCCACCCTGACACTCCCACGTACCTTCCGCGTCCGAGCGGGCGCCACGGTCGTCCTCACCGCCCTCGCCGCGGCCGGCGCGTCGTGGGTGGCGGCGCCGACCGCGTCGGCCGCAGGTGAGAACGGCGACATCAGGATCCATCACGTGGGCGTGCCTTTCGGCGTCTCGAAGGATGATCCACGGGTCTGCAAGTTCTACCTGGACGCCGTCAACTTCGACGTCCTGACCACCATCGCCTACACCATCACGCCCCAGCCTCCGCTGCCCACCGCCGCCACCGTCGCTGGCACCATCCAGCTCGCGGGCGGCGCCGGTCACACCGACCCGCTGGGGGTGGCGGACGGCCAGTACAAGATCACCTGGATCGTGGCGGGCGCCCCCAAGGAGAAGGTCTTCCGCGTCAACTGCCACGACGGCAAGCGTGACGCGGAGCGCCGGCCGGGCGACCAGATCGAGGACCAGCAGCGCGAGGGTGGGGGCTGGGAGCAGAACGAGGGCGGCGGCCCGAAGGGCGGTGTGCACGCGGGTGGCGGCGGTCTCGTCGACACCGCGGCCGCGTTCGCGCCGGTGACCGCCGCGGGGGCCGTCGGCCTGGTGGCGGTCGGCGGTGCCGCGTACTTCCGGCTGAACCGCCGTCGGCCCAATGGCGCCGCGTAGGCGCAGACGCAGGCCCTGGTACCGGACCCGCGCCTACCGCCTCACCAGGACGGCTCTGCTCACGGTCGTCCTGGTGACGGTGGGGGTCCGGTGTACGGGTGACGACCGGTCGACCGCGCCGGACTGGCCCGACGGTCCGGACACCGTGGCGGCCGCCGGGCCGGACGCGGAGGGAGCCGACGGGCCGGACCCGGAGGAGGCCGGTGGGATGCCTCACTCCGCCCGCCCCAAGCCCACCCGCACGCCCCCGCCCCGCCCGCTGTCCCGGTCCCGGCCGACGACTTTCCGCATTCCGTCCCTGGGCATCGACGCGCCGGTCACGGGCCTCGGGCTCACCAAGGGCCGCGAGTTGTCGACACCGCCGGTCGACAAGCCGAAGCTCGTGGGCTGGTACCAAGGCGGTCCCACGCCCGGCGAGTCGGGCACCGCGATCGCCGTCGGCCACCGCGACACCAGGACCGGCCCCGCGGTCTTCGCCGCGCTCGCCCAGGTCAAGCCCGGCAAGGTGATCGAGGCGGCACGCGCGGACGGCCGTACCGCCGTCTACACCGTGGACCGGGTGAAGGTCTTCGACAAGGCGGGCTTCCCCGACAAGGAGGTCTACGGCCCCGCCCGGCGCCCGGAACTGCGCGTGATCACCTGCGGTGGGCTCTTCAAGTGGCGGACGGGCTACACCAGCAACGTCGTCGTCTTCGCCCACCTCACCGAGACCCGCGAGCCACGGCCGCCGAAAGATGCGACGGCGCGCTGAATCCGACCGTCCGTTATCTCGCAGGCTGGACCGGAGCGCCCGATCCCGCCCAGTCTCTTCCCCAGGCCGCATGCATTCCGTTAACTTCCGTGACTCACAGCCCCGTTCGACCCGCACGGGGCCTCTCGACCGCGGAGCACCAGCGCCTGATCCAGCCCCCGGGGGCACCGTCATGACACGCGCCATATCTCTGCACCACGTGAGCAAGACCTACACCCGGGGAGTCCGGGTGGTGGACCGGCTCTCGCTGGACATCGCGCCCGGCGAGTTCCTTGTCCTGCTCGGCCCCTCCGGCTGCGGAAAATCCACCGTGCTCAGGATGATCGCCGGGCTGGAGGAGATCACCGAGGGCCAGCTCAGGCTCGACGGCGAGTACGCCAACGACCTGCTGCCCGCCGAGCGGCGGATGGCGATGGTGTTCCAGAACTTCGCTCTCTACCCGAACATGACCAGCCGGGGGAACATCGGCTTCCCGCTGCGCATCGAGGCGCCCGACGAGGACCCCCGGGTCCGTGTGGACGCCACCGCCCGCATGCTGGGCATCGAGGACCTCCTGGACCGCTATCCGGGCCAGCTCTCGGGCGGTGAGCGCCAGCGCGTGGCGATGGGCCGGGCGATCTCCCGTCATCCCTCCGCCTTCCTCATGGACGAGCCGCTGTCCAACCTCGACGCCAAGCTCCGCAACCATCTGCGCGCCGAAATAGCCGGGCTCACCCGGCAGTTGGGCGTCACCACGGTCTACGTCACCCACGACCAGGCCGAGGCGATGTCGCTCGGCGACCGCGTCGCCGTGCTGCGCGGCGGAGTCCTCCAGCAGGTCGGCACCCCGCGCTCGGTGTACGCGCTGCCCCGCAATGTCTTCGTCGCCGCTTTCATCGGCACCCCGCGCATCAACCTCCTGCGCGGGCTGGTGCGGGCCCCGTTGGACGGAGCGATGACCATCAGTCTCGGCAAGCAGTACCTGCGGCTTCCCGAACCCCTTTCCCTGGACCACCAGTTGCTCCGCGTCCAGCAGGGCCGCGAGGTGATCGTGGGCCTGCGTTCGGAGGCGATCCGCATCGCCAAGCCGGCCTCCGCCCGTCCCGGGGAGATGCCGATCACCGGCCTGGTGGAGCACGTGGAGTTCCAGGGCCACGAGGTCCTGGTCCACTTCAACACCGGCTCCCGCCCCGCCCTGGTCCCCGACCTGGAGGCCCCGCGCCCCGCTCCGCGCCCGCCCCGGCGCCGCCGCCGCGAGGGCACCGTCCTGGAGCGTCTGCGGGATCGCGCGGGCTCCCTGCGGGCGGGCCCGGTGGTGGTCCTCGAGGACCCGCCGGACCCCGCCCCCGAACCCGCCCTCTCCGACGCCCGCCTCCCGGGCGACCTCGTCGTCCGCACCACCCCGGACATCGACCTCCGCCGCGGCATGCAGGTCCCGCTCCTCGTCGACATCTCCCACCTGTTCGTCTTCGACCAGCACGGCGAACGCATCTGCCCGTCCCCGGACCACCTGCCGGACCTCGACGAGTAAGGGCGGGGGCCACCCTGCGGCGGATGCAGGGTCCGGTGGTTCTGTCCTGGCGCCAGAATACTATCGTCGCTAGTTTATGAGGCCGGACGACGACGCCACACGGCCCAGCCCGGGAGGACGCACCATGAAGGCGCACGACGGCATGTACATCGAGGGCGAGTGGCGCCCGGCCGCCGGCCCGGACGTGATCGAGGTCGTGAACCCGGTCGACGAGCAGGTCATCGCACGAGTCCCGGCCGGCACCGCCGAGGACGTCGACCTCGCCGTACGGACCGCCCGCGCCGCCCTCCCGGCCTGGGCCGCGACAGCTCCGGCCGAACGGGCCGCCCGCCTGGCCGCCCTCCGGGACGTCCTCGCCGCGCGCCAGGACGAGATCGCCGAGACCGTCACCGCCGAGCTCGGCTCGCCGCTGAAGTTCTCGCAGAACGTCCACGCGGCCGTCCCCGTCGCGGTCGCCACCTCCTACGCCGAGCTCGCGGCCAAGCACCCCTTCGAGGAGAAGGTGGGCAACTCCACGGTCCATCTGGAGCCGGTCGGCGTGGTCGCCGCGATCACGCCCTGGAACTACCCGCTCCACCAGATCGTCGCCAAGGTCGCCCCGGCCCTCGCTGCGGGCTGCACGGTCGTCCTCAAGCCGGCCGAGGACACTCCGCTGGTCGCCCAGCTCTTCGCCGAGGCCGTCCACGAGGCCGGCGTCCCGGCCGGTGTCTTCAACCTCGTCACCGGGCTCGGTCCGGTCGCGGGCCAGGCCCTGGTCGAGCACCCGGGCGTCGACCTGGTCTCCTTCACCGGCTCCACCTCGGTCGGACGGCAGATCGGCGCGATTGCCGGTGCCGCGCTGAAGAAGGTCGCCCTGGAGCTCGGCGGCAAGTCCGCCAACGTCATCCTGCCGAGCGCCGACCTCGCCAAGGCGGTCAACGTCGGTGTCGCCAACGTGATGTCCAACTCCGGCCAGACCTGCAGCGCCTGGACGCGGATGCTCGTCCATCGCGAGCAGTACGACGAGGCCGTGGAACTCGCCGCCACCGCCGCCGCGAAGTACGGGGAGCGCATCGGACCCGTCGTCAACGCCAAGCAGCAGGAACGGGTGCGGAGTTACATCGAGAAGGGCGTGGCCGAAGGAGCCCGGCTGGTGGCGGGCGGCCCCGAATCCCCGCGCGAACAGGGCTACTTCGTCGCCCCGACCGTCTTCGCCGACGTGACGCCCGACATGACGATCGCGCAGGAGGAGATCTTCGGCCCGGTCCTGTCCGTCCTGCGCTACGAGGACGAGGAGGACGCCCTGCGCATCGCCAACGGTACGGTCTACGGCCTCGCGGGCGCCGTCTGGGCCGGCGACGAGTCGGAGGCCGTGGCCTTCGCCCGCCGGATGGACACCGGGCAGGTCGACATCAACGGCGGCCGCTTCAACCCGCTCGCGCCGTTCGGCGGTTACAAGCAGTCCGGGGTGGGCCGCGAGCTCGGCCCGCACGGTCTCGCCGAGTACCTCCAGACCAAGTCCCTCCAGTTCTGAGGAGCCTTCCCGTGGTTCGTGCCGCCGTCCTTCCCGCCGTGGGCGCTCCCCTGGAGGTCACCGACATCGACCTCCCGGACCCCGGCCCCGGTCAGGTCCGGGTCCGCCTCGCCGCCGCCGGGGTCTGCCACTCCGACCTGTCCCTGTCCAACGGCACCGTGAGCGTCCCCGTCCCGGCCGTCCTCGGCCACGAGGGCGCGGGCACGGTCGTCGCCGTGGGGCAGGGGGTCACCGGGGTGCTGCCCGGCGCTGAGGTGGTCCTCAACTGGGCGCCCTCGTGCGGCAGTTGTCACGCCTGCTCGCTCGGCGAGGTGTGGCTGTGCGCCAACGCCCTCAACGGCGCCGCCGACGTCTACGCCCGCACCGCCGACGGCACCGACCTGCACCCCGGCCTGAACGTCGCCGCGTTCGCCGAGGAGACCGTCGTCTCCGAGTCCTGCCTCCTGCCCCTCCCGGACGGCATCCCGCTCACCGACGCGGCCCTGCTGGGCTGCGCGGTCCTCACCGGCTACGGCGCCGTCCACCACGCGGCACGGGTCCGGGAGGGCGAGACGGTCGCGGTGTTCGGCGCCGGAGGCGTGGGCCTGGCCGCGCTCCAGGCCGCCCGGATCGCGGGGGCGTCGACGATCGTCGCGGTCGATGTCTCTCCGGAGAAGGAGGAGTTGGCGCGTACGGCGGGCGCCACGGAGTACGTCGTGGCCTCCGAGAACACCGCCCGCGAGATCAGGGGCCTGACCGCGAAGCAGGGCGTCGACGTGGCCGTCGAGTGCGTGGGCCGCGCCTCGACCATCCGCACGGCCTGGGACTCCACCCGCCGCGGCGGCCGTACGACGGTCGTCGGCATCGGCGGCAAGGACCAGCAGGTCACCTTCAACGCCCTGGAGATCTTCCGCTGGGGCCGCACCCTCGGGGGCTGTGTCTACGGCAACTCCAACCCCGCCGAGGACCTCCCGGTGCTCGCCGGGCACGTCCGGGCGGGCCGCCTCGACCTCGGCTCCCTCGTGACGGAACGGATCGCGCTGGACGGCATCCCGGCGGCGTTCGACAACATGCTGGCGGGCAAGGGCGGCAGGGCGCTGGTGGTGTTCTGAGCGACGGTTGCCCGGAGCCCCGTCTCGGGTGCTCCGGGCAACCTTCCCGCACAACCGTTGACCCCATACCGTCCGGTCAGTATGTTCGCCGCCAACGTCCCCACGCACCCACCGGAGTGTGCACCGCATGGACACGGCCCCTTCCGCTCACCCCACTTCCATAGCCGCGCCGGCGTCTCCCCAGCGCCGGCGCGTCGCGACCGCCGCCGCCCTCGCCTCCGCCGTCGAGTGGTACGACTACTTCGTCTTCGGCATCGCCGCCGCCCTCGTCCTCGGCGATCTCTACTTCCCCTCGGGCAGCTCCACCGCCGGCGTCCTCGCCGCCTTCGCCACCTTCGCCGTCGGCTTCCTGGCCCGCCCGATCGGCGGCATCGTCGCCGGCCAGATCGGCGACAAACGCGGCCGCAAGCCGATGCTGGTCCTCGCCCTCACGCTCATGGGCATCGCCACCACCGGCATCGGCCTCCTGCCGACCTACGACACCATCGGCGTCGCCGCCCCGATCCTGCTGGTCCTGCTGCGCGTCGTGCAGGGCGTCGCGGTCGGCGCACAGTGGGGCGGCGCGATGCTGCTGGCCACCGAGTACGCCCCGGAGGGCAAGCGCGGGCTCTACGGCAGTGTCGTCCAACTGGGCGTGCCCATCGGCGTGGTGACCGCCAACACGGTCTTCCTGCTGGCCGGCGCCTTCACCACCGACGCCGGGTTCGCGGCCTGGGGCTGGCGCATCCCCTTCCTCATCGGCCTGTTCGTCCTCGCACTCGCCTGGTACATCCACGCCAAGGTCGAGGAGACCCCCGAATTCCGCCGGGCGGAGCGGGAGTTGGCCGAACAGGAGCAGACCGCGCCGAACTCCCCGCTGCGCATGATCCTCCGCCACCACCTCGGCACGGTCCTGCTCGCGGGCGGCTCCTTCGCCGTGAACACCGCGACCTTCTACATCCTGATCACCGGCGTCCTCGACTACACCACCCGCGAACTCGGCATGAAACGCAGTGCCGTTCTCACCGTCTCGCTCTGCATCAGCCTCACCCAGCTGGTGCTGATCCCGGCCGCCGCAGCGCTCTCCGACCGCCTCGGCCGGATCCGGATCTACGCCCTCGGCGCGACCGGCATCGCCCTGTGGGCCGTACCGATGTTCCTGCTGATCGACACCGGCTCGCTGCTGTGGCTGGCGGTCGCCACCTTCGTCGCCGGGTGCTTCCTGAGCATCATGTACGGGCCCCAAGCCGCCCTGTTCGCCGAGCTGTTCACGCCCGAGATGCGGTACACGGGCGCTTCTCTCGGCTACCAGATCGCCGCCGTGCTCGGCGGTGGGCTCGCGCCCTTCCTGATGGTGCTGCTACTGGAGACCACGGGCACCTCGATGGCGGTGTCCGGCTACATCATCGGGCTCTCGGTGATCGCGCTGCTCTGCATCAAGGTCCTTGCGGGCAGGGCGCGTTCACGCGGCGTCTGACGCCCTCTCGGGCTGCGGCCCCGGTGCCGTCACCGGGGCCGCAGCCGCCCGCGCGCGGGAGCGGGACACCGCCACGCCCCCCAGGCACAGCGCCCCTCCCGCGAGCGTGAACAGACCCGGGACCTCGCCGAGCGCCAGCCACGACATCAGGACGACCAGGGCGGGGACCGCGTAGGTGGTCGCCCCCATCCGCGCGGCGGTCGTACGGGCCAGGGCGTAGGCCCAGGTGGTGAAGGCCAGGGCGGTCGGGAACACGCCCAGGTAGACCATGTTGAGGGTCGCCGAGACGGGGGCGTCGGCCGCCTCCGACACCAACTGGCCGGCGAACGGAAGACAGACGACGGCACCGATGAAGCACCCGAACGTCGTCACCTGCAGCGGGGTCGCCGAGCCCAGTGCCGGCTTCTGCGCGACGACTCCGCCGGCGTAGGCGATCGCCGCGAGCAGACACAGGACCACGCCGAGCACCGAGGAGCCGCCGTCGTCCGACATCGACAGGCCCACCGTGACCGCCCCGGCGAAGGAGACCCCCATTCCGGCCAGCAGGCGGGGTGGCATCGCGTCCCCGAGCAGGCGCGCGCCGAGCAGGGCGATCAGGATCGGGCCGATGTTCACCACCAGGGCCGCGGTGCCCGCGTCCACCTGCTGCTCGCCCCAGTTCAGGACGACCATGTAGAAGCCGAACCAGAGGACGCCGGAGATCGCGATACCGCGCCAGGCCGCTCGGGGTGGCCGTCCTTCCCGTCGTACGAGGCAGATCGCTCCCAGGGCCAGGGCGCCCGTGAGGAGGCGGCCGAGGGCGAGGGCCCCGGGGGAGTAGGCGTCGCCCGCGCTGCGGATCGAGACGAAGGCGGAGGCCCAGAGGACGACGGTGACGGTGGCTGCGCCGGCTGCGAGGAGTTCGGTGCGGCGGTGGTTCATCATGCTCCTGAGGTTACGAAGGGAAGAGGGTCAAAAGCTCGCGGATTTCGGACGGGCCGTCCCTGAAGGCCTCAGCGCAGCGTCTCCGCGTCGATTCCCAGGAGCTCGGTGAACGCCCGTTCTCCCGTCGCTGTCACCTTCACCGCTCGCTCCGAGCCGATGCGGACACACCAGCCCTCGTCCAGCGCGTGCCTGCACAGAGCCGCTCCGGCCACCCCGGCCAGGTGCGGGCGGCGTTCCGTCCAGTCGAGGCAGGCCCGGGCCAGGGGGCGGCGGGCGTTGCGGTCGAGCGGGATGCCCACGTCCCCGAACCACGCCAGGCCCGCGTCCGTCAGGGCGAAACCCGTGTCCTGACGCAGGAGTTGACGAGACGTCAGCGCGTCTGTCACCGCGATGCCCAGTCGCCCCGCCAAGTGGTCGTAACACGTGCGGCCCCGGGCCATCGCCGAGCCCGCACTCGACTCCCGCAGGTTCCGCGGGCGTGGTGCTGTGTCCGGGGCGGCCTGCGCCGCGAGATCCTCCACCAGGTGGGCCACCCTCGGGTCGGCCAGCCGCACGTACCGGTGCCGGCCCTGCCGCTCCTCCGTGAGCAGCCCGCCCGCGACCAGCTTGCCCAGGTGCTCGCTCAGGGTCGATGCGGCCACACCCGCGTGCCGGGCCAGCTCACCCGCCGTCCAGGCCCGGCCGTCGAGCAGGGCCAGAAGACAGGCGGCCCGGGTCTCGTCGGCGATCAGGGCGGCGAGCCTCGCCAGCCGGAGTGCCTGGGGGTCCTCGGTCATGCGTCCCAGCATGGGGCAGGGACACTTCGGCGCCCACCGAAATATGTCTACGCGGTGCGTCCGACCTGCTCGTACTGCTGGGCGAGACCGTCCAGCAGAGCCCTGAGCCCGGTCTCGAACGCCCGCTCGTCGATCTTCTCCTGCTGCTCGGCGAGGAGGTGCGCCTGGCCGAGGTGGGGGTAGTCCGCGGGGTCGTACGCGCTCGCGTCGTCGACGAAGCCCCCGGCGAACGAACCGAGCGCGGAGCCCATGATGAAGTACCGCATCAGCGCGCCGATGGAGGTGGCCTGCGCCGGCGGCCAGCCCGCGTCGACCATCGCGCCGTAGACCGCGTCGGCGAGGCGCAGCCCCGCGGGGCGGCGGCCGGGGCCCTGGGCCAGGACCGGGACGATGTTGGGGTGGTCGCGCAGGGCGTCGCGGTAGGAGAGGGCCCAGTCGTGCAGGGCGGTCCGCCAGGCCCGGCCGTCCTCGAACATCGACAGGTCGACCTGGGCGCTCACCGAGTCGGCGACCGCCTCCAGGATCTCGTCCTTGGTCCGGAAGTGGTTGTAGAGGGACGGGCCGCTGACCCCGAGTTCCGCCGCCAGCCGGCGCGTGGACAGGGCCGCGAGCCCGTCCGTGTCCACGAGCGCGCGTGCCGTCTCGACGATCCGGTCGGTGCTGAGGAGGGGCTTGCGCGGTCGGGCCATGGCGCACATAGTAGGGCTGCGGAACTGAAACTAGCAGTGCTAATTTAAAGGCGCCGCTCTCAAGTGAGGTGAACTCGTGGTCGACCTGGGGTTGAGTGAGGAGCAGGCAGCCGTCCGGCGGCTGGCGCGGGAGTTCGTGGACCGTGAGATCGCCCCCCACGTCATCGCCTGGGACCGCGCCGAGGAAGTGGACCGGTCCCTCGTCAAGAAACTCGGCGAGGTCGGCTTCCTCGGGCTGACGATCGACGAGGAGTACGGCGGCTCGGGCGGCGATCATCTCGCGTACTGCCTGGTCACCGAGGAGCTGGGGCGGGGTGACTCGTCCGTGCGCGGGATCGTGTCCGTCTCCCTGGGGCTCGTCGCCAAGACGGTCGCCGCGTGGGGGAGCGAGGAGCAGAAGCGGCGCTGGCTGCCCGGGCTCACCTCCGGCGCCTACGTGGGCTGCTTCGGCCTCACCGAGCCCGGCACCGGCTCCGACGCGGGCAACCTGACCACGCGGGCGGTGCGCGACGGTGACGACTACGTCATCGACGGCACCAAGATGTTCATCACGAACGGCACGTGGGCCGACGTGGTGCTGCTGTTCGCCCGCTCGACGGACGCTCCCGGCCACAAGGGCGTCTCCGCCTTCCTGGTACCGACGGACACCCCCGGCCTCACCCGCCGCACGATCCACGGCAAGCTCGGGCTGCGTGGCCAGGCCACCGCCGAACTGGTCCTGGAGGGGGTGCGCGTGCCCGCCTCCGCGATGGTCGGTGAGGAGGGAAAGGGGTTCTCCGTCGCCATGTCCGCGCTGGCCAAGGGGCGGATGTCGGTGGCGGCGGGGTGCGTCGGCATAGCCCAGGCGGCTCTGGACGCGGCTCTGCGATACGCCGGCGAGCGCGAGCAGTTCGGCAAGCCGATCGCGGGGCACCAGCTGGTCCAGGAGCTGATCAGCGACATCGCCGTCGACGTGGACGCGGCCCGGCTGCTGACCTGGCGGGTGGCCGACCTGATCGACCGCGGGAAGCCCTTCGCCGTCGAGTCCTCCAAGGCCAAGCTCTTCGCCTCGGAGGCGGCGGTGCGCGCCGCGAACAACGCGTTGCAGGTGTTCGGCGGCTACGGCTACATCGACGAGTACCCGGCGGGCAAACTGCTGCGCGACGCGCGGGTGATGACGCTCTACGAGGGCACGAGCCAGATCCAGAAGCTGGTGATCGGGCGGGCGTTGACGGGGGTCTCGGCGTTCTGAGTACCGTCTGAGTACCTGAGCGGATGTGGCCGGGGTCACGGATGGCCGAGACTCTGGCCATGAGCGACACACCGGTCAAACAGCAGAACACGGCCGCCTTCTACGGTCAGGCCGTTGCCTCCTTCGCCGTGGCCATGGCCGCCACGGCCGCCGGCATCTTCCGCCTGAACGCCGACGCCTGGGTGCGGGGCTTCCTGGCGATCGCCGTCCTGTACCTCGTCACCTCCGCCTTCACCCTGGCCAAGGTCATCCGCGACCGCCAGGAGGCCGGCCAGATCGTCAGCCGGGTCGACCAGGCCCGCCTGGAGAAACTACTGGCCGAACACGACCCCTTCGAGAAGCTCTGACGGGGCGGTGGTCGTTGCGCCATCTCGGACCGGACCTGTTCCGTACAGCTCCTGCCACTCTGCTCCAGCCGCCGCAGGCGCCCCTGAGCGGGCAGGCTAAGCGCTCGCTCAGTTTCGGCGGTATGGTGGGGGTTCTGACAGTGGAGAGGGGCGTGCGATGAGTACGGCGGAGGAGACGGCCGACGGCGAGACGTCGGCGTGGGGCGAGGTCACGCCCGACGCGGCGCGGCGGCTGCTCGTTGCCGCGGTGGAGGCGTTCGCCGAGCGCGGCTATCACGCCACCACGACCCGGGACATCGCGGGCCGGGCCGGGATGAGCCCCGCCGCGCTCTACATCCACTACAAGACCAAGGAAGAGCTGCTGCACCGCATCAGCCGGATCGGTCACGCGAAGGCGCTGGAGATCCTCCGGGTCGCCGCCCGCCGCGAGGGCACCGCGACCGAGCGGCTCACCGACGCGGTGAGCTCCTTCGTGCGCTGGCACGCGGGCGGCCGTACCACCGCCCGGGTCGTCCAGTACGAACTGGACTCCCTCGGCCCCGACGCCCGCGCCGAGATCCTCGACCTGCGGCGGCAGTGCGACGCCGAGATCCGCGGAATCATCGAGGACGGCGTGGCCTCCGGCGAGTTCGACGTGCTCGACGTGAAGGGCACCACCCTCGCCGTCATGTCCCTCTGCATCGACGTGGCCCGCTGGTTCAACCTCGACGGCCCCTGGACGCCCGACGAGGTCGGCGCGCTCGACGCCGACCTCGTGCTGCGGATGGTGGGGGCCACCAAGTAGCCGCCTACAGGTAGTACCGGGACACCGACTCCGCCACGCACACCGGCTTGTCGCCCCCCTCGCGCTCCACGCTGAAGGCGACGGTGACCTGGATCCCGCCCGCGACATCGTCGACGCCGGTGATCCGCGCGGTGGCGCGCAGCCGGGAGCCCACGGGCACCGGCGCGGGGAAACGCACCTTGTTCGTCCCGTAGTTGACGCCCATCTTCACGCCTTCGACCTTGATCAGCTGCGGTCCGAACAGCGGCAGCAGCGACAGGGTGAGATAGCCGTGCGCGATGGTGGTGCCGAAGGGACCCGCGGCGGCCTTCTCCGGGTCGACGTGGATCCACTGATGGTCACCGGTGGCCTCCGCGAACAGGTCGATCCGCTTCTGGTCGACCTCCAGCCAGTCGGTGTACCCCAGCTCCTCACCCACCGCCGCCTTCAGGTCCTCGGCGCCCGTGAAGATCCTCGGCTCTGCCATGTCCCGGCCTCCTCGCCACATGATGTCTAAGCGACTGCTTAGCATGGTCGGCCGGGGAGCCCCTGTCAACGGACCGCGAGGGTGACAGCATGGGTAGGCTTCGAGGGGTGCCCCAGATTCCTGAGAAGATCCACGAACTCACGGTCGGCCAGCTCGCCGCCCGCAGTGGCGCCGCCGTCTCCGCCCTGCACTTCTACGAGTCCAAGGGCTTGATCAGCAGCCGTCGCACCACGGGCAACCAGCGCCGCTACTCCCGTGACGCGCTGCGCCGGGTCGCGTTCATCCGGGCCGCCCAACGCGTCGGCATCCCCCTGGCCACGATCCGCGACGCCCTATCCGAACTCCCCGAGGAACGTACCCCCACCCGTGAGGACTGGGCCCGCCTGTCCGAGGCCTGGCGTTCCGAACTCGACGAACGCATCAAGCAGTTGAACCGCCTCCGCGACCACCTCACCGACTGCATCGGCTGCGGCTGCCTCTCCCTGGACTCGTGTGTCCTGTCCAACCCGGACGACGTGTTCGGTGACCGGCTGACCGGGTCGCGGCTGCTGGTGGAGCAGGGTGGGGCCCGGCGGAAGAACGGTCGCCGGGAACCGGAACGGCAGGAGACGGCGGACGAGCGCCGCTGAGCCGTGCAGGAGGCCGCGGTGTCCCGATGAAACCGCCACGCTCCAGTCCTGGCCGGCAGTTCACGCACCCGCGTGCCTGCGTGCCCGGAACGAGCCCGACCTGGCGATCCGCGCCGAACTCCTCGCCCTGCCCTACGACGCCCGCTGGGCCCACCCGTACTGGACCAGTCCCTCGGTCACCAACTGAGCGTTGGACAGGGCCCGTCGGCCGTCCGGCAGGAGCAGGGTGTCCTCCAGGCCCACCCGGGTCGCGAGGCCCAGGCGGCCCGCCAGCCGCAGCACCGGCCAGGTGCCGACATCCTCGCCGTGCAGCAGCACCGGGCGGCCGTGGGCCGTGCCCAGCTCGCTGAGGAGGGTGCGCGCGGACGCCTCCGCCGCGTCGGTGTCCGTCACCTCCGCGAGCACGCGCAGCACCTTCGGCCCGAGCGCAGACACCGCGAACCGGGCCGCCGCGTCCGTGCCCGACCAGATGCCCGCCTCCACACCGACTCCCAGGTCGATCAGCGCGGCGGCCGTCTCCTCGGCGCCCGGCTCGTGCCAGTTCACCGAGGCGTGGTCGGGCAGCACGGTCCAGCCCCGGACACGGGCGAGCCGGGCCACCGGATCCGGTTCCGCCCAGGCACCGGTCGTCACACCGACCGGGACCGACACCCGCTCCCGGATCGCCTCAAGCGTCGCCGCGACCACCCGCGGCGACAGACTGTCCCGACCGCAAGGGGACTTGGGGTGAACGTGGATGTCCGTGGCGCCCGCCGCGACGGCCTCGGCCGCCGCCTGCGCCATGGACTCGGGAGTGAGCGGCACCGCCGTCCCGTCGGCGGCCCCGCGCGGGCCGTTGAGACACACCTGCACCATTCCTCGATGGTGCCAGGCGGCACCGACAGTTCACCACCGTCAAACAGGGGGTGCGGCATCCCCGGCGCACCCCCGGTGCGCCCACACGCTCTAGGCCGACATCAGCAACCGTCCGCGCCTGGCGTCCGCCAGGGCCTCGGGTGTGAGCACGGGCCGCGGCACCAGGATCCCGCAGTCCACGCAGACCGGTCCGGTCGAGGGTTCATGGTCCAGTTCGTACCTCCAGACGAGCCGCTCCCCGTCGCACACCGGACACACCGCGCCCGGCTCGCGCTCCAGCGCGGAGATCAGCCTGCGCAGCACCTCGGCCAGCGAATCATCGGGGTGCACCCGGGGGTCGTCGCACCATGCGACTCCGAACCCGCCCCAGGTCAGCCGGTGCCAGTCGTCCACACTGCCCGGCCTGCGCAACCCGTCGTGCTTCTCCTTCTTGCGCCGCTCGGCGAACTCGACCTCGTAGGCCAGCCAGACCGAACGCGCCTCCTCCAGCTCCTCCAGTGCGGCCACGAGCCGCGCTGGGTCGGGGGAGCGGTCCTCCGGACCGAATCCCGCCCGGGAGCACAAGTGGTCCCAGGTCGCCCTGTGCCCGTAAGGAGCGAACCGCTCAAGGCACTTGCGCAGCGAGTAGCGCCGAAGCGCCAGATCGCACCGCGGATCCCGCACCTGTCTCGCCAGACTCCGGAAACCGGCCATCGCCCTGCACCTCCGTCACACCTGCACCTGTACTTCGGTCACTTCGGCGTTGTCACCGAGCGGACTTCGCTCGGCGTTGCCGAATAGACGTATCGACAAGCGATTTGGCTCCATCCGATTTCCGATGCCCCCCATAAGCTCGAGAACCCCTGCCAAAACTTGACGCATGCTCATCTTCAATCCCGGGGATACCGGCGGTAACGTCCGGCCACACCCCCCGTCGGTTGGAGCTGCCATGCCTCGACGCGCCTCGCGCACCGCACTCGACAGACTGAGAACTCCCGGCACACTCACCGGGTTCCTGAAGTCCGCATCCATATGCGTCCTGATTGCCGGTCTTTTGTCCCCGCTTGCCCAGACCGCGTCGGCCGCCGAGGTCACAGCGGCGAACGACTACTGCGGCGGCCAGTGTTCCGACATCCTGCCGCCCGGCGAGAACGGCAACGCGACCCTCGCGCAGGTCCTCCTCAACCAGGCCTTCGGCACCCAGCCCGACCACGCCGAGGACCAGCTCGGCCCCTACGCCAACCTGGCCAAGGGGTACCCCGCACTCACCAACTCCACCATCAACACGTTCTTCAACGACGCGTCGTTCGGGGTCCCGTCCGATCAAGTCGCCTCCACCCTGAGCCCCGCCGGCCGCACCGACGTGACGATCGTCCGTGACAAGAAGACGGGCGTGCCGCACATCACCGGTACCACCAGATACGGCACCGAGTTCGGTGCGGGCTATGCGGCGGCCCAGGACCGGCTGTGGCTCATGGACGTCTTCCGGCACGTCGGCCGCGGCCGGCTCACCGCCTTCGCGGGCGGTGCCGCCTCCAACCAGGGCCTGGAGCAGCAGTTCTGGCGCAACGCGCCCTACAGTGAGGCCGATCTCCAGGCGCAGATCGACAACGCGGTGGCGACCAACGGCGCCCGCGGCCAGCAGGCCCTCGCCGACGCCAACGCCTACCTCGCCGGCATCAACTCCTACATCGACGCCTCCGACAGCGGCCGCTACTTCCCCGGCGAGTACGTCCTGACCGGCCACAAGGACTCGGTCACCAACGCCGGCACCATCGACCACTTCAAGATCACCGACCTGGTCGCGCTGGCCTCCGTCATCGGCTCCCTGTTCGGCTCCGGAGGCGGCGGCGAGGTCAACAACGCGATCTCGCTGCTGGCCGCCCAGCAGCGGTACGGCGTGACGAAGGGCACCGAGGTCTGGGAGTCCTTCCGCGAGCGCAACGACCCCGAGGCGGCGCTCACCGTCCACAACGGCGAGAGCTTCCCGTACGCCGCCAAGCCCGCGAACCCGCAGGGCGAGGCGCTGCCCGACGCCGGTTCGGTGAGCACCGAACCCCTGGTCTACGACGCCACGGGCACCGGCGCCGACCAGAGCGCGAGCGCGGCCTCCGCCACGGCGACCGCGAACGCCCTCAGCTCGGCCAAGCGCGGCATGTCCAACGCCCTCGTCGTCAGCGGGAAGTACACCGCCAGCGGCCACCCGGTCGCGGTGTTCGGACCGCAGACCGGCTACTTCGCCCCTCAGCTCCTGATGCTCCAGGAGATCCAGGGCCCGGGCATCAGTGCCCGCGGCGCCTCCTTCGCGGGCCTGAGCATGTACGTCGAACTCGGCCGCGGCCAGGACTACTCGTGGTCCGCCACGACCTCCGGCCAGGACATCATCGACACGTACGCCGTCGAACTGTGCCAGGACGACTACCACTACCTGTACCACGGCACCTGCACGGCCATGGAGAAGATCGAGCAGAAGAACTCCTGGGCCCCGACCACGGCCGACGGCACCGCCGCGGGGTCGTACACCATGAGGGTCTGGCGCACGAAGTACGGGCCGGTCGAGTACCGGGCGACCGTCGGCGGCAAGAAGGTCGCCTACACGACCCTGCGCTCCTCCTACCTCCACGAGGCCGACTCGATCATCGGCTTCCAGATGCTGAACGACCCGGACTACGTCAAGAGCCCGGGCACCTTCCAGAGCGCGGTGCAGCACATCAACTACACCTTCAACTGGTTCTACGCCGACTCCACGCACACCGCGTACTACAACAGCGGCAACAACCCCGTGCGCGCGTCCGGCGTCGACGCCGAGTTCCCGGTGTGGGCGCAGACGGCGTACGAGTGGAGGAACTGGAACCCGACGACGAACACCGCCGACTACACGCCGGCCTCCGCGCACCCCAACTCGATCGACCAGGACTACTACATCTCCTGGAACAACAAACAGGCGCTCGACTACGCGACGGCCTCCTGGGGCGACGGGTCCGTGCACCGCGGCAATCTGCTGGAGGACCGGGTGAGGAAACTGGTCGCCGCGGGCGGGGTCACCCGGGCCTCGCTGGTGAAGGCCATGGCGGACGCCTCCCTCGCCGACCTGCGCGCCGAGGACGTCCTCCCGGACCTCCTCAAAGTGATCAACAGCTCGACGGTCACCGACTCCACGGCCGCGGCCGCGGTGACCAAGCTCCAGACGTGGCTCACGGCAGGCGGCAAGCGCACCGAGACATCGGCGGGTTCGAAGAAGTACGCCGACGCCGACGCGATCCGCATCCTGGACGCGTGGTGGCCGCTGCTGGCCAAGGGCATCTTCGAACCGGGCCTCGGCACCGGCCTGTACACCGCCCTCCAGGCCAACCTGCCCGTCGACGAGTCCCCGTCGGCCGCGCACGGACCCACCGGCGCCCACGCGGGCAGCTCCTTCCAGTACGGCTGGTGGAGCTACGTCGACAAGGACGTCCGCACGGTGCTCGGCGAGAGCGTGCGGGGTCCGCTGGCGGACAAGTACTGCGGCGGCGGCAGCCTCGGCGCCTGCCGGGACATCCTGATCAGCACCCTGAAGACCGCGGCCGGCAAGACCGCGGCCCAGGTCTACCCCGGCGACGACCTGTGCTCGGCGGGCGACCAGTGGTGCGCCGACTCGATCGTGCAGCGCACCCTGGGAGGCATCAAGCACTACAACATCGGCTGGCAGAACCGTCCGACCTTCCAGCAGGTGGTGGAGTTCACCTCGCACCGGTAGAAGTACCGGCCGACGTACGGCAGTTGGCGGCGGGTCACCGGATACGGCCCGCCGCCAGCACCAGTCGGGCCAGCTCGCGGTGGCAGATGTCGCTGTGGGCGCCGGCGGGTGGTCCGCCGCGTCTGACGACGGGCGCCGCGTCGACGTTCACGCAGCCCTTCGCGGGCAGCCGCCCGAGAAGAGCGTCGGCGAGGCCGACGGACGACGTGCCCGGCACCGCCTGCACCCCGTCGTAGCCCATCGCCCCCCACTTGGCGCCCAGGGTCCGGCCGAGGTCGAAGCCCGCCACGCCCCGGGCGTCACCCGCCATGCGCGAGGCCAGCGGATACAGGGTGCCGAGTGCCGAGTCATGGCGGGAGAAACAGCACACGAGGGGCCCGTCGACGCGGTTCTGCTGCCCCTGGAGCACGCCCCCCGCGCGTGTGTCGTGCGGCAGCCGGGTCGCGAACGCGTAGTGGGAGAAGGCCCCTTGGAGCAGCGTGACGGACTTGACCGACCGCACCCCCTCCGGCAGCCCGCGCAGCGCGAACGACACCAGTCGCCCGCCGAAGCTGTGCCCCACGAGGTGCACCCGCACCCCGGGCGCCGCCTTCGCGAGCTGCCCGACCACGGGCCCCAGCCCGCGCTCTCCGACCGTGCCGGCACGCCGCTTCATCGCGTAGTACGTCCCCTGCCGCAGCAGTTCGTGCCCCCCGTCCCAGGGGTTGGGAATCGTGAACGCCTCTGCCCCCTCAGGTGATTCGAGACCCGCGAGAGCCTGCGCGAACTCCTCGCACACGGCCGCCGCGGACCCGGCGAACATCTCCGGCTCGTCCTGCGGCACGCCCTCCGCCAGGGTGTCCGCCCCGAACAACGCCTGCGGCCCTGGCGGTACGACCTCCACCAGCAGCCGCACCAGCCGCCCGAACTCCTCCAACTCGGCTTCCTCGCGCGGCTGCTGGTCCAGCAGCCGGGCCAGCTGGTCGATCACCGTGGCCCGGCCCGGGAAGGTCTCGAGGAGCGCGTGCCGGGTGTCCTTGTCGAGCACCGGACGCGGCGGCATCTCGGCGGCCACCGCCCGCGGGAAGTCCGGGATCGGCTCGTCCGAGAACCGCATCGAGGGCCATACGACCCCCACGTACCCGAGTCTCGCGGCCGGCGCGAGCTCCGGGAACGGTTCGAAGAAGCGGCTGTAGAGCCGGGTCGCGCCCGAGCGGTCACTGTTCCAGCCGTGCGAGAGGACGACCAGGTCCCTGACACCCCGGCCCGCCACCTCCGCGAGCAGCCGGTCCCGCCGGCCGGTGTCCGGGTCGCCGTCCGCGTCGAACGTCAGCTCCCAGTACGGCGTCACACTCATCGCCGGATCCGCCATCACCGACCCCCTCGTCCCCCGTGGTGGTGCGCATCGTCCTGCTACGGGGCGAACTTCGCCATACTCCACGGCTCATCCGTAGAGGAGGTAATTCCTTCGAATCCGCCGGAAGGCGCTCAGCTCCTGCCGCCAGCCCGCCACCACCTCGTCGGTGTCCGCACCGGCGTCGATCATCGTGCGGACTCGGGCGGAACCGGTGAGCTTGTCGATCCAGTTGTCCGGGCGCCAGGCGAACCCGGACCAGGTCCTCCTGGCGGTCACGAGCAGAGCGATGCCGGTGCGGACGGGGTCGTACGCCGCCCTGTCGTGGACGTGGATCTGTACCCCGCCGACCGTTTTGCCTTGGAACTTGGAGAAGGTCGGGGTGAAGTAGGCCTCCCTGAAGTGCACCCCCGGCAGGCCGAGTCGGTTCGCGGCGGCGGCCCAGCGGCCGTCCAGGCCCTCCGCGCCCAGCAGTTCGAAGGGGCGGGTGGTACCGCGGCCCTCGGAGAGGTTCGTGCCCTCGAAGAGACAGGTGCCGGAGTACACCAGAGCCGTATCGGGGGTCGGCATGTTCGGGCTCGGGGGGACCCAGGGCAGGTTCCAGGCGTCGTAGAACTCCGAGCGCCTCCAGCCCGTCATGAGGACCGTGTCCAGGGGGACGGGGGCGGGAAGGAACTCGCCGTTGAAGAGACGGGCCAGTTCGGCGACGGTCATGCCGTGCGCCTGGGAGATGGGCTGCCTGCCCACGAAGGTCGCGAACTCCCTGTGCAGGACCGGGCCCAGGGCCGCGCGGCCGGTGACCGGGTTCGGGCGGTCCAGCACGACGAGGCGCCTGCCCGCGAGCTGGGCCGCCTCCATGCAGTCGTACAGGGTCCAGATGTACGTGTAGAAACGGGCGCCGACGTCCTGGATGTCGAAGACGATCGTGTCCACGCCGGAGGCGGTGAAGATGTCGGCGAGGGGCCGGCCGCTCTTCAGATACGTGTCGTAGACGGGCAGGCCGGTCGCCGGGTCGTCGTAGCGGCCCTCGGAGCCGCCGGCCTGGGCGGTGCCCCGGAAGCCGTGCTCGGGGCCGAAGACGGCGGTGAGGTTCACCCTTTCGTCGGCGTGCATCACGTCCACGATGTGCTGAACGTCCCGGGTGACACCGGTGGGGTTGGTGACGATGCCGATACGCTCGCCGCGGAGCTGTTCGTAGCCGGATGCGGCCAGGTTCTCGAAACCGGTTCGTCTGTGGCGGCGGGCCGCCTGGGCGGGGGGTGCGGAGGTCAGTGACGCCGTTGCCGTTGCTGCTGCCAGCAGGGTTCGTCTGGATGGGCGCATGAGGTGCACGGTAGGCGCTCCCGCGGGTTGTGGGGAGGTTCCGCTCACCCTTTCCTTGGACATACCGACCGGTTAGTCTGGCCGTGCAGTCGAGCCGCAGTCGAAGGAGACCGATGGTGGAAGCCCTGCAGGGTGCCGGAGTGGTTGTGACCGGGGCGGGAGGTGGCATCGGGGCCGCGCTGGCCCGCCGGTTTGCCGCGGAAGGGGCCCGGGTCGTCGTGAACGACCTCGACGCCGGCCGCGCGAAGGCCGTGGCCGAGGAGATCGGGGGCATCGCCGTCGCCGGGGACGCCTCCGCCGTCGTCTCCGACGCCCTCGACGCGCTCGGCGGCACCGTAGAGGTCTACTGCGCCAACGCCGGTGTCGCCTTCGGCGGCGGGAACGCCGACGAGCCGCTCGACGAGACCGGCTGGGCCGCTTCCTGGGACGTCAACGTCATGGCACACGTCCGGGCCGCCCACGCACTGCTTCCGGGGTGGCTGGAGCGGGGGAGCGGGAGGTTCGTGTCGACCGTCTCCGCCGCCGGGCTGCTGACCATGATCGGGGCGGCTCCCTACGCCGTCACCAAGCACGGGGCGTACGCCTTCGCCGAGTACCTGTCGCTGACGTACCGGCACCGGGGGATCAAGGTGCACGCGATCTGTCCGCAGGGAGTGCGGACCGACATGCTCGCCGCCACCGGGACCGCGGGGGACCTGGTGCTCAGGCCCACCGCCGTCGAGCCGGAGGACGTGGCCGAGGCCCTGTTCCGGGGGATCGAGGAGGACCGGTTCCTGATCCTGCCGCACCCGGAGGCCGCCGAGTACTACCAGGCGCGGGCCGCCGACCCCGACCGCTGGCTGGTCGGCATGAACCACCTCCAGCGCAAGTGGGAGGAGACCCGATGAGCGAGTCCCGCTACGCCGCCAAGCCCTGGCTCGGTCTGCTCAGTGAGGCCCAGCGCGGGCCGATCGAGCCCGACGACTCCCTGGTGCACGCACTGCGGCGGGCCGTCGCCGAGGCGCCCGAGCGGCCCTTCCTCGCCTACTTCGACGGGCGGCTCGGCTACCGTGAGGTCGACGAGCTCAGCGACTCCGTCGCCGGGCATCTCGCCGCTCGCGGGCTGGAGCGCGGGGACCGGGTGGCGATCCTGCTCCAGAACTCGCCCCTGTTCGTGCTCGCGCTGCTCGGCGCCTGGAAGGCGGGCGCGGTCGTCGTGCCCGTCAACCCCATGTACAAGTCGGGGGAGGTCGGCCATGTCCTGCGGGACGGCGAGGTGGCCGCGCTGATCTGCTCCGACCGGGCCTGGGAGTCGTATCTGCGCGAGACGGCGGCGGACTCGCCGGTGCGGATCGTGCTGACCGGGTGCGAGCTGGACTTCCAGAGCCGCGGCGACGCGCGCGTGCTCACCTTCGAGCGGCTGCCGCAGGCCGAGGACGCCGACGACCTGGTCGCCGTCGCCGGGGCCGGGCACAAGGCGCCCGAAGGACGGGACGTCACGCCCTCCGACATCGCGCTGATCAGCTACACCTCGGGGACGAGCGGCACGCCCAAGGGCGCCACCAACACGCACGGCAACATCATGTACAACGCCGAACGGCAGCGCACCGGGCTCGGGCTGCCCGAGGCGCCCGTGTACTTCGCGCTGGCGCCGCTGTTCCACATCACCGGGATGGTCTGCCAGCTCGGGGCGTGTCTGGACAGCGTGGGCACGCTCGTGCTGGCGTACCGCTTCGAGGCGGGGGTGGTCCTGGACGCCTTCGCCGAGCACCGGCCGCACTACACGGTCGGCCCGTCCACCGCCTTCATGGCGCTGGCCGCCCACCCGGACGTCACCCGCGAGCACTTCTCGTCCTTCGTCAACATCTCCTCGGGCGGGGCCCCGCTGCCGCCCGCCCTGGTGGAGAAGTTCCGGGCCGGTTTCGGGCCGTACATCCGCAACGGCTACGGGCTGACCGAGTGCTCCGCTCCCTGCGCGTCCGTGCCGCCGGAGCGGGAAGCGCCCGTCGACCCGGTGTCCGGGACACTCGCCGTGGGGGTGCCGGGGCCCGAGACGGTCGTACGGATCGTCGACGAGAGCGGCGCCGAGGTGCCCTTCGGCGAGCAGGGCGAGATCGTCGTGCGCGGGCCGCAGGTGGTGCCCGGGTACTGGCGGCGGCCGGAGGCGACCGCCGAGACCTTCCCGGACGGCGAGCTGCGCACGGGTGACATCGGGTTCATGGACTCGGAGGGCTGGCTGTACGTCGTGGACCGCAAGAAGGACATGATCAACGCGTCCGGCTTCAAGGTGTGGCCGCGCGAGGTCGAGGACGTGCTGTACACGCATCCGGCGGTGCGCGAGGCGGCCGTCGTCGGGGTGCCCGACGGGTACCGCGGGGAGACCGTCAAGGCGTACATCAGCCTCCGTCCGGGTGCCGAAACCGACCCCGGTGCGCTCGCCGCGTACTGCAAGGAGAGACTGGCCGCCTACAAATACCCGCGGCAGGTGGAGATCCTGCCCGACTTGCCGAAGACGGCCAGTGGGAAGATCCTCCGTCGGGAACTGCGTTCCCGACCGCACGACGGCGAATGACCTCTCGAAAGGCAGGTGGCGGCACAGTGCCCAGGACGACGGACGGAGACGGTACGCCCGTCCCGCAGCGGCTGCTGGCCGCCGCCACCCGGCTCTTCGCCGAGCAGGGCTACGACCGCACCTCCGTGCAGGAGATCGTCGAGGCGGCCGGCGTCACCAAGGGGGCGCTGTACCACTACTTCGGCTCCAAGGACGACCTCCTGCACGAGGTGTACGCGCGCGTGCTGCGCGTCCAGCAGGAGCGCCTGGACGCGCTCGCGAACGCCGACGAGCCGATCGAGAAGCGGCTGCGGGCCGCCGCGGCGGATGTCGTGGTCACCACGATCGAGAACCTCGACGACGCGATGATCTTCTTCCGCTCGATGCACCACCTGAGCCCCGAGAAGAACAAGCAGGTGCGGGCCGAGCGGCGGAAGTACCACGAGCGCTTCCGCGCGCTCATCGAGGAGGGCCAGGAAGCGGGCGTCTTCTCGAAGGCGACCCCGGCCGACCTCGTCGTGGACTACCACTTCGGATCCGTCCACCACCTGTCGACCTGGTACCGCCCGGACGGCCCGATGAGCCCGCAGGAGGTCGCCGACCACCTGGCCGACCTCCTCCTGCGGTCCCTGCGGCCGTAGAGGGCCTCCTAGAGGTACTTCTTCAGCTCCCGGCGCGCGAGCGAGCGCTGGTGCACCTCGTCCGGGCCGTCCGCGATCATCAGGGTGCGGGCGCCGGCGTACAGCTCGGCCAACGGGAAGTCCTGGCTGACTCCGCCCGCGCCGTGCAGCTGGATGGCCCGGTCGATGATGTCGACGACCGCGCGGGGCGTGGCGATCTTGATGGACTGGATCTCGGTGTGGGCGCCCCGGTTGCCGACCGTGTCCATCAGCCAGGCCGTCTTCAGGACCAGCAGGCGGAGCTGTTCGACGGTCACGCGCGCGTCGGCGATCCAGTTGTGGACCACGCCCTGCTGGGCCAGCGCCTTGCCGAAGGCCGTGCGGGAGACGGCCCGCCTGCACATCAGCTCGATCGCCCGCTCGGCCATGCCGATCAGCCGCATGCAGTGGTGGATCCGGCCCGGCCCGAGGCGGGCTTGGGCGATGGCGAAGCCGCCGCCCTCCTCGCCGACCAGGTTCGAGGCCGGTACGCGCGCGTGGTCGAAGATCACTTCGGCGTGGCCGCCGTGGGAGTGGTCCTCGTAGCCGAAGACCTGCATCGCGCGCTTGACCGTGACACCCGGCGTGTCCCTGGGGACCAGGATCATGGACTGCTGGCGGCGGATGTCCTCGCCGTCCGGGTCGGTCTTGCCCATCACGATGAAGATCTTGCAGTCCGGGTTCATCGCCCCGGAGATGTACCACTTGCGGCCCGTGACGACGTACTCGTCACCGTCCCGCTCGATGTGAGTGGTGATGTTCGTGGCGTCGGCGGACGCGACCTCCGGCTCGGTCATCGCGAACGCCGAGCGGATCTCACCGGCCAGCAGCGGCTCCAGCCACTGCTTCTTCTGCTGCTCGTCGCCGAACTGGCTCAGCACTTCCATGTTGCCGGTGTCGGGCGCGGCGCAGTTCAGCGCGGTGGGCGCGAGCTGCGGGGAGCGGCCGGTGATCTCGGCGAGCGGGGCGTACTGGAGGTTGGTGAGGCCGGCGCCGTACTCGGCGTCGGGCAGGAAGAGGTTCCACAGGCCCTGGCGGCGGGCCTCGGCCTTGAGCTCCTCGACCACGGCCGGGGTGTCCCACGGGGAGGCCAGCAGGGCGCGCTGCTCCTCCGCGACGGCCTCGGCGGGGTAGACGTACTCGTCCATGAAGGCGAGCAGCTTGGCGCGCAGCTCCTCGGTGCGCGCGTCGAACGCGAAGTCCATGCGGATCAGCCTTCCTGGATGCCGTCGTGAAGCGTGGTCAGACCGTGCTGGATGAAGACCGGGACGAGGTCGCCGATGCGGTCGAAACCGCGGCCGACCGTCTGGCCCCGGGTGTAGCGGTAGTGGATGCCCTCCAGGATCACCGCGAGCTTGAACCAGGCGAACGCCGTGTACCAGGACACCGCCGAGACGTCCCGCCCGGAGCGCTCGGCGTACCGCGCGACCAGTTCGGCCGGATCCGGGTGGCCCGGGGCCTCGGCCGTCGTGGAGACCGGGGAGTCGGACATGCCCAGCGGCAGGCTGTACATCACCAGCAGGCCCAGGTCGGTGAGCGGGTCGCCGAGGGTGGACATCTCCCAGTCGAGGATCGCCTTGATGCGGTCGTCGTCGCCCATCAGGACGTTGTCGAGCCGGTAGTCGCCGTGCACGACCGTGGCCGTGGGGGACTGCGGGAGACGGCGGCCGAGGGTCGCGTGCAGCTCGTCGATGCCGTCCAGGTCGCGGTTGCGGGAGGCGTCCAGCTGCTTGCCCCAGCGGCGCAGCTGGCGGTCCAGGAAGCCCTCGGGGCGCCCGAAGTCCGCGAGCCCGACCTCCGCCGGATCCACCGCGTGCAGCTCGACCAGGGTGTCGACCAGGGACAGCACGGCGTCGCGGGTGCGCTCGGGCCCGAGGGGGGCGAGCTGGTCGGCGGTGCGGTACGGGGTGCCCTCGACGAACTCCATGACGTAGAAGGGCGCGCCGAGCACCTCCTCGTCCTCGCACAGCAGGACCGGATCAGGCACCGCCACGTTGGTGGGATGCAGGGCGCTGATGACCCGGTGCTCGCGCTTCATGTCGTGCGCGGTGGCCAGGACATGGCCGAGCGGGGGCCGTCGCACGACCCACTTCGCGGTGCCGTCGGACACCGCGTACGTGAGGTTCGACCGTCCGCCCTCGATCAGCCGGCCGGTCAGGGGGCCCTGCACGAGGCCCGGCCGCTCGCGGTCGAGGAGGCCGCGCAGCCGGTCGAGATCGAGGCCTGGCGGATGGTCGGGGCTCATCAGGGCTCCTTACGCGCGCGTGAACGGGTCCCGACCATCATGCCGACTGGTCGGTATGTCGTCCAGGGGGAGGGGGGAACGTGATCGGGCCCACGATAGGCCGACAGCTCCCCGGTCGGTGCGGCGGGGAGCCGTCGGCGGTGCTTCTCGGCGTTCTCGGCGTTCTCGGTGTTTCTCGGTCAGGTCAGTGGTCGTCCCAGTGCCCCTCGTGGGCGGCGTGCCGGTGGCCGTCGTGGACGTAGTCGACGTGGTCGCCGTGCAGGACGCTCTCGTGTCCGCAGTCCTGGCCGTGCCGGTGCTCGTGACCGTCGTGCGCGACATGTCCGCCGGATTCGCACTCGTCCCAGTGGCCCTCGTGCTCGCGGTGCAGATGACCGTCGTGCGCGTAGTCGACGTGGTCCTCGTGCGGCACCTCGGTGTGTCCGCAGTCCGGGCCGTGGGTGTGCGCGTGCGAGGCGTGTTCGTGGTGGAGGGTGGTCATGGTGCTCACCTTCGAAGCGACGGACGATGACGTCGGACAGGCTGTCACGCGAAAGGTGCGTATGCGGATATTCGGGCCTGCGTGGCGAACGGGTACCCCGCAGGGGGAGTACGGGCGGGCCCGGGTATGGGGCGCCGAGCCGCTCAGAGGACCAGCGCCGCCCCGCACACCGCCATGGCCACCGTGCACAGGACCGCCGCCGTGGCGTGTCGCGGGGCGAGGGCCCCGGGGGTGTCCGACGAGGTCAGGGTGCGGATGCGATGGTGGGCGAGGGAGAGGAGGCCCAGCCAGAGGGCACAGCACAGGGCGCAGGCGACGAGTGTGGCGGGGGTCGGACCGCCGTGCAGGGCGGTCTTCGCGGCGAGTACGGCGGCGACGGTGCCCGAGAGGGTCGTACGGCGCCAGGCGAGCCGGGTGCGTTCGGGCTGGAGTCCCGGGTCGCGCTCCGCGGCGGCGCTCTCGCTCATCCCTCCCACCCGGTGAGCACGACCACGACCATGGCCACGGCCACCACGGCGACCACCAGGCCCAGCAGTGCCGGGAACCGCGACACCGGCAGGTCCTCGCCCCGGCGCATCGCCCGCTCGCACCGCACCCAGTGGTTGACCGCCCGCAACGAGCACAGCACGCCCGCCGCGAGCAGCGCGAGCGCCAGTCCGGCCCGCCAGCCCCAGCGCAGGTCCGGCAGGAACTGGTCCACGGCGAAGCCGCCGCCGATCAGCGCGAGCGCGGTGCGCAGCCAGGCCAGAAAGGTGCGTTCGTTGGCCAGCGAGAACCGGTAGTCGGGGGTGCGGCCCTCCTGCCGAACCTCCTCGGGGGCGAACCAGACGCGGACGTTCCGTGCGAAATCGATCACGCGCACGAGCCTATCCGCAGGGTTCCCGAGTGACGTGGTCCGGGCCCCGCTCAGCCCATCGACCGGTACGCCTTGAGCCGCTCGTAGGCCGCCAGCCCGTCCGGTACCCACTCCCAGTCCCGCAGGCGCAGCTCCACCTCGTCCTCCGGCAGGAAGTCGTGCCAGGCGACCTCCTCGACCTGGGGGCTGACCGGGAGCTCGCAGCGGACCTCGTAGACCGCGGACCACCAGGTCCGGCCGGCGCCGTCGTCGTAGAGGAACTTGAAGAGGAACTCCGGGCGGGGCAGCCCGCTCACGCCGAGTTCCTCCTCGGCCTCGCGCAGGGCCGCGTCGTCGTAGGCCTCGCCGGCGCCGACCACTCCGCCGACGAACATGTCGTAGAGGGACGGGAAGACCAGCTTGGTCGGGGTGCGACGGTGGACGAAGAGGCGGCCCTCGGCGTCCCTGGCCTGGATGAAGACACAGCGGTGACGCAGGCCTTTGACGTAGGCCTCGCCGCGCGGGGACTGGGCGACGACGTTGTCGTGCTCGTCGACGATGTCGAGGATCTCGTCAGCAGCGCTCATGTCCCCCATCCAAGCAGGGCGGCAGCCGGGCGGGGGTGGGCATGCACGCCGGGGGCGCACCGGCTCGGGGAGCGCCTTCATGCGGGGGTACGCACCGTTGCGGGGGCGCACCCGGGCAGGGGTCCGCCACCGAGGAGAGGCCCGCCTCCACACTGCAGCCGGGAACCCGGACTCAAGCAGACGCACGCATCCACGCAGGCACCTACCTCACGCAGGGACCGCATCCACGCGGCGCCCCACGTCCCCGCCGGCGCGTGTCTCAGCTCGGCTGGAGGTCACGCGTAGGTTCCGACTGGGAGGCTCCGGCGGGCATCGCGGGGTGCATCCCCAGCAGGACGATGCCCGCGACGACCGCCGCGAGCCCCAGCGCCTCCCAGGTCAGCGCGGCGGTGTCGGTGCGCAGCCGGTCGCCCAGGAAGCCCACCCCGCACACGATCCCCGCGAGCGGCTGGGCCGCCGTCAGCGCGGGCAGCGACATCCGCAGCGGCGCGGTCTCGAACGCGCTCTGCACCAGGACGAGCCCGGTGACACCGAGGGCCAGCACGGCGTACGGCTGCCAGCCGGTCAGCAGCTCCGCGAGGCCGCCCTCGGAGAAGCGCTGGCCGCTGACCCGGGTGAGGGCGTCCTGGACGCCGTACAGCAGTCCGGCCGCCAGGGCCAGCAGGACCGGGCCCCAGCTGAGGCGGGAGCGCTTGGCGTAGGTCGTGAGGAGCAGGGCGAGGCCGACCATGACGCCGATGATCAGCCAGTGGCGGAAGGGGTCGGTCACCGCCGTACCGCCGCGCGGCTCGCCCGCCACGATGAACGCGCTCACCCCGCCCGCCAGCAGTACGAGCCCGGCCCAGCCCTGCCGGCCCAGCGGCTGTTTCGTCTGCTTGCGGGAGAGGGCCAGGGCGAAGAGGAGGTTCGTCGCGAGCAGGGGTTCGACCAGGGAGACCTCGCCCTGGCCCAGCGCGATCGCGCCGAGGACCATGCCGACCACCATCAGGCCGATGCCGCCGAGCCAGCGCGGCACCTTCACCAGGTCGAGGAGCAGCCGGGGCGAGAGGAAGTCGCTCAGCGGGGCCTGACGGGCCGCGTTCTGCTGGAGCACGAAGCCGAAGCCCAGGCAACAGGCAGCGCTCACGGCGAGAGTCAGAACCAGAACCGACACGCTGCGTACCTCGATCGTCCGGCCGGGCGGCGGGGTGGTAGTCGCCGACTTTAGCGTCCCAGTGTCCGGCTTGCCCCTGGGAGTACCCGGATTCGGGCCGTCGACTCGGCCACCGAACCATTCTCGGCGGCGGGTGTCCTGTCATGGTGCGGTGCGGGGGAGGCGGACGCCATGGCGTACGCCACAGCGGCGGCCCTCGACCCGGCCCCACCAGCATCGCGTCGTCACAACTTCCTCTCAAGTATGGAGAGTTGACGCGTGTAACGTGCCTTCGGCCCTTGACGCAAACCATTGGCGGAGGGTTGGCTGTGCGTGATCAGTCGATGGCGGTGCGAATCGGCCCCCTGGACCTGCCCACATCGCCTGTCAGCCTGCCCGCATTCCGCCCAGGCACCCCCTTCCGCCCCACCAGCATCTCCTCCACCCCACGGCCCACCACATCCTCTGCCAGACAGACGCCCCGCCCAGATGCCCGCCCCGCCCCACCTGCACCCGCCCCACGCACCCCCCGCCACGCCCCACCTTCCGTGAGGAAGACCCACACGGTGTCCCCGCCCCCACCCCCCTTCGGCCGCAGTCGGAAACGCGCCTCCCAGGCCTTCGACGCGGCCCTCGACGACGCCGAACTCATCGACGCACGCGCCGCGTTGGCGCAGGGCAGGTGGCAGGCGGTCCGGGCGCTGCTCACCCGGACGGGTGACGACTGGGACCGGCGGGGCCACCGGGTCACGGTGCTCGCCGCCGAGCCGTACACCGAGGCCTGGGCCAGGGACTGGCTGGTGGCCGAGCCGGACGCCGCCGACGCCGCCGTACTGCTCGCCCTTGCCCTGGTCCAGCGCGTCCGGCGGGGCAAGGGGAAGCCCGCCACGGCCCGCGAGGCCTGCCGGACCGCGGCCCGGCTCGCGCCCGCCGACCCCACCCCCTGGCTCGGCCTGCTCCTGCTGGAGCGCGACCTCGGGGCGGCGGACGAGGTCGCCGACGTCTTCGGCGAGATCCGGCAGCGGTACGCCGACCACCACCACGCCCACCATCTGATGGTCGCCCGGCTCGCCGAGCGCCGTGCCGAGACGGGCACAGACCCGCTGCACGAGGTCTACGACTTCGCGAACTGGGCCGCCGAGCAGGCCCCCGCCGACTCACCCCTGGCGATCCTGCCGGTCATCGCGCACGCCGAGCGCTACCGCGCCCTGGCCGCCGCGGGCCACGAGCCGCCCGACCCCGCCGCCTCCGCGCACTGGACCGGACGCCGGGCCCGGCAGGTGATGAAGGCGGCCTTCGACTGGTGGCTGGAATGGGAGCACGAGGGCCACCCCCGCCGCCTGGTCGACCTCAACTTCCTCGCCCACGCGAAGGTCTGCGAGGGCCGCAGCGCCGAGGCCGCCGCCCTCTTCCACCGCATCGGCGAACGCCCCACCCCGGCCCCCTGGTCCTATCCGGACCGCGAGCCGTACTCCGCCTTCCGTGCCGCCCGCGACCACGCGCTCGGCACGGTGTGACACCCCCGAACCCCAGAAGGACGGTCCCCATGACCACCGAGAGTTCCAGCAAGAGCAGACCAGGCATCAGTACGTTCAAGGGGCAGGACCGCGCCCTGCGCGCCGGCCGCCTCGGCACCGGGGGCCTGCTGCTCTCCGTCCTCGCGGCGACCGCGCCCCTCATGGTCGTCGCAGGTGTCATGCCCACCACATTCGCGGTGATGGGGATCGTCGGCCAGCCCCTTCTCTACGTCGTCCTCGGCGTGGTCCTCGTCCTGTTCAGCGTCGGCTACGCCGAGATGAGCCGGCACGTCCACAACGCCGGAGCCTTCTACGCCTACATCTCCCGCGGCCTCGGCGGCACGGCCGGGGCGAGCGCGGCCCTCGTCGCCCTGGTCGCCTACAACGCGCTCCAGGTCGGCATCTACGGCATCTTCGGCTTCGAGGTCTCCGGGCTGTTCGCCACCTACACCGACCTGTCCGTGGCCTGGTGGATACCCGCGCTGGTGGCCGCCCTGGTCGTCGGCGCGCTCGGCTGGCTCAAGATCGACGTCAACGCGCGCGTGCTCGGTGTTCTGCTGATCGTCGAGGTCGCCCTGGTCGTCATCTTCGACATCGCCGCCGTCGCCGACCCCGCGGCCCAGGGCCTGTCCCTGCACGCCTTCAACCCGGACACCCTCAGCGGCGCCGGCGTCGGCACCGCCCTGTGCTTCTGCATCGCCGCCTTCCTCGGCTTCGAGCAGGCACCCGTGTACGCCGAGGAGACCAGCCGCCCGCACATCCTGGTGCCGCGCGTGATGTTCCTTGCCGTCGGCGGCGTCGCCATGTTCTTCGCGCTCAGCAGCTGGGCCCTCACCGTCGCCACCGGACCCTCGGCGATCGTCTCCGAGTCCCAGAAGCAGAGCGCCGGACTGCTCTTCGGGCTCACCGAGTCCCGCCTCGGCGGCACCTTCACGGACATCCTGCACGTCCTGTTCGTGACCGGCATGTTCGCGGCCATGCTCAGCTTCCACAACGTCGTCGCCCGCTACGCCTTCGCGATGGGCCGCGAGGGCCTGCTGCCCGCCGCCTTCGGCCGTACCAACAGCGCGAGCGGCGCGCCCGGCACCGGCTCGCTGCTCCAGACCGCCGTGTCCGTGGTGGTCGTGGCCGTCTTCGCGATCGCCGACGACAAGCCCACCGGCGACCCGACCGTGCCGGTCCTGCACCTGTTCACCTGGTTCGGCAACATCGGCTCCCTCGGCGTCATCGTGCTGATGGCGGCGGCCTCCGCGTCCGTCATCGTCTTCTTCGTCCGGCGCGGCGCGGCCGGCGCCCAGGCCTGGCGGCTGGTCACCTCGGCCCTGGCGGGGATCGCCCTGCTGGTGATCGCCGTGTACACCGTGAAGGACTTCGACGTCCTGGTCGGCGCGGGCCCGGGGTCCTCGCTGAGCTGGGTGCTGCCCGGCATCATCGGGCTGGCCCTGCTGGTGGGCGTGGCCCAGGGACTGCTCCTGAGGGCCCGCAGGCCCGAGGCGCACGCCCGCATCGGGCTCGGCAACGAGGCGTTCCAGCTGGAGAAGGCGGCCGGGGAGACGTCGTAACCCCGCGCACCCTCCGCACAGGCCTCCACGCACCGGATGCTCGCTGAGATCCGGGTGAGAAGTGGTTACGGAAGTCTGACGAGCACCCGCGAGTCCTGGTCCCGCAGGCCTCGCGGGTGTTCGAATGAGTAGGTGAACTCCGAACAGCCCGAGGAGCAGCGCGGTACGCCCATCGGCCGCCGTGTCCTCCTCGGCACCCTCGGCCTGGGCGCGCTCGGCGTGGTCGCCGCGCCCACCCTGCAACGCGGTCTGGAGGCCTTCCTCGGCAGCGCCGCCGACAAGGACCCCACCGGTCTGACGGGCCTGCTCCCCAACGGCGGCGGCTTCCGCTACTACTCGGTGACGTCGTCGGTGCCGCACAAGAACACCGAGAACTACCAGCTCAAGATCGACGGGCTGGTCTCGCGCCCGCGGACGTACACCCTGACCGATCTGCGGGCCATGCCCCAGACCCGGCTGGTCAAGGACGTGCAGTGCGTGACGGGCTGGCGGGTCCCGGACACGCCCTTCGAAGGCGTACGGCTCTCCGCGCTCCTGGACGCCGCCGGTGTGACCGCCAAGGCGGGCGCCGTCCGCTTCACCTGCTTCGACGGGGCGTACTCCGAGAGCCTCACCCTCGACCAGGCCCGCCGCCCGGACGTCCTGGTCGCCCTGCGCATGCAGGACAAGGACATCGGCCACACCCACGGCGGCCCGGTCCGCCTCTACGTCGCGCCGATGTACTTCTACAAGTCGGCCAAGTGGCTGTCCGGCATCACCGTCACCGAGGACGTGGAGCCGGGTTACTGGGAGGACCGGGGCTACGACGTGGACGCCTGGGTGGGCCGATCGAACGGGCGGGACGATGACCCTACGAGTTGACGCGCCCTCGCAGACACGCGTCCGGCGCTTCGGCCGCAGCCAGAAGTGGGTCCACCGCGCGACCGCCGCGCTGATGGGCGTGTGCGTGGTGACGGCGGCCTTTCTGTACATCCCCCAGTTCGCCGAACTCGTCGGCCGCCGTGAGCTGGTGGTCCGGGTGCACGAATGGGCGGGCCTGGCGTTGCCGCTCCCGGTCCTCCTGGGCCTGGCCTCCCGCGCCCTCCGCGCCGACCTGGGCTTCCTGAACCGCTTCGGCCCGCACGACCGGGTCTGGCTGCGGGCCGCGTTGCACCGCGACAAACGCCGGGCATCCCGTCCGGCGGGCAAGTTCAACGCGGGCCAGAAGGTCTACGCCGCCTGGATCGCGGGGGCGAGCCTGGTCATGCTGGGCACCGGTCTGCTGATGTGGTTCACCCACCTCGCCCCGATCCAGTGGCGCACCGGCGCGACCTTCGTCCACGACTGGCTGGCCCTCACCATCGGCGTCGTCCTCGCGGGCCACATCGGCATGGCCCTCGGCGACCCCGAGGCCCGGCGGGGGCTGCGGACGGGGTCGGTGAGCCGGGAGTGGGCGGAACGCGAACACCCCCTGTGGCGGCCGTAGGCCGACAGGGGGCGCCGCAGCCGCCGTACGCCTAGATGATCAGCGAGAGGAGCAGGACCAGACCGCCCGCGACCACCGAGATGATCGTCTCCATGATCGACCAGGTCTTGATGGTCTGGCCGACGCTGAGGCCGAAGTACTCCTTGACCAGCCAGAACCCGGCGTCGTTGACATGGCTGAAGAAGAGCGAGCCGGCGCCGATGGCGAGGACGAGCAGGGCCGTGTGGGTCGTCGACATGTTCGCGGCGAGCGGCGCGACCAGGCCGGCCGCGGAGACCGTGGCCACCGTCGCGGAGCCCGTCGCCAGGCGGATCGCCACCGCGATCAGCCAGGCCAGCAGCAGGGCCGGGATCGACCAGTCCTCGGATATCTCCAGGATCATCTGTCCCACACCGGAGTCGATCAGGGTCTGTTTGAAGCCGCCGCCCGCGCCGACGATCAGCAGGATGCCGGCGATGGGCGCGAGGCCCTTCTCGACGAGCGGGGTGAGGCGCTCCTTGCCGAACCCGGCGGGGCGCAGCAGCGTGAAGATGCCCACGAGCACCGAGACCAGCAGGGCGATCAGCGGGGAGCCGATGACGTCGAAGACGCGCTGCGCGGTGTGGTCGGGGTCATCGATCACGACGTCGACCAGCGCCTTGGACAGCATCAGGACGACCGGGAGGAGGATCGTGGCGAGGGTGGCACCGAAGCCCGGGCGCTTCTCCAAGTCCTCCGAGGCACGCTGCGGGACCATCCGGTCGGGCGCCGGCACGTCCACCCAGCGGGCCGCGACCTTCGAGAAGAGCGGACCGGCGACGATCACCGTCGGGATGGCGATCAGCACACCGAGCGCGAGGGTCACACCGAGGTTGGCCTGCACCGCGTCGATCGCCACCAGTGGGCCCGGGTGGGGCGGGACCAGACCGTGCATCACGGACAGGCCGGCGAGGGCCGGGATGCCGATGCGCATCAGGGAGTAGTTGCCGCGCTTGGCGACCATCAGCACGACCGGGATCAGCAGCACGACGCCGACCTCGAAGAACAGCGGCAGACCGATCACGGACGCGATCAGGACCATCGCCCACGGCATCGAACGGCCGCCCGCCTTCGCGAGGATCGTGTCGACGATCTGGTCGGCGCCGCCCGAGTCGGCGAGCATCTTGCCGAGGATCGCGCCGAGGGCGATCAGTACGCCGACGCCGGCGACCGTGGTGCCGAGCCCGGTGGTGAAGCTGGTGATGGCCTTGTCGAGCGGTGCCCCGGCGACCGCGCCGAGCACGAGCGTGCCCAGGGTCAGCGCCAGGAACGCGTGGAGCTTGAACTTGGTGATGAGCAGCACGATGACGGCGATGCCCACCAGGACGGCGATGCCCAGCTGAGCGTGACCGGCCGAGGTGATCGGCTCCGGTGCGTCCGCTGCCAGCATCTCGACGCTGAGTCTGGTCACGGGGGTTCCCTTGCAGGTACGGGGGATGTCTTCGGGAAGGGGGATGAAAAGGGGTGTTACGGGAGCTCGGCGAGCGCCTTCGCGGCCCGCCCGGTGATCTCCTCCGGGCTGCCGGAGACGTCCACCACGACCCCGGCCTCGTCCTCCTGGAGGGGCTGGAGCGTGGCGAACTGCGAGTCCAGCAGGGTGGTGGGCATGAAGTGCCCCTGCCGGTGCGACATCCGGCCCTCGATGACCGAGCGGTCGCCCGCCAGGTGCACGAAGACGACCCCGGGCGCCTCGGCCCGCAGCCGGTCCCGGTACGACCGCTTCAGCGCCGAGCAGCTGACCACCCCGCCGAGCCCCGCCCGCCCGTGCGCCCAGGAGCCGATGGCGTCCAGCCACGGCCACCGGTCGTCGTCGGTGAGGGGGGTGCCGGCCGACATCTTGGCGATGTTGGCCGGCGGGTGGAAGTCGTCACCCTCGGCGTACGGGACGCCGAGCCTGGCCGCGAGCAGGGGACCGATCGTGGTCTTCCCGGTGCCCGCGACGCCCATGACCACGACGACCTTCGGGGTACTCATCACTGCCTCACTGTCCGCTGTCTTCGTCGACACCTTGGATGCGTTGATGCGAGCAACTGAAACCGATTAGGTAGGACTAATTCAAGACCCTGTGACGATTAAGTCTGACTTTTTCTTGGTGTGACGTGCCCCGTACTCTGAGTGCATGAGCACATTGGGCCGGGGGCTGCACGGACGCGTACTGGAGGCCCTCGGACCGGCGATCACCGCGGGCGAGTACCCGCCCGGCAGCGTTCTGCGCACCGACGAGCTCGCGCAGCGTTTCGACGTCTCACGCTCGGTGATGCGCGAGGCGGTCCGGGTCCTGGAGTCCATGCACCTGGTCGAGTCCCGCCGCCGTGTGGGCGTGACGGTGCGTCCGAAGGCCGAGTGGAACGTGTACGACCCCCAGGTCATCCGCTGGCGGCTGGCCGGCGCCGACCGCCCGCAGCAACTGCGCTCACTGACCGTGCTGCGCTCGGCGATCGAGCCGGTGGCGGCGGCCCTCGCCGCGAAACACGCGACCGCCGAGCAGTGCGCCGAACTCACCGAGTGCGCGCTCGGCATGGTCGCCAACTCCAAGGGCCACCGGCTGGAGGGCTACCTCTTCCACGACATCGCCTTCCACCGGGTGATCCTCAACGCGTCCGGCAACGAGATGTTCGCCCGCCTCGGTGACGTGGTCGCCGAGGTCCTCACGGGCCGCACCCGCCACGAGGTCATGTTCGAGGACCCCGACCCCGCCGCCGTCACCCTCCATGTCCGGCTCGCCGAGGCGATCCGCGCGGGCGACGCGGGCCACGCGGAGGCGCTGACCCGCGAGATCGCGGAGGGCGCGCTCCAGGAGCTGGACATCCTCGCGCCGTAGATCAGTCGAGGAACTCCCCGTCGACGTACACCCAGGCTCCGTCGACGCGCTCGAAACGGCTGCGCTCGTGCAGCGAACCACCCCTGAAGGAGGCGCGGAACGTCACGGTGCCCGCGCTGTGGAACGCCGAGCCGTCCCCCGTGCCGAGGATCTCCAGGCCGGTCCAGCGCATGCCCGCGTCGAGGTCCAGTGAAGCGGGCCGCGTCCGTGGGTGCCAGGTGCGCAGCAGGTAGTCCCGCTCCCGCTTCACGAAGGCGCTGTAGCGCGACCGCATGAGCGCCTCGGCGGTGGGCGCCGCCGACTCACCCCGGTGGAAGCGGCCGCAGCAGTTGTCGTACGTCTCCTCGAGGCCGCAAGGGCAGTGCGGCCGTTGCCGGGAGGCGCGCCGGGTCACGGCTGCACCGTGCCGGAGTTGGTGGGCGGATGCGCCGGCCGTGCCGGTATCACCGTAGGCAACGGCGGCAGCGCCGTGCCGTACACCCACGCGTCGAACAGTCCGTCCAGCGGCTCCTCCGCGAACCGGTTCACATGGGCGGTGAACGTCGAGGTGGTCACGGCCCCGCCCCGGTGCAGCCCCGCCCAGCCGCGCAGCATCCGGAAGAACGCCTCGTCGCCCATCGCACAGCGCACCGCGTGCACGGTGAGCCCGCCCCGCTCGTAGAGCCGGTCGTCGAACATCGACTTGCGGCCCGGGTCGGCCAGCCGCAGGTCCTGGGGGAGCGAGGACAGCAACCGGTGTGCCGCGGCCGCCAGTTGCTGTGCCGTACGGCCCCCCGAGCGCTCCGACCACAGCCACTCGGCATACTTGGCGAACCCCTCGTTCAGCCAGATGTGCCGCCAGTCCGCGATGGACACGCTGTTGCCGAACCACTGGTGCGCCAGCTCGTGCGCGACCAGCCGCTCCCAACCCCGGGCGCCGTCCACGTGGTTGGCGCCGAACAGCGACAACCCCTGCGCCTCCACGGGCACATCGAGCTCCTCCTCCGTGACGACGACGGCGTACTCGTCGAACGGATACGGCCCGAACAGCTCCTGGAACAGCTCCATCATCTGCGGCTGCCGCGCGAAGTCCCGCGAGAACTCCGGCAGCAGATGCGCCGGGATGTGCCCGTGCTGCGGCACCCCGCCCGGACCCGGGTCGCCGAGCAGCACCGTCTGGTACTTGCCGATCGACAGCCCGACGAGATAGCTGGAGGTGGGCGCGGCCTGCTCGTACACCCAGGTCGTCGTGGACGCCTTCGCCGTACGGGTCAGCAGCCGGCCGCCCGCCACGACCGCGTAGGCGGAGGGCGTGGTGATCGAGATCTGGTACGACGCCTTGTCCGCGGGCCGGTCGTTGCACGGGTACCAGGACGGCGCCCCGATCGGCTGGCTCGCCACCAGCGCCCCGTCCTCCAGCTCCTCCCAGCCGAGCCCGCCCCAAGGGCTGCCGACCGGCTTGGGGTTGCCCGACCAGTGCACCTCGACCGTGAACGCGGCCCCGGACCGCACCGGCTTCGCGGGCCGCACCCGCAGCTTCCCGCCCCGGTGCGTGTAGTGCGCGGGACGGCCGTCCACCCGCACCCGCCCGATCTTGAAGTCGGAGAGGTTGAGCATGAACTCCGGGAGCGGCGAGCGCCCCGCTATGGCGTTGATCCGGGCGCTCCCGGCCAGCCGGTTCGGGGCGGGGCGGTAGTCCAGCGCGAGCTCGTAGCGGTGCACCCGGTACCGGGCGTCACCGTGGTCCGGGAAGTACGGGTCCGGACCCGCCGCCTGCTGAACTGCCACTGCCGCTTCTGCTCCCTGCGCTGCGTTGCCGCTCGGATTCGCCGGTACACCGCTCACCGACTCCGAGTGGCCCGCGTTCAGGGCCGCCATGCCTCGATCGGGTTGCCGAGCCAGCGGGTGTCGTCCGGGACGGACTCCGCGGCCATGACGAGCGACGCGGGGCCCAGCGTGGTGCGGGCCCCGATCGTGCTGCCGGGCAGCACGATCCCGCCAGGGCCCAGCGTGGCACCCTCACGGAGGACCACAGTATCCGTCCGCAAGATCCGGTCGTGGAAGAGGTGGGTCTGCAGCACACAGCCGCGGTTCACGGTCACCGCGTCCTCCAGCGTCACCAGATCGGTCTCCGGCAGCCAGTAGCTCTCCACCCAGACGCCCTTGCCGATCCGCGCGCCGAGCCCCCTGAGCCACGCCGTCAGCACCGGCGTACCGGGTACGGAACCCGCGAGCCACGGCACCGCCAGCACCTCCACGAAGGTGTCCGCGAGCTCGTTGCGCCACACGAAGCCGCTCCACAGCGGGTGCTCCCCACTGCGGTGCCGCCCCACGAGCAGCCACTTCGCGACCACCGACACCAGCCCCGCCACCGCACCGGCCGCGCCGAGCACCACCCCGGCCAGCAGCCAGGCCCACACTCCCAGCACGCACAGCGCGGCGATCGTCAGCACAGCGAGACCGGCCGAGCAGAACACCGGCACGATCCGGCACAGCTCCACCAGACCGCGCGCCCACAGCAGCCCCGCCGACGGCTCGTACGTCCGGCTCTGGTCGCTGCCGGCCGCGCTGCGCGGCAGTTTCACCGGCGGCAGCCCCAGGTACGAGGTGTCCTTCTTCGCCTTCTTCGGCGTCGCCGACAGCACCCCGACGAGCCCGCCGTCCGGCACGCTCCGTCCCGGCGCGGTCATCCCCGAGTTCCCGAGGAACGCCCGCCGCCCGATCTCCGCCCGCCCGATCCTGACCCAGCCGCCCCCCAGCTCGTACGGCGCGGTCAGCGTGTCGTCGGCCAGGAACGCGCCCTCGCCGACCGTCGTCAGACTCGGCAGCGCCAGTACGGTCGACACCTCGGCGCCCCGCCCGATCCGCATCCCGAGCAGCCGCAGCCACACCGGCGTGACCAGCCCGGCGTACAGCGGGAACAGCGTCTCGCGCGAGCGGTCCATCAGCTGCGTCACGGTCCACGCCTGCCACCCGACCCGGCTGTGCGTCGGATACGTCCCCTCGCGCAGCCCCAGGCTCAGCAGCCGTACGGAGATCAGGAGCAGCAGCGCGAAGGCCGAACCGAAGGCGAGTGTCGCCGGGACGAGGGCGAGGAAAGCGCCCCGGAGAGGGGCGTCGCCGGCGAGGAAGGGCCGCGCGACCAGGAAGGCCGCCCCGCCCGCCAGCACGGGGAGCAAGGTCAGCGCGAGACCGGTGAGGCCGTACATCACCCGCCAGTACGTGCCCCGGGCCGGCCGTTCCTTCGGCCAGTTGCGCTTGGCCTTGCCGAGCTTGACCGCGGGCGCGCCAGCCCAGCGCTGACCGGTCGGGATCTGCCCGGTGACCGCCGACCCCGGCGCCACCTCGGCCCGCTTGCCGACCCGGGCCCCCGGGAAGAGGATGCTGCGCGTGCCGACGACCGCGTGCGCGCCCACCTTGACCTGGCCGATCTCCAGCCGGTCGCCGTCCAGCCACCAGCCGGACAGGTCCACCTCGGACTCCACGGCCGCGCCCCGGCCCAGCTTGAGCATGCCGGTGACCGGCGGCAGCGAGTGCAGGTCCACGTCAGGACCGACCTTGGCGCCCAGCGCCCGCGCGTACCGCTCCAGCCACGAGCCGGTCAGCGAGGTCGCCCCGGTGAACTCGGCGAGCCGCTCGGCGGTCCACAGGCGCAGGTGGACAATGCCACCGCGCGGATGGCGGCCGGGCTGGACGCCTCGCAGCAGCAGCCGGGCCCCGCCCGCGGCGATCACGAGTCGTCCGGGCGGGCTGAAGAGCGCGAGGCCACCGGCGCCGATCAGCCACCAGGAGGCGGTCGGCAGCCAGCCGTAGGAGGGCAGGAGGTTCCCGACGGCGGCCAGCGGGACCAGCCAGCGCAGGCCCAGCAGCGTGAACAGGGGGAGCAGGAGCAGGAGTTGGATCACCTGGGCGCCGAGCGGCACCGGCGCGATCACCCGCGTGACCCCGTCGTCCTGCGCGGACTCCTCCAGGTGCCGGGCCAACTTCCGCAGGGTGGGCCGCTGGTAGATGTCGAGCACGGCCGCGCTCGGATAGCGGGTGCGCAGCCGGGTGGTCAACTGGGCGGCGGCCAGGCTGGAGCCGCCGATCGCGAAGAAGTCGTCGCGGGCACGGGAGACCGGGATGCCGAGGACTTCCGTCCACTGCTCGGCGAGCCAGGCCTCGGTGCCGTACAACTCCTCCGCGGGACCTCCGGTTTCGAGCCCCTCCAGCGGCCACGGCAGCGCGTTGCGGTCCACCTTGCCGGAGGTCCGGGTCGGTAGGTCCTCGACGGGAGCGATCAACGGCACGAGCGCGGCTGGCAGTTCGGCCCGCAGCTTCTCCACGGCCGCCGCGTGGTCCCAGCCGTCCTGGGTGACGACGTAGCCGACGAGAAGCTGGTTGCCGCTGCGGGCGGTGCGCACGGCAGCGGCCGCTCCCGCGACCCCCGGCAGCGCCTGGAGAGCCGTGTCGACCTCACCGAGCTCGATCCGCCGGCCGCCGAGCTTGATCTGCTCGTCGGCCCGCCCGAGGAAGACCAGCCCCTCGGGCTCCGCCTTCACCAGATCGCCGCTGCGGTACGCCCGCTCCCAGCCCAGCGACTTCAGCGGCGCGTACTTCTCCGCGTCCTTCTCCGCGTCCAGGTACCGGGCGAGACCGACCCCGCCGATCACCAGCTGCCCGCTCGCGCCCATCGGTACGGGCTCCCCGGCCTCGTCGACGACGGCCAGCTCCCAGCCGTCCAGCGGCAGCCCGATCCGGATCGGCTCCGCGCCGCTCATCAGCGACGCACAGGCCACGACGGTCGCCTCGGTGGGCCCGTAGGTGTTCCACACCTCGCGCCCCTCCGTCACCAGCCGCTGCACCAGTTCGGGCGGGCAGGCCTCCCCGCCGAAGATCAGCAGCCGTACCTCGTCGAGGGTCTCGGGCTCCCACAGCGCGGCGAGCGTGGGCACCGTGGAGACCACGGTGATCTCCTGTTCGACCAGCCAGGGCCCGAGATCGGCCCCACTGCGGACCTGGGAACGCGGCACCGGCACCAGACAGGCCCCGTACCGCCACGCCAGCCACATCTCCTCGCAGGACGCGTCGAAGGCGACCGACAGTCCCGCCATGACCCTGTCACCGGGACCGATGGGGTCGTCGGTGAGGAACAGCGCGGCCTCGGCGTCCACGAAGGCGGCGGCACTGCGGTGCGAGACGGCGACGCCCTTGGGCCTGCCGGTGGAGCCGGAGGTGAAGATGACCCACGCGTCGTGCTCGACGCCGGGCCGGGCGGCGGGGGCCGCGCTCCGCCCGTTGACGGTCAGCTCGTGTCCGGCGCCGACCACGGCCCGCACCTCGGCCTCCCCGAACACCAGCTCGGCCCGCTCGTCGGGGTCCTCGGCGTCGACGGGGACGTAGGCGGCGCCGGCGGAGAGTACGGCGAGGATCGCGACGTAGAGGTCATTGGTACCGGAGGGCACCCGGACGCCCACCCGGTCGCCGAGCCCCACCCCGGCCCCGGCGAGCCGCCGCCGCAGCCGCTCCACCTCGGCGGCCAGGGCGCGGTAGGTGAGCCGGGTCGTCCCGTCGTCCAGGGCGAGCTCGTCGGGGTGGGATCGTACGGAGGCGTCGAAGACGTCGACGAGCGTGCGCGGGGAGGCGGCGGGGCCCCCGGAGAAACGGGCGGTGTCGCCGAACTGTTCGCGGATCTCCGCGCCGAGCTCCTCGTTGAGCAGGCCGAGAGCGCTGCTCTCTTCTATGGCTGCCATCGGTCCTCGTGTCTCGATCCCGGAGCCCCCGGGGCGCTGGCGGGCCGCAGGTCTGCCTGGGGTTGTCCGGCTCCAGCTCGTAACAAGCCGGAAATTTTAGTACGACGCTAGGTTCGCACCCCCGGAACTGCCACTGGGGAAGCCTGTTCGAGGGGCGCGGCGGCCCCGGCCGCGCGCCTGTGACCTGGTGATCTTCACGCCGAGCGAGAGATCCCTCACACACAGCACACGGGCCGTCGTATACGACGAATCCCCCGGCCGCTGAGCGGCCGGGGGATTCGGCTGGTGTCCGAGGGGGGACTTGAACCCCCACGCCCGATAAAGGGCACTAGCACCTCAAGCTAGCGCGTCTGCCATTCCGCCACCCGGACAAGGTGTCTGTCGCGCGGGGTTCCCCTCGCGGCGACGAAGGAAACATTACCAGGCTTTCGAGGAGGCCCGATCACCCCCCGTCCCCTCCCGGGACGCGCGTGAACGGCGTGTGACGGGCCGGGTCCGGTCTTGGGGCCGGGCAGGTCACGGGGAGAGGATGAGGGCAACCACCAGCAGTGACAGCGGGAGGAACAGCGTGAGCGACACGGACACGGCCAAGGGCGTCACCGGCGAGGACGAGGTCGTGGACCTCTGCCGCGAGCTGATCCAGTTCGACACCAGCAACTACGGCGACCACTCCGGCCCCGGCGAGCGCAAGGCGGCCGAGTGGGTCGCGGGAAAGCTCGCCGAGGTGGGGCTCGACCCGCAGATCTACGAGTCGCACCCGGGCCGCGCCTCCACGGTGGCCCGGATCGCGGGCGAGGACCCGTCCCGGCCCGCCCTGCTGATCCACGGCCACCTCGACGTCGTACCGGCCAACGCGCAGGACTGGACCCACCACCCGTTCTCCGGCGAGGTCGCGGACGGGTGCGTGTGGGGCCGGGGCGCGGTCGACATGAAGGACATGGACGCGATGACCCTGGCGGTCGTCCGTGACCGGCTGCGCAGCGGCCGCAGGCCGCCCCGGGACATCGTCCTGGCGTTCCTCGCCGACGAGGAGGCCGGCGGCACCTTCGGCGCACGGCACCTCGTCGACCACCACCCCGACCTCTTCGAGGGCGTGACCGAGGCGATCAGCGAGGTGGGCGGCTTCTCCTTCACGGTGAACGAGCAGCGCCGGCTCTACCTGATCCAGACGGCCGAGAAGGGCATCCACTGGATGAAGCTGACCGTGGCCGGCACCGCCGGGCACGGCTCGATGATCCACCGGGACAACGCCATCACCGAACTGTCGGAGGCGGTCGCCCGGCTCGGCCGGCACAGGTTCCCGGTCCGGGTCACCAAGACCACCCGGGCCTTCCTCGACGAACTCGGCGACGCGCTGGGCACCGAGCTGGACCCCGAGGACATGGAGGGCACGCTGGCCCGTCTCGGCGGTATCGCCAAGCTCATCGGCGCGACCCTGAGCAACACCGCCAACCCCACGCAGCTCGGCGCCGGCTACAAGGTCAACGTCATCCCGGGCGAGGCCACCGCGCACGTCGACGGGCGCTTCCTGCCCGGCTTCGAGGAGGAGTTCCTCACCGACCTCGACAAGATCCTCGGTCCCAAGGTCAGGCGCGAGGACGTGCACTCCGACAAGGCCGTCGAGACCACCTTCGACGGCGCGCTCGTGGACGCCATGCAGTCCGCGCTGGTCGCCGAGGACCCGGCCGCCAAGGCCATCCCCTACATGCTCTCCGGCGGCACCGACGCCAAGTCCTTCGACGCGCTCGGCATCCGCGGCTTCGGCTTCGCGCCGCTCAAGCTGCCCCCGGAGCTGGACTTCGCCGGGATGTTCCACGGTGTCGACGAGCGGGTGCCCGTGGACGGGCTGAAGTTCGGCGTGCGGGTTCTCGACCGGTTCATCGACGCGAGCTGACGCGTGTTGACGTGATGATTCGGCCGCGCGTGCGAGATCGGCCGGGAAGGGTGAATGCGCTCATAAGCTCGTATCCCCATTACTCCCTCCTCGTTACAGGTGATGCGATCCGCTGATTGGGACCGCATTGCCAACAAGGAGGAATAATGATCAAGAAGATCGTCGCCGCTGCTGCTGCCACTGGTGGTCTGGTTCTCGCGGGCGCGGGTCTTGCCGTCGCCGATGCGGGTGCGCAGGGTGCCGCTGTGGGCTCCCCGGGTGTGCTGTCCGGCAACGTCGTGCAGGTTCCCGTTCACGTCCCGGTGAACGTCTGCGGCAACACGGTCTCCGTTATCGGTCTGCTGAACCCCGCCTTCGGCAACACGTGCATCAACAAGTGACGTTGTGCCTCGCCCTTAGTTAACAGGGATGAGCTTGTCGGCCCCGGAGTGCAAGCCATGCGCTCCGGGGCCGACCGGTCTTTTCGAAAAGGAAAGAGATCCGCGAGGCAGCGGTATTTCGGGACAAGGTCGAAAGCAGGGAATCGGTACATGCGACAAGTCACCCGCAAGGGCTTGATGACAGTGGCGGCGGCGACCGGCGTGATCGCCGCCGCGGGAGGCGCCGCCCACGCGGACGCGGGCGCGAGCGGATCGAGCGCGAACTCCCCCGGCGTACTCTCCGGCAACACAGTGTCGGCGCCGGTGCACGCACCGGTGAACGCCTGCGGCAACACCGTGAACGTAGTCGGGGTTCTCAACCCGGCGATGGGCAACAGGTGCGCCAACAAGGGCGGCGGCAACGGGGCGCCCGGCGGGTACGGCGGCTCGGGCGGCTCCGCGGGACACGGCGGCGCAGGTCACGGGGGGCACGGGTCTGGCGGACACGGGCCCGGCGGACACGGCGGTTCCGGGGGCCCGGGGGGCTCCGGTGGCTCTGGGGGGTCCCACGCGGGCGGTCACACCGGTGGCTCGCCCGGCGTGGGCTCGGGCAACCACGTCGAGGCGCCGATCGACGTTCCCGTGAACGTCTGCGGCAACAGCGTCGACGTCATCGGCATCGGCAACCCCGCCATGGGCAACGACTGCGGCAGCGGCTACGGCGGCGGGCAGCACACCCCGCCCGGATCACCGGAAGAGCCCGGCACCCCGGGACAGCCCGGCCACCCGGGTCACCCGGGTCACCCCGGCAATCCGACGGAGCCCGGACACCCCGGATCCCCGGCCACCCCGTCCGGGGCGCTCGCCGGGACACCGGGCGGCGCCAACCACCCCGGAACCCAGACGGTCGACCAGCCCCTGGGCAGCGCGCAGCTCGCCCGGACCGGCAGCGACCTCCCGATCGGGCTGGTCCTCCCGGTCGGCGCCGGGGCACTCCTGGCGGGCGCGGTCCTGTACCGCAAGGCACGGGCCTCGGTCTAGGACGTACCGCGTGAAACGGAGCGGGCCCCACCGCGGCGGGGCCCGCTCCGTTCGTCCCGTCTCACCACGTGGCACGCACCTGGCGGATGATCCGCCGGCGCAACCGCACCCTGCGGCTGCCGTCGCGCATGAGACTCAGTCGGTCCAACTCCCAGTGTCCGTACTCTGCATGGTCCGTCAGCAGACGTGTGGCGTCCTTGCGGGAGACCCCCCGCGGTACGTACACGTCGACAAATTCGTATTCCGGCATCGCATCTATTGTGCGGGCCGGGGCCCGCTACGGATAGCGTCTGCACTATGTCTGATGCTGTGCAGCCCACCGCTGCCGAGGTACGTGCCGCCGCCGAGGCGGTCAAGACCGCGCTCGACCGCCACCTGGCCGCGGTCGAACGGAGGTCGGGGGAGGACGACCCGGCTGTCTACGAGGCCTTCAACGAACTGGCCGCGGCCGCCGAGGTGTATGACGAGCTGCTCTACGACCGCTATGACGAGGTCACCCCGTTCGAGATCCCGGGCGCGGAGGACGCCCCGCCGTACACGGGCCCCGAGGAGCCGAACGCGCTGAGTGTGCTGATCCGCCGTGACTACGCCGTGGTGGAGCCGCAGCGGTTGCTGGCGCAGGCCCAGCGGGTCGAGGCGGCCGACGAGGGTCTCGGCACGGAGGCCTCCGGCACGGTGCACGGCGCGCTGGAAGTGCTGTTCGGCGAGTTCGAGCCCGATGAGATCGCCACCCGGCACAAGGAGTTCGGCCTCGAGGAGGGCGACTCCACGCTGTGGGTGACCGCGGCGGACGAACCGGCCGAGCCGGGGGAGTGGCTGGAGACGCCGTTCGAGCAGGTCGACGTCGAGCGGGTGGTGTGCCGGTTCGACGTCAGCGCGGTCTTCGACGACGACCTGGACGACGACGCGGACGAACCCGGCCTCGAGGACCCCGATCTCGAGGACGAGGATCTGGAACCGTTGGACGTGGATCGCCGCTGAGGCACATGAGGGCGCGGCCCCGGAGGAATGATCTCCGGGGCCGCGCCCTTTCCGTTCCGGGGCGGGTCAGCCGGCCGTCGGCGACTGTGTCCCGAGGAGGGTGGGCAGCCGAGTCGTCCGGGGCTTGGCCGGGATCTCGGCGACCGCCCTCGCAAGGGCCTGGTCCACGCCGTGGACCACGGACAGATGGCGGTCCGCCCTGCCGAACGCCGTGTAGACCCAGGGCCGGCTCAGGGCCTGGCCCGCGTCCCCGGGCAGCACCACGACCGCCGCGGGCCAGCGGCCCCCCACCGCCTGGTGCGCGGTCAGCGCCCACCCGTGCCGCACGGACTGCTCCACCCGCTCCTTCGGTACGACGACGGGCTCGCCGGAACAGGTCAGGTGCAGGCCGTCCGCGTCGGCCCCCACCACCTGGCCGGGGAGCGTACGACCCGGGACGGGGGAGTAGGCGACGCGGTCACCGGGGTCGAATCCGCCGAAGCGGCCGGGGCCGGGGTTGAGACGCTCCTTCAGGGCCGCGTTCAGGACGCGGGTGCCCGCGGCGCCGCCGTGGCCCGGGGTGATCACCTGGGTCTCCTCGGCGGGGACCCCGATCGCCCGCGGTACCGAGTCCGCGACCAGCTGCACGGTCCGGTGCACGGCCTCGCCCGCGTCCCGCACCGGCACGATCACGACCTCCTTGCCGGGGGCCTCGACCTGGTTCAGCTCACCGATGCCGATCCCGGAGACCAGCTCGCCCAGCGGGCCGGGGTCAGGCCTCCGCGAGGCGATCTGCGGGCAGATCCGCGCCGCGAGCAGATCCGCGAACACCCGTCCCGGCCCCACCGACCACAGCACCGCCGGATCCCCGCCCAGCACCAGCCGCGCCCCGTCCGGCAGGGACTCCACGAGCAGCGCGGCCGTCTCGACGTCCAGCTGAGGCGCGTCGAGCACGACGAGCAGGTCGAGATCGAACGCCCCGTCGCCGTCCCGACCCGGCCCCTCCGCCCCGGAGAGCAGCCCGGCGACGGTGGTGACGGGCTCCGGCGATACCGAGTCGGCCGGACGCCCGGCTCCGAGCAGGGCACCGAAGCGGTCGCGGCCCACGGGGCTGTGGGTGGCCGCCCACGCCCGCAGCCCCAGACCCCGCGCCGCTGCCAGCAGCGCCGCCGGTTCCGTCAGGGAGGCCTCGCCACCGGTGTGCAGGACCAGGCCGCCCGCCGCGACCGCGCGGATCAGCTCGGCGGCCGAACCCTCGGCCGACGCCGCGGCACGCTCCCAGTCCTCGGCCGAGCCGTCCTCCTTCGGCACGGAGTTGATCAGCCGGGCCAGTCCGTCGGCGAGGCTCTCCTCCGCGAGGGCGTACCGCTCGAGCCCGATCAGGATCCGGACCGGCCGCTCCGCCCCCTCCTCCTCGTCCTCCGCGGGCTCCGGGGCCCCCGGGTCGAGGGCGTCCTGGAAGACCAGGGCCTCGGCCTCGGCGATCGTGCTCTGTACGGCCGCGTCGGCGTCCGGCACGCCCCGCTGGGCCAGCGCGGCGGTGAGCGCCGGCATCTCCAGCGCGGTGTGCCCGGCGAGCGCCGCCTGCTCCAGGAGCCAGACGGTGACGGCCCGCCCCCGCCGCTCGTCGTCCGGCGCGCACTCCGCGCCGAGCAGCGCCCGGGCGAACCCGTCGGCCTGCTCGGGCCGTACGCCTGTGACCCGCAGCAACTGCCAGGGATCGGCCCGCAGTTCGTCCTCGGCCCCGTCCCCGAGGACCGCGGCTGCCGGTGCCGCGAGGGCCTCTGGCGCCCCGCCCTCGGCCAGTACCCGGCGTACGGCCTCCACGGTCTCCGGCGCGGACGGGCCGACGGCACCGGCGACACCGACCGCACCGCCGGAACCGGCCGCCTCCGCCGACACCGGCCGGGGCCGCACCGGCTCCCGGGCGGGCCGACGCGGTGGCTCGGGCTCACTGAAGACGGCGGCCACGGGCTTCGCCCCGCTCTCCACCGCCCGTACGGCCGCGAGGAGATCGGCCGCCTTTCCGCTGAGCTTGGCCCCGGCCTCGACGGGCCCCTGCTTCTCGGCCTTCCGCCGGGCGATCCGCTCCTGCTCGATCCGCTGCGCCGCCAACTCGGCCTCGGCCTCGGACAGCTGAGCCTTGGCCGCACCGTCCGCGTCACCGCTCTCGCCCTCGGCCGCCCCCGCTTCTCCTTCGCCCGGCCCTGTCTCACCACCGCTCGCAGAATCGCCGCCCCCGGCGCCGTCGGTCTCCGAGCCCGGTGCTCCCCCCGTGCCCTCCGGCTCCGGTGCGGCGCCCCGCGTCCCCGGTTCGGTCTTCTCCGTGGGCTCCGGCTCCGTGCTCACAGCGTGCTCCAGTCGTGATCGGGATAGCGGTGCACGGGCGCCGACACATCGTCGAGCGCCCGGCAGATCTCGTCAGGAAGACTAAGGGCCTCCACTGACAATGCCGCCGTGAGCTGCTGCGAGTTGCGCGCGCCGACGATCGGCGCGGTCACCCCGGGCCGGTCCCTGACCCACGCGAGGGCCACCTGGAGCGGCGTCACCGCGAGCCCGTCGGCCGCCGTGGTCACCGCGTCCACGATGTGGCTCGCGGTGTCGTCGAGGTACGGCGCGACGAAGGGCGCCAGGTGCTCCGAGGCACCCCGCGAGTCGGCCGGGGTGGAGTTGCGGTACTTGCCCGTCAGGACGCCCCGCCCCAGCGGCGAGGAGGGCAGCAGCCCGATGCCCAGGTCGAGCGCGGCCGGCAGCACCTCCCGCTCGAGCCCGCGCTGCAGCAGGGAGTACTCCAGCTGTGTGGCGGCCAGCCGGGTCCGCAGGCCGGGCGCCGCCAGCTGCCAGGTGCCCGCCTTGGCGAGCTGCCAGCCGCAGAAGTTGGAGACCCCGGCGTAGCGGGCGCGGCCGCTGCTGACGGCCAGGTCGAGGGCCTGGAGCGTCTCCTCCAGCGGGGTGTGGGGATCGTAGGCGTGGATGTGCCACACGTCGACGTAGTCGGTGCCGAGCCGGGCCAGTGAGTCGTCCAGCGCGGAGAGCAGATGCCCGCGCGAGCCGTCGACACGGACGTCCGGGTCGGGCACGCTGCCCGCCTTCGTGGAGATGACCAGGTCCCGGCGCGGGACCAGTCCTTCTATGAGGCGCCCGAGCAGGTACTCGGCCTCCCCGTCGCCGTACACGTCCGCCGTGTCGACCAGCGTCCCGCCTGCCTCCCAGAAAGTTTTCAGGAGGTCCGCCGCGTCGTGCTCGTCGGTGTCCCTGCCCCAGGTGAGGGTGCCGAGCCCGATGCGGGACACACGCAGGCCGGTACGGCCGAGATGCCTCTGCTCCATGAACGCCGAGATTACTGGCCACGACCTGTCGCGTGGGGGCCTGTGGACAACGGATTGGGACAGGTGCGCGAGAATCCCGCCCCGTCACGGCACGGGCCGCGACCTGCCCCGGCGAGCGCAGCCGCGCTAAGGTCTGCCGACAAGGACGTTACTGATCGGTAAGGGGAATCGGCCATGCAGCTCGGGATCAACCTCGGCTACTGGGGCGCCGGAATGGACGCGGACAATCTCGCCGTCGCCCAGGAGGCCGACCGGCTCGGATACGCCGTCTGCTGGGCCGCCGAGGCCTACGGCTCGGACGCGGCCACCGTGCTCACCTGGGTCGCCGCCCAGACCGAGCGCATCGACGTCGGCTCGGCCATCTTCCAGATCCCGGCCCGCCAGCCGGCGATGACCGCGATGACCGCCGCCACCCTCGACTCCCTCTCCGGCGGCCGTTTCCGCCTCGGCCTCGGTGTCTCGGGCCCGCAGGTCTCGGAGGGCTGGTACGGCGTCAAGTTCGACAAGCCGCTGGCACGCACGCGTGAGTACGTCGAGATCGTACGCAAGGCCATGTCGCGCGAGCGCCTCTCCTACGAGGGACAGCACTGGACGCTGCCCCTGCCCGGTGGCCCCGGCAAGCCGATCAAGCTGACCGTGCACCCCGAGCGCGAGCACATCCCGCTCTACATCGCGGCGATCGGCCCGAAGAACCTGGAGCAGACCGGCGAGATCGCCGATGGCGCCCTGCTGATCTTCCCCTCCGCCGAGCACCTGGAGGACACCGCGATCCGGCATCTGCGTGCCGGGCGCGAGAAGGCGGGCAGGACGCTCGACGGGTTCGACATCGCCCCGACCCTCCCGCTCGCCCTCGGCGAGGACAAGGACGTCACCACGCTCGCCGACACCTTCCGCCCCTACACCGCGCTGTACGTGGGCGGCATGGGCAGCCGCAAGCAGAACTTCTACAACCAGCTCGCCCAGCGCATGGGGTTCGAGGCGGCGGCCGCCGAGATCCAGGACAAGTACCTGGCCGGCGACAAGGAGGGCGCCGCGGCCGCCATTCCGCACGAGCTGATCGACAAGACGACACTGCTCGGCTCCGTGGACCGCATCGCGGACCGCATGAAGGAGTACGCCGCGGCCGGCGTCACCACCCTGACCCTGGCCCCCGCCGGCTTCACCCTCGACGAGCGCCTCGCCTCGCTCCGCGCCGGCACCGAGGCCCTGGAGCGCGCCGGACTCGCGTAACCGGCGCTCAGAAAGCTTCCACGGCCGTGGTGGGGGCTCGGGGGTCTTCCCCGCCACGGCCGTCACGTGGTTCAACGCGCCCGCGCCCGCGCGGTTACGCCCCCGGTGTGACCCCGGTGGTCCTCCTTTTGGCGCAGTTGTCCGGCACAGCTGTTGCGGCACCTCTCGCGCCGCATTTGACTCTTTCTTTGCGGATGCCGCGGAGTCCGGCAGAGAGGTGCCCCACGATGCTTTCGGCCAAGAGTCTGTTCCAGGAGATCCTCGACCACGACCAGTCCTTCCGGCTGTTCTGCTCCATCGCGGCCAGTGGGGAGTCGCAGGGCGGCTGGGAGAACGCCCGTATCGCCGCTCTGGTGCCGCCGAGCGAACGCGACCTCGCCCCCAAGATCTCCCGGCACGGCGCCGACGAGGACAAGCACGGGCGGATCTTCAACGCTCTGATGAGGAAGCGCGGACTCGAACCCGTCCCCGTCCCGCCGGAGACGGACTACACGATGCTCCTGGAGCAGCAGGGCATCGGTCTCGCCCACGAGAAGCTCAAGGCCGACCAGCCGCTCACCGTGCAGGACGTCATCACGTACCTGGCCCACAGCCGGGTGACCGAACAGCGTGCCGCGGACCAGATGGTGATGCTGCGGAAGTTCTTCGCGGACCACCCTCAGGTCGGCAACGCCGTCAAGATGATCTCCAACGACGAGGACAACCACCTCGCGTACACCCACGAGGAACTGCTGCGTTTCGCGGCCGCCGGGCACGGCCCGTACATCCAGCGGACCTTGCGCGCGTGCGCGCTCGCCGAGATCCGCGTCTACCGGGACGTCAGCCTCGCGACCATGGCCCACATGGGCGGCATCCTCGGCTGGCCGAAGGCCAAGTCGGCAGTGCTCGCGGCGGGCATCCACGCGATGTACGCCTACGAGCGCCTCGGCGGCTGGCGCCGCATGGTCTCCCTGAAGGTGCCCGACCGCCGCGACGCCCTCGGCGGACCCGCCACGCCGGCCCCCGAACTTGCCTAGAGCCATCCCCGGCGCTTGAACGTCCGGTACAGCAGCACTTCCAGCACGCCCATCAGCGCGATCACCGCCGGATACGCCCACACCCAGTGCAGCTCGGGCATGTGGTCGAAGTTCATGCCGTAGATCCCCGCGATCATCGTCGGGATCGCCGCCATGGCCGCCCATGCGGAGATCTTCCGCATGTCGTCGTTCTGCCGGACGCTCATCTGCGCCAGATGCGCCGACAGGACGTCCGACACCAGCCGGTCCAGGCCCTCCACCGACTCGTTCACGCGCGCGAGGTGGTCGTTGACGTCCCGGAAGAAGGGCCGCGCCCGGTCGTTCACGAACGGCACCGTCCCGCCGTACGCCCCCACGCCCGCGAGCCGGGTCAGCGGCATCGAGAGCGGGACGGTGGCCCGGCGGAACTCCAGGATCTGCCGCTTGAAGGTGTAGATCCGCGACGCGGTGCCCCGCGAACCGCCGCCGTCCGGCGAGAACACCTCCGCCTCCAGCTCCTCCAGGTCGGTGCCGAGTTCCGTCGCCACCTCCAGATAGTGGTCCACGACGGCGTCGGCCACGGCGTACAGCACCGAGGTGGGCCCCTTGCCGAGCAGCTTCGGTTCATGCTCCAGTCGGTCGCGGACGGCCTTCAGCGGCGAGCCCACGCCGTGACGGACCGTCACCACGAAGGCGTCGCCCAGGAAGAGCATGACCTCGCCGGTGGACACGGTGTCACTCTCCGGCTCGTACACCACCGGCTTGAGAACCACGAACAGTGAGTCGTCGTACACCTCGAGCTTGGGCCGCTGATGCGCCTTGAGGGCGTCCTCCACCGCCAGCGGATGCAGTCCGAACTCCTTCGTGACCAGCTCGAACTCCTTCTCCGACGGCTCGTGCAGCCCGATCCAGACGAACCCGCCCGCCAGCCGCGCCTGATCCAGCGCGTCCGACAGGTCCTCGGGCCCCTCCGAGCGGTGACCCTCCCGGTAGATGGCACAGTCAACGATCACGGAGTGTGTTCTCCCCTCGCTCGAAGGACGCCGCGGTCCGGCGTACGCCTACCCTGGGCCGCATGCCCACGTTGATCCTTGTCAGGCACGGACGATCCACCGCGAACACCGAGGGGCTGCTCGCCGGGTGGACGCCCGGGGTCGCCCTGGACGAGCGCGGCTCCGCGCAGGCCGCCTCGCTGCCCGGACGCCTTGAAGGGGTGCCGATCTCCGAGGTCGTCGCCAGCCCCCTGCAGCGCTGCCAGGAAACCATCCGGCCGCTGCTCGACGCCCGGCCCGGCCTCCCCGCGCACAGCGACGAGCGCATCGGGGAGTGCCACTACGGCGACTGGTCCGGGCGCAAGCTCGCCGAGCTGGGGGACGAGCCGCTGATGGAGGTCGTCCAGGCGCATCCGTCGGCGGCCGCGTTCCCCGGCGGCGAGTCCATGCGAGCGATGCAGACGCGCGCGGCGGAGGCCGTACGCGAGTGGAACGCGCGCGTGGAGCGCGATCACGGAGCCGACGCCGTCTACCTGATGTGCTCGCACGGCGACATCATCAAGTCGCTCGTCGCCGACGCACTCGGACTTCATCTCGACCTCTTCCAGAGGATCTCTGTGGAACCGTGTTCCATCACTGTCATCCGTTACACCCGTCTGCGGCCGTTTCTCCTCCGCCTCGGTGACACCGGTGACTTCGCCTCCCTGGTGCCGCGCGAGGAGGCCGCGGGCGGTGACGCCCCGGTCGGTGGTGGTGCGGGCGCACCGTGATCGTCGCGCGCAGTAGGGTGAAGCGGTTCGCACAAGCGGTTCACCCAAGCGCGTTCACGCATGGACGTTCCCGTCGTTGCCGTCGTTCCCCTACTCACGAATCCCATGGAGACAGGACGTGTCCCGTCAGGTGTTCCTCTATGACCCGCCGGACCGCTTCGTGGCCGGCACGGTCGGACTGCCCGGACGCCGTACGTTCTTCCTCCAGGCCACGGCCGGCCCCCGAGTGACCAGCGTGGCCCTGGAGAAGACGCAGGTGGCCGCTCTCGCCGAGCGGATGGAAGAACTCCTCGACGAGGTCGTGCGCCGCAGTGGCGGCAGCGCCCCCGTGCCGGCCGTGCCGCCCACCGAGATCGCCGACACCGCGCCCCTGGACACCCCCGTCGAGGAGGAGTTCCGGGTCGGCACCATGGCCCTCGCCTGGGACGGCGAGGAGCAGCGCATGATCGTCGAGGCGCAGGCCCTCGTGGAGCTCGAGGCCGACTCCGAGGAGGATCTCGCCGAGGCCGAGGAGAGACTCCTCCAGGACGAGGAGAACGGACCCCCGATGCTGCGGGTCCGGCTCACCGGCGCGCAGGCCCGGGCCTTCGCCAAGCGCGCCCTGGACGTCGTCAACGCGGGGCGGCCGCCGTGCCCGCTGTGCAGCCTCCCGCTCGACCCGGAAGGACACGTATGTCCGCGCCAGAACGGATACCGCCGCGGAGCGTGAGCACGGCAGAACTGCTCGCCCGGGGTGAGCTGACGGTACGCGGGCAGATCCGGGACGCCTCCAACGCGGTGCTGCACTGCTCCGTCTCGTACGAGGGCCAGGAGGTCCTGTGCGTCTACAAGCCGGTCCGCGGCGAGAGACCGCTGTGGGACTTCCCCGACGGCACCCTCGCCCAGCGCGAGGTCGCCGCGTACGAGGTGTCCGAGGCGACCGGCTGGGGGCTGGTGCCGCCCACCGTGCTGCGGGACGGGCCCTTCGGCGAGGGCATGTGCCAGCTGTGGATCGAGGGCGCGCCCGGCAGTGAGCTCCTCGCCCTGGTCGACGCCGAGGAGCCCGAGCCGGGCTGGAAGGCCATCGGCTTCGCCGAGGTCGGCGAGGGCAGGACCGCGCTGCTCGTGCACGCGGACGACGAGCGGCTGCGCAGGCTCGCCGTCCTCGACGCCGTGATCAACAACGCGGACCGCAAGGGCGGCCACCTGCTGCCCGCCGAGGGCGGCCGGCTCTACGGCATCGACCACGGCGTGACCTTCAACGTCGAGAACAAGCTGCGGACGCTGCTGTGGGGCTGGGCGGGGGAGCCGTTGACGGGGGAGGCGGTCGACGTCCTCAAAGGCCTCAAGGAGGCCCTGTCCGGCGAGCTGGCCGCCCGGCTGGCGGCTCTGATCACCCCGGCCGAACTCGACGCCACGCGCGCGCGTGTCGACGCGCTGCTGGACTTGGGGAAGCACCCGGAACCGAGCGGCGAGTGGCCGGCCATTCCCTGGCCGCCCGTTTAGCAGCACACTGCACACAGACCCGTACCGCGCAAGAAGGCCTTACCGGCCATCCGGCCCGGTCCGGTTCGTATACGGAACTTCCGTCCGGTTAGGCTCATGACATGCATGCCTGGCCCGCTTCCGAGGTCCCCGCCCTGCCTGGTCAGGGCCGCGACCTGAGGATCCACGACACCGCGACCGGTGGCTTGGTCTCCCTCGACCCCGGTCCCGTCGCCCGTCTCTACGTCTGCGGCATCACGCCGTACGACGCCACCCACATGGGGCACGCGGCGACCTACAACGCGTTCGACCTCGTGCAGCGCGTGTGGCTCGACACCAAGCGCCAGGTTCACTACGTCCAGAACGTCACCGACATCGACGACCCGCTCCTGGAGCGCGCCGAGCGGGACAGCCTCGACTGGGCCGCCCTCGCCGAGAAGGAGACGGCCCTCTTCCGCGAGGACATGACGGCCCTGCGGATGCTGCCCCCGCGGCACTACATCGGCGCGGTCGAGGCGATACCCGGGATCGTGCCGCTCGTCGAGCGGCTGCGGGACGCCGGTGCCGCGTACGAACTCGAAGGGGACGTCTACTTCTCCGTCGAGTCCGACCCGCACTTCGGCCAGGTCTCGAACCTCGACGCCGCCGCCATGCGGCTGCTGTCCGCCGAGCGCGGCGGCGACCCGGACCGTCCCGGCAAGAAGAACCCGCTCGACCCCATGCTGTGGATGGCCGCCCGCGAGGGTGAGCCGAGCTGGGACGGCGCCTCGCTCGGCCGTGGGCGCCCCGGCTGGCACATCGAGTGCGTCGCGATCGCCCTCGACCACCTCGGCATGGGCTTCGACGTGCAGGGCGGCGGCTCCGACCTCGCCTTCCCGCACCACGAGATGGGCGCCTCGCACGCCCAGGTGCTGACCGGCGAGTTCCCCATGGCCAAGGCGTACGTCCACGCCGGCATGGTCGGCCTCGACGGCGAGAAGATGTCCAAGTCCAAGGGCAACCTGGTCTTCGTGTCGCAGCTGCGGCGCGAGGGCGTCGACCCCGCCGCCATCCGGCTTGCGCTGCTCGCCCACCACTACCGGGCCGACTGGGAGTGGACCGACCAGGTCCTCCAGGACGCCGTGGACCGGCTGGGCCGCTGGCGTGCCGCTGTCTCGCGGCCGGACGGACCGTCCGCCGAGACCCTCGTCGAGGAGCTCCGCGAGGCCCTCGCGAACGACCTCGACGCGCCCACCGCGCTGGCCGCCGTCGACCGCTGGGCCGCCGTGCAGGAGGAGCGGGGCGGCACCGACATGGGCGCGCCAGGCGTGGTGACACGTGCGGTGGACGCACTGCTCGGCGTGGCCCTCTAGAACGGCCTCTGCCAGAAGCCGCGGCGACGGGGAAGCGCTCCTTGTCGCTGCGGCCACCGGTCAGGTCCCGTGCCGAACTGCCGCGGCCTCGGCGGGAGTTCATGGCGATAAGGACTGTGGCGGCGGCGGTCATGTGATGGGGTGGGGGCGTCGCTTGACCGTTCGGCCGGCCGTGCGCCGGCCCCCTTGCAGAAGGACGCACCGTGGCACTCGCAGACCGTTCCTTCGCACGTCGCACACTCCTGACCACGACCGCCGCGCTCAGCGGAGCGGCCCTGCTCGGCGGCACCGCGCACGCGGCCGAAACCCGGCACGCCGCGTGGCCCGCGCAGTTCCCCCTCCCCGACGGCTTCCGGCCCGAGGGCATCACCATCGGCTCCGAGCCGTACGCCTACTTCGGCTCGCTCGCGAACGGCGACATCTACCGGGCGAGCCTGGCCACCGGACGCGGCAAGGTCGTCGCGAAGGGCTCCGGGCGCCCGACCGTGGGCCTGAAGATCGACCGGCACGGCAGACTCTTCCTCGCCGGCGGCGACAGCGCCGAGATACGGACCGTCGACGCCCGCTCCGGCGAGACCGAGCAGGTGTACGCCACCGGCGGCACCTTCGTGAACGACGTGATCCTCACCCCGGGCGCCGCCTGGTTCACCGACTCCTTCAAGCCGGTGCTCTACAAGCTGGCCAAGGGCGCGCTGACGACCGTACCGCTGAGCGGGGACTGGCAGCAGGGCCCCGACTTCACGGCCAACGGCATCGAGCGCACACCCGACGGCCGCGCCCTGCTCGTGGTGAACGACTTCGCGGACGGCGGCAGTCTCCTGCGGGTCGACCCGCGCACCGGCGCCGCGCGCGCCGTCGACCTGGGCGGGACGAAACTCCCCAACGGCGACGGCCTGTTGCTGCGCGGCCGGATCCTCTACGTCGTCCAGCAGCGGCAGAACGCGATCGACGTGTTCCGGCTGAACGACTCGGGCACCCGGGGCACCGCGATCGCCCGGATCACCGACCCGCGCTTCCGCATCCCGACGACGGTCGCCGCCTGGGGCGGGCGGCTGTACCTGCCCAACGCGCGCTTCGACGTGGAGCCGACGCCCACCACCGATTACGACGTGGTGGCGGTGCGGCAGGTCTGACATGGCCGAGGGCGGTGCGCATCCCGCGCACCGCCCTCACCATCCTGACCGACCCCGGCCCGGCCCCCGCCCGGACCCCGCCCGGCCCCGGCTCAGTCCTCCGGCGAGGAGTCCTCGTCGTCCGTCTCCGGCTCGCGCTCCGGTTCCGTCTCCGCCTCCGGCTTCGGCGCCTTGGGAGGCTTCGTACGGCCACCGGGGCTGTCCCGCAGATAGGTCGTGCTGTCGCTGCCGTCCGCGGTCGCGTGTCCGCCCGGCTGACCCGGCTGGCCGCCGTCCCGGCGCCGCAGATACCGCTCGAACTCCCGGGCGATCGCCTCTCCCGAGGCCTCCGGCAGCTCCGCGGTGTCCCGGGCCTCCTCCAGCGTCTGGACGTACTCCGCGACCTCGCTGTCCTCGGCGGCCAGTTGGTCCACGCCCACCTGCCAGGCGCGCGCGTCCTCGCCCAGCTCGCCCAGCGGGATCCGCACGTCGATCAGGTCCTCCAGACGGTTCAGGAGGGCCAGCGTCGCCTTCGGGTTCGGCGGCTGCGACACATAGTGCGGAACGGCCGCCCACAGCGACACCGCGGGCACGCCCGCGTGGGTGCAGGCCTCCTGGAGGATGCCGACGATGCCCGTGGGGCCCTCGTACTTGGTCTCCTCCAGGTCCATCCGCCGGGCCAGGTCCGCGTCGGACGTGGTCCCGCTGATCGGTACCGGACGGGTGTGCGGGGTGTCACCGAGCAACGCGCCGAGGATCACCACCAGTTCCACGCCCAGTTCATGGGCGAAGCCCAGCAGCTCGTTGCAGAACGAGCGCCAGCGCATCGACGGTTCGATGCCTCGGACGAGTACGAGATCGCGCGGCTTCTCCCCGCCGACGCGGACCACCGACAACCTTGTCGTCGGCCATGTGATCTTGCGCACTCCGCCGTCCAGCCACACCGTGGGACGGTTCACCTGGAAGTCGTAGTAGTCCTCGGCGTCGAGCGCCGCGAACACCTCGCCCTTCCACTCCTTGTCCAGATGCGCGACCGCGGTGGAGGCGGCGTCGCCGGCGTCGTTCCAGCCCTCGAACGCGGCCACCATGACCGGGTCGATCAGCTCGGGAACCCCCTCGAGCTCGATCACCCAGCGCCTCCTTCCGACGTGCCCTCGCCTAACGCACCAACCTTACGGCGTCCGGCGGGGGCGCCCGCAGCCCCCTTGCACGGGGGAGTGAACGATCACTGCCCCGTTCGCCACCCCCGAACACCCCGCCCTTCGGGCAGGGCGTCCCCGGAGCGGCTCACAGCGTGGAGCGCAGCCACTGTTCGACGCTCGCGATGTGGACCGTCGCCCAGGAGCGGGCCGCCTCGCCGTCCCGGTCCCGCAGGGCCGCCAGGATCGCGCGGTGCTCGTGCAGGGTGCGGCTGACCGCGTCCTCCTGGGTCAGGCCGCGCCAGATGCGGGCCCGGGTGGTGGGCCCGGACAGGCCGTCCATGAGAGAGCAGAGCACGGAGTTGCCGGAACTCTGCACGATCCCCCGGTGGAAGTCGAGATCACAGGCGACCAGCTCCTCCACCGAGGGGCTGTCACCGAGCTTGTCCAACTGTGCGCCCAGCGCGTCCAGTTGCTGCTCGCTGATCCGGGAGGCGGCCATCGCGGTGGCGGCCGGCTCCAGGATGCGGCGCACGGCCAGGAACTCCAGGACCGTGTCGTCGCGGTGGAAGTCCACGACGAAGCTCAGCGCCTCCAGCAGGAGCTGAGGGTCCAGGCTGGTCACGTAGGTGCCGTCGCCCTGCCGCACGTCCAGGATGCGGATCAGCGACAGCGCCCGCACGGCCTCGCGCAGCGAGTTGCGGGACAGCCCCAGCTCGGAGGCGAGCTCGCTCTCCTTGGGGAGCCGGTCGCCGGGGCGCAGCGCGCCGGAGACGATCATGCCCTTGATCTTCTCGATCGCCTCGTCGGTGACAGCCATGTGCGGCCTCCTTCTCGCCCCGTGGTGCGCTGAGACGTCGGATGTATCAGCTCATTATGCGGTCCCCGCAGGACGGGGCGCGTCCAGACCCAGCAGGTCGAAGCGGACCGCCGACCGAGTCGTTCCCCCAGGCCATGTACGGTGGCGAGACCCACCGCAATATCAGGAGTGCCCCGAAATGCCCCAGGAACTGCGTGCTGTCGAATGGACCGGATCCGGTCTCGCGCTCATCGACCAGACGCTGCTCCCGCATCGCACCGAGACGAGGGTGGTCCGCGATGTGGACACTCTGGTGGACGCGATCCAGCGCCTCGTCGTGCGGGGCGCCCCGGCCATCGGGGCGGCCGGGGCCTACGGCGTCGCGCTGGCTCTGCTCGAGGGGGAGCGGGAGGGGTGGTCGCAGGCAGAGGTGCGTGCGGCCGTCGCCCGGGTCCGGGAGGCCCGCCCGACCGCCGTCAATCTCATGGTGTGCGTGGACCGGGTGATGACCCGCTTCGAGGAGGGGCTCGACGCGGTGCTGCGGGAGGCCGAGGCGGTCCAGCGCGAGGACGTCTCGGCGAACCGGGCGATGGGTGCGTTCGGCGCGGACTGGCTGCTCGAACGGGTCGGCCGGGACCGCCCGTTGCGGATCCTGACGCACTGCAACACCGGTGCGCTGGCGACGGCCGGGTGGGGCACGGCCCTCGGCGTCATCCGTGAACTCCACGCGCGCGGACGCCTGGAGGTCGTCTACGCCGACGAGACGCGTCCCCTGCTCCAGGGGTCCCGGCTCACCGCCTGGGAGCTGGTCCAGGAGGGCATCCCGCACTTCGTCCAGGCCGACGGTGCCGCCGCAGGAACGATCCTGCGCGGAGAGGTCGACGCAGCGGTCGTCGGCGCGGACCGCATCGCGGCCAACGGCGACACGGCGAACAAGGTGGGCACGGTGGCCCTCGCCCTGGCCTGCGCCGACGCGGGCATCCCGTTCCTGGTGGCGGCACCGACCACGACGGTCGACCTCGCCACCAAGAGCGGCGACGACATCCACATCGAACTGCGCGACGGGTCCGAGGTGTTGGAGTGGGGCGGCGTGCGGACCGCTCCGGCGCAGTCCCGCGGCCACAATCCGGCCTTCGACGTGACACCGGGGCGCCTGGTGACCGGCCTGGTGACCGAGCGGGGCGTGCTGGAGGTCTCGGCGGGCGAACTCCCGGGCGACCGGCTGAAGTAGCCGCCCGGGCGAAAGAGGGGATCCCGCAGCGGGGCCCCCTCCCGGTGCCTCAGCGGCCCGTCAGCTCCAACTCCAGCAGCCACTCCACCACTTCGGTGTGATGCCGGGCCTGCCGGGGATCCGCACCCCACACGTACAGCCCGTGCCCGGCCACGACCACCGCCGGCATCCGGGGGTCCCGCGCTGCCTCCAGGCGGTCACCGAGCACCTTCATGTCCTGGCTGTTGGCGATGACCGGCAGGGTCACCTCGACGTCGTGTGCGCTCTGGCCGACGCCCTTGAGCATCTCCAGGTCGCTGAAAACGATCCCGCCCGGCTTCCGCCTGCCCATGGCCACCGAGGCGACGGTGTGCACGTGGACCACGGCACCGGCTCCGGTGAGCGCCGCGACGCGCGCGTGCAGCTCGGCCTCGGCGGACGGCTTCCCGCCCCGCACGGCGGCACCCTGGCCGTCGACCAGCACCACGTCCGCGGGCGTCAGTTCACCCTTGTCGTGCCCGCTGGCGGTGACGGCGAGCCGCAGCGGCTCGCGGGAGAGCACCACGGACAGGTTCCCGGACGTCCCCCGCATCCAGCCGAAGGAGGCGAAACGGGCGGACTCGGAGGCGAGGACCGCCCCCGCCTCCTCCAGGTCGAGTGCGCTGATGTCGGCGGTCACGAAGTGCTCCTTGAAACGGTGATCTCGTCGAACGTCCCCGCCGCGGCGTGGTCGCCGACACCCTGTTCGAAGTACGGCTCCCCGGGCCGCCGGACCCCGACGGCGTGCCAGCCCGCCTCGCGGGCCGCGTCCAGCTCGCCGGGCCGGTCGGAGAGGAACAGCAGACGGCCCGGCGCGACGCCGGTCGCCGAGGCGATCCGGCGGTACGACTCCGCCTCCTGCTTGGGCCCGGCGTTCTCCGTGTCGTAGAGCCCGGAGACCAGCGGGGTGAGGTCGCCCTCCGGGCTGTGGGTGAACCACGCCCGCTGCGCGGCGACCGACCCCGACGAGTAGACGTGAAGCCGGACGCCCGCGGCGTGCCAGGCGCGCAACCGCGGTACGACGTCGTCGTAGAAGTGCGAGACGAGGTCGCCGCGGGCGAAGCCCTCGGACCAGACGATGCCCTGGAGGGTCTTGAGGGGGGTCGCCTTGCGGTCCTCGTCGAGCCAGGCGTTGAGCGCCTTCTCGACGCGGACGGCGTCGGCGTCCGGTTCGCCGATCTCCTCGCGGACCTGGGCGACGGCCCGCGCCACCTCGGGGTCCCCGGACCGCTCGGTGAGCAGCGCGGCGAACCGCGAGCGGGAGTACGGGTACAGCACGTCGACGACGAACCCCGTGGCGCTCGTGGTGCCCTCGATGTCGAGGACCACGGCGTCGACGTCGTGGCGCAACGTCATGCGGCGGTCCTGTCGGCCTCGTAACCGGACGCGATGGTGTCGTAGTCCGGGAAGCGGGAGGCGATGGGGGAACCGGTGAAGGTGCCGACCCAGCCGTCCTCCTCGTGGAAGAAGCGGATCGCGGTGAACGACGGACGGGTGCCCATGTCGAACCAGTGCGTGGTGCCGCGCGGCACGCCGAGCAGGTCGCCCTTCTCGCAGAGGACCGCGTGCACCTCGCCGTTCACGTGCAGGTAGAAGATGCCGGAGCCGGAGACGAAGAAGCGGACCTCGTCATCGTCGTCGTGGGTGTGCTCCTGGAGGAACTTCTCGCGGGCCGCCTTGGCCTTCGCGGGGAACTCCGGGTCCTCGCTCGGGTGCAGACCGAGGACGTCGACGGTGGTGAAGCCCTCCTCGGCGTTCAGCTTGTCGATCTCGGGGCCGTAGGCGGCGAAGACCGTCTCGCTGTCGGCGTCGGACGGGACGTCCTCGCGGATCGGCCACTGCTCGTAGCGCACACCGATCGGCTTGAGCGCCTCGGCGATCTCGACGGGGTCCGACGTGCGGCGGACCAGGGTCTCGGGGCCGGACTCGGACCAGGTGGTCAGCAGCGTCATGAGAGCAACTCCAGGATTCTGGAAGGAAAGTCCGGATACTGAGACAAGCACCGGACGGAAGGAGGAGGAAGAGGGACGGCGGAGGACGGTCGGCGGCGGTGGGTCAGCCGCGACACGGCGCGCCGGGACAGCGGTGCATGCCGGGCATACACGTCGCTTTCGCGCCAGGTGTCGTCATCGGAGCCTCACTGTGCCGGGTCGGGTGCCGGTTCTGCGATGGTAACTCCGGGCAGGCAGGCGCTCCGGTGTGACGTAGTCGTTGTCTCACTTGGTGAGAAAGCGGTTCCATATCTTTGACGTGTGGCTGAAAACGTTCTCATGATCTGCGTATGAAGACGCTGCTGCTCGTGCGGCGGCTGTACGTGGACTTGCTCCGGTCGACCACAGCCAGCTGTCGCTGACCCGTCCCGGAGCCCTCGCGCGCCCCCGCCACCCCTGACATCAGTGGCGCATTTCTTTCGCTCGCTCCGGGACACGCACTCCCTCTGTCTTCCTCACCCCGTACCTGGAGCCCCTCATGTCCCGTACCCGTCTGCCCCTCGCCGCGCTGTCCCTCGCGTCCGTCTCCGCCCTCGCGCTCGCGGGCTGCTCGCAGTCCACGGACGCGTCGAAGAACACCGGCGGCACCACCGCCTCCGCCTCGGCCGCCACCGGCAAGAAGCCCGCCCCCTTCAGTGCCGGCGCGGTCAAGGTGGCCCTGGTCCGGCAGAGCGGCGCCGGCGACTACTTCGAGCAGTGGGGCAACGGCGCCAAGGCCCAGGCCAAGGCCCTCGGCATCGACCTGACCGTGTACGACGCCCAGGCCGACAACGCCAAGCAGGCCACCGATCTGTCCTCGGCGATCAACTCCGGCGCCAAGGCGATCATCATCGACCACGGCTTCCCGGCCACGATCCAGCCGGAGATCGACAAGGCCGTCAAGAAGGGCATCAAGGTCGTCGTCTACGACGTCGAGACCCCCACCAAGGGCGTGGTGAGCACCGAGCAGGACGACGCCAGCATGGCGCAGGCCGTCCTCGACGTGATGTCCAAGGACCTCGGCAAGAACGCCAAGGTCGGCTACGTCAACGTCGCCGGCTACGCCGCCCTCGACAAGCGGAACACCGTCTGGGCCGAGGAAGTCGCCGCGCAGGGCTGGAAGCAGCAGTTCAAGGTCGGCAAGGTCACCGACTCCACGGCCACCGACAACGTTCCCCTGGTCTCCGCCGCGCTCACCCAGCACTCGGACGTGACCGGCGTCTTCGCCCCCTACGACGAGCTCGCCAAGGGCACGGTCCTCGCCGTCCAGAACAAGAAGCTCCAGGACAAGGTGAAGGTCTTCGGCGCGGACGTCTCCAACGCCGACATCCAGCAGATGACCGCCGCCGACAGCCCGTGGGTCGCCACCGCCGGCACCGACCCGTCCGCGGTCGGCGCCGCCGTAGTCCGTACCACCGCCCTGGAGCTGGCCGGTCAGCTGGGCAAGAGTTCGGTGGAGTTCCCGGCCGTCGCCATCACCCAGGACTTCCTGCGCGAGAAGAAGATCGAGAACATGGACCAGCTGCGTGAGGCGCTGCCCGCGCTGAACCTGTCGCAGGTGTCGACCGCCGACTGGATCTCGAATGTCGCCCACTGAGGCTCCCGCTGTCGCCCTGACCGACGTCAGCATGGCGTTCGGCGGCAAGACCGTCCTCGCCTCCGTCACCCTCGACATCGCCCCGGGCAGCGTGACCGCGCTGCTCGGCGCGAACGGCGCCGGCAAGTCCACGCTGATCAAGATCCTGTCGGGCGTGCACACGGACCACGGGGGTCAGGTGCGGGTGGCCGGCGAGCCCGCGGCCCTGCGGTCCCCGCTCGCCGCCCGCCAGTTGGGCATCCAGACGGTGCACCAGCGCATCGGTGAGGGCATCGTGCCGGGCCTCACGGTCGCCGAGAACCTGGTCTTCGAGGAACTGGCACAGGCGCGCGGCAACCCCTTCCTGAACAGGCGCCGCGTCCTCGCGCGGGCCCGCGAGATCCAGGCGGGCCTCGATCTCGGCTGGAGCGACTCGGTGCTGCGCCGCGATGTGAGCGAACTCGGCATCTCCGACCGCCAGTTGCTGATCCTCGCCCGCGCCCTGGCCACCCGCCCCCGGCTGCTGATCCTCGACGAACCCACCTCGGCCCTGTCCGCCACCGAGGCCGAACGCCTCTTCGCGCTCGTCGAGAAGATGCGCGACGACGGCATCGCGGTCCTCTACGTCTCCCACCGCCTCGGCGAGATCGACGCGCTCGCCGACCGCCTGGTCGTCCTGCGGGACGGCCGTCTCACCGAGGACCAGGCCAAGCCCTTCGACTGGGACAGCGCCCTGCGCGCGATGCTGGCCCAGGCCCAGGAGGCGACGACGGCACGGCCGGTGCGGGAAGGCGCCGAAGGCGAGGTCGCGCTCTCGCTGCGCGGCGTACAGCTCTTCGAGGGCCGATCGCTCGACCTCGACCTGCGCACCGGCGAAGTCACCGGAGTCGTGGGCCTGCTGGGCGCGGGCAAGACCGAACTGGCCCGCGGCCTGTTCGGCGCCGAGCCCTTCGCCGCCGGATCCGTCCAGCTGGACGGCACACCGTATGCGCCGAAAAGGCCCTCCGACGCGATCCGCAAACGCGTCCACCTCGTCCCCGAGGACCGGCACGCCGACGCGCTCGTCCCCGGCTGGTCCCTGGCCCAGAACATCTCGCTGCCGTTCCTGAAGTCGCTGTCCAGGACGGGGCTGGTGAACACGGCCAAGGAGGACGCCCTCGGCCGCCACACCATCGAGGCCCTCGGCGTGGTCGCCCGCGACGAGCACAGCACCGTGGAGGAGCTGTCCGGCGGCAACCAGCAGAAGGTCGTCGTCGGCCGCTGGCTCGCCGAGACACCCCGTGTCCTCATCCTGGACGAGCCGTTCCGAGGCGTGGACATCGGGGCCCGGCGTGACATCGGCCGCCGGGCCCGCACCCTCGCCGCCGAGGGCGCCGCCGTACTCGTCCTGTCCGCGGACGTCGACGAGGTCCTGGAGATCGCCGACCGGGTCGTCGTGCTCGCCGCCGGTGAGATCCACCTCGACGCGTACGGCGAGGACGCGGAACGCGACCGCGTCATCCAGACCATCTCCGCGTCCGTGTGACCCCGGCTCCCTGAGGAACTACGCCATGACCACCACCCAGAGCACGGAAGTCCCCACGAAGGCGACGCTCCCGCCCGCCGACAGCACCGCCGTACGCGTCCAGAACGCCGTCATCAAGTACGGCTTCATCTTCGTCACGGTCGCGCTGTTCCTGTACTTCGCGCTGAGCGAGGGCTCCTTCCGCGAGTCGGCGACCCTCCTGGACACCCTGCGGTACGTCTCCGTCGCCGCGATCCTCGGCCTCGGCGTCACCCTCACCATGGCCGTCGGCGGAATGGACATGTCCGTCGGCGCGGTCGCGGGCCTCGGCGTCTCGGTCGCCGCCCAGACGATGGTCGTCCAGAACCAGGTCGGCGCGGTCGCGATCATCGCGGTCCTCGTGGCGGGCGCCCTCGCGGGCCTGCTCAACGCCCTGCTCATCGTCGTACTGAAGATCCCCGACATGCTCGCCACCCTCGGCACCATGTTCGTCATCCAGGGCGGCAAGCTGATCCTGGTCGACGGTCAGTCCATCACCCCGGGGATGACCCTGGACGACGGCACCACGGCCCCCGGCAGGTTCACCGCCGGCTTCCTGCGCATCGACCGCGGCACCGTGCTCGGCATTCCCGTCTCGGTCCTCATCTTCGGCGGACTGACGGTCGCCGCCTGGGTGTTCCTCGCCCGCACCCGCTGGGGCCGGGTGCTCTACGCGATCGGCGCCAACCCGGAGGCCTCCCGCCTGGCCGGCATCCGCGTCGGCGCGTACCGGGCACTGGCCTACGTCGTCTCCGGCGTCCTCGCCTCCATCGGCGGCCTGATCCTCGCCTCCCGTATCGGCCAGGGCGACGTCTCCGCCGGAACCTCCCAGCTCCTGGAGGCGGTGGCCGTGGCGCTGGTCGGCACCTCCGTCCTCGGCCGGGGCCGCCCGAACGTGTGGGGCACGGCCCTCGGCGCGGTGCTCATCGGCATCATCACCACCGGCCTGACCATCAAGGGCCTGCCGTACTACACCCAGGACGTCGTCGAGGGCGCGGTCCTCATCCTCGCCCTGGTCTTCAGCTTCACCCTGTCCAAGCGCCGCACGTCTTGAGGAGACACATGGGCTACCGCATCCTGGAGACCGACGACATCCCTGCGTACCTGCGCGAGCGCGGCCACTGGGACGACCTGGGCGACATCGCCGTACGGGAGGTCTCCGACGGCAACATGAACCGGGTCTTCCTCGCCTCCTCGGCCGACGGCAGCCGCAGCCTCGCCCTGAAGCAGGCCCTGCCCTGGGTGCGCGTGGCGGGCCCGTCCTGGCCGATGAACCCGGACCGCGCCGACGCCGAGGCCCGCGCCTACGAGCAGATCGCGAAGGTCGCCCCCGACGAGATACCGGCGATCCACGGCTACGACGGCGAGAACTACGCGCTCGTCATGGAGGACATGTCGGACCTGGAGGTCCTGCGCACCCTCCTGAACGAGGGCGCCTCCTACGGCCCCCACACCTCGGCCCGCGTCGGCGAACTGGTGGCCCGGCTCTCCTTCGCCACCAGTGACTTCGGCATGCCGTCCGCCGAACGCAAGGCACTGATCGCCGCCTCGGTGAGCCCGGAGCTCTGCAAGATCACGGAAGACGTGGTGCTGTCGGAGCCGTACATCGAGCACGAACACAACCACTGGCACGAGGGCGTGGACGACCTGGCGGTCGCCTTCCGCGCGGACGCGACGCTCCGCACGGAGGTGGCCGAGCTCAGGCACCTGTTCATGACCGGCGCCCAGGCCCTCCTCCACGGGGACCTGCACACCGGCAGCATCATGGTCGGCGACCGCGAAGGGGCCCAGGTCGTCCGGGTCTTCGACCCCGAGTTCTCCTTCGTGGGGCCCGTCGGCTTCGATCTCGGCCTCTACTGGGCCAACGTCCTGGTCTCGGAGGAACGGGCCCGCGCGCTCGGTGGCTTGACGGACCACGCCGACCAACTCCGGCTGTCCTGGAAGGCGTTCGAGACGGAGTTCCGCCGCCTGTGGCCGACCCGGGTGGACCCGTTCTTCGACGACGCCTACCTGGACCGCTTCCTGAGGAAGGTCTGGACGGAGTCCCTCGGCTACGCGGGCACGGAGATCATCCGCCGCATCATCGGCTTCGCCCACCTGACGGACCTCACCACGCTCCCGGACCAGGTCCCGGCATCCCGGCGAGCCCTGCTGCTCGGTCGCGAACTCATCGTGCGCCGCGCCGAGTTGTCGTCGCCGAGCGCCGTACGCGATCTCGTGGCGTCACTCGTCTGAACGCTCTGCGGTCGTGTGTCCGACGACGAACCGGGCTCGGCACATCCGGCTCGTCACCGATGTGGGCGCCACGGCAGGCGAAGGGGGGCGGCTCCCTCGGCAGGGAGCCGCCCCCCTTCGCCTGCCGGCCCCTCCAGGGGAGGAGAGGGGCCGTTCTCGGGATGCCGGTCCAGGTCGGGGAGGGACCGGACCCGGGGCTACTGCTTGTCGAGCAGGTCCTGGACCTTCGCGCGGACCTCGTCCGTGGCCAGACCCCGGATCGTCAGCGTCGTACGGCGGCGCAGTACGTCGTCCGGCGTCTGGGCCCACTCGTTGTCCCGGGCGTACACGACCTGCGCCCAGATCTCCGGGGCGTCCGGGTGGACGCGCTCGCCCAGCTCGGGGTTCTCGTTCGCGAGGCGCGCGATGTCGAAGGCGAGGGAGCCGTAGTGGGTCGCCAGGTGCCTGGCCGTGTCGGCGGCCATGCGCGGACCCGGCGCCGGGTTGTCCACCAGCAGGCGGTGCGCGACCGCGCGCGGGTTGGCGACACCGGGCAGCGGAAGCCTCTTCGGCAGGGAGGAGATGGGCTCGTAGCCGTCACCGAGCGGAGCGCCCGGCAGCGCCTCCAGCTTCTGCATGACCGTACGGCCGATGTGCCGGAAGGTCGTCCACTTGCCGCCCGCGACGGACAGCATGCCGCCACGGCCCTCCGTCACCACCGTCTCGCGCTTGGCCTTCGCCGTGTCACCGGGACCGCCCGGCAGCACCCGCAGCCCCGCGAACGAGTAGGTGATCAGATCACGGGAGAGCTGCTGGTCGCGCACGGAGAACGCGGCCTCGTCGAGTATCTGGGCGGTGTCCTTCTCCGTGACCGTGACGTCCGCCGGGTCGCCCTCGAACTCCTCGTCCGTGGTGCCGAGCAGGAGCATGTCCTCCCAGGGCAGCGCGAAGGTGATCCGGTACTTGTCGATGGGGGTCGCGAGCGCGGCCTTCCACGGCGAGGTCCGCTTCAGGACCAGGTGCGCGCCCTTGGACAGGCGGATGGACGGCGCCGCGTTCGGGTCCTCCATCCTGCGCAGGTGGTCGACCCACGGCCCGGTCGCGTTCAGCACCAGCCGGGCGTTCACGCCGAACTCGTCACCGGACTGCCGGTCGCGCAGATCCGCGCCGGTCACCCGGCCCTTGGTGAACCGGAGGCCGGTCACCTCGGCGTGGTTGAGCACGACCGCGCCCGCCTCGACGGCCGCGCGGACCGTCATCAGCGCCATGCGCGCGTCGTTCATCTGGTCGTCGCCGTACACGGCCACGGCCTTGAGGTTGTCGGTGCGCAGCTCGGGCACGTCCTGCGCCGCCCGGGCGGGGGACAGGAGGTGGCCGACGCCGTCCCCGAACGCCGAGAGCGCGGAGTAGGCGAAGACGCCCGCCCCGAGCTTCGCGGCGCCGTGCGGCCCGCCCTTGTACACGGGGAGGTAGAAGGTGAGCGGGTTCGCCAGGTGAGGTGCCACCTGGCGGGAGACCGCACGGCGCTCGAAGTGGTTCTCCGCCACCAGCTTCACCGCGCCGGTCTGCAGATAGCGCAGACCGCCGTGGAGCAGCTTGGAGGAGGCGGAGGAGGTGGCGCCGGCGAAGTCGCCGGCGTCGACCAGTGCCACCCTGAGGCCGGACTGCGCGGCGTGCCAGGCGGTGGAGATGCCCAGGATGCCGCCGCCGATCACGAGGAGGTCGTACGACGCCTTGGAGAGCTGCTCCCGGGTCTCGGCGCGGCTCGGAAGGGAGCCGAAGGCCGGGCGCGTACCGAGGGCAGGCACGGACTGCAGGGTGGACTGACTGGTCATGTGGGGTTCTTACTCCTCATCAGAACGGCGAGATGAGCTTTTGTGAGCTCTCTCGTCAGTTCTCGTCCTCGAGCCAGCCCATGGTCCGCTCGACGGCCTTGAGCCAGCTCTTGTACTCACGGTCGCGCTTCTCCGCGGCCATGTTGGGGGTCCACTCGGCGGCCCGGCGCCAGTTGGCGCGCAGGTCGTCGGTGCTGGTCCAGAAGCCGACGGCGAGACCGGCGGCGTAGGCGGCACCGAGGCAGGTGGTCTCGGCGACCATCGGGCGCACCACGGGGGCGTCCAGGAAGTCCGAGAGCGTCTGCATCAGCAGGTTGTTGGAGGTCATGCCGCCGTCGACCTTGAGAGCCGCGAGCTCGACACCGGAGTCCTTGGTCATGGCGTCGCTGATCTCACGGGTCTGCCAGGCGGTGGCCTCCAGGACGGCACGGGCGATGTGCGCCTTGGTGACGTACCGGGTGAGGCCGGCGATCACACCGCGGGCGTCCGGGCGCCAGTACGGGGCGAAGAGCCCGGAGAACGCCGGCACGAAGTACGCGCCGCCGTTGTCGTCGACCGAGAGCGCGAGCGTCTCGATCTCGGCGGCGGTGGAGATCAGGCCCATCTGGTCGCGCATCCACTGCACCAGCGAACCGGTGACGGCGATGGAGCCCTCCAGGGCGTAGACCGGCTTGTCGTTGCCGATCCGGTAGCCGACCGTGGTCAGCAGCCCCGAGTACGAGTTGATGATCTTGTCACCGGTGTTCATCAGCATGAACGTGCCGGTGCCGTACGTCGACTTGGCCTCGCCCTCGGCGAAACAGGTCTGGCCGAACAGGGCCGCCTGCTGGTCGCCGAGCGCCGACGCGACGGGGATGCCGCCGAGGATGTCGCCGAGCTTCCCGCCGGTGACCTCGCCGTAGACCTCGGCGGAGGAGCGGATCTCCGGGAGCATCGACAGCGGCACGCCGATGGACTCGGCGATCTTCTCGTCCCACTCCAGCGTGTGGAGGTTCATCAGCATGGTGCGCGAGGCGTTGGTGACGTCGGTGTAGTGCTTGCCGCCGTTGACACCACCGGTCAGGTTCCAGATGACCCAGCTGTCCATGGTGCCGAAGAGGATGTCGCCGCGCTCGGCGCGCTCACGCAGGCCCTCGACGTTGTCGAGCAGCCAGCGGGCCTTGGGGCCGGCGAAGTAGGAGGCCAGCGGCAGGCCGGTCTCGCGGCGGAAGCGGTCCTGGCCGACGTTGCGGCCGAGTTCCCGGCACAGGGCGTCGGTGCGGGTGTCCTGCCAGACGATGGCGTTGTGGACGGGCTCACCGGTGTTCTTGTCCCAGAGGAGAGTGGTCTCGCGCTGGTTGGTGATGCCGATGGCCTTGATGTCGTCGCGGGTGATGCCGGCCTTCTGGATGGCTCCGGCGACGACTTCCTCGACGTTGGTCCAGATCTCGGTGGCGTTGTGCTCGACCCAGCCCGGCTTCGGGAAGATCTGCTCGTGCTCCTTCTGGTCGACCGAGACGATACGGCCGTCCCGGTCGAAGACGATGCAGCGGCTGGAGGTGGTGCCCTGGTCGATGGCGGCGATGAACGGGCCGGCGGTGTGGGCGTCGGTCACTGAGTGCTCCTGGGGTTCCGTGGGTGAAGGGGACGTTCTACCGGTGCTTTAAGCAAAAGCGACGTTGTAGATGCCTGCGGCGATCGCACCGCCGATCAGCGGACCCACGATCGGAACCCAGGCGTAGCTCCAGTCGGAGCCGCCCTTGTTGGGCAGGGGCAGGAGGGCGTGCACGATACGCGGGCCGAGGTCACGGGCCGGGTTGATCGCGTAGCCGGTCGGGCCACCGAGGGACAGACCGATGGAGACGACCACGAGCGCGGTGATCAGGGCGCCCAGGGTGCCCAGGCCCTTGCCGTCGCCGTTGAGACCCTGCGTGAGGACGGCCAGCACCAGCACGATCGTGCCGATGACCTCGGTGGCGACGTTCTGCCAGGCGACCCTGACCTCGGGGCCGGTGGAGAAGACGCCCAGGACCGGCCCGGCGCCCTTCTCCTGCGCCTCGACGGCCTTGGCGGTGGTGGCCTGCGCGCCGGGAGCGCCGACGATCTCCTTGTCGGTCAGGTGCGCGTGGAACTGGCCGTAGTAGGCGATCCAGACCAGCGCCGCGCCGATCATGGCGCCGAGCAGCTGACCGCCCCAGTAGATCGGGACGTCACTCCAGGAGATGCCGTCCTTCTTGAGCGCGAGCGCCAGGGTCACGGCCGGGTTGAGGTGGGCGCCCGAGAGCGGCGCCGAGGTGTATACGGCCGTCAGAACGGCGAAACCCCACCCGAAGGTGATGGCGAGCCAGCCGGCGTTACGGGCCTTGGAGGCCTTCAGCGTGACAGCGGCGCACACGCCACCGCCGAGCAGGATGAGTATGGCGGTACCGATGGTCTCGCCGATGAAGATGTCGGAGCTGGACACCCGCGACTCCTTTGTCCTTCGTCCAGGGGACCGAACCCCGGGTCCCTCCGGAGGTTCGAGCTGCCCTCGGGGGTGAGGGCGATGCCGGCCCTTGGCGTTGTCACACTCTAGCGCGTATTGCCGGTAGGTGTTCGACAATGCCGACCGATGGACGGGAGTCTTGCTCCGGGGTTACGTGCACGTCAAGAGTTCTGTTGTCGAAAACACGATCGTTATTCATGACTGTGAGTCAACGATCTTGTTCTGGCGGTTTGTGCCGTTGTGTCAGATACGGCAGAGGGCCGGTACGTCACCGACGCACCGGCCCTTCCCGCGGTCCTTCACGCGGTCCCTCGCGGTCCTTCGCGCTGCTCAGAACCGCCCGGCGCCCAGATCCCGCGAGACCGCGCGGGCGCAGTCCCGCACCGCCGCGATCAGTTCGGGACGCAGCGCGCCCTCCTCGTCGGGCCGGCACAGCCGCTCCACGGCGCCCGTGATGCCGACCGCGCCGACCGGCATCCGCCGCCGGTCGTGGATGGGCGCGGCGATGGACGCGACGCCCTCCCAGGTCTCCTCGACGTCCGCCGCGTACCCACGCGCGCGCGTGACGTCGAGGATCTGCTCGAAATCCTCCAGGTCGCACACGGTCCGTTCGGTGAACGCCTTGCGGTCGCTCTCCAGCGCCTCGCTGTGCGCCACCGGGTCGTAGGCCGAGAGCACCTTGCCGAGCGCCGTGCAGTGCAGGGGCTGCATGGCCCCGATCTCCAGCACCTGCCGGCTGTCGTCGGGCCGGAAGACGTGGTGCACGATCAGCACGCCCTGCTGGTGCAGCACGCCCAGATGGACGCTCTCGCCGCTGGAGCGGGCCAGGTCGTCCGTCCACACGAGCGCACGCGCGCGCAACTCGTGCACGTCCAGGTAGGTGGTGCCCAGGCGCAGCAGCTCGGCGCCCAGCTGATACCGCCCGGAGGGCTCGTCCTGCTCCACGAACCCCTCCGCCTGGAGGGTTCGCAGGATGCCGTGCGCGGTGCCCTTGGCGAGGCCCAGGGACGAGGCGATGTCCGACAGGCCGAGTCTCCGCTCGCCGCCCCCGAGGAGCCGCAGCATCGCGGCCGCCCGTTCCAGCGACTGGATGTTCCGTGCCATCGCCGTTCTGCCTCCGTCCCCTTCGACAGCCGCGTGTTACGGCGTCGCTGCCGGTGTTCGGCAATGTCGAACACTACCGGTCGATGCCGACCTCCCGCTAATGGTCGGTCGGCATCTGTTCCGCCACCGGCGACACGCTGGTGACCTGCCCGCCATCCTCGTCCGTCCCGTGGACGTGCCGACCATCCCCGTGGGGACCCGGCTACCCTGGCGTGGTGCGCCCGGCGTGGGACGTCTCGCGGGCGCCTGAAGCCGACAGCCGTCGCAACTGAGGGAGCCCTTTCATGGCCTCGTCGCCACTGACCCCTTCCGCCGACAGCCGGACCCGTGTGTCCGCGCTCCGTGAGGCGCTCGCCACCAGAGTGGTGGTGGCCGACGGAGCAATGGGAACCATGCTGCAGGCCCAGGACCCCACCCTCGAGGACTTCGAGAACCTCGAGGGCTGCAACGAGATCCTCAACGTGACCCGCCCGGACATTGTCCGCTCCGTCCACGACGCGTACTTCGCGGTGGGCGTCGACTGCGTCGAGACCAACACCTTCGGGTCCAACCACACGGCCGCGTCGGAGTACGACATCGCCGACCGGGTGCACGAACTGTCCGAGGCGGGCGCCCGGATCGCCCGCGAGGTGGCCGACGAGTACGCGGCCCGCGACGGCCGCCCGCGCTGGGTCCTGGGTTCCGTCGGCCCCGGCACCAAGCTGCCCACCCTCGGCCACATCGACTACGCCACGATCCGCGACGGCTACCAGGCCAACGTCGAGGGACTGCTCGCCGGCGGCGCCGACGCCCTGATCGTCGAGACCACCCAGGACCTGCTCCAGACGAAGGCCTCCGTGCTCGGCGCCCGCCGCGCCCTGGAGGCGACCGGCGCCGATGTCCCGCTGGTGGTCTCCATGGCCTTCGAGACCACCGGCACCATGCTGCTCGGCTCCGAGATCGGCGCCGCGCTCACCGCGCTGGAGCCGCTCGGCATCGACATGATCGGCCTGAACTGCTCGACCGGCCCGGCCGAGATGAGCGAGCACCTGCGCTACCTCGCCCGGCACTCCCGCATCCCCCTGCTGTGCATGCCGAACGCCGGTCTGCCGATCCTCACCAAGGACGGCGCGCACTTCCCGCTCGACCCCGAAGGCCTGGCCGACGCCCAGGAGACCTTCGTGCGCGACTACGGCCTCTCCCTGATCGGCGGCTGCTGCGGCACCACCCCCGAACACCTGCGCCAGGTCGTCGAGCGGGTCCGCGACCTCACGCCCGGTGAGCGCAACCCGCAGCCCGAGCCCGGCGCGGCCTCCCTCTATCAGACGGTCCCCTTCCGCCAGGACACCTCCTACCTGGCGATCGGCGAGCGGACCAACGCCAACGGCTCGAAGAAGTTCCGTGAGGCGATGCTGGA